>CAWJLG010000010.1:0-421010 GCA_963843595.1 uncultured beta proteobacterium | reverse complement strand
CGCGCACCGCCGCTACTTCAACACCGCCGACAGCGCCAGGGCCCCGAGCGCGACCGTGACCACACCGACGATCAGTCGCAGACCCTTCTCAGGCAGGCGACGCACGGTCAGGGTGGCGACCGGAACTGAGAGCAAGGCGCCGCCTACCAGCGGGATGGCCAGGCCCCAGTTGATCTGACGTCCGAGCACGAGATACACAGCAAGACCGATTACGCAGGTGAAAGACTCGGCGACCGACGTGATCGCGATCGCCGGCTTGGACGGCAAACCGGAGACCACCTGTCCGGCCGTGACCAGGGGCCCGTAGCCACCGCCGCTCAGCCCCTTGTTGAACGCGGCCACCGCGCCGATCGCGACGATGCCGCCGGGCCTGTAACGGAACGGGCGGTTTAGCGTAAACAGAATGATGATGCCCATCGCGATGATGATCGCCGCGATGAACAGCGTCAGCATTTGCTTCGAGATCTTGACGGCGAGCACGGCAGCCGCGATCGCGCCGGCTGCACTGAGCGCGATCAGCAGCACCGCAGTGCGGCGAGCGCGCGGGTCGCGCAGGAAGTTGACGTTGCCGTCGCGCTGATGCAGCAGGCCTGCAGCGGCGCCGGTCAAAGCTTCGCTCAGCAGGATGGCGGGCACGATATCGAGTGGCGCGAACCCGGCCAGCAGCAGAATCGGCGTCAGCGTGGTCCCGTAACCCATGCCGAGGCTCGAGTCGAGATACTCGCAAACCAGTGCCACCAGAAAGACCAGGATCGCTGCGCGTGGCAGGACATGCGCCAGGCCACTCATCCACAGGCCCTGCGGCATCAGTGCGTTGAGGACCAGCAGCACGACGACTGCTGCGACCCAACCTCCCCACATGTGCAGGCGGCGCGGACTGTCGTTGTAAAGCAGCATGAAGGTATTGCGTGCTTGTTGCATCTGGTGCCTCGAAATGGTTGCGACGGGATGTGCCCCTACTGTCTCGGTAGCAGATTGCGCGCCAGGCCTCCAAGTCATTGATTCGACTTGCAGTTCCCATTGAGTCGGCAGGAGTTCAACGATATATGGCGGAAATAGTGCATAAAATGTCAAAATATCCGCGACATCCCACGAGAAGAAAGTGAACGAATCGCTCTCCTTGCAGCTTTGGCGCGCGGTCGGGCGTTACGACGAGTTGCAGCCGGCGCTTGAAGCTGCCGTCGCTGCCACTCGACCCGGCCTTCCGGTCAACCTGGTCGCCATCCGTTATCTCGTTCCGCAGCATCGGGTGTGGGAAACGGTCGCGATCGCCGGTGACGGGCCGAGAGAGGGGGTCGCCGGTGTCGATCGGGTCGCCGAAGGCGGGGAGCCGAGCCTGCCGCAGACGCTGCGACGGGAGCGCGTGTTGAAGGTCGAGGCGCGCAGCTTTTCGCGCGCACACCCCGGCGTGATCCCGCACGCGGCGCGGGGGCCTTTGGTGCTGGCCGCGATCGCGGACGAGCCACGCCTCACCGGCGTGCTCCTGCTTGCTGGCCTGAACACACCAGCGCTTACCCCGGCCGCACGCGACATCGTGCTCGCGCTGGTCGAGCCGCTCGCCTCTGCGCTTCGGCACTTCGCACGACAGCGCGAGGCGAAGGCGCTGCGTGAGGTGGCCGAGGCGGACCGGCGCTCGCTGCTCAATCGTCTCGGTAGGACCGACATCGCGGACGCAGTCGTTGGCGCCGACTCCGGTCTACGCGACGTGATGGAGCGGGTCGCGCAGGTGGCGCATGCTGACGCGCCAGTGCTGTTGCTCGGCGAGACCGGCAGTGGCAAGGAGGTGATTGCACGCGCGATCCATCGGCAATCGCGGCGGGCATCGGGACCGTTCTTGCGCGTGAACTGCGGCGCAATCCCGGGCGGACTGGTCGACTCGGAGCTGTTCGGCCACGAGCGCGGTAGCTTCACCGGCGCAGTGGCTCAACGTAGCGGCTGGTTCGAGCGCGCTGACGGTGGCACGCTGTTTCTCGATGAAGTGGCCGAATTGCCGTTACAGGCGCAGGTGCGGCTGCTGCGCGTGCTGCAGGACGGCCTGGTGCAGCGGGTCGGCGGCGAGCAGTCGATCGCCGTGAACGCGCGCGTCATCGCAGCGACCCATCAGGATCTGCGCGCGATGATCCGTGACGGCCGCTTTCGCGAGGACCTCTGGTACCGGCTGGCCGTATTTCCGATCGAATTGCCGGCGCTGCGCGAACGCGTGGGCGACGTGCCGGCGCTGTCGATGCATTTTGCGCTGCGGGCTGCCGCCAAGCTGGGGCTCGCCCCGTGCATGCCGGTCGAAGACGACATGCGCCTGCTTTGCAGCTACGACTGGCCGGGCAACATCCGCGAACTGTCTTCGGTGATCGAGCGGGCGGCGATCCTCGGTAACGGACGGCGGCTGGAGGTGGCGAAAGCGTTGGGCATCGCAGCCGCCCCGGCATTGCGACCAATGCGAGTTCCGCAGGCCACCGATCTTCCTCGCGATCTCGAGGAGTTCTCGACCTTCAACGAGCAGGCGCGGACCCACATCGAAGCAGCGCTGCGCAAGAGCCTCGGCCGAGTGGACGGCCCGTTCGGCGCCGCGCTGCTGCTCGGCCTGAATCCGCAGACGCTGCGCTCGCGGATGAGAAAGCTCGGTATCGATTCGCGCAGGTTTCGTGCGCCGCGCTGACGGTGGCTAAATCCACGTTCGCGTAATCGCGAGTTCTTTGTGTGACCCAGCAGGAGGTCTTGCCAGTCGTCGAGCATCAACCCCCAACTTGAGACCCAATGCGACGCTTTCAAGGTCGGCTCTTCAACAGGCGTGAAGACGACTGTGGAATTTGAAACGCCGGCTGATAGACTTAGGACGGTGTTGCAATGACCCGTTGAACCCGCCACCCTGAGCGATCCCTGGCCCCAGCGGAAAGCGAACAATCGAAAATGCAACAGGCGACGCTCGGAATCGATCTACTCGCGTCGACGGGCGCTGCATAAAGCAGTCGTTCACCGTATTGGCGTTCAGCTGCAGGCGCCAGAGGGATGTCCGAATGGCGCGGTCGCTGCGCTGGTTCATCGCCATCCTCGCGGACCCGCGGAGCAAGCGGAACGAGGTCACTTCACGAATGTCACCGGCACATCGACAAGGTGCATCACCTTCGTCGCGATCGAGCCCATCAGCAGGCCGGAGAGGGCCCCGACGGCGCCGGAGCCAAGGCCGCGCGTGCCCATGATGACCTGGTCGCAGTACAGGTCGCGCACGTAGCGGGCAATCGTCTGCGCCACGTCACCGACTTCGACGTGCGACGTGTACGCGATGCCCGCCTCGTGGAGCCGGGCGCGGGCGGGTTCCAAGGCCGTTTCGCCGAGTTCCTGGTAGAACTTGTCGATCAGGTCCTGGCTGAGATGGTTCTTGACGATCCCCGAATTGATCGGCGGCTGAACGTTCAGCAGATGCACCGTCACCGGCTGCCCATAGGCGAGCTGACGGCAGGCGGCATCCACCGCGCGCATCGAATTATCCGAACCATCGACCGGAATCAACACGCAGGGCATAATGGAGCGCCACGTCGGCGAGCGCGATGATCGCGACCCACATGAGCGCTCCGAGGATCACACCCATTCCGATTCCGCGCGCCTTGGTCTGCGGTTCCTGTCGCCGGATATGCGCAGTTGATGGCAATTGAAGCGCGGACGCTCGAGCCGCCACAAGCGAGGCCGGTGCGCTACTCCGAACCTCGGCACCTATTCAGGGGCGATGACGCCCCGCCGCGCTCGATTGTTCGCCCCCACCATTCCCCGAACAGTCGGGCGCGCTCTTTGTTCGTCCGCGACACGCTGTTGCGCGAGCTACTTCCCAAGGGATTGGCGCGAAACTTGAGAAACAGGCGCGGCAGCGGTCCCAACGAATGCGGCAGCGATCAATGCAACAAGTAGACGATTCATATCGATCCTCGCGATTTCAAACGTGTTTGACCGACTTCGGCGCCGTGCGGCCGCGCAGGATCGCGCAGGCGCGACGCTCACGCCTTCGGACGCATCCAAACCCATGGGCCGGCCGTAGCGTTCGTCGCGCGGGCGTGCTTCTGCGGCGGATGCCTTGCGGACGTACCAAGGCTTCCCGTCGAAGTCGGCGCGCAGCGTGCATTTCAGTTGCCGGAAGGCGTCGCTCGGACGATCCGGGTCAATTGTGCGGTGGCTTGCGATCAACGAGTCGATGGGGTCCACGACGCGATGAAGCCATGCGTCGGCGATTGTGGGTCCGATTGGGGGACTTGCAGGAATGACGGCTCTGGGGTCCGCTCTATCTTCTTGATTTTATTGGCGTCCCCAGGGGGATTCGAACCCCCGTACTCACCGTGAAAGGGTGATGTCCTAGGCCTCTAGACGATGGGGACCTTGGAACGACCGCGACCCACACAGAAAGCGAGCCGCGGCTGGATCGGTGGTGGAGGTAAGCGGGATCGAACCGCTGACCTCTTGCATGCCATGCAAGCGCTCTCCCAGCTGAGCTATACCCCCACGGCGAAGCTGCAAGTATAGCGTACGGAAAAATCCGAGGCAAACCGCGGCTGCATCGGCGCGACCGTCGGGGCGCGTCGTGCCAGAATGACGCCCACGGCGGACATGCTTTTCGGCGCCCGCATGCACGCCACCGGGTTCAGCAGGACCGCATGCGGCTGCACCGCGCACACCGGGCGCGGCATTGCCTCCGACCGTCGTTCGTCCCGCGCTCCTCGATGACGCTGCCCTCAACGTCCGCCGTCGCTGCCGACCTTTCCGGCCGCGCCATTCTGATCACCGGTGCCGCCGGGGGCCTAGGGCGACCTCTGGCGCTGGCGTGCGCCGCCCGAGGCGCGACGGTCGTTCTGCACGGCCGCGTCGTACGCAAGCTCGAAGCCCTGTACGACGAGATCGTCGCCGCAGGTCATCCCCAGCCGACGATTCTTCCGCTCGACTTCCTCGCCGCCACGGCCGACGATTTCGGCAACGTGGCAGCGGCGCTACGCGCCCAGCTCGGACGTCTCGACGGCCTTGTCCACACGGCCGCGATGCTGGGCTCCCTGGGCCCGCTGGAACATCAGTCGTTCGATGCGTGGCTCAAGGTGTGGCGCGTCGACGTCGCCGCAGCGATGGCGCTGACGCGCTCGACCGCCGCGCTGCTGGTGGCGGCGACCGATGCCTCGGTCGTGTTCACCCTCGATGCTCGCGGTGAGGCACCGCGCGCCTTCTGGGGGGCGTACGCAGCGGCCAAGGCCGGATTGTCGGCGTTCGCGTCGACGCTCGCCGACGAGTGGGAGGGTCGTGCGAACGTGCGCGTCAACGCGGTGATACCCGGCCCGATACGCTCACCACTGCGCATGCTGACCCATCCGGGGGAGGACAAAACCGTGCTGCCGGCAGCCGAAGCACTGGTCCCTCTATACCTGCATTTGCTCGGTGGTCAGACCAAGGCGGAAAGCGGAATATGCGTCGACGCCCAGGCGTGGCTCGCCGGTCAGGAGTCCAGTCGTCCGCTGGTCGATCGCGGAACGGGCCGGCCGTAGCGGAGCCAGACCCGAAGCCGCCGCAAGTCGTCGGCAGGCAGACTGTCGGGACACACGAGCAGCGTTCGCGCGGGGCGCCACCACGGTGTGCCGTCGGGATGCCAGACGACGCTGATCCACTGCGCGCCGACATAGGTGTCGTCCAGGATGGTGCCCTCGACGGTACGGCCGTCGCGGCCGGTGACGGCGATTCGCCGGTCGGTCCCCACCTGCAGGAGTGCGGCAACCCCGCGCCCTACGCAACGTGCGCGCCCGGCGCGCCATGCAACAACGGTCGCCGACCACGCGGCAAATTGGGCCGCCAACGGCAACGGCAGGGCGGTCACGAGCAGCGCGACCAGTGCGCAGGCCGATGCGATCAGTGCGTGTCCGATGTGCGACGGAGCGGGCTCGAGGCGAAGACGCGGCGTGGTTTTCATCACCCCATGAAACGAGCCGCCGCGCCCGCCGGCAATCGGCGGCATGGCCGAGGCGGACGCACACGCCGCACCCCGGCGGAGACGCTCAGGCGCTCTTGCCGCCCAGCAGCAGCCAGGTCGCGACGACCGTGTCGGGGTTGAGCGAGATGCTCTCGATGCCCTCGCCGACCAGCCACTGCGCAAGGTCGGGATGGTCGGAGGGCCCCTGCCCGCAGATTCCGATGTACTTGCCGGCCTTGCGGCAGGCCTGGATCGCCATCGACAACATCGCCTTCACCGCGTCGTTGCGCTCGTCGAATGTCGTCGCGATCGGTCCGCCCGAATCGCGGTCCACCGCCAGCGTGAGCTGCGTCATGTCGTTGGAACCGATGGAGAAGCCGTCGAAATGCTCGAGGAAGCGGTCGGCGAGAATCGAGTTGGACGGGATCTCGCACATCATGATGAGCCGGAGGCCATTCCTCCCCCGTTCGAGTCCCTGCGCCTTCAGCAGGGCGACGACCTTCTCCGCCTCGTCGATCGTGCGCACGAACGGGATCATCAGCTCGACGTTGGTAAACCCCATCTCGTCGCGTACCCGCCGCATCGCCGCGCACTCGAGCGCGAAGCAGTCGTGGAAATCGGCGGCGATGTAGCGCGAGGCGCCACGGAAACCGATCATCGGATTTTCCTCGTGCGGCTCGTAGCGCTGGCCGCCGACGAGGTTCGAGTACTCGTTCGACTTGAAGTCCGACAGCCGGACGATCACCTTCTTCGGCCAGAATGCTGCGGCGATGGTCGCCACGCCCTCGGTGATCTTGGCGATGTAGAACTCCGTGGGGCTCGCGTAACCGCCGATGCGCTCCCTGATCTCGCGCTGCAACTCGGGCGGCTGGCGGTCCAGCTCGAGCAGCGCCTTGGGGTGGATGCCGACGTTGCGATTGATGATGAACTCGAGCCGGGCGAGACCGACGCCCTCATTGGGCAGCCGGCGGAACTCGAAGGCGAGCTCCGGGTTGCCGACGTTCATCATGATCTTGGTCGGCGACTCGGGCATCCTGTCGAGTTCGACGTCGACGATCGCGACTTTCAGGATCCCGCGGTACACGTGCCCGGTATCCCCGTCGGCGCAGGACACGGTGACCGGCACACCGTCGTCCAGGACGCCGGTGGCGTTGCCGCAGCCGACGACCGCGGGAATACCCAGTTCGCGCGCGATGATCGCGGCGTGGCAAGTGCGCCCGCCACGATTGGTCACGATGGCCGCCGCCCGCTTCATCACCGGTTCCCAGTCGGGATCGGTCATGTCGGCGACGAGAACGTCGCCCGGGCGGACCTTGTCCATCTCGGAAGCCGACTTGACGAGCCGGACGGTGCCCTGCCCGATCTTCTGCCCGATGGCGCGCCCGCTGGCGAGCACCTCCGATTTCGATTCGAGCCGGTAGCGGCGCAGGTTCCGCCCGCCCTCGCGCGACTTCACGGTCTCCGGCCGCGCCTGCAGGATGTAGATCTTTCCGTCACTGCCGTCCCGACCCCACTCGATGTCCATCGGACGCCCGTAGTGCTGCTCGATGGCAACTGCATACCGCGCGAGCTCGCAGGCTTCTTCGTCGGTGATCGAAAAGCGGTGCCGCTCGTCGAGGGCGACCTCGCGGGTCACCGTCGACTTGCCGGCGGTCTGTGCATCCCCGAACACCATCTTGATCGCCTTGCCGCCGACGGTCTTGCGCAGGATTGCGGGTCGGCCGGCCGCCAGATTCGGCTTGTAGACGTAGAACTCGTCGGGATTGACGGCGCCCTGCACTACCGTTTCGCCAAGACCGTACGACGCAGTAATGAAGACGACCTGATCGAATCCGGATTCGGTGTCGAGCGTGAACATCACGCCTGCGGCCCCTTGGTCGCTGCGGACCATCCGCTGAATGCCCGCGGACAAGGCGACGTGTTCGTGCGCAAAGCCCTGATGGACCCGATAGGCAATGGCGCGGTCGTTGTAGAGGCTGGCAAATACTTCTCTTACAGCATGAAGTATATGTGACAAGCCTTTGATATTAAGATATGTTTCTTGCTGCCCGGCAAACGAGGCATTGGGCAGGTCCTCGGCAGTGGCAGAAGATCGCACGGCCCATGACGCGTCGGGCGCGCCCTCGGAGAGCATCCGATACGCTGCCGCGATTTCGGCTTCGAGTGCCGCGGGAAGCGGTGCCGCGACGATCCAGCCGCGAATCTCGGCTCCGGCCCGCGCCAATTCGTTGACGTCATCGACGTCGACGGCCGCAAGCCGGGCCGCGATTCGCGCGTCGATCCCGCCATCGGCAAGAAATTCGCGAAACGCGAACGCCGTTGTCGCGAAGCCACCCGGGACACGGATTCCCGCGCCGGTCAGCTGGCTGATCATCTCGCCCAGCGACGCGTTCTTGCCGCCCACCGCCTCGACATCGGCCATCCGCAGACGGTCGAATGGAATTACCCGTTGCTGCGCGTCCATCCGCGTGGTCTCCCCTTGTCAAGGCGCGACAGAATGACGCGCCGCGCAAAACTACGTCACGTACGCCTCATTTTAGCGTGATTTGCGCCGCGACCATGGCCGCTGTTGCGTCGCAAAAGAAGAACCCGCCGAAGCGGGTTCATCTGCTGAGAGCACGCGGCGCGGCGCGGCGGACGACGCGTTCAGCTGGAGTGACTGCCTCCACCTTGGACGTCGCCCGGAAGCGGCAGGTCGCCGCCCTCGAGGCCGATCATGGCTTCCGCCGCAGTCTCCGGAGCCGACGAACCCTCCGGTCGAGGGCGACCCTTCACCGCGCGCCGCAAGCTGCGATACAGATCCGGATGCGACAACTTGAGGTAGCTGATGATCTCGAAGTCGACACGCTTGACCTGCGACAGGTCGATCTGCTCGACGTGCACCAGCCGGAGCAATTCACGCACCGGCTTCGGCATTTCGCGGCCGCTTTCGTAGCGCGAGCCGCCACTTTGCGTGACCCCGATCTGGGTCCAGAACTGCTCTTGATTGAGCCCCAGCCGCCGGCGGATTTCGCGCGGATTGAGAACGCGGTCAAAGAGTTTCACGGTTTCGCTCGCCTTGGATAATGCAGCGAAATGCACGCTTCCGCTGCCCATCTATACCAATGGCATATAATCGACCGAATTCGGGTCGTTGCGCAAGGGCCGTTCGTCCGCCGGACCCCAATTTCGGCGCTTTCTGTTGCAACCACGCCAATGGCGCGTGGTTTATGCCAGACCCCTCACCCCGAGATAGTCCTCGTAGTTGCCCACGAAATGGACGGTTTGGCTGCCGCCCAGCTCGATGACCTGGGTGGCCAGCGCCGAGACGAACTGCCGGTCGTGCGAGACGAAGATCAGCGTTCCCGCATATTGCTCCAATGCGAGCTGCAGCGACTCGATGGACTCCATGTCCATGTGATTGGTGGGTTCGTCCATCACGAGCACATTGGGCCGCGTGAGCATCAGCTTGCCGTAGAGCATGCGCCCCTTTTCCCCGCCCGACAGCACCCGCACCGGTTTCTCTCCATCGTCCCCGCTGAACAGGAGCCGGCCCAGCGTGGCCCTGACGATCTGCTCGTCGTCGCCTTCCCGGGCCCACTGCCGCATCCACTCCGCCGCCGTGAGGTCGGAGTCGAACGCCGCGGTCTGGTCCTGCATGAAGTAGCCGATGTTTGCCTTCTCCGCCCATCGCGCGCGTCCGGCGTCGGGAACGAGTTCGCCGATCAGCGTGCGCAGCAGCGTGGTCTTGCCGGCGCCGTTGGGCCCGACGATCGCGATCCGCTCGCCGGCCTCGACGATCAGGCTCAGGTTGGCGAAAAGCTCACGCGCCTGGCCGGTCCAGCCTTTGGCGAGCTGGTCGATCTCGACCGCGTGACGATGCAGCTTCTCCTTCGCGTCGAGATCGAACCGGATATAGGGGTTCTGCCGCGACGAAGGCTTGACGTCCTCGACCCTGATCTTCTCGATCTGGCGCGCGCGCGAGGTGGCCTGCCGCGCCTTCGACTTGTTCGCCGAGAAACGGCGCACGAACTCCTGGAGGTCCGCGATGCGCTCCTTCGCCTTCGCGTTCGCCTGCAGCACCTGTGCGCGCGCCTGCGTCGAGGCGATCATGTAGTCGTCGTAGTTGCCCGGGTAGACGCGCAGCGTGCCGTAATCGAGATCGGCCATGTGCGTGCAGACGCTGTTCAGGAAATGGCGGTCGTGCGAGATGATGATCATCGTGCTCGACCGCTCGTTCAGCACGCCTTCGAGCCAGCGGATCGAGTTGATGTCGAGGTTGTTGGTCGGCTCGTCGAGAAGCAGGATGTCCGGGTCGGAAAACAGCGCCTGTGCGAGGAGCACGCGCAGCTTCCAGCCCGGGGCCACGGCGCTCATCGGCCCCTCGTGGAGCTCCTTGGCCACGCCGATTCCGAGCAGGAGCTCGCCGGCACGCGCCTCCGCCGTGTAGCCGTCGTACTCGGCGAAGCGGGACTCGAGCTCGGCGGCGTGGACGTAGTCGTCCTCGGTCGCGTCCGGGTTCGCGTAGATCGCGTCCTTGTCCTCCTTCACCCGCCACATCTCGATGTGTCCCATCAGCACCACGTCGAGCACGCGCACGTCCTCGTAGGCGAACTGGTCCTGCTGAAGCTTGCCCAGACGTTCGTTGGGATCGAGGGCGACGCTGCCCGACGACTGCTCCAGATCGCCGCCGAGGATCCTGATCAGGGTGGACTTGCCGCAGCCGTTGGCGCCGACGAGTCCGTAACGATTGCCGTCGCCGAACTTGACCGAGATGTTCTCGAACAGGGGCTTGGCCCCGAACTGCATGGTGATGTTGGCGGCGGTGAGCACGGCGGATCGCTGGATGGCACGGAGACCGGCGAAGACGCGCGCCGGCGAACAGGGAAAACCCGTCATTCTGCTAGAATTCGCCGCTTACCTCAAGGCGCTGCGCAAGTGCGCCCATGGCCCGTTTCGATCTCCATTCGCACTCGACGTACTCGGACGGCCTGCTCGCGCCGGCGGCGCTGGTCGCGCGCGCCGCAGCCCGCGGCGTCGACGTCCTCGCCGTTACCGACCATGACGATATCGGCGGCCTCGCCGAGGCCCAGGCGAGCGCGATGACGGCGGGCATCAAGCTCGTCTGCGGAGCGGAGCTTTCGGTAAGCTGGGAAAAGCTGACGATCCATGTCGTCGGTCTCGCCATCGACCCGGCGAATGCACGTTTGAGCGAAGGTCTCGCCGGGATCCGCGCCGGTCGCTACGCCCGCGCCCGCCGCATCGGCGATTCACTGGCGGCGGCCGGCATTCCCGGTGCCTACGAAGGCGCGCTGAAGTACGTGACGAGCGAGCGTCTCGTGTCGCGCACCCATTTCGCGCGCTACCTCGTCGAGGCAGGATTCGTCCGCGAGGTCAAGGACGTCTTCAAGCGCTATCTCAATCCCGGCAAGCCGGGCCACGTCGAACACGCGTGGGCGACGCTGCCGCAGGCGATCGACTGGATCCACGCGGCCGGCGGCCAGGCCGTCCTCGCGCACCCGGGACGCTACAAGGTCGGCAAGACGGGAATGCGCCGCTTGCTCGCCGATTTTCGCGCCGCCGGCGGCGATGGCCTCGAGGTCCTGTCGGCCTCGCACACGCAGGAACAGTTCGCCGAGTTCGCGAATTACGCACGTGTCTTCGATCTCAGGGGGTCGACGGGTTCGGACTATCACGGACCGGGCGAAAGCTGGCTCGACCTGGGCGGGCTTCCCCCGCTGCCCGTGGGTGTGGTCCCCGTCTGGAAGGACTGGTAGGACGCGCTACAGGTTGGCGTCGAGGCGTGAGGACGGATCTGCCCTTCCGTCGCGACGCCCGCGCGACGACCGCCGCCACGGAGTCGGCAATGCCCAACACTCGCACCGTCTTCTTCATCTCCGATCGCACCGGCATCACCGCCGAGATGCTCGGCAACAGCCTGCTGACGCAATTCGAGGACTTCCAGTTCCGGAGGCTGACCGTGCCGTTCGTGGACACGCCCGAGAAGGTCGAGGCCGTCATTCGCCAGGTCAACGAGACTGGTGAGCGCGAGGGCATGCCGCCGATCGTCTTCAGTTCGGTGGTCGACGAGACGATGAGCGCGACCATCCGTCAACGTGCGAACGCGCTGACGCTCGACCTCTTCCAGGCGTTCATCGCGCCCCTCGAAGCCGAGCTGCAGGCGAAGAGCTCGCACGCTGCCGGCCGTTCGCATGGCATCGCCAACAGCCACGAGTACTTCGCCCGGATGGACGCGATCAACTTCACCCAGACCCACGACGACGGTGCCGCCACGCGTGACCTGGCGAAGGCGCAGGTGATTCTCGTCGGCGTCTCCCGCTGCGGCAAGACGCCGACCTCGCTCTACCTCGCATTGCAGTTCGGACTGCGCGCCGCGAATTTTCCGCTGACGCCCGACGACTTCGCCGACCGGAAGCTGCCGGCCTCGGTGCTGCCATACCGTAATCGCCTGTTCGGGCTGACGATCAATCCCGAGCGCCTGCAGAAGATCCGCGAGGAGCGTCGGCCGGGGAGCAAGTACGCGAAGCTCGAGAACTGCCGCTACGAGGTCCGCGAGTGCGAGCACCTCATGGAGCGCGAGGGCATCCCGATGCTCGACACCACGGCGAAATCGATCGAGGAAATCGCAACGACGATCGTGCACCGGGCGAACCTGCAGCGGCGGATCTTTTGACCGAAACGGTCTACGGCGTCGGATGTGCGCTGTTCACCCCGCTCGACGGCAACGGCAGTGTCGACGCGGCTCGCAGGGTCGCCCACGCCGGCCGCTCACGCCGCTCTCCGCCGCGGATCGCCGCGGTCGCCGTCAAATGGAGGAATGGCTTCGGCGCTCCGGTATGATGGAGGCGCATTCCGCACTATCGGGTTAGCGACGCGTCTTCGCCAGCCACCGAATGCGGTGACACGCGTTCATCTTCACGACACGTCTCGTTTCCTCTCCCCATGCTCAAAGGACTGTCGCCGCTCCTGACCGCCGATCTCCTCCACGCGCTGCGGGCCATGGGGCACGGCGACGAGCTGGCGGTCGTCGACGCCAACTTTCCGGCGGCGAGACTCGCCACCCGCCTCATCGAGCTGCCGGGAACGACGTCGCCGCAGGCACTGGCGGCGATCCTGACGGTTTTTCCGGTCGACACCGCATCCGCACCGGCGGCGTACACCATGGAAGTGGTCGACGATCCGCAGGCGGTGCCGGCGCCGGTTGCCGATTTCGCCGCCGTGTTCACCACGCACGACCTCGCCGACTGCGAGATCGGGCATCTCGAACGTCGCGCGTTCCACGACCGGGCAAGTCGCGCCTTCGCCATCGTTCGCACCGGGGACATGCGCCCCTATGCCGACCTCCTCCTGATCAAGGGTGCAGTCAACCCACCCGACCCGGCGAGTGCCGCCGACCCCTCGTGATCATCGTTTTCGGTTCGGTCAACCTCGACCTCGTCGCGCGCGTGGATCGCCTGCCACGGCCGGGAGAAACGCTCGCGGGCAAGCATTTGTCCGCGCTGCCGGGTGGAAAGGGTGCCAATCAGGCGCTCGCCGCGCAGCGTGCCGGTGCCCGCGTCGCGATGGTGGGTGCCGTAGGCGAAGATGTATTCGCGACCACGGCACTGGCAGGGCTCGCTGCGGCGGGCGTGGATCTGACGCGGGTTGCCCGCGTCGATGCGACGACGGGCGTGGCCATCATCCATGTCGACGGCAACGGCCAGAATTGCATCACGGTCATTGCCGGCGCCAACGCGAATGCCGATGCGGGAAACGTTTCCGACGCCCTGCTGCGCGCGGGCAACACCCTGCTGATGCAGCTGGAAGTTCCGTTGCCGACCGTGCACTCGCTGGCGCAACGCGCGCATGCGCGTGGCGCCCGGGTCGTACTCAATGCGGCGCCGGCGCAATCGTTGCCGGTCGCCCTGCTCGGATTGCTCGACGTCCTCGTTGTCAACGAGATCGAGGCCGACGCCATTGCCACTGCGCTCGGAATGCCGTCGCTGCCCGAGGCCTTTGCCGCCACGGCGTATCACCGCTTCGGCGCGGCTACCGTGGTCACGCTGGGCGCACAGGGCGCGCTGGGCGCAGCCGACGGGCGGCTGTGGCGAATACCGGCGCCGACCATCGAGGTTCGCGACACGACAGGCGCCGGCGACGCATTCACCGGCGCGCTGGCGGCCGCGCTCGATCGCCGTGCCGACTGGCCGCAGGCACTGGCCGAAGGCGTCGCAGCCGGATCGCTGGCCTGTGTCGGCGAGGGCGCGCAGGCGGCGATGCCGAACGCCGCAAGGATGCGCGATGTCGCCGCCGGGCTTCGGACGCAACTCGTGAGCGCCGCGATGACCTGAGGTTCCTGCCCCTCGATCGCGGATGCAACGGCCGGCACCGCAGGACCATCGGCCGCATGCCTGCCGGCGCCGGCTCGACCCCGATCGCGTTCAAACCCGTGTGCGCTGGCGCACGCACTCGAAGAGGCACACGGCCGCGGCCGCCGCGGCATTCAACGACTCCGCGCCGCCCGCCATCGGAATGGTCACGTGTCGATTCGCGACCGCGAGCAGGGCCGGCGACAATCCGGCCCCTTCGTTGCCGATGGCGAGCGCCACGCGCCCGGCAAGCGGGGTCGCGTAGAGATTCGTCCCCCCCGATGCAACGGTCGCGACGACGTCACCGCCGCCGTCCCGGTAGGCCGTCGACCACGCCGGCAGGTCGACCCCCTCGCGAATCTCCACCTGAAAATGCGCGCCCTGTCCGGCGCGGAGCACCTTCGGGGACCACGCAAACGCGCAATCCGGCGAGAGCAGAACCTGGGCCACGCCGGCCGCCGCCGCGGAGCGCAGCATCGAGCCAACGTTGCCGGGATCCTGGACGCCTTCAAGCAGCAGGCAGAAGTCGCCGGGAGGGGTCGCGCCCGGCTGCGGTGCGATGACCACGGCGAGCAGGCCGACCGCCGCCGGCAGCACGGCAAGTTCGGCGAACAGGCGCGTCGGGACAACGAGTGCACGTTCGGCGAATCGCTCTGCGAGCTCGCGCACGGCCGGACGCCCCAGTGCATCCTCGGCGGCGATCAGCACTTCCGGTGCGCCATGGCGATCAGTGTAGGCACCGACCAGGTGCTCACCTTCGAGCACGCATTTCCCGGCCTTGCGCCGGTCGCGTGCCGATGCCAGCAGACGGGCCGCCTCCTTGAGACGCGGATTCTGGCGGGACGTGACGCGTTGCACGGCGTGACGATCTGTCGGCGGGCCCACGGGCAGCGCCGGCAGTTCCTCAGGGTCGGATCGGCACGCTTTTCGAAGCCTCGGCCTCGGGAGGCGGCGCCGGCGCGGACGGGGCCGGCCGCTGCACCTGGAAGAACACCTCGTCCTGCCGGATCATGCCCAGTTCCGCGCGTGCCCGCTCCTCGATCGCCTCGAAACCGGTCTTGAGGTCACGCACGTCGGCATCGAGTGCGTCGTTGCGCGCCTTGAGCCTGCCGTTCGCTTCGCGCTGCGCGGTGACCTGCCGGTCGAGCTCGCGCACCTGCAGCCAGCCCCCTTTGCCGAGCCACATCGGATACTGCAGCGCGGCTACGAGCGCGACGAGGGAAATGGCGAGCCAGCGCAAGGTGGACCCGACGCGCTATCGCAGCTGGAAGAACGCGCCGCGTCCGGGGTAGCTCGCGGCCTCGCCCAGATCTTCCTCGATCCGCAGCAGCTGGTTGTACTTCGCGATGCGGTCGGACCGCGACAGCGAGCCGGTCTTGATCTGGCCGGCATTGGTGCCGACGGCGATGTCGGCAATCATGCTGTCCTCGGTTTCGCCGGAACGGTGCGAAATGACGGCAGTGTAGCCGGCGCGGTTCGCCATCGTGATCGCGGAGAAGGTCTCCGACAGCGTGCCGATCTGATTGATCTTGACCAGGATCGAATTCGCCACGCCCTTGGCGATTCCCTGCCGCAGGATCTTCGTGTTGGTGACGAAGACATCGTCGCCGACCAGCTGCACCGACTTCCCCAGACGGTCGGTCAGGAGTTTCCAGCCGTCCCAGTCGTGTTCGGACATGCCGTCCTCGATGCTGACAATCGGGTACTTGTCGCACCACGCCGCGAGATAGTCGACCATCTGCGCGCGGTTGAGCTTGAGATTCTCCGAGGCGAGGCTGTAAACGCCGTCCTGGTAGTACTCGCTCGCCGCGCAGTCGAGGGCCAGCGCGATGTCGGTGCCCGGCACGTAGCCCGCCTTGTCGATCGCCTCGACCAGAAGCTGCAGCGCAGATTCGTTCGAGGGCAGGTTCGGTGCGAAGCCGCCCTCGTCTCCGACCGTGGTCGGCATCCCCTTCGCATCGATGATCTTCTTGAGCGCGTGAAAAACCTCGGCGCCGTAGCGCAGCGCCTCGCGGAAGCTCGGTGCGCCGACCGGGACAATCATGAATTCCTGCAGATCGACCTTGTTGTTGGCGTGGGCGCCGCCGTTGATCACGTTCATCAACGGTACGGGCAGCTGCATCTCGCCCGCCCCGCCCAGGTAGCGGTACAGCGGCAGCGACGACTCGTCCGCCGCGGCCTTGGCAACGGCGCAGGACACCGCCAGCATCGCGTTCGCGCCCAGGCGCGACTTGTTGTCGGTGCCGTCCAGATCGATCATCGTCTTGTCGATGAACGCCTGTTCGCTCGCATCGAGCCCGATGATCGCTTCGCAGATCTCCGTATTGACGTTCTCGACGGCCTTGAGCACGCCCTTGCCCCCGTATCGGGCGGCGTCGCCGTCGCGCAGCTCGATCGCTTCCTTGGAGCCGGTGGATGCTCCGGAAGGGACGGCGGCGCGACCGGACACGCCGGACTCGAGCACGACGTCGGCCTCGATGGTGGGATTGCCGCGGGAATCGAGGATTTCCCGGGCGATGACGTCGACGATGGCACTCATGCTGGTTTCCCCAATGCAGTGATGTTGGTGTGTAGTCCGGGCAATCGCCGGCGTCCGCCCGGGCGGACGACGCGCCCTGCGCCCTAGTCGCTCACCCACTCGCCGACTTCGTAATCGCAGATGATCCAGTCCGCGATCTCGCGGAGCTTCGCCACGACCTCCTGGTGCGCCGGATGTGGTCCGTAGGCATCCAGGTCGGCCCGCGTGGCGAACCCCATGTTGACACCGAAATCGTAGGCGATCGGCCGGTCGGTCGTATTCCAGCCGTATTCGAAACGCACGATCCCCGAGCACTTCTGCTCCAGTGCGGCGAACATGGACTCCCACGCCTTGACGCGCGGGTCCGTACGGATCACGCCGGGCTTCAGCTTGATCAGGACCAGGTGGACGAACATCGGCAGACTCCTTCGCGGGATCGGCGCGTCAACCGCGCACCATCAATTCGTTCTCGGGGAATCCGCCGCGCTTCGCCACGGCATCGAGTTCGCGCAGCACCTCGAGCAGCGCGCGCATCCGCGGCAGCGGCCACGCGTTGGGGCCGTCGGACAGGGCCTTCTCCGGCTGCGGATGCGTTTCCATGAAGATGCCCGCGACGCCGGCCGCCACGGCGGCACGCGCGAGCACGGGGACGAACTCGCGCTGGCCGCCGCTGGCAGATCCCCTGCCCGCCCGGCAGCTGCACCGAGTGCGTCGCATCGAACACGACCGGGCAGCCGGTACCCCGCATGATCGCCAGACTGCGCATGTCGGAAACCAGATTGTGATAGCCGAACGTGACACCACGCTCGCAGACGAGGATGTTGTCGGCGCCGCTCGCCGCCCGTGCCTTCGCGACCACCTGCAGCATGTCGTCGGGCGCCAGGAACTGGCCCTTCTTGATGTTCACCGGCTTGCCCGCGCGCGCCACGGCGTGGATGAAATCGGTCTGCCGGCACAGGAACGCCGGCGTTTGCAGTACGTCGACCACGGCGGCGACCGTCGGGATGTCTGCCTCGTTGTGGACGTCGGTCAGCACCGGCACGCCTACCTGGCGTTTGACCTCGGCGAGGATGCGCAGGCCCTCCTCCATTCCCGGGCCGCGGAACGAGGCGCCGGAGCTTCGATTGGCCTTGTCGTACGACGACTTGAAGATGAACGGGATGCCGAGCGCGCGGCAGGTTTCCTTGAGCTCGCCCGCCACGTCGACCTGCAGCTGTTCCGATTCGACCACGCACGGTCCGGCGATGAGAAACATCGGCCGCGTGAGGCCGACTTCGAAACCACAGAGCTTCATTGCCGCGCCGGCGTCAGATCGACGCGACGAGTTCGACGGCCGACGATGACGCGCCGGCCTGCGAACGCCGCTGCTGTTCGAGGGCCGCGTTCACGAACCCGATGAACAACGGATGGCCACGGCGTGGATTCGACGTGAACTCGGGGTGGAACTGGCAACCGAAGAACCAGGGGTGCCCGGGAAGTTCGACCATTTCGCACAGGTCGCCCGCCGCGGCGCTCTTGGCGCGCGCGCCGACGGCGAGCCCGGCCTGCTCGATCCGCGCCAGATAGTGGTTGTTGACCTCGTAGCGGTGACGATGGCGCTCGGTGACGGTCGTCGAACCGTAGATGCGATGCGCGAGCGATCCAGGCACCACATCGCACGGCTGCGCGCCGAGGCGCATCGTACCGCCCAGGTCCGAGCTGGCCGAGCGCTTTTCGATCGAGCCGTCGCGGTTCTGCCATTCGGTGATCAGGGCGACGACCGGATGCGGCGTCGCGGGATCGAACTCGGTGCTGTTGGCATCGGCGAGACCCACCTTGTGCCGCGCGTACTCGATGACGGCGAGCTGCATGCCGAGGCAGATGCCGAGATAGGGAATGCGATGCTCGCGCGCATATCGGATCGCGCTGATCTTGCCTTCGACGCCGCGCTTGCCGAAGCCGCCGGGCACGAGGATCGCATCCATGCCGGACAGCGCTTCGACACCGTCGCGCTCGATCGCTTCCGAGTCGACGTAGCGGATGTCGACCTTGGACCGGGTGTGCATGCCGGCGTGGACCAGGGCCTCGGACAGCGATTTGTACGATTCGGTCAGGTCGACGTACTTGCCGACCATCGCGATATGAACCGTGTGCTCCGGATGCTGCAGCGCGGCGGTGAGCTGGTTCCACATCGACAGATCGGTCGGCGGCGGATTGATCTCGAGCTTCTTGCACACGATCGCGTCGAGATTCTCGGCGTGCAGGGCCGCGGGAATCTTGTAGATCGAGTCGGCGTCGAGCGCGGGGATCACCGCCTCCGGCGGGACGTTCGTGAACAGGGCGATCTTGCGCCGGTCGCCGTCGGGCAGCGGGCGGTCGGCACGGCAGAGCACGACGTCGGGCTGGATGCCGATCTCGCGCAGTTCCTTCACGGAGTGCTGCGTCGGCTTGGTCTTCATCTCGCCCGCGGTCGGGATGTACGGGACCAGCGTCAGATGGATGTAGCAGACGTTCTCGCGGCCGAGCGTGATGCCCATCTGCCGGATGGCCTCGAGGAACGGAAGCGACTCGATGTCGCCGACGGTGCCGCCGACCTCGACGACCGCGACCTCGGCGTCACCGGCGCCCGCCGCGATCCAGCTCTTGATCTCGTCGGTGATGTGCGGGATCACCTGGACGGTGCCGCCGAGATAGTCGCCGCGGCGCTCCTTGCGGATCACGCTCTCGTAGATCTGGCCGGTCGTGAAGTTGTTCCGCTTCGACATCCGGACATCGGTGAAACGCTCGTAATGCCCGAGGTCGAGGTCCGTCTCGGCGCCGTCCTCGGTGACGAACACCTCGCCGTGCTGGAACGGACTCATCGTTCCCGGATCGACGTTGATGTACGGGTCGAGCTTGAGATTGGTGACGCGGACCCCGCGGGAGGCAAGGATCGCGGCGAGAGACGCGGCGGCGATGCCCTTCCCCAGGGAGGAAACCACGCCGCCGGTCACGAACACGAACTTGGTCATGGACGACAAGTCCCGGAAATTTTCATTTTACACGGATTCCGCACACCGGTGAGGCGTTCGCGGCGGCACCTTCTCCCGCCATACACCGCCGTCCTTCGCGGCGCCGTCGCGCGCGATCAGGCGTTCGACAACCCGGCGTGCAGCCGTGCCCGCACGACGTCGCGGTCGAGCAGCGCAAGTACGGCGTCGATGGCGGGCGTCTGCGGTGTGCCGCAGACGAGCACGCGAAGCGGCATCATGACCTGCGCCGGCTTGATGTCGTGCCGGGCGGCGGCCGCCTTCATCGCGGCAGCCAGCGCGTCCCGCCGCCAGTCGATGGTCGCGAGTTCGTCCTCGAGCTCCCGGAGCGCGCCGCGATTCGCCGCATTCACGTGCTCGGCGACGCGTTCCGGTGCGGGATGCGGCGTCGCGTAGAAGTAGTGCGCCGCGTCGGCCATCTCGGCCAATGTCGCGACCCGGTCGCGCAGCAGCGTCGCGACGGGGCCCGGCGTGGGGCCCGCGGCGGGCGCGAGTCCGGCGCGCTCCAGATACGGCACCAGCCGACGCCCCAACTCCTCCTCCGGCAGGCGTTTCAGATGCTCCTGGTTCACCCAATTGAGCTTGTCCGGGTCGAACCGCCCCGGCGACGACGACAGACCCGCGAGGTCGAACCACGCGACGAACTGCTCGCGCGAAAAGATCTCGTCGTTGCCGTGCGCCCACCCCAGGCGCGCCAGGTAGTTGACGATCGCCTCCGGAAGATAGCCGTCGTCGCGGTACTGGAGCACGCTCTTCGCGCCGTGGCGCTTGGAGAGCTTCTCGCCGTCCGGCGTCAGGACCGTGGGCAGATGCGCGTAGACCGGAGGCGTCGCCCCGAGCGCGCGAATGATATTGATCTGCCGCGGCGTGTTGTTGACGTGGTCGTCGCCACGGATCACGTGCGTGATCCTCATGTCCAGATCGTCGACGACGACGCAGAAGTTGTACGTCGGCGTGCCGTCCGGACGCGCGATCACGAGGTCGTCGAGTTCTTCGTTGGCGATCTCGATGCGACCCTTGACCGCGTCGTCCCAGATGACACCGCCTGCGATCGGGTTCTTGAACCGGACCACCGGTGCGGCACCAGGTGGCGGGGTCAGGCCGACCGCGTTCTCCGGTCGCCAGCGTCCGTCGTAGCGCGGCTTTTCGCCGCGCGCCATCTGCGCGGCGCGCAGCTGCTCGAGCTCGTCGGGAGTCGTGTAGCAGTGGTACGCCAACCCACGGGCCAGCATGTCGGCGATGACCGCCCGATAACGGTCCATCCGCTCCATCTGGTAGTACGGGCCCTCGTCGTAGTCGAGTCCCAGCCAGTCCATCGCGCCAAGGATCGCGGCCACCGCCTCGGGCGTCGATCGCTCGGTGTCGGTATCCTCGACGCGCAGGATGAATACGCCGCCGTGCTTGCGCGCAAAGGCCCAGGGAAAGAGGGCTGACCGGATGTTGCCCAGGTGGATGAAGCCCGTCGGGCTCGGCGCGAAGCGGGTGCGAATGGGCGAAGTCACGACGGCGGCTGGCCATGCGAAGGGCGCATTCTACCGGAGGCGCCCGGCGGCAGCCCCGACGTCATGCGGCGGGCTGCCACCGCAGGTCAAGTGTCGTCGGCGTCGCCGGATTCGGCGGCTCGTCGACAATGGTCATCGATCCGGGGGTGTGTCCGTGTGGCCAGAACCTGGCGAAACGACGCGCCTCCGCTGCGTTGGCGTTCACGGGGAACGTGTCGTAGTTGCGCCCGCCCGGATGCGCCACGTGGTACGTGCAGCCGCCCAGCGCACGCCCGGCCCAGGTGTCGACGAGGTCGAACACCAACGGCGCCTGCACGCCGATCGTCGGATGCAGCGCCGACGGCGGGCTCCACGCGCGAAACCGCACACCGGCGACGAACTCTCCGGGGACGCCGGTCGGTGCGAGCGGCACCGCGCGGCCGTTGCAGGCAATCCGATGCCGCGTGTCGGTCATACCGGTCACCTTGACCTGGAGCCGCTCGACCGACGAGTCGACGTAGCGCGCCGTTCCGGTTCCGCTCATCTCCTCGCCGAGCACGTGCCATGGCTCGATGGCCTGGCGCAGTTCGACGGTGACGCCGTCATAGGTGACGGTCCCGAAACGCGGAAAGCGGAACTCCACGAACGGATCGAACCAAGCGTGCGCAAACGGATAGCCGAACGCGTTGAGGTCAGCCACGACGTCGTGGATGTCGGCGGCGACGAAGTGCGGCAACAGCCAGCGATCGTGCAGCGCGGTGCCCCAGCGTACGAGCCTTGCGCGGTAGGGCTCCTGCCAGAAACGCGCGACGAGCGCGCGCAGCAGCAGCATCTGCACCGCACTCATCCGGGCGTGCGGCGGCATCTCGAACGCGCGAAATTCGAGCAGACCGAGGCGGCCGGCCGGGCCATCGGGCGAGTAGAGCTTGTCGATCGAGAACTCGGCGCGATGCGTATTGCCGGTCAGGTCGGTCAACAGGTGACGCAGCAGGCGGTCGACGAGCCACGGGGTCAGCGATTCCTCGCCGGAGCGGTGTTTGCTGTCCATCTGCTGGAACGCAATCTCGAGCTCGTAGAGCCGGTCGTCGCGGGCTTCGTCCACGCGCGGCGCCTGGCTGGTCGGGCCGATGAAAGTGCCCGAAAACAGATACGACAGCGCCGGGTGGTTTTGCCAATACGTGATGAGGCTCTGCAGGAGGTCGGGGCGGCGCAGCAGGGGGCTGTCGGCGGGCGTCGCTCCGCCGAGAGTCACGTGGTTGCCGCCGCCGGTGCCGGTGTGGCGCCCATCGAGCATGAACTTCTCGGTGCCCAGGCGCGCCTGCCTTGCTTCCTCGTACAGGGCTTCGGTCGTCGCGACCAGATCGTCCCAGTTCGATGCCGGGTGGATGTTGACTTCCAGCACCCCCGGGTCGGGGGTGACGTTCAGCACCTTGATCCGCGGATCGCGCGGCGGCGTGTAGCCTTCGATCGCGACCGGGTGCCCGCATTCCGCTGCGGTCGCCTCGATCGTCGCGAGCAGCGCGACATAATCCTCGAGGCGCATCAATGGCGGCATGAATACGTACACGTTCCCGTCGCGGATCTGCGTGACCAGCGCCGTCTTGATGACGTCCTTGGCCGCGACCTGCGCCGGCTTCGCCATCGCCGCGCCCCGGCGCAATGCGTAACTGGCACCTTCCGGAAGCTCGCCGCGCGGCGAGAACGGATCGACCGGCGGTTCATGCTCGGCATCGCCGGGCAGGACTTCGGGCAGCGACGCGAGCGGCAGCCGCAGACCCAGCGGTGAATCTCCCGGCAGCGCGTACAGCCGCTCGCGCCGGAGCGGCCACGGGCTGCTTCGCCAGTCTGGGTTCGCGGCGCCCGGCGCCTCCACCGCACGCAGCGGCAGCACGTAGCCGACCGGGCGGTCGAGCCCCCGCCGCAGCAAGCGTGCCAGGCGCGCCCGCTCGGAGGGCTCCGCGAGATCGGCATTCAGCGGATCGGCGTTCGCGGGCAGCGCGGATTCGGCGAACAGCAGCACGGGTACGTCCTCAAACGCCGTCATGACGAATTCGTTCGCCAGCCCGAGCCGCTCGGCCAGCCGCGTCGCGAACCGACCGGCGGCCACGTCGTCCAGACCACCCGGGACGCGGGTGTCGGCGATGAGCGTCGCGTCGCGCCACAGCGGCTTGCCGTCCGTGCGCCACCACACGCCGAGCGCCCAGCGCGGCAAGGGTTCGCCCGGGTACCATTTGCCCTGTCCCGTGTGGACGAATCCGCCGCTCGCGAAGCGGCCGGCGAGGCGACGCAGCAGAGCCTCGCCGAGTTCCCGTTTCTTCGGCGACAGCGCTTCGTAGTTCCATTCGGGGCCATCCATGTCGTCGACCGACACGAACGTCGGTTCCCCGCCCTGCGTCAACCGCACGTCGTGGGCGTCAAGGTCACGGTCGACGCGGCGACCCAGCTCGCCGATCGCCGTCCACTGCGCATCGACATAGGGCCGGGTCACGCGCGGATCCTCGTGTACGCGCGTCACGTGCATGTCGAACGCGAATTCGACCTGGCACGGATCGGTAAAGCCGATGACCGGTGCCGCATTGCCCGGGTCCGCGGTGCACGCGAGCGGCAGATGACCTTCGCCCGAGAGCAGGCCGGACGTCGGATCGAGACCAATCCAGCCGGCGCCAGGCAGGAACACCTCGGCCCAGGCATGAAGATCGGTGAAATCCCTGTCGGTGCCCGCCGGGCCGTCGAGCGGCTTCAGGTCCGCGACGAGCTGGATCAGGTAACCCGACGCGAAGCGCGCCGCAAGCCCGAGATGGCGCAGGATCTGGACCAGCAGCCAGCCGGTGTCGCGGCATGATCCGCTGCCGTTCTGGAGCGTGACCTCGGGCGACTGCACGCCCGGTTCCATGCGCACGAGATACCTGATCTCGGATTGGAGCTGCTGGTTGAGCCGCACCAGCATCGTGACGGTGTTCTCCCCGGGCTCGACGGTCGCGCGAAACCGCGCCAGCCACGCGTCCAGTCGTGGTCCCAGCGGTGCCGTCTCGAGAAACGGAATCAGCTCCTTCGCGAGCGCCGGCGCGTAGGTGAACGGGTACTGTTCGGCGTAGGGCTCGACGAAGAAATCGAACGGATTGACGACGGTCATGTCGGCGGTCAGATCGACGACGATGTCGAGCCTCGCGGACGGCTCGGGAAACACCACCCGGGCGACCCAGTTGCCGTACGGGTCCTGCTGCCAGTTGAGGAAATAGCCCTCCGGCGAGATGTTCAGCGAATAGCCGAGCACCGGCGTGCGGCAGTGCGGCGCGGGCCGCAGCCGGACCTCGTGCGGGGAAAGCGCGACGGGGCGATCGAAGCGGTAGGTGGTGCGGTGCTGGAGCGCGACGCGAATGGCCATTCAGGACGCCGGGGTCAGTTCCAATCGGGGTTCGGCAGCTCGGCGAACACCCGGCGCAGCCCTTCTCCCCATGCCTTGTGGACCATCTGGAAGTACGGGTTGGCCTCGTCGATCCGGCGTTGCAGCTTCACCGTCAGCGAGTCGGCCTCGTAGACGAGCAGGTCGATGGGCAGTCCGACCGAAATGTTGGACCGCATCGTCGAGTCGAACGAGACCAATGTGCACTTGGTCGCCTCGACGAGCGAGGTTCCAGGCTGGATCACCCGGTCGATCACCGGCTTGCCGTACTTGCTTTCGCCGATCTGGAAGTAACAGGTGTCGGGCGTCGCTTCGATGAAGTTACCCTCGCTGTAGACCTCGAACAGCCGCGGCGGCTCCCCGCGGATCTGGCCGCCGACGAGGAAATTCGCCGACGAGTCGATGTTGTTCTGCATCAGGTAGGCCCCGTCGCGGTTCTTGACCTCGCGCAGGGAATCGCCGATGAGCCGCGCGATGTCGAACATCGACGTCGCGTTCCACAGATTGAGCTGGTTGTCGCCGGACCGGGCGCGCTGGTCGAGGATGTTGAGCGCGTTCTGGGTGACGGACAGATTGCCGGACGAAAGCGTCACGATGACGCGATCGCCATCCTTGACGAACGTGCGCATCTTCGAGAACCGGGCGATCTGGTCGACGCCGGCGTTGGTGCGGGAATCGGAGGCGAAGATCATTCCCGCCCGCAGGGACATGGCGACGCAGTAGGTCATCAGTGGCAGGCCGCAGGCAAAAGAAGCGGAATTTTACCCGTTCGACCGCCACTATGCCGGCACGAGGAAGTTCCGGCTGATCTCGTTGCCGAGCTGCGATATCCGGGCCAGGAAGTCGATCAGGTACTCGTGAAGCCCGTAGCGGATGATGTCGTCGGTCTTGCCGTAATGGAGTTTCGCGTGTAGCTCTCCGGAGACGCGCTCGATCTCGCGGCTGTGCTCGTCACAGAGGACTTCGAGCGTCTCGTGAATGAAGTTCATGCACGCGTGCAGCGAACGCGGCATGTCGGCACGCAGGATCAGGAGCTCGGCCACGCGCCGGGGCGTGATAACGTCGCTGTAGATCTTCCGGTACGACTCGAAACCTGAGAGCGACCGCAGCAGCGCGCCCCACTGGTAATAGTCGACGGCGCCACCGACGTCGGCCGCGCTGGGCAGCAGCGTGTGGTACTTGACGTCGAGGATGCGCGCCGTATTGTCGGCACGCTCGAGGTGGGTGCCGAGGCGGATGAAGTGGTACGCCTCGTCGCGCAGCATGGTACCGAAGGTCACGCCGCGGAACAGGTGCGAGCGCATCTTGACCCAGTCCAGGAACGCCGATACGCCGTACGCCTCGACCCGGGCGTAGTCGTAGCCGCGCATGTCGAGCCACGCGGAATTGAGATCCTCGTACATCTCCGAGGTGATCGCGCCGCGGACCGAGCGCGCCGACTCGCGGGCCGCGCGCAGACCACAGTAGATCGACGACGGGTTTGCGGGATCGAGGATCATGAACCGCAGCACGTTCTCCGCGGTCAGTTCGCCGAACCGCTCGTAGTAGGAGGTCGCGAGACCCGACGTGACGAGCGGAACGGCCCATGGCTGCGCCCACGCCAGTCCCGGTTCGACGATGTCGTAGGGCAGCAGCGACATCCGGTAGGTGACGTCGAGCATCCGGGCCGTGTTCTCGGCACGCTCGATGTGGCGAGACATCCAGAACAACTCGTTGGCAGTGCGGCACAGCATGCGTGGGCTCCCACCGGTCTCCGGCTATCCCGCCAGCACCCAGCTGTCCTTGGTCCCGCCGCCCTGCGACGAGTTCACGACCAGCGATCCTGCGCGGAGCGCGACGCGGGTGAGCCCGCCCGGCACCAGGCTCACGGTCTTTCCCGACAGCACGTAGGGACGGAAGTCGATGTGCCGCGGCGCGAGTCCGGCTTCGACGAACGTCGGACACGTCGACAGCGCGAGCGTGGGCTGCGCGATGTAGGAGTCCGGCGAGGCCAGGATCCGGGCCCGGAACGAATCGAGCTCGGACGTCGTCGCCGCGGGGCCGATGAGCATCCCGTAGCCTCCGGCGCCGTGGGTCTCCTTGACGACGAGCTCGTCCAGATGTGCGAGCACGTAGTCCCGCTCCTCGTCACGATGGCAAAGGTAGGTCGGGACGTTGGCGAGAATCGGTTCCTCCGCCAGGTAGAAGCGGACCATTTCCGGGACATACGGATAGATCGACTTGTCGTCGGCGACGCCGGTGCCGATCGCGTTGGCCAGCGTTACGCGGCCCGCCCGATACGCGGCAAACAGTCCCGGCACCCCCAGCATCGAATCGGCGCGAAAGGCCCGTGGATCGAGGAAGTCGTCGTCGACGCGCCGGTAAATGACGTGCACGCGCTGCGGCCCGCGCGTCGTGCGCATGTAGACGGTGTCGTTCTGCACGAACAGGTCCTGTCCCTCCACGAGCTCGACGCCCATCTGCTGGGCGAGGAAGGCGTGCTCGAAATACGCCGAGTTGTGGGCACCGGGCGTGAGCACCGCGACCGTGGGCCGCTCCTCGCCCGCCGGCGCCAGCGCATAGAGGTTTTCGAGCAGCAGGTCGGGGTAATGCTGGACCGGTCGTATCGACTGTGTCGCGAAGAGCTCAGGAAACAGCCGCATCATCATCTTGCGGTTCTCGAGCATGTACGACACGCCGGAGGGCACCCGCAGATTGTCCTCCAGCACGTAGTACTCGCCCTCCCCGGCCCGGACGACGTCGACGCCGGCGATGTGCGCATAGATGCCGCCCGGTACATCCATGCCGTGCATCTCGGCGCGATACTGCGCGTTGCCGAGCACGCGGCCCGCGGGGACCACGCCGGCCTTGAGGATCGCCTGGTCGTGATAGATGTCGTGCAGGAACGCGTTCAGCGCCTGCACGCGCTGGCGCAATCCGCGGTCGAGCATGCGCCACTCGTCCGCCGGAATGATCCGCGGAACGATGTCGAAGGGAATCAGCCGCTCGTTCCCCGAGTCTTCGCCGTACACCGCGAACGTGATCCCGACGCGATGGAACGCGCGCTCGGCCTCTTCCCGCTTCTGGGCGATCCGGGAGGGCGGCGTCCTTTCGAGCCACCCCGCGAATGCCTGGTAATGCGGCCGGACCGCTCCGTCCGGGGTCAGCATTTCGTCGTATGTGGGGCGGGACACGGAATTATTCTCGGGAGCTTGCAGCAATCGGTGATTGCAGTGCAAAAGACGGGCCATCGTCAAAATCCCGCATCGGGCTGCGGGCTTATAGCTTTATCCACAGCTTAACTGATTGCCAGAGCCCCGATTCGGGGCGATTGTTGCACCGCATCTGTGCATTTTTCGTCCAGGACATCCTGCGACAAATACCTTCCCTCGGTTTGACCCTGCTCGGACCGCTATGGTTAAATCGCGGCTCCTGTCTGGGTTCGCGGGCGGTTAGCTCAGCGGTAGAGCACTGCCTTCACACGGCAGGGGTCACTGGTTCGATCCCAGTATCGCCCACCACATGAACCAAGGGGTTACGCGCAAGCGTAATCCCTTTTTTTTGCCCGCGTTCCACGTGCCGCTGCGACGCAATGCCGCGAGGATCGCCGATCTTCCGCCGCTGCGTAAGGCGGCGTCAGCGACGAACCTTCCCGCCCGGCGCGGCGTGGTCGGTGCCGCGGTCGCGCAACTTGATCTGCGTCCCCATTGCTACGGCATGAACTGGCCGCCGTTGACTTCGATGATCTGCCCCGTGACGTAGCCGCTCATCGCGTCCGAGGCGAGATAGACGAAGGTGCCGGCGCATTCGTCCGCCGTGCCCAGGCGATTCATCGGGATCGTCGCCTGCATCGCGGCCAGTTGCTCGGCGGTCGAATAGCGATCGTGGAACGGCGTCACGATGACGCCCGGCGACACTGCGTTGACGCGGATCCCGTCGCCGACGACCTCCTTCGCCCAACCGCGCGTCGCCGTCGAGACGAAGCCCTTCGCACCCGCGTAGAGGATCGCCCCGCCGCCGCCGCCGTGGCGCGCCGCGATCGACGTGACATTGATCACGTTGCCGCTCCTCTGGCGACGCATCAGCGGAATGACCTCGTGCATGAACATCGCGACCTGCGTCACGTTGAGCGCCAAGACGCGCAGCACGTGCTCTTCGGTGTAGTCCTCGATGCGGACACGCCCGAGCATGCCGCCGGCGTTATTGATCAGCACGTCAATGCGGCCGCTCGCGGCCGTCGCCTCGGCAACGATCCGCTTCACCTCGGCGGCGCGGGTGACGTCGCCGCCGACGAGCACCGCTTCCGCGCCCAGCGCCTTGCAGTCGGCGGCCACGGCCTCGGCGGCCTCCCGGTTGGCGTTGTAGTGAATGATCAAGCGGCTGCCGAGCCGCGCGAACGCGCGTGCCGCAGCCGCACCGATGCCGGTCGATGCGCCGGTGATGAGAACGGATTTGCCTTCGAGATCGGACGCCATGAGTCTCCTTGTGCTGGTCTTGGGGTCAAGCCGCCTTGCTGCCGCTGCGCGCCCGGCAGGCGGCGACCGCCGTGCGTACGGCCGCGATGGCCTCGGGCCGTGGAAAGCTCCTGCGGTAGGCGAGCGCGATTCGACGCGACGGCACCGGGCGCCCGAACGGCACCGGTACCACGAGGCGGCTGTGGTATTTGGGCGTCAGCGCGTCGCGCGGCAGCACGCTCACGCCGAGCCCGGAAGCGACCATGTTGCGGATGGTCTCGAGCGAATTGGTTCGCGTGACGTGCGCCTCGTTGCGATTGAGCTCCGGACACGTGTCGAGCACCTGGTCGCGGAAGCAATGCCCGACGTTGAGCAGGATCGCGTGCTCGGCGGCGAGTTCCTCCGGCCGGACGGACTTGCGCCGCGCCCACTTGTGTCCGAGCGGCACGACGACCTGAAACGGCTCCTCGTACAGGAACTCGCTCACGATGCCCGGCGGCGCGAAAGGCAGCGCGATGATCGCCGCGTCGATGCGCCCGCTCTTCAACTGCGCCTCGAGTTGCTCGGTCAGGTTCTCCTCGATGTCGAGCGGCATCTGCGGCGCGATGTCGTGCAGCGACGGGATGAGGTCGGGCAACAGATACGGGGCCACGGTGTAGATCGCGCCGAGCCTGAGCAGGCCCTGCAGCTGATTGCGACCGGCCTGGGCGATCTCGCGGATCAGCGCCGTCTCCTCGAGCACCTTCTGCGCCTGCTCGACGATCCGTTCGCCGACGGGAGTGACGGTGACTTCGGTCTTGCCGCGCTCGAAGAGCTGCGCGCCAAGCTCGTCCTCGAGCTTCGCGATCGCCACCGACAGCGCTGGTTGGCTGACGAAGCACTTCTGCGCGGCGCGCCCGAAGCTCCGCTCGTTGGCCACCGCGACGATGTAGCGAAGCTCGTTGAGCGTCATCGGTGCCAGGCTTCCCCGCGGCGGCGCAGGAACGTCGCGAAGTCCTCGGCGAGGTCGGGATGCTTCAGTCCGAAGTCGACGGTGGCTTCGAGATAGCCGAGCTTGCTGCCGCAGTCGTAGCGCCGGCCTTCGAAGGCGTACGCAAGTATCCTCTGTTCGGTCAGCAGTCGCGCGATCCCGTCGGTGAGCTGGATCTCGCCGCCTGCACCCGGTGGCATCGTCTGCAGGTGATGGAACAGACGCGGCGGCAGCACATAGCGGCCGATCACTGCCAGCGTCGACGGCGTGGTTCCGGCCTTCGGCTTCTCGACGATCCGCGTGATCGGCGCCGCGCGCTCGGTCATTGGCCCGGTCTCGACGATGCCGTAGAGCGCCGTGTCGGCGGGCGGCACGTTCATCACGCCGATCATCGCGCAATCCGTGGCCGTCGCGCGGTCGACCATCTGCTTCATCACCGGCACGTCGGCATCGATCAGGTCGTCGGCGAGCAGCACGGCGAACGGCTCCTCGCCGACCACCGGCGCCGCGCACAACACGGCGTGCCCGAGGCCGAGCGCCTCGGTCTGGCGGATGTAGATGCAGTTGATCCCGCGCGGCGTGATCGACTGCACCTGCTTGAGCAGCGCCGTACGGTGCCGCAACTCGAGTTCCGTCTCGAGTTCATAGGCCTTGTCGAAATGGTCCTCGATCGCGCGCTTGTTGCGGCCCGTGATGAATATCATGTGGGTGATGCCTGCGGCCGCGGCTTCCTCGACCGCGTACTGGATGAGCGGCTTGTCCACGACCGGCATCATTTCCTTCGGGCTCGCCTTGGTGGCCGGCAGGAAGCGCGTACCGAGGCCCGCCACGGGGAACACCGCTTTCGTGATCTTGCGCATCGACGTCTCTCTTTGTTTGGAAACCGGAACACCGTCGGCAACGGCGTGCCTGGGTCGTCGGCCTTACCCGCGCCCCGCCCCGAGCAGCCGCTGCAGGCCGTCCTCGTCGATGACGGGGATCTGCAGCTCGCGCGCCTTCTCGAGCTTGCTGCCCGCATCGTCGCCGGCGACCACGTAGTTCGTATTCTTCGAAACGCTGCCGGCCACCTTGCCGCCCTCGGCCTCGATGAGCGCCTTCGCCTCGTCGCGCGTGAGCGTCGGCAGCGCTCCGGTCAGCACGAACACGAGCCCCGCGCACCGCCCGCGCACGGGGCGCTGCGGCTCACCCTCCAGCCAGTGAACGCCCGCCGCGCGCAGTTGCTCGATCACCTCGCGATTGTGGGGCTCGGCGAAGAAGCGCGCGATGCTTTCGGCCAGCACCGGTCCGACGTCGCGCACTTCCAGGAGTGCCGCCTCGCCGGCCCCCATGAGCGCGTCGAGGCGCCCGAAATGGCGCGCCAGGTCCTTCGCCGTCGCCTCGCCGACGTGGCGGATGCCGAGCCCGAAGATGAAGCGAGGCAGCGTCGTCGAGCGGCTGCGGTCGATGGCGGCGATCACGTTGGCCGCGGACTTGTCGGCCATCCGCTCCAGCGCCGCGAGGCTCGCCACCCCGAGCCGGTAGAGGTCGGCTGGCGTGCGGACGATGCCGCCATCGACGAGCTGGTCGACGAGCTTCTCGCCGAGGCCCTCGATGTCGAGCGCGCGCCGGCTCGCGAAATGCAGCAGGGCCTGCTTGCGCTGGGCGGGGCAGACGAGCCCGCCGGTGCAGCGCGCGATGGCCTCGTCCGGAAGCCGAACGACCGCCGAGCCGCACTCGGGGCACACGGCCGGCATCACGAAGGCTTTTGCACCACTCGGCCGTTTCCCGGGGAGCACGCGCACGACCTCGGGGATCACGTCGCCGGCGCGGCGCACGATCACGGTGTCCCCGATCCGGACGTCCTTGCGCCGCACCTCGTCCTCGTTGTGCAGCGTCGCATTGGTCACCGTGACCCCGCCGACGAAGACCGGGGCCAGACGCGCGACCGGCGTGATCGCGCCGGTCCGCCCGACCTGAACATCGATGGCCAGCACCTGCGTCGCCATCTCCTCGGCCGGGAACTTGTGCGCGACGGCAAAGCGCGGCGCGCGCGAAACATAGCCCAGGCGCTCCTGCAGCGCAAAATCGTTGACCTTGTACACGACGCCATCGATCTCGTAGGGAAGCGTCCCTCGCCGCTCGCCCATCTTCCCGTAATAGGCGAGCAGCCCGGCGAGGCCGCGCACGACTTCGCGCTCCCTCGTCACCGGACAATGCAGGATTGCCAGCCGGTCGAGCAGCGCCGCCTGCGTCGCCGGAACGGTGCCGCGCCCCCAATCGACTTCGCCGATGCCGTAGGCAAGAAACGTGAGCCGCCGGCTGGCCGTCACTTTCGCGTCGAGCTGGCGCAGGCTGCCCGCCGCAGCGTTGCGCGGATTGGCAAAGGTCTTCTCGCCCTTCGCCGCCTGCGCGGCGTTGAGGGCCTCGAAGTCGCGCCGGAGCATCAGCACCTCGCCGCGGACCTCGATCAGCGGCGGGACCGCGGAGCCCGCGAGTACGAGCGGAATCGCGCCGACGGTGCGCAGGTTCGCCGTCACGTTCTCGCCGCTGGTGCCGTCGCCGCGGGTGGCCCCGACCGCGAAGCGACCGCGCTCGTACGTCAGGCTGACGGCCAGTCCGTCGAATTTGGGCTCGACCGCGTACTCGATCGCGTCGCCGTGTGCCAGACCCTCGCGCACGCGCCGGTCGAACGCTTCGACCTCCCCGTCGGAAAACGCGTTGTTGAGCGACAGCATCGGGACGCGGTGCGTCACCGCGTCGAAGGCCGTAGCGGGCGCTCCCCCTACGCGCTGCGTCGGCGAGTCCGGGCCCGCGAGTTCCGGATATTGCGCTTCCAGCGCCTGGAGTTCGCGGAACAGGCTGTCGTACTCGGCATCGCTCACCGTTGGCGCGTCGAGCACGTAATACCGGTAGTTGTGCGCCTCGACTTCGCGTCGCAGGGCGGCGGCGCGCGCCACAGCGACCGGCGGTGCAGCGGTCACGGCATCGTGGTGGCGCATCGATGGCGGAATCAACCGCCGAACAGCGCAAGCGCGCGCGGGCTGCCCGGCTCGATGTTGACGTCGCGCAGTGCGGCCGCCGCCGCTTGCACCTGCTGCCGGATCGCTCCCAGCGCCGCATCATCGAGCGGACGCCGGTTGTCGTCGACGAGCGTCGCGTCGAGCGTCTGCGTCATCCGCTTTGCCGCGAGCTTCATCTGGTCGAACACGCGCACCGGCTCGGTCACGCGCGGCACGTCGAGCAGGAACACGACGCCGGGAGTCGAGGCAAGGCGCAGCGTCTCGACACTGAACGGTTCGGCGCGGAAATTCTGCAGCGCATAGAGGACCGCGCCGGTGTCTTCCTGCACCCAGTCGAACCGTCCTGCGTCGGTCAACCGGAAGCCCGCAGCCTCCGCGACACCGCGCAGCCGGGTCCCCTGGATCGTCGCGGGTCCGGACTTGAGAACGGTGAGGCCGATCTGCACGTCGAGATCCGCGCAGATCCGGTCGAGCGCCTCGGCCCGCTCCGCTTCACGCACGGGATCCGGTGGATCGAACGCGGCAGGCAATGTCGGAGCGATCTGCGCGATCATGGCCACGAAGCCTTCGAGCAGTGGCCGGCTGGCAGCGCCCGCGCGATCGGCGAGCAACAGGCACGCGGCGAACTCGCTGAATTCGCCGGCGGTGTCGGCCTTGATCGGCTGCCAGGGCAGGTCGGCGCCGCGGCGTCCGAACCAGCGCAACGGCTTGCCCGGACGTGCGTGCAAGCCCGCAGCGATCGCCCCCGCCGGTACCGGCTTCACCGGTTGCAGCGTCACCACGCATTCGATGTCGGGATCCGGCTGCGCGAGTGCCTTGCCCGCCGCTGCAATCCGGCCGCCACCCGCCGCAGGTGCATCGGAAAACGGCGCGGACGCCGCACCGACCGGCGTGCCCAGCGGCGAGCGGGCAATGACATCGATTGGCGCCTCCCAAGCTTCGTCGCTCACCTCGGCCGCCGGCGCCCGCGCGATGTTGGCGGAGCCCGCCCCTTCGGCCGTGGGCTCGCGCATGGCGTCGTCCCCGTCGTCGTCGCCGCCGCGCATCAACGTGGGTTCCACGCGTTCCTGCGCGGTACCAGCGAGACGGCCGGCAGCCGGGAGCGCATCGGCGTCGGGCTTGCGGAAGGCCTCGTCGATGCGCCGCCGGACGCGCCGCTCCTGCAGCCAGTTGTAAATGAGTACGCCGACGATCAGTGCGGCGCCGCCGGCAATGAGACCGAGTTGCAGCGAAGTCATGCGCGGGCTTGGATGAGCATGGGCGGATGGCGCGACGTCCCGCTCGGGATTATAGCCGGTGCCCGCGCAATAACGCGCGGCACGGTGCTGCGAATCAGGCCGCGCCCGCGTCCGCGAGCTCCAGAGCTTCCGCGATGTCCACCGTGACGACGCGCGACACGCCGGGTTCCGGCATCGTGATTCCCACGAGCTGGTTGGCCATCTCCATCGTGATCTTGTTGTGGGAGATGAAGAGAAACTGCGTCTCGGCGGCCATTGCCTGCACCATACGGCAAAACCGGTCGGTGTTCGGGTCGTCGAGCGGCGCATCGACCTCGTCGAGCAGACAGAACGGCGCCGGGTTGATCTGGAAGAGCGCGAACACCAGCGAGATCGCGGTGAGCGCCTTTTCGCCGCCGGAAAGGAGGTGGATCGACGTGTTGCGCTTGCCCGGCGGCTGGGCGACGACCTGGACCCCCGAATCGAGGATCTCTTCGCCGGTGAGCACCAGACGCGCCTGCCCTCCCCCGAAGAGCGCGGGAAACAGCTTCGAGAAATTCTCGTTGACCGTGTCGAAGGTCGCCTGCAGCAACTGACGGGATTCGCGGTCGATCTGGCGAATCGCGTTTTCCAGCGTCGCCATCGCCTCGGTCAGGTCGGCCGCCTGCGCGTCGAGGTAGTCCTTGCGCTCCTGCGCCATGGTGACCTCGTCGAGCGCCGCGAGGTTCACTGCGCCCAAGTCGACGATCGCCTGTTGCAGCCGCTCGATCTCGCCGGGCAGCTGCGACTTGGCGCCGAACGCCTTCAGCTGCTCCGGCAGCCCGACCATGTCGGCATGCGCTTCGGCAAGCTGCTCGGCAAACTGTGCCTCCTGCAGTGCGGCTGCCTGCTCCTTCAGGCGCATTTCCTCGATCCTGACGCGCGCCGGCTCGAGCTTCTGTTCGGCCGCAAGGCGGGTCTCGTCGGCGGTGCGCATCTCCGCCGCGAGTCCTTCGAGGCGATCGCGCGCCGCGGCGAGCGCCTGCTCGGCCTCGCCACGGGCGGCGAGCTGGCGCTGCAGCGCCTCCTCGACGGGGGTCCAGTCGACCGCCGACCGCTCCGACGTGAGCCGGGCGAGCAGCGCGTTCTGCTGCGCCGTCTGCGCGCTCAGCGCTTCGCGCCGCCGCTCGATCTCCGCCTGCCGGTCGCGGCAGCTCCGCTCGGCGAATGCCGCCTCCTGGGCGGCGCGCTCGGCCGTGCGCACGCGCTCGCGGCCTCGCGCGAGCGCCACTTCCTGCTCGTTGCGGGCGTGCCGCGCGGCTTCGCGCCGGTCGATCTCGTCGTGCAGGCGCGACTGCGCGTCGGCGAGCTCGGTTGCCAGCGCCTGCGCCTGCGCCTGCTCGACCGTTTCCTGGGCGGCGATGTCGGCGAGCTCCTGCGCAATCTGCGCGCGCCGTTTCTCCGCGGCCTCGGCCGCCTGCTTGAGCTGCATGAGCTCGAGTTCGAGATCGTGGCAGCGCCGCTGCTGCGACGAGAAGGCCATGCTGTCCGCGTGATAGTCGCGCTGCTTGCCGTCGAGCTCCGCTTCCAGCGAGGCGAGCGCCTCCCGCGCCATGGTCGCCGCCTCGCGCACGCCGACGGCGACCGCGCCCAGCTCGTCGAGTTCGCGCTGGCGCGTGATCACGCCGTGCAACTCGCTGTCGGGCGCGAAGAAGGCAACGCCCTGCGCGTTGACCAGATGCCCGGCGGGAGTGACGAACGCCTCGCCCAGCCCCAGCGCCTCGCGGTCGGCCAGCGCCGCCCCGAGCGTCTCCCGACAGCGGACACCGTGCAAACCGTCGGCGAGCAGCCGTCCCACCGCGGGTTGCTTCAACCTCACCTTCGCGAGCAATGCGTCGCCTTCGGCATGCGGGCCATGCCGGACCGGCGATGGCGCATAGGCGGCGATGCGTCCGGGTGGCCCGCCCTCATCGCCGTCGGTCCAGCCGAGGACATCGTCGAGATGCGCCAATTCGAGCGCATTGAGCCGCTCGCGCAGCACCGCCTCGAGCGCGTCTTCCCAGCCGGGCTCGACGTCGAGCGCCTGCCAGAGCCGGTGCGCCGTCGCGAGTCCTTTCTGCTCCAGCCACTGGCCGGTGTCCTGCCCGCGGCCGATCTTCGCCTGCAGTGCCGCGAGCGCCTGCTGCCGCGCCTCGATGTCGGCGAGCCGCCGACCCGCCAGCTGGGCCGCCTCGCTCGCGCCACGCTGCCGGTCCTGCAACATCTGCACGGCTTCGCGCAGCGCATCGAGCGCGGCCTGCTTGGCGGCGAGCTCTGCCGTCTCCTGTCGCAGCTGTTCGTCCACGTCGACGACCTGGTCCGTGACCGGTGCGGCAAGCCCCTCGAGTTCGCCGTCGAGGCGCTCCCGCCGCTGCGCGAACTGCGCGAGCACGCGCTGCATATGATCGCGCTTGGTCTCGGTCACGCGAATCGCCTGCTCCGCCATCGCGATCTGCTGCTGCAGGTCGACGGTCGCGGCGACGGCCTGGCGCAAGGACTCCTCCAGGGCCGGCAACACATCGGCCGCGGCACGCTCCTCCGCGGCCGCAGTCTCGCGGGCCGTCAACGCCGCGTCCAGCGCCGCGTCGGCCGCGGCGCGGTCGACCGCAAGCGCCGTTTCCTGTCCGGCCAGCGCGCCGATCTGCTCGGTCAGCTCCGCGACCTGCTGGGATAGCCGGGTCTCGCTCTCGCGCGCAAACGCGAGCTGCTGCTCGAGACGGGTGACCTCGGCATTGGCCGCATAGTAGCCGCCCTGCTTCTCGTGCAGCGCGTCGCCGGCCGCGTAGTGGTCGGCGCGCAACGCCTCCAGCCTGGCCTCGGCAGCGCGCACGTCCGCCTGGAGCGCCTCGAGTGCCACCGTGAGGTTGGCGATCGCCGTCGTGTGCCGCTCGCGCGCGTTCGCCGCATCCTGGGCCCTGGAAAACCAGAGCAGCTGCTGCGCCGTCTTGAGCCGGGCTTCGAGATCGCGGTATTCGGTCGCCACCTTCGCCTGCGCCTCGAGCTTCTCCAGCTGACTGCCGAGTTCGATCCGTATATCCTCGACACGGGACAGGTTTTCCCGCGTGTCCGCGAGCCGGCTCTCGGTTTCCTTGCGACGTTCCTTGTACTTCGACACGCCGGCCGCTTCCTCGAGAAAGACGCGCAGCTCTTCGGGCTTCGCCTCGATCACGCGCGAGATCATTCCCTGCTCGATGATCGCGTATGCGCGCGGGCCCAGGCCGGTGCCGAGGAACAGGTCGTGAATGTCGCGCCGCCGGACCGGGATGTTGTTGATGTAGTACGAGCTGTCGCCGTCGCGGGTCAGCACGCGCTTGATCGACAGCTCGGCGTACTGGCCCCACTGCCCGCCGATGCGACCGGCGCTGTTGTCGAAATGAAGCTCGACCGATGCCCGGCCGACGGGTTTGCGCTCGCCTGCCCCGTTGAAGATGACGTCCTGCATCGACTCGCCGCGCAGCGCCGAGGCCTTCGACTCGCCCAGCACCCAGCGCACCGCGTCGATGACGTTCGATTTGCCGCAGCCGTTGGGGCCGACGATGCCGACGAGCTGGCCGGGGGTGCCGATGGCCGTGGGATCAACGAACGACTTGAACCCGGAGAGCTTGATCTGGGTGAGACGCAATTGATGAGGACCGAAGTCGGTTGCCGGACGGGTTACGGGATGGCCAACAGGGCACGCGCAGCGCCGGGCACGACGTGCCTGCGCTCGGCCGTGGCGCGACCCTGCACCGAGGGTCGGTCGCTGCGCCCGCAAAAGGCGGAATTATAGCCGAAACCACCGCCGCGCCCGGACCCTCGGCTGCCTCGCGGCAACGCATGCGCAGCGCGGCGGAGCGCGGCGTGCAACCTGACGGCGACCTCGTCGCGTCCTGACGGCGTTGCGGACGACAAGCGTCTACTTCTTCGCTTCGACCCGGCACCCGGAGATGTCGTCGACGTAATCGATGACCGGGGTCCAGTCGTTTTGCACGTTGTTCTTGAACTGCGCGTTGACGTAATAGCGCTTGCACGGCGCCGCGTCGAGCGTGAATTCCTTCAGGATGCTCCCTCCGGGGCGTCCCGGGCTCGGCCCCTGCACGACCAGCCGGTGCTGGCCCGGCTCAATCTTGATCGGGTACTGTGCGAACGCGCCCTGCTCGTCGACCCGCTCGATGATCGCCGCGCGGCGGTCCATGATCGCCTGGTTCCAGCGTGCACCGGTCACCTCGCTCCAGGTCGGGCCCCAGGTCTGGCAGCCCGCAGCCACCAGCGGCAACGACAACAGCAGCATTCTGTTCATCGTCCGTCTCCTCATCGCAGCGCCCCCCGGTCGGGTCACTTCGCGGTTAAGGGGGCATCGTCCCGATCACGCACCGGCGCGGGCCAGCCTCGCCAGCGCCGTCAGCGCCGCATCCCGCGCCTGCACGTATACCGTCTCCTTCCATGCATCGTCGTTGCCGTAGAACGCATCGCGCATCTGCACGCGGATCGCCTCGCGCAGCGCGGGCGCCGCGGCGGGATGATTGTGCAGCCAGTGATCGGCGCGCAGCGCCTGCAGCACCGCCGGCAGTGGCACCGTCCCGTACTCTAGCGCGATCGCCGCGCATTCGACGCCCGGACACTCGTCATAGATGGCATTGCCGTTGATTCCGACCAGCGGCGCCGACGTCGACGAGCCGTCGAAGAACGACGTGACGTCGTTACCCCACCAGGCACGCGCGCGCGCCACGTCCGCGGGCCGGTCGCGACCGTTGTAGATCTTCTCGCCATGCCCACAGGGGCCCAGCCCGGTATGGAAATCGATGAGGCCAAGGCACACGCGCTGCGCCGCGTGCTCGCGCAGCACGCCGCGCAGCGTCCGGTTGCTCCACGCCGGCTCCGCACCGCCGTAGAACAGACCGTCCGGGAATGCGTACTGGCCGCCGCTCACCGCCTCCTGGAAGGCGCGCTCGCCGTGCGCTGCGATCCACGCACCGAGCGCACGTTCATCGTCGATGGACGGCGGCCAAGTGGCGGGCAGCAGCAGCGCGTGCAGTTCGGCATACGCGGCGTTGGCCGGCGGCATTGCCGTGAAATCACGGAAGTTGCGGTTGAGATCGGCATTGTCCTCATTGACGCGCCGACCATGCGAGAATCCGTGCGGATTGACCGCATGGACAAAGAGGACCGCCACGCCGGCCTCGTCGACCGCCTCGACGAACCCGTCGTCGGACAGCAGGCCCGCCTGGCAGCCGGAGCCGCAATAGCCCTCGATACCGTGCGTTGCCGACCAGAGCATGAGCATTCCCCCCGCCGCGGCGGGGCCGAGAACCCCGACGTCCATCGCCAGCACCTCTCCTTCGACGCCGCGCCGCCCCGGCAGTTCACGGGAATCGATCGCGAGGCCGCGTGCCGTGGCCGCGGCGATGAATTTCGCCCGCGCCTCGGCGTACGATTGCGCGAAGTGCCGCGCAGCGCTCACGGACGGGGACCGCCCAGCGGCATCGCGCGCTCGGCGAGCGCTGCGAGGTAGCCGGCACCGAGCGGAATCACCGCGTCGTTGAAATCGTAGCTGCTGTTGTGGAGGACGCAACCGCCCTCGGCGCCGCCCTGACCCAGCCGCGCGAAGGCACCCGGCCTGGCCTGCAGCATGAACGAGAAATCCTCCGAACCCATCGACGGGTCGAGGTTGCGCACCACGTTGGCGGAACCCACCAGCGACTCGGCCACGTTGGCGGCGAATTCCGCTTCGCGCGGGTGGTTGATCGTGGCCGGATACACGCGCTCGTACTTGAGTGTCGCTTTCGCCCCGAAACCGGCCGCAATCGCCGGGACGAGCTCGGACAGGCGGCGCTCGATCATGTCCTGAGTGGCGCCCCGGAACGTCCGCACCGTGCCCACGAGCGTCGCATGCGCCGGTATCACGCTCATCGCCCCCGGATTGCCGGCATGCATCGCACACAGGCTGACCACCGCAGTGTCGATCGGGCTCACGTTGCGGCTCACGATCGACTGGACGGCGGTGATGATGTGGCCGGCGACGAGCACCGGGTCGATCGTCGCGTGAGGGTGCGCGCCGTGGCCACCCCGACCGTCGATGACGATCTCGATCCGGTCGGCCGCGGCCATCGCCGGTCCCGGCGTGATGCCGATCTGTCCCGGCGGCAGGCCCGGCCAGTTGTGAAGCGCGAAGACCCGCTCGGCGGGAAAGCGCTCGAACAGGCCGTCCGCGATCATTGCCGCCGCGCCCGCGTAGCCCTCCTCGCCCGGCTGGAAGATGAGGTAGGCGGTGCCGTCGAAGTTGCGCGTCTCTGCGAGGTAGCGGGTCGCGGCGAGCAGCATCGTCGTGTGCCCGTCGTGGCCGCAGCCGTGCATCCGGCCGTCGTAGCGCGACCTGTGCGCGAACGCGTTTTCCTCCTGCATCGGCAGCGCGTCCATGTCCGCGCGCAGACCGACCGCACGGCCGCTGCGCTCGCCACGGCCGCGCACGACGGCGACGATTCCGGTCCTGCCGATGCCGGTGTGGAATTCGACGCCGAGTGTGCGCAGCTGTTCGCATACCTTCTCGGCGGTCCGGTGTTCCTCGAAGCCGAGCTCGGGATGGGCGTGCAGATCGCGGCGGAACGACGTGAACTCGTCCTGCCAGGGACGGATATGCTCGACGGGGTTGCTCACGGTCATCGTTCGAGTGCGGCGTTGCCCCGCCTCCGCTCCGGTCAGCGGCCCGGCGTGAACCGGACGAGCTCGGTGGTCAAGGTCTGCTTGACTGCGCCCTTCTTCCCGGTCGCATCCACCTCGATCACCTCCTTCGCGTACCACTTGACCTCGGGACAGTACCAACGCCTGAGGAACCGCTGCTCGCTGTGCTTGCGCGTCGCGAGCTCCGAGCGGATCTCGATCCGATAGCACTGGAACGTGCCGGCCGCGACGGTGATCGGCTCGTACGCGGCCACACGCGCGGTACCCGCCTCGGAGCTGCTCGGATTCGGGAACTCGCGCGACACCTTCCATTCGTCGCCGACCTTCAGCGGAAAGCGCTGCACGAGCAGCGCCATAGCGCGTTGCCCGCGCGGCAGCCAGTTGAGTGCGCTGTCGTAGTCCTGGAACGTCTGGTCGCTCTGCCGCATTCGGACGCGGTCGCCCGGCAGCAGCTCGGTGACCACATGCGTCGTGGTGGCGGCCTTGCGCTCCGACTGCGTCTCGTGGAATTCCCAAGAGTCGCCGACGACAATCTTCGGTCGTTCGGCGACCGGCTGCGCGAGCACCGGCGTCGCTACCGTCAGCGCGAGTAGGAGCGCGTCGAGCGCACGCGGGCGAATTGCCGGCATCGATGTTCCTTTCGTGACGCGCGCTGCGCCGTCGCAGCGTCGGTTCGTTGCGCCGAAAGCGAGTAGGCGCGCCTGGCGGCCACGCTCAAGAACTCGGCGAACGACGGATCGGGACTCACCGTCCGGTGACCCGCGCGTCGTGCGCCCGCTCCGGACACCCGCCGACGGCTTAGGGCGGTCGGATGATGCCGAAACGCCTCTGCAACGTCAATGCGCGCCGGCGCGACGGCCCGGCGTCGCGGACACGGCCAGCGGCCCCATGAAGTATGGTTCAATACGCTGCCCGCGCCGCGGGGATGGGCCGGCGAGCCCCTTCGAGCGTGGGTAGTCGGTCCGTCCCGCCTACTATGCTGCGTTTTTTCCTCACCCGGCTTACCCTCGTCGTCCCGACGTTCATCGGGATGACGCTGCTCGCGTTCTTCCTGATCCGCCTCGTGCCGGGCGATCCGATCGAGACGATGGCCGGCGAGCGCGGCATCGATCCCGCGCGACACGCGGCGCTGCTCAAGGAGTACGGGCTCGACCGGCCGGTGCTCGTACAATACGGCATCTACATCGGCCGGGTGCTCCATGGCGACCTCGGCAAGTCGATGATCACGCAGGCGCCGGTGCTCACCGAGTTCGCGACGCTGTTTCCGGCGACGATCGAGCTCGCGCTGTGCGCGATCGTTTTCGCGCTCGTCGTCGGCATCCCCGCGGGAATGGTCGCGGCGGTCCGCCGCAACTCGGTGTTCGACCACGGCGTCATGGGCGCGTCGCTCACCGGCTATTCGATGCCGATCTTCTGGTGGGGACTGCTGCTGATCCTGCTGTTCTCGGTGCAGCTCGGCTGGACGCCGGTGTCCGGTCGCATCGACGTCAAGCACTACATCGAGCCGGTGACGGGTTTTCTGACGATCGACGCGCTCCTCTCCGGCGAGAAGGGCGCGTTCCGCTCGACGCTGTCGCATCTCATCCTGCCGATGATCGTGCTCGGCACCAACCCGCTCGCGATCATCGCACGGATGACGCGTTCGGCGATGCTGGAAGTGCTCGGCGAGGATTACATCCGCACGGCGCGCGCCAAAGGGCTGTCACCGCAGCGGGTCGTGGCGCTGCACGCGTTCCGCAACGCGCTGATCCCGGTCGTCACCGTGATCGGCCTGCAGGTCGGCGTGCTGTTCACTGGCGCGATCCTGACCGAGACGATCTTCTCGTGGCCCGGCGTGGGCAAGTGGCTGATCGAGGCGATCAATCGCCGCGACTACCCGGTGCTGCAGGGCGGTTTGCTGATGCTGGGCTTCGTCGTGATGGTCGTGAACCTGTTGGTCGATGTCGCCTACGGCGTCATCAACCCGCGCATCCGGCGCTCGCGACATGAGCGCCGGGACGACCCGGTCGACCGTCGTGCCCGACCATGCGCGAGTGCCGCGTGAGCGCCGACACGGTCGCCGACACCGCGCGCCCGCGCCGCCGGGCCGCTGCGCGAATTCTGGGGCTACTTCAGCGCCAACCGCGGCGCCGTCGCCGGGCTCGCCGTCGTCGTCACCGTGCTGCTCGTCGCCGCGCTCGCCGACGTGATTGCGCCATGGCCGGCGGACCTCACCAACAATGCCGCGTTCCTGAAGCCGCCGGCGTGGCAGGAAGGCGGCACGCGTGCTTACCTCCTCGGCACCGACGCCATCGGCCGCGACATCCTGTCCCGGCTGATCCACGGTGCGCGGCTGTCGCTCCTGATCGGCATCGCCGTCGTCGCGCTGTCGATCGTCGTCGGCATCGCGCTGGGCCTCGTCGCCGGCTTCGCCCGCGGCGTCACCGAGATCGCGATCATGCGCCTGATGGACATCGTCCTGACGCTGCCGAGCCTGCTGCTCGCGATCGTGATCGTCGCCATCCTCGGTCCGGGCCTGATGAACGCGATGCTGGCAGTCGCCGTCGTCGTGCTGCCGCATTACGTTCGGATCACGCGCGCGGCGGTGATCACCGAGACGACGAAGGACTACGTCACCGCGGCGCGCGCGAACGGCGCCGGCCTGCTGCGCCTGATGTTCGTCGAGGTACTGCCCAACTGCGCGGCGCCGCTGATCGTTCAGGCCTCGCTCGGCGTTTCGGTCGCGATCCTCGACGCCGCGGCGCTGGGCTTCCTCGGCCTCGGCGCACAGCCGCCGGCGTCCGAATGGGGGACGATGCTCGCCGACGCGCGCGAGTTCGTGCTGCGCGCCTGGTGGGTCGTCACGTTTCCGGGCGTGATGATCCTCGTCACCGTGCTCGCGTTCAATCTCCTGGGTGACGGTCTGCGCGACGCGCTCGACCCGAAGCTCAAACGCTGACAGGTACCCCGCCCGTGCCGCTGCTCGAGATCGAGGACCTCCACGTCGACTTCCCGTCGCAGGGCGCTGTCATGCGCGCGGTGGAGGGTGTCTCGCTCGCGCTCGACGAGGGCGACGTGCTCGGCATCGTCGGCGAGTCGGGATCGGGCAAGAGCGTATCGATGCTCGCGCTGATGGGCCTCATTCCGTGGCCGGGCCGGGTCCGCGCCCGGCGACTCGCCTTTGCCGGTCGCGATCTCAAGACGCTGTCCGATCGCGAGCGTCGCCGGCTCGTCGGCAAGGACGTCGCGATGATCTTCCAGGATCCGACGACGAGCCTCAATCCCTGCTTCACCATCGGATTCCAGCTCGCCGAGACGCTGCGGCTCCACCTGGGTCTCGACCGGAAGGCCGCGCTCCACCGGGCGACCGAGCTGCTCGAGCAGGTGGGCATACCGGCCGCGTCGAGCCGACTCCGCGACTATCCGCACCAGCTTTCCGGCGGCATGAACCAGCGCGTCATGATCGCGATGGCGATCGCCTGCAACCCTCGGCTGCTGATCGCCGACGAGCCGACCACCGCCCTCGACGTGACGATCCAGGCGCAGATCCTCGATCTGTTGCGCGCGCTGCAGCGCGAGCGCCGCATGGCGCTCGTCCTCGTCACGCACAACATGGGCGTGGTGGCGGAGATGGCGAAGCGCGTCGCGGTCATGTACGCCGGCCAGGTCGTCGAGGAACGTCCGGCCGATGCACTGTTCGCGGCTCCGGAGCACCCGTACACGGCGGCGCTGCTCGCGGCGATGCCGGAACGCAGCACCGGCGACGGCCGCCTCGCGACCATTCCCGGCGTCGTGCCCGGGCCTCTACGACCGCCCGGTGGGCTGCCTGTTCGCGCCGCGGTGCTCCTACGCCACACGCCGTGCCTGCGCGTCGCGGCCCGATCTGCGGCCGTGGGCGGGCGGAACGGTGCGCTGCCATTTCCCGCTGGGCGACCCGGGACGCGAGGCGGCGCTCGCGCGCGACGAACGCGTGGCGTCCGCGTCATGAGCGGGACGCGCACGGGAAACGGGCAATGACCGAGCCGGTCGTCGAGGCGCGTGATCTGACGCGTGTCTACGAGATTCGCCGCGGCCCGCTGCGCGAGCCGGCGCGACTGCATGCCGTCGGCGGCGTGTCGTTCGCGATCGCGGCGGCGCGCACGCTCGCCGTCGTCGGTGAATCCGGCTGCGGTAAGTCGACGCTGGCGCGCGTCGTGTCGCTGATCGAGGGACCCAGCGGCGGCGAGCTTCGCCTCGCCGGCAACGACGCGGCGCGCGCCGCGGGCGCTCAGCGCCGGGCGCTGCGCAAGACCGTGCAGATGGTGTTCCAGAATCCCTACGGCTCGCTCAATCCGCGCAAGAAGATCGGCGCGATCCTCGAGGCGCCGCTTGCGATCAATACGACGCTCCCGGCGGCCGAGCGTGCCGACCGCGGACGGGAGATGCTGGCGAAGGTCGGGCTGCGCCCGGAGCACGCCGCGCGCTATCCGCACATGTTCTCCGGCGGGCAGCGCCAGCGCATCGCGATTGCCCGGGCGCTGATGCTGCAGCCGGCGTTGGTCGTCGCCGACGAACCGGTGTCGGCGCTCGACGTCTCGGTGCAGGCGCAGGTGCTCAACCTGCTCGCCGACCTGCAGCGGCGAGCTCGGCCTCGCCTATCTGTTCATCTCGCACGACCTCGCCGTCGTCCGGCACATCGCGCACGACGTGCTGGTGATGTACCTCGGCCTCGCGATGGAGCAGGGTCCGAACGAAAGGATCTTCACGCAACCGGTGCATCCGTACACCCGCGCGCTGCTGGCCTCGACCCCCGGCATTTCCCCGGCCGACCGGCGCGAGCGGATCGTGCTCAAGGGTGAGCGCCCCTCGCCGCTCGATCCACCGGCAGGCTGCGTGTTCTCGACGCGCTGTCCCCATGCGATCGACCGCTGCCGTGCCGAGCGCCCCGTCCTGCGCCCCCTCGGCGGGCGGCAGGTATCATGTCACCTCGCGGAGCAATTCCTGGACCCGGGCCGATACGGGGCCGGAGCGCCCCAGTCGAATTCCCGGCCGTCCCGATGAAAGGAGTCCTACCCATGTCCATGCTCGCTCCGGCTTCGCGCCGGTTCCCCGGCGTGCCGCGCGCGCTCGTCGTCGCGCTCGCCTTCTCAGCGTTCGTCGCGGCCGCGCCCATCGGCGCCAAGACGCTGGTCTTCTGCTCGGAGGGCAGCCCCGAGAACTTCTACCCGGCCGTCAACACGACGGGCACATCGTTCGACGCGAACAGCCAGATCTACAGCCGCATCGTCGACTTCGAGCGCGGCGGCACGAACGTCGTGCCCGGTCTCGCGGAGCGCTGGACGATCTCCCCCGACGGCAAGGTCTACACCTTCTACCTGCGCAAGGGCGTAAAGTGGCACAACCACCGTGCGTGGAAGCCGACGCGCGACTTCAACGCCGACGACATGATCTTCGCGATCGAGCGGCAGTGGAAGGAAGACAATCCGTACTTCAAGGTGACGAGCAGCAACCATTCGTACTTCAACGACATGGGTCTGCCCAAGCTCCTGAAGTCGGTGGAGAAGGTCGACGACTACACGGTGCGGATCACGCTCGAGCGTCCCGAGGCGCCGTTCCTGTCCGACCTCGCGATGGAGTACGCGGGGGTTCAGTCCAAGGAATACGCCGATGCGATGCTGAAGGCCGGCACCCCCGAGAAGCTCGATCAGGAGCCGATCGGCACCGGCCCGTTCTACCTGGTCCAGTACCAGAAGGACGCGCTGATCCGCTACAAGGCTTTCCCCCAGTTCTGGGGCGGCAAGGCGAAGATCGACGACCTCGTGTTCTCGATCACGCCGGACGCCTCGGTGCGCTGGGCCAAGCTGCAGAAGGGCGAATGCCACGTGATGCCGTACCCGAATCCCGCCGATCTCGACGCGATCCGCAAGGACCCGAACGTCCAGATCCTCGAGCAGCCGGGCCTCAACGTCGGCTACCTCGCCTACAACGTCACCAAGAAACCCTTCGACGACGTGCGCGTGCGCAAGGCCGTCAACATGGCGATCAACAAGAAGGCGATCATCGACGCCGTGTACCTCACCGCCGGCGTCGCGGCGAAGAATCCGATTCCGCCGACGCAATGGTCGTACAACGACGCGGTCAAGGACGATCCGTACGATCCGGCGGCGGCCAAGAAGCTGCTCGCGGAGGCGGGCTACGCCAACGGCTTCACGACGGACCTTTGGGCGATGCCGGTCCAGCGCCCGTACAACCCCAACGCGCGCCGCATCGCCGAGCTGATGCAGGCCGACCTCGCCAAGGTCGGCGTCACGGCCGAGATCAAGAGCTTCGAGTGGGGCGAGTACCGCAAGCGGATGCAGAACGGCGAACACCAGATGGGCATGCTGGGCTGGACCGGCGACAACGGCGACCCGGACAACTTCCTCAACACACTGCTCGGCTGCGACGCCGCGAAGACGAACGGCAGCAATGTCTCGAAGTGGTGCTACCCGCCGTTCGAGGAACTCGTGCCAGCGCGCGAAGACGCTGACCGACCAGAAGCAGCGCGCCGATCTCTACATGAAGGCGCAGGTGATCTTCAAGGAGCAGGCGCCTTGGTTCACGATCGCGCACGCGGTGCAGCTGAAGCCCGTGCGCAAGGAAGTGATCGACTTCAAGCTCTCGCCGTTCGGCCGCCACACGTTCTACGGCGTCGACATCAAGGAGTAGCGTGGCTCCGCCCCGGCGGCGCCGGGGAACGACGTCGCGCCCCGCGGCCCCTGCCGCCGCGGGGTGTTCCGCTTCCGGGGGTCAGCGCGGGGGAACGCGCGCGCGCCGTGACGCATAGAGGCAGATGCCGCAGGCGACCGAGACGTTGAGGCTCTCGACCGCGCCCGCGAGCGGGATCCCGACGATGCGGTCGCACAGCTCGCGGGTCAGCCTGCGCAATCCCGAGCCTTCCGCGCCGAGCACCCAGGCGACCGGGCCGGAAACGTCGGCCGCGAACAGGCTCTCGCCGCCGGCGTCGGCGCCGAGGATCCATACGCCGCGCTCCTTGAGCTCGCGCAACGTCCGCGCAAGATTGGTGACCGTGACGACCGGAACGGTGTCGGCGGCCCCGCTCGCCGCCTTGGCCGCGATCGCGGTGACGCCGACCGCGCGGTCCTTCGGCACGATCACGGCGTGCGCGCCGAATGCATCGGCATTGCGCAGGCAGGCTCCGAGGTTGTGCGGGTCGGTCACACCGTCGAGTACGAGCAGCAGCGCCGGTTCGGCAAGCAACTCGAACACGTCCTCGAGCGTGACGTGAGGGACGGCCGCGTCGACGATCGCAACCACGCCCTGGTGGCGCGGCGTACCCGCCATCTGGGTCAATCGATCGTCCGCCGCCGCGTGGACCGCGCATCCCGCGGCCGCGACCCGGGTGATGAACTCGCGTGCCCGCGCGTCGTGGCGCGCCGGCGCCATGTAGATCGCGTGTATCGATTCCGGCCGCTGGCGCACGCGGGCGATGACCGCGTGGAAGCCGTACAGGGTTCGAGTGGAGGACAAGCGGCGGCGCTCCGTCGCGTCCGGGGCGGACGCGCCGCGAGAGTGTACCGCAGCGGATCAGCGCGGCGCGGCGGCGGCGGTCTTGCGTACGTTCGCCGCCTCGGCGGCGAGTGCGGTGTTGTCGGGTGCTTTCTTGACGGCGCGGTCATAGGCATCCAGTGCCTCGGGATACCGCTTCATCTCCCGGTAGCTCCGCGCGAGCAGTGCCCAGTCGTCGGACGTGCCGTCGTTCTCACGCAGGCGTTTGGCGAGCTTTTCGGCGGCCGCCTCGACCGTGGGCACGCCGGGGAATCCCTGCCCCCCGGCGGCGGGCGCCGGCATTCCGGCCGCGGGATGCGGAGATTGCATCGCCGGTGCCGCGGCAGTGTCTGCCGGCACGCGACTCGCGAGGCGACTGTAGAGCCAGCCGCCGCTGCCGGCAACGGCGATGACCGCGACAAGGGCGATCGTCAGGATGCGTTTCTGGTCCGGCGCCATGCGCGATGCTCCATCGATCAAAGGTCCCAGCGCCACCCGACGTAGAAGAACTGGCGCGTCACGTCATCGTCGATCAGCGGCCCGACCTGATGCGAGCGCTCGAGGTCGAATTCGCCTTCCAGGGTCAGGCGATCCCGGATCCGGTACGCAAGACGCACGCCGGGGCTCGTCCGGGTGAGCTTGATGCCCTGATTGTCCTTCTGCTGGTAGAACTTGAGCAGCGGCTCGATCGTCAGATTCTGCAGCACGACGAATCGATAGTCGAGTCCGAAAAGCCAGGCATCGAACAAGTCGCCGCGCAGCGCGCTGCCGTTGACCACGAGGATGTCCTGGTACTTCGTGAGGCTGTTGCCGATCGCCTGCAGCGTATAGGTGTAGATGTTGCCCGTCCCGGGCGTGGCGGGCAGCGACTGGACCGCGGGCGTTCCGTCGAGGCTCGAGACCCGGAAGTCGAATCCCAGCTGCCACTTCGGCGACAGCTGCTGCGTGAGGCCGACCAGATAGACCTTGCTGATCGGCGTCAGCGTCTTGGCGAGATCGCGCACCCCCGACAGCCCGTAGGTCTGGACCATTGAATCGAGCGACGCCGTCGGATTCGCCACCAGCGCGTTGGTGAGCTGCAGCGTGGGCGTACGCCGGTAGTCGGCAATGAAGTTGAGCGTCGTCGCCGTCGGGAACTGCCACGTGCCCTGCACCATGCCGATGTTGACCGCCTGGAAGGTCGGATCGTAGTCGAACAGCGAGTACACGTTGCGCTCCGCGTCGAAGTAGCGGAACTCGCCGCCGACACCGAGCCGGTCCTCGAATCCATCGGCAGTTTGCCGGATCGCGAACAGGTTGCCGCTGAAGCGTCCGGCGAGGTTGTCCGCGTCGACACTCGCGCCGTAGAACGTCTTGTTGGTGCCGAATGCCGGATCGACGGGAGACCCGACCACCCCGTTCACCCGGTATCCCGGCCGGAAGCCCCAGCTCGCAAGGGCGCCGTCGAACAGCCCGAGGATGCCGCCGCTCGTGCCCGACTGACGACCGAAGCGCCCCATCAACTGCCACGGCAGATAGCGTGATTCGCCGTACAGTGCCGTCAGCCGATTCTGGCTGTTGCCGTTGTTGAGGAAGTTCGCGTTGTACGAATCGCGGACCACCGCGCGGCTGTCCCAGTTCTCGCTGCGATAGCGCGCCGTGAGGTCGACGTTGGTGATGAGCTGCGACTGGTCCGTCGCGGTGATCTTGGCGGTGTCGATCGTCGTCGCGCCGGTGGCCGGCGTGATGATCGTACTCGTAGTCGTGGCCTGCGACTGGCCGCCGTAGTAGTACTGCGAGACGCTGCCCCAGTAGGTCATCGCCGGCTGGATCGGCGGGGCGACCGTCGGTGCGGCGGCTACCCCAGGGGGGGTCACCGGCGCGAGTCCGGCGAGCCGATCACGGACGCGCTGCGCGCCTGCCCCATCGGGGTAGAGCTTGAGATAGAGCTCGTACTCCGCGCGTGCCTTGACCATCTCCCCACCCTTCTCGCGCGCGACGCCGATGAGCTCCTGACCGGCCTGAGTGAAGGCGTTCGGCGGCAGGTTGAGCAGCCGGTTGAGCGCGAGGATGGCTTTTTCGTAGTCGCCTGCCTCGAGCGCGGCACGGCCTTCCGCATAGGCGTCACCGCCCTGCATGTCGATGTCCGACAGAACGCCTGCAGGAGTTGGCGGACCCGGCGGCAGCGGCGCGCCGACGCCCGCGGTCGGCGCGCCCGCCACGGGCGCACCGGTGATCGCCGCCGTGGCGGCGGCGCTCGACCGCAGGCGCGCCTTCTGCTCGTCGGTCAGCGGAATGAGCAGCACGAGCGTGCGGTTGTCCTCCGGTCGCAGTCGGAACGTCACCGGCTTGTCGAACAGGATGTCGATGCGGCGCTGCGGGCCCGGTGCCTGCGTGGGATAGACGACGCGGAAACGGGGCACGAGGTCGTTGGGCGGCGAGCGGCGCTCCTCCTCGAGGACGCCCAAACCTGTGTCATCGGACGCCGTGATCTGAAAGAACACGCGGATCGCATTGCCCGTATCGAGCGGGACGTGCCGCAGATACTGGATCAGCACCGCGAAGCGAATCCTGATCACCGCATTGTTGCCGTCCTGCGTGACCTCGATCGTGTCGAGCACCTGCGCGTGCGCGCCAGCAGCGCCCAGCCAGAGCATCGCCGCCAGCAGCCAGCGCAGGAATTGCCGCATGGTCGTCGCACCCATTTCGTCTTGCTCTCTTCGTTCTGCCGGCTATTGGCTCGGGGCTCGGGCGCTATGGCAAGGCGCGCGGCACGCGGGGCTTCACGGTCACGTTGACGTGACAACCCGCGCAGTTCGGCTTCGATGCCGGGAAATCGCCACACCACCATTTCGCTGTTGCCGTTGTGGCACGCGACGCACGAAAGCGTCGGATGCGGTGAATACGCCGGCGACAGGTGCCGATACGGCACCGGCGGCTGCCACGACGTCAACCGATGGCAGCTGTCACACGATCGGGTCGTGACGAAATGGCTGGCGGGCCGCGCGCTCGCCGCGTTGCCGTTGTGGCAGGTCGCGCAGGTCGTCGGCGCGACACCGGCGTGCGTGTAGCTGGCCGGCACCCACGCCGTCGTGCGGTGGCACGCATCGCACGAGAGGGACGTCACGACGTGTCGGCCGGGTTTCGCCGTCGCGCCCGTACCGTTGTGACACGTGACACAGGTCCCCGGTGCGATGCCGATGTGCGGGTTCCCCGTCGCCCCCGCGCGCGGCTTGACCGCAACGCCTCCGCCGACAACGGCTGCCAACGGCATCGGCGTCGATGCCGCCGACGTGACCGGTATCCACGCGTACGTACGGTGGCAGGAATCGCAGGCCGCGACCGTCACCACATGGCGCGCCGGCTTTCCGGCCGCACGCACGCCGTTGTGGCACGTGATGCAGCTGCCGGGCGCGACGCCGACGTGCGGATCGGCACCGGCCAGCGCACCCGGCCTCGCCGTCCCGGCGCCGCCAACCCCCGGCATCAATGCCGCGGTCGGTGCACCGGCGGGCGTGTTGCCGACCGCCTTGCCTGCGGGCAGCAGCAGCGCTTTGGAGAACGTGTTGACCGTATGGCAGTTCTCGCAGAGATCGTTGGTGTTTCGGATGGTCGTTGGGCTTCTTATCGACGCCTGAAAACTGGCCGCCGTGGCAGGCGACGCAACCGGTGGAGATGCCCGAGTGGCTCATCTTCCATGTCTTGAACGACGTCGTCGACGTGTGGCAGCCCTTGCAGTCGAGATTGCCCGGATTCGGGATATGCCCGGACGTCGGCAGCGTCACGATCGTCACGCCGTACCAGCTCTTGCCGGAGGCGTGGCAGGTCGCGCACGTGATGCTGGCCACCGGCGTGTGGTTCATCGTGGTGCCGCCGAAGTTGGTGAACTTCGTCGGCGAGTGGCAGGCCTCGCACGCGGCGCTGCCGAACGGAATATGCGTCGCGGGCGGCGTCACCACCGTTACGCCGTTGAACGTCTTGCCGGACGCGTGGCACGTCGCGCAGCCGCTGGTGATCCCGGCATGGTTCATCGTGCCGCCCTTGAAGCTCGAGAAGCCCGCGTGGCACGCTTCGCACGAGATCGACGTCGGCACGTGTCCTGCGCCCTGCGGCACCGGCGTCACGCCGAGGAAGGCCTTTCCGTTTACCGCCGCCAGGTGACACTGCGTGCAGTTGCTCGTGATGCCCTGGTGGTTCATCACCCCGGGCTTCATCACGCCGCCCGGATTGTTGTGGCACAAGGTGCACGCCTGTGTGGTCGGGATGTGATTCGCCGGCAGCGTGCTGACCCCCGCCGCGAACGACGTCGTCGACGTGTGGCAGTTGCTGCACTCGCCGGCGCCCGGATGGTTGGGATCCTGCGCTGGCGTCGGCCGCGTCACGATAGTCACGCCAAACCATGTCTTGCCCGTCTCGTGGCAGGTCGAGCACGTGATGCCCGAGACCGGCGTGTGGTTCATCGCCGTGCCGCCGAAGTTGTTGAACTTCGTCGGCGAGTGGCAGGACTCGCACGCGGCGCTGCCGAACGGAATGTGCGTTCCCGGCGGCGTCACCACGTTGACGCCGTTGAAGGTCTTGCCCGACGCGTGGCAGGTCGCGCAACCGTTGCTGATGCCGGCGTGATTCATCGTGCCGCCGACGAAGCTGTTGTAGCCGCCGTGGCAAAGCTCGCAGGAGGCCGATGTCGGCACGTGGTTGTTGCCCTGCGCGACCGGCGTCACGCCCAGGAACACCTTTCCGGTCGGTGCCGCCAGGTGGCACTGCGTGCAGTTGGTCGTGATGCCCTGGTGGTTCATCACCCCCGGCTTCATCACGCCGCCCGGGTTGTTGTGGCACAAGGTGCACGCCTGTGCGGTCGGGATGTGATTCGCCGGCAGCGTGCTGACCCCCGCCGCGAACGACGTCGTCGACGTGTGGCAGTTGCTGCACTCGCCGGCGCCCGGATGGTTGGGATCCTGCGCCGGCGTCGGCCGCGTCACGATGGTCACGCCGTACCACGTCTTGCCCGTCTCGTGGCAGGTCGAGCACGCGATGCCCGAGACCGGCGTGTGGTTCATCGCGGTGCCGCCGAAGTTGTTGAACTTCGTCGGCGAGTGGCACGTTTCGCAGGCCGCGCTGGCGTACGGGATGTGCGTGGAAGGCGGCGACACGGGCACGATGTTCGCGAACGTCAGCCCCGGTCCGTGGCAGGTCGCACATTGCCCGGTGATGCCGCTGTGGTTCATCGAGAAGATCTTGTAGTTCGTCGGATCCGAGTGGCACAGCGTGCAGGCCTGAGTCGTCGGAATGTGATTCGCCGGCTTGCCGCCGGTCACGCCGGTCGCGAACGAGACGGTGGAGGTGTGACAGTTACCGCATTCGCCGCCGATCGGGTGCGCGGGATCCTGCGCCGGTGTCGGCCGGGTGACGATCGTCACGCCGTACCAGGTCTTCCCGGTTTCGTGGCAGGTCGCGCAGGACGTCGCCGACACCGGCGCGTGATTCATCGCGGTGCCGCCGAAATTGGAGAACTTCGTCGGCGCGTGGCAGGCCTCGCACGCCGCACCGCCGAACGGAATATGCGTCGGCGGCGGCGTCACGACGGTCACGCCGAACCACGTCTTGCCCGAACCGTGGCAGGTCGCGCAGGCCACTCCGGGAACCGCCGCGTGGTTCATCGCGGTGCCACCGAAGTTGGTGAACTTCGCCGGCGCGTGGCAGGCCTCACAGGCCGCAGTGCCGAACGGAACATGGGTCGCTGGCGGTGAGGTCGGGACGATGTTCGCGAACGACCGGCCCGATGCGTGGCAGGTTGCGCAGCCGCTCGTGATGCCCTGGTGGTTCATCGAGTACACGGCGTAGTTCGCCGGGTTCGAGTGGCAAAGCGTGCAGACCTCGTTGGTGGGAATGTGATTGGCCGGCTTGCCGGCCACGATGCCCGTCGCGAACGACGACGTCGACGTGTGGCAAGCGCCGCACTCGCCGGTCAGCGGATGGTTCTTGTCCTGGGCCGGCGTGGGCCGGGTGACGATCGTCACGCCATACCAGCTGCGACCGGTCTCGTGGCACGTCGCGCAGGCGATCGCAGCGACCGGCGTGTGGTTCATCGCGGTGCCGGCAAAACTCGCGAACTTGCCGGCCGCGTGGCAGCTCTCGCAAGCGGCGCCGCCGAACGGAATGTGGGTTGGCGGCGGGGAGACCACGCTGACGCCGACGAAGGTCTTGCCGGCCCCGTGGCAGTTCGCGCAGCCCGCGACGATCCCGACGTGATTCATCGTCCCGCCCGAGAAATTCGTGAACTTGCCGGCTGCGTGGCAGCTTTCGCACGCGCCGTTGGTCGGAATGTGCGCTGCCGGTGTCGACATCACGTCGCCAAACTGACCGCCGTGGCAGGCGGCGCAACCCGACGTGATGCCGCTGTGATCCATGACCAGCGTCGAGAATGCCGCGGTGCTCTTGTGGCAGTTTTCGCATGGGGCCTGCGTCGGGATGTGGATCGCCGGCTTGCCGGTCGCGGTCTTCGCATCGTGGCAGGCGGCGCATCCCGACGAGATCCCCGCGTGGTTGAACGACGCGACCTTGAACGACGCCGTGCTGGTGTGGCAGGTCTCGCACGCCGCTGACGTGACGATGTGGGTCGACGGCTTCGTCCGCACGTCGGCGAACTTGCCGCCGTGGCAGCCAGCACAGCCGGTTGCGATGCCGCTGTGGTTCATCGTCCACGTCGAGAACGCGGTCGTGCTCTTGTGGCACGTCTCGCACGGCGCGTTGGTGGGAATGTGGGTGCCCGATGGCTGCGAGCGCACGTCGGCGAACTGGCCGCCGTGACAGGCGCTGCAACCGGTGACGATGCCGGTGTGATCCATGGTCAGCGTCGAGAACGCCGTCGTGCTCCGGTGGCAGGTCTCGCACGGTGCCGTCGTCGGAATGTGAAGCGTCGGCTTGCCGGCCGCAGTCTTCGCGTCGTGGCAGCTCGCGCATCCGGACACGATGCCCGCATGGTTGAAGCTCGCGACCGTGAACGACGCCGTGCTGGTGTGGCAGGTCTCGCACGCCGCTGACGTCGGCACGTGCGTGGCGGGCTTCGTGCGAACGTCGGGAAACTGCCCGCCGTGGCACGTCGTACAGCCGCTCGCGATACCGGTGTGATTCATCTTCAGCGTCGAAAACGCCGTCGTGCTCGTGTGGCAGGTTTCGCAGGCTGCGTTCGTCGGAATGTGTACGGCCGGCTTGCCGGCGGCGCTCCCGCCCGTGTGACAGGCCGCGCAACCGGACGAGATGCCTTCGTGCTTGAAGGCCGCGATCGTGAACGACGTCGTGTTCGTGTGGCATGTCTCGCACGACGCGGAGGTCGGCACGTGACCGGTCGTCTTCACTTTCACGCCGACGAACTGCCCGCTGTGGCAGGTCGCGCATCCGGTGGCGATGCCCGTGTGGTTCATCGTCCACGCCGCGAACGACACCGTGCTCGTGTGGCAGGTGTCGCAGGACTGCGTGGTCGGAATGTGGGAGGGCACGCGACCGGCCGCCACGACGCCGTTGTGGCAGTTCGCGCACGTGCCGGGCACCACGCCCGCGTGGTCGAATCCGGCGCCCGCCCAGGTCGAGGTGCGGTGGCACGTGTCGCACGACGAGGAGGTGACGACGTGTCCGGAGGGCTTGCCTCGGGCATTCGTGCCGTTGTGGCAGCTCGAGCACGTGCCGGGGGCGACGCCGGCATGGTTGAACGTGGCCCCGGCAAAGCTGAGCTGGTTGTGGCATACCGAGCACGGTTGAATCGTCGGCACGTGCGACGAGTCGATCGTGACCGTGGCAATGCGCGCGGAGGGCGTATGGCAGCCCTCGCAGGTCTTGGGCGTGTTCTTGAAGATGCCGCGAACGTGGCAGGACTCGCAGCGGATGTTCTGATGCGCCCCGACGAGCGGAAAGCCGGTGGTGAGGTGGTTGCGGATCTCGATTCCGATCGAACCGTCCTGCGCAACGGCTCGGCCACCGAGCAACGCGATCCCGAGCGCCAGGAGCGCGAGCACCGTCATTGCCGCGTCGCGCCAGGTGAAGGCCGATTCGCTGCGCGTCGCGTGCGTCATGGCTTGACTCCCGTTCGATCACCCGCATCGCCGGCGGGCCGTGTGGGCTGCGCTCCGGGCCGCCGCCCCACCCTGCCGCCGGGCATGGCAACGTCCTGCCACGACTTCGCCGTATGGCAGCGCTCGCACGTCGGCCCGAACTCGCCGTCGTGCACGTCCTCGTTCCTGTGACACGCCACGCAGTTCATCGGCACGGCCGGCACGCGGTCACCCGGCGCTGTGTGGCAGGCCGTGCAGGCCGCCCGCCGGTGCGCGCCGTCGAGCACAAAGCGTGTCTTCCGGTGGTCGAAATCCCACAGCTTCCAGTCGCGGGCGTTGTGGCAGGCCGCGCAATCGATGCCGAGCGTCCGCTTGTGCTTGTCGTCCTTCGCGTGACAGGCGACACATTCGCGTTGCGCGTCCTTGTACGCCGGCGTCAGATGGCAGGCCTTGCATTCGGTGCGGACGTGCTTGCCGAGCAGCGGGAAGCGCGACTTGTTGTGGTCGAAGCGGGTGACCTTCTTCCAGTCCGCAGTCTCGTGGCACTGGTCGCATTGCCGGCCCAGCTGGTCCTTGTGCTTGTCGTCCTTGCCGTGGCAGGCGAAGCACTCGGTGCCCAGCTTGTCGCGATAGACGTGCCCGGCGTGGCAGCTGTCACACTTCGCCGCCGCGTGCTTGCCCGTCAGCGCGTACTTCGTATCGCGGTCGTGGCGGAAGAGGATCTCCTTCCATGAGCGGTCGGTGTGGCACGTCGCGCACTTCTCGCCGAAGCGCTCCTTGTGCTTGTCGTCCTTGCGGTGGCACTCGATGCAGGTCTGCGGCGTGTCCTTGAAGCTCCGTGGATCGCGATGACAGTCCTTGCACTCGACGTCCTTGTGCTTGCCGCGCAGCTTGAACACCGAGAGGTCGTGGTCGTACTTCGCTTCCTTCCAGTTGCGTTCGGTATGGCAGTCGGCACAGGCAGTGCCGAGCGTCGCCTTGTGCTTGTCGTCCTTCTCGTGGCAGGCGTTGCAGGTCGTCGGCGTCTTCGCGACGGCCGGCGCGACCGTGTGGCAGGCCTCGCACTTCGTCGTCGCGTGCCTGCCGCGCAGCGGATACTTGGTGTCGCGGTCATGCCGGAACGCCGCGACGTCCTTCCAGTCGGCGGCGTTGTGGCAGGCCTCGCACTTCTCGCCGAGGCGGCCGCGGTGCTGCTTGTCGTCCTTGCGGTGGCATCCCGCGCACGTCGTCGGCGCGCCCTTGAAGACGTTGTTCGCGTGGCAATCCTTGCAGGCGGTCTGCACATGCTTGCCGGCGAGTGCGAAGTGCGTCTTCGCGTGGTCGAAGCGGGCGTCCTTCCAGCTGACCTGCGTGTGGCAGTCGGCGCAGACCGCGCCGAGCGCTCCCTTGTGCTTGTCGTCCTTCCGGTGACAGTCGTTGCAGCCGCCGGGGGCCTCGCGGTACTTCTTCCCGGCCACGTGGCAGTTCTTGCACTCGACCTTGACGTGGGCGCCCTGCAGCGCGAAATCGGTCTTGGTGTGCTCGAAAGTCTTCGGGTCGAAGGCGGCGATGTTCACGTCACGCCCCTTGTGATCGGTGTGGCAGCTGCGACACGACTCGATCTTCAGGCGCCCGTGGTAGCCCTGCTTGGCACGGACATCGGCCCGTGTCTCCTTGTGGCAGTCGAGGCAAAGACCGTCCTGCGCGGCCTTGTTGAACCGGACATGGCATTTCGCGCAATCCTGCTCGAGCTTGGCGTGGCCGGCGATGACCTCGCCGGGCATCAGCACGCCCTCGAGCGCCTGTGCCCCCGCGACGCCCGTCACCCAGGCCGCCGCGAGTCCGAGTGCGATTCGCCATTGCCAACGCCCCATACCCGGGAAGCGTCAGTACATGTGGACCGCGACCACGTGCGCGATCGCGGACAGCACCAGCATGTAGACGAGCGGCACGTGCAGGATGTGCCACCACGAGAACAGCCGCTCGAACACGCCGAACTGCGCGACACGCTGCACGGCCCGGATGTAGGCGGCGATCAGCGACCGCCGGTTCTTGATCCGCCGCGCGAGCTTCTCCGGAGTCCAGCCTTCGGCAAGCCCCCGCATCCGCAGCAGCCGGGTGGCCTCCTTGATCGACCGCCGGCGCTCGACGAGCGCCGCCAGCCCCACCGTGAAGAACCGCAACGGACGCGCGAGCCCGTCGCGGCCGGCCGCCTCGGCGCGCTGGGCGAAGGCCTCCAGCCGTCGCTCGACCTCGGGCGCGAACGCGAGCTTCGAGCGCACCGCCTCCGAGTCGAGGCCGGCCTGTGCGCGCAACTCGGCCAGCGACGCGCGGCGCCCGTAGAGCCCGTGGTGGATACGCGCATAAAGGTAGCGGCCGACGATTCCGCTGCCCGCCACCAGCGACATCGACGCGAAGGCGACGATCGCGTTGATCGATCCGAATCGCAGCGTCGAATGCACGATGACCAGCAGCGGACCGGCGATGCCGAGCGACATGTGGACCGCGAACCAGAATCGCGTCGAGCCGACGTTGCGCAGTGCCCGCACCCGCTTGCGCAGCGGATAGAGGAAGAGCAGCAGCATCGCCACGCCGCCGGCGACACCGATCCAGTAGCCGAGCTCCGATCCCGCGGTGAACAGGCCCGACCGCGCGACCAGCATCGCGCATCCGACGAGCAGCGCGACGATCGCCAGCAGCGCACCGTCGCGACGGGCGTGCGGGCGCGTCGCCGCGACGCGCCGCCGAGGCATCATCCGCGAAAGCGTCTGCCCCGACATTACGGTCGTGAAGTTCGCCGTGTCGGCAAGTTCGCTTGGTTGCATCGCCTCTGCTCCATCGTTGATCGGGCAAACTGATTCTCGTCTTCCCGGTCCAACGGAAAGACGGTGCGGGGCACCGCCTTTACCGTTACACTGCGCGCCGCGCGCACTGCGCCGTGCGCCTTTCCCGAGACCGTCGCCGTCGTGACTTCCTCTTCGTGGCTCGCCCTCGAGCTCTACGCCGTTCCGCTGATCGCCATCCTCGCGGTCTACTTCTGGCGCCGATCGCGGCGCGAACGTGCACATCGGCGCGAGCTGGACGACGCGATGAATGCCGGTCTGACGGAACCCGCGTCGCTGCATCCGATCGTGGACCCGGCGCGCTGCATCGGCTCGGCCACGTGCGTCAACGCCTGCCCCGAGGAGGCGATGGGGATCATCGGTGGCAAGGCGCAACTCATCAATCCCGCCGCCTGCATCGGTCACGGCGCCTGCGCGGCGGCCTGTCCGGTGGAGGCGATCACGCTGGTGTTCGGCACCGAGCGGCGCGGTGTGGACATTCCGCAGGTCAATCCGAATTTCGAGACCAACGTTCCCGGTATCTTCATTGCCGGCGAACTCGGCGGCATGGGCTTGATCCGCAAAGCAGCCGAGCAGGGCCTGCAGGCGATGGACACGATCGCCAAGCGACCGCGCAGCGGCGCCCCGCTCGACGTGGTGATCGTCGGCGCGGGCCCCGCGGGCATCGCGGCGGGGCTCGGAGCGATCAAGCACGGACTGCGCTATCGCGTGATCGAGCAGGAGGTCGACCTGGGCGGTGCGGTCTTCCACTATCCGCGGAACAAGATCGCGATGACGGCTCCCGTCGACCTGCCGGTGGTCGGGCGCGTCCAGTTCGAGGAAGTGAGCAAGGAAAAGCTGCTCGAATTCTGGCAATCCGTCGTGGAGCGCGCCGGACTCGCCATCGAATTCAGCGTACGAATGGAGAAGATCACGCACCGTGACGACGGCTACCGCGTCGACACGACGAACGGAGTGTTCGACGCCGGCGCGGTCGTGCTCGCGATCGGCCGCCGCGGCACACCGCGCAAGCTCGACGTTGAGGGCGAGAACCTGCCGAAGGTCGTCTACGGGCTGATCGAGCCCTCGCAATATCGCGAGCGGCGCGTGCTCGTCGTCGGCGGCGGTGACAGTGCGGTCGAGGCGGCGCTCGCTTGCGCCGAGCAGCCTGGCGCCGTGGTGGCGCTGGCCTACCGGGGCGATGCGTTCAACCGCATCAAGGCGAAGAACCGGGAGCGGCTGGAGGCAGCGCGTGCGACAAAGCGTGTGGATGTCCGCGTGCGCGCCGAGGTGACGCGTATATTGCCCGACCGCGTGGAACTCGCCGTCGACGGCACGACGACCTCGATCGACAACGACGCCGTGATCGTTCAGGCGGGCGGAGTCCTGCCGACGGCGCTGCTGCGCGAGCTTGGCGTCACCGTGGAAACCAAATACGGAACGGCATGACGCCCGACCGACCCGCCACTCGCGGGTCGCTGGCAGACACGATGGCCCAGGCCGTCCGAAACTGCTCCAAATTGCTCCCCCGTTCGTCCCCGCGGCAAAGACCCTGACGTCGGTGCGTAATGTGGGACGCTCGCAATGGTGGGAAATCCTAGCACACGTGCGAAATATTCCCACACTTTTCGTCAGTATGCAAGTGACATAATTTGGCACGCGATGGGTGCCGGCGAACCGAGCCGGCAGAGTATCGGCCGGGATCATTGATTGCTGCCCCGCAAGCGGGTACTTTCGCCGCTCATAACGTTGCGAGCGGCACGACGCAGCACGCGCCGATTCTTGGCATAACGCCCCGCAACCGCCCGATCCGGTTCATCGATATGCTGCACTAACCGGGAACGCCCGGAGGAGCAACGTCGAAAAGTCCTGGCGCGACAATCGAAAGCAAGTAATGTGCCGATTTGTGCGCGACCAAGCCGTTACCAGGACCCAGCCGTGACACCAGGGTTCCGGGCACCCGGCATCCCGTCCCTGCGGCACCGCGTCGCAGCGCCGATCGGCGCATCCCGCTCGACAACCCTCCCGCTGCCGATCGATTCGGGAGCGGTGAATCCCCCTATGCCCCGGGTCCGGGCCCGTCGACGCAGAGTTCAGTCGTCGAACTCGACCTTGCTCGCCTTGAGGACTGTCCCGACGAGTGTGCCTTCGATCTTCACCTGCTTGCCGTTGGCGAGGTCGGCCGCAGTGCCATGCGAGAAACCGGCACTCGACGCATCGACCGTACGCCCGGCGACCTTGAAATTCGACACCGACACGAAGCCGGTGATCGTGCCCTCGACCTTGGCATCCTGGAGCTCCGGCGCATCCTCGAGTTCGACGGTCGTCGCCTGCAGCAGGCCGCCGACTACCGGTCCCTTGACCTTGCACTTGCGGCCGTTGGCCAGATCCGCCGCGGTACCGTTCTTGATCGTGGCTTTCGAGGCGTCGATCTTCTGCCCGGACACCGTGAAGTTGGCGACCGACACGAACCCGCTGATCAGTCCCTCGACCTCGATGGTCGTGGTCGTCGTCGAAGAATCGATCGCCAACGAGCTTGCGACGAGCACACCGCCGGTCACCGCGCCCTTCACGTTGACCCGCACGCCATTGGCGAGATTCGCGGCGTTGCCTCCGCTGAACGACGCGCTGCTCGCGTCGACTTTCTGCCCGGCGACGACGAAGCTGGACACGGAGACGAAACTGCTGATCGCCCCTTCGACCTCGATCGAACCCGGGGTCGTCGAATCGTCGCCCGCCTTGAACGTGACCCTGGTCGCCAGCAGCACGGCGCCGGAAAGCACGCCTTCGACTTCGACGCGCTGCCCATTCGCCAGATTGGCGGCCGTACCACCGACGAACGTGGCCGAGCTCGCATTGACCGTCTGCGCGCCGACCTTGAATTCGGCGACCGACACGAACTCGCTGATCAGTCCTTCCGCGGAGGCGTCCGGGGCGGAGTCATCGGCAGGCGCGGAGCGATCGAGCCGCTCGATGCGTTTGGCGACCAGACCTGTGCCGCTGTTGTTCGCGCTGATCGAAAGCCGGTCGCCGACGGCGATCGCCGCGAGGCCGAAATCGCGCACCGCCGCCGCGCTGTGGTCTTCGTACTGAGTGCCCGACGTGGTCATGACGCGCTGTCCGCTCACGCTGACGGAACCGCCCGTCACGTCCACGGCATCGGCGAGACCGTCGATGACGACCGTCGCGGCGTCCTGCTCGATCTCGATCTTGGTCGCAACGACGATGCCCTGCGTAAGGCGCCCCTCCACCTCGACCTTGACACCGTCGGCAAGCAGGGCCGCCGTGCCGCCTTCGAACGTTGCGCCGCGTCCATCCACCGCCTGTCCGTTGACGCGGAAACTCGCTAGCCCCGCATAGGCGGTGATCAGGCCCTCGATCTCCACCTGCGCGGATTCCGGCGCCGACAAGACGGACGCGACGAGTTCTATCCCGGTGGCGATCAGGCGATCCCCCGCCCCGATGACCGTGCCTTTCGCCTTCGCCACCGCGCCGTTGGCGAGTCCCGCCGGCACGAACGCCGCGGGCGTCTGCGCGTAGTCGACGAGCTGCGTGCCGAGGTAGAAGGTCTTCGCCGCCGGATCGAGCAGCGTCACCGTTCCGGTGACCTCGAGCGGCGCGCCGACGGTGACCGACGGCCGGATCGCGACGCGCGTCGCGAGCATTTCCCCGGGAGAGGAACGGAAGCCGCTGACCTCGACGTACTGATTCAGCAACGTGGCGAAGGTGCCCCCGTCGAACACCGTGAGCCGGTCCGTGCGCACGCGCTGACCGAGCACCGTGAACGCCAGCGCAGCGCTGTCGACACCGCCGACGACACCCTGAATTTCCGGTCGGTAATCGATCGTGTTGGCGACAACCGAGCCATCGGCCTGCCGGGCGCCGCCTTGCACCGTTACGACCATGCCGATCCCGAGGGCGGCAACGGTTGCGTCGAGTCCGTTCACCCGGACGGTGGCCGTTCCTGTCGCGAAGGTCACGCCGTTCACGGTAATCGTCCCCGCACCGAAGGCGGAGATCGTACCGACGGAGATGACGGACGCGTCGCCGGTGCCGACGATCCCGCCGCTGGCGAATTGCCCGCCACCGCCACCGCCGCACGCGCCGAGGACGGCTGCGCCCGTGACGAGCGCGCCGATCGCCAACCAGCGCCCGAAACTGCGCAAGCTCTCCAGCCACCTCATTTGTCGTTCCCCGCCTTTCCCGAACGCTCGTTGCCGCCGGCCGGCGGCGCGTCGGCCACCGGCTCGGCATAGAAGAACACGCCCAGGCGCATCCGCATCCGCCGCTCTTTCGCGGGGGGATCGGAGGCTTCCAGGGCCATCCCGTCACGATTGATTTCCTGCAACACGCGCATTGCGAGCTCTTCCGACTTCGCCTGCAATCGGGCCACCGCCTCGGGTGAGAGGTCGTCGTAGTAAACGCTGCGCTCGAGCCACGGCGCCTTGCCGCCGACGAGATTGTCCACACCTGCGGCCAGATGATCGTGCAGCGCCTCGCCGAAATAGAATGCCTTGGCGTCGAGCTCCTTGCCCGGGACGAACCCGCGCGTCACCAGATGCACGCGATCGTCGGCGTCGATCTCGACCACGCCGAGGCGGACCAGCTCATCGAGCACGGAGCGCGGGCGCACGTTCTTGCTGACCGACTCCACCAGCGCAGCGAACGACTCCGCGCCCTGGCTCGGCCTGCGCGGCAGCACGCGCGGACGGCCGTAGCGGTCGTGGTAGGCGGGGTCGCCCAGCCAGCGGGCGACGATCTGTGTGCCCAGAGTCAGCGACGGCGTCGGGCCCGGCGCGGTTGGCGCTTCGCGCATGAGCCGACGGATGTCCTTGCGGTGGACACCGGTGAGCAATGTGAGCCGACTGTCGGTGGGTCGCTTACCGCCGAGCGTGAACTCCTTGGCCGCCGTCTCGACGTAGACCTCCTTCAGCAGGTTCGTGAGAAACGGATACGTAATCCCTTGCGTGACCAACAGGCGAACCAGCGGACGCAGTACGCGCCGCAGCGCCGCGACGACCGAATCGCGCGGCGAGCCGGGCATGTCGCCGGCGGATTCCTGGTCACTCATATGCACGCGGCGAAACGGCGTCCGGAATTCATGCCCGATGGCGGGTGACCAACGGGAAGGGATGACAGTGGGAAATTTTTCCACAAATTCCATGCCAGTACAAGCAAGAATCGTTTGCGTCGCCGTTTCCGCGCGCGTCCCGACACTCCCATCGATGGCCACAGTCCCCGACGTGCCATGCACGATGAGGGTTAACCGGTCCGGAAGTCCCCCTAATCCGATTGGGGACACGTCGGTGCCCCGTGCTACGCTGCGCGGCACGCCCCGACGTCGGGGCACACCGCACCCAGCGCCCTCGCATGCCCGGAGACTTCCGCCAGATCGTCGAGAGCGTCCTTCTCGCCTATGCAACGCTGTTCCCGATCGTGAACCCGGTCGGCGGCGCACCGGTGTTCCTGGCGATGACGGCCGACTGCACGCCCGAGCTGCGCGCCTCGCTCGCCAAGCGCATCGCGATCAATGCGTTCGTGCTGATGCTCGCATCCGTCTTCGTCGGGACCTATGTCCTCGATTTTTTCGGACTCTCGCTGCCGATCGTCCAGGTCGCCGGCGGCATCGTCGTCTGCGCCGCGGGGTGGACGCTGCTCAACGCCGAAGGCGACGTCCGCTCGAGCGCCGGCGCGCCGCCGCTCGCGGCCGAAATCGCGCGCCGGGCCTTCTATCCGCTGACGCTGCCGCTCACCGTGGGTCCGGGGACGATCACCGTCGCGATCACCATCGGCGCCAATCATCCGCCGACGATGCGCGCGTTGATCGCTCACAGCATTGGCCAGATCGTCGGCGTGATCCTCGTCGCGGCGACGATCTTCGTCTGCTACCGCTACGCCGACCGCATGCTGCGCCGCCTCGGGGCGACGGGAACGAGCGTGCTGGTCAGGCTGTCGGCGTTCATCCTGTTCTGCATCGGGGTGCAGATCGCGTGGAACGGCACGCGCGGGCTGCTCGCCAGCGTCGGACTCATCTACGGTCGGTGACCGAAGTGCGCGGGACGCCTGGCGCAGCGCGCATGCGGCTTGGAGAAAGCCCGCGGATTCCGTTATAATTCAAAGCTTCGCTGGCGCGCGGAACAGGTTCACGCCCGCAGCCAGCGCGCCGCCAGTCCACCGGTGTCCGTCCGGTCCCGCAATGAGTGGAGCGCTTCGCCGCGAGTCCCGGCGGCGCCGAGCCGCGGCGAAAGTACAGGTTTAGTGCCGGTGTAGCTCAGCTGGTAGAGCAGCGCATTCGTAATGCGAAGGTCGGGGGTTCGACTCCCTCAGCGCTTCGCCGCGAATTGCAGCGCTTCGCCGCGAGTCCCGGCGGCGCCGAGCCGCGGCGAAACTACAGGTTTAGTGCCGGTGTAGCTCAGTTGGTAGAGCAGCGCATTCGTAATGCGAAGGTCGGGGGTTCGACTCCCTCTACCGGCACCAACAAAAAAGGGCGGTCCTCCGGATCGCCCTTTTTCCTTGATGGTGATCCACTCCGGCTCGAGCCCGGATTCCGGCAAAGGCGTCCAATACGGTGAACTCCTTGCTACACTTTCGCCCGCCGTCGCCGGCGTTTGCTCGCCACAGCGACTTGCGCGCGAACAAACGTTCACCGCAAACCGGCGGCCCATCCGTCCCAACCCTTCGAGAGCCCTCGCGATGATCCGATCACTCCCCCTCGTTGCCCTTGTGGCACTCGCCCTCCCGGTGAGCGCCGAAACCGTCAACTTCGACACGTACGCCGTCGGTGCCGCGCCCGCCGACTGGACGTGCACGGCACACGGCGGCCGACGTCCCGCCGACGACAAGCCCGACTGGAAGGTCATCGCCGATCCAAAGGCGCTGAGCGCCCCGAACGTGCTCATCCAGCAGGGTTCGAGCGCCTATGCGTACTGCATCCGGAAGGGAACCTCGATCGCCGACGGCTCGGTCGAGGTGAAGTTCCGCCCGATCTGGGGCGAGAACGCGCAGGCCGGCGGCATCGTGTTCCGCTTCAAGGATCAGGACAACTACTACGTCGCCCGCGCCAACGCGAACGAGAGCAACCTCAACCTCTATTACTTCGACAAGGGCAAGCGGCTGACGGCCAAGGAAGTGTCGACGCCGACGATCGCCCTCAACGAGTGGCACGCGCTGAAGGTCGACTTCAAGGGCAAGAAGATCCAGGTCACGCTCGACGGCAAGACGCTGATCGACGTCGAGGACGACCACATCTCGGGCGCAGGCCCCGTCGGCGTGTGGACCCGCTTCGACAGCAAGACCGCGTTCGACGACTTCAAGTACTGAGCGAGGCCCGCATGTCGGGCGCGCTGCCCGCAGCCGCCGCGGATCCCGGCTGCCGCAGCGGCAGCCGGACCGTGAACCGGGTGCCGCGCCCTTCCTCGCTGTCGACGTCGATCCGCCCGCCATGCTTGCGCACGATCGAGTACGAGACCGACAGCCCGAGACCGGTGCCCTGCCCGACCGGCTTGGTCGTGAAGAACGGCTCGAAGATCCGCTTCAGATGATCCCTCGGAATCCCGCAGCCGGTGTCCTCGACGGCGATCCAGGCTTCCTCGCCCGCGGTCCCGGTGCTGATCGTGATCGTCCCGTTCGCCGCGATCGCCTGCCCCGCGTTGACGAGCAGGTTGAGGAACACCTGGTTGAGCCGCGATGGCAGGCACTCGATCTCGCGCAGGTTGCCGTATCGCGTCTGGATCGTCGCCTTGTACTTGAGCTCGTTGCGCACGATGTTGAGCGTGCTGTCGATGGCCGCATGCAGATCCACGAGCTCCCAGCTCTCGTCGGCGCCGCCACGTGAGAAACTCTTGAGGTCCTGGACGATGCCCTTGACCCGTGCGAGGCCATCGCGCGACTCGGCAAGCAGCGCAGCGATGTCCGCGCGCAGGAAATCGAGATCCGTCGTGTCGCGCATGGCTCGTGCGCGCCGCACCGGTTCCGGCAGCGGCTCCGGCACCGGCAGCGAGCGCTCCGCGTCGACGCACGCCTCGGTCAGCGCCATCAGGTCCGTGACGTACGATTCGAGCGATCCCAGATTCGACAGGACGAATCCGACCGGGTTGTTGATCTCGTGGGCGACACCGGCCGCGATCTGACCGATCGAGGCCAGTTTTTCCGACTGGATGAGCTGGTCCTGCGTCTCCTCGAGCAGTGCATACATCCGCTGCATCTCGGCGTTGAGCGTCGACAGCTCGAGGATGCGGTTGTCGCGCTCGACGTGCATCCGGTGGTTCGCCATCACCAGCGCCAACAGGCTCACCAGCACCTGTCCGCGATCGAGATCGTCGACCGTGTAGCGGGAACGGCCGGCGGCTCGATTGACGGCCAGCGCGCCGATCGTCCGCTCCTGGACACGCAGCGGCCAGCACATCGCCGAATGCGTGGCGCGATCACGCGGCTCGTTCCTGCGTACCGGCAGCCGCGTTTCGGCGGCATCGCCATTGATCAGCAGGGGATGGCCCGTGGCGACGACGTGGCCGAACACGCCCACCCCACGCGGCAGACGACTGCCGACCACACCGGGCGGCAGATCGGTCCCGGCGACGATCTGCAGCAGGTCGTCCGTGCCTTCGACGATGAGCACGATCGACCCGCTCTCGGCGTCGAGTCCCGAGACGATGTGCTGCAGGATGTCCTGCTGGACCTTGAGCGGATCGGCACCGGCGGCCGCCATCTGGCCGAGCTCGTAGAGCGCGTAGATCCAGGCGAAGTCGTCCAGCTTGCCCGTTCCGGCCGTGGACATCGCCGCGTCCACGACCGCCACGTCCGCGCGCGCGGAATTCAATTCTCTCCATTGCCGTCGATCGGGTTGTCCCGCTCAATCTTCGAGCAGCACGCCGCCGTCCTCGCTCCACCGGACCCGGGTGATGCCCGGAGTTTCCGCCTCCAGACGCTCGAGCTCGAACTGCTGGTGGGAGATGATGCCGTGCTGACGACGAACCTCGTCGGCCAGCCGGCGGTTCTCGAGCATCAGCTGCCGGTGGTCCAGAATCTGAACGATCGCCGCGCGCAACTCGGCGTCCGTCCACGGCTTGGCGACGAACCGGAGGATGCCGGCGTGGTTGATCGCGCGAATGATGCCGTCCATGTCGGTGCAGGCGGAAAGGATCATCCGCGCCGCATCGGGCTGCAGCTTCCCCACCATCGTGAGGAAGGTCGCACCGTCCATCCCCGGCATCCGGTAGTCCGAAATCACGACGTCGACCGGATTGGCGCGCACGTAATCGATGGCGTCGAGCGGCGATGTGAACGTGGCGACGTGCGGATCCCGCAGCGGCGGCACGGCGCTCCGGTTCATGCACATCCGGCGCAGCGCGTTGAGAACGTTGGGTTCGTCGTCGACGATGAGCAGATTGGTCATGGCAGCCTGTCACCGCGCTCGCGTCGCCCGGGCCTTGCGGGCGAATGCGGTCCGCCGCTCCCGGGCCCGCCATGGGGACGAGGCCCGCGGCTGCCGGACGATCGAGCAAGGCGCGTGCCACTGCGCCCGACGGGCACCCCTGCCGCGCGATCCGCCACGGCGTGCCGCCGCGCGGCAAACGCTGCCCAAGCACGCAGCGCATCGCCGCACACCGCTTGATGCACCGCCGGGCCCGGCAAACCCGCCTGCTCAGGGTGCGGCGGCCTGCCCGCGGCAGCGGGCGATCCATTGCGCCGTCAGTTTCTCCTGAACCGCGTTCTGCCTTAGCCGCGCGTCGAGTCCGCCGAAATCGACCTGGTCCAGCGGCTGGTCCTGATTGAAGCACGAGAACACGTAACTGATCCTACCGGTCTCCGGATCGCGGTGCGGCTGCAGGCACTGGGCACAGATTTCCTTCATCATGCACTGCATCGGCGAGTTGATCGACGCGATCGCGCGGTGCGCCGGCTTCAGCCACTGCGTCAGCACCGTGTGCCGCGCCGCGCCGACGGCCGCCATCATCCGGTCCGAGCCGATCGCGATGATCCGGTCGCATGCCGCAAACGGGATCGCCGCCGCGCCCAGCTCCCCCGCTGCATACGCGCGCATCGCTTCGACGATGTTGCCGACGAAAGCGCGATCCTGCGGCCGCGTCGCCGCGAACCCCGGCGCCTCGTCGCAGCACCAGACGACGACGTCCGCCGCGGCCTCGATCTCGGCGACCTTGTACCGGTCGACGATCTTCTTGTAGCCGGCGAAGTACAGCACGCGCGACCCGGCCTTGCGGAACGCCTGCCCGATCGAGAACAGAACGGCATTGCCCAGGCCGCCCCCCGCGAGCACGACGGTCTCGCCCGCCTCGATCTCCGTCGGTGTTCCGGTCGGACCCATGAGGATCACCGGTTCGCCCGGCTGCAACGACGCGCAAAGGTCCGACGAGCCGCCCATCTCCAGCACGATCGCGGACACCAGTCCCCGCTCGCGGTCGACCCAGGCCCCGGTGAGCGCCAGGCCTTCCATGGCCAGGCGCGTACCTTCACGGCGCGGCGCGAGCGTCTCGAAGTTCTGCAGCCGGTAGAACTGGCCGGGCAGGAATCGCCTGGCGGCAGCCGGGGCGCGCACGACGACCTCGACAATGGTCGGCGTCAATCGCTCGACGCGCACGACCGTCGCGCGGAACTCTGCGCCGAGTCGCGCGAGGAACGCGGCGTCGGACTCGGGCGCGGCCGCGCCGACGCGCGCGAGCAGTCGCGTCACGATCGGATAGCCCTGCTTCGCGCTCGCCATCGCCTTCACCACGTTCCCGGAAAACGACGGGTGGAGGTCGCCGAAGAAGCTCGTCGCCCGGCCATCGGCCCGGATCGACGTGACGACCGCCGGGTGCTGCGGCTTGGCGAGGCCCTTGACCACGGACGCGGGATGGCCGTCCTCGTCGAGCAGCCTGAAATACTTCCCGTCGAGGGCGAAGTGCGGCGCGTCCTCGCGGGCGAGCACGGTGTTGGGTTGCGTCCCCGCGGCAATGAGGATCGACCGCGCGGGCAGCGTCGTGCGCCCGTATTCGTGCCAGACGCCGTCGCCGTCGTTGTGGTGCTGCGACACGGTGAGCCCGCTCGCGTGCCCGTGCGTGTCGACTTCGACGGCGAGGGGAGTGAGCCCCTCGGCGAAGCGGATGCCCTCCTCCAGCGCCTTCTCGATTTCCTCGTGATTGAGCGTGTACGCCGGACTGTCGATCAGCCGGCGGCGATACGCGATCGTCACGCCTCCCCACGCCTGCAGCAGTTCGACGATTCGCGGTGCACGCGCCTGCGCGGCCGCCGCCTTCCGTTCGGCCCGGATCGCCTGCGCGTGCCCGAGGAATTCGGCGGCGATACCGCGTTCCTCGGCCGTCCACGCCGCCTCGACCGCGTCCTTGCCCTTCGTCGCCGCGAGCGCCTCGTAGCGGGCGAGGAATTTCTCCACCTGCACCGGGTAGTACGCCAGCGATTCGGTGGCCGTGTCGATCGCGGTGAGTCCGCCGCCGACGACGACGACCGGCAGCCGCAACTGCATGTTCGCCACCGAATCGGTCTTCGCCGCACCGGTCAGCTGCAGGGCCATCAGGAAGTCGGATGCCGTGCGCACGCCGCGCGCGAGACCGTTGGGCAGCTCCAGCACCGTCGGCCGACCCGCGCCTGCCGCGAGCGCCACGTGGTCGAAGCCGAACGCGAACGCGCCCTCGACATCGACGGTTCCGCCGAAGCGCACACCGCCATGCATCGCGAAACGGTCGCGTCGTTCCAGCAGCAACCGGATGAGCTTGAGAAAATTCTTGTCCCAGCGCACGGTGATCCCGTACTCGGCCACCCCGCCGAACCCGGCCATCTCGCGTTCGTCGAGCGGCTCCTGCAGGGTGCCGACGTCGCGGACCGGCGCGAAGGGCACGCGCTCGCCGGCCAGGGTGACGCCCGACAACGACGAATCGAGCGGCTCGATCTTGAGCCCGTCGATGCCCATGACGGTGTGTCCGTCGTTCAGCAGGTGGTGCGCGAGCGTGAAGCCGGCCGGCCCCATGCCGACGACGAGTGCGCGCTTGCCGGTCGGGGGCAACGGCCTGGGTCGCCGGAGGTTCAGCGGATTCCAGCGCGTCAGCAGCGCATAGAGCTCGAAGCCCCACGGCAGCTCGAGCACGTCTTTGAGCACGCGCGTCTCGGATTGCGGAATGTCGACCGGATCGGTCTTCTGGTAGATGCACGACTTCATGCAGTCGTTGCAGATCCGGTGCCCGGTCGCGGCGACCAGCGGATTGTCGACACAGATCAGCGCCAGCGCCGCCAGCGGCCAGCCCTCGGCGCGCAGCTTGTGGAACTCGGAGATCTTTTCGTCGAGCGGGCAGCCGGCGAGCGTGACGCCGAATGGACTTTTCTTGAACGGAATGGCGAGCGGGGTTCCGTCGCCCGGCTTCTTTTCGGGCAATCCTGTCCGGCACGAGTCCTTGCCCTGCTCGTGACACCAGATGCAGTAATGCGCCTGGTCGAGGCCGCCGACGAGGTCGGTGCCCGGATCGGTCAGCGCAAAGCCCTCGCGGCGGCGCAGGTGATCGCCGGCGAGCTTCCACGCGGTCACGCCCGCGACGGTGGTCGCCTCCAGCGGCACCAGTTTCAGGTAATCGAGCTTGCGCGGCGCCCGGAACAGAACACCGCCGCGGTGCGCCGCGCGCCCCTCCCGCGTGTGCGCGGCCCACGCCGCATAGCGCGCCGCGACATCCAGCGCCGCGGCGTTGGCCTCGGCATCCTGCTGCCAGCGCGTCACCGCATTGGCAAAGGCGAGTTCGCCGGGCTGCCCCGCAAGCGGCGCCCCGACGAGCGCTTCGACCTCGCGTCGTAGCGCGACGCCGTCGAACGTCGCCGCGACCTCGGCCTTGAAGCCGTTCATCGCCTTGCGCTGGACGAACACGCGCTTGACCGCGTACAGCGGCGCGAGCTCGTGGTGTCGCGCCTCGAGCGCTCGCAGCTCGGGCTCGATTCCGAACAGGGTCGCCAGGAAGTCCTCGACGTGGGGCCCGACGGCGATCAGCAGATCGGCTTCGGCTTTGCGATCGAGCGCCTCGGGCCGGGTCCGGGCGGCAGCGAGCCGCGCGGCGAGCGGCGCGTCGCTCGCACCGAGATGCGCGACGAACAGCGCGTCGAGGCGCGCAGCGCCGGACGTGCTGTACAGATCGGCAAAGGCGAGCCCGTGGGCGAGCGCGAGGGACGTCGGTGGGTCGAGCGGCATGGCGAGGTCGCGGCCACGCAGGCGGCGACGGAAGAAGGTAAACGAGGCATTTTACCCGTCCGACGGGTCTCGGATCAGACCCTGCCCTTCTAAGCGCATATCGGAAAATGTTGCGCCGGTGCACGGCCTGCCGCAGAAGGCTCAAACGCTCGATAACGCGCGAAGGCTGCCGGGTGCGACAATACCGCGGGTGTGGCAATGCCTGTTGCCGCAGTCAACCTGCACGCACCGATCACCGTTGAGGGTGTCCCCATCCGCATTGCGGCGGGAAGCGCCCACGTTCCGGAGTTGCCATGAACCGCCTGTCGCCGATCACCGCCTTCGCCCTTCTCGCCGGCGCGCTCGCCGCCGCCCTCACGACCGCGGTGGCGGCGCAGCCGATCAAGCTCGGCGAGCTCAACAGCTACAAGGTGTTTCCGGCGTTCCTGGAGCCGTACCGGAAGGGGATGGACCTCGCCGTCGAGGAGATCAACGCCGCCGGCGGTGTCCTCGGTCGCCCGCTCGAGATCGTCTCGCGCGACGACAACGGAACCCCCGGCGACGCCGTACGCGTCGCCGAAGAACTCCTGTCGCGCGAAAAGGTGGCGCTGCTGATGGGGACATTCCCGTCGAACGTCGGTCTCGCGGTGGCCGATCTCGCGAAACAGCGCAAGGTGCTGTTCCTCGCCGCCGAGCCCCTCACCGACAAGATCGTCTGGGAATCGGGCAACAAATACACGTTCCGGCTGCGGGCATCGACGTACATGCAGACGGCGATGCTGGCGCCCGAGGCGGCGAAGCTCGGCAAGAAGCGCTGGGCCATCGTCTACCCCAACTACGAATACGGCCAGTCGGCCACCGCGGCCTTCAAGAAACTGATGATCGCGATGCAGGGCGGCGGCATCGAATTCGTCGAGCAGGCGGTGCCACTGGGCAAGATCGACGCCGGCCCCGTGGTGCAGGCGCTCCTCGATGCGAAGCCGGACGCGATCTTCTCGTCGCTGTTCGCCGCCGACCTCGCGCGTTTCGTCCGCGAGGGCGAACTGCGCGGTCTGTTCAAGGGACGGCCGGTGTTCAACCTGCTCGGCGGCGAGCCCGAATACCTCGACCCGCTGAAGGACGAAGCACCGGTCGGCTGGTATGTCACCGGCTACCCGTGGTATGCGATCGACACGCCGGCCCACAAGCGCTTCCGCGATGCGTACCAGGCGAAATTCAAGGACTATCCACGGCTAGGTTCGGTCGTCGGCTACAGCACGGTGCAGGCGGCTGCCGCGGCACTGCGCAAGGCTGGATCGACCGATCCGGAGAAGCTCGTCGTGGCGATGAAGGGGCTCAGCTTCGACTCGCCATTCGGCAGGATCACCTTCCGCACGCTCGATCATCAATCGACGATGGGCGCCTATGTCGGGCGCACCGCGGTCAAGGACGGCAAGGGCGTGATGGTCGACTGGCGGTATGCAGACGGCAAGGACTTCCTGCCGTCCGACGATGCCGTGAGGGCGATGCGGCCTCCCGACTAGCTGCTCCCGGATATCGCGCTTTCGGTCCGGCAGGCGCCACGCGAACCGGACTTGCGCCGCGGATCCCTGGAGCGTTTCCGCCCGACCCGTCCGAGGACGACGAAGAGGCCGGTCGTCGCCCTATCCGTCGATGGCAAGCAGCAGCTTGCCGCGCGTCTGCCGCCCCTCCAGGATCGCGTGCGCCTCGCGCGCCTGTCCGAGGCGCAGCACCCGGTCGACGGCGACGTCGAGCTTGCCCGCGGTCCACGCCGCGAACAAGTCGGATGCCCGACCGCGAATCTCCGCGGCATCGCGCATGTAGTCGGCGAGGTGCGGACGGGTGAAAAAGACCGATCCCGCTTCGGCGATCTCCAGCGGTGCGATGGACTCCACCTGCCCCGAGCTCGCGCCGAACATCACGCACAGGCCACGCTTGCGCAGCGACCGCAGACTGCGATGCACGGTGTCGCGGCCCACCGAATCGTAGGCGACGTCGACGCCGCGCCCGCCGGTCAGCCGCATCACCTCGTCGCGGAAGTCGACGTCGCGATAGAGTATGACCTGGTCGGCACCGCGGGCACGCGCGATCGCGGCCTTTTCCGCATTGCCCACCGTGGCGATCACGGTTGCGCCGCACCGCTTGGCGAGCTGGATCAACAGCTGGCCGACCCCGCCCGCGCCCGCGTGAACGAGGCAGGTGTCGCCCGCCTTGAGCGCGTACGCGGAATGCGCAAGGTAATGCGCCGTCGAGCCCTGCAGCATCAGCGTGCAGGCGACGTCGAAGGGAACCGGATCGGGAATCGGCACGAGCTTCCACGCCGGCACCACGGCGTATTCCGCATACGAGCCGCGGGTGATGCAGTAGGCGACGCGCTGCCCCGGTGCGAACTCGCCGACGCCCGGGCCGGGGACGTCCACGGTGCCGGCGCCTTCCATGCCGAGCACCATCGGCAACGGTGTCTTGTACGTGTCCGACTTCGCGTACGACCCGTTGCGCATGTAGACGTCGATGTAGTTGACGCCCGCACGAAGGAGCCGGACGCGCACTTCTCCTTCCCGCGGCTCGGGAACGGCGACTTCGCCCTCCTCCATGACCTCGGGGCCGCCGAATTGTCGAATCGCTATGGCGCGCATGGCGGCGGTTCGCGGAGCCATTGATCGGACAGCAGCATCGCCAGCGGTTCCGACATTTCGTAGACACTCTGCACGGCCAGCTCGCGGCTGACCGGACGACCCTCCTTGGCCGCCCGCCGCGCGAGACCCTCCGCGTGGACTTCCATCACGTCGCCGGGCAGCGGCAGGCCCCCCGGATCGAGGATGCGCAGGTAGCCCTCGGCATCGCGCGCGGGCATCACGCGGCTCCTGACATGCCGGTTCGGCGACCACGGCACGTCGAGCACGCCGGCGGCGAACGCGCGGACGGTACCCTGCGCCGCGTCGCCGTCGCCCATTTCCAGGACCTTGTCGACGATCGCGCGCACCTCGCGACCGATCAGCGCCTTCTCGCGCTCGTACTCGGGGAGCCCGTCGAGGCGGATGCCGCGCGCGAGATAGATCGCCATGCGCGTGATGCGCAGACCCTCGGCGTTGGCGGCCGGCGTGGGAATGCCGTGCGCCTCGTGCGTCGTCTTGGTGGTGACGCTCACGGCGCCGCCGATCGCGGCCAGCGTTCCACCGTAACTGACCAGCGTGGCCGCCTGCGCGTCGTCGTGCGGCCACGCGCCCATCCAGTGCAGCGACGTGACCGGCGTGAACACGCCGCGGTAGCCCTTGCGGGCAAGGTACTCCTGCGCGAGCGCCTCGCACGCGGCGATGGCGGCTGCGTCCTGGACCAGGTGCATCGTCTGGCCGAGCTCGAGCCCGTAGTGGGTGACGCCCTGTCCGGCGGCGAGCAGGCAGTCGAGCACCGCAATGGCGATCGCCACGCACGGCGGGATGTTGGTGCCCGTCAGGAATCCGGGCTGGCGCCGGTGCAGCTCGACGCCGTGCGCCGCGTAGAGCGCCGCGAGACGGTCCAGGTACTGATAGTTGCGGATGCCGTCCTCGATCGACAGTTCCTTGATGTACGACGTCGTGTACGCGATGCCCGATCCCAGGTAGCCGGTGTAGCCGGCGGCAAAGCCGATCTCGCCGGTCAGGCGCGGCATCGACGTGCCCGTCAGCATGATCGCCGGCTTCTCGATCGCGCCGATGAGCTCGCGGCACGCCGCGAGTCCGTAATTGACGATCGGAAAGCCGTTCAGGAGCGACCGGCCGAGCCGTTCCGATTCCTCGACCCCCTTCTGCGCCGCGGCGAACTGCTCGTTGCGCGTGTAGCTGTCGGTGGTCGTGGGGACGATGTCCGCGAGCCCGTCGCGGTCGAGCGCGATCATCAGTTCCTTCTGCATCGCCAGCGTCGCGAAGCCGCCACGCGGCTGCGTGAGGCAGCGGCGCTCCGCATGGGCACGCCGCATCGCGTCGGCGAGCCGCTTGTGCGGCGGCAGCGCCTTGTGAAACGCGACCGCGTCGTCGAAGTCCACGGCGCCGCCGGTCGGCCAGCGCGCAAGGTTGGCGGCGCGCGCGCGCAGAAACTCGTCTTCGGCAATCGCGGTCTCCGCGAGCGGCGCCAATGCAACCGGTGCAGTGCGATCATTCATGGCATCAGCCTCCGTCGAGCAGCTGCAGATGGCGATCGGCGATGTCGAACGCGGCGGTCGGCGCGACTTGCGCGAGGAGCCCCGCCGCGTAGAGCAGGTAGTGGGTGTCGAGCGCCAGTCGCGCCGCGCGCGGGCGCAGCGACCGCGGCGCCCGCGGATCGGCCAGCGCCACCTTCAGGATCGCGGCCGGATCGCGGGCGTGGACGATCGCACCGCCGGTGCCGATGACGGTCCCGACGCGCCCGAGATCCTTGCCGCGCTGCACCTGCACCGGCCCCTGCGCCGTATACACGGTCTCCAGCGTTCCCGCGTGCCGCGTCACCGCGATCGTCACCGCGGCGCGCACCAGCGCCTCGTCGAGACGGTACTCCACGTCGGTCGCCGGCAGCGCCTCGACGTCGGCCTCGACGCGGGCGACGCCGGTGGCGGCCATTGCGACCGCGAGGCCGGCGTCGGCGGCCAGCGCCTCCAGACCGACGGCACTGACGATCGCCGCCGCGTTGTGGCGCATGCCGAGGTCCCCTTCCACGGTGCGCTTCGCATACGGTTCGGGCAAACCGTACCGGATCACGCCCGGCTCGGCGGGCTCTCCGCTGCCGATCGAGTGCACGTCCGTCGTCGCGCCGCCGGGATCGACGACGACAAGCGGCCCGCGGCCGGTCCGCCCCGGCACGCCGTCGGCGAGCAGCCGCGCGCCTTCGAGAACCGCCGCCGGCGTGGGCATCAGCACCGCGTCGAAGCGCGCGCTGGCGCGAGCGATGCCCTTTGCGGTGACGATCCGTTGCATGAACACGTCGCGGATCGCGCCCCGCGCCGAATCGATCTCCAGACTGTCGAGCGAGGGCATGACGTTCGCCGCGCCGTGCGCGATCTTGCCGGTCGACGACAGCAGCGCCACGATCTCCTCGGTCGTGTCGCGATTGCCGGCGACGACGATCGGACAGCCTACGGCGCTGCCGGCGATGACGGCCGCGTTGTGCAGGATCACTTCGCGATTGCCGCCGTCGGTGCCGCCGCAGAGGAGGAGGATGTCCGGCTTCGTCTCCACGATGCGCGTCATGTCGCCGCCGGTCAGCCGGTAGGCGAAGCTCGCGACGAGCCTGGCACCGGCGCCGAGTGCCGCCTGGCGCGCCGCTTCCGCCGTCAGTTCGCGCACGAGTCCCACCGTCACCATGCGCAGACCGCCGGCGGCGCTGCTCGACGCCAGCCGGTAGCGAAATGCCGGCAGCCCGCCGAGCTCGTGCTCGAGCACGCGAAGCGCCGCATCGAGACCGCGATTGACATCGGTGGTTACGGTCGACGGCCCCTGGGCGCTGCCGATCACGCGCGCGGCGTCGAGATCGAGCGCCCGCAGCTTCGTGTACGTGCTGCCGAAATCGATCAGCAAGGCCAGACTCATGATGGCGTCCCCGATCGGTCGTCGGCGGCGTCGCGTGCAGCGAAATCGGCGGCGAGCGCCGCCAGCGCGTCGGGAACGCGCGTGCCGGGCGGGAACGCGCGGTCGAAGCCCATGTCGAGAAAGCGCCGCTCGACCTCCGGCCACGGCTGCTTGCCGACGACGAGATTGCCGCCGACGTAGAGCAGGATGTCGTCGAGTCCCGCCTCGATGCACAGGTCCCGGAAGCCGCGGCAGTCGAGCTCCCCCTGCCCGTAGAGGGACGACACGAGGATCGCATCCGCGGCCGTCTCGACCGCCGCCTTGATGAAGTCGGCGGCCGGCGTCAATGCGCCCAGCGCGACAACCTTGTAACCGGCCTCCTCGAGCGCCATGCCGAGGATCCGGTTGCCGACGATGTGCGTGTCGGCGCCGATCACGCCGGTGACCAGCGTGCGGGGACGCGACATCAGGCCGCTCCTGCGGCGTGCACGACACGATCTCGCGTGTAACCGGCCAGTACGCCGGGGTCGAGGCGCGGCGCGAAGCCCGGCTCGAGCACGATGTGGCCCTGCTCGAAGCGCAGCGGTTCGCGGAACAGCATCGGTCGCGCCTTGAGGAAGCCGTTCATCTCGCCGGCGTTGTCGATCGTGCGCGCGGCCACGCAGGCCTCCATCCAGCAGGACACGTCGCAGGCCACGCCGTTGCCGAGCACCGGCGTCATCCCCAGCGCCCGGATGCGCTGAATCGCCGCTTCGAGCCGGTCGAGACGGGTGAATTTCATCAGCTTGACCTTGAGGAAGCGGCACGCGCCTTCCGCCGCGGCGCGCTCGATGTCGGCGAGGTCGTAGATCGACTCGTCGAGCATCAGCGGCAATCCGGTGCGCGCGGCGGCCGTCGCCGCGGCGCGATGCGCGTCCCAGTCGCCGGCGGGACACGGCTGCTCGAAGAGTTCGATGCCGTCGGGGTCCACCGCGGCGACGAACGCGGCGGCCTCGGGCCCGGTGTAACCCTGGTTGGCGTCCACCCGGATCGCGGCGCGACCGGCGACGGCGGTCTGAATGCGTGCCAGTCGCGCGAGATCGGCATCGACGTCGAAGCCGATCTTGACCTTGAACGTCCGGTAGCCCGCTTCGAGCAGTCGGGCGATTTCGTCGGCCAGTTCCGCCCCGTCGTCGCCCTGCAACAACCCGAGCAGCGGAACACGCGTCGTCGCGCCGACCGCCAGCGCGGGATGCCCGCCTGCCATGTCGAGCGCGGTGTGAAACGCCGTCGCCACGAACGGCGACGCGTCCGCCAGCGCGGCGAGCCGCGCGGACGCCGCCGCGAAGCTCGCGTCGGACAACTCACGGGCAAGCGCCCGCGCGAGGTCCCAGGCGCCGCCGATCGTCTCGTCCGTGTACCCGGTCAGGAGTGTGGCCTCGCCGAAGCCGAGGCCGCCGTCGCTGCCGGTGCACTCGACGATGATCGTGTCGTAATGGTCGACGGGTCCGAACGAAAGCTGGTACGGGCGCTCCAGCGGGACCGCGAGTCGGCGCACATCGAGCCGTTCGAGGCGTTCCATCAGGCGCTCCGTTCGGGATCGAGCAGCGACGACCCGGGGGCGACGCGCGTGAACGCCACCGGCGCGAAGCCCACCTTGAATTCGCCGCTCGCGTACGAAATGCGGGTGAACGCCGACGCGCCGAGATCGCCGGCCTGCGGAAAGTCCTCGCGGAAATGCGCGCCGCGCGAGTCCTCGCGGGCGAGCGCTGCACGCGCGATCGCGCGGCTGACCAGCAGCAGGTTGTCGAGGTTGAGCCAGTCGTGCCACGTCAGGTTGAATGCGCGGTCCGCGCCGGCAACGCCGAGGTGTCCGAGTTCGTCGTGCAGCGCGTCGAGCTCCCCGATCGCGCGGGTGAGTCCGGCCCGGTCGCGCAGGATGCCGACGTCGTCCCACATCAGCGCGTGCAGGCGTTCGCGCAGCGGCTCGATGTGATTTCCCATCCGCGCGAGCGGTGCCTCGCAGCGCTCCCGTTCGGCGGCGAGCAGCGACGGGTCCGGCGCGGGCGCATCGCCGGCCTGCGCGACGTACGCAGCGACCTCGTCGCCGGCAATGCCGCCGAACACCGTCGAGTTGGCGACACCGTTGCCGCCGAGTCGGTTCGCACCGTGGACACCGCCGGTGTCCTCGCCGGCGGCGAACAGGCCCGGCATCGCGGTGCGGCAGCGAACGTCGAACTCGACGCCGCCCATCATGTAATGCGCCGTCGGCACGACCTCGACGAGGCCACCGGCGAGGTCGAAGCCGCAGTCCGCGCAGCGCTCGACCATGCCCTTGAACTGGCGCCGCACGTTGTCGGCGCCCAGATGGCCCATGCTGATGTGCACGCCGCCATTCGCGGTGGTGCGCCCCGCGCGCATCTCGGCGAAGATCCCCCGCGAGACGACGTCGCGCGTGGCGCGCTCGCCGCGCGGGTCGATCTTCGTCATGAACCGTTCGCCGAGACCGTTGATCAGGTATCCGCCGGAGCCGCGCAATCCCTCCTCGAGCACGGTGCCGGTCATCCGGGTGTCGGCGCCGGCGAGCAATCCGGTCGGATGGAACTGCACCATCTCCATGTCGCGCAGCGTGAGGCCGAGCCGCAGGGCCATCGCCAGACCGTCGCAGGACTTGTCGCCGGACGGCGTGTGATAGCGGTACATCGTCGGACCGCCCCCGGTGGCGAGCACCACGGCCTTCGCCCGGACGAACACCGGTTCGCCGGTGCGCATGTCGATGAACAGCACGCCGGAGAGCCGCCCGCCGGCGTGCGCCGGGATCAGCGCCACCGCGCGGTGCTCCTCGAGCCGCGCAATCCCGCGCGCCCATGTCTGCTCGGCCAGCCGGTTGATGATCTCGATGCCGGTCAGGTCGCCCTTGTGCACAGTGCGGTCGAAGGATTGCCCGGCGAAGGCCTTCTGGTGCAGCGTGCCGTCGGGGTTGCGGTCGAAGAAGCAGCCGAGCTCGTTCTCCAGCTCGTGGATGCGCTCGACCGCCCCGGTGACCAGGCGCCAGGCCAGATCCTGGTCGGGCAGCCACTTGCCGCCCTCGATCGTGTCCATGAAGTGGCGCTCGATCGAGTCGCCGGCCGCAAGCGCGACGTTGTAGCCCCCCTGGACCATCCGCGTGCAGCCGCACTTGCCGAGCAGTCCCTTGACGGCGACCGTGACCGACAGCGACGGGTCGGCGTCGAAGGCGTGCAGCGCGGCGAAGAGGCCCGCACCGCCGCTGCCCAGCACCAGCACGTCGGTCCTGCGTTCGTTCATCGCGCCGGGCCTCGAGTCACGCTGCCCGCGCGAGCAAGCCGAGCCCGCCGGCGAGGATGATCCAGAGCACGCTGCGCCGGAACGCGTCGCCCGACATGCGCCGGAACACGTGCAGCCCGACGAGGCTGCCGACGACGGCGATCGGCAGGCAGATCGCGAGCGAGCGGGCGAGATCCGGCGTGAACCCGACGAAACCGGCGAATACCGTCAACGTGACCACGTGACAGTAGAAGCCGAACGACTGGATGAGACCGCGTTCCTCCGCCTTGCCGAGTCCGCGCATGCCGATCCAGAGGCTGGGCACGACGACGGAGAGTCCCGACACCCCGCCGATGAGGCCGCCGACGAAGCCCACGCCCGCGTCGGCCGCGCGGCCGGAGCGCGCGGACAGGCGCACCTGCGGCAGGCGGGAGCGCGAAAGGGCGTAGACGCTGTAGCCGACGATGAGCGCGGCGATCGCGATGCGCAACGTGCCCGGATTCGCGCGGGACACGACCGCCACGCCTAGCGGAATGCCGATCGTCGCTCCCACAGCCAGCGGTGCGAGGCGGCGCAGGTTGACGTCGCGCCGCAGCCGCGGCAAGGTCACCAGATTGAGCACCAGCGGTACGATCACGACGAGCGGGACCACACGGGCCGGCGGCATCGCGTGCAGCCAGACCGCCGACGCCGTGAGGGCGAAGGCGAACCCGGAGACGCCGAACACGAGCGAGCCGAGCGCGGCGCCGACGGCGAGCAGGCCGAATTCACCGGGCATCGAGGACGAAGGCGACGGCGACGAGCAGCGTCACACCCGCAGCGAGCGCGGTGAAATTCTTCTGCCAGCCGCGCCATGGCAGGAGCTCCAGCGCCAGCACCCGCACGCCGCCGGTCAGATGCGCGGCGAGCAGCACGACCAGGCCCCACTCGCCGAGCTTGAACAGAGGGCGATCGGTCCAGCGCAGAAAATCGTCGAGCGCCGCGGGCCCGGTCAGTGCCTGCCCCAGCGCCCAGAAGTGGACGGGCAGGAACAGTGCGAGCGCGACGCCCGAGACGCGGTGGACGACGAACGCCCACCACGAGCTGCGAGCGCGATCGCGCGGGCGCGGATTCATCCGATCACCGCCCACACCGCGCGACCGCCGAACGCGGCGAGTGCGACCGCGAGCAGTACGAGGATCCGATCCGCGCCACGTCCACGCCATCCGGCCCACTCGGCGAGCACAGCGCGCAATCCGATCGGCGCGTGAACGGCAACGGCTGCGACGAACACGCCGTAGAACACGGCCCAACCCGGTGCACCGCGCACGCGGCCGAGGATCGCCTCCGCGGACAGTCCGTGGCGAACCGCATAGAAGATCGTCGCCAGGTGCACACCGACGCAGAGCGCGAGCACGACGGCGCTGGCGCGCTGGACGAGCCACAGCGCAGTTTCGCGCCGCGCGGTCCCGGCACCCGCCATTGCCGCATTCGTCACAGTTCGCCCCGCAGCAGCGCCCGGCTCGCGGCGCGCTTGAGCCCCGCGATCGATGCCGTCGGCGCGAGGGACTTGGGGCACCGCTCCGTGCAGCCGGCCTGCGTGTGACAGGCATGACATCCGGCATCTCCGGCCACCGCCGCAAGCCGCACCCGCCGGGCGCCGTCGCGCACGTCGTTGACGAGCGTCCATGCCCGGTTGAGCGCCGCCGGCCCGAGATAATCGGGCCGCGCGGTGACGATGTCGCAGGAGGCGTAACACACGCCGCAGCCGATGCACTCGATCGCGGCATCGACGGCGCGCCGGGCCGGCGACTCCGGTGCCACGCGCTCCACCGGGTCGCGCCGCGTGCGCCGGGGTTCGAACCGTCCGCGTGCCGCCGCCCATTTGTCGAAGAATTCGCGCATGTCGCAGACGAGATCGCGGATCACCGGCAGATTCGCGAGCGGGCGCAACTCCACTCGGCCGGCGACGGCAACCTTGTCCACATGCGTGCGACACGTCCAGCGCGCCACGCCGTTGACCGTCATCGCACAGGAGCCGCACATGCCGACGCGACACGCGTAGCGATAGGCGAGCGTCGGATCCAGCCGGCGCTGGACGAACGTGACGACGTCGAGCACCGTCTGGCTCGCGCTGCGCGGTACGTCGTAACGCTGCAGGCGCCCCTGCGCGCCGCCGCGCCAGATCTCGACAACCAGCGTCGTGCGCTCCCGGGCGTTCATCGATGTCGCTTCAGTCATCTAGATGAATTGTCGACAAAGTCTACGGATCCCTCTTGGCAATTGTCAATCAAGCTTGCTTGACTGACGTGGAATACATATATATGTTTTGCCGTCGCCGATCACCACGACACCGATGCCATCCCGCCTTCCCCTGTACAAGGTCGTCAAGCAGAAGCTGACCGATGCGCTGCAGGACGGGACGTGGAAGCACGGCCAGTTCCTGCCTCCGGAACCCGAGCTGGCCGCACGTTTCGGGGCTTCGGTCGGCACGCTGCGCAAGGCCGTCGACGAACTGGTCGCGGAAAACCTCCTTGTGCGGCGGCAGGGTCAGGGTACCCATGTCGCGAGCCACACCCGCGACACGATGCTCACGCGCTTCTTTCAGATCGTCGATCGCGACGGCGCCAAGCGCTTTCCCCAGGCCCAGCTGCTGTCGTTTCGCCGCATCCGCGCCGACGCCGGAACGGCCGAGGTGCTCGGGCTCGCGGCCAACGCGCCCGTCATCCAGGTCGAGAACCTGCTGCACCTCGACGACGCGCCCGTGATCCTCGACCGCATCCGCCTGCCGCATGCCCTCTTCCCCGACATGACGGAACACCTGTTCATCGACCGCGAAACGACGATCTACGGCCTCTACCAGTCGCGCTACGGAATCACCGTGGTACGGACCGAGGAATCGATCACCGCGGCACTTGCCGACGAGCGCGTGCGCACGCTGCTGCGATTGCCCGAACCGGCGGCGGTGCTGCGCATCGTGCGTACCGCCTATACGTACCGCGACGTGGCCGTCGACACGCGGATCCGCTTCGTCAACACGACGCGGCACCGCTATCTCAGCGCGCTGGGGAAACGCTGATCGCGCTCCCGGCGTCTTCGACGAGCTTGAGCCTCTGGATCTTGCCGGAAGGCCCCTTGGGGAGCTCGGCGACGATGCGGATCGTCCGCGGAGACTTGTAGCGGCCGAGTTCGCGCAGGCAGTGGGCGCGCAGTTCGTCCTCGGTGCAGGCCCGTCCGGGCTTGAGCACGACGCAGGCGAGGATGTCCTGTCCGTAGTCCGGGTCGGGAATGCCGACCGCCGCCGCCTCGAGCACCGCGTCGTGCGCGAGCAGCACCTCGTCGATCTCGCGCGGTGCGATGTTCTCCCCGCCCTTGATGATGAGCTCCTTCAACCGGCCGGTCACGAAATAGAACCCGTCCGCGTCGCGGTAGCCGAGGTCGCCCGTCCGCAGCCATCCGCCGGGCATCAACGCCGCCGCGGTCTCGTCCGGCGCCTTGTAGTAGCCGGACATCACGTTGGGGCCGCGCAGCAGGAGCTCGCCGGACATCCCGTCGGGAAGGGCGGTTCCCTGGGGATCGCCGGGGACGACCACCTTCGCCTCGACGCAGCAAGGCAATCCCGGCGAACCGATCTTGCGTCGCGCCGGGTCCGCGAGATTGCAGAACACGATCGAGGCCGACTCCGTCATCCCCATCGCCTCGACGACGGGAATGCCGAACAGCCGCTCGAACGCGTGCTGATGCTCGGGCGGGAGCGGCGCCGAGGCCGAACGCCCGAAGCGCACGATGTGGTCGACCCGGTGCGGCGTTCCCTGCGCTGCATTGACGAGATACGCAATGATCGTCGGCACCATGTTGAGCCATGTCGGACGGTGCCGCTCCACGAGCTGCCACCACGTGCTGACGGCGAACCGGTGCGGCGTGACCACACTGCCACCCGAGACGAATGGCGTGACCGTCGCGATCGACTGACCGTTGATGTGGTACAGCGGCAGCGACGACAGGCACCGGTCGGCGCGCGTCAGCCCATGCCAGTCCGCGACCGCGCGCCCGGCGGCGAGCAGGTTCGCGTGGGACAACAGCGCGCCCTTGGGCACGCCGGTGGTGCCGGACGTGTACATCAGGAGCGCCGGATCCGCGGCCGCGATCGGCGGCAGCGCGTCGAGCACCTTCGCATCGGGCGGTGCATCACCGGCGCCGGGTTCGTCCGGATCGACGACGATGACCTCGATCGCGCGCCGGCGCGCATCCGGCAACGTGGCGAGCGCCGCGGCGAGCGCGGCCGCTTCGGCTCTGGCCGTGAAGACAATGCGGCAGTCGCTGTGGCCGAGACAGTGCGCGAGCTGCGAGCGCTGCGCGAGCAGGTTGAACGGCGCGACGATCCGGCCGGCGATCATGGTGGCCAGAAAGATCGCGGTCGTCCGGTAGCCGTTGGGCAGATAGAACCCGAGAATCGTGCCCGCCGGAAGTCCGCGCTCGGCGAGCAGCCGGTCGATTGCCGCGGTCTCCGCCACGATGTCGCGATAGCGCATCGTGCGCCCCGTCTCGGGCGCGATCAGATACGGCGCATCCGGTTCGCGCGCGCAATGCGCGGCCAGGACCTCGCGCAGGGTGCAAGCGGAATGCTCCGGCTGCCGGTCGCGCATGCCCGCCGCCGCCGGGCCGCTCATCGGCCGTGGCGCGCGAACCAGGCGCCGAAAATCTCGTCCTCCGTCGGCACCCGCTCCGGAATGACCCGCGCCACCCGGGTGATGTTGAGGTAGTGCCGGTAATTGAGATTGTCGGAGAAATTGTTGCGTCCCCACGTGCCGCAACCCATCGACAGCGAAAACGGCAGGCCGTTGTCGAAGCTCCCCCCGGTCGCGAAGCAGTGCGCCTGATTGACGATGACGCGCGCCACCGGCAGCGAAAGACCGAGCGCCAGCGGTTGCGCGTCGTCGCGGGTGTGAATGCCCACCGAGTGTCCGGCACCCTGATAACCGTAGATCGCGCGGACAATGGCGCAGGCGTCGTCGAAATCGCGCGCCCGGTAGAGTGCCAGCACCGGTGAGAGCTTCTCGCCGGAGAACGGGTGCTCCGGGCCGACGCCGGACTCCTCGACGACCAGGAAACGGGCGCTCGTCACTGCCGGCCGCGCGAGTCCCGCCGCCGCGGCGATCGCGCGGGCGCTCTGGGCAATCACCCCCGGCGCGAGTTTCCCGTCCGGCCACATCGCACGCTGCAACGCCGTCTTTTCGGCAGGCTCCAGGACGACGCCGCCCTGCGCCGCGAGCGCCGAGCGCAGCGCAGCGTACACGGCGTCGAGCACGATCACGCTGTTCTCGGACGAACAGCTCGTCGCGTTGTCGAACGTCTTCGACTGCGCGATCCGTTCGGCGGCAGCGGTCGGATCGGCACTCGCGTCGACGATCACGGCGACGTTGCCTGCTCCTACACCGAAGGCCGGCGTGCCGCTGGTGTACGCGGCGCGGACATTGGCCTTCGAGCCGGTCGCCACGACCAGATCGGCGGCGGCCATCAGCGCCCGCGTGGCCTCGCGCGTGACGGGCGATGGCAGGATCTGCACCAGATCCTGCGGTGCCCCTATACCCGCGAGTCCCGCGCGGACGAACTCGACCAGGCGCGCACCGGTTGCCCAGCCTTTCGGCGACGGCGCGACGATGACGGCGTTGCGCCCCTTCAATGCGCAGACGATGTTGTTCGCGGGTGTGGCCGCCGGATTGGTCGATGGCGTGATGGCGGCGACGATGCCGACCGGACGCGCGATCTCGGTGACGCCGCGTGCGGAATCCTCGGCGATCACGCCGACCGAGCGTGCCCCTTTCAGGTCGCGCAGCAATCCGAGCGTCTTGCGGTAGTTCTTGCGAATCTTGTCCTCGACGACGCCGAGACCGGTGTCGGCAACGGCGAGCTCGGCAAGCGCGCGGTTGCGCGAGGGCTCCATGATCGCCCAGCCGGCCGCGAGCACGACGTCGTCGACCGCCTGCTGGTCGTAATGCTCGTAGACCTGCTGTGCCGCGCGGGCGCGCGCGATCAGCGTCGCGACGTCGGCCGCGGGTGGCGGATGAGGCGCGACGGGAACGACGGGCGCGCTCACGTCTGCACCGCCAGCGCCGCTCGCCGGCGTCGCATCCGTCGCCACACGGGATACAGCAGCGCGAGCCCGGTGAGGGCCATGACGCCGGCGCTCACCGGTCGCGTGAAAAACACGGTCCAGTCGTTCTGGTAGCTGATCATCGAGGTCATGAACGACGTTTCGGCGACCGGCCCGAGGATGCATCCGAGCACCATCGGCGCGATCGGGAACCCGAAGCGCTCGAACAGATAGCCGACGACCCCGAACACGACGATCATCCACAGATCGGTCACGTTATTGTGCTCCGAGTACGCGCCGATCAGGCAGAACAGGATCACGAACACCGAGACGACGGCCTCGGGAAGGTAGAGCACCTTGACCAGCGGCCGGATCGCGAAATAGCCGAGCAGCCCCATTCCGGCGACGCTGAGGAACGTCGCGGCGAAGATCGCGTACACGAGCGGCGCCTGCGCGGTGAAGATCTGCGGCCCCGGCTGCACGCCGTGGAGCAGGAACGCACCGAGGATGACCGCCGTCGCCCCGCTGCCCGGGATGCCGAGGGTCAGCAACGGCACCATGTGGCCGCCGACGGAGGCCGTGGACGCCACCTGCGGCGCGACAATGCCTTCCGCGATGCCGCTGCCGAGCTTCCGGCGCTGCCGCCCGTATTGGCTCTCGACGCCATAGGAGACGAACGACGCGATCGTCGCCCCCGCACCGGGCACGATGCCGCAGACGATGCCGACGAGCGACGACCGTGCGAACGTGCCCCGGATCTTCCACGCCTCGGCCACGCTCGGAATACGCGTCGCGATGCGCCCGCCCCGCTCCATTGCCGGCGAGACGAATCCCTGCTCCAGGCGCACCAGAACCTCGCCCAGTCCGTACGCTCCGACCATCACCGGCAGGTAGCCCACGCCATCGCGCAGCATGTCGACGCCGAACGTGAAGCGGTCGACGCCGAAGATCTCGTCGACGCCGACCGTCGACAGCAGCATTCCCAGGAACAGACTGATGAACGCGTTCGCCATCGAACCGCCGCCCAGCGCCACGACACTGGTGAAGCCGAAGAGCACGATCGAGAAATACTCGGGCGAATCGAACGACAAGGCGACCTTCGCAAACGGCACGGCGAGCGTCACCATCACCGTCGCCGTGATGAACCCGCCGGTCAGCGCCGCGAACAGCGTCCAGCCGAGCGCAAGCGCCGGCTCGCCGGCCCGCGCCATCGCCCAGCCGTCCCACAGCAGCGGCACGTCCATCGGCTCGCCCGGAATCCGGAACAGGATCGACGTGATCGCGCCGCCGTAGGTCCCCGAGATGTACATGGCCGTGAGCAGGATGATCGACGGCGTGATCGCCATCCCGTAGGTGAAGGGCAGCGCGAGGACCACGCCCATCACCAGCGTCAGGCCCGGGAGCACGGCGACGAGCATGCCGACGACGAGGCCGACGACGAGCGCGAGCAGATTGGCCGGCGCCGCCACGTGGACGAATCCCGTGGCGAGCTGCTGAAGAACGTCGAGCATGCGGCGCTCTTCCCGTCAGCGGATGTGCATGAGCTGCATCAATCCGAGCGATACCGACGAGAACGGCGTGGCGCCGATCGGCAGCGAGAGGTAGACGATCTTCATGAACACGAACATGAAGACGAGGCTGCCGACGACGGCGGTCGGCACGATCACGCCCCAGCGGCGGTAGCGGCCGGTACGGATCATCGCGGCGAGGTAGAGCGCCGTGTCGAGTGCGAACCCCAGCCGGTCCAGAAGAAGGACGTAGAGGATCGTCAGCGCGATGCCGGCCAGAAGCAACCCGGGATACGCGCGCGCCGGCGTCCCGGACGCGTCGTCGCGCTCTGGCGCCGAAGCGACGACGTCCTCGAACACGCCGCCGCCGATCCCGCGGTCGAGCGGCCGCCGCAACACGCCCAAGATGCGCACGGCGCAGGTGACCATCATCAGGACGAGAATCGCACGCGGCCACAGGTCGGGTCCGAGCCGATCGCCGCGCGGCGCGTACTCGAACCGCGACGCGATCACGTAGAGCGCCCCGGCCAGCGCGAGAACGATCACGTAGGGCAGGATCGCCCGCATCCGTTCGGCCATGCCTTCCTCCAGGCGCGCGTGCGTCGCGGCGGGTTTCGCCCCGCGCGCCGCGTCATTTCTTGCCGGTCGCGGCGATCAGTTTCCTGGCTTCGTCGAGCCAGTTCTGCATGTAGGGCAGGACATCCTTTGCCGGCACGAAGCTCGCCTCATCGGCGTACTGGTCCTTGAGGTAGGCCTTGAAGTCCGGCGTGGCGGCCGCGCGGGCAATGGCGTCGGCCAAGAGCGCGACCCGCGCAGGATCGGTGCCGGCTTTCACCAGCACCACGCGGAACTGCGGCAGCGTGATGTTGTGGCCAAGCGCCGTCGACGTCGGGACGTCCGGGAATTCGTTCACCTTGCGCCCGTAGAAGAAGATCACGGGACGGATCTGCTTGCCGTCGACCATGCTGCGCACGTCGCCGGCCTGCTCGTACAGCATGTCCGCGTGGCCGCCCAGGATCGAGGTGTAGCGCTCGCCCGGTTTCGCGTACGGGACCGAGATGAGTTTCATGCCCCGGTTCGCGAAGTACGTCACCGACAGGTCGTCGGGGCTCCCGAAACCGGTCACCGCGACCTTGAGGGGGCGCGTCTTTGCGGCCGCCTCGACGTCCGCCCAGGTCTTGAACGGCCCGTTCTCGGCGACGAAGAATGCGGAGGCCTGCTGGATCAGGATGCCAAGCGGAATGAAGTCGGAGAGCTTGATCTTGGCGTTGGCTTCGGCGAGCGTCGCGAACGTGTCGCCCGTCATCACTTCGAGCGTGTAGCCGTCGGCGTTCGCCGACATCAGCTTCGCGTGCCCGGTCTGTCCGGTCGCACCGGGAACGTTGATCACCGGCAGCGACACCTTGAGATCCGCCTCGAGGAGCTGGCCAAGCTTGCGGGCAACCTGATCGGCGCCGCCGCCGGGACCCCACGGCACGATGAATTCGATCGGCCGCGACGGATACTTGTCCTGCGCGAAGGCGCTGACGGCGGCCATCGCGCAGACGAGGCCGAACGCGCGCATCGCCGCGCGCCGGGAGACGTCGAACATGCTCATTGCGAACCTCCTCTGGTGAACCCTTCGCCGCAACGTCCGGCTTCACGGCATCGTGCACCGCCCGGTGCCCGACCGCCAGAAATTTTCCGATCCTTCCCCGCCTGCCGCACCTGCCCGAACCTCGCAAGCAATGCGACGCTTGCCGTTCCGCGGCAACGGCCGACACCGGGCTTCCGCCTTGGTTTCCGCGTGTCCGTGCGGGTCGTGCCGGCGCGGTGCCGCGCGCCATCTCATCTAGATGATATGAATGAATCGGGACCAGTCTAGGGGCGCGTCGAAGCGTTCGTCAAGGTTGTCGACCATGGCCGGCTGCTGCACTCATGTACATGAATCGCCGGCAAGACGGCGTCCGCCGCGGTCCATCGCGTGCCGCCGACGCTCGGCGCCTCGCCGCGGCGAGTAGCGACCGAAACCCGCTAGAATCGCCCGTGCCGCGATCGATTGCCGGTGCGCGCCACCCGCCCGCGTGTCCCTCCCCTCCCTCTTCGCCCAGTTTCTCAACGGCCTCGCCGGCGCATCGGCGCTGTTCCTCGTCGCCGCCGGCCTGACGCTGATCTTCGGCGTGACGCGGATCGTCAATTTCGCGCACGGCTCGCTCTACATGCTCGGCGCGTACATCGCGTATTCGCTGGTCGAAGCGCTGCCGCGCGGTCCGCTCGGCTTCTGGGGCGGCGTGATGGCTGCGCCTTTTGTAGTCGCGGCCATCGGCGCGCTGATCGAGGCCTTCGTCCTCAAGCGGATCTATTCCGCACCGGAACTGCTGCAGCTCGCGGCAACCTTCGGCATCGTGCTGATCGTCCGCGATGCCGTGCTCGCGCTGTGGGGCGCAGAGGACCTCCTCGGTCCCCGCGCGCCGGGATTCGCTGGCGCGCTCGACGTCTTCGGGCGCGCGATCCCCACCTACGATCTGTTGCTGCTCGTCGTCGGGCCTATGGTTCTCGCGGCGTTGTGGTGGCTGCTCAACCGGACCCGTTTCGGCGTGGTGATCCGCGCGGCCACCGAAAACCGTGTGCTCGCCGGCGCCCTGGGCATCGACGAGCGGCGGCTGTTCACGGGGGTGTTCGCGCTCGGTTCGCTGCTCGCCGGCCTTGCCGGTGCGCTGCAGCTGCCGCGCGAGCCCGCCAATCTCGGGATGGATCTCGCCATCATTGCCGAGGCCTTCGTCGTGACCGTCGTCGGCGGCCTGGGCTCGATCCCCGGGGCGTTCCTCGCAGCGCTGCTGATCGGGTTGACCAAGGCCCTGTGCGTGGTGCTGGGCACCGTCGACGTCGGCGGCATCGCCATCGCGTTTCCGAAGCTCACGCTGGTCGCCGAGTTCGTCGTCATGGCGGTGGTGCTGGCGGTGAAGCCGCACGGGCTGCTCGGCAAGCCGCCGGCCGCGTTGCCGACCACGCCTGTCGCCGAATTTCGCGCGCTGGTGCTGGCGCCGGGGCGCGCAAGTGCGGCAGGCGCTGCATTGGCGATCGTGGCGGCGGCGCTGCTGCCGTTCACCGGCGACGAATACCGGATCGTGCTCGCCACCGACATTCTCGTCTTCGCACTGTTCACCGCCAGCCTCCAGTTCCTGATGGGCACCGGCGGCATCGCGTCGTTCGGACATGCCGCGTATTTCGGCCTTGGCGCCTACGCGGCGGCGCTGGCGGTCAAGCACGGCTGGCCGATGGCGGGTGCGCTCGCGGTCGCACCGCTGGCCGCGCTGGGCGGTGCGGTCGTCTTCGGCTGGTTCTGCGTGCGCCTGTCCGGCGTCTACCTCGCGATGCTGACCCTCGCGTTCGCACAGATCGTCTGGTCGATCGCGTTCCAGTGGGACAGCGTGACCGGCGGATCGAACGGCGTCGTCGGTGTGTGGCCCGTCGAAGCGCTCTCCGGCAAGCGCGCGTACTACTGGTTTGTGCTCGCGCTGGTCGGCCCGGCGCTGGTCGCGCTCGCCTGGTTCGCGAGCGCTCCGTTCGGCTACGCGCTCCGGGCAAGCCGCGACTCGGCGCTGCGCGCCGAGGCGATCGGCATCGACGCACGCCGCGTGCAATGGCAGGCCTTCGCGGTCGCCGGCGCGTTCGCGGGGCTCGCGGGCGGCCTCTACGCGTTTTCCAAGGGCAGCATCTCGCCGGACACGCTGGCGATCCCGCGCTCGGTCGACGCGCTGGTGATGGTGCTGCTGGGCGGCCTCAACACGCTCGCCGGGCCGTTGATCGGAGCAGCATCCTTCATCTGGCTGCAGGATGCACTGGCGCGGGTGACCGATTACTGGCGGGCCGTGCTGGGCCTCGCGATCCTGCTCATCGTGCTCGTCTTTCCGATGGGCATCGGGGGCGGCCTGCAGGTATTGCTGCGGCGTGCCCGGAGGCGGCCATGAACGGCGCCGCCGACGTCCTTGCCGTTGCCGGGCTCAGGAAGGCCTTCGACGGCGTCGACGCGGTCCTCGACGTGTCGTTCACGGTCGCGGCGGGGGAACTGGTCGCGCTGATCGGCCCCAACGGCGCCGGGAAGACGACGTGTTTCAACCTCGTCAACGGCCAGCTCGTGCCCGACGCCGGTACCGTGTCGCTCGGCGGCGAGCGGATCGACGGCCTGCCGCCGCGCGCGATCGCACGCAAGGGCGTGGGCCGCACGTTCCAGGTGGCGGCGACGTTCGCGTCGATGACCGTGCGCGAGAACGTGCAGCTGGCGCTCATGGCGCGGTCAGGCGCGCACCGCTCCATGGCTGCGCGCGCGACCGACCGGGAGCGTGTCGCCGCCGACGCGCTCCTCGCGCAGGTGCGGATGACCCGGTTCGCCGACCAGGGCTGCGCCACGCTTGCCTACGGGGACGCCAAGCGCGTCGAACTCGCTTTGGCGCTCGCCGGGAGGCCGCGGCTGCTGCTGATGGACGAGCCCACGGCCGGGATGTCGCCCAACTCCCGCAGCCGGCTGATGCAGCTCGCCGTCGACGTCGCGCGTCAGGAACGAATCGCGGTGCTGTTCACCGAGCACGACATGGACGTCGTATTCGGTCACGCCGATCGCGTGATCGTCCTCGATCGCGGCCGGATCATCGCCCAGGGCACGCCGGAGGCGATCCGCGCCAATCGCGAGGTCCGGGCGGTCTATCTCGGCGAGGATGAGCCCGTCTGACGCGGCGTCGTGAGCAGCGTCCCTGATCGCGCGTTGATCGGATCAGCGCGCGAGACGCGCGAATCCCGCGGCGAGGTCGGCGATGAGATCCGCCGGCTCCTCGAGGCCGACGGCGAGGCGCAGGCACGGTCCGCCGGCGTCCCACCGCGTCGCGGTGCGCGTGCGTTCGGGCCACGTCGGAATGATCAGGCTCTCGAACCCGCCCCAGCTCCAGCCCATCCCGAACAGGCGCATCCCGTCGAGCATCGCCGCAATCCGCTCGCGCGCGACCGGGTGCAGCACGATGCCGAACAGGCCCGTCGCCCCGATGAAGTCGCGCTTCCACAGGTCGTGGCCGCGCGCCCCGGGAAGCGCCGGATAGAGCACTTCCTTGACCTCCGGCCGTGCCGCGAGCCAGTGCGCGATCGTGAGCGCACTGGCCTGATGCCTAGCAAGGCGCACCGGCAATGTGCGCAGTCCACGCAGACCGAGGAAGCAGTCGTCGGCGGACGCCGTGACGCCCATGTCGGTCCACAGCCGGTGCAGCGCGGGATAGGCCGCCGCGTTGGCCACGATGAGGCCGAGCAGCACGTCGGAGTGGCCGCCGATGTACTTGGTCGCCGCGTGCACCGACACGTCGACGCCGTGGTCGAACGCGCGGAAGCCCAGGGGCGTGGCCCAGGTGTTGTCCATCACCACCCACGCGCCCCGCGCGTGCGCGACCTCGGCGATGGCCGGAATGTCCTGGACGTCGAACGTCAGCGAGCCGGGTGACTCCGTGAACACGATGCGCGTGTTGGGCTGGAACGAGCGCGCGATCGCGGCACCGGCCAGCGGATCGTAATAGCCCACCTCGACAGCGTAGCGCTTGAGGTGATGCTCGCAGAAGCGCCGTGTCGGGCCGTAGACGGAATCGGTGACGAGCACATGATCGCCGGCGCGCGCGAGTGCCAGCAGCGGCAGCGTGGTCGCCGTCAGCCCCGAGGGCACCGCGAGCGCCGCGTGGCCACCTTCGAGGCGCGCGATCGCCGCCTGCAGGTCGGTGACCGTCGGCAGTCCGTGCAGACCGTAGCTCAGGCCCTCGTATTCGCCGCGCGCGGCCCGCTCGAGCTCGGCGACGGTCGGAAACAGCATCGTCGACGCCCGGAACACCGGCGTGTTGACCGCGCCGAGGAAGCGCTGCGGATCGCGACCGAGGTGGCCGGCGAGGGTCGCCGGTCCGCGGGGCTCGTCGCCGTCGTCCCCGGCGCCGCTCACGAAACCGCCGGCGCCATCTTGAGCGCCGCGCGGATTGCGGCGACCTGCTCCGCGACGGGCCTCCGCACGTCGACGTCGATCGCGTCGGCGGGCGGCTCGAGCGCGGCGAACTGGCTCGCCAGCAACGTGGCGGGCATGTAGCGGTGCTGACGCGACGCAAGCCGCGCGGCAATCGTGTCGTAATCGCCGACGAGGTGGACGAACCGCAGGTCCTGCGGCGAAGACGTCCACGCAGCGAGCCGGTCGCGATACGCCTTCTTGAGCGCGGAGCACGCGAGCACGGCGCTAGCGCCGCGGGCGTGAATTGCCCGCATTTCCGCGGCGAGCCGGTCGAGCCAGGGCCAGCGGTCGGCGTCGGTCAGCGGCGTGCCCGCCGCCATCTTCGCGACGTTGGCCGGCGGATGGAAATCGTCCGCGTCGAAGAACGGACAGCCGAGCTCGGCAGCCAGTGCCTCGCCCGATCGTGGTCTTGCCGCAGCCGCAGACGCCCATGACGACGATGATCATCGCGTCAGCCCTTGGTGACGGCGTGACCGCCGAAGCCCTTGCGCATCATCGCCAGCAGCTTGTCCGCGTAGTCGGCCTTGCCCTGACTCGCGAAACGCATCATCAGCGCCAGCGACATCACCGGCGCCGGGATGCCCTGCTCGACCGCCTCCAGCGCCGTCCAGCGTCCCTCGCCGGAATCGGCGACGACGGGCGCGATGTCGGCGAGCGCGGTGTCGCGGGCGAGAAACTCGGCGGTCAGGTCGAGGAGCCACGAGCGCACCACGCTGCCGTGGCGCCACATTTCGGCGATCGCCGCGACGTCGAGATCCGAGCTCGGTCTTGCCCTTCATCAGCGCGATTCCTTCGGCGAACGCCTGCATCATCCCGTACTCGATGCCGTTGTGGATCATCTTGACGAAGTGACCGGCACCGCAGGGCCCGCAATGCAGCCAGCCCGCATCCGGCGCCGGCGCCAGGACCTTGACGAACGGCTCCACTGCGCGGGCCGCGGCCGCTTCGCCGCCGAACATCAGCGCGTAACCGTTGGCGAGCCCCCAGACGCCGCCCGAGACGCCGCAGTCGACGAACCGCAATCCCGCGGCCGCCAGCTCGGCGCCGCGCCGCTGGGAGTCCTTGTAGAACGCATTGCCGCCGTCGACGACGACGTCGCCCGGCGCGAGCAACGGTCGCAGCACCGCGATCGCCGATTCGGTGACGGCACCCGCGGGAAGCATCAGCCAGACGACGCGCGGCGCGGGCAGCGCCGTGACCAGCGCCGCCAGCGACGCGGCCGACGTAATCACCTTTTCCGCGGCGAGCGCCTGGCGCGCCGCGGCGCTTTCGTCGAACCCGACGACGGCGACATCGCCGCGCGCCAGGCGTCGGGCCATGTTGCCGCCCATTCGGCCCAGGCCAATCATGCCGATCTGCATTGGGGATCTCTTGGCGAGAGGAAAGGTGAAATGCTACCGAATCGCCGGTCGCGAGGAAACCTGGCGCGCCGCGCGATGCGACGCCACGACGACAGCACCAACGATGAGCGCGCCGCCGGCGAGCGTGCGCAGGCCGGGCACTTCACCCAGCAGAACGACGGCGAGCGCGATGCCGTACACCGGTTCCAGCGCCGCGATCACGCTCGCCGTGTGCGCGCTGACCACGGCGAGGCTCGCGATGAACACCGTATGCGCGAGTGCCGTGCAGACGAGCCCCAGCACCAGCAACAGCGCAAGGTCCCGACCATCGAGCACGAGCGACCCGGGCGCTGCGAGGGCAACGACGGGCACCAGGCACATCGCCGCCAGCAGGTTCTGCCAGAACGCGAGATCGACCGCGGATCGCCCGGGTGCCAGCCGGCGGTTGTGCACCGCGAGCAAGGCGAACGTGAATCCTGAAACGACACCCCAGGCAAGTCCCTGCACGGTCCGGTTGCCGAACGAGAACTCGGGCACCAGCAGCGCAAGGCCGGCGACGACCGCAAGCGCGGTGGCGGCCTCCGCCCGGCTCCAGCGCCGCCCCAGCAGCACGCGCTCCTGCAGCAGCACGAAAAGGGGGAAGCTCGCAAAACCGAGCAGCCCCACGGCGACCGTCGCGACCTGAATCGCGGCGAAGAACGACCCCCAGTGCAGCGCGAGCACGGCGCCATTGACGATCAGCCGTGCGTCGAAACCCGCACGTGCACCGGGCCGTACCACGAGCATGAGCCCCAGCGCCGCCGCCGCGACGACGGTCCGCCCGAGGACGATCACGAGCGGCGAGAACGCGAGCCACTTGCCGAACAGCCCCGCGAAGCCGAACAGCAGCACGGCCGCGTGCACCGCGACAAGCGCCTGGGCACGGCTCATCGGTGAACGGTCGGCGGCGTGCGCATCGACGACGATTGTGCCACCTCCACGGTCGTCCCTGTCGGCGTCCGACGCAAACCGGGCGTGAACTCGCCTTTGGCGCGAACAGGCCCTAGAATCGCGGGAGTGCCGGCGGTCGCGACGGTTCGTTGAAGACGGGCGCCGAGCATGCCACCCACGCCCGCCGCGCCCGCCCCAGGAGGAACTCGATGCCGACCCCCGTTCCGGCCGCCAAGGTCATTGCCGCCGTCCGCGCAGCGCCCGGCAACCGCGTCAAGGTCGCGGTCACCGACATCGACGGCGTGCTGCGCGGCAAGTACCTGCACAAGGACAAGTTCTTCTCGGCGGTCGAAGGCGGTTTCGGCTTCTGCGACGTCGTCCTGGGCTGGGACATGAACGATGTCACCTATGACAACACGACGCTGACCGGCTGGCACAAGGGCTTTCCGGACGCGCTGGCGCGGCTCGACCTCGGCACCCACCGCAACGTGCCCTGGGACGACGGGGTGCCGTTCTTCCTCGGCGAATTCGTCACCCAGAAGAATGGCAAGGAAGTGCCGTCCGGGATCTGCCCGCGGCAGGTCTTGAAGCGCGTGCTGAAACGCGCAGAGAAACTCGGCGTGATCCCGATGTGCGGAATGGAGTTCGAGTGGTTCAACTTCGCCGAGACGCCGCAGTCCTGGCACGAGAAAGGCTATATCCGGCCCGAGCCGGTCACGCCCGGCATGTTCGGCTACTCGCTGCTGCGCGCGAACGAGAACCGCGAGTTCTTCAAGGCGATGATGGAGGAGATGGCCGCGTTCGGCGTCCCCATCGAAGGCCTGCACACCGAGACCGGGCCGGGCGTCTACGAGGCGGCGATCCAGTTCTCCGAGGCGCTGGAGCAGGCCGATCGCGCCGTGCTGTTCAAGACCGGAGTCAAGGAGATCGGATCGCGCTTCGCGATCATGCCGAGCTTCATGGCCAAGTGGAATCAGGCGTATCCGGGCTGCTCCGGCCACGTCCACACGTCCCTTTCCGACGGGAAGCAGAACCTCTTCTACGATCGGAAGGGCAGCCACGCGATGAGCAGGCTGTTCGAAAGCTTCCTCGCCGGACAGGTGGCGGGATTGATGGACTTCGCGCCGATGTTCTGGCCGACGATCAACAGCTACAAGCGGCTGGTCGACGGTTTCTGGGCGCCGGTGAAGCCGACGTGGGGCATCGACAACCGGACGGCGAGCTTCCGCGTCATTCCGGGCTCGCCCAAGTCGACGCGGCTCGAGACACGCTGCCCGGGCTCGGACGTCAATCCCTATCTCGCGATGGCCGCCGTGGTCGCCGCGGGCCTGTCCGGCGTCGAGCGGAAGCTGAAGCTCACGGCGAAGCCGATCCACGGCACCAATCAGGGCGCCGAGAACGTGCCGCGCGCGCCGCGGACGCTGATCGAGACGACGCGGATCTTCCGCGAGTCCGCCCTCGCCCGCGACTGGTTCGGCGACGATTTCGTCGACCATTTCGCCGCGACCCGCGAGTGGGAGTGGCGGCAATGGCTCGATGCGGTCACCGACTGGGAAATGAAACGCTACTTCGAGATCATCTGAATTGGAGATCCGCCGGCTCGTTCCCGACGACGCCGTCGCCTATCGTGCGCTGCGCCTGCGCGCCCTCGCCGAGCATCCCGACGCGTTCACGTCGAGTCATGAGGAGGAGACGCGGCGGCCGCTCGGCGACACGCTCGCCCGTCTGCAGCCGGACGGCGCGGAGGCCGTGTGGGGCGCGTTTCTCGACGGGGCGCTCGCCGGCAGCATCGGGCTCGCACGCGAACGACGCGCCAAGAACCGGCACAAGGCCGTCGTCTTCGGCATGTATGTCGCTGCGGAGCACGCCGGTCGCGGCGTGGGCGCCGCGCTGCTCGCGCGCGTCGTCGACGAGGCACGTCGCCTGCCCGGCCTCCTGCAACTGGTGCTGACCGTGACCGACACGAACATCGCCGCACGCCGCTTGTACGAACGGCAGGGCTTCGAGTCGTTCGGCGTCGAGCCGCGGGCCATCCGCATCGGCGGCGACTATTTTGCCAAGAACCACATGATTCTTTTCCTGGACCGACCATGACCATCGTCCGTTTCAGCTTTCCGACCACGATCCACTTCGGCCCCGGGGCGCGCAAGCTCGTCGCCGACCACCTGAAGGGCCAGGGCGTCCGGCGCCCGCTCGTGGTCACCGACCGCGGCATCGCGCCGCTGCCGCTGTTGAAAGCCTTCCTCGCCGACCTCCCGGGGCTGGAGCCGGCCGTCTATTCGGAAATCTGGGGCAACCCGGTGCGCAGCCAGGTCGCCGCCGGCGCCGCCGCGTTCCGCGCGCACCGGGCCGATGCCGTGATCGGCCTCGGCGGCGGCGCGGCGCTCGACGTGGCGAAAGCCATCGCGCTGATGGCAAACCACCCAGGCGACATCCTCGAATACGCGTGGGATCATCCGCAGGTGCGGCCCATCGACCGGCCATTGCCGTATTTCGTCGCGCTGCCGACGACGGCGGGAACGGGCTCGGAAGTCGGTCGCTCGTCGGTCGTGTCCGACGACGCGACCCACGTGAAGAAGATCGTGTTCTCGCCGGCGCTCCTCGCCCGGTGCGTGTTCGCCGACCCCGAACTCACGCTCGACCTGCCGTCGGCGATCACCGCGGCGACGGGCATGGACGCCTTGACGCACAATGTCGAGTCGTACCTCTCGCCCGAGTACCACCCGCTGTGCGACGGCATCGCGCTCGAGGGCGTGCGCATCGCCGCGCGCGCGCTGCCGCTTGCCGTGCGCGACGGCCGGAACCTGCAGGCACGAAGCGACATGCTGATGAGCTCGATGATGGGCGCGATCGCCTTCCAGAAGGATCTTGGCGCCGTGCATTCCTGCGCGCACGCGCTGTCGACGGTCGCCGACCTGCATCACGGCCTGGCCAACGGCATCATGATCGACCACGTGATGCGCTTCAACCTGCCTTCGGCCACCGCCAAGATGGCCGAGCTCGCGCGCGTGGCCGGTGTCCCGGGTACCGCGGGCATGGCGCCGGAAGCCGCGGCGCAGGCGTTCATCGACTGGCTGTCGCGCATGAAGGCGGAGCTGGGGATTCCGGGGACCCTGGGCGCGCTCGAGTCGACGCGTCGGGTCACGCGCGCGGACATTCCCGCGCTGGTCGACGTCGCGATCAAGGACACCTGCCACCAGACCAACCCGCGCAAGTGCACACGCGAGGATTTCGAGCGGATCTTCGCCGCGGCGATCTGATCGTCATGCTCAAGATCGGCATCTCCGCCTGCTTCTTCCACGCCGATCCGGCGCGCCCCATCTTCAAGGGGATGACGCTGCAGTACATCGAGCAGAACGTCGCGCACTGGCTCATGCAGCGCGACGTCCTCGCGTTCATGGTGCCCTCGCCTGAGGGCAGCACGAAGCGACCGGGCAGCAAGGCGACGGTCGACGCTTATGCCGAGGAGCTCGACGGCCTCGTCCTGATGGGCGGCTCCGACGTCTGTCCGGAAACGTACGGCGAGACCGCGCTCAAACCCGAGTGGAACGGCGATCGCATCCGCGACGACTACGAGATCGCGCTGCTGCGCGCGTTCGTCCGGCAGCGCAAGCCGGTGCTCGGCGTGTGCCGCGGGGCGCAGGTGATCAACGTCGCGATGGGCGGCACGCTGTACCAGGACCTCGGCACGCAGGCGCCGTTCGCGCTCAACCACCGCAACTGGACGATCTACGAGGAGAACTGTCACGCCACGTCGTTCGTCCCCGGCAGCGGTCTCGCCCGGCTGTATCCGAAGACGGGCACCGTCAAGACCAACTCGATCCATCACCAGGCGATCAAGGACCTCGGCCGCGAACTTGTCGTCGAGGCGTGGTCGGAACCCGACCGGATCGCCGAGGCCGTGCGCTGGACGGGGCCTTCGTACCTGTTCGGCGTGCAATGGCATCCCGAGTTCCACGACCCCGAGGACCCGAGCTTTCTCGACGACACCCCCATCCTCGACGATTTCCTCACCCACGCGGCGCAGCACAAGGACGCCGCGTTCGCCCTCTGATTCCGGAGCCCCGATGAAGATCACCAATCCCGCCACCGGCGCCGTCATCGCCGACGTCACCGCCGACAGCAGTGCCGCAGTGCGCCGCAAGTACGAAACGGCGCGCGCCGGCCAGGCAACGTGGGCCCGGACGCCCATCCGGAAACGGCTCGCTGCGATTGCGGCGTTCCGCGAACGCATCGTCGCGATGCACGAAACGCTCGCTCGCACGCTGACGCAGGAGGTCGGCAAGCCGATACGGCAGTCGCGCAACGAACTCAACGGCCTCCTCAGCCGCATCGATTTCTTCCTTGCCGAATCGCTCGGCAGCCTGCGCGAGGAAAAGGTGTTCGCCGACGCGACGCAGAAGCTCGAGGAGCGGATCACGCACGAGCCGCTGGGCGTGGTCGCCAACATCTCGGCGTGGAACTACCCCTACTTCGTCGGCAGCAACGTGTTCGTGCCGGCGCTTATCGCCGGCAACGCGGTCCTGTACAAACCTTCCGAGTACGCTTCGCTCACCGGCTTGCACATCGCCGAGATGCTGCACGAAGCCGGCGTGCCGAAGGACGCGTTCGTCCCGGTAATCGGCGACGGCGCGACCGGCGCAGCGCTCCTGCGCCAGCCGGTCGACGGCGTTTTCTTCACCGGCTCCTACGCCACCGGCGCGCGAATCGCGGCCGCCGCCGGCAGACGGATGATCAAGGTGCAGCTCGAGCTGGGCGGCAAGGATCCGATCTACGTCTGCGACGACGTCGACGTGAAGGCCGCGGTCGCGGGCGTGGCCGACGGCGCGTTCTACAACACCGGGCAGTCGTGCTGTTCGGTGGAGCGCATCTACGTCCATGCGTCGATCTACGACGCGTTCGTCGACGCGTTCGTCCACGAGGTCAGGGGCTACAAGCTCGGCGACCCGATGGACGAGTCGACATACATCGGCGCGATCACCCGCCGCCCGCAGCTCGACGTGCTGAAGAAGCAGGTTGCGGATGCCAGGAAGAAGGGTGCGAGGCTGCTGCTCGGCGGCGCGCGTCGTCAAGGGCAAGGGCAACTGGTTCGCGCCGACGGTGTTCGCCGACGTCGACCACTCGATGGCGCTGATGAAGGACGAGAGCTTCGGCCCGATCATCGGCATCCAGCGCGTCAACGACGACGACGCGGCGGTCGACCTGATGAACGACACCGAGTACGGATTGACGGCGGGCGTCTACACGCACGACGAAAAGCGGGCCAGGAAGATCCTCGCGCGGGTGCGCGCCGGCAGCGTCTACTGGAACTGCTGCGACCGGGTGAGCCCGCGGCTGCCGTGGTCCGGCGTCGGGCACTCGGGGATCGGTCTCACGCTGTCGACCTACGGCATCCAGACGTTCACGCGGCCGAAAGCCTGGCACCTGCGCGGTGCCTGAGACGTCGTTGCGTCCGCCCCGCACCCACCGTTCCCCGCGACCGCGAGTCGCCACACCAGGATAGAGCGATGACCATGCCTGCCCGCAGCCCCGCCGCGATGCGCGACCTCACTTATCACCTCCACCCGTCGTCGAATCTGCGGACGGTGCAGACGGAAGGCCCGCTCGTCATCACACGCGGGGAAGGCGTCTACGTGTTCGACGAGGCCGGCAATCGCTACCTCGAGGGCATGGCCGGCCTGTGGTGCGCGTCGCTCGGATTCTCGGAACGACGGCTCGCCGAGGCCGCGTACCGCCAGATGCTGGAGCTTCCCTTCTATCACAGCTTCGCCGGGAAGGTGCCCGCCATCGCCACGGAGCTCGCGGAGAAGCTCGTCTCGATCGCGCCCAATGATCTCGCCCGCGTCATTTTCGCGAACTCCGGATCGGAAGCCAACGACACGGCGATCAAGCTCGTCTGGTACGTGAACAACGCCCTCGGCCGTCCCGAAAAGAAGAAGATCATCGGCCGTCATCGCGGCTACCACGGCATGACCGTCGCGGCGGCGAGCGTCACCGGGCTTGCGTTCGCGCACAGCGATTTCGACCTCCCTCGCGGCCGCTTCCTGCATACCAGCTGTCCGCACCACTACCGCTATGCCCGTCCGGACGAGACCGAGGAGCAGTTTGCCGCCCGCCTCGCCGAGGAGCTCGAGGCGCTGATCCTGCGCGAGGGCCCGGACACCGTGGCGGCGTTCTTCGCCGAGCCGGTGATGGGGGCCGGCGGGGTCATGGTCCCACCGGCCACCTACTTCGAGCGCATCCAGCCCATCCTGCGCAAGTACGACGTGCTGTTCGTCGTCGACGAGGTGATCTGCGGCTTCGGGCGCACCGGCAACATGTTCGGCAGCGACACCTTCGGCTTGAAGCCCGACATCCTGACCTGCGCCAAGGCGCTCACGTCGGGCTATCTCCCGATGTCGGCGACGCTGGTGTCGAAGGCGATCTTCGAGATCCTGCTCGCGCAGAGCGACAAGCTGGGCGTGTTCGGCCACGGCTACACCTATTCGGCCCACCCGGTGCCCGCTGCCGTGGCGCTGGAGACGCTCAGGATCTACGAGGAACGCGACATCGTCGGCCACGTGCGCAAGGTCGGGCCGCGGCTGCAGGCGGGTCTGCGCAGCTTCGCCGACCACCCGCTGGTCGGGGAGGCACGCGGGATCGGCCTCATCGGCGCGATCGAGGTCGTGCGCGACCGCGCGACGAAGACGAGCTTCGCGCCCGGCGACGGCATCGCCGCGTACGTGGTCCGCCGCGCGCAGGCGTACGGGACGATCCTGCGCAACATGCCCGGCGACATCATCGCGTTCTCGCCGCCGCTCATCATCGACGAGGCGGAAATCGACGCGATGCTCGCCGCATTCGGGAAGGCGCTCGACGACACGCTCGCAATGGTCAAGGCGAAAGGCGGCGCATGACGACTCGGCACGCAGCAGAGCGCTGAGCAATGGCGGCGCGCAAGACTGCCATCGTCACCGGCGCGAGCCGTGGCATCGGACACGCGACGGCGATGCGCTTCCACGCCGAGGGCTGGCGCGTGATCACGGTGTCGCGAACGCCGCCGCCCGGGCAATGCCCGTGGAGCCTGGCGCAGTCGCACATCCTGCTCGACCTCTCCGATCTCGACAACATCGTCCGCTGCACCGGCATCATGCGCGACATGCTCGACGACGGCGAACTCCACGCGCTCGTCAACAATGCCGGCGTCTCGCCCAAGGGGCCGGGAGGATCGCGCCTCAACTCGCTGACCACCGACGTCGAGACGTGGCAGGCGATGTACAACACGAACTTCTACGCGCCGCTGCTGATGACCCGCGGCTTTGCCAACGAGCTCGCGAACGGCAAGGGAACCGTGGTCAACCTGACGTCGATCGCCGGCTCGCGCGTGCACCGGTTCGCGGGCTCCGCGTATGCGACGTCGAAAGCCGCACTGGCCGCGCTGACGCGCGAGATGGCCTTCGACCTCGCCCCGGCGGGCGTGCGCGTGAATGCCGTGGCCCCGGGCGAGATCGACACGGCGATCCTTTCGCCCGGCACGCCCGAGATCGTCGAGCACGACATTCCGATGCACCGGCTCGGGACCCCCGGGGAAGTCGCCGATCTCATCTGGTTCCTCTGCTCCCCGCAAGCGACCTACGTCACCGGCGCCGAGATTCCCATCAACGGCGGGCAGCACGTCTGACATGGGCGATCCCCTGGTCCGCTTCGTCGGTGTCGAGAAGACCTACGACGGCGTCACGCGCGTCGTCGACCACCTCGACCTCGACATCGCGCGCGGCGAATTCCTGACGTTGCTGGGGCCGTCGGGCTCGGGGAAGACGACCACGCTGATGATGCTGGCCGGCTTCGAGGTACCGACGGCGGGCGAGATTCTCCTCGAAGGCCGCGCGATCGGCCGGCTGCCGCCGCACCGGCGCGAGATCGGCATGGTGTTCCAGCACTACGCGCTGTTCCCGCACATGACGGTGGCCGACAATGTCGGCTTTCCGCTGTCGGTGCGCGGCTTGCCGCGCGACGAGATCGCCCGCCGGGTGCAGAAGGCGCTGGCGATGGTCCAGCTCGGCCGACTCGGCGACCGTCGGCCCGCGCAGCTCTCGGGCGGACAGCAGCAGCGCGTCGCCGTCGCCCGCGCGCTCGTCTACGAGCCCAAGCTCGTGCTGATGGACGAGCCGCTGGGTGCGCTCGACAAGCAGCTGCGCGAGCAGATGCAGCTCGAGGTACGCCGGCTGCACCGCGAGCTCGGCGTCACGATGGTGTACGTGACCCACGACCAGGGCGAGGCGCTGACGATGTCGGATCGCATCGCAGTCTTCCACCAGGGTCGCATCCAGCAGATCGGCACGCCGGACGCCGTCTACCGGCGGCCGATCAACGCCTTCGTCGCCGGATTCATCGGCGAGAACAACCGGCTCACCGGCGTCGTCGAACGGCGCGACGGCGAGATCTGCGTCGTGACGAGCGGGGGCGGCGTCCGGCTCGCGGGGGTCTGCACCGAGGATCTCGCGCCGGGGCGCCGCGCGCTGGTCTCGATCCGGCCGGAGCAGGTCACGCTCGGCGACGCGGCGGGCCTCGACTGCGCGCTCTCGGGCACGCTGGCGGAGGCGATCTATTTGGGTGATCATCTGCGATTACGTGTCGCGGTACCGGGGCTCGACGACGTCGTCGTCAAGGCACCCCCCGTCGCCGTGCCACCGGAAGGAAGCGCAATCCGCTTCGGCTGGAACGCCGCGGACTGCCGTGTGTTCGCGCTGGAGCAAGACTGATCTCGACCGGTCGCGAGGCCGGCGCGTTGCATCATTTGAAGTCGCCACTGTCCACTGGGAGGAACAGCATGCTGAAACGAACCATTGCTTCATTGCTCGTCGCCGCCGCGACCGGCGCCCTGTCGCTCGCCGCCGGCGCGCGTGACCTCACCGTCGTCTCGTGGGGCGGCGCCTATCAGGACGCCCAGCGCGAGGCGTACTTCAAGCCGTTCATGGCCACCGGAACGAAAATGACCGAGGAGAGCTGGGACGGAGGTGTGGGCACGCTGCGGGCCAAGATCCAGGGCGGTGCCAACAACTGGGACGTCGTCCAGGTCGAGTCCGAGGAACTCCTGCTGGGCTGCGAGGAAGGCCTGTTCGAAAAGCTCGACTGGGCGAAGCTCGGCGGCAAGGACAAGTATCTCCCTGACGCGGTGAACGACTGCGGCGTCGGCGCAATCGTCTACAGCTTCGTGCTGGGCTACGACGGCGACAAGATCAAGGGCGACACGCCGAAGAGCTGGTCCGATTTCTGGAACACCCAGAAATGGCCCGGCAAGCGCGCGCTGCGCAAGGGCCCGAAGACCACGCTCGAGATCGCGCTGATGGCCGACGGCGTGGCCCCGGCCGACGTGTACAAGACGCTGGCGACACCGGCAGGTGTGGACCGCGCGTTCAGGAAGCTCGACGCGCTCAAGTCCAACATCATCTGGTGGGAAAAGGGGGCGCAGCCGCCGCAGCTCCTCGCGTCCGGCGAGGTCGTGATGGTCGACGCGTACAACGGCCGCATCGCTGCCGCCAACGACAAGGACAAGAAGAACTTCAAGATCGTCTGGACGAACAACCTGTACACGGTCGACTCCTGGGTGATCATGAAGGGCAGCCCGAACAAGGCCGATGCGGAGAAGTTCCTCGTCTTCGTCAACGACCCGAACAACCAGAAGAACCTGCCGCCGCGCATTCCCTACGGCGTGACGACCAAGGCGGCCACGGCGCTGATCGACAAGAACGTGCTGCCGAACCTCGCCACGGCGCCCGAAAACATCAAGACGGCGCTCTACATCAACGACAAGTTCTGGCTGGAGAACCTCGACAAGCTGAACCAGCGGTTCAACGCCTGGGTCGCAAAGTAGCGCACCCGCCCGGAAGCGGCTGGCATCGATCGCCGCTTCCGGGAAGCTCGCGCCGACGGGCGCCTTCGCCCGCGCAACGTTCGCGCTGCACACGCACCGCTCCCCCTTCGCCGGCGCATGACTGCCACCATTTCCGCCGTCGATTCGCCGCCCGGCGGCGGGCTCGCCCGCGGGCTCGCGCGCGCCGAGCGCGCCGCCAAGCTGCGCGCGGCCGCGCTGACGATGCCGCTTTTCCTGTTCCTGCTCGCGGCGTTCGTGATTCCGATCGGCGCGCTGCTGACCAAGAGCGTCGTCGACACCGACGTGCCGCGGCTGCTGCCCCGCGTCGCCGCCGCGCTGCACGGCTGGTCGGGCGATGCGCTGCCTGGCGAAGAGGCGTACCGCGCGCTGGCTTCCGACATTCGGGCGGCGCGCGATGCGGGCACCCTCGCCTCTGCCGCGACGCGGCTCAACTACGACGTCACCGGCTATCGCTCGCTGCTCTTCGGGACGGCCCGCCGGCTCCCCGAACCGCTCCCCGCGGGTGCGCGCGAGGCGTTCATCGAGATCGACCCGAAATGGGGGGAGATCGAGACCTGGGGTGCGATCAAGCGCGCGTCCGGGCCGGTCACCGATTTCTTCCTGCTGGCCGCGCTGGATCTCAAGCGCGACGCCGCCGGCAGCATCGTCCGCGAGAAGGACGACGAAACCATCTTCCGCACGATCCTCTGGCGCACGCTGTGGATCGCGGGCGTGGTCACGCTGGCGTGCCTGCTGCTGGGCTACCCGGTCGCCCTGTATCTCGCCCACCAGACCGACCGCAAGGCGGCGCTGCTGCTGTTCCTCGTCCTGCTCCCGTTCTGGACGTCGCTGCTGGTGCGCACGGTCGCCTGGGTCGTCCTGCTGCAGCGCGAAGGCGTGGTCAACGATGCGCTCCTCAGCATGGGCCTGATCGGCGAACCGCTGAAGATGATCTTCAACCGCTTCGCCGTCTACGTCGCGATGGTCCACGTGCTGCTGCCGTTCATGATCCTGCCGCTGTACAGCGTGATGAAGGCGATCCCGCCGTCCTATCTGCGCGCGGCGGCGTCGCTGGGCGCGCCGCCGCTCACCGCCTGGCTCCGCGTGTACCTGCCGCAGACGCTGCCGGGCATCGGTGCCGGCTGCCTGATGGTGTTCATCCAGGCCCTCGGCTACTACGTGACGCCGGCGCTGGTCGGCGGCGCCGACGACCAGATGATCAGCTACTTCATCGCGTTCTACGCCAGCAAGACCATCAACTGGGGCATGGCGGCGGCGATGGCGCTGATCCTGCTCGCCACGACGATGCTGCTCTACGGCGTCTACCAGCGGCTGATCGGCATCGACCGGATGCGGCTGGGATGACGCGCGACACGCGCACCGTCGGCCAGCGATTCGCTGCAGCAGTGCACGCAGGTGTCGCGTACGCCGTGCTGCTGTTCCTCGTCGCGCCCATCGCGGTGATCGTCCCGCTCTCGTTCTCGTCCGGTTCGTTCTTCCACTACCCGCTACCCGGCTTCTCGTTGCGCTGGTACGCCGATTTCTTCACGTCGCCCTTCTGGCTGCCGTCGCTGAAGAACAGCCTGATCGTCGGCTCGCTCGCGGCCACTCTGGCGACGGCGCTGGGCACGCTGGCCGCCATCGGGCTGTGGCGAGCGACGGTTTCCGCTGCGCGGACTCGTGCTGGGCATCATGATCTCGCCGATGGTGGTGCCGGTCGTCATCGTCGCCGTCGGCGCGTACTTCGCCTTCGCCCCGCTGGGTCTGACCAACGGTTTCGCAGGCCTGATCCTCGTCCACACCGCGCTCGGCGCGCCGTTCGTCGTGATCACCGTGCTCGCGACGCTGTCCGGCTTCGACCGCAATCTGCTGCGCGCCGCATCGGTCTGCGGGGCCACGCCGGTGACGGCCTTCCGGCGCGTGATGCTGCCGGCGATCCTGCCCGGCGTCGCCTCCGGCGCCATCTTCGCGTTCGCGACGTCGTTCGACGAGGTCGTCGTCGTGCTGCTGATGGGAAGCCCCGAGACGCGCACGCTGCCGCGCCAGATGTTCGCGGGCATCAACGACAACATCAGCCTGACGATCACCGCGGCGGCGACGCTGCTGATCGGGTTCTCGACGCTGCTGATGGCAAGTGTGGCCGTCCTCAAGCGGCGGGCAAGCGCGGCGAGTCGGACACCGTCCGGCTGACGGCACGGTCCGCGTGGCTTGCCGCCCTCGCGTGACCGCTCGCCACCGTGCGCGACGATCTGCTTGCGCCACAAGAATTCGTTGAGGCGCTATCGAGAAATGCGTTCGACGAGGTGGCGGCCATCGCCGAGCAATACCGCGGCGCGAGTTCTCCGGAAGGCCATGGCGCTGCGCACCCTACCCCGCTCATACCGAAAGGCGTGCAGGTCATCGGCACCCAAATGCGCCGCACGGCCAGTCGCTTCGCGAGGGAAGCGCAAGACACCCGTGTCGACGACGGTGCGGGGCCAGCCTTGGTCGTCTTGTCCAACGCGATGCAGCAGTGTGTTTCCTGCCATGCGATCAAACGCATGAGGTGGCGACGCGGCAAGCGTGCCCTGCCCGACGGCCCGGCGAATGATTGTCGCCTGTCGGGTCGCGGCCCAAGTGAGCAACACCCCACGGACACCGTTCAATGCTGCAAGCGTCGATAGCAGCCTGACGCCTCCGCGAAATCTGTTCCAGCAACCACTTCCAACGATTCCCGCCCCCCCGACAGGGCTTTCTCCTGCAGTCCCTCAATTGGGCTGATGCCAGCGCAGCGAGGTGGGAGGAGGAGTCCCGCACCTTCTGGTTTCTTCGAGCCCATTGCCGACGTAGTACCGGCAGTAGCCGTCCGGATACCGGATCAAGATCCAGGACTTGACCGTCTCGAGTGGGATTTCGCTGAGATCGAGGACTACCGGCTGGATCTCGCGAGTAGAACTGTGCAGCGAGTTCACGCCCAGGACGATGGCGCGCTCGAACCCCGTGCCTTGCTGGTTCTCGACCCGCAACGCTTGAGAATCGACGTTCGAGGGGTCCACCGCAAGCAGGGAGCTGAGGGAATTGGCGTAATCGCTGTCGGGTCGATTCTTGAACGTACTCCAGATGCCGACCTTGCGCTGTTGGCTGCTCGGCTCACGGTTGACGACCGAGGCCTCGAGTCCGGCTAACCGCGAAAAGGATCCCTGCTCGGTCAGGGCTTCGGCCGCGATCCCGAAGATGACCTGGTTGACGCCTCGCCGACCCACGGCATTGATCTGGGCTCCAACCGTCAGGACGGTGTCATCAGGGCGCTCCGCCATCGCCGATACGGTCCACCTGTGCCCAGAATCCGTACCCGTCGGCCGATGTTGCCGGCTCCCAATGGGAGATCACCGGCTGGGCCAGCGTGAGCGATGACACGACGAACACAAGTGCTGCAAGTGAGGGGGTCGATGCGTTCTTCATGATTGGCAACCCCCGGCAGCCGGATATTGCGCGACCCGCTCCATGCGGCGACCTCACGGTCGGTCGCAAGCACGCTGCGACATTGATGCGTCGGACGCCGCGAGCCTGGCGCTGCCGCTGCCGTGTGCGGCGGCTCGGACGGCCGAGCGACCGCTTGGGAGCCCGGAGAGCCCGACCCAGTGCGCGAGGCCGCTTCGCAACGCCAGCCTTCTCACCGGTTGGAATCTGGATGCGTTGGCACGTCGTTCATCAGCATGCATTACCGAAGCAGCTCAGCAGGACGCACATCGCCACGCCATCGTCGCCGTAGCCTTCGGCGACATAACCTTGAGTCATCGCCATTTGACGGATCTCGGCGTCAGCCGTGAACCAGTGATCATTGGTCGAGGGATTCCACAACCGATAGAGCGGGCCCAGACCGGGGGCACAGGCGCCGGTCACCGGGTCGGGCAGCCCCGCATAGAACGCACTGTCGGTCTCCAGCACGAAAAGCGGGAATCGATCTCGCAGCCCAGCACACTCCTCTTCCGAAGCGGTGAAGAAGTGCGAGTCATCGGGCGGCGGCAGATAGAAACGGCACACCGCATGGTCGAGCACCGCAACGCGGCGAGCGTACCCCCCGAACCCCGTGGCTCCATACCACTCCTCGAACAGCCAATGCCAGCCGGGAATCCGGCCCGACTCCAATGCGGCGATCTCTGCGTCGAACGAGGTGAAGAAGTGTCGATCGCCGGAGTCGTTGACGTACTCCCGTTCGAACCGTTCGTCCCCAAGTCCGAGCGTCACAGTAGCGCCGTGCGCGGAGCTGTTCGCGCTGTAGACGCCGATTGCGCCCGAGCGGTACAGGGCGCTGTAGCCGTCGGCGGGAATGTTGCCGTAGTCCCACCGATCGATGCCTCCAAGCGCTATGCTGCCGCCGCTCATGGGCAGAAAACCATCCGGCACGACGTAATCCCATTCGGCTGCACCACCATCGGGCCCGTCCCAGGGTCGCTGCGACAACGAGCGCGAGACGATCAGAACCTCGTCGATGAAAGGAGGGTTTGGCAGATTCGAGGTCGTGGGGAAGACGAATGTCTGCGTGACGCCATCGTGCGAGGTGGCTAGCACCAGACCCGCGAGCTGACTCGGGGAGACGTTCGAGACCTGGATGAATTGCAGCCTGCCGTCTGCACTCGAGAACAGCTCTTCGATTCGGCCGGGTACATCGGCACCTGCGGCAGTGGCAACGAACAGCAATCCCGTTGCGACTATCGCCATGCCGATCAAATGTCGGGCGCTTGTCACGTTGGTCTCCTCTGGCAGATTCGAATCCGCTTTACGTCGTGCGAAAGCGACCTGCGCGGCACAAGTGTTCGCGTCTTCGGTTGTCCGTCCTTCGTCGCGCGGTTGGTTGCCCGCACGCGTTTGCGGCGACACGAGTTGATCCGCGCTGCATGTTGTTCATTCGAGATCGGCAGGTATCCTGATATGCCCGACGACGGACCGTAATTGCGTCTTCGCAAAGTCTCGGCCAAGGGCAAGGGCCCGCATTATCGGCGCGGTTGTCGCCCGGTCACAACGGTTCTGCGATGGCCTCCGATAATGGCAGGATGGAGGACGTAGCATTGCTGCCGTTCCCCGTGTACCTAGGGAGCGTGGCCAGGCTCGCAGCGCCATTGCCATTGCCCCTGCCACTTGCAATGCCACTTTCGGTGCGAAGTGCGACCACATCGATGAACGTCGTATTGTCGTCGGGGTTGGTGCCGGCAAACATGATCGTGTGCGCCCCGCTGGTCACCACCGCGAAGGACATGGTGAAGCTATTGAACTTGGGCTTTGGCGGCGACACCAGGCTGCCGATCGGCGTGCCGTCCACGGTCACCATGACCGGCTGCGGAAACGGGGCGGCGCAACACTCGCGCCGTGCTGCCTTGAACGACAGGGTATAGGTGCCGGTATTCAGGTACACCGTTTGCGCGATGCTGCCGGTACCCTGCACGAAAGCTGCTTGCTTGCCCGCGGGCGCCCTCTTTGCCCCCAACGCGCTGCCGTTTCTCTGGATGCCGCTCGTGCCCACAAACCTCCAGCCCACCCCCGACGCCGTCGGATTGTATTGATAGCGAGTACCGAGTGCCGGAATTTCGGGGAATTCGAAGCCGGCGTTGACCAGCGAGGACGGCAGAACCGGGTTGACCAACTGAATCAGCGGTGCGCTCTGCGATGCCGAATCGATGCTATCGCCGCTGTAACGGGCGACGATAGGGTGGGTGCCTGCGCCAAGCGCGCTCGTCGCGCACTGCGCCTGGCCGCCGCTGAGCGTCACCGCGGCACAGCCGATGATCGCCGCGCCGCCGTCGATGAACGTCACGGTGCCGGTCGCGCTGGAGGCGCTTACCGTTGCCGTGAAGGCCACCTCCCGCCCGGCGCTGGCCGGATTGACGGAGCTCGCAACCGTGGTCGTCGTCGACAGTCCCATACACGACGGGAACCGAAAAGACCCGATGCGCGTCTGCCAGTTGCCCGAGGAGCCGTTCTTCTGGCTGCCGTAGTACTGGTTGACGTACCAGAACGTGCAATCGTCGGCTGGGTCGACGCTCATGGCGGAGTAGTGGCCCCAGCCGGAACAAGCGAGGCCACCGCAGGACAACTGTGCACCCGCGCCCGCGATCAGCTGCATTTCGGCCTGGGCAAGCGTGTTCGGCGGATCGGTCGCGAGCCGGCCCGAATAGGCGATACTCGGAAAATTCGGTGCAATGGAATTCGACGTGCTGTAACCCAGCGCCATGTTGCCGTGGCGGTCGACGGCTAGGCTGCCCATCCAGCGATAGAGCGTCGCATCGGGCGCGAAGATCTGCTGCTGGACCGGCGTCGTGGCGATGCGGCCACCGGTGACGTCGATCTGTGCCCATTGCATCGCCGTCGGATTGACCGACGTACACGAGGCGTCGGCGCACGGATCGACGTTGTGCGTAACCCAAAGCGACTCGGTGTTGCCGACCTTGCGATATTGCACTTTCGGCAGGATCCGGTCGTCGATGCTGTCGAGCTTGTTCGTCGTGTTCGGCTGGGGGACGGCATTGCCCAGAGTCGCAATCGAGTACGACGCGTGGCTCACGTTGGTCGGCGCGCTCAAGGTGCCGCCTGCCCCGCAGTTCGGGCCCGAGGTGAAGGTGCGAACTTCGAACGAGGAGCCCGTTCTCGATTGGGAGACGAAATAGTTTGGCGTACCGGGTTGGGCGGCGTTCGTTCCCCTGCCCAAGTTGTTGCTCGGAACCATCGCGAAGGCATTGCTCGCCGGTGGCAGCCAGCCCAGCGCATAGGTGAGCGGAGCGCCGCTGTACAGGTCGGCGCGGCTGAACGAAGCGAAGGCGACGCCGTCGTAGTTGCCCGTAGCGTCGAACTCATTGACGCCCAGGTAAAGGCAGTCGTGCCAGAGGCCGAACCTGGCGTTATCGTTGTCGTCGCCGATGGGCGGGGAGCCCGGGGTGCCCGTCTCCATCGGGATCGAATACAGCCACCAGCCGCCGGCGACCGGGTCGCTGGTCTTGGACACGGCGATGCACCGGGAGGGGGTCAGCGGGTCGCCCGGCTTCGCTGACGAATAACTGCGCCAACTCAGGATGAAGCGATCGGCCAGCCAGTCGTAGAGGACGACGGGGTCACTTCCGTAGGCAAAGCCGCAGGCAGGCCCTGCGGCGGCGCCTAGCACGCTATCGTCGGTGATGAAGGCGGTCAGCAGTCCCCCGGCCTTGTTGTAGATTGCGATCACGGCGTCGTTGACCGCCTCGATGAAATGATTGGGGCCGACGTCGCCGTTCGGGCTCGGCGGCCAGCCGGCGCATTCGAAGACAAGCCAGCACGTATCCAGGTAACTGAGCCCGAGGAAGTTCTGGATCGGGCTTGGCATCGGCGCCAGCGTTGTGCCGAGGGTGGCGGGCGCCAATGGGCGCGACGGGGATGCCGTCATGAACTTGGGCTGGACGAACGGCTGTCCCAGAAACCGAGAGGGCTTCGATTCCGGCGACTGTGGCCATGCCGCCCATGGCAGCCGATTCAGTTCGGCGCTGAACTCGCCGGGACTGACCTTGGGCTGGCCGTAGGTGACGCCGGCAGCTGCTGCCGTCTGCGCCACCGCTTCCTGGGCTTCGCTGCCGACGAGTCCGCACAGAGCCAGCGCGATCGCCGGGAATGAGCGTGCGATCGCTCCCAACCATTTGCATCGGCCGTCACCATGGCCTCCCGTGCCGCAGTCATCCTTGGCTTTGCGGTCGCGGTCCCTATTCATCGCTGCCGTCTTCATCGTCGTCGTGAAACTGGAGCAGGAAGCCGTGCCCCACGCCGAGGGGTCCGACGAGCGCATATGTGCCAACGATATCGCCGCGCGAATTGATGCCGAGCGCGCGGGTTGAAGCGGCACCGGGAAAGTCGATCGTGGTGAAGTTGAAGTCGTCCTCAGCCAGAAGAAAACCGTGGTTCACGTTGGCAAGGCGGTACACCCCAACCACCTCGCCAACGGGATTGATACCTCTGGCGTTGGTGAGCGAGGCCCCGGGGAACTGAATGGTCCGGTAGGTGCCCTCCTTGTTCATTTTCCAGGCACATTGCCGGCCGGCCAGGTCGATCAGGCGCCCGACCACATCACCCCGTGGATTGACCGAAGTTGCGAACGCCTGAACAGGCTGTGGGGGTGCGCCATCGCTGCAATCGGGCGGAGTGAGCTGCGCGTACTGGCCGTGACGAAGGATCCATGCGAATCCGAGCTGGCCGAACGCCTGACCGGTCTTGAATTCTCCGACCAAGGTGCCGTTCGCGCCGATCCCCAGAGTAAAGGTGCCGGTCGTAGCTCCCGGATAGTTCTGCGCGAAGAAGACGCCGTCAGACAGGACGAACCCATGCCATTGATTCGTCGCATCCTGGAAGAAGCCTGCGACGTCTCCGCGCGAGTTGACGGAAATCGCCGTGGTCGAAATCGCGCCCGGGTAGTCGATCGCGGCAAAAGTGTCGCCGTCGAACGTGAATCCGTGCGATACGCTCGTGCTGTCGGTGTAGGAACCGACCATTACGCCCAACGCGCTGATCCCGGACAGATCTGTCGTACTGGCTCCCGGAAAGTCGATGGCGGTGTAGGTGTCCCCCAATGCCGCGGTCGCGACGCACGCGTATGCCGCCAATGCGAAGGTCAGAATCGATCCTGGCTTCATGGCTTGCCTCCCCCGGAAAAGGAGATTTCTGACGGCCTCCAGCGAAAGCGGCGTGTGTGTCTGGGGCATTTCCCAAAGTCGCCGCGTTCGCCGGTTGAACGACTTCGGCGGCATTCGAGCACCGTGCCAAACGTCGGCCAAGAGCGATCCGACGAAGCCGACGAAAGGCGGACGAAGGCGCGAAAAGCTCGATGAGTTCAGGCGGCCGGTTGCCAGCATCGCCCAGTGGCGCACGGGTACTGGTCTCGTTTCGATGCTCCGGCGCCCGTCGCGGCAGGAGAAGCTCCGCGCCCGCACCGCGCGCGTGTCGACGTCGCGGGTTGGCGTCGCCCGTCTCCGGGTGTCACACACTCACATCTGACGGAACAGATGCGCGAATGGTTGGCTGACCTGCAGTGCCTCGTCGCGATGCTTGAGACGCAGCGTCGGATGCCCCCGTGCGTCTCGTGACACTTCCGCTATGGCGTTGACATTCACAATGGCGGATCGATGGATCTGCCAGAAATCGGCAGGGTCGAGCACGTCGAGCAACTCCTTGAGCGACAGGCGAATGAGCGACTCGCGGTCCGCCGTCACCAGACGGGTGTATTTCGTGTCCGCGTGGAAGTAGCAGATCTCCTCCACGGTCACCAGTCGCACATTCGGCCCGGACTCCACATTGATCCAGCGCATATAGGTGCGCTTCTGCGCGACAGCCTCGGCCAGTCTTGCCACCAGCGCGTCCAGATTGATCGGCATCGTGATAAGTCGCTCGCGCACGCGACTGCACGCCGCCGCCAGCCGTGCGGCGCTGACCGGCTTCATTACGTAGTCGACGGCACCGTGTTCGAATGCCGAAACGGCGTACTGGTCGTACCCGGTTACGAACACGACGTGACAGCGGCCGCTCGCGGCCCTCGCAACTTCCAATCCCGAGCATCCCGGCATCTGGATGTCGAGGAACAACACGTCGGGATTGTGCTTCGCCAATAGCTGCGCCGCCTGCAGGCCGTCCGATGCCATCGCAACGATGTCGAGTTCCGGCCAGACGGCGGCCAGCAGCCTCTTCAAGCCGGTCCGCAGCACCGGCTCGTCTTCAGCGATGATCGCCCGCGGTGGCAAGGGGAACCTCGATGGTCGCGACGACACCGCGCGAGGCGTTGACGGCAAACTCGAGACGGGCGGCAGCGCCGTAGAGACCACTCAACCGCTCGTGAAGCGTAAATATCGCGGAATCGTCGGTTGAGCCGTGTGTTCGTGGCAATCCGTCGTCGGCGATTCGAACACGCACGCAATTGTCGGCCGTGACTGCGGTAAGCGTGATCCTGCCTCCGTGCGGCAGGGGTTCGAGACCGTTGCGAAGCGCATCGTCGATGAGCGGCAACAGCATCATCGGGGGAAACTCGCAATCTTCAAGCCGGGGCTGGACATCCATCCGGTAGTCGAGACGGCTTCCCATCCGCATCTGCACGATCCGAAGGTAGCTTTCGGCAAGCTGCACTTCCTGCTTCAGCGTCGATTGCTCGCCACGGAGTTGTGGCAGCGCCGCGTGCAGATATGCAATGAGGCCGTCAAGCATTCGATCGCCTGCCTGCCGGTCGCGGTCGAGAAGCGCTTCGACCTGCGCCAGCGTACTGAGGAGAAATCGCGGCTCGATCCGCGCTTGCATCGCGGCCAGTCGGGAGGCAAGCACTTCACGACCCGCGTCGACACGCGCCAGCTCTGCGGCGTTGAACGCTTCGCGAGCCTGCTGGGCCGCCCGGAGACGCACGTATACCGCAAGTGCCAAGCCTCCACTGAGTCCGACGCCCGCCGCGGACCATACGAACCTGCCGAGAAACAACTGTGGCTCCTGCAGCAGCACCCAGCCGCCCACATTCGGCGCGAAACTCGGCACGAGGACGTAGAGCGTCATTTCCAGCAGGATCGCCGCGCCGCATGCGACGACACCCGCGACAACATACCTCCGTCCCGGCGGCAACCGGTGCGAAGTGCCGTACTCCGCGATGCTGATCGCCAGGAGAAAGCAATACGCCGCAGCCAACGTCACCAACGTTACCGCCACGGATCTCGCCACATTCCAGTCCGGTGGTTGCCGTCCGATCACGACGGGTACGGCATTCAGAAGGGGAGGCAACAGTCCGACAATATGGGCAAGCAGGAAGAAAAGGGCGAAGGCGGTCGCCCACAGCCACCGCTGCAAGGTGATTCCGCTCCATGCCTCGAGTGCGACACGCAGGAAGTGCGGTACGTCTCTGCGCGACAGCACCCCGGTACTCGACGGGAGAGCCGCTGGTTTCACGCTGGGCAACGCTCCACGGTAGCGATTTCACAAGGGAATTCGATAGCGGCAATGACGCCCCCCCGCGGGTTCGCGTCGAGCATCAGGCGGCCCTCGGTGCCGTAGAGTGCGGTGAGCCGGGCGCGCGTGTTGGACAGGCCGACGCCGGCGCCGAACCCTTTCGGAAACCCTATTCCGTCGTCGATGACGGCCACGCGGAGTCGTTCGGCCGCATGTTCGGCCCGGATGGCGATCGTTCCTCCTTGCGGCAACGAGCCCAACCCATGTTTGATCGCGTTTTCCACGAGGGTCAACAGCATCATCGGGGGCACGGCCGCTGCCCGAAGCTCGACCGGCACATCGATGATCACTCGTAGACGTTCGCCCATTCGCACCTTCAGAACTCTCAAATAGGCCTCCGAGAGTTCGAGTTCACGCGCCAGTGTCGATCGCATGTCGCGCATCTGGGGCAGGGCCATCCCCAGGTACGCGGCAAGGTCGTGGATCAGCGCCTTGGCCCGCGGCGATTCCGTCTCGTAGAGCAGCTTGATGTTCGCCAGCGTGTTGAACAGGAAGTGGGGCTCGATCTGCGCCTGCAGCGCCTGCAGACGCGCCTCGATCATCTGGCGGTCGAGCGAGACCTTCTCGAGCCTCGCCGCGTGCAGCGCCCGCGCGTCCTCGCGTTCCCGCGCGAGCAGATACAGGAGGGCCGTCGCCAGACCGCCATACAGAAGCGCGCGCGAGGAATACGTCACGATGAACAACACCTCGCGGCCCGCCGCCGCGTTGAGAACGTTCGGGGGTTGCGTATACAAGAATGCCATTCCGTGGAAGATGGCACCGAGCAGGACGGCCGTGCCAAGGGCAGGAATGCGCACGCGCTGATCGGAGCGTGACGTCACATTGTCGGCGACGGTCACGGCAAGCAGCATCGGGAGTGCGAAGAGGAACTGCCGCGCCAGGAAGCGGATGAAGCCGCCCAGCGTTCCGCCGTCGGGCATGCCGCAGGACACCTGGAACACGCACAGACTGTGCTGTCGCACGCTGAACATCGCGCAAATCAGCAGTACCAGCCCCACGCGACCCACCGTCAGGCCGCGCAGATACCCGGTGGCCGACGCCAGGCCGACCGCACCCACGCTCCGCCGCCGTACCGCACGCATGGCGCGTGGCAGGTCGGCGGCGATCGCGCGTAATCCAGACATTGGATGACGACCTCATCGTTGCGATGCGGCCGGAGCGGCGCATCGGGCGACGAACGCAGGCGTCAGAATATGCCGATCAAACGCCCTTGGCCAGATTACCGGACGATGCTCGATCGCCCGCTATCGCTTCCCTTTGCGCATGCCCTCGTGGCATTCAAGCACCGTGCGAACACCCAGGGCGGACGATCCGACAAAGCGCAAAAAAGGCCGACAAAGCCGGCAAACGGGACGGTGAATCAAGCGGGCTACCCCTTGGGCTTCGAACCAGCATCGGTGTCGCGCGAACCCGTGCGGGATCCGCGTGAGCTACGCGAGGTCCAAGTGAGCGCACGAGCGCCGGCATCGGCGCGTCGACTTGCTGCGTCGTGTCGTTCAGCGGCTTGGATCCACTGCGTTTCGCGCACACGCCCCGGCTCTGCATCGGCATACGGGCGGGCAACCTTCTTGCGCACTTCGCGCGATCGTTGGCATGCCGCGGATCTGCAGGCAGGTCGGCGCGAATGCCGAACCAGACGACTAGCGTCGCTCCTGCAGCTCCGCCGCGCGCAAGGTGTTCGCAAGCAGCGTCGCGATCGTCATCGGCCCGACGCCGCCGGGCACCGGTGTGATCCACGACGCCACTTCCTTCACCGCGGCGAAATCGACGTCGCCGCAAAGCTTGCCGTCGGCGTTGCGATTGATGCCGACGTCGATGACGATCGCACCGGGCTTGATCCAGTCGCGCTGCACGAAGTTCGCCCTGCCCACCCCGGCGACGACGATGTCGCCGAGGCGGACGAGTCCCGGGAGGTCGCGCGTCTTCGAGTGGCAGATGGTGACCGTGCAGCGCTCCATCAGGAGCTCCAGCGCCATCGGCCGGCCGACGATGTTCGACTGCCCGATCACCACCGCGTGCTTGCCGACGAGATCCTCGCCGGTGTCCTTCAGCAGCGTCATGCAGCCGTACGGCGTGCAGGGTCGCAGCGTCGGCCGCTTGAGCACCAGCCGTCCGATGTTGCACGGGTGGAATCCATCGACGTCCTTGACCGGGTCGATCCGTTCGGTGACGGCCTCCTCCGCGATGTGCGCGGGCAGCGGCAGCTGGACGAGGATGCCGTGCACCGCCGGATCGCGATTGAGCGTGTCGACGAGTGCCAGCAGATCCGCCTGCGACGTCGCTGCCGGCAGGTCGTGCGCGAACGAGCGCATCCCGACGGCGTCGGTGGTGCGCCGCTTGTTGCGCACGTAGATCTGCGACGCGGCGTTGTCGCCGACCAGCACGACGGCGAGGCCGGGAACGGCCTTGCCGGCGGCGATGCGGGCCGCGACGGCGTCCCGGATTTCCGCGGTGAGGCGCTCGGCGCGCGCCTTGCCATCGATGATGCGTGCAGTCATGCGAGCTCCCTCAGCCGAATTCGACGATCGGCCAGCCCATGTGCCGCGCATGCGCGGACAGCACCGGGTCGGCGTTGACGGCGACCGGATGCGTGGCGTGCGACAGCAGTGGCAGGTCGTTCAGCGAGTCGGCGTACGCGTAGATGGCGCGAAAATCGGATAGACGCTGCCCGCGCGCGGCGAGCCACATCATCAGGCGCTCGACCTTGCCTTCGCGCGTGTTGGGAATCCCGGCGGCACGCCCCGTGTACCGGCCGTCGCGCCGCTCGGCCTCGGTCGCGATGACGTGCTCGACGCCGAACTCCGCCGCGATCGGCTCGGACAGGAAGCGCATCACGGCCGTCGTGATCACGGTGAGATCGCCGGCGTCGACGATGTCGCCGCACGAGCTCGCGGGCGCGCAGCCCGATCCGCGGCCGGATCCGTCCCGCGAGGTAGCGTTCGCGCCAGGCCTCGAGCGCCTGCGTCTCGAACCGGGGCAGCGTCGACAGGTAGAACTCGGTGAACTCGGTCGGACTGGCCTCGCCGCGGTTGTACCGCGCCATCAGGTCGCGATTGGCCGCCTCGTACTGCGCGCGGTCGAGCGCCCCCTCGTCGATCAGGAAGGCGACCCACTGCTCGTCGCTGTCATGGGGAAGCAGCGTGTGGTCGAGGTCGAACAGCGCGAGGACGTCGGCGGGCACGGAAGAGGCGTGTCGGCGGGCTACAATCGGCCCGTGATCGAAGCCGCCATTGTAACGGCGATTGCCGCGCGCCTCACGTCGGTCCTGGCGCGGCCCACCGGGCACTTCCTCCGTCTGGTTGCCCGCGGGTGCGTCGTGGGCTGGCTGGACCCGGCGCGGGCATCCCGTCTCGCGACGTTCCCGGACATCTTTGTGATCGCCGATGACGCGATCGTGCTCTCCGAAGCGCTGAACGACGAGCCTGCGCGGACAGCCGCGCTCGACCAGGTCGCGCGCCAGCTGTCAGCCGACGGCCTGCTCAGCGCCTGGCGCAATGAGCGCTACGCGGTCGCCGCGGCGTTCGACGCCGAACCGATCTTCCTCCTCGAGCGCGCCGCCGCACGTTACTTCGGCATCGTCACCCACGCCGCGCACGTCAACGGGCTGGTGCGCGGCACCGATGGACCGACGATGTGGATCGCGCGCCGCAGCCCGACCAAGGCGATCGATCCGGGCATGCTCGACAACCTCGTCGGCGGCGGCATCGCAGCCGGCCACACGGTCGCCGGCACCGTCGTCAAGGAAGCGTGGGAGGAAGCCGGCGCAGCCGCCGACCTCGCGGCGACCGCCTGCCGCGCGGGCACGGTGCACATCTGCCGCGCCCAGCCCGACGGCCTTCAGCGCGAGACGATCCACGTCCACGACCTGTGGTTGCCTGCGGAGTTCGTGCCCCACGGGCAGGACGGCGAAGTCGTCGCGCACCGCCTCGTTTCGCTCGCCGAGGCCGCGCGCCTGATCGCGCTGGGCGACGGCCCGGATGTGGTCACCGCCGATGCGAGCCTGGTCGTGCTCGACTGCCTTATCCGCCACGGTGCGATCGCCGCGGACGCGCCGGCGATGCGTGCGCTCGATGCGCTGCGCCACCCCGCGCTGGAGCTTTCGGGCTAGCGACCGGACGCGCGCCCGAAGCGACGTCAGGCGGCCGCGCGCTGTGCCGTCCCCGATTTCGGCCCGACCTGGCGGATGCCCAATTCGCCCAGCGTGTCGCGCACCGCGTTGACGGCGTGCCGCATCTCGTCCGGCCCGATCGCCCCGATGCACCCGACGCGGAAGGTCTCGACCTGCGTGAGCTTGCCGGGGTACAGGATGAACCCCTTGTCGCGGACCCGGTCGTAGAAGCGTCTGAAGTCGTAGGCCGGATCCGGCGGCGCGTGGAACGTGACGATGATCGGCGCCTGGATCTCCGGTTTGAGAAACACCCGGAAGCCGAGCTCGGCCATCCCCTCGACGAGCGTCCGGCAGTTCGCCGTGTACCGCGCGAGCCGCGCCGGCTGCCCGCCCTCGGCAAGCAACTGGTCCAGCGCCGCGTTGAACGCGACGACGACGTGCGTCGGCGGCGTATAGCGCCACTGCGTCGTCTTCTCCATGTAGGTCCACTGGTCGTACAGATCGAGTGCGAGCGACGTCGAATGGCCCGCACAGCGCTCCAGCGCCGATCGGCGCGCCAGCACGAATCCCATCCCGGGCGGCCCTTCGACGCACTTGCCCGACGCGGCGATCACGGCGTCGAAGGAGGTGGTCCGCGCGTCGATGGGGATCGCCGCGAACGAACTCATCGCGTCGACGATGAGCCGGCGCCCGTGGCGTTCGACGACGGCGGCGATCTCCGGCAGCGGATTCAGGATGCCGGTCGACGTCTCGCAATGAATGAGCCCGACGTGGGTGATCGAAGGATCGGCGGTGAGCAGCCGGTCGACGTCCTGCGGCGTGGTCGGCACGTCCTCGGCGGTCTCGAACGTGCTGGTCCGGCGGCCCATCATCGTCGTGAGCTTTGCCATCCGCGTGCCGTAGGCGCCGTTGATCAGCACCAGCACGTGTCCGTCGCGCGGCACCAGCGTGTTCACCGCGGCTTCGACGGAGAACGTCCCGCTGCCCTGCATCGGCACGCAGACGTGCGTCGCCGCGCCGTGGACGATCTCGAGCAACTTGCGGCGCATCTCGGCCGTGACCGCGTTGAACGCACTGTCCCACGACCCCCAGTCGCGCAGCATCGCCACCTTGGTCGGCAGCGACGTCGTCAGCGGGCCGGGGGTCAGCAGGATCGGATCGCGGGAGAAGAGGCTCATCGAAACTCCTTTCGTGGGGACCGGACGCCGTCAAAGGCCGGTGAGCGGCTTGCGCCAGGCCTGCGTGCGCGTCAGCAGCACGCGGGTGACGAGCGCGTAGAGCAGGCAGACGACGGTCGAGCTGGCCACGATCAGCGTGGCCATCGCCGCGGCCGGGCCGATCTCGCCCGCTTCGTCGAGGTTGAGGATGGTCACGGCGGCGAGCCGCGTGTCGGGGGAGTACAGGAAGACGACGGCCGAGATCGTCACCATCGCGTTGACGAACAGGTACCGGCCGATGTCGAGGATCGCCGGCAGGCACACCGGCACCGTCACCCGGTGGAACGTCTTCCAGAACGGGACCTTGAGCGACGCGGACACCGACTCGAACTCCGCGTCGAGCGCCTTCAGCGCCGTGACCGCGGTGAGGTGGCTCGACGTGTAGTAGTGCACCACCGTCGACAGCACGAGGATCGTCAACGTGTGATACAGGCCGTTGAGCGGGTTGTCCGGGTGGTTGAAGAACAGGATGTAGCCCAGGCCGAGGACCATGCCCGGAACGCCCATCGGGATCGCCGCGAGCAGCCGGATCGCCGCCCGGATGCCGGGCATGCCGCGCGTCTTCTCGAGCAGGTACGCGCAGCCGAAGATGAACACGGTGCCGAAGAAGCCGGCCAGGAACGCCATCCGCAGGCTGTTGAAGAACGAGTCGATGACGCCGGCGTCGACGAGGCCGAACGTGTAGTGGCGCAGGCTGAACGAGCGGTCGTAGGGCCACAGCTTGATGAACGACGTGTACACCGCCATGCCGAGCACCGCCAGCAGCAGCAGCGCGACGACGAGGCAGTAGACGAACATCAGCGCGTCGAACCAGACCTTCGGCCTCGGCGCGTACGGCACCGCCCGCGACGAGAACTGCGACTGCTGCCTGCCCTGCATGATCCAGTCGACGATGAAGGCGAAAAGCACCGGCAGCAGCAGCACGAGGCTCACCACGGCGCCCTTGTTGAAGTTCTGCTGCCCGATCACCTGCTTGAAGATGTCGACGGCGAGAACGCTGAAGTTGCCGCCGATGACCTTCGGAATGCCGAAGTCGCTGACCGTGTACGAGAACACGACCATCGCCGCGCTGACCAGACCGTACTTCGCCCCGGGCAGCGTGATGGTGAAGAACCTGCGCCAGGTCCGGGTGCCCAGCGACTCCGCCGCTTCGTAGAGCCGGCCGTCCGCGAGCAGCAGCGACGTCAGGATGATCATCAGCGCGTGCGGAAACGTCGCGTAGATCGCGCTGATGATGATGCCGAGCGCGCCGTAGACCGGCGCGCCGCCGAGCAGCTCCTTCAGCAGCCCCTGGTTGCCGAACCACTGGATGAACGAGATCGCCGCGAGCAGCGACGGCGCGAGAATCGGCGTCAGGCCGATCACGCGGAACAGTCCCTTGGCCGGCATGCACGAGCGCGTCAGCGCGTAGGCGAACGTGAACGCCAGCGGAATCGTGATCCCCGTCACCGCGAGCGCCACCCACAGCGTGTTCCAGATCGACTGCCGCAGCCGGGGCGTGCCGAAATAGTCCTGGAACTGGAGCAGGCCGACGAACGCGCCGTCCTTGTCCTGCACGCTCTTCACCAGGATCATGAACAGCGGCGCGAGCAGGAAGAGCGCGAGCGCCGCACAGCAGATCAGCAGCAGCGACTGCGCGAGACGATCCTGCCAGTGGGCGACCGGTTTCACCGCCGGCCCGGCGGGAAGTGTGGCCAGCGTCGCGCCCGGTGCGGCCATCGACGCTCGACGTCAGCTCAGCACGCGCAGTGCCGCCGGCGGCAGATCGATGCTCACCGCCGCACCGGGCTCGAAGCCGCCGGCGTCGACCGCCTGGCGGGGAACGTTCGCCACCAGCGCCGGCACGTCCGCGGCGTCGACCGCGAGTCCGACCATGCAGAACGCGCCGAGAAACTCGACCTTGGTCACCTTTGCCGAAAGCGCATTCACTCCCGACGGGCGGCTGCCGTTGACGTGAACCGCGATGTCCTCGGGCCGCAGGTAGAGTTTCGCCGCGGTCCCGCTCGCGACGTCCGGTCGCGCGACCGCGAGCGACCGGCTGCCGACGCGGAAGCGGCCACCGCCCTCGGCAACGGCGGGGAGCACGTTGATCTTGCCGATGAAATCCGCGGCGAACGGCGTGGCCGGCGTCTCGTAGATCTCGCGCGGCGTGCCCACCTGCTCGATGCGGCCCTGGTTCATCACGACGATGCGGTCGGCCATCGACAGCGCCTCTTCCTGGTCGTGCGTGACCAGGATCGTCGTGACGCCGAGCCGTTGCTGCAGCGCCCGGATCTCGCCGCGCAGCCGGACCCGCTCGAGTGCGTCGAGCGCGGAAAGCGGTTCGTCGAGCAGCAGGAGACCCGGCGCGGACGCGAGCGCGCGCGCGAGCGCGATCCGCTGCTGCTGGCCGCCGGAAAGCTGGCCCGGATACTTGCCGCCGCTGTCGGGCAAGCCGACGAGCTTCAGCAGTTCGGCGACGCGGGCTTTGATCTCGGCCCGCCCCTTGCGGCGGTTGACGAGCCCGTACGCGACGTTGTCGAAGATCGTCAGGTTCGGAAACAGCGCATACGACTGGAACACGATGCCGTAGTCGCGCTTGATCGCCGGCAGCCGCGAGATGTCCTTGCCGTCCTGGACGATCGTACCGGCGTCCTGCGTCTCCAGCCCCGCGATGATCCGCAGCAGCGTGGTCTTGCCGCACCCCGAGGGGCCGAGGAACGTGACGAGCTCGCCGCGTCGGATCGCGAGCGCGATCCCCTTCAACGCCTGGAACCTGCCGAAGCTCTTGCTGATGCCTTCGAGCTTCAGGAACGGCCCGGAATTCTCCGTGGGGCTCGGTTGCACGGGATGCCTGCTCCGTCGCGTCGTGGGGCGCGCGCGGCGCCCCAAAGAAAGCGCCCCGCGGACCGCGGGGCGCGTGCGCGTCTGTTGCGGTTACTTGGGCTCCGACTTGCCGTCGTAGCGCTTGATCCACTCGGCGATGATGCGCTCGCGGTTCTTGGCGGACCACGAGAAGTCGTTCTTGACCAGCCGCTTCTCGTAGTCGGCCGGGACGAAGTCCAGCGGCTTCGCCATCCCCGGCATCGCCAGCACCGCGAAGTTCTTGGCATAGAGCTCCATCGCGCCCGGGCTCGCCAGCCAGTCCATCAGCGCGCGGGCCGCCTCGACCTTCTTGGTGGTCTTCATGATGCCGGACGCTTCGAGGTCCCAGCCCAGACCCTCGGTCGGGAAGACGATGTCGATCGGCGCGCCGGACTTCTTGGTGGTGACCGCGCGATACTCGAACGAAACGCCAACCGGGAACTCGCCCGCCCCTGCCTGCCGGCAAGGCTTGCTGCCCGAGTGCGTGTATTGCGCGATATTCTCGTGCAGCGCGTCCATGAACTTCCATGCGTCGGCGTCGCCCCACATCTGGATCCAGCCGGCGACGTCGAGGTAGCCGGTGCCCGACGAGGCCGGATTCGGCATCACGACCCTGCCCTTGTAGACCGGCTTGGTCAGGTCCTTCCAGCTCTCCGGCTTCGGCAGCCCGAGCTTGGCGGCCTCCACGGTGTTGAAGCAGATCGCCGCGCCGTAGACGTCCATCCCCACCCACATCGGCGGATTCTTCGGGTCGCGATACTGCGGCGAGATCTTTTCCAGTCCCTTCGGCGCGTAGGGCTGCAGCATGCCCTCGTTCTCGAACACGGCGAGGCTGGACGCCGACGTGCCGACGACGAGGTCGGCCTGCGGATTCGCCTTCTCGGCGAGCAGCTTCGCGGTGATCACGCCGGTCGAATCGCGCACCCACTTGATGTCGATCGTCGGATACGCCTTCTTGAAGGCCTCCTCGTAGGCCTTGATCTGGTCGGTCTCGAGGGCGGTGTAGACCAGGAGCTCGGTCCGCTGCGCGCCGGCATTGCCGGCAGCGAGAAGTCCGACTGCCGCGACGATCGCGCCGGCGGCATGCCACCAGTGGCCCAGGGTGCGTTTCATGTGCTCGCTCCTTAAGGATGGACTGCGTTGAAACCGGATGTGAAAGGAATCGCCGGGTGCCGTACCGCGCGCGCAAGCGCCGGCGCCGGAGTGCGGGCAATGCTACCCCCGCCCCCCGGGGACGGCAACCGCGCCGGTCGCTTGGCGAGTGTCGCCGCAAACCGATGACACCGCGATGACGGCGCCGACGCGCGCCCCGTCTGCGCCCCGGTGCAGCCGCAGCCGTCACGGTTGCGCCCGTTTTGCAGATTGTTGACAATCTACACCTGGCGTCGTCCAATAGGCAACATGCTGAAGTCTTCCGCACCGCCTTCGGGACCCGGTGGCGCCGTGCGCACGCCGCAGCGTCGCCGCAAACGCGCCGCACCCGCCCCGGCGCGTGGAGCGGACGCCATCGCGCTGATCCAGTCGAGCTCGCTGCCCATGCTGGTGCAGAAGGAGCTCGAACGGATGATCCTCGCCGGCGACCTCCCGGCCGGCAGCAAGCTCAACGAAGCCGGCGTCGCCCTGTTGCTGGGCGTGTCGCGCGGTCCCGTCCGCGAGGCCTTCCGCGCGCTCGAGGAATCCGGGCTGGTCCGCCTCGAGAAGAACCGCGGGGTGTTCGTCCGCCAGATCAGCGTCGAGGAGGCCGACGAGATCTATGAAGTGCGTGCGGCACTGGACGAGTTCGTGGGGCGCCGGCTGGCGCAGATCGCGACCCAGGACATGGTGCGCGAGCTGCGGGCGCGGGTCGAGCGGATGGCCAAGGCTTCCGGGCGCGGCGACGTCGACGCCTACGTTGCCGCCAATCTCGAATTCCACGACCGGCTCGTCGAGTTGACCGGCAACGCGAAGCTCCTCGTCACCTATCGGCGCCTCGTCAACGAGCTCAACCTCTACCGCCGAACCACGCTCGCGCAGACCGGCACGCTGCCGGTGTCCACCCGCGAACACGGCGAGATCGTCGACCGCATCGCCTCCGGGCAGGTCGCCGCGGCCGGACGCGCGCTCTACGAGCACGTGATGGCGAGCCGCGAACGCATGCACAAATCCCGTGCCGGCACGCACGCCGTCCCGCGCCGGTCCACTGCGAGGAAAGCCCGTTGATTGCCACTGCCCCCCTCACCGTCAACGGCCGCCGCTACGCGGCGCCGCGGCGACCGACCGTCGTCGTCTGCGTCGACGGCTGCGAGCCGGATTACATCAACCAGGCGATCGCCGCCGGCCGCGCGCCGTTTCTCGCCTCGCTGCGGGAGCGCGGCATCTGCCTCACTGCCGACTGTGTCGTGCCGTCGTTCACCAACCCGAACAACCTGTCGATCGTCACCGGCGCGCCACCGTCGGTGCACGGCATCTGCGGCAACTACTTCTGGGACCGCGACGCCGGCGCCGAGGTGATGATGAACGACCCGAAGTACCTGCGCAGCGGCACGATCCTTGCTGCGCTGGCCGATGCGGGCGCCAAGGTCGCCGTCGTCACCGCGAAGGACAAGCTGCGCGCGCTGCTGGGGCATCGGATGAAGGGCATCTGCTTCTCGTCGGAAAAGGCTGCCGACGCGACGCATCGCCGATCACGGCATCGACGACGTCCTCGCGCTGGTCGGCATGCCCGTCCCGTCGGTCTACAGCGCGGCGTTGTCGGAGTTCGTGTTCGCGGCCGGCGTCAAGCTGTTGGAGCGCGAGCGACCGGACGTCATGTACCTGTCGACGACCGACTACGTTCAGCACAAGTGCGCGCCGGGTGTGGGCGCGGCGAACGACTTCTACGCGATGATGGACGGCTATCTCGCACGCCTCGACGCCCTCGGCGCGACGCTCGTCGTCACCGCCGACCACGGCATGAACGCCAAGACCGACGCGTTCGGCCGGCCGAACGTGATCTATCTGCAGGACGTCCTCGACGCCGCGTACGGCGCGGGCACCACGCGGGTGATCCTGCCGATCACCGATCCGTACGTCGTCCACCACGGCGCGCTGGGCTCGTTCGCCACCGTCTATCTGTCGCCACCGGTGACCGTCGCCGCGGCCGGTGCGCACATCGCCGCGCTTCCCGGAATGGAAGAAGTGCTGCCGCGCGACGACGCGTGCCGCCGCTTCGAGCTGCCGCCCGATCGCGTCGGCGACCTCGTCGTCGTGTCGGAGCGCCTGTCGGTGATCGGCACCTCGCGCGATCGGCACGACCTCTCGGGGCTCGACGTTCCGCTGCGCTCGCACGGCGGCATCAGCGAACAGCAGGTGCCGCTGATCGCCAACCGTGCCGCCCCCGCGTTGCCCGCGGGCCGTCGCTGGCGCAATTTCGACGCGTTCGACCTCGCGCTCAACCATCTCGCCTGACGGGTGCCCGATCCGATGAACATGATGGCCGACTTGAAGGACGTGCGGCACGGTCACGTGCTGCACGCGAAGATGCGGATCGCCGGCCAGCCGGTCGGCGGCGAGCGGACCATCGAGGTCCATAACCCGTACACCGGTGCGCTCGTCGGCACCGTGCCCAAGGCGACCGTCGACGACATCCGGCGCGCGTTCGCGATCGCCAGGGCCTATCGGCCCCGGCTCACCCGGCACGATCGCTATCGGATCCTGTACCGCGCCGCGGAGATCATCCGCGGCCGCACCGACGAGATCTCCGACCTCATCACCGCCGAATGCGGGATCTGCAAGAAGGATTCGCTCTACGAGGTCGGGCGCGCCTGCGACGTGTTCGTGTTCGCCGGCAACGCCGCGTTGAACGACGACGGCCAGATCTACTCGTGCGACCTCACCCCGCACGGCAAGAAGCGAAAGGTCTACACGCTGCGCGAGCCGTTGCTGGGGGCCATCTCCGCGATCACGCCATTCAACCATCCGCTCAACCAGGTGGCGCACAAGGTGGCCCCGTCGATCGCCACCAACAACCGGATGGTGCTGAAGCCCACGGAAAAGACGCCGCTCACGGCGCTGCTTCTCGCCGACATCCTGTACGAGGCCGGCCTGCCGCCGGAAATGTTCTCGGTGGTGACCGGCGACCCGAAGGAAATCGCCGACGAGATGCTGACCAACCCGGACGTCGACCTCGTCACGTTCACGGGCGGGGTGCCGATCGGCAAGTACATCGCTGCCAAGGCGGTCTACAAGCGGCAGGTGCTGGAGCTGGGCGGCAACGACCCGATCATCGTGATGGAGGACGCCGATCTCGAGGAAGCTGCCACGCTGGCGGCGGCGGGGTCGTACAAGAACTCCGGGCAGCGCTGCACGGCGGTGAAGCGGATGCTCGTCCATCACGCGGTGGCCGACCGTTTCGTCGAGCTGCTGCTCGCGAAGACGAAGGCCTGGACGTACGGCGACCCGATGGATCCGGATCTCGACATGGGCACGGTCATCGACGAGCCGGCCGCGGTGTCGTTCGAGGCGAAGGTCAACGAGGCCGTCGCACGCGGCGCGAAGCTCCTCCATGGCAACGTCCGCCGCGGCGCGCTCTTTTCGCCCACACTCGTCGACCACGTGACGCCCGACATGCCGCTCGTCAAGTACGAGACTTTCGGGCCGGTGTCGCCGGTCATCCGCTTCCGCGACATCGACGACGCGATCCGGATCGCAAACTCGACGGACTACGGGCTGTCGTCGGCCGTGTGCACGAACCGGCTCGACTACATCACCCGCTTCGTGTCCGAGCTCAACGTCGGCACCGTGAACGTGCGCGAGGTGCCCGGCTATCGGCTCGAGCTCACGCCGTTCGGCGGCATCAAGGATTCCGGCCTCGGCTACAAGGAGGGCGTGCAGGAAGCGATGAAGAGCTTCACCAACGTGAAGACGTATTCGCTGCCGTGGTGACCCGGGATCACCGCCCAACGTTGCGCCGCGCCGCCCGGCACTCTTTCCGGCGGGTGGCGATCGCGCGATGAACGAGCCGCGGCCGCCGGCCGATCTCGCCGCGGAAGGCGACGTCAACCTGTCGCCGCGGCGACAGGCGTTCGAGGCGGTGCACGTGCACGCGAAGACGCGCGCGAGGCTCGACGCCGACGCCGGGGTGTTCCTGCACCAGTCGCTGTCCACGCCGTGCTTCGACGCGCTCGAGTCCTGCGAAGGCATCTGGCTCACCGACGTGGAAGGCCGGCGGATCATGGATTTCCACGGCAACAACGTCCATCAGGTCGGCTATCGCCATCCGCGCGTGATCGAGGCGGTGAAGCGGCAGCTGGACAGGCTGCCGTTCTCGCCGCGCCGGTTCACCAACGACGCGGCGATCGCGCTTGCCTCGCGCCTCGCCGCGCTCGCGCCGGAGCCTCTCGGCAAGGTGCTGTTCGCCCCCGGCGGCACGCTGGCGATCGGGATGGCGTTGAAGCTCGCGCGCCTTGCCACCGGTCGCCACAAGACGCTTTCGCTCTGGGATTCGTTCCACGGCGCCTCGCTCGACGCGATCTCGATCGGCGGCGAGGCGGTCTTTCGCAAGGGCATCGGTCCGCTGCTGCCGGGAACCGAGCATGCGCCACCGTGCGACCCCGGTGCATGCCGGTTCGGCTGCGGCGGGATTTGCGACGCCCGCTGCGCCGAATACCTCGACTACGTCCTCGGCAAGGAGGAGGACATCGGCGCCGTGATCGTCGAGACCGTGCGCTGCACCGACGTCCAGATTCCTCCGCCCGCCTATTACCGGATCCTGCGCGAGGCCTGCGATCGCCACGGCGCGCTGCTGATCCTCGACGAGGTCCCGATCTGCCTCGGCCGCACCGGCCGCATGTTCGCGTTCGAGCACTACGGCATCGTTCCGGACATGGTCGTGCTCGGCAAGGGCCTGGGCGGCGCGGTGATGCCGATGGCGGCGCTGATCGCGCGCCGCGACCTCGACATCGCCGCCGACCGCGCGCTGGGTCACTACACCCACGAGAAGAGCTCGGTCGGCTGCGCCGCCGCGCTGGCAACGCTCGACGTCATCGAAGGCGAGGCGCTGCTCGCTAGGGCGCAGACCCTCGGCCAGCAGGCGATGGCGCGGATGCGCGGGCTGCAGGCGAAGCACCGGCTGGTGGGCGCCGTGCGTGGCATCGGCCTCCTCCTCGGCATCGAGCTCGTCCGCGACGGGGAACCCGCACGCGACGAGGCCGAACGCGTGATGTACCATTGTCTCGCGCACGGGCTGTCGTTCAAGATCGGTCAGGGCAACGTTCTCACGCTCTCGCCGCCACTCGTCATCGCGCCGAACGAACTCGATGCCGCGTTCGACATCGTCGACGCGGCGCTGACCGCCGTCGAGTCCGGTCGCGACTGACCTCATGCAGACGCTGCTCAACCTCCTCGCCGGCGTTTCCCTGCTCGTCTGGGGCACGCACATCGTGCGCACGGACATCCTGCGCCTGTACGGCGGCACCCTGCGGCGCGTGCTGCGGCGCAGCGTGCAGAACCGCTTCGCGGCCTTCTTCGCCGGTCTGGGCGTCACCGGGCTCATCCAGAGCAGCACGGCGACGGCGCTGATCGTCGCGGCCTTCGCGGGTCAGGGGATCATCGGGACGGCGCCGGCGCTGGCAGTGATGCTCGGCGCCGACGTCGGCACCTCGCTCGTCACCATCATCCTGTCGTTCGACCTGTCGTGGCTAGCGCCGCTCCTGATCTTCACCGGCGTCGTGCTGTTCCTCGCGCAGCAGTCCAGCAACATCGGCCGCTTCGGGCGGGTGCTGATCGGCCTCGGACTCATCATCTTCGCGTTGCAGTGGATCGGCGTCGCCGCCAAGCCGGTCGTCCAGGCCGCCGGCGTCAAGGTGATCTTCGCTTCGCTGACCGGCGACGTCATGCTCGACATGCTGGTCGCCGCGCTGCTCACGGTGCTGTGCTACTCGAGCCTCGCCGTGGTGCTGCTCGTGGCCACGCTCGCGTCGCTGAACGTCATCGCCCTGCCCGTCGCCCTCGGTCTCGTGCTCGGCGCCAACCTCGGCAGCGGGCTGCTCGGAATGCTCTCGACGCTGCGCTCGCCGCCCGAGGCGCGCCGGGTGACGCTGGGCAATTTCCTGTTCAAGCTCATCGGCTGCGCGATCGCAATGCCGCTGACCGGCTGGCTCGATCACGTCGTCGGCGGCGTCGGCCTCGACAGCGCACGCGAGGTCGTGCTGTTCCACTTCGGCTTCAACGTCGCATTGGCGCTCGCGTTCCTCTTCTTCACCGCGTCGATCGCCCGCATCGCCGAGCGGCTGCTGCCCGACCGTCCGGCCTCCGACGATCCGGCGAAGCCTCGCCATCTCGATCCCTCGGCGCTGGCGACACCCACGCTCGCGATCGCCTGCGCGGCACGCGAGGCGCTGCGCATCGGCGACGTCATCGAGCAGATGCTGAACGGCATGCTGACGGTGCTGAAGACCAACGACCGCGCGCTCGCCGAGCGGCTGCGCAAGATGGACGACGTCGTCGACGATCTCTACACGGCGGTCAAGCTCTACCTCACCCAGATCTCGCGGGAGGCACTCCAGGAGACCGAGGGGCGACGCTGGGCCGATATCGTGTCGTTCACGATCAACATGGAGCAGGTCGGCGACATCGTCGAGCGGATCATCACCGACGTCGAGGACAAGAAGATCGACAAGGGCCGCAACTTCTCCGAAGCCGGCATGGCCGAGATTTGCGACCTGCACGCCAGGCTGGTCGCCAACCTCCGGCTGGGGCTGTCGGTCTTTCTCAACGCCGACCTCAAGAGCGCGCAGGAGCTGCTCGCGCAGAAGGTGCTGTTCCGCGACCTGGAGCGCGCCTATGCCGATTCGCACCTCGCCCGTCTCGCCGAGCAGACGGTCGAGAGCATCGAGACCTCGTCGCTGCACCTCGACCTCATTTCCGATTTGAAACGGATCAATTCGCACATCTGCTCGATCGCCTACCCCATCCTCGAGGAAGCCGGCGTGCTGGCCAAGACGCGACTCAAGGAACCCGAGCCCGAGCCTCCTCCCCAGCGTGCCCGGCGCACCGGCAACGGCAAGGACAGCTGGCAGAAGCGCAAACCGACCAGCGCCTGACGCGCCGGCATGCCCGCTCCGGAACTGTCGTTCGGCATCACGCTCGCGGTGCTCGCCGCGGGGTTGCTGCACGCCGGCTGGAACGCGCTGCTCAAGGGCGCCACCGGCGGCGACGCGATGCTCGACATGGCGACGATCGTCGCCGGCTCCGCCGTGTGCGGGCTCGCGGTGATTCCCTTCGTCGGCATTCCGGATGTCGCCGCATGGAAGTTCGCGGCGGCCTCGGCCGTGATCCACTGGGGCTACTACGTGACGCTGGCCCAGGCGTATCGCACCGGTGACCTTTCGTTCGCCTATCCGCTGATGCGCGGCACCGCCCCGCTCATCGTCGCGCTGCTCGGCATCGTCTTCCTGCGTGAATGGCCCTCGCCCCAGATCGCGCTGGGCATCGCGCTCATCTGCGCGGGAATCGTCAGCATCGCGTTCGCGCGCCGCGGCCGCCACCCACCGGCCGCCGCCGGCTGGGCGTTCGCCAACGCGGCGATCATTGCGACCTACACGCTCGTCGACGGGGCCGGCGCCCGCGCTTCCGGCAACGCCCCGGCCTACGTCTCGTGGCTCATCTTTCTCGAAGCGATCCCGTTCCTCGGCTGGGTTTGCCTGCGGCAGGGCAACGTGGCGGTCGCCTACGTCGTACGCGGCTGGCGGCGCGGCCTGATCGGCGGCGCGGCAAGCCTGGCCGCATACGGCATCGTGCTCTGGGCAATGACGCTGGCGCCGGTGGCCGCCGTCGCCGCCCTGCGCGAGACCTCCGTGCTCTTCGCCGCGCTGATCGGCGCGATCTGGCTGAAGGAAGGCCTCGGCATGCGCCGGCTCGCGGGCGCCGCGGGTGTCGTGCTCGGCGTGGCGGCGCTGAAACTTTGAAGCGCGGGTCTTGCCGGTCCGCGACAGTTCCTGTCACGACATCCCAACCCTGCTCGGTACCTCTTTCATGAAACTACCCACCCATGCCCGCGTGGTCGTCGTCGGCGGTGGCATCGCCGGCGTCTCGACGGCCTATCACCTGACCAAGCTCGGCGTCCGCGACGTCGTGCTGCTTGAACAGGGCAAGCTCACCTGCGGAACGACGTGGCACGCCGCGGGTCTCGTCGGCCAGACGCGCGCGACGCGCAATGCGACACGGATGAGCCGCTATGGCATCGATCTGTATTCGTCGCTGGAGAAGGAGACGGGGCTCGCAACCGGATGGAAACCGTGCGGCAGTCTCAACGTCGCGAAGACCCAGGATCGCCTGACGCTGATGAAGCGGCAGATGGCGCGCGCGAAGAGCTTCGGCATCGACTTCGAGTTCATCGCCCCGACCGAGATCGCGAAATACGCACCGATCCTGCGCACCGACGATCTCGCCGGTGCGGTCTGGATTCCGGGGGACGGCAAGGCCAACCCCACCGACCTCACGCAATCGCTTGCCCGCGGTGCGCGGATGGGCGGCGCAACGCTGGTCGAGGGCGTCAAGGTCACCGGCGTGACGACGGACCGCGGCCGCGTGACCGGCGTGCGCTGGAAGAGCCGCGACGACGCGGGAACGATCGCCTGCGAGACCCTCGTCAATTGCGCCGGGCAGTGGGCGCGCGAGTTCGGACGCCTCGCCGGCGTCAACGTGCCGCTGTATTCCGCCGAGCATTTCTACCTCGTCACCAAGGCGATCGCCGGTGTCACGCCCGATCTGCCGGTGATCCGCGATCCGGACGGCTTCCTCTACTACAAGGAGGAAGTCGGCGGCCTCGTGATGGGCGGGTTCGAACCCGCGGCGAAGCCCTGGAACAGGGACCCGATACCCGACGGCTTCGAGTTCCAGCTCCTGCCCGAAGACTGGGATCACTTCGAGGTCCTGATGAAGAACGCGATCCACCGCACGCCGTGCCTCGAGACGGCCGAAGTGAAGCTGCTGCTGAACGGTCCGGAGAGCTTCACGCCCGACGGCAATTTCATCCTCGGCGAAGCGCCGGAACTTGCCGGCTATTTCGTCTGTGCAGGGTTCAATTCGGCGGGGATCGCCAACTCGGGAGGCGCCGGCAAGCTCATCGCCGAGTGGATCGTCGGCGGCGACGCGCCGCTCGATCTGTGGGATGTCGACATCCGCCGGTTCGCCCCCTTCCACGCCAACCGCCGCCATCTTGCCGACCGCACCGTGGAATCGCTGGGCCTGCACTATGCGATGCGCTGGCCGCGCGAGGAACTCGTCACGGTGCGCCCGCTGCGCCGCTCGCCGCTCTACGACCGGCTGGCGGCGAAGGGCGCCGTCTTCGGCAGCAAGATGAACTGGGAACGCGTCAACTACTTCCTGCCCCCGGGCACGTCGGTGCCACCGTATACGCTGGGCACCCCGGGATGGCTGCCGCATGTCCTCGAGGAACAGCGCGCGTGCCGCGAGGACGTCGTCGTGTTCGACCAGACGTCGTTTTCGAAATTCGTGCTCAAGGGACGCGACGCGCTCGCCGTCCTGCAGCGGCTCTGCGCGAACGAGATCGACGTCGCGCCCGGGCGCATGGTGTACACGGCGATGCTCAACGAGCGCGGCGGCTTCGAGAGCGATCTCACGGTGATCCGCCTGGGGCCGGGAGAATTCTTCATCATCACGGGTTCCGCCCAGACGACGCGCGACTTCGCGTGGATCGAACGCCACGTCGGCGAGTCCGAGCACGCGGTGCTGGTCGACGTCGACCAGCGGCTTTTCGGTGATTTCGGTGATGGGCCCGAAAGCCGAGGCGCTGCTCGCGCGCCTGTCGCCGGACGACCTGTCGAAGGCCGCCATGCCGTTCTCGACGACGAAGGAAATCGACGTCGGCCACGCGCGGGTGCGTGCCGCGCGGATCAGCTACGTCGGCGGTCCGGGCTATGAGCTGTATGTGTCCGCCGACCAGTGCGTCACGCTGTACGACGCGTTGTGGACGATCGGCGCCGATTTCGGGCTGCGCGACGCCGGCTACTACACGATCGACGCACTGCGCATCGAGGCGGGTCGTCGCGCCTGGGGCGCGGAACTCTCGCCGGACGAAACGCCGTGGGAAGCCGGCCTCGGCTACGCGGTGAAGATGGACAAGCCGACGCCGTTCCTCGGCCGCGCCGCGCTGCTGGCACGGCCCGCCGCGGAGATCCGCAAGCGGCTCGTCCAGTTCACTTTCGACGATCCGGCCGCGTTCCCCTGGGGCGGCGAGCCCATCCTGATGGACGGCCGCAACGTCGGCGAACTGACGTCGGTGGGTTACAGCCGCAAGCTCGGTCGCGCCGTCGCGATGGGCTACGCGCGCGCCGACGGTCCCCTCACGGACGCGGTGGTGACGCGGGCACGCTATCAGGTCGACATCGCGGGCATCCTCCACGCGGTGACGCCGCAGCTGTAGCCCGCGCAGGCGCCCGATGGCGGATCACACCGCAGTCACGCGCCTCGCACACCGCTGCACAGCGCCCGCTTCTCCGGCGCGGTGAGGCGCTTGATCGCGTACTCGATCCGCAGCGCCGTCGACCGATCCGCGCAGGGGATCGCCTTCAGCAGCCGCCGCGGCGGATGCGAGCGCGTGTAGCGCGCGCCCTTCCCGGCAGCGTGCGCCGCGTAGCGCGATTCGACATCGATGGCGATGCCCGTGTAGATGCTGCCGTCGCGGCACTCGATCAGGTAGACGTGCCAGCACCGCGACGGCGACGGGGTGCGCGCCGGGCCCGATGGCACCTAGCGGAACTCCCGTGCGAGCGCGGCGGCGCACGCGGCGCAGATACAGGCGACTCCCCGCTTGGCCGGCGGGATCCGCTCCAGCATCGCGGCGGTCAGGGTGATCGTGGTGCACCAGCACGGCGTGTCCGTCTGCCCGGCCGCCATTGCGCAGCGGTTGGGACCGCCGCACAGCGGGCAGTTGGCGGCGTCACCATCGACCGTGCTCATGCCGCCGCGGCGCGCGCGTATGCGTACGTATCCATCGCCGGCGAGGGTACCCCGCAGGTGCGGACGGGTCAACGCAGCGCAGCGCTCCTGCGCCTACCCATCTTCGGCACGAGCGCCGATAATCCGCCGATGCCCGTTCCCTTTCCACCAACGCCACCCGCCGCACGCATCGCGCTCAGGCCCTATCCGAAGGGCCGCCCGGTGGATCCGGGCGTCCGCGCCGACGTCGAAGCGCTGATCGTCGATCTGCCGCGGCAGCGCGATCTCCTGATCGAATACCTGCACCGGATTCAGGACGCGCGCGGACACCTGTCGGTCGCGCACCTGACGGCGCTCGCCGACTTGCTCGGTCTCGCGCCGGTCGAGGTCTACGAGGTTGCGACCTTCTACCATCATTTCGACGTCGTGCACGAGGGCGAGACGGCCCCGCCGACGATCACGGTGCGGGTGTGCACGTCGCTGTCCTGCGCGCTGGCCGGAGGGCGGGAACTCCACGCCGACCTCGCCGGTGCGGCGCCGGCCGACGTCCGCATCACGCCGGCCTCGTGCATCGGACGTTGCGATGCCGCCCCGGCGGCGTTGATCGGCCACCGACCCATCGGGCGCGCGAGCACGGCGTCGATCGCCGCCGCGCTGATCACGCGCGACTTCGCGCCGTCGCCGCCCGCGCCGATCGGCTATCGCGAGTATCGGGCACTGGGCGGCTACGCGCTCTACGCGGCTTGCGTCGACGGACGGCGCTCATCCGAGGACGTCATCGGCATCCTCGAGGACGCGCGGCTGCGCGGCATGGGCGGCGCGGGCTTTCCGGCGGGACGCAAGTGGCGCGTCGTCAGAAGCGAGCCTGCGCCCCGCTACGTCGCCGTGAACATCGACGAAGGCGAGCCCGGCACGTTCAAGGACAGACGCTGCCTCGAAATCGATCCTCACCGTTTCCTCGAAGGCGCGCTGATCGCGGCGTGGGCGCTCGACGCCGCCGCGATCTATCTCTACCTGCGCGACGAATATGCCGACTGCCGGACCGCGCTCGAACACGAACTCGCGCTGCTGCGTGCCGATCCACCCGCATCGGGCCGGGCGCTGCCGCCGATTCACCTGCGCCGTGGCGCGGGTGCGTACATCTGCGGCGAGGAGTCCGCGATGATCGAATCGATCGAGGGCAAGCGGGGGTTGCCGCGCCTGCGCCCGCCCTACGTCGCACAGCGCGGGCTGTTCGGACGCCCGACGCTCGAGCAGAACATCGAAACGCTGTTCTGGGTGCGCGAGATCGTCGACCGCGGCGCCGGCTGGTTCGCGGGACAGGGCCGCCGCGGGCGGCACGGCCTGCGCGCCTACTCGGTGTCGGGCCGCGTGCAGCGACCCGGTGTCCATCTCGCGCCGGCCGGCATCACGGTGCGCGAGCTGATCGGCGAATGCGCCGGCGGCATGCTGCCCGGCCACACGTTCTACGCGTATCTGCCGGGAGGCGCCTCGGGCGGCATCCTCCCGGCGTCGCTCGGCGACATTCCGCTGGATTTCGACACGCTCGCCGATCACGGGGCATTCATCGGCTCGGCGGCGATCGTCGTCCTTTCCGACCGCGACCGTGCGGTCGATGCGGCGCGCAACGTCCTCGAATTCTTCCGCGACGAGTCCTGCGGCCAGTGCACGCCCTGCCGCGAGGGAACGCGGCAGGCGGTCGAACTGATGCGCGCGCCACGCTGGGACCGCGCGCTGCTCGAGGAGCTGTGTGAGGCGATGGCCGATGCGTCGATCTGCGGACTGGGCCAGGCCGCGCCCAACCCGATCCGCTGCGTGCTCCGGTATTTCGCCCACGAACTCGAATGACGCGTTCGCGATGATTTCGTTCGACCTCGATGGTCGTCCGCTCGAAGCCCGCGACGACGAGACCATCCTCGCCGCCGCGCGGCGGCACGGTGTGGCGATACCGGCGCTGTGCCACCAAGACGGTTATCGGCCCGACGGCAACTGCCGCGCCTGCGTCGTCGAGATCGCCGGCGAGCGCGTGCTGGCCCCGTCCTGCTGCCGGACGCCTGCGCCTGGCATGCGCGTGCGCAGCCGGTCCGAGCGCGCGCGCCGGGCGCAGCGCATGGTCGTCGAGCTGTTGCTGGCGGACGTGCCGGACGACCACGTCGCCGCGCCGTACCGTCACGATTCGGAGCTTGCGCAATGGGCGGTCAAGCTCGGCCTCGATCGCTCGCGTTTCGCGGCGCGCGCCGGCCCGGCCGCCGACGTCTCGCACCCGGCGATCGCCGTCAATCTCGACGCCTGCATCCAGTGCGGCCGCTGCGTGCGCGCGTGCCGCGAGGAACAGGGCAACGACGTGATCGGCATGGCCGGCCGCGGCGAACACGCAGGCATCGTGTTCGACTGCGGTGACGAACTCGTCGCGAGCACCTGCGTCGCGTGCGGCGAATGCGTGCAGGCGTGCCCGACGGGCGCCCTGGCGCCCGCCGGCGGCGTCGCGCGGACGGCGCCCGAGCGCAGTGTCGACTCGCTTTGCCCGTACTGCGGCGTCGGTTGCCAGGTCACCTACCACGTGCGCGGGGATCGGATCGCCTGGGCGGACGGTCGCGATGGTCCCGCCAATGCGTCGCGGCTGTGCGTGAAAGGCCGCTACGGCTTCGACTACACCGCGCATCCGCAGCGCCTTACCCGGCCGCTGATCCGCCGCGACGGCGTGCCGAAGGATGCCACGGCGCTGGTCGATCCGGGCCGCTTCGCCGAGGTGTTTCGCGAGGCGAGCTGGGACGAGGCTCTCGACCGCGCCGCGAGCGGCCTGCGCAAGCTGCGGGACAGCGCGGGCCCCGCCGCATTGGCCGGTTTCGGCTCGGCGAAGGGCAGCAACGAGGAGGCGTACCTGTTCCAGAAGCTCGTCCGTACGGGATTTCGCAGCAACAACGTCGATCACTGCACCCGGCTGTGTCACGCGTCGTCGGTGGCGGCGCTGCTCGAGGGCATCGGGTCGGCGGCGGTGTCCAACCCCGTGCGTGACGTCGCGCACGCCGACTTCATCCTCGTCATCGGGGCCAATCCCACGGCCAACCATCCGGTCGCGGCGACGTGGATCAAGAACGCGGCACGACGCGGCGCGACGCTCGTCGTCGCCGATCCGCGACGCAACGACCTCGCGCGGCACGCCGACGTCTGGCTGGGCTTCACGCCGGACACCGACGTTGCGCTGCTGCAGGCGCTGCTGCACGTGATCGTCGACGAGGGCCTCGCCAACGCCGATTTCGTCCGCGAGCGCACGCGCGACTTCGACCGCCTCGCGGCCAGCGTCGCACACGCCAGCCCCGAAGCAATCGCTCGCGTGTGCGGCATCGACGCGACCACGCTGCGCGACGTCGCGCGCCGCTATGCCACCGCGAAGGCGGCGATGATCCTCTGGGGCATGGGCATCTCGCAGCACGTGCACGGCACCGACAATGCGCGCTGCCTGATCGCGCTCGCGCTCGTCACGGGCCAGATCGGCCGCCCGGGGACCGGCCTGCACCCGCTGCGTGGACAGAACAACGTGCAGGGCGCCTCCGACGCCGGCCTCATCCCGATGTTCCTGCCCGACTACCAGCCCACCGGCGACGACGCGGCGCACGCCTGGTTCGAGCATTTCTGGGGCACGCCGCTCGATCCGAAGCCGGGACTCACGGTGGTCGAGATCACCGAGGCGATCCACGCCGGGACGGTCCGCGGCATGTACATCGTCGGCGAGAATCCGGCGATGTCCGACCCCGATGCCGCCCACGCCCGGTCGGCACTGGCGCGTCTCGAGCATCTGGTCGTGCAGGACATCTTTCCGACCGAAACGGCCGGCTTTGCCGACGTGATCCTGCCGGCCACGTCGTTCTTCGAGAAGACCGGCACGTTCACCAACACCGACCGCACCGTGCAGCTCGGACGACGCGTGCTCGACCCGCCGGGCGAGGCACGCGCCGATCTGTGGATCATCGTCGAGATCGCGCGCCGTCTGGGACTCGACTGGGGCTACGGCGGCCCGGACGCCGGCGTCGCCGCCGTGCACGACGAGATGCGGCGGGCGATGCCGTCGATGGGCGGGATCGATTGGGCGCGCCTGGAGCGCGACGGAGCGGTCACGTATCCGTGCCTCGATGCGGCCGATCCCGGCATGCCGATCGTCTTCACCGACGCCTTTCCGACGGCCGACGGACGCGGCCGGTTCGTGCCCGTGGCACCGACCCCTGCCGCAGAGCCAGTGGACGATGCGTATCCGCTGGTGCTCATCACCGGTCGTGAGCTCGAGCACTGGCACACCGGCGCGATGACCCGGCGCGCGAGCGTGCTCGACGCGATTTCACCCGGAAGCAGACGGCATCGCTGCATCCGCGCGAACTGGCGCGGCTCGGCGCCGACGCCCGGCGCGCCGGTCACCGTCGAGACGCGTCGTGGCGCGATCGCCCTTTGCGCCCGTGCCGATCCGGCAGTGCCCGAGGGTGCGGTGTTCGTTCCGTTCTGCTTCGTCGAGGCGGCCGCGAACCTGCTGACCAATTCCGCACTCGATCCGTTCGGCAAGATTCCCGAGTTCAAGTACTGCGCCGCCCGCGTTCGGTCAGGCCCCCGGCAATGAGCCCGGCGTGCGCGGGCCGTTCGGCCGCATGGCAACCCCGCAGGAGGGCCCGCTGGCTGATACATCCCCCGCTGCTTTCGGTCCTGGCGACGTCGACGCACCCTATCCCGTCTCGCGCCGATACGTCTGGATGGCATTCGCCGTGACCTTCGGGCTGATGTTGTCCGACTACCTATCGCGCCAGGTCATCAATGCCGTGTTTCCCTTTCTCAAGGCGGATTGGGGACTGAGCGACAGCCAGTTGGGTTCGTTGGTGAGCGTGGTGGGCCTGACCGTCGGTGCGATGTGCATACGGATCCCGCTGGTGGCCGATCGCGTCGGCCGGGTGAAGAGCGCCACCGTCATGGCCCTGGTCTGGGGATCGGCAACCCTAGCCTGCGGTTTGTCGGAAAACTTCACCACGTTGCTCATTGTCCGGGCCTTCATCGGCCCCGGCGAAGCCGGCTATGGCAGTGTCGGGGCGGCGATACTCGCACACGCCTTTCCGCGGTGGCTGCATCCCACCGCGATGGGCTCGTTTCTCGCTGCGGCAATTATCGGGTCGGTGCTCCTGAATCAGATCGGCATTGTGGTGCTGAAGATGCGCTCACTGATGATCAAGCGGCGGCCGGCCTGACGCTCGAGCTTGCCCGACTCCCTCGCATCTTAGAACTTCCAGTTGAAGTTCGCTGCGAGGAAGTAGATCCCGACGTTGTCGTAGGACCCCACCAGGTTCCCGCGGCCGCCCAGCGCCACCGGCGTGTCCGATTGCTTGTTGACGTCGAGGCTGCCGCCGTAGAGGTACTCGGCGGTGAGCCCCCAGGAGAACGTCTTGCTCTCCTGCTTCTGCGCGCCGATGCCGAACCGCCACGCGGAGTTCGCCGGAAGCATGGGCGAAACCGGGGTGTCCTGGAACTCGGAATCGTAGGCCACGCCGAAATCGAGCCGCCAGGGCGCGTCCATCTGGTACTGTGCGCCCGCGGCGACGTGCCAAGTGTCCTTGTAGTTGAGGTTCTTCGTGATACTCACGGGATTGGACGACTCCACGCCGACTTCCACGTAACCGAACTTCGACCACTGCTGCCAGCCCACGCTTCCGAGCAGCGCCCAGCGATCGTCGACTTGGTGGAAGAAGCTCGCGTTGACGCCCTGCGGCACGGTGATGCCGAGGTTGATGTTGGTGTTGTTCAGGCCCCGATTGGTGATCACGGTCTCGAGTGCGTGCGACAGCCCCGTGAACTCGGGCGTGGACGAGAAGTCGAGCTTGATCTCCGAGTTCCACACCAGCCCGAATCGGGTGCGCGAGCTCGGCTCGTAGAGAACGCCGAGCGTTCCCCCGTAGCCCCACTCGTAGTCGTCGAGCGCCAGCATCCCATCGGGCCCGCCGAGATTGTTCACGGCGACCTGGGCCCGGATCTTCCCGTACATCGCATTGAGGCTCGCGCCCACCGACCACTGCGGGTTCAACCGGTAGGCAACGGACGGCACGAACGACAACCCGACCAACGTGCCTTCCTGGATGTAGTACCTGCCGACCCAGTCGGAGTCGTAGTTCAACGCCAAGCCGAAGTTGCCGGTCGCGGCGAACCCGAGCTTCAAGTCGGGTGACGCGCTGTACGAGTAGAAGAAGCCACCGCCGGGAAACCAGCCGACGGGGTTCCCTCCGTCGCCGCTGCCGAGTCCCTGCGACGTGCCCTGCCCGATGGTGAATCCCACGTCGCCGTAAAGTGCCTGCAGAGCCGCCGTCGTTTGCGTGCCGTCGAGCCGCGTCATGCCTGCCGGGTTCGTGAACACCGTCGATGCGTCCTGCGCGCGCGCCGTGTACCCTGCCGACGCAAGGCCGACGTCCTCGGTGCCTATCTCGTAGAGCAGCAGGCCGCCTGCACGCGCACTCGTCGCTGCAAGCACGCCCGCGGCGGCGAGCGCACACGCGATGACTGCGTAGCTGGCACGCGGTTCGCGATATCGGGATCTCGTCATGGGATTTCTCCTAACTCTCGTCTGAACTTTCAGCGTGGCACTTCCTTCCAGCCCGGGCCCGGATCGAACGTCGTCATCGTCGCGCCGATGGTGGTGGATTCCTTCCCGAGGTTCCTTTCGTAGACCTTGCCGTTATGGCTGACGATGAAGGTCATCACGCCGGTCTGTCCGTGTTGCGCGGGAAAGGCCACCATCGCAAAGCCGGCGATCATGCGGCCGTTGATGACGTAACTGTAGGCGCCCCCCGCGGCATTCTTGCCCTGGCGCGTGAGGATCCTGAAGTGGTAGCCGCGGTACGGGTCGCCTGCGACGTGACCCTTGAGGTAGGCCGCGCTTTCGGCGATCAGCGGTCCGAAGGGACTTTCCTCTTCATCCTTCGACGCGTCGGCGGCCCAATAGAGGCCATCGTGCTTGCCGGGCGTGCTGGCGAGCTTCTGCGCGTACTGAAGGACGCCGTCGCCGTCGCGGTCCTCCGATGCATACGTGCGTTGCGCATCGATGTACGCGCGCAGCACGTAGATGGCGTTGCGCTCGTTGCCGCCGATGCGGCGATTGATCACTTCGTCCTCGCCTTCCTCGGTGGCGAAGCGCCAGCGATCGCCGGTGCGGACGATGGGAATGGGCACCGGCCACGCCTCGTCGCCGATCACCAGGATGCGACGGTCCGCGCTGGGCTCGCGCAGCACGTGCATCGTCTGCATGGCCGCGTAGAGTTTCGCCCGGCTTGCGCTGGATGCGGCGCGATCACCGAGGATGAGATTCTTGTGCTCTTCGCCGAAGATGGCAATCATCGCCGGATCGCTATCGGCCCTGAGCGCCGCCATGAACGCGTCGACCGCCGCTTCCGGCGTCGCAAACGTTTCTTGCGGCGCGGCCGCCGCGGCAATGGGAACGGCCAGCAGCAAAGCCAGGGCCAGCCGGGTCACGCATGACCAGACGCGGAAGAAATTCATGGTGAATGCCTTGCGTTCGATGGAAGGAAATGTGCGCATGATCTTTCTCCTCGCTTCAACGACGGCCGCCACCGCCACGGCCTCCGCCTCCGCCTCCACCGCCGCCGCGGCCACCGCCTCCACCACCACCGCCGGCGCGCGCGCCGCCACCGCTCGACGTGGACCGGGCGCTCGCGCCTCCACTCGGGCCGGCCGCACTTCGGCTCGATGCGCCACGCGAACTGTCCATCTGCGCCTGGCGCCCGGACCCGTAGCCGCTCATCGCGTCACCGCCTGACGGTCCGCGGCCGCCGGCACCGGCCGGCTGCGCCGAGGCACGTCCGGCACCACCCGCACCACCGGGACCGCCGGGACCACCCACGCCACCTGCGCCACCACCCGCATTGCCCACACGCCCGGACGATGGCTTCTTGCCGACGGAGCCGCTGACCTGTCCGGGTTGCTTGTTCGATTTCCATGCAGTGCCACCCTGCTGGCGTGCTGCGGTGCCACTGCGGTTGACATTCGTGTTCCTGTTGACGTTGATGTTGGCGTCATTGCAGCAGCCGTAGTGATTGCCGCTCCACGCCGCGCCGATCGCCGCGCCCCAGATGACGCCGGTGGCGAGTGCCGCTCCCGGCGGGTACGGGTAGTAGTACGACGGATAAGGCGTCGGGTAATAGACGGGGGGCGCGCTTTGAACGATCACGGTCGTCGGACTGTATTGCGGCACGTAGATGACCTGCGGATCGGCCGGCTCGATGTAGATGATCTCCTTCTCGACCTTCACCACCTGCTTGGCGTCCGACTTGAGGCTGCCGGCGGCCTGCGCCTTGCGCCGGAAGGCCTGGACCGCCTCGATCACCGCCCCCTGGTCCGCGACGACCGCTTCACCCAGCGCGCTCGTCCAGTCGAGATCGGCGCTCATCATCTTCACGACGTCCGGATAGTTGAGGAGCGACTTCACGGGATCGTCCCACTTGTCGTCGATGGGCGTCTTGGGATCGGTCTTGCGCTTCTCGAGAAAGCGGTCCGCCTGCACGATCTGCATCGGATTCGTGGACGCGGGCAGGATGATCGCGACGAGGTCGTCCGGATAGAGCGCGATCGGCCCGACCAGCGTGACAAGATCCTCGCCGCCCTGCGGCGGCGCCGCGCCGCCTGCCGCCGCCGGTGCCTGCGCGTTTGCATTGGCGGCGATCGCCACGGCGAAAACCATGGCGACAAACCCGGACCAGCCCGTTCGCACGCTGCGGCCGATTGCTTGGAATCGATTCATTTGCATGTTGCTGACTCCTGGTGGAAGCCCATACTTCGACAATCAAAACGTCTATGCGACGCCAACCGTTTCCGCTCCCAAAGTGCTCGCGTCCAATCCCTTTTTCGCCGTGAGCACTACCCGCGACAGCGTTCCTCCCGAGAGGCTTCGCGCCTTGAATCCGTTCTGCAGGAGGATTCGCGTCGCGTAGTACGCGCGCTGCGCGGAGCGGCAAATGACGAGGATTTCGCGATCCTTGGGAAGCTCGCGCAGCCGCGCGCGCAGTTCCGGCAGCGGAATGTTCGTGGCGCCCGGCACGCTTTCCACGACCAGCTCCACCGGCTGGCGTACGTCGAGCAGGAACGCGTCATTGACGTCATCCCAGTGGGCGAGCGGCATGTCGCCGTCCAGGACGTCGGCGCCGACCATCCCTGCGAAGTTGACCGCGTCCTTGGCGCTTCCGAACTGCGGCGCGTAGCACAGCTCGGCTTCCTCGAGGTCGTAGACGGTCGCGCCCATCTGGATCGCGACAGCCAGCGCGCTGATGCGCTTGTCCACGGCCGCCGCGTCCTCGCCGAGCGCTTGCGCGCCGAGCACGCGACCGTCCGACTTGCGGAAGATGAACTTGAGCGCCAGCGGCTTGGCGCCCGGGTAGTAGCCGGCGTGTGAATTCGGGAAGAGATAGATCTTTTCGTAGTCGTCGTCGCCCCGCCGCTTGAGCGTCTTCTCGCTGAGGCCGGTCCAGGCGGCGGCGGCGCCGAACAATCCGATGATGGACGTGCCCTGCGTGCCGCGAAAGCGCGAATCGCGACCGGCGATCACGTCGGCCGCAATGCGGCCCTGACGATTCGCAGGCCCCGCCAGCGCGACGAGGCTCCACTCGCCGGTGAGGAAATCCTTCACCTCGATCGGCATCGCCGACGGCGAAGATGTCCGGGTCGCTCGTGCGCATGTGCTCGTCGACGCGAATGCCCCCGCGCTCGCCGATCGTGAGTCCGGCCGACCTGGCGAGCGTGGTATCCGGCCGCACGCCGAGCGCGAGGATCACGATGTCGGCCGGATACGTCTTGCCGGACTTCGTCTGCACCTCGATCGCACCGCCGTCCAGCGCACTGAACCCGGCCACGCCGTCGCCGAGCGCCAGACGCACGCCATGGCGCTTCAGATGCTCCTGCGACGAGGCGGGCGAGCTCCCGGTCCAGAGGGGCGAGCACCTGATCGAGCATTTCGACCAGCGTCACCTCGAATCCGGCATGGATCAGGTTCTCCGCCGTCTCGAGCCCGATGAAGCCGCCGCCGATCACGACGGCGCGCCGCGTCGGCCGGACGAACTGGATCCCCGAATAGCTGTACATCCCGGCGAGGAACGTCGTGCCCCGTTCGATCCACTCGCGGATGGCCCGCACGTCGGGCACGGTCCTCACCTGGAAGATACCGGGCAGGTCGATGCCCGGAAGCGGCGGGCGGACCGAGGGCGCGCCGGGGGCGAGCACCAGCTTGTCGTAGGCCTGCCGTGGTCCGCTCACCGGTGGCGACATTGCGCAGTTCGACGGTCTTCTTCGCCGGATCGATGCCGATCGCCTCGCAGTTGGTGCGTGCATCGATTGCGAAGTGCGTGCGGAAGAACTGCTCGCTCGCGACCAGCAGGCTCGACTCCTTCTCGATCACGCCCGAGATGTGATAGGGCAGGCCGCAGTTCGCGTACGACATGTACGGACCGCGCTCCACCATGACGATTTCGGCCTTCTCGTCCAGCCTGCGCAGCCGCGCCGCGCACGAGGCGCCGCCCGCCACGCCGCCCACGATGATGACCTTCACGCTCCGTCCTTTTGTTCTCGCAGTACGCCGGGACGCGCGCCCCTCGGTCTGCTTGGTCGATGCCGGCATGGGCGACAGTCGCGCGCCTGTCACCGTATCGGACGGCAGCTCCGCAAGGCGCATTGCTCGTCGGCGATGCGCTACTTCTTGGCCGCTGCAGGCTCCACGGTGATCGCCGAGGGCTTCCGTGTACGTGACCTCGATGTGATCGCCCACCTTGACGACCTTGAACTGCTCGGGGTTCTGCACCTTGAGCGTCCTGACGTTGCCCGTCGGCCCCTTGATCGTGATCGTGCTCTTCGCCGGATCGACCGCGGTGACGTCGACGATCGCGGTGACCTGGCGCGCGGCCGCGCCTGCCGGCTGCTCGCCGGGTTTCGCACTCACGACCTTCTCCTGCACGACGGCCTCCGCCGTGCGCCACGACGTTCTTCTTGACCTCGAGCGTGAGCGATTCGAGGTAGCGGGCGACGACGACATCGCCGACCTTCAGCTGGTCGAAGTTCTTGACGTCGTCACCGGCCACGAACTCGACGCTGCCCTTGGCGCCCTTGAGCGTGATCGTTCGCGTCTGCCTTGTCGATGGCCACGATCGTGGCCGAAACGTCCACGGCCTGGACGATGTTGGCCTTGCCCGGCTCGCTGACGATCGCCGCGCCGCTTCGCGCCGCGCCAGGCTGCTGCGCGAACGCGACCGTACAGCAGGCGCTCGCCATCAGCGCGAGCACGACGGCGAAGTTGATTGGTTTCCGTGATGCTTTCATCGAAATGCCCCTTGTCAGTTTACGAAATGGTTGTTCGGTCGGCGCGAGCGTCGTTGGAGCCGACTTGCCTGATAGCGTCGGCTGCAAGAGCGAGCGCTCTGCGCATTTCAGGACGACGAATACACAAATTCGGACATGCGACCGCGTGGCTTCGAGCTTCTTTGCGCAAGATCAAACCGGGCCTGGTCGGCGGCTCCGGGACCTGGCGCACGCTGGGCACGTTGGCCTCGCGCGCGGCTGGAGGGAGCCGGCGCGCGAAGACCGCGGAGACACGATCACCGCTTGAGCTGGACCTCCATGCCGCTGAGGTCGAGCGCGAGTTCCGCCCCCCACTGCACCCCCTTGACTTTCATCACCACGCCCTTCGAGTTCTTGAGCTCGGCCACCTTCCCACCCGCGACCAGCGCGGCGCTCGCCTGACCGCGCCGCATACGTGCCCTCGATGTCTTGCGGGCTCTTGATGTTGTAGACCTCGCCGACCAACTCGGCTTTCGATGCGCCGATGGTCGCGCCGATGCTGACGCCGCCAACGCTCACCGGATATTTCTTGCCTTTGAACGTAAGCGTCCCGTTGCCGCCGCTGGCACCGACGATGAAGCCGGCCTTGTAGAGCGTGAATTCGATCGTGGCGTCGGGCGCTGCCGAAGCGAGGCTCGCGAACAGCATCGCGCTCGCGGCGACGACGAAGGTCGCCGCCGCGCCGATGAACGATCTTCCGAATGTCGAAGTACGCATGATTTTTCTGCTTCCCAAAGAAGATTTTCCGTCCACATTGCGGTTGGCTGCCGACCGTGCGGGACGGATTCGACGCAGTCGGTTCCAGTCACTCGCCTGGCCCGCGATCGCGCGCGGGCGGGTGAATGTCTACCGAGGAGGCGGAACGCCGCCGCTCAAGTCGCGGAGAAGCTCTTGGTAGTCCTCGGATTCGCGCAGCAGCCGCCCCGCCGACCTCGCGCAGGGCGTCGACGTCGTCGGGCGGCAGCACGAATGTCGTCGGCATGTTCATGAAGCGCTCGCGCTCCTTCGGGTTGCTGATCGCGTCGAAGCTGATGTCCATCGTATGCAGGGTCAGCTTCGGCAGCGCGACGCTCGCCTCCGCTTCTGCAGCGGACTTTCCTGCCAGGCGTGCACGCAATATCTGTATTTCGCGCCGCCAGCCGTAGATCTCCTCCCGGTCCTTCATGATCTCGACGGTTTCGAACGAGTAGCGGTCGATGGGCACGCCGGTCGCCTGCAGCAACTGTGAAACGGCGCCGGGTGGATCCTCGCTGCGGTCCCAGTCGGTCCTGGGCGCCGAGCGCGCGTTCACCACGATGAGCACGATCCTGCGGATGCGCCGTAAGCCGATCTCCGTCGCGGAACGCCCTGCTCGCGTCGATCGCCTCCAGGGCCTCCAGCACGCTGCGCATACCGATGTTGTCCGCGACGCCGCCATCGACGAGGTGGATGTACGGGCGATCCTTGCTGTTCTCGAAGGCCTGCATCTCGCGGTAGCGCTGCAGGGCGCGCGCCGACGGTCGCGACGCGTCCCTCGGCCTTGGCGACGCTCCGTACCCACGCCGGATACTCGTAGCCGCAGGTGCCGCCGTAGTTGTTGAACGTCACCGCCGAGAGCACGACCGGCACGGCCGAGGAGGTGGCTGCCGCGCGCGACAGGCGAACCTTGTTCAGGTCCGAGCACAGCAGGTCGAAATCGTTCTGGTAGAACGAAAGCCGGTAACCGGTGGAGATGTCGGTGCCGTTGGCGACCGCGACCGGCCCCTGCTTCGAAAGCAGGTCGCCGAACGTCGCGCCTTCGAACAGGATCTCGTCGTAGTACTCGGCGGCGAGCTCGGAGCGGCCGGCGCTGCCGCCGATGTACTTCCACCAGTTGAACGGGTTGAGCGCGCGCTGGACGAGGGCGCCCTGCACGTCGCGCTTGAGGAATCGCTCCTCGTACTCGCCGAACAGCCGGTCGCCGTACAGCGCATACGCGAGCGCGGTGAAGCTCCCGCCCGACACGCCCGTGATGATGTCCACCTCGTCGATCAGTCGGCGCGCGCTGGCCGTCGATGACGATCTCGGTGCGCCGCAGCTCCTCGAGCACGCCATAGGACAGCGCGGCGGCGCGCGTGCCGCCCCCGGAGAACGCGAGCATGAACAGCGTGCTGCGGATCGTTGTTCACCCGCTTGGGCATCAGCAGGTACGGCCGGTAGCCCGCGTTCGGGATCGGTCTGGGTGATCGGCTCGTTGATCGGCCGGCTGGCGCAGCCCGCGAGCACGATCATCGCCAGCAGGGCAACGAGCAAGCGACTTGTCCGCATGGTTACTTTCCCGAGCGCGGCTGCCGCCGCCTGCATGGAGCGGCCGCGTCCCAACATGAGCTTTTTCGCCATTTGCTTATTGTCAAACGAATGCGCGGATTGCACTTCACAATCACGAACATGCATTTCACTATTCGGACAGCTTCGGGCTGTCTTTTTTGCCCAGGATCAACAAACGCCACTGTGTCGATATGCGAAAGCCGCTGCCACGTCGCCCCATCGGCTCGGTGGTCCGCATAGGCACGGCCTTAGCCATTCCCGACCTCCTGCGGAGCCTGGGCGCGGACCCCGAACGAGGTGCTCGCCGAGCTGGGGTGCGACCTGAACCTCTTCGCATAACGCCGAGAATCGGATATCGCTCGCGGCTCACAACCACATCGTCAAGCATTGCGCCACGCGGACCGGCTGCCCGCATTTCGGACTGCTGGTCGGTCAGCAGGACGGACTGCACTCGTTCGGACTCGTCGGATTGCTCGTTCGGTACTCGCCCGACGTGCGTGAAGCGCTGCGACAGCTTCGTTCGGTACCTCCATCTGCACGTGCAGGGCGCCTCCGTGGGACTCGTCGTGGACAACCATTCGGCCATGCTGACCTGGCAGATCACCGACCCGGGTGTCGAGGCCGTCGACCACGTGAGCGACGGCGCCGTCGCCGTCCTGTACAACATCATGCGGGACCTGTGCGGCCCGGATTGGCGGCCCACCGAGGCCTGGTTCGCCCACCGCATGCCGGCGGACGTGGGACCGTTTCGCCGATTTTTCCGCATTCCGCTGCGGTTCGACGCCGAGCATTACGCCCTCCTTTTCCCCGTCGGATATCTGAATCGCCGCCTGAACGGCATCGACGATGAGCTTCGCGCCGTGCTGCAGGCGCAAATAGAAACGCTCGAGCAACGTCATGGCAACGACTTTCCGGCGCAGGTCCGCAGCGTGTTGATCACGTCGCTCATGGCGGGTCAATGCAACGCCGAGCAGGTTGCCGCGCTGTTCGGAATGCACAGCCGCACGCTTAACCGCCGCCTGCGCGCCTTCGAGGTGTCGTTCCAGCAGCTCGTCGACGAAAGCCGCTTCGAGATCGCCCGCCAGATGCTCGAAGACTCAGCGATCGAGATCGGGCGGATATCCGACCTGCTTGGCTATGCCGCGCCCGGAGTATTCACGCGGGCGTTCCGCCGCTGGAGCGGCACGACACCAGCCGAATGGCGGGCGGCACGCAGCCGCGGGACTTAGGTCTTGCCTGACGCACGCGCGTGCTGCCGACCGGGTCACCTTCCCGCGTGGCGGAAACGCGAATCCGCGTCCGTACCCAATCGATGCGGGATGAACAACGCCGCCGCCGGTAGGTGCGTGCCTCTGACGCCGAGCGCGAATCTCCCTGAGCGCAGATTGAGGATGGCGCGCCATCCGATCCCATCCAGGGCATTTCTGATCAATGTGCTCGCGGCCTGCGGGTTCGTCGCGAACGGAACTGCCGTACACGCGCAGAGCATCGAGCCGCGTTCATACTCCAATGCGCCGGTGGGCATGAACTTCCTTATCGAAGGCTACGCCTATACGAAGGGCGGCCTGGCATTCGACTCTGCACTGCCCGTCACCGATCCGAATCTCGCCACTTCCAGTGCGGTCCTCGGTTACGCGAGGGCGCTGGATTTCTGGGGAAAGTCGGGGAAGTTCGATGTCGTCGTCCCGTACACGTGGCTATCCGGATCGGCAAACTACCGTGGCGATCCCGTCGGACGAGAGGTGAACGGTTTCGCGGACCCGGCGTTTCGCCTGTCCGTGAATTTCCTCGGTGCGCCGGCGCTGTCGCTGGCCGAGTTCGGCGCGTATCAACAGGACCTGATCGTCGGCGCGAGCCTCCAGGTCTCCGTGCCGGCGGGTCAGTACGACGACACGAAGCTCGTCAACATCGGTTCCCACCGCTGGTACTTCAGGCCCGAGGTCGGAGTCTCGAAGGCACTCGGTCGCTGGACGCTCGAAGGCAAAGCTGCAGTGACGCTGTTCACGACCAACAACGACTTCTTCAACGGCAACCAGCGCGCGCAGGATCCACTGTATTCGCTCTCGGGGCACGCGATTTACAGCTTCCGCTCCGGAATCTGGAGCTCCGTTGATGTGACGTACTTCACCGGCGGGCGCACGACGATCAACGGAACGCTGAACGCCGATCTGCAGCAGAACTGGCGGGTGGGTGCGACACTGGCGCTTCCGGTCGACGCCCGCAATTCCGTCAAGCTCTACGCCAGCAGGGGGGTCTCGGCCCGCACCGGCAACAGTTACGACCTGGTCGGCGCAGCATGGCAATATCGCTGGGGGGCGGGCTTTGACACGCGGTAGTCACCCATATCCGGCCGTCGGCCAGAGGCTCAAAAGAGCACCCGCAGCAGGCGATCGACCAATTCCTCCACCGAGAACGTCGTCAGAAGCAGCGGGGCGACAGGCAGCAGCACGGCGATCGCCAGTCCGATGACGTTCCTCGTGACGAACGGCACCATCTGCATGCCCTCGACCACCAGGAAGCCGTTGCGCAGATCGGCGAGCGACTGGATGTCGGCGCTGCCGAGCAACGGCTCGTCGGGCGCATGGTCGGCGCGCGTCCACTTGCCGGAGAACTCGCGCGCATAGCGCTGTCCCAGCGTGCCGTATTCCTCGATTCCCCTGCGCCGGGCCGCGCGGAGCTGCGGCGTGAACATGAGCAGCGGACCGAGGATCGCGAACACCAGCACCGCCACCGTGCCGACAATCTCCACCCTGAAGTCGAGCAGCTTGGCTCCGGCGTAGAAGATCCGGTTGGCCATGAATCCGGCGAGCACCGTGCCCTGGCGCCAGCAGGACGGGCCAGAATGCGCGCTCGGACATCGCCGAGGAAGTGCAGTCCGGCCGCGGCGTCCGGATGCAACGGTTCCAGGTTCAGCTTCAGGCGCGAAACCTGCCACAGGAAGCGCGCCCAGATGAATATCCGGAAATACCAGCGCAGCGAACAGGAACTGGAATCACGGGCATGCTGACGAGGCCTGCCCACCAGCCCGCGAGCCACGGATGCAGGCGCCCGTCCGCTGCCGTGGCATACCAGCTGTTCACGTCGAGCGCGACCTGATCGCGCCACACGAACGGCACGCCCACGGCGTACACGAAGACGATCAACAGCAACTTCGGCCACGACCGAGTTGCGCAGCCGCAGGGCCGACGCAATCGCGGCGTCGAACCGCGGGCCGCGCCGCATCGGGGATGAGGCCGTTGTCCACGAAACGCGCACGATGGCGGCAGCTCCCGGTGAACCTTGACTTCCGCCAGCAGCAGCAAGGGCGCCGCGATCAGCAGGCGCACGTGCGTTTCCACGTCCTGCAGGAACGTCAGCGCCACGCCGCTTCCCCAGGCGTGCCCTTCGGCGATCGACAGCACCAGCAACGGCACCCAGGTGATGCAGGATGACGACGAGCACGCGCCGGCGCGTGAACTGCAGCGCATCGCCGGAAAGCCGCGTGCGCCGCCAGAGGCGGTAGAGCGCCCCGCCGCTCACGAGAGAAAAGTCGCTCAGGTCCTTCAGCGGTCCGTCGCTCGCGACCGGACGACGATTGGAGTTGTGTCGTTGGCATCCTGACCTCTGCTACCGCTCATTCACGTTTGCTCGACCGATCAGCGGTCGCAGCCGGCCCGCGAGGCATCGCTCAGGCATTCAGAATCGCCGCCACGAGCGCAGCCAGCCCGACAACTCCCATGACGATCGAAACCATTCCACTCAGCGAACGGGGCATGTCAACGTACTGCTGCCGCAAGGCTCTCATGTCTCGTCCATGCTCGACCCGGCCGAGCACCAGCGAAAACAGGCCGATGCTGATGAGCGTCAGGCCGAAGCCGCGCGGGCCGAGGAGCATCGCGACGGGCGGCGCGGACTTCATCTCGATGGCGAAGAACTTGTAGACGGAAAATCCGAACGTGATGAGCGACGTGCCCGTTCTGATCCACGCCATCATCGTGCGCTCGTAGGCGATGCGGGTTCGCTCCATCGCCAGCCGGGTGGCGGTGTCGAGGGGCGGCGTGGCGACAGCAGTCCGATCTGTCATGTCAGCAATCCGTGAAATGCGCTGGGATCGACGCGGGCTCCTCTGATGCTCGTCTCTCGATCCGTGCGCCGCATCGGGGGTTCCGTGGTCATCTCTCAACGGGTACGCCGGCTTCCTCTTTTGTCGTCGCTCCATCCGTAATCGTGCGTCCCATTATTTTCTCCGTGACGACGGCGGGGCCTGCCATTTCAGGGCAGACCCCGCCCTGTCATGCGGCCGAATGGGGACAACCGCAGTGCGTATCGAGGCGGGCCGGGCCGTCCGCGCCCGGGCGCATCGACACTTACTTCTTCATCTGTTTCGCGACAAACTCCTGGATTCTCTTGCCTTGCGCAGCCAACCCTCCAGCGGTGCTGAACTGGAGGATCTCGGCCCCTTCCTTCGACTTGAAGTTGTGCGGAGCCGGCCAGAAGCACACTTCCCCAGCGCGGCAAGTCTCAATGGTCCCGTCAAGGTAAATGACCTCCACCGTGCCCTTCAAAACGTAAGCCCAGTGTTCGACCCCGCACAGATCGTGCTCCAGTCCCTTTCCCTTCAGAATGTCCGTGAAGTCAGTGCCCGGGGCAAAGACGTGGTAGGCGCACTGCATGCCGCCCCATTGCTCATCCCAGATCTTGAGGCCCGGGGTGTTCTGGGTGACGAAGTCGTCTACCGGGCGCATATCCGTCAATTTCTTTCTCATGACGATTCACTCCTTCTTGGGCCTCACCGAACCGGCGGTGATGAGCGATTTGTTCACAGCCAGACCCGGTCGCCTGGACAAACTTGGTTACCATCGCGGCAGAGGCTCTTGCGTGCCATGAGGCTACCGTGCTGGCTCGCCCGGCTTTCCAGCATCTCCATTAACGCCTCGGCGCGAATCTTTACCTGCGCCCTCGCCGGGTGAGCCGACACGCTATCTGCAATTTCCGCTAACAGCGAGGCCGGCGTTGCGCATATCCGGACGCCGACTTCACTTTTTCGGACAGCGGGTTCGCTATGGAGATGCGACGTTGACCAACGTCAAATTCATGAGGCGGCCGGCACCGCAGCGAGGGTTCTAGCCGAGCCTGATCGCCGTTCCCTGGGGAAGCTTGGCCGCGGTCACCTTTTCCCAGCGTTCCTCGATCAGCTCCTTCGCGGCCTTCTCCAGGAACTCGGGCGCGGCCCACTTCTGCACGTCGAAATCATTCCTGATGTAGCCGTGCTTCAGCATGAAGTCCTTGCCGATCTCGATCTGGGCGAGGTTCTTCGGCGACAGGCTGGGCACCATGTCGATGTGCTTGATGCCCTCGTAGGTGTCCTCGGCGTCGCGGTAGTACGTCTGGCGGTCGAGGATCACGGCCGCGGCGTGCTTGTGCTCGTTGGCCCAGCGCCCGACCTTGATCATCGCCTTCATGAAGGTGACGACGAGCTCAGGGTGCTGCTTCGGCCATCACGTCGCTGCAGGTGATGATCGCGGGCTCGTTGTTCGCCTGCAGGCGCCAGTCCGGGTAACGCGACAGGTCCTCGATCGCCGCGATCTTGCCCGTGTCCTCCTGCAGGTGCTGCCAGGTCTTGCTGTGCGTGTAGATCGCATCGACCTTGCCTTCCAGCAGCGCCGTCTCGAGCGGGCGGAAGGCGAGAGTGCGCTTGTGGTCCATCTTTCCCATGTAGAGCTCGGTCGCACTGATCAGAGGCTCGAGCATCTTCGGGTCGGTGTACCAGTCGTCGGCATAGCGGGAACTCGACGATCTCGACATCGTCGATGCTCATGTCGTTCAACATGAGCATGTTGAGGATGCCGTAGTGCTCGGTGATGCGCCACCAGTCGTCCTTCAGCGTGTTGAGGCTCTTCGACAGCCCGACACGCTTGCCCTTCAGGTGGCTCATCTTGTAGATCGGGTCCTTGGCCCGGACCAGCATGCAGCCGCCTTCGTAAGTCGGCGTCGCGCCCAGCAGCCGGGTCCGGCGAATGTCGGCTTCCACGTGGATCGGCGGATACAGACCGCCGAAGCGGATCAGGTTGTCGAGGTTGTGGATGTAGTGCGGGTACCAGTCGTTCTCGCGGCGGCTGCGGAAGTACGAGTAGTCGACACCGATCGCCTTGAAGTCGGTCTTGCACCAGCCGAGCTCCTGGTCGACGTTGCTGGCCGAGACCATGCCGCAGTTCGTGTAGAAGACTTCCTTCCAGTTGAGCTCCACCGTGCTCAGTTCCTTGCCATGCATGATCGTCTTGGGCATATCGGTTCTCAGTGTCCGTTCCGCGTGCGGTCACAGAATGTTCAGCGCATGCAGCGCGTTGTTGATGAAATGCAGGCCCAGCGCCACCTGGACGACGCCGAGGACGGCCCCGAGGATCGGCAGCACGAGTGCGAACACGACCTGCAGCCGTCGCGCCGCAAGCATGAAGATCAGATTCAGCGCCATGATGCCCCACGACCACGGCACCGATCGCAAGCCGGGTCTCCGTGCTCTGGCTGAAGGCGAGGAACACGACGAGCGCCGCAATGCCATAGGGCGTCACGATTCCGGGGAAGGCGAGCGGCCGCATCGCGACCCTCATGACGGCGTCGGATGAAAGCGCGACCGCATCGGGCGGCGTCTCGGCGGGCGCGAACTGCTCGAGAACGGTCTTGAGCGCGACGAGGAAGAGAATGATCCCGCCGGCGAGCCTCAGAATGTCCAGCGGGACGCCGTAGCTTGCCCAGCATCGTTTCGCCGAGGAAGCCGGCAAACATCAGTGCAACGGCCGAGAAGACCGTCGCCCATAGCGCGACCCTTCGGGCCAGCCGAATGTCGGCGCCTTGCGTGACCTTGAGGAACGGGCCGACGAGCTTGAACGGCCCGAGCATCAGGAACAGGATCGTGAAGATCTGTGCCAGGGGAAGTTGCCCGGCCTGTACCTGGCGGGCGATGTCGTCCGCCGCCGATGCGCTGCCGACTCCCGACCAGAAGGCAGACGATCGCCATGAACGCGAAGGCGATGGCGACGCGACCGGCAACGAAAGCGGGCTATCGCTTACGCTGCGATCGACTTGCCGAGCGTGACGCATCATCAGTCTCCCTTGAGACGTCGGATTTGGGTCATTGGACAGCGAACAGTTCGTAGCGCCCGGCACATGACTCGCGCCTTCGCTGCGGCTTTGCTGGGCGATTCCGGGACCGTCGTCGCGATCATCGCCATCCTCAGAACCTGATCACGGCGCGAAGCCCCGGAACCACCGCCGTGTCGCTGGCGAGTCCGGGCCTGATGACCTGCAGGTCCGCCCCCAGCACGAACCACGGAGTCAGCGCGAAGTTGTAGAAGAGCTCCACACCCTGTTCGTTCCTGAGCGATCACGGCGGGAGCGAGCGCGTCCTTGATGTAGTGGCTGATTCCGTCGTAGTAGTAGCCGATGCCCCAGTTGTCCTTCGGCCGCCCGGGAACCATCCCCTTCCCGCCCAGGCCGATCAGGATTGACCAGTGCGTCGTGTTCGGATTGCCATCCGAAATTCCCGCCTGTCCGAAGACTCCGACGCCTTCCTCCGGGTTCACGACGTCCCGGTGGAGATACTGGTCGAACGAATACGCGAAGTAGTAGCGCGAATTCTTGACGGCGACAGTTCCGGGAGTCGGCGACGGGATAAGAATGCCGTCGACGCTCGCGAGGTCGGTGCCGCTCTGATTGCTGTAGAGCGCGGTGAAGCCCTGATGACCCGCACGGCCGGCGATGGTCACGGGAAACTCGATGCTTCCGCGGATGGTGACGCCGCCGTCGAACGTGTCGTTGAAGCCCTTGTTGACGCCGCTGTTCAGGTCGTAGACCCACAGCCGGTACGTGGCTTCCTCGGTGCGCACGCTCATCAGGACGCCGAACATGTAGGCGGGCACGGTGCCGGTGGGCGGCGCGACGAAACTCAGGTTCCAGAACGAGTCGATGCCGGCGCCGCCCATGAAGGGCTTCGCCGGACACGACGTCGATCATGTTCATCTTGCCGAATGCCAGCGAAACGGCGTCGCCGAAGTCCTGGCCGAAGTAGACGCTCGAGAAGTCGAAGGCGTCCGAGCCGTCCATGCCCGGGAAAGTTGAGCGCGGCGTTGACCGGTATCAGCACGCCGCCGCGCCCGTTGACGCTGTTGCCGAAGTTGTACTCGGCGTGAACGGTCATCGAGAGACCGTCCCAGAAGCCCAGCTTGTGCAGATCGGCGGTGACGAGCACGTCGGCCTTGCTGCCGTATTCGAAGCCGTGCTCGCCCTCGCCGGACGTGAGTCCCTGATAGAACTGGGTGAGCCGGGGCTTGACCGTGATCCCCTGCTGCTCCAATGAAGTTCGAGTTCCGCCCCAGTCCCCGCTGAGCGACTGGCGGGTCAGCCAGTCGGGGCGGGGTTCGCCATTGGCCGGGGTTGCGGCGTTTGTCGCCACGTCCGCGACATTCGGCGCGTCCGCGGCTGATACGCAGCCGGCCGCGAACAGGCCGCATGCTGCCGTCAGCGCAACGACGAATCGGATCTGCCGCATGGCATGCGCCCAATGTGCAAGGTGGCCGGAGAAGCCGCACCTAGCAACCGCCGTCCGCGCCGTCACGCTCGACGGGAAGGCCGGATCGCTGCCACGCGAGCATGCCGCCTTGCAGTTGGCAGGCGTTGTCGAATCCGTGCCGCCGCAAGAGGCGCACCGCGGGAATGCTGCGATGCGCCGCACGACAAATCGCAACGATGGGTCGCGCGGGATCCAGTTTCAGGCCGGCGATGCGCGAGTCGAGGTCGGTGATCGGCACGTGGATTGCGCCGCGTATGTGGCCGGACCGCCATTCCATGCTGTTGCGCACATCGATGAGCTGCGGCGGTGCCGAACCTTCCTTGCGCATGAGATCGAGCTTCTTCGGTGCAACTTCCGGCACCGCTCCGAACGGCCACCACCAGAAAAGCCCCTTGAAGCGGCCGAAAACGGCGTCCACCGTGTTGCCCATCAGGCCTCCCAATGTGATTGCGCGCACGTAGGCGAGGATTTCCGCCACCTGCGCGTCGCTGTAATGCTTGCGCAGATTCTCGATGGATTCCGGATCGAACCTGTCGAGATTCTCCGCATAGTGCTGGGCAAACAGGATTGCAGCGGCCTCGGCCGGGTTCCTTGCCTTCAGCGACTCGACCTGTTGCCCGAGGATCTGGTTGACCTCTTCCAGCGAGACACCGCGCGCCATCGCCCAGTGCGTGTGGCCCCACTGGCAATAGCGGCAATCGGTGATCGACGTCACGCCGAGCATCACCTTTTCGCGCAGCGCAGCAGAGGTCTTCGGCCTGACCAACGCTGCGAGCAGGACGGGCGCCGAGACGACGACATTGGCGACCGTTCTGACGAAGTTGTCTGCGGTGAGCGTGCGCTTCGCCTTTCCGGATCGCTTCGGCGGCGCGTTGGTGGCGGTGTCAGGGCGTCGCGTGGATGGGGCCGTCATCGTCGCTGCAACCTCGTGGCGCCGAGGTGATCACCGCATTCCCTGCGCGCGGCCTTCCTCGATGATGATCTTTTCGGGATCGACGTCGTACACCCAGGGCGCCACGTTCTTCCAGCCGTTCTTCATTCTCTTGCCATGGAAGACACTCTCCGGATCGTCCACCGTGTCTCCCTCGATGCCGTCGACGATGTTGTAGGCATTGGTAAACCCCGCTGCGGCGAGCGCATTGACCGCCATTCCGCCGCGACCGCCTGACCGGCACGTGACGAGCAGGACGTCGCCCGGCTGCGCAATCTCCCTGACCTGGTCGACGAAGGCCTTGTTCATCTGCGGTCCGTAGGTGAACTTGCCGCCTTTTCTCTCGTAGGTCACGAAGGCGAACGGTATGTTCCACGCCATCGCCGGATGGCCGACGAAGGCGAATTCCTCCGGCGTACGGACGTCGATGATCTTCACCTTGTCCGGCGCGGCCTTCCACATCTCGTACGACTGTGCGGCGGTTACATAGAGACCGAGCGTGGTCTGCTTCATCTTCGGCAGCTTGTCGCCCGCGATCGTGGTAACGGGCTTCGATGCTTGATCGACTACCATGTCCAACCTTTCATTCAGTCGCCACCGACGAGCGTGCCCAACCTGAGCGTGAACAACGCGGGGTCGCGCCCGCTCGCGCGATCGGCTCTTGCAGCCTTGTTGGGGTGTTATGGGATGTAGTTCGCGCTGGTGTCCTTGCCGTAGCCGCAGCCCTGATAGGTGTTGCCCAGGTTGTCGCGAATGATGGCCGCCCAGCCGCCGCAGCGACCCGTGTCCAGCGAGAGATTCTCGGTGAGCACCTTGGTCTCGAACTTCCAGCCCTGCGGCAAGTCCTTGAGCTTGCCGCCCACCGTGTTGAGGTTATCGGGGGTCAGGCTCGGATCGACCGCTTTCGTGTACTCCTGCAGCACCCAGACGGTGCCATTGGGCTCGCGCAGCAGATGCACCGGCTTGCCCGCATGGAAGATCCAGTTGGTGTTGCGCTGGATCAGCGAGGGCACGTACGCGCTCTGGAACTGGGCGATCATCTCGGCGCCGGTCATGTCTCCGGCCCAATTCATCTTGACGCCGTGAAAGTCGACAGGGTCGCCTCCGGCGTAATCAACTTCATCCATCATCCAGAACCGGCCGCTGTTGACCGCGCACTTGTCCACTTCGAGCTCACGCGCCAGCTTTTCCGGATCGATCTTCTTGTAGTCGTCTGGACCTACTGGCAGGGTCGCCGCGGTGTAAACGTGCGCCCGCTGTGTCTTGCCGACGCCGACAAAGGCGCCAAGTCCGCAGAACGCTGCGCCGCGTGTGTTGCTGGCGTGAACTCTGCGGGTCGGACCGGTCTTGAGTTTCATGGTGTCGTCCTTCTTGAGTCGAATATGCCGTGACAAGGGTAGAGTCCCCGGCCGACGCGGTGCCTGCATCGAGCAGGCGAACGTCGCGCCACCGGGGGCGCCGATGCCCATGACCGACTCGCACCGGTCTGACCACAGGCGAGCCCAATATCTGCCGTGGGCCAAGGGGTGGCTGCGCATTTCCAGACAAGCATTTCGCATTTTTGGACACATCGGTACCGGCCAGCGCGCCACGTTGAGCGGCATCAAAGTTCCATCCGCCTCCACTTCCCGGATGGGCCGCTACCCGAGCTGGAGCGTGGATGCTGCCGACAGCTCTCGGGCCCGTACGGAAACTTTAGGAAGAGGATGGAGATCGCGAGGCAGGCTTCGAGCATCTATGGGCGGTTGGGCGCATCGGCATGCCTGCCCGCTATCGAAACCAAACGTGCTGGCTCAGCATCGAGTTGAAACGTCACCAGACCAGCGATCGAACTTTCGGTCAGCCACTTCGAAATATGAGTTGGGCGCGCCAGCGCTTTGCGCAAGCCGGGCGGTCATCGACGATGATCGGTTGCAGGGCTATGATGCAGCACCACTTTTGCCCGATAGTTCGCTGCTAGCTGTGCCGTTCAGCTACTCGCTCCGTCCCGCAGACGAAACGTTCATGCCGCATCGCCTCGTTCCCACGCCGCCCCGTCGCGGCCGCACGCCCTCCAAGCCCGGTGCCGTACAGGGCCAGGTGCAAAGCCTGACGCGTGGGCTCAACATCCTCGAGGCGCTCGCGCGCGCCGAAGGCGGCCTGACGCTGACCGACGTCTCGCAGCGCGTCACCCTCGCGCCGTCGACGACGCACCGCCTGCTGGCGACGCTCGAAAAGATGGGCTACGTCTATCAGGCGGGCGAGCTCGGGCGCTGGTACGTCGGGCTGCAGGCATTCGCGGTCGGCTCGAGCTTTCTCGCCAGCCGCGACTTCGTCGCGCAGAGCCATCCCTACATGCGGCGGCTGATGGAGCAGTCGGGCGAGACGGCGAACCTCGCGATCCTCGACGCGACCGAGGCGGTCTTCATCGACCAGGTGCAATGCCGCGAGACGATGCGCACGATCGTCAAGCTGGGCAGCCGCGTACCGCTGCATGCCTCCGGCGTCGGCAAGGCGATCTTCGCCACGCTGCCCGACGAGCAGATCGACGCCATCGTCAAGGTCAAGGGGCTGCCGCGCATCACCCCGCACACGATCACGGCACCGGAAACGATGTGGGGCGCGCTGCGTGTGATCCGCCAGCGCGGCTGGTCGTTCGACGACGAGGAGCACCTGCCCGGGACGCGCTGCGTCGCCGCGCCGATCTACGACGAACACGCCGAAGCGCTGGGCGCGATCTCGATCGCCGGCCCGTCGGCGCGCCTCCCCGACGAACGCATCAAGCAGCTCGGACCGCTGGTCGCCCACATCGCCGAGGACATTTCGCGTCGGCTCGGCGGGCGGTGGCCGCATCCGTACTGACCGCCGTGAGGGGGTGAGACGGCAAGCGAGCCCGCGGCCGACCTGATCCGCAGCGCCACGCTTGCAAGCACGGAGCCCCGTCGAGGCGGACCGGCGCGCCGCTCAGAGCTTGTCGATGACGCGCGCGAGCGTCCGCTCGAGATGACCCGAGATCACGGCCGCGAGCCGCGCCTCGTCGCGTGCCTCGAGCGCGGCGATCATCTCCTCGTGCTCGCGCACCGCGCTTTCCCACGTCGCGGGATCCTCGTTGCCGATGAAGCGGATCCGTTTCAGCCGGGCCTGGATCGTCTGATGCGTCGTGGCGAGCACCGCGTTGTCGGAGAGTTGCGCAAAAGCGGAGTGGATGGCCTGGTTGCGCCGGTAGTATTCGGGGCGTTTGCGCGCGGCGTACAGCTGCATCATCTCGTCGTGGATGCGGCGCACCTCCGCAATCTGCGCAGCGGTCGCGTGGCGGCAGGCGAGCCGCCCGGCCAGCGACTCGAGCGCGGTCAGCACGTCGAGCAAGTCGCGCACGTCCTTGGGCGTCAGTCGGCGGACCACTCCGCCGCGCCCCGGAACCAGATCCACCAGCCCCTCGCTGGCGAGGAACTTGAGGGCTTCCCGGAGCGGCGTTCGCGAGACGCCCAGCGCCTTCCCGAGCTGTCCCTCGTGGATGCGCGTGCCCGGTGCAAGCTGCCCCTCGATGATCATGTCGCGGATGCGCTCGACGAGCTCGTCGTGGAGCGAGCGCCGCTGCAGCGGCACGATCGCGTGCGGATCTCCTGCGGGCACCGACGGGGCAACTTGGGGTGCCAATGGTTCGGCGACTTTGCTCATCCTGGGGTTGACTTTAGCACAGGCTTGGTGGCATCGTGCACGAAACATGCTGTATGCAGCATACAGCTTGAGAGAGCAGCGTTGAATCCCGACACTGCCGCGGCACGCTCTGGAGGAAGTACGTGCAACCCGACACCCGTCCCGGCACCGGGATTCCTACCCTCGCCCTCGCGATGGGCGATCCAGCCGGGATCAGCCCGGAACTGACAGCCAAGCTGCTGGCGCTCCCGGACGTCCGGGCGGCCGCCAGTCTTGTGGTCATCGGCGATCGCCGGGTGCTGGCGGCAGGGGCCGAGGTTGCCGGGATAGACCCGGACGTCGACGTGCGGCGCGACCTCACCGACCTGGCGTCCCGCGGGCGTCCCGTCTTCGTGGATCTCGGCCACCTCGATCCGGCAGGCGTGACGCGGGGCGTCGCGGCACGCGAGGGCGGCGCCTTCGCGCTCGCGAATTTCCGGATCGCACTCGAGCTCGCCGCGGCCGGCCGCGCGCACGGCGTGTGTTTCACCCCGTTCAACAAGGCGGCGATGCGCGCCGCACACCCGAGCTACGACGACGAGATCGGATTTTCGACCGAGCGTCCTCGGCACGACCGGGCCCGCGAGCGAGTTCAACATCCTCGAGGGAATCTGGAACGCGCGCGTCACCTCGCACGTGCCGCTCGCCAGCGTCGCAGGACACATCACCCGCGACGCCGTGCTGCGCGCGATAAGGCTGACCGACAGCACCATGCGTGATGCCGGCATTGCCGCCCCGCGCATCGCCGTGGCGGGCCTCAACCCCCACGCCGGCGACGGCGGCAACTTCGGTCGCGAGGAGATCGACGTGATCGGCCCCGCCGTCGAGGACGCCCGGCGCAACGGCGCCGACGTGCAGGGTCCGTTTCCGCCGGATACCGTCTTCGTGCGCGCGCGAAACGGCGCGTTCGACGCCGTGGTCACGATGTACCACGACCAGGGACAGATCGCGATGAAACTCATGGGCTTCGACCGCGGCGTCACGCTGATGGGCGGCTTCCCGTTCCCGATCTGCACGCCGGCGCACGGCACCGCTTACGACATCGCGGGCAAGGGCATCGCCCACATCGGCGCCACGCGCGCCGCGGTATTGCTCGCGGCTCGGCTCGGCTCGATTGGCCGCCGCAAATCCGGGTCGCCGCAGCGGGACGCGGCCTGATCCGCCGACAACGTCAACCAGGAGGAGTCGCCCGATGGTCCAGCAGCTCAGTTTCGTCCGGATCGCCGTGCGCGTCGTCGCGGCATTGCTTGTCGTCGGCGGCGCGGGCTTCGCGCACGCTGCCTGGAAACCGACGCAGCCGATCGAATTCATCGTCACCGCCGGGCCCGGCGGCGGCACCGACAACTTCGCGCGGGTCGTGCAGTCGATCGTCACCAAGTACAAGCTGGCCGACCAGCCGGTCGTCGTGCTCAACAAGGGCGGTGGCAGCGGTGCGGAAGGCTTCCTCTACGGCAAGGCCGCGGCCGGCGATCCGCACAAGCTGACCTACGGGACCAACAACGAGTACCTGCTGCCGCTCATCGCCAAGCTCGCCTGGAAGGGCGACGACCTCACCCCCGTGGCGTCGATGGCGATGGACGAGTTCATCCTCTGGGTGAACGCCAACGCCGAATTCAAGGATACGAAGTCCTACATCGACGCGGTCAAGGCCAAGCCGTCGACCTTCAAGATGGCCGGCAGCCAGTCGAAGGACACGGATCAGACGCTGACGAGCCTCATCAGCGCCGCCACCGGCGCGAAGTTTCTCTACGTCCCGTTCAAGAGCGGCGGCGAGGCCGCCGTGCAGCTCGCCGGCGGGCATGTCGATTCGAACACGAACAACCCGAGCGAGAGCATCGGGCAGTGGAAGGGCGGCCTCGTGCGTCCGCTTTGCGTGTTCAGCCCCAAGCGCCTGGCCGCTGGACCCAAGGTCACCGCGACGATGGCCTGGTCCGACATCCCGACCTGCAAGGAGAGCGGGATCGCCATCGAGCAGTACCAGATGCCGCGCACGCTCTGGCTTCCGCCCGGCGTGCCCGCGGACGCGGTGGCGTACTACGTCGACTTGCTCGCGAAGGTGCGCGAGACGCCGGAGTGGAAGGACTACATCGAGAAGAGCGCGCAAACGGACGCCTTCCTGCACGGCGCCGATCTCAAGACGTTCACGCGCGGTGACGAGGAACGCGCTCGCAAGGTCTACGAGCAGGAAGGCTGGCTCGTCCGCTGAGAATCGGCGGTGGCGGCCCTGACGGCCGCCTCGCCCGGGGAGGAAGGCAATGTCCGCGACGGGCGCCCGGAACATCTCGCGCTTCGCGGCCGAGTTGGTCGCCGCAGCGCTGACGTTCTGCGTCGGCGCGGCGATCGTGCTCGGCGCGCGCGAGTACGGCACCGGCTGGACCGATGCGGGGCCCGAGGCCGGGACGTTCCCGTTCTACGTCGGGATCGTCATCGCGGCCGGGAGCCTCGGCAACGCCCTGCACGCACTGAAGTTGCGCCGTGCCGGCGCGGTCTTCGCCGATGCCAGGCAGCTCGCGCGGATCGCGGCGTTCGCGGTCCCGATGGTGCTGTTCGTCGTCGCTTGCGTTCTTGCCGGATTCTACGTCGCCACCTTCCTCTATCTCGCGCTCGTGATGCGCATTCAGGGCAAGTACGGGTGGGGGCCGTCGGTCCTGGTCGCGGTCGGGACGTCGGCGTTCTTCTTCGCGGTGCTCGAGTTGTGGTTCAAGGTGCCTTTGCTCAAGGGTCCCCTCGAAGCCGCACTCGGGATCCACTGACAGGAGCCGGATCGCCGGTCCCGGCATCGCGATGGAAAACCTGGGATCGCTGCTGCACGGCTTCGCGGTCGCGCTCACCTCCTACCACATCATGCTGATGGTGGTCGGCGTGCTGCTCGGCATCCTCGTGGGCGTGCTGCCGGGACTCGGCGCCCCCAACGGCGTGTCGCTGCTGCTGCCGCTGACGTTCACGATGGACCCGGTGGCGGCGATCATCCTGCTCACCAGCATGTACTGGGGTGCGCTGTTCGGCGGCTCCACCACGTCGATCCTGTTCAACATCCCGGGCGAGCCGTCCTCGGTCGCGACGACATTCGACGGGTACCCGATGGCCAAGAAAGGCCAGGCGACGCAGGCGCTCACGCTGGCGTTCATGTCGGCGGGCCTCGGAGCGCTGGTGGGCGTCATCCTGATCACGCTGCTGTCGACCTGGGTCGCCCGCTTTGCGCTGCGATTCAGTTCGCCCGAGTACTTTGCCGTCTACCTCCTGGCCTTCGCGAGTTTCGTCGGCCTGAGCGGCAATCCGCCGCTGAAGACAGTCGTGTCGCTGGCACTCGGGCTCGGATTCGCCGCCGTAGGCATGGATACGATCTCCGGCAGCCTGCGCCTCACGTTCGGATTCGAGGACCTGCTCAGAGGCGTCAGCTTCCTCGTCGCCGTCATCGGTCTCTTCGGCATCGGCGAACTGCTGCTCAGCATGGAGGAAGGGTTGCGCTTCGAGGGCTTGAAGGCGCGCATCAGCCCGCGCATCGTGCTCGCGACGGTCGCGTCGATGCCGAAGCACTGGGTGGCGCTGCTGCGCAGCAGCGCCATCGGCTGCTGGATGGGCATCACGCCCGGCGGCCCGACCGCGGCGTCGTTCATGAGCTACGGCCTCGCCAAGCGCTTCTCGCGGCGCCGGCGCCACTTCGGCAAGGGCGAGCCGGAGGGCATCATTTCGCCGGAGACGGCGGACCACGCCGCGGGCACCAGTGCGATACTCCCCATGCTGGCGCTCGGCGTGCCCGGCTCCGCAACCTCGGCCGTGATGATGGGCGGGCTCATGATCTGGGGGCTCAACCCGGGTCCGACGCTGTTCACCGACCGGCCGGATTTCGTCTGGGGACTGATCGCGAGCATGTACCTCGGCAACGTCGTGGCGGTGATCCTGGTATTGGCGACGGTGCCGATGTTCGCGGCGATCCTGCGCATACCGTTTGCCATCATCGGCCCGATGATCGTCGTCGTCTGCTTCATCGGCGCCTACACGGTCGCGGGTTCGCGCTTCGACCTCTGGCTCGCGCTCGCCTTCGGTGCGGCAGGCTATGGCCTCAAGAAACTCGATTACCCGATCGCGCCGCTGGTGCTCGCGATGGTGCTCGGCGACAAGGCAGAGGACGCATTCCGGCAGTCGATGATCATGTCGCGCGGATCACTCGCGATCTTCTGGTCGAACGGGCTCGTCGCGACGCTGGTCGCGCTTGCCGTCCTCCTGCTGCTTTCGCCGCTGATTGCGGCTGGCGTGCGGCGCCTGCTGCCTGCCCGCCCGTCGGCCGATGTTCTCGAGGACTGAACCCTCGGGCCGGCCGGTGCCGCGCCCGGAATACCCACAACCCCGGCGGAAAGAACGATGAGCGAAAAGAAGCTGCGCAGCGAGGCCTGGTTCGCCCGACAGGACAAGATGGGCTTCTACTACCGGTCGTGGCTCAAGAACCGCGGCTTCCCGCAGGACCAGTTCGAAGGCCGGCCGGTGATCGGCATCTGCAATACCTGGTCGGAACTCACGCCGTGCAACTCGCATTTCCGCACGCTGGCCGAGCACGTCCGCTGGGGCGTGCTGGACGCGGGCGGCTTCCCGCTCGAGTTCCCCGTGATGTCGCTCGGCGAGACGATGCTGCGGCCGACGGCGATGCTCTACCGCAATCTCGCGTCGATGGACGTCGAGGAATCGATTCGCGCCAACCCGCTCGATGGCGTCGTCCTGCTGATGGGCTGCGACAAGACGACGCCCGCGCTCCTGATGGGTGCGGCAAGCGTCGACATCCCGTCGATTGGTGTCTCGGGTGGGCCGATGCTGCGCGGCATCCACTGCGGCAAGGCGATCGGCTCGGGCACCAATACGATCTCGATGAGCGAGCAGCTTCGCTCCGGGCAGATCACGCTGGCCGAGTTCCACGACGCCGAGGCGTCGATGCACCGCTCGCATGGCCACTGCATGACGATGGGCACCGCTTCGACGATGGCGTGCATGGTCGAGGCGCTCGGCGTGGGAATGCCGGGCAACGCCGCGATCCCGGCGGTCGACGCGCGCCGCAATCTCATTGCACGCGAGGCCGGGCGGCGGATCGTCGAGCTGGTGCGCGAGGACGTGCCGCTGTCGCGGATCCTCACGCGCGACGCATTCGAGAACGCGATCCGCATCAACGCCGGTATCGGCGGCTCGACCAACGCGGTGGTGCACCTGATCGCGATGGCGCGGCGAATCGGGGTGGAACTCGCACTGGACGACTGGGACCGGCTGGGCCGCGACGTGCACTGCCTCGTCGACCTGATGCCCTCGGGTCGTTTCCTGATGGAAGATTTCTTCGAGGCGGGCGGATTGCCGGTGGTCATCCGCGAACTCGGCGAGCGGGGGCTGCTCCACAAGGACGCGCTGACGGCGAACGGCCGCACGCTGTGGGACAACAACCGTGACGCCTCCTGCTGGAAGCGCGACGTGATCCATCCGTTCGATGCTCCGTTCAAGCGCGACGCCGGTATCGCCGTGCTGCGCGGCAACCTCGCGCCCGACGGCGCCATCGTCAAGCCGTCGGCGGCGTCGCCGCAGCTGATGCAACACACCGGCCGCGCGGTGGTCTTCGAGTCGATCGAGGACCTGCACGCACGGATCAACGACGAGACGCTCGACATCGACGAATCCTGCGTGATGGTGCTCAAGTACTGCGGACCAAAGGGCTATCCCGGGATGGCAGAGGTGGGCAACATGCCGCTTCCGCCGAAGCTGTTGCGTCGCGGCATCACCGACATCGTGCGCATCTCGGATGCCCGCATGTCGGGCACCGCGTACGGCACGGTCGTGCTGCACACGGCGCCCGAGGCCGCCGCCGGTGGTCCGCTCGCGCTGGTGTGCAACGGCGACCTCGTGACGCTCGACGTTCCCGGCCGCCGCCTGCATCTGCACGTCGACGACGCGGAACTCGCCCGCCGCAGGGGGGCCTGGCAGGCCCCGCCGCCCCACGCCGAGCGTGGCTACGTGCGGCTGTACGTCGACCACGTCCTGCAGGCGAACGACGGAGCCGATCTCGACTTCCTGGTCGGACGGTCAGGCGCGGCGGTCCCGCGCGACAATCATTGACTGCGCCAGGGCGCGGCGACTCCCGTTCTCACACCGGGCACCGCCCGGATGCCCGTCCCTCCATCCGCGCCGCCCGCCGCGCGAAGTCGCCGTGCGGCGCGGGCTTCCAGTGCGCGAGCAGCGCGTCGGCGGCCGTCGGATCGTTGCATATCAGCACCATGTCGCAGCCGGCGTCGATCGCGGCTTCGGCGCGCGCGACCATGTCGCCAGCGACGTGTGCACCGGCCATGCCCAGATCGTCCGAGAACACCATGCCGTCGAAGCCGAGGCGGCCGCGCAGAATGTCCTGCAGCCATCGCCGCGAAAAGCCCGCCGGCGCCGGATCGACCGCAGGAAAGATCACGTGCGCAGGCATCACGGCTTCGAGTCCCTGCCGCACCAGCACGCCGAACGGCACGAGGTCCTCCGCAACGATGCGTTCGAGCGGCCGGTCGTCGACGGGTACGTCCGTATGGGAGTCCGCCGCGACGAAGCCGTGGCCGGGAAAGTGCTTGCCGACCGCCGCCATTCCCGCTGCCCGCAATCCCGCGCGCAGCGCCGTGGCAAGGTGGGCAACCGCGTTCGGATTGCGATGGAATGCGCGGTCGCCGATCACGGTGCTCGCGCCGTAATCGAGGTCGAGCACCGGCGTGAAACTGAAATCGACGCCTTGTGCGCGGAGCTCGCTTCCGATCGTCCAGCCGAGCCGCGCCGCCTCGCGCGCCGCGGCCGCGACATCGGCATCCCAGGCATCGCCCATCCGCCGCATCGGCGGAATCGCCGTGAATCCGTCGCGGAAGCGCTGCACGCGGCCGCCTTCCTGATCAACCGCGATCAGCAGCTGCGGCGCGCGCAGTGCACGGATCGCGTCGGTCAGCGCCTTGAGCTGCGCGGGCGAGGCATAGTTGCGGGCGAACAGGATCACCCCGCCCACCAGCGGGTGCGCGAGGCGCGCACGGTCGTCGTCGGTCAGCTCGAGACCAACGACGTCGAGCATCACCGGACCGCGCGACGCCGTACTCATGCGCCCGCCTTCGCCGTCGCGGAGGCCTCGCGCAGCAATGCCTTCATCTGGCGCACCGCCTCGCGCAGGCCGACGAACACGGAGCGCGCCACGATCGCGTGCCCGATGTGCAGTTCGCGCACGCCGGGCAGCGCCGCGACGGGCTGCACGTTGAAGTAGTTGAGCGCGTGGCCGGCATTGAAACGCATCCCGGCCGCGCGAATCGCCGCCCCCGCCGACCGCAGTTTCGCCAGTTCGGCGACGACCGCGGCGCTCTCCGGATCGCGCCCTCGGGCATGGAACGCGTGGGCGTAAGGGCCGGTGTGCAGCTCGCACACGCGCGCGCCGATCCGCGCTGCGGCCGCGACCTGCCGTTCCTCGGCGTCGATGAAGACGCTGGTGACGATGCCGGCGTCGGCAAGCCGGACCACGGCCGCCGCGAGCTTCGCCTCCTGTCCGGCGACGTCCAAACCGCCCTCGGTGGTGATTTCGTGCCGCCCCTCGGGGACGAGCATCGCCATCTCCGGCCGCAGCGCGCACGCGATGCCGATCATTTCCTCGGTGGCCGCCATCTCCAGGTTGAGTTTGATGTGCACGAGATCGCGCAGGCGGCGCACGTCGTCGTCCTGGATGTGGCGGCGGTCCTCGCGCAGGTGCACGGTGATGCCGTCCGCCCCGCCCAGGTGCGCCTCGACGGCGGCCCAGACCGGATCGGGCTCGTACGTGCGCCGCGCCTGGCGCAGCGTCGCGACGTGGTCGATGTTGACGCCAAGCTCAATCACGACGATGTCCCTCCCCCTCCTCCAGTGCCTGGAGATCCTGCACGAGTCGCCGGCTCTCGACGCCGCGCTGCTCGAGGTAGTGGTCGAGCACCTCGCGCATCAGGCGCTTCGCCTCGGCGGCGGTCTCCGCGTCCGCGTACCTGCCTTCGGACAGCGCGACCAGCGTCGCCCCGCGCACCAGCGGCAGTCGCAGACCCGGCTCGGGCGGCGTGCGCCGTGGGCCGCGGTCGAACGCGTAATGGTAGCGTGCGGACGGGTCGACCGGCGCGCCGGTGTCCGCCTCACGCAACAGCGGCAGCGCATAGCCCAGCTCGGTGAGGAGTGCCAGCTCGAACCGGCGCAGCACCGGCGCTTGCGGACACCCGGCCGCGAGCTCGCCCAACGCCGTCTCGTACTGCGCAAACAGCCGCGCGTGCGGATCCTCGCGTGCGAGCAGCTTCAGGAGCAGCTCGTTGAGATAGAAGCCGCACAAGAGCGCCGACCCGGCCACCAGCGGCATCCCGCCGCGCCATTCGGCCTTCAGCAGCGTCTTCAGCTCGTGCTGCCCGGACCAGGACAGCAGCAATGGCTGAAAGCCCTGCAGCAGCCCGCGCAGTTCCGAACGCGGGCGCTTCGCGCCTCGCGCCACCAGCGCGACGCGGCCGTATTCCGGGGTGAACGCCTCGACGATGAGGCTGGTCTCGCGGTACGGGTATGTGTGCAGCACGAACGCGGGCTGGTCGTCGCGACGCTGGGGCTGGGCGCGTGGGGGCATCGTGCGTGCGTCAGTAACCGAAGCGCCTGAGCAGCGTGTCGTCGTCGGCCCAGCCGCGCTTGACGCGCACCCAGACCTCGAGAAACACGGGGCCGCCGAAGGTCCGCTCCATGTCGGCCCGCGCCTTGCTCGCGATTTCCTTCATCCGCACGCCGCCGGCGCCCACCAGGATCGCCTTCTGGTTGTCGCGGTCGACGTAGACCGTCGCGTAGATGTGCCGCACGCCGGCTTCCTCGACGAACCGATCGATGCCGACCGTCGCCGCATAGGGCACTTCCTCGCCGAGAAGCCGGAAGATCTTCTCGCGGATGAACTCGGCGGCGAGAAACCGCTCGTCGCGGTCGGTGATCTCGTCGGCACCGTAGATCGGGGCCGCCTCCGGAAGCAGCGTCGCCATCTCGGCAAGCAACCGATCGAGCGCCTGCTCCTTCTCGGCACTGACCGGAACGATCGCCTTGAACGGGTACAGGGCCGACAGCTCGGCCATCTGCGGCAGCAGCGCGTCCTTGTCCTTCAGCTGGTCCACCTTGTTCAACGCGACGACCACGCTCGCGCCGACCGGCAGCAGGCGGATCACCGTGCGATCGGCGGCAACCGTGCGTCCCGCCTCGATCACCAGCACCACCGCGTCCACGTCGGCGAGGCTCTGCGTGACTGCCCGGTTCATCCGCTCGTTGAGCCGCGACCGGTGCCGGGTCTGGAAGCCGGGCGTGTCCACGAACACGAACTGGGCCGCCGCGGTGGTCAGGATTCCGGTCACGCGATGCCGCGTCGTCTGCGCCTTCTTCGACGTGATGCTGACCTTCTGGCCGACCAGATGATTGAGCAGCGTCGACTTGCCGACATTCGGTCGCCCGACGATGGCGATGTGGCCGGCGCGCGACGGCTGGGCAACGTCAGCCACGTGCGCGTTCCGCCGAATCGGTCAGCCGCGCGTAGGCTGCGGCAGCGGCGGCCTGTTCGGCCGCACGCCGGCTGGTGCCGGTGCCGGGCAGCGCCACGCCGAGCGCGGTAACCCGGCACTCGACGGTGAACGTCTGCGCGTGCGCCTCGCCGACCGTCGCGATGACGACGTATTCCGGCACCGCGACGCGGCGTGCCTGCAGCCACTCCTGCAGCCGTGTCTTCGGGTCCTTGCCGAGTGCCGCCGGATCGAGCGCGGCGAACTCGCCGGCGAATACCTTGTCGATGACCGAACGTGCCGCCTCGAAGCCGCCGTCCACGAATACGGCGCCGAACACGGCTTCGAGCGCGTCGGCGACAATCGACGGCCGGCCCGCGCCCCCGCTGCGCAGCTCGCCTTCACCGAGGCGAATTTCGCTGCCCAGATCGAGTGCCGCGCCGAGCCTGGCGAGCGTGTCACCGTTGACGAGATGGGCGCGGATGCGCGACAGATCGCCTTCCGGAATGAGCGGAAAACGCGCGTACACGTGGGCCGCGACCACGCAGTTCAGCACCGCATCGCCGATGAACTCGAGGCGCTCGTTGTGGGCGGCGCCGTGGCTGCGGTGCGTCAGCGCCTGGGCGAGGAGCTCCGGACGGCGGAACGCGTAACCGAGCCGGTCACGCAGCGCGGATGACGGCATCCTCCGGATCGGGCCTCGGTCGGCGCCGGAAATCAGCGGCTGGCCGACGCCTCGAACTCCAGAAAGAGGCTAACGTTCGAGACCAGATGCAGCTTGCGCGTCCAGCTCGCCGACACGACGATTTCGTTGCCGATCTTCTGCACGTCGACGTCGGCGCCGCGCACCGACTCGATGTAGCCGGAGTCGGCGTACCTCTGGAACGCCTTGCGCAATTCCGCCGGCGTCTGGAAGTCCTTGGTTTCGTCCAGCGACTGCCTGAGCGCCTTCTGCACCGAGTAGTACTCGATGTAGGCCGGCGCCATGCGGAAGCCGATCATCGCGCAGGCGACGATGACCGCCGCGACGAACAGAAACCCGAGGATCGAGAGTCCGTGCTGCTTCGATCGATTGCGCATCCTGCCCCCTTAGCGAATCCCGCTGCCGACGCGCTTGAACGCGAAGCTCGAGATGTCGTCCCAGTTGAACCAGACGAAGAACGCCCGCCCGCGGATGTGATCGTCGGGCACGAAGCCCCAATAGCGGCTGTCGTCGCTGTTGTCGCGGTTGTCGCCCATCATGAAATACTGTCCCTGCGGTACGCGGCAGACGAAGCCGCGCTCATTGTAATCGCAGTTCTCGCGCCCCGGGAACGGGCGCACGTTCTGCGGGTACACCGGTTGCGCGTGCAGGTTCTGCGCGATCTCGTGGTCCCGCGGGCCGTCCCGGCCCTCCGCGGTCTCGGTGACGCGTTGTGTGGTCTCGAAGCGCAGACCCTCGAGATAGCTGTACGTGCCGTCCGGCTTCTGCGGCCAGGGCTTGCCGTTCACGATGAGCTGCTTGTCGCGATAGACGACCTCATCCCCGCCCACCCCGACAACCCGCTTGATGAAATCCTGCGACGGATTCACCGGATAGCGAAACACGACGACGTCGCCGCGCCTCGGATCGCCAAGGGGAATGATCTTCTGCTCGACGATCGGCAGCCGGATGCCGTACGTGAACTTGTTGACGAGGATGAAATCGCCCACCTCGAGCGTCGGCCGCATCGAGGACGACGGAATCTTGAACGGCTCGGCGAGAAACGAGCGGAGCAGGAACACGATCAGCAGCACCGGAAAGAAGCTCTTCGGGTACTCGATCCACCAGGGCTCCGGGGCATCCGCCGGGCGGCTGCGCGCCCAGAAATAGCGGTCGGCGGCCCAGATGACGCCGGTGCAGACGGTGAGCAGGAACAGGATCAGCGCGAAGTTCATGTCGTCGATGACGGTTGTTGCAGACGCGGCGGTGTGCGGGACGGGCACGCGGGCCGCATTCTCGCACGGCACGGCACTCGCGCGGCCGCCGTCCGGATCGCAAAAACGGCCCCTCGTCGCGTCCGGCGACGGGCAGCGCCTGCCGGAATCGCTCGCACCCGGCAGCCGCCGCCGCGGCGGGCGATGCGGAGCGACGTCGCGACCGGCCTCACTTCTCGCCGACCTGAAGGATGGCCAGGAACGCCTCCTGCGGAATCTCCACGCTGCCGACGGCCTTCATCCGCTTCTTGCCGGCCTTCTGCTTCTCGAGGAGCTTCTTCTTGCGTGTGATGTCCCCGCCGTAGCACTTGGCGAGCACGTTCTTGCGCATCGCCTTGATGTTCTCGCGGGCGATGATCTGGGCGCCGATCGACGCCTGGACCGCGACGTCGAACATCTGCCGCGGAATGAGCTTGCGCATCTTGGCGGCGACTTCGCGGCCGCGATACACCGACACCGAGCGATGGACCATCACCGACAGCGCGTCCACGCGCTCGCCATTGATCAGGATGTCGAGCTTGACCACGTCGGCGGCGCGGAACTCGGTGAATTCGTAGTCGAGCGACGCATAGCCGCGCGACACCGATTTCAGCTTGTCGAAGAAGTCCATCACGACCTCGGCGAGCGGCAGCTCGTAGGTCAGCATGACCTGGCGCCCCATGTACTGCATGTTCTTCTGGGCGCCGCGCTTCTCGGTGCACAGGGTGATCACCGGGCCGACGTACTCCTGCGGCGTCAGGATCGTCGCGGTGATGATCGGCTCGCGGATCTCCTCGACCTTCGACAGGTCCGGCAGCCGCGACGGATTCTCGATCTCGAGCACGGTGCCGTCGCGCAGCAGCACCTCGTAGACGACGGTGGGCGCCGTCGTGATGAGATCCATGTCGTATTCGCGCTCGAGCCGCTCCTGGACGATGTCCATGTGCAAGAGGCCGAGGAAGCCGCAGCGGAACCCGAAGCCGAGCGCCTGGGAGACCTCGGGCTCGTAGTGCAGCGACGCGTCGTTGAGCTTGAGCTTGTCGAGCGCGTCGCGCAGCGCCTCGTACTGGTTGGCCTCGACCGGGTAGAGCCCGGCGAACACCTGCGGCTTGACGTCCTTGAAGCCGGGAAGCGCCGTCGCGGCGGGCCGGGCCGCGAGCGTCACGGTGTCGCCGACTTTCGCGGCGTGGATCTCCTTGATGCCGGCGACGATGAAGCCCACGCCGCCGGCGGAAAGCTCGTCCTGCGCGATCGCCTTCGGCGTGAAGACGCCCACCTGCTCGCAGCCGTAGACGGCGCCGGTGGCCATCAGCTGGATCTTGTCGCGCGGCTTCAGCGTGCCCTCCATCACTCGAACCAGCATCACGACGCCGACGTAGTTGTCGAACCACGAGTCGATGATGAGCGCCTGAAGCGGTCCCTCCGGGTCGCCCTTCGGCGGCGGGATGCGGGCGATGACGGCCTCGAGGATGTCGTCGATCCCCTCGCCGGTCTTGGCGCTGGCGCGGATCGCCTCCTGCGCGTCGATGCCGATGATGTCCTCGATTTCCTCGATGACGCGGTCCGGGTCGGCCGAGGGCAGGTCGATCTTGTTCAGCACGGGGATCACCTCGACCCCCTGCTCGATCGCGGTGTAGCAGTTGGCGACGGTCTGCGCCTCCACCCCCTGCGACGCGTCGACGACGAGCAGCGCGCCTTCGCAGGCGGCGAGCGAGCGCGACACCTCGTACGCGAAGTCGACGTGGCCCGGTGTGTCGATCAGGTTGAGCCGGTAGATCCTGTCCGTCGCGCGCCTTGTAGGACAGCGCCGCGGTCTGCGCCTTGATCGTGATGCCGCGCTCGCGCTCGAGGTCCATCGTGTCGAGCACCTGCTCCTCCATCTCGCGGTCGGACAGGCCGCCGCAGCGCTGGATGAACCGGTCCGCCAGCGTCGACTTGCCATGGTCGATGTGGGCGATGATGGAGAAATTGCGGATCAGATCCACGAGCGGGAAAGGAGGGTGGCGGGCGAAAACAAAAGGGCACCGGAAAAGTGCCCTCGCCTCGCACGAATCACATTGAATTTTAGCGGATTTTCGCGTCGGGCGCGACTGTCGCCGCCGTCAGCGCCGCGATCACCCGATCGCGATCCAGATGGTAGTGGCAAAGCTCGCGACCCGCGCCCGGTGTACCGGCGAACAGCACCGGCACGAAGTCGCCCCATTGTGCCTCCAGCGCCTCGTTGCCGGCGGCGTCGATGTCGATCACCTCCACCACCGCGCCGTGCACGGCGGCGACAGGCGCGAGCGCGTCGCGCATCTCGTCGCACAGATGGCAGTACGCGCGTGAGACCAGCGTGAGCGTCAACGGGATCGTCCGGCGCGCGGCCGGTGCGTCGCGCCGTCGCGTGATCGCGTTGCGCCCGGTCGTCGGGCGCACCTCGGTCGCAAGCGGACGCGCGCTTCGCGCCTGGCCTTCGGCCGGCCTGCTCACTCGGCGCCGTTAAGGCGCAACGTGGCGAAGAACTCCTGCTCGCCGCGCTTCAGGCGCAGCGTCGCCGACGCGCCCTTGTCGAGCTTGGAAAGCAGCCCGTTGACCTGCTCGGCGCTCTTCGCTTCCGTCGTCTGGCCGCGGTTGACGATGGCGAGAATCACGTCCCCCGGCTGCACGTTGCCGCGGATGCCGGGCGCCACCTCCTCGATCAGCACGCCCCCCTTCACCTCGGCTTCCTTCTTCTGCTCCTCGGTGAGATCGGACAGCACCAGGCCCATCCGGTTGGGTTTGGCTTTTTCCTTGGGCGCCGGTGCGCCGCGGCGCTGCTGAGCGGCGCCCGCGTCATCCTTCAATTCGGCCACGGTGACGCCGAGCTCGCGCGTCGCGCCCTTGCGCCAGACGGTGAGGGTCACCTTGTTGCCCGGGCGCACGGCGGTGACGATCCGCGGCAGTTCGACCGACGAGGCGACGTCGCGCCCATCCACCTTGAGGATGATGTCGCCGGCTTCGACTCCGCCTTTTTCGGCGGGACCACCCTTCTCGACGGAGTTCACGAGCGCGCCGCTCGCCTTCGGCAGCCCGAAGGCCTCGGCCGTCTCCTTGCTCACCTCCTGAATCTGCACGCCGATCTTGCCGCGCGTGACGCGGCCCTTGTCCTTCAGCTGGTTCGCGACGTTCATCGCGATGTCGATCGGAATCGCGAAGGCGAGGCCCATGAAGCCGCCGGTGCGGCTGAAGATCTGCGAGTTGATCCCCACGACCTCGCCCTTGAGGTTGAACAGCGGGCCTCCCGAGTTGCCCGGGTTGATCGCCGCGTCGGTCTGGATGTAGGCGACGAGGTTCTCCTGCGGCAGGTCGCGCCCCTTGGCGCTGACGATACCGGCGGTCATCGTGTTGTCGAGCCCGAACGGCTTGCCGATCGCGACGACCCATTCGCCGACCTTGAGCTTCTCCGGATCGCCGATGGTCACCCGCGGGAGATTGGCAGCCTCGATCTTGAGCAGCGCGACGTCGGTGCGCTTGTCGGTGCCGATCACCTTCGCCTTGAACTCGCGCTTGTCGGCGAGGTTGACCTTCACTTCGTCGGCGCCGTCGACGACATGCGCGTTGGTGACGAGATAGCCGTCGCTCGAAATGATGAACCCGGAACCGACGGACTGCCGCTCGGGCATCTGGCGGTCGCGCGGAACCTGGCCGAAGCGGCGGAAGAACTCGTAGAACGGATCGTCCTCGGACAGCTCGGGCATGCCGCGCGCGGTCCGCGCCTTCTGCGTCACGTCGATGCTCACGACGGCCGGGCTCTGCTTTTCGTAGAGTTCGGTGAAATCGGGGAGTCCGCCACGCTGCGCGTGCGCGGCGACGGGCATCGCGGCGGCAAGGATCGCGGCGAGCACGGCGAAGGCAGTGACGGCGAGCGGGGAACGGAAGCGTTGCATCATGGGACGTGACCTCGGGACGAGTCGGATGGGTGGAGCGATGCGTCGACGCCGGCGAACGGGCGCTAGCGGCGACTGACGGAATACGCGATCTGGCGGACGGTGGCCGGGGGCGCTTCGCCCAGGACGGTGACCACCTGGTCGTCGAGCTGGCGTATGTACACGTTGACGCCGCCCTGCTGCAGCATTCCGGTGGGATGGGCGGCCGCGCCGGTCGGCTCGATGAAGACGGATACCGCAACGAGCCCGTCCGAGAATACCAGATGGGCGACGCGCACCCGTTTGCCGCGCAGCTTGCGGAAGCCTTCGCCGATCTTGACGAATCCCGGCGGCAGCTTCGCGACGGCCCAGCCCGTGTCGTGGGCCTCGACGTCGTCCGGCCCCGTCTGCAGCACCTTCCAGTCCGGGGGCGCGGGCGGCCACGAGGGTTTCACCATGTCGCGGTCGACGTGCGCCCCGAGGACGACGTCCGTGAACGCGAACTGCTCGACGACCTCGTCCTTCTCGTTGAGGATGCGCGCCTTGAGCAGGAGCCCGGTGCCGATCTCCGCCCAGAACTTGTGCCCGTAGCGCAAACCGTCCTTGGGCTTGAAGATGTACGCCTGCGCCTCCATCCCGGCCACGCGGCTGGTCTCGGCAACGCTGAACTCGTAGAACTCGGCCAGCGATTTCTGCTGCAGCGGCGACAGCGACGGGAAGGCGTTGCGGAACGTCCGGGGCTCGATGCGCACGACCTTCGCATCGGGGTAGAAGCAGCGGACCTCGCCCTGGCTGCGGATCACCTCGCGCGCCGGGCCGTCGAGATTGACGAGCTTCTCGGTCTCGACGCCGCCTTCGTTGAGATGCACGAGGCGCGAGGTCTCGACGTGCCCGGCGTGCTGATAGACGATCGTCCCGACGTAGTTGAGCTTGCGCGCCGCCAGCGACGTGCGTTCGAGCCATTCGGCGACGCTTTCGGCGCGCGCCAGCGGCGCGCCGGCGAGCAGCACCAGCAGGAATGCGAGCTGCGCGAGCGTCCCGCGCCGCACCCGGTACCGCACGCTACGGACGACCATCGATGCCCTGGATCGCGGCGGCGCGCAGGTACGGGCCGACGCCCTGGATCGGCGCCGTCGGCGAGTATTCCTGGTGCGCGAGCAGATAGTCGGCAGGAACCGTCTGCGGACCGACCTGCGCGGCGCGGACGCTGGCGGCCTCCTTCGCCTTCGCGAGTGCCATCGGCGGGGCCTCGACCGTGCTGACGGCGACCCAGCCGACGACGGCCACCGCGGCAACCGTCGCCGCGGCCGCCCACGCGAACGACAACGTGCGTCCGGCGCGCGGCATCGGCGCCAGTACCGTCGGTTCGGCGGCGAGCCGCGCGGCGAATCTGCGCGCGAACCCGGCGTCCCGGCAATCGGTCCCGCGCAGCGTGTCGCCGATCACGTGATAGCACATCCACGTGGTCATCGCTTCAGGGTGCTTCAGTTGTGTGCAGACGATCTCGACGTGCTCGTCGTCGAGTTCGCCGTCCATCAGACGCGAAATTTCCTCGCCCATCACCATCTCCGGTCCTTGTCGGTCCCCAACAGCGGCCGCAAATCCGCTGCGATCGCTTCCCGCGCCCGGAAGATCCGGGAGCGCACCGTGCCAATCGGACAGTTCATCACGTTGGCGATCTCTTCGTAGCTCAGGCCCTCGATCTCACGCAGCGTGATCGCGGTCCTCAGGTCCTCCGGCAGCGCTTCCATCGCCTTGTTGACGACGGTCGCGACCTGCTTGCCTTCCAATTCGCTCTCGGGCGTGCTGCTGTCGCGCAGCGCGTCCGCGTCCTCGAAATTCTCCGCGTCCTCGAGATCGACGCCGGTCGTCGTCGGCGCGCGCCGACCGAGCGCGACCAGATAGTTCTTTCCGGTGTTGATCGCGATCCGATACAACCACGTGTAGAACGCACTGTCGCCGCGAAACGAGGGCAGCGCGCGATACGCCTTGATGAACGCTTCCTGCGTCACGTCCTCGACTTCCGCAGGATCGCGCACCAGCCGCGACAGCAGCCGCCCCAGCTTGCGCTGGTATTTCATGACCAGAAGCTCGAAGGCGCGCTTGTCGCCCCTTTGGGCGCGCAATACGAGCTGCTGGTCGACTTCGCGATCACCCATCTACGGGCTGTCCCTGATTCGAATCGTTGTTTTGCCCGCCGAACGGCAGGCGCGGCGGCCGCCGGTCTTGTGGGTCTTCGCCGGACGGCTCGTTCCGACCGGACCCTGCCGGGGCGCTTATGCAGCGCACGCTTGCACAGAGAGACCGTCGACCGGGCGGGAAGTTCAACCTGAACAAGGGGTTCACCGCTGTACGCCCGCGCCGGTCGCGAGTCGCCGCATGCCCGTCGCCGCGTGTCCCGAAACCCGGTTCAGCACGACCACCGGGCGCACCGCGCCGGTCACGATTCCGCGATAGTTGCGCACCACCGGTTCGCGCCAGCCGGAAAGCTCCCGCCGCTGCTCGGCATCCAGCAGCCCCAGCTGATCGAGCACCTCGACCGTCGCCGGATGGAGCCCGCGCTTCGCCCCGTCGACGACCTTGATCGCGATGCCGAGCCCCTTGCTGCGCACGCCGATCGCCTGGACACCTTCGGCGCCGATCTTGGTCACCCAGTCGCCCCGTCCGGCACGCATCAACGCGAGGTCGTTGCGGCCGTCGCCGGACACCATTTCGGGATGGGCGGTCATCGCGGCGGCGAGACGGCGCGGCGCGGCCCCGTAACGCGGGTCCTCCCCGTCGGCCGCGAGGCGGGCGAAACCGAGGGCGAGCCGGGCGAGCGGCACGGCGTAGTTCGGGGCGGAGCAGCCGTCGATGCCGGCGACGAGCTCGTTCTCGGGGGTGGCGGTGAAGTGGGCGACCGATTCGCGTATCGCTTGCTGCAGCGGATGGCCCCACGCGAGGTAGTCCGCCTTCGGCAGCCCGCAGTGGACGCAGTAGGCGAGCATGCCGCTGTGCTTGCCCGAGCAGTTGTGCGCGAGCGGCGAATAGGGTGGCGGCGGCGGGACGTCGCCGCGCACCTCGAAATAGCCCGGCGCATGCGTCCCGCACTGCAAGTCCGACACGTCGTTGCCGGCGCGTGCAAGCATGTCGGCAACTGCGGCAACATGTCGCGGCTCGCCCGAATGGCTGGCGCACAGGAGGGCCACCTGCTCGGTCGAGTAGCCGAAGCGCTCGACCCCGCCCGCCGCGACGAAGGGCATCGCCTGAAATGGCTTCAGTGCACTGCGCGTCGTGGTCAGGTATTCGGGGTCGCCCGCAGCGAAGAGCAGCGTCGCGTCGCGGTCGACGACGGCGACCGAACCGAAGTGCACCGCATCGACGGCGTCGCCACGCGTCGCGACCGCCAAGGGGGCGTGCCGCGCTTCGATGGCGGCGGCCGCCACGGCGCGGGCGACGGAGGGAACGGACGGAACGGCGGACATGGAACGGAAGGCGGCGACCGGGTCGGATGCCTATTATCGCCCGGCCGGTCCCTCGCGCGCGAATCGAGGCGCTGCCACCGCCGGATCGATCGCGGCAGGGCTCGGCGCCAAGGCGGGACGCCGACGCGCCCGGCACCCCACCCGCGGGTCGCGCTCAGCGCCCGGCGAGCGCGTTGCGAATCTGTTCCAGGGCGCCCGGGTCCTCGATGGTCGTCAGATCGCCCGGATCGCGACCCTCGGCCAGCGCCTGGATCGACCGGCGCAGGAGCTTGCCGGAGCGCGTCTTGGGCAGCAGCGACACGAAATGGACGGCGCCGGGCCGCCCGATCGCGCCGAGCTCGCGGTCGACCGTGTCCATCACCTCCTTGCGCATCTGCGCGACGCCCTCCGGCGTGGCGAGCTTCGCCGGGTCCTTGACGACGGCGAAGGCGACCGGGATCTGGCCCTTCAGCGGATCGGCGACGCCGACGACCGCGACCTCGGCGATGCCGGCGTGCGCCTGCACCGCCTCCTCGATCTCGCGGGTGCCGAGCCGGTGCCCGGCGACGTTGATGACGTCGTCGGTGCGGCCGAGCACGAAGTAATAGCCGTCCGCGTCGCGTGTCGCCCAGTCGAACGTCGAGTAGGCGAGCTTCGTGCCGAAATCGGAAAAATACGTCTTGACGAAGCGCGAGTCGTCGCCCCAAACCGTCGTCATGCATCCCGGCGGCAGCGGCGGCATGATCGTCAGCACCGCCTTCTCGTCGGCGCCGGCCTCGTCGCCGCTGCCTTCGCGCAGCAGCCGGACGTCGTAGCCGTAGACGGGAAACGACGGGCTGCCGAATTTGCGCGGCGTCTCCTCCACGCCGAGCTGCGCCGAGAGGATCGGCCAGCCGGTTTCCGTCTGCCAGTAGTTGTCGATGATCGCCACGCCGAGTGAATCGGACGCCCAGCGCGCCGTCGGCTCGTCCAGCGGCTCGCCGGCGAGGAACAGGTACCTCAGCGTCGACAGATCGTGCGCCTTCATGTAGGCGGGATCCTGCTTCTTCAGCACGCGCACCGCCGTGGGCGAGCTGAACATCGTCTTGACCTTGTGGTCGGCGACGATCTTCCACCAGATGCCGGGGTCGGGCCGGATCGGCAGGCCCTCGTACATGATCGTCGTCGAGCCGTTGAGCAGCGGCCCGTAGACGATGTACGAATGGCCGACCACCCAGCCGATGTCGCTGGTGGTGAACATCGTCTCGCCGGGCGCGACACAGAAGATGTCGCGCATCGACGCGGCGAGCGCCACCGCATAGCCGCCGGTGTCACGCTGCACGCCCTTCGGCTTGCCGGTGGTTCCCGACGTGTACAGGATGTACGAGGGTTCGGACGATTCCAGCCACTCGCACGGCACCTGGGCGCTCATGTGCTGCGCGCGCAGCGTCGCGTAGTCGAGGTCGCGCCCGGCGACCACCGGCATCTCCCGGTCGAGGCCGCGATTGACGATGATCACCCGGTGCGGCGGGCTCGCCGCGAGCCGGATCGATTCGTCGACGAGGTGCTTGTACGGCACCGCCTTGCCGCCGCGCATCCCCGCGTCGGACGTGATCATCACCTTCGGTTTCGCGTCGTCGATGCGCGTGGCGAGGCTCGCCGCGGCAAAGCCCCCGAAAACGACCGAGTGAATCGCCCCGATGCGCGTGCAGGCGAGCATCGCGAACGCCGCCTCGGCGATCATCGGCATGTAGATGAGGACGCGATCGCCGTGGCCCACGCCCTGCGCCTTCAGCACGGCCGCGAAGCGGTTGACCTCGGCGTGGAGCTCGCGGTACGTGTACGTGGCCTGCTGACCGGTCTCCGTCGAGATGTAGATCAGCGCTTTCTGGTCTCCGCGCGTCGCGAGGTGGCGGTCGACCGCGTTGTGGCAGATGTTCGTGCGGCCGCCCACGAACCACTTCGCGAACGGCGGCTTCGAGTAGTCGAGCACCGCGGAGAACGGGGTCTGCCAGTCGACGAGCGCCGCCTGCCCGCGCCAGAACGCATCGCGGTCCGCCAGTGAACTGCGATGGAACTCCTTGTACGTGGCCATGGTGTTCTCTCCTCGTTGGCGGGCGCGCCCGATCGCGCGCCGCAGCCGGCCGAAGCGCCGGCCGGGTGTTGTCTCTTATGTCGGACGACGCGAAGGGGCGGCCCGCTGCCCGCCCCCTCGTCGTCGCCGTCGGCGACCCTCGCGGGAACAATCGCGCAAGCCTACGGTCCGCTCGCGCCGCAGGGATTGCGCCGGATCAACACCCGTGCGCCCGGCGCCCGGTTCCCTGGCCGCCGTCCGCCGCCCTCCCGGCGGACCATCGGCGCCGCCGACCGGCGCTCCGGTCAGGGATGGCTGTCGGGCGCGATGCGAACCACCGTTCGTCCCCGCACCATGCCCTTGAGGTAGGCATCGAAGTGGGTGGGCAGGTCGTCGAAGTCGATGGTGCGGACCTGGTCGTGGACCCGGTCGGGCCGCCAGTCGACGGCGAGCTTGTTCCAGACCTTTTGCCGCAGGTGCATCGGGCAGTTGGCGCTGTCCACGCCGAGCAGGCCCACCCCGCGGAGGATGAACGGCGCGACCGTCGTATCGAGCTTCATTCCGGCGGCGAGGCCGACCGACCCGATCATCCCGCCAACCTTCATCGTCGAGAGGAGCCACGTCAGCATCTCGCCGCCGAGGTTGTCGACCACACCGGCCCACGTCGACTTGTCGAGCAGCGCGAATCTTCGTGAGATCGATCGACTGCCGCTGGAGGACCTCCGCAGCGCCCAGGCCCTTGAGGTAGGCGGTTTCCTCGGACTTGCCGGTGATCGCCACGACGTGGAACCCCGTCTTGGCGAGGATCTCGATCGCGACCGAGCCCACCCCGCCCGTCGCGCCGGTGACCGCGACCGGCCCGTGCGCCGGCCGCAGCCCGTTGTGCTCCATCAGCATGATCGCCTGCGCGGCGGTGAAACCGGCGGTGCCCATCGTCATCGCGTCGAAGGCCGTCATGCTCTCCGGACGCCGGACGATCCACTCTCCGGGCACGCGGACGAACTCCGCATAGCCGCCGTCGTGCGCGACGCCCATGTCGTAGCCGTGGACGATCACCTTGTCGCCGCGTTTCCAGCGCGGATTGGACGACGACTCCACCGTACCCGCCATGTCGATGCCGGCATTGGTCGGGTACTTGCGCATGATCTTGCCGGCACCGTTGTAGGAGAGCGCGTCCTTGTAGTTGATCGTCGAATACTTGGTGCGGACGACGACGTCGCCGGCGTCGAGGTCGTCGATGCCCATCTCGACGAAGCGGCTCGACACGACCTTGCTTTCTTCGAATGTCCGGTAGGCCTTGAATTTCTGCACGGGGATCTCCTTCGGGGGTATGCGGTCGCGCTCGGGGGCGATCGTTTTCGTGGGGGCAGCCGCGGGTCAGGCGGCGGCGACGTGCGGCTGCGCCATGTAGTCGTGGGTCTGCATTTCGACGAGGCGGCTCACGGTGCGCGGGAATTCGCGGCTGTTCGGTCCGGCGGTGTACAGCGCCTCGGGCGGCACGGCGGCCGCGACGATCAGTTTCACGCGATGATCGTACAGGATGTCGATGAGCCACGTGAAGCGGCGCGCCCGGTCGCCCATGTCGGCGGTCATGGCCGGCACCCCGGACAGGAACACGACCGAGAACCGGCGCGCGAGCTCCAGGTAGTCGCGCTGCGAGCGCGGGCCGTCGCACAGCGTGGTGAACTCGAACCAGACGGCGCTGCCGGCGCGCCGCTTCGCGGCAAGCGTGCGTCCCTCGATGTGCAGCCTGTGGTCCTCGTCCGGCCCGCTGCGCATCCGCTCGAACGCCGCGGCCAGCGCGGTGTCCGCGTCCGGGCCGAGCGGCGTGTGATAGCTCTGCACCTGCTCCAGCGCGCGCAACCGGTAGTCGATGCCGGCGTCGACCTCGACGACGTCGAGCCATTGCTTCAGCAGCGCGATGGCGGGGAGAAAACGATCGCGCTGGATGCCGTCCGGCCAGAGTGCGTCCGGCGGGTAGTTCGACGTCATCACGAAGACGACGCCGTGGCCGAACAACGCGTCGAGCAGGCGGCCGAGGATCATGGCGTCCGCGATGTCGGACACGTGGAACTCGTCGAAGCAGACGAGTCGCCACCTGCGCGCGATCCGCTGCGCGACCGTCGCCAGCGGATCCTCCTCCTGCTTGAGCGTGGCGAGCTCCTCGTGGACGTCGCGCATGAAGGCGTGGAAGTGGACGCGCGTCTTGCGCCGTATGCCGACCGTCGCGTAGAAGCTGTCCATCAGGAAGCTCTTGCCGCGGCCCACGCCACCCCAGAGATAGACGCCGCGGGGAACGTCGGGCGGCGCGAACAGCCGCTTCAGCGTCGACTGCCGCGCGGCACGGAACTCCGCGAGCGCGTCGGCGAGCGCCTGCAGGCGGTCGAGCGCGGCGGACTGCGCGCGATCGAGCATCGTTTGGCGTGCGCGCAGGATCGGCTCGAGATACCCGACGAGCGCACCGCCGCGCTGCGCCACGCTGCCGGTGGCCAGGTCGTTCACCGGCGCGGCTCCATGACCGGCGCGGCCGGCGCTATCGCCCCGGCCACGCCCATGTACTTCGCTCCACCGTGCCCGCCTGCTGCCGCCCACCGCGTCCGCCGCGGCGTCATCGCGTCGGTGCCGCGTCCTTCGCGCATCAGACCCGGACGCAACCCGACCGCCCGGTGCCGCGAACCAGGGTCATCACAGGTTGAGCGTCCGCTTGTCGACCGCAAGCGCCGCCTCCTTCGTCACTTCGGACAGCGACGGATGCGCGTGGCAGATCCGGGCGAGATCCTCGCTGGCCGCGCCGAACTCCATCGCGACCACGCCCTCCGCGATCAGCTCCGAGGCCAACGGGCCGATGATGTGCATGCCCAGGATCCGGTCGGTCTTCGCGTCGGCGAGAATCTTGACGAAGCCCGTCGTGTCGCCCAGCGCCCGGGCGCGTCCATTGGCCGAGAACGGGAACGTGCCGGCCCGGTAGGGCGCACCCTCGGCCTTCAGCTGCTGCTCGGTCTTGCCGACCCACGCGATTTCCGGTGCCGTGTAGATCACCCACGGAATCGTGTTGAAGTCGACGTGCCCGTGCTGGCCGGCGATGCGCTCGGCGACCGCGACGCCTTCCTCCTCGGCCTTGTGCGCGAGCATCGGGCCGCGAACGACGTCGCCGACGGCCCAGACGTTGCCGAGGTTGGTCCGGCATTCGCCGTCGACGGCGACGAAACCGCGCTCGTCGAGCTCCAGTCCCACGGCACCGGGTTCGAGTCCCGCCGTGTGCGGCACGCGGCCGATCGACACGATCAGCTTGTCGAAGGTGGCGCCCTGCGGCTTGCCGCCGGCGTCGTTCCACTCGACGGCGACGTCGCTCTTGCCGAGCGTGACTTTGGTGATCGCGATGCCGGTATGGATCGCGAGACCCTGTTTGGCGAAGGCCTTGTGCGCCTCTTTGGCGACCGCCTCGTCGGCCGCACCGAGAAAGGCCGGCAGCGCCTCCAGCACGACGACCTCCGCGCCGAGCCGCCGCCACACGCTGCCCATCTCGAGCCCGATCACGCCGGCGCCGACGACGCCGAGCCGCTTCGGCACCTCGGCAATCGCGAGCGCCCCCTCGTTGTCGAGCACGAGCCGATTGTCGATCGGCGTTCCCGGCAGCGCGCGCGGCTTCGAGCCGGTGGCGACGATCACGTGCCGCGCGAGGAGCTCGGCCGGTTTCTCGCCGGCGACCTTGACGCTCCAGCCCGCCTGCGCGCTGCCGCCGGCGAAGGCGCCGGTGCCGTGGAAGAACGCGATCTTGTTCTTCTTGAACAGATAGAGGATGCCGTCGTTGTTCTGCGCGACGACCTTTTCCTTGCGCGCCTGCATCCGCTTGACGTCGATGGCGAGGCCCTTGACCTCGATGCCGTGGTCGGCGAACGCGTGTGCGGCGTGCGCGTAGTGTTCCGACGACTGCAGCAGCGCCTTCGACGGAATGCAGCCGACGTTGGTGCAGGTGCCGCCCGGCGCGGGCTTGCCGCCGGCGCGGGTCCAGTCGTCGATGCAGGCGGTCTTCAAACCGAGCTGCGCGGCGCGGATCGCGGCGATGTAGCCGCCGGGGCCGCCCCCGATCACGACAACGTCGAATGGTTCTGGCATGTCGACCTTCCTCAAAGGTCGAGCAGCAAGCGCGCCGGATCCTCCAGCGCGTCCTTGATCGCCACCAGCGACAGCACCGCCTCGCGGCCGTCGATGATCCGGTGATCGTAGGACTGCGCCAGATAGTTGATCGGCCGCACGACGATCTGCCCATTCTCGACGACGGCACGGTCCCGGGTCGCGTGGACGCCGAGAATCGCGGACTGCGGCGGGTTGATGATCGGGGTGGACAGCATCGAGCCGAAGACACCGCCGTTGCGAGATCGTGTAGGTGCCGCCGGTGAGCTCCTCGACGCCGAGTTTGCCGTCCTGCGCACGCTTGCCGAAGTCGGCGATCTTCGCCTCGATCTCCGCGATCGAGAGCTGGTCCGCGTCGCGGATGATCGGCACGACGAGGCCGCGCGGGCTGCCCACGGCGATGCCGATGTCGAAATAGCCGTGGTAGACGATGTCCGTGCCGTCGATCGACGCGTTGACGGCGGGATACTTCTTCAGCGCATGCACCGCCGCCTTCACGAAGAAGCCCATGAATCCCAGCTTGACGCCGTGCTCCTTCTCGAAGCGGTCCTTGTACTTGTTGCGCAGGTCGATGACCGGCTGCATGTTGACTTCGTTGAATGTCGTCAGGATCGCCGCGGTGGACTGCGAAGCGACGAGACGCTCGGCAACGCGCTGGCGCAGCCGCGACATCGGCACGCGCTGCTCGGGCCGGTTGCCGAGTGCGGAGGGCAGCGGCACTGCGGGCGCCGGCGGCGCCTTCGCGGCCGGTGCCGGGGCGGCGGGCGCGGCCTTCGCCTCGGTGGCGGCGATGACGTCGCCCTTGGTGATTCGGCCGCCGCGGCCGGTACCTTCCACGCTGGCCGGTTCGACGCCCTGATCGGCCATCATCTTGCGGGCCGCGGGAAGCGCCGTCGGCCCTGCCGCAGCCGAAGCGGAGGGGGCGGGTGCCGCAACGGGCGCAGGCTTCGCCGCGGCCGCGGGCGCCGCCGTCGCCGTGGCCTTCGCGTCGGTGTCGATGACGGCGATGACTTCCTGCGACAGGACCGTGGAGCCGTCGGGCCTTTTCACCTCGACCAGCACGCCGCCGCCCGGCGCGGGCAGTTCCAGCACGACCTTGTCGGTCTCGACGTCGATCAGGTTCTCGTCGCGCGCGACGGCCTCGCCGGGCTTCTTGTGCCAGCTCACGAGCGTGGCTTCGGCCACCGACTCCGGCAGTTGCGGAACTTTGACTTCGATCAGCATTGGGTGTTTCCTGTCAGGTTCCGACGAGCATCTCGCCCTCGTGCAGGTCGGGCCCGAAGGCCGCCTCGATGAGGGCCTTCTGCTGGGCGAGATGCTTGGACATGTAGCCGACGGCCGTCGACGCCGACACGGGCCGCCCGGCATAGGAGACCACCTGCCTGGGCAGCGCGTCGGCGCGGAAATAGGCGCGCAGCCGGTACCACGCCCCCTGGTTCTGCGGTTCTTCCTGGCACCAGACGATCTCGGTGGCGTTCGGGAATTTTTCGATCGCGGCCTTGAACGCGTCGTGCGGGAACGGGTACTGCTGCTCCAGCCGGATGATCGCCGCGTCGGTGATCTTGTGCTCGCGACGGTAGGCGACGAGCTCGTAGTAGACCTTCCCGGAGCAGGCGATCACGCGGCGTACGCTTCCTGCGTCGAGGTTCTCGATCTCGCCGATCACGTCCTGGAAACGACCGCCGGCAAGCTCGTCGAGGGTCGACACAGCCTCCTTGTGCCGCAGCAGGCTCTTCGGGCTCATCACGACGAGCGGCTTCTTGAACTTGCGCACCATCTGCCGGCGCAGCAGATGGAAGATCTGCGCGGGTGTGGTCGGCACGCACACCTGCATGTTGTGCTCGGCGCACAGCTGCAGGTAGCGCTCGGGCCGCGCCGACGAATGCTCCGGGCCCTGGCCTTCGTAACCGTGCGGCAGCAGCAGCACGAGGTCGCAGATGCGACCCCATTTGACCTCGCCGGCGCTGATGAACTGGTCGATGACGACCTGCGCGCCGTTGGCGAAGTCGCCGAACTGCGCCTCCCAGAGCACGAGCCGCGTGGGCTCCGATGTCGTGTAGCCGTATTCGAACCCGAGCACGCCGTATTCGGTGAGCACCGAGTCGATCACCTCGAATTCGGGCTGGCCTTCCTTGATGTGCTCGAGCGGCACCCACGTGCCCGAGTCCCATTTCTCGCGGTTCTGGTCGTGCAGCACCGCGTGGCGGTGGCTGAACGTGCCGCGACCGACGTCCTCTCCCGACAGGCGTACGCCATAGCCGTCGTTGAGCAGCGTCGCGTAGGCGAGCGTCTCGCCCATGCCCCAGTCGAGCGGCAGCTTTCCCTCGCCCATCGCCCGGCGGTCCGCGATGACCTTCTCGACCCGCGGGTGCAGCTTGAAGCCTTCGGGAACCTCCGTGACCTTCTTCGCCAGCGCCTTGAGCGTCTTCACCGGCACCGTCGAGTCGTAGGGCTCGGTCCACAGGCGGCCCTTGTATGCCGACCAGTCCACCGAGAACGGCGGCTTGTAGTTCGACAGGATCGTCGTGTTCGTGTGCAGGCCCTTGTCCATCGCCGCGCGGTAGCCCGCGACCATCGCGTCGGCGTCCTCGGGCTTGATCACGCCGTCCCTGACCAGCCGGTCGGCGTAGCGTTTGCGCATGCCCGGGTGCTGCGCGATCTTCTTGTACATCAGCGGCTGCGTGACCATCGGCTCGTCCGCCTCGTTGTGGCCGAGACGGCGGAAGCACACGAGGTCGACGAAGACGTCCTTGTGGAACTGCTGCCGGTATTCGAGCGCTATCTCGACCGCGAGCAGGCAGGCCTCCGCGTCGTCGCCATTGACGTGGAAGATCGGCGCCTCGGCCATCTTCGCGATGTCGGTGCAGTAGAGCGTGCCGCGGGTGTCGCGCGGGTCGGACGTGGTGAAGCCGATCTGGTTGTTGATGACGATGTGGATCGTCCCGCCCGTGTAGTAGCCGCGGGTCTGCGCCATGTTCAGGACTTCCTGGATGATGCCCTGCCCGGCCAGCGCGGCGTCGCCGTGGATGAGGATCGGCAGCACCTGTACGCCGAGCTCGTCGCCGCGACGGTGCTGGCGCGCGCGGACCGATCCCTCGACGACCGGGTCGACCGCCTCCAGGTGCGACGGGTTGAAGGCCAGCGTCAGGTGCATCGGACCGCCCGGCGTGACGATGTCCGACGAGAAGCCCTGGTGGTACTTGACGTCGCCGGCGGAAAGCTCTTCGTTGTACCTGCCCTCGAACTCGGAGAAGAGGTCGGCAGGCATCTTGCCCAGCGTATTGACCAGCACGTTGAGCCGGCCGCGGTGCGCCATGCCGATCACCGTCTCCTGCACGCCGGCGGCGCCCGCGCGCTGGAGCAGGTGGTCGAGCATCGGGGTGAGGGTGTCGCCGCCTTCCCCGGAAAAACGCTTCTGCCCAACGTACTTGGTGTGGAGGTAGCGTTCGAGCGTCTCCGCCGCCGTCAGCCGCTCGAGGATGTGCCGCCGCTGCTCGACCGTGTACGTCGGCTTCGAGCGGATCGGCTCCAGCCGCTGCTGGATGAAGCGCTTGGTCGCCGTGTCGGAGATGTACATGTACTCGGCGCCGAATGTCCGGCAGTACGTGTCCTTCAGCGCGTCGATCAGGTCGCGCAGGCGCATGCGTCCGGCACCCGCCTTGAACGAGCCGACGTCGAACTCGGTGTCCATGTCGGCCGCGGTGAAGCCGTAGGTCTTGAGATCGAGGTCCGGGATGTACATCTTCTCCTGCCGACCCAGCGGATCGAGCTCGGCGTGGAACATGCCCAGCGTGCGGAACTTGCCGATCATCTGCAGCACGAGCACCTGCTTGTGCATCGTCGTCGCATCGACCATCGCGCCGGCGACCTTGCGGCTTTTCGCGAGCTTGATGAACGAGTCGATGACCGGTGCATGCGCGACGTCGGCGGCGCCGCCGCGCAGACTGTCGAAATACGAGCGCCAGTCGGCACCGACCGAGTTCGGGTCCGCGAGGTAGTTCTCGTACTGCTCCTCGATGAACGGCGCATTGCCGCCGAACAGCGTGCTCGTCGACTCGAAGCCCTTCATGGTGTCCATGGCTGCAATCTCACTCGTGTTGTTCGGACGTCTGGCGCCCAGCGTTGCGCGGTCAGCGTCGGGGGCTAGCCATGCGTCGCCTGGCGCGGATCCGCCTTACGTCCGACACTCGATGCTCGACCCGCACTAGCGCTGCGCAATCGGCGTGACCGCCCGCCGCGTCGAACCGCTGAACAGCTGCCGCGGCCGGCCGATCTTGTACTCGGGATCGGTGATCATCTCGTTCAACTGCGCGATCCAGCCGACGGTGCGCGCCAGGGCGAAGATCGCCGTGAACAGCGACACCGGAATCCCGATCGCTTTCTGCACGATGCCCGAGTAGTAGTCGACGTTGGGGTAGAGCTTGCGGCTGACGAAGTAATCGTCCTCCACCGCGATCTTCTCCAGCGCCATCGCCAGCTTGAACAGGGGATCGTCGTGCAAGCCGAGCTCGGTCAGCACCTCGTGGCAGGTCTCGCGCATCAGCTTCGCGCGCGGGTCGTAGTTCTTGTACACGCGGTGGCCGAAGCCCATCAGCTTGACGTTGCTGTTCTTGTCCTTGACCTTGGCGATGAATTCGCCGATCTTGGCCACGCCGCCCTGCGCCTGGATGTCGTAGAGCATGTTGAGGCAGGCCTCGTTGGCCCCGCCGTGCGCCGGACCCCACAGGCACGCCACGCCGGCCGCGATCGCGGCGAACGGGTTGGTGCCCGACGATGCGCACAGGCGCACCGTGGAGGTCGAAGCGTTCTGCTCGTGATCGGCATGCAGGATGAAGATCCGGTCCATCGCGCGCACCAGAACGTCGCTCGACTTGAAGTCCTCGCACGGCGTCGCGAACATCATCCGCATGAAGTTCGCCGCATACGACAGGTCGTTGCGTGGGTACATGTACGGCTGGCCGACCGAGTACTTGAAGGCCATCGCGACCATCGTGGGCATCTTGGCGATCAGGCGCACGGCCGAGATGTCGCGCTGGTGCGCGTCGTGCAGGTTGATCGAGTCCGGGTAGAACGCGGATAGCGCGCCGACGAGCCCCGTCATCACCGCCATCGGATGGGAATCCCGGCGGAAGCCGCTGAGGAAGGCCTGCATCTGCTCGTTGACCATCGTGTGCTTGATCACGCGGCCGACGAACTCCTTCTTCTGCTCGACGTCGGGCAGCTCGCCGTAGAGCAGCAGATGGCATACCTCGAGGAAGTCGCAGCGCGTCGCGAGTTCCTCGATCGGGTAGCCGCGGTAGAGCAGCTCGCCCTTGTCGCCATCGATGAAGGTGATCGCCGAGTTGCACGACGCCGTCGACAGGAAACCCGGGTCGTAGGTGAACTTGCCGGTCTTGCCGTACATCGTGCGAATGTCCACGACCTCCGGTCCTACCGATCCGGTGAGGATGGGGAACACGACGGAAGGCGAACCGTCGGAAAAACTCAGCGTGGCAGTGCGGTCGGTCGGCATGGCAGAACTCCCTTCACGGTTGTGCCGCATCGGACGCCGGCGCACGACCCTCGCGCGCCTGCGTCACAACGATTTCGTACCCGACGGCCGCGCCGGTGCAGGCACACGGCCATCCCAATGCCGCGTCAGGCAGCACGCAGCACGCGAACGAGCGGCGACAGGCTCGGTTCCGCGGGCTCGGTCCTGCCGGACAGCAGATCCCACAATTCGTTGTCGGCGAGGTCGAGCAGCCGGTCGAGCGCGCCCACCTCACTCTCCGTCAGTGTTGCTCCGCGCGCGTCCAGAAACCGCGCGAGGATCAGATCGTTTTCCAGCATTCCCCGCCGGCAGCGCCAGCGCAGCCGCGCGAGCGACCGGTCGTCGAGCGCGCCCGGGCGCGCCGACGACGTTCGCGCGTCGAGCGTCGAGCGCGGAGGCTGGCGATCGATCGGCAACATGGGGATTCCTGAAGGGCGGTCGTTCGGCGCCGGACGCTAGACCGCCCTCTTCACCATGATGTCCTTGATCTTGCCGATGGCCTTCGTCGGGTTGAGACCCTTGGGACATACGTCGACGCAGTTCATGATCGTGTGGCAGCGGAACAGCCGGTACGGGTCCTCGAGGTTGTCGAGCCGCTCCCCGATGGCCTGATCACGCGAATCGGCGATGAACCGGTAGGCGGCCAGCAGGCCGGCGGGCCCGACGAACTTGTCCGGGTTCCACCAGAACGACGGGCAGGCCGTCGAGCAGCACGCGCAGAGAATGCACTCGTACAGCCCGTCGAGCTCCTCCCGGTCCTCGGGCGACTGCAGCCGCTCCTTCTCCGGCGGCGGCGTGTCGTTGACGAGGTAGGGCTTGATCGAGTGGTACTGCTTGAAGAACTGGCTCATGTCGACGATCAGGTCGCGGATCACGGGCAGACCGGGCAGCGGCTTCAGTACGACCGGTTCCTTGAGTTCCTTGAGATTGGTGATGCAGGCGAGGCCGTTCTTGCCGTTGATGTTCATCGCATCGGACCCGCACACGCCTTCGCGGCAGCTGCGCCGGAACGCGAGCGTGTCGTCGACCGCCTTCAGGCGCATCAGGGCGTCGAGCAGCATCCGGTCGTGCGGATCGAGCGGGACGTCGTAGTCCTTGACGTACGGCGCGGCGTCCTTCTCGGGGTCGTAGCGGTAGACGCGGAATTTCATCCGGCATGCTCCGGGATCAGTAGGTGCGAGCCTTCGGCGGGAACGCCTCGACCGACAGCGGCTTCATGTTCACCGACTTGTACGCGAGACGGTTGCCCTCGCGGTACCACAGCGTGTGCTTGAGGAAGTTCGCGTCGTCGCGCTCCGGGTAGTCGCTGCGCGCCTGCGCGCCGCGGGATTCCCTGCGCGCCTCCGCGGACACGACCGTCGCCTTCGCGGTCTCGATCAGGTTGTCGAGCTCGAGCGCCTCGACGCGGGCGGTGTTGAACGTCCTGCTCCGGTCGCCGATCGCGGTGCGCCGCACGCGCTCCTCGAGCTCCATGATCTTGGCCACACCCGCGGTCAGCAGCTCCTGGTTGCGGTACACGCCGCAGTGCGCCTGCATCGCCATGCGGATGTCGTTGGCCACCGCCGGGACCGACTCGCCCTTGGTCGCCGCATCGAGGCGCGCGAGGCGCGCAAGTGATGCGTCGGCGGCGTCGTTCGGCAGCGGCTTGTGCGGCTTCGTCCGCAGGCCCTGCTCGACGATGTGGTTGCCGGCCGCGCGACCGAACACGACGATGTCGAGCAGCGAGTTGGTGCCCAGCCGGTTGGCGCCATGCACCGAAACGCAGGCGCATTCGCCGACCGCGTACAGACCGTTGACGACCGCGCGGTCGTCGCCGTCCTTCGGGGCCACGACCTGGCCGTGGACGTTGGTCGGAATCCCGCCCATCTGATAGTGGATCGTGGGCACGACCGGGATCGGTTCCTTGATGCAGTCGACGTTGGCGAACTTGAGCGCGATCTCGCGAATCGAGGGCAGCCGCTTCAGGATCACCTCGGGTCCGAGGTGGTCGAGCTTGAGCAGCACGTGGTCCTTGTTGGGGCCGCAGCCGCGTCCTTCCTTGATCTCCTGGTCCATCGAGCGACTGACGACGTCGCGCGACGCCAGGTCCTTGGCGTTCGGCGCATAGCGCTCCATGAAGCGCTCGCCGTTGGCATTGAGCAGGATCCCGCCCTCGCCGCGGACGCCCTCGGTGATGAGCACGCCGGCGCCCAACACGCCGGTCGGGTGGAATTGCCAGAACTCCAGGTCCTGCAGCGGCAGCCCCGCGCGGGCCGTCATCCCGAGCCCGTCGCCGGTGTTGATGAACGCGTTGGTGGAGGCCGCGAAGATGCGTCCCGCGCCACCGGTGGCGAGCATCGTCGCCTTCGCCTGCAGCACCATGACCTCGCTGGTCTCCATCTCCATCGCGACGACGCCGAGCACGTCGCCGTCGGCGTCGCGGACGAGATCGAGCGCCATCCACTCGACGAAGAACTGCGTGCGGGCCCGGACGTTGCGCTGATAGAGGGTGTGCACCAGCGCGTGACCGGTGCGGTCGGCGGCGGCACAGGCACGCTGGACCGGCTTTTCGCCGAAGTTCGCCATGTGCCCGCCGAAGGGCCGCTGGTAGATCGTGCCGTCGGCGTTGCGGTCGAACGGCATGCCGAAGTGCTCGAGCTCGTAGACGACCTGCGGCGCCATCCGGCACATGTATTCGATCGCGTCCTGGTCGCCGAGCCAGTCGGAGCCCTTGATCGTGTCGTACATGTGCCAGAGCCAGTTGTCCTCCGCCATGTTGCCGAGCGAGGCGCCGATGCCGCCCTGCGCCGCGACCGTGTGCGAGCGCGTCGGGAACACCTTCGACAGCACCGCCACCGACAGTCCCGCCTCGGCGAGCTGCAGCGAGGCGCGCATGCCGGCACCCCCGGCGCCCACGACGATCGCGTCGAATTTCCGGACGGCCAGTTGCGCCATGCCTATTTCGCTCCCCAGAGGATCTGGACGGTCCAGCCGAGATACGCGACCAGCAGCGCGATCGTGGCCGCCTGCACCGTGAGCCGAAGCCCGACCGGCTTCAGATAGTCCATGTAGATCTCGCGGGCACCGATCCACGCGTGGTAGAGCAGCGCGACCATGAACAGGAAGCTCGCCACCTTGAAGCCGCCGTGTGCGAACAGCGACCGCCACAGTTCGTAGCCGATGCCGCCGTTGACGAGCGCAATGGCGACGATCAGCAGCGCATACAGCGCCATCCCCACGGCCGACACGCGCTGAATCAGCCAGTCCTTGAGCCCGTAATGGGCGCCCACCGCCTGTCGCCGCGTCACCACAGCTTCATCCCCACGATCAGCGTCAGCGCAAGGCTGACCACGAACACGACCACGCTCGACCGCCGCGCCGGCGCGAGCTCGCCGCCGATGTGCAGGTCGAGTAGCAGGTGGCGGATTCCGGCGCAGAAATGGTGCAGAAATGCCCACGCCAGGCCGAAGAGCACGAGCTTCGCCAGCGGATGGGCGAGCGTCTGCCGGAGCTCTGCGTACGACTCCGGCGAGGCGAGGCTCGCGCCCACGCCCCAGAGCAGCACGGGAATGCCGAAGACGAGCAGCAGCGCGCCAGACAACCGGTGCAGGAACGACACGACGCTCGGCATCGGCATCCGGATCCTGAGGAGGTCGAGATAGACCGGACGCGGCTTGACCACGGGACGCTCAAGGGCGGGCATGGCGGAACTCGGCGCGGAAGGGAAGCACACGGGATGCGGGCACGTCCGCCGCGCGAACGGCCGTCGTCACGCATGCGGCGGGATGACGGGACGAGGTCCGGCGACGAGGCATGGGAACGATCCGAAGATGCCGGCGACGGCACGAGCGAGAGCCGTACGCGGGGTCGGTGTACGGTTCCTCCGCGCCCACGCCGGCAGGCATGGTGCACGGCGCAAAAGTATACCGCGATTCGTCGCCCGGTGAGTACCGAAGCGCCGGTTCGGCACGCGCTTCCTGCGCCAGTGTGGACGTGCGCGCCACGTTCAGCCGAGCTCGTTGAGATAGTGGTGATGTTGCGTGACGCAAAGCCCGCGGCGCCACTCGACCGGCCGATCTCCGTAGGTGAGCGTGACCCGCTCGACCGCGAGCAGCGGCGCACCCGGCGCAACGTTGAGTATCCGCGCGCTGGCCGCATCGGCCGCGATCGCCCGGAGCTTCTCCTGCGCCCGCAGCATCCGCACGCCGAACTGGGTCTCGAAGAAGCTGTACATCGACCCGCGATAGGCATCGACCTTGGCCTTGGTCAGCCCCTTGAACAGCGCCGCCGGCAGCACGATCTCGTCGAGCACCGTGGGCTCGCCCGCGTACTCGAGCACGCGCCGCAGGACGACGACCGGGTCGCCGGGTTTGAGTTCGAGCAGTCGGGCGATGTCGGCCGTCGCCTTGCTGCGGCGCACCTCCAGCAGGCGGGAGGCGTGCGGCTCGTCGCGGCCGTCGTTGGCCCGGATGCGCAGGAAGCGACGGAGCGACGTCCTCTCCTCCGTGTGTGTGGCGACGAAGGTGCCCTTGCCCTGGCGCCGCACGACGAGATTGTCGGCGGCGAGCGCGTCGATCGCCTTCCTCACGGTGCCTTGCGACACGCCGTACCGTCCGGCGAGCTCGATTTCGCTGGGAATCGCCTCGCCCGGGCGCCACTCGCCCGCCTCGAGGCTTTTCTCGAGCAGAGCCTTGATCTGCAGGTAGAGGGGGCGGAACGACGGCGAGGAAGTGGACATGGGAGGCGCAAACGCTGCGAGCCGCCGGCGCTGCGACCGGCGCCAGGGGTCGGCGACGGCGTGGGTCATTATTGGCCCGCCGATCGCGCTTGTCTATCTCGTGTCTTATATCTTTTATAAGATACAAGAGTAAATTGACACTGCGCAACATCGGGGCCTACAATTTGCGCGCTCGCCAGCCTGCGGTCAGTCGCGGGGGGCACGACGTTGCAGCGCAACCGGATTCCCGGCTTGCGCGCCGCCTCCCGGCGTCCGGCCCGACCGAACGACTCCACGCCCTGCCCTTTCGCACCGCCCCATTTCGAGGAGCCCCTCCATGAAGAAGCCTCTCCGCGTTGCAGTGACCGGCGCCGCCGGCCAGATCGGCTACAGCCTGTTGTTCCGGATCGCCACCGGCGAAATGCTCGGCCGCGACCAGCCCGTCATCCTGCAGATGCTGGAACTGCCCATCGACAAGGCGCAGGCCGCGCTGAAGGGCGTGATGATGGAGATCGAGGACTGCGCGTTCCCGCTGGTCGCCGGGATGGTCGGCACCGCGGAGCCCAAGGTCGCCTTCAAGGACGCCGACGTCGCGCTGCTGGTCGGCGCCAAGCCGCGCGGACCGGGCATGGAACGCAAGGACCTGCTGATGGAGAACGCCAAGATCTTCATCGAGCAGGGCAAGGCGCTCGACGCCGCGGCGAGCCGCAACATCAAGGTGCTGGTCGTCGGCAATCCGGCGAACACCAACGCGTACATCGCGATGAAGTCCGCGCCGTCGCTGCCGAAGAAGAACTTCACGGCGATGCTGCGCCTCGACCACAATCGCGCCGCCTCGCAACTGGCCGCCAAGTCGGGCCGCCCGGTCGGCACCATCGAGAAGCTGACCGTCTGGGGCAATCACTCGCCGACGATGTACGCCGACTACCGGTTCGCGACGGTCGACGGCCAGTCGCTGAAGGCGCTGATCAACGACGAGGATTGGAACCGCAATGTGTTCCTGCCGACCGTCGGCAAGCGCGGCGCGGCGATCATCGCCGCGCGCGGACTGTCGTCGGCCGCCTCGGCCGCGAACGCCGCCATCGACCATGTCCGCGACTGGCTGCTCGGCAGCAATGGCAAGTGGGTGACGATGGGCGTGCCCTCCGACGGCAGCTACGGCATTCCGCAGGACGTCATGTACGGCTGTCCGGTCACGACCGCCAACGGCGAGTACACCCGCGTCCAGGGCCTCGCGATCGACGCCTTCTCGCGCGAGAAGATGGACGCGACGCTGAAGGAGCTCGAGGAAGAGCGAGCCGGCGTCGCTTCGCTGCTCGGTTGACGTCGATCCGCCCTCGCCCGCGGCGCACCGCCTCGCAATGAACGCCCGGCTCTCGCCGCAGGCGGCGCTGTACGGCAATGACCGGGCATTGCCGGTCCTGCCGCCCTGCGTCCACTACGCAGGCAGCGAGCGGCTGGTCGCGAAGGCGCTCGCGCTGCAGGCCGTGCGCGGACCGGCGTTCGACGTCACCGCCGACTGCGAGGACGGAGCGCCGGTCGGCGAAGAGCGCGCGCATGCGCGGCGGCTGGCTGCGCTCGTTGCCGGCCCCGACAATCGCTTCGACCGCGTCGGCGCCCGCGTTCACGGTGTCCATCACCCCGCGGCGGCCGACGAGCTCGAGATCCTCGTCGGCGACGCCGGACACCGACTCGCCTTCCTGACGCTGCCGAAGGCCGAGTCGGCGGCCGACGTGACCCGCTTCCTCGACGCGGTGGCGTTGCAGACCGCGCGGCGCGGCCTGGGTCGCGAGATCCCGGTGAGCGTGCTGATCGAGACCCACGGCGCCGTGCACGAGGCCTGGACGATCGCCGGCCTGCCCGGCGTGGTCAGCCTCGACTTCGGCACGCTGGATTTCGTCAGCGCCCATCACGGCGCGATTTCCGCGGCGGCGATGGAAAGCCCCGGCCAGTTCGACCACCCGCTGTTGCGCCGCGCGAAGTGCGAGACGGCCGCCGCGGCACTCGCCCATGCCGTCGTGCCCGTGCACGGCGTGACCCGGGCGCTCACCGATGTCGACGCCGTCTACGCGGACGCGCGCCGCGCCCGCGACGAGTTCGGATTCCTGCGCATGTGGAGCATCCATCCCGCGCAGATCGACCCCATCGTGCGCGCGATGCAGCCCTCGGCCGGCGAGATCCAGGAAGCCGCGGCGGTGCTCGGCGCCGCCCAGGCGGCGGAATGGGCACCGCTGGCCGTCGGCGGCAAGCTGCACGATCGCGGATCGTACCGGTACTGCTGGAGCGTCCTGCAGCGCGCACGGGCGGCGGGCGGGACGCTGCCTCCCGCCGCCGCCGCATTCTTCGCGCCACCGGGCGCCAACGGCTGACCGCGCCGACGCATCGTGGCCGGCGGAAGGGAAAACGTGCCCCCGGAGACCGCATCGATGAGGCGCCGTCCCGCCGCCCGCCGACCCGCGCCTACGACGGGGCGTCCGGCGCCCGACCGGGTCATCGTCGACATCGCCGATTACGTCACCGGCTACCGGATCGGCAGCGAGGAAGCCTTCGAGACGGCCAGGCTGAGCCTCATCGATGCGCTGGGCTGCGGCTTCGCGGCGCTGTCCTTTCCCGCGTGCACGAAGCTCCTCGGGCCGATCGTTCCAGGAACCGTCGTGCCGAGCGGTGCCAGGGTGCCGGGCACGTCGTACCAGCTCGACCCGGTCAAGGCGGCATTCGACATCGGCGCGATGATCCGCTGGCTGGACTTCAACGACACCTGGCTCGCCGCCGAGTGGGGCCATCCCTCCGACAATCTGGGCGGGATCCTCGCCACGGCCGACTGGCTGTCGCGCACCGCCGTCGCGGCGGCAAGGCGACCGTTGACGATGCAGGACGTGCTGGCCGCGATGATCAAGGCGCACGAGATCCAGGGCGTCCTCGCGCTCGAGAACAGCTTCAACCGGGTGGGCCTCGACCACGTGATTCTGGTCAGGGTGGCGTCGACCGCCGTCGTCGCGCACCTCGTCGGGCTGTCGCGCGACGAGGTGATCGCCGCCGTTTCGCAGGCGTGGATCGACGGCGCTCCGCTGCGCACCTACCGGCACGCGCCGAACACCGGCTCGCGCAAGAGCTGGGCCGCCGGCGATGCGACCTCGCGCGCGGTCCGGCTGGCGCTGATCGCGAAGACCGGCGAGATGGGTTATCCGTCGGCGCTGACGGCAAAGACCTGGGGCTTCTACGACACGCTGTTCGTCGGCAAGCCGTTCAGGTTCCCGCGGCCCTACGGCAGCTACGTGATGGAGAACGTGCTGTTCAAGATCAGCTTTCCCGCCGAGTTCCATGCGCAGACCGCCGTCGAGTGCGCGATAGAGCTGCATCCCCTCGTCGCGAACCGTCTGTCCGACGTGAAGAAGATCACGATCCGCACGCACGAATCGGCGTTGCGGATCATCGACAAACAAGGGCCGCTCGCGAATCCCGCCGACCGCGATCACTGCCTGCAGTACATGGTGGCGATCGCGCTGATCCACGGCCGCCTGACGGCCGCCGATTACGAGGACGATGCCGCCGCCGATCCGCGGATCGACCGGCTGCGCGCAACGATGGAGTGCGTCGAGGACACGCAGTTCTCGCGCGACTACCACGACCCCGACAAGCGCTCGATCGCCAACGCGATCACGGTCGAGTTCGCCGACGGCGGGACGACCGGCGAGATCGTCGTCGAATACCCGATCGGGCACCGCCGCCGGCGCAGCGAGGGCATCCCGCAGCTGGTCGCGAAATTCCGTACCCATCTCGCGTCGCGCTTTCCGGCGACGCAGCAGCAGGCGATCCTCGACGTCGCCCTCGACGCGAAGCGCCTGGCGGCGATGCCCGTCCACGAATTCGTCGATATGATGACGCTCTGACCGGCGCGCCGGTCCCTGCCGCAGGAGAACGCCATGCCCCGCTCCCGAACGCTTGCCCCCGGACCCGCGATCCTCGCGGCCGCGCTGTCGCTCGCCGCGTCCGCGCCGGTCGCGGCCATCGATTACCCGACCCTGAAGAATGGGCAATGGGAGATGACGACCATGCAGGGCTCGGCGGGCGGCCAGCCGCGCAAGTCGACGCTGTGCCTGGACGCCTCGACCCAGAAGCGGATGATCGACATGGGGGCCGGGCTGCAGAAGGAGATGTGCAGCCGGATGGACATGCGCCGGGACGGCGCGAAGTACATCAGCGACGCCGAGTGCAAGGTCGGCAACTCGGTGATCAAGTCGCACGGCGTGATGACGATGCAGGGCGACACCGCGTATCGCACCGAGTCGTCCGCGACCTACGATCCGCCGCTGTTCAACGACGTGCGGGAATCGAAAACCGTGATCGAGGGCAGGTACACCGGCGCCTGCGGCGACGGCATGAAGCCCGGCGACATGGTCACCCCCAACGGACAGAAGATCAACCTGAACGATCTCGGGCAGCGCCCCGCAGCCAAAGGCAAGTAGGCCGCGTGCCCGGATCCGCCCTCGCTTCGACGCCAACGTAGAAAAGGAACGGCCATGAGTCACAACCTGTTCAACACGCTGCAGGAGTTCAAGCTCGCCTCGGGCGCCGCCGGCAAGTTCTATTCGTTGCCGGCGCTGGAGAAGGCCGGCGTCGGCAAGGTCTCGCGCCTGCCGGTGTCGATCCGGCTCGTGCTCGAGAGCGTGCTGCGCAACTGCGACGGCAAGAAGGTCGCCGAGGAGCACGTGCGCCAGCTCGCGAACTGGGTCCCCACCGCGGCGCGCACGGACGAGATCCCGTTCGTCGTCGCCCGCGTGGTGCTGCAGGATTTCACCGGCGTGCCGCTGCTCGCCGACCTCGCGGCGATGCGCAACGTCGCGCGCGACATGGGCAGGAACCCGAAAATGATCGAGCCGCTGGTACCGGTCGACCTCGTCGTCGACCACTCGGTGATGATCGACTACTTCCGGCGTCCGGACGCGCTCGACCTCAACATGAAACTCGAGTTCGAGCGCAACGGCGAGCGCTACCAGTTCATGAAGTGGGGCATGCAGGCGTTCGACACCTTCAAGGTCGTGCCGCCGGGCATCGGCATCGTCCACCAGGTCAACCTCGAGTACCTTGCCCGCGGCGTCCACCAGAAGGGCGGCGTCTACTATCCGGACACGCTGGTCGGCACCGACAGCCACACGACGATGATCAACGGCATCGGCGTGGTCGGCTGGGGCGTCGGCGGGATCGAAGCCGAGGCGGGAATGCTCGGCCAGCCGGTCTACTTCCTCACGCCCGACGTCGTCGGCGTCGAGCTCCAGGGCAGGCTCAGCGAGGGCATCACCGCGACCGACCTCGTGCTGACCGTCACCGAGATGCTGCGCAAGGAGAAGGTCGTCGGCAAGTTCGTCGAGTTCTTCGGCGAAGGCACCGCGTCGCTGGCGGTCCCCGACCGCGCGACGATCGCCAACATGGCGCCCGAGTACGGCGCGACGATGGGCTTCTTTCCCGTCGACGATGCGACGGTCGACTACCTGAAGGCCACCGGCCGCACGCCGGCCGAGCTCGACGCGTTCGCGTCGTATTTCAAGGCGCAGGGTCTGTACGGCGTGCCGAAGAACGGCGAGATCGACTACACGAAGGTGGTCACCCTCGACCTCGCATCGATCAAGCCCTCGCTCGCCGGCCCCAAGCGCCCGCAGGATCGGATCGAGCTCGGCAACCTCAAGGCGAAGTTCGCCGAGCTGTGGAGCAAGCCCGTCGCCGAGAACGGCTTCGGCCAGCCGGCCGACAAGCTCGCCAGGCGCCTCACGACGAAGGACGGTGTGGACCTCGGCAACGGCGACGTGCTGATCGCCGCGATCACGTCGTGCACGAACACGTCGAACCCGGGCGTGCTGCTCGCCGCCGGGCTGCTGGCGAAAAAGGCCGTCGAGAAGGGGCTCGCGGTCAAGCCGCACATCAAGACCTCGCTCGCCCCCGGCTCGCGCGTGGTGACCGATTACCTCGGCAAGGCGGGACTTTTGCCCTACCTCGAGAAGCTCGGCTTCGGCGTCACGGCGTATGGCTGCACGACGTGCATCGGCAACGCCGGCGACCTGACCCCCGAGATCAACGAGGCCATCACCGGCAACGACCTCGTCTGCGCCGCGGTGCTTTCCGGCAACCGCAACTTCGAGGCGCGCATCCACCCGAACCTCAAGGCGAACTTCCTTGCCTCGCCGCCGCTGGTCGTCGCCTACGCGATCGCCGGCACGACGCTCAGGGATCTCACCACCGAGCCGGTCGGCACGGGCAAGGACGGCCCGGTCTACCTGAAGGACATCTGGCCGACGTCGCACGAGATCGCCGCCGTGATGAGCTTCGCGAAGGACCCGGCGATCTACCGGACGCTCTACGGCGATCTCGCCAACGCCAACCCGCTGTGGAAGGGCATCTCCGGCGCCACCGGCCAGGTCTATGACTGGCCGGCCTCGACGTACATCGCGAAACCCCCGTTCTTCGACGGCTTCACGATGACGACGACGAAGTCGGGCGACATCAGGGGCGCGCGCGCGCTCGGCATCTTCGGCGACTCGGTGACGACCGACCACATCAGCCCCGCCGGCTCGATCAAGCCCACGTCGCCCGCGGGCATCTTCCTGCTCGAGAACGACGTGTCGGTCGTCGACTTCAACAGCTACGGCTCGCGCCGCGGCAACCACGAAGTGATGATGCGCGGCACGTTCGCCAACGTCCGCATCAAGAACCTGATGCTGCCGCCGAAGGCCGACAGCACCCGCGTCGAGGGCGGCGTCACGCTCTACCAGCCGACCGGCGAGAAGCTCGCGATCTACGACGCGGCGATGAAGTACATCGCGGCCGGCACGCCGACCGTGATCTTCGGCGGCGAGGAATACGGCACCGGCAGCTCGCGCGACTGGGCCGCGAAGGGCACGCAGCTCCTCGGCGTGAAGGCGGTCATCGCCCGGAGCTTCGAGCGCATCCACCGGTCGAACCTCGTCGGCATGGGCGTGCTGCCGTGCCAGTTCAAGGGCAGCGACAGCGTCGCGTCGCTGGGCATCACCGGCGAGGAGACGTTCGACATCACCGGCGTCGAGGCGGGCATCAAGCCGCAGATGGACGTGACGCTGACGGTTCGCCGCAAGGACGGCTCGACGCAAGAGCGTCCCGGTGCTGCTGCGCATCGACACGCCGATCGAGGTCGATTACTACCAGAACGGCGGCATCCTCCCGTTCGTGCTGCGCGAGCTCGTCGCCAAGGCAGCGTAGAATACGGGCTGCTTCGATGCTCCGCGGGCCGGCAGCGCAAGTTGCCGGCCCGTTTCGTTTTCCTCCCGCCGAATGAACGACGTTGCCTCCCGGCCGGACGCCCCAGCCCCGGCCTGACCGCACCGCGATGCCCCATTCCGCACGTCCGCTGCGCCACGCCGTGCCGCTGTTCATGCTTGCGGGGCTCTGCTTCATGACGCTCGACGCGACGGCCAAATGGCTGCTCGTGCGCGGCCAGCCGCTGTTTCTCGTCCTGTGGGCGCGTTTTGCAGGACAGATGCTCGTGGCCACGCCGTTCGCCTGGCAGCGGGCGGGACACGGCTTCTGGCGCACGGACCGATTGACGGTGCAGCTCGTGCGCTCGGCGCTGCTCCCGGCGACGACGCTCTGCTTCTACCTCGCACTGCGCTTTCTGCCGCTCGCCGAGGCATCGGCGATCATGCTCCTCGCGCCGATCGTGATCGTCGCGCTGTCCGGGCCGCTGCTCGGCGAGCGGCCGAACCGCTGGCGATGGAGCACCGCGATCGCCGGTTTCGCGGGCATCCTGATCGTCCTGCGCCCGGGATCGGCCGTCTTCCATCCGGCGGCGCTGCTGCTCGTCGTCGCCGCACTGTTCAACGCGCTCTACCAGATCCTGACGCGCAAGCTTGTCGACGAGGACGTGCACACGACCCTCTTCTACAGCGCCGTGGTGGGTACGGTGGGATTCTCGTTGGTTCTCCCCTGGACGATGACGGAGGAGCTGCCGCACGCCCGCGATGCGGCGCTGCTGCTGCTTCTCGGCGCGCTGGCCGGCGTCGGCCACGGCCTCATGATCCGGGCCTTACACGTGGGCGCCGGCGTCGATGCTGACGCCGTTCACCTATCTGCAGACGATCTGGGCCATCGGTTACGGCTATCTTCTCTTCCGCCAGTTCCCCGATGACCCGTCGATGGCAGGCATGGCCGTCATCGTGGCAAGCGGGGTCGTCCTGGCGTGGGCCGAGCAACGACGCGCGCGGCTGCGATGACCGCGCGCGCCCCGGCATCGTCGTCGCCTCGCCGCCGGCCAACCGCCGATGGCACCCGCGCGCTCGTCGTCCTGATCGGGTGCTACCTGATGCTGCAACCGGTGGCGACCGACCTCTATCTCGCGTCGCTGCCCGGCCTCGGGCGGACCTTCGGTGCGTCAGCCGCCACCGTTCAGCTCACGCTCTCGGTCTTCGTGCTCGGCTTCGGCACGATGCAGCTCGTCGTCGGGCCGGTGACCGACCGCTGGGGCCGCTATCCGGTGCTGCTGGCGGGCCTCGGTCTTTTCGCCGCCGGGGCGATCGCGTGTGCGCTGGCGCCGTCGATCGAGCTCTTGATCGCCGGCCGTTTCTTCCAGGCGATCGGCTGCTGCGCGGCGGTCGTCGTGGCCCGGGCGATCATCCGTGACGTCTACGACGCGACCTCCGGGGCGAAGGTCATGGCGCAGGCGTCGACGATACTCGGTATGGGCGCGCTCGTCGGCCCGATTCTGGGCAGCCTGCTGGAGGTCCGATTCGCCCACCGCGGCGCATTCGTCGCGGCAGCGCTGATCGCGCTGGCGCTCCTGGTGGCGACCCTCGCGCGGCTCGGCGAAACGCTGCGCGAGCCGGACCGGCACGCGCTTGCCCCGCGCAGACTCGTCGGGACCTACGTCGGGCTGCTGCGAGCGCCGGAGTTTCTCGCCTACACCCAGGCCGCGGGCATGTCGTATGCAGGGCTGTTCACGTTCATCTCCGGATCGTCGTTCGTGCTGATCCAGGTGCTCGGGGTACCGACCGCCCGCTTCGGCTACTGCTTCGCCACATGCGTGTTCGGGTATCTCCTCGGCACGCTCGTGTGCCGGCGTCTTCTCGCGCGCAAGGGGCTGCTGCGCACGCTCCGCTTCGGCGCCGCGTTGTCGTTGGGCAGCGGCGTCGGCATGAGCACGCTGGCGCTGGCCGGCGTCCATCACTGGGCCGCCGTCGTCGGCCCGGTCGCCTGCTACTTCTTCTCCCACGGCATTGTCTTTCCCGGCGCCCAGACCGGCGCCGTTGCGCCGTTCCCGCGGACCGCGGGCGCCGCCGCCGGCCTCCTCGGGTTCCTGATGATGGTGCTGGCCGCGCTGGTCAGCGGATGGATCGGGGCGTCGTACAACGGGACCGTATACCCGCTGGTGCTGACGATCGCCGCGTTCAGCGCGTTGGTCTTCGCGACGGTCTGGGGCTGGATCTCGCGGCTGCGCGTGCCTTAGCGTGCCTCAGTCTCCCGGCGGGGTGCCGGCATGTCGGCGCGACTGACTCTTAGTGCGGTGCAAAACATAGCCGTTTAAGCTATAATTATGTGTTGACGGCCGTCCGAAAAGGGTGCATGTGGCGGACGGCCGCGACCGACTCGCCTCACCCACGAACACCTTTCCGCACGGGAGAATTCGACAATGAAATCACGCTTGATTGCCATACTGACTGCCATCACCCTCGCCACGACCCTCGCCGCCTGTGGCGACAGCGGCAAGGAAGCCGCCGCCAAGGCCGAAGCCGCCGCCAAGGAAGCCGCGGCGAAGACCGAAGCCGCTGCCAAGGAAGCCGCCGCCAAGGCGCCGACGCCGCGAAGGAAGCGGCCGCCAAGACCGGCGAAGCCGCGAAGGAAGCGCGCCGCCACGACGGAAGCTGCCGGCAAGGCCGCCGACGCGACCAAGGAAGCCGCCGACAAGGCCGTCCAGGGCGCGAAAGACGCTGCGCCGAAGCAGTAAGGCACGACTGCCTTTCGAGAAAAACGCCGGCCGAACGCCGGCGTTTTTTTGCGCGTGATAGTGCGTTGATCGCCCCATCCGCGATTGCTTCAGGCGCGATCGTCCCGCGCTCGTCGCGGACCATGCGTGCACTCTGCAATGGCTTGCCTGTCGCTGCGCACCTATCGCGCCAAGCGTCGGTCCGCGCCGCCGCACGCGACAGCTGCGACATCTTGTCTCACTTCGCCACGCACGCGTTCGCGTGAACGCAACGTATGTCGAGTGTCTTGACATTCGTCGGCGTATCTACATGCGCGACGACGCATGTGCGACGTCGCGTTCGCGCATGCGCGCCGGTCGGTCCATCGTTCGCCCTTTGATTCTTTGATCGCGCGCAAACTTTGCGCGCGCGCTTCTTGCGCAACGACAAACTCGCGATCTCGTCTTCGATTCGAATGCGCATCTCGCGCGCACCGCGTGAGTGAAATCGTCGATGAAAATTACAGAATAGTCGCCTCCGCGCAAACGCCAATGCACATAGCGCGCAAATACAAGGTGTTGCATTTCGCTGGCACGCCGCATGCAGTACCTGATCCCGAGTACCTCGGCGCGACGTTCGTGCGGAGAGATCGGTGTGAACGACTCGGAGGCTGCTGTGAAGACGATGCAGAGGGAGCAAGACAATCATGCGTTGCGGACGCTGGTCTCGTCCATGCTCGCACTTGGTTTCATCACGATTCCCGGAGCATCGAGCGCCGGACCGATCCTGCAGTGGCAGACCGTCGTCAACAATGGCTACTTTGCACCGGGTTCGACGACCGACAAGTTCTTCAGCTACAACCAGCCGTCGGTGAACGACGCAGGACTCGTTGTCTTCAGGGCGAGAGCGAAGCCGCCGACGGGAGCGGGTGGCGGTGGCGGCGCCGGCGAACCGACGCGCGGCGTGTTCACGCGCGACATGAGCATCGCGGCGCAGCCGATCGTGCCGGTCGCGGTGAGCGGCGTGACGGTCGTGCCATCGCCGAACAATCTGGGCAGTACGTTCACCGAGTTTCCCGCGTTTCCGCGCATCGACGCGGCGTCGAATACGCTCGCATTCCGAGGACAGTCGCAGCCGGTACTCGAGTATCAGACCGGCGCAGTCGACCCCGCAACCAACGAGCCAATCACATCACGCGCGGGAACGTCGGGCGTGTACACGAATCCGAGCGGCGCACTTGTCACCGGCGCCAGCCAGCTGGGCGCGGTGCCGTTCGTCGGCACGAACCCTGACCTGCGTTACTTCCAGGTCCCGACCGCAACCGGCGTACCTGCCGGCACGAAGTTCGACCAGTTTCCGGGCGCCCCGTCGCCGACCGGCAGCGTGGTCACGTTCAAAGGCAACTACACGAATCCGGATCCGGCCGTCGGCGGGCAAACCGGCGTGTTCTACCGCGACGTCAGCGGGAGTGGGACGTCACCGGTGCAGGTCATCGCGCACAGCGGCGATGGCAATACCCACTGCGGCGATACCCACCGGTTATGCGGGAAGCGGCGGTTTTCGGCTCGACCGCGCCGCCCAGTGCCGCAGCCGGCAAGATGGTGTTCACCGGGCTCGATGTCGAGGAGGCCCCGAAGGCGGGCGGCATCTTCATGGCCCCGCTCTCCCCGGCGCCGGCGCTTGCAGACGATCGCCGGTTTCAACACCGTCGTTCCCGGCAAAGGACCGACCACGACGCTCAACGGCTTCGGCGAGGGGCTTTCGTTCGACGGGCGTTATGTCGGCTTCTGGGGAGCCTGGGGGACGGATACGATGCTGCGGACGCTGATCTGTCCCACCGACGGCAACGCGGCCGTGATCGCGGCGTGCATCGCCCAGGACACGAGCGGCACCGCGGGCGACGGAATCTACACCGTCGACGTCCCCTCGCATCAGGGCATCTTCCTCGCCGACACGCTGGACGATCAGGCTGTCGCTCGCCGCCGAGCTCGGCGATCTCGGCATCGACGACCTCCTGTTCTGGACGTTCTCCGGCCGTCCGCCGGGTGCCGGGGAATCCGAGGAGGGCGACGCCGAGCCGCCGCGCTGGAGATCGTCGGCCTTCGTCGCGATCGACGGCGACAGGCTGGTGTTCAAGGGCCGCGACGATGGCGATGTCTTCGGCGACGCCAGTTTCATCGACGGACTCTTCGCGCGCTTCGGCATGGGCGCCTCGCTGTCGACGATTCGTCACGACCGGCATGGACGGCGGCCTGCTCGACCCGCTTGCCGCCGGGCTACCGATCGCGACGCTCGGCATCGAGCGCGACGGCTTCCGCAGACGGCTGGCTCGCGATCAACGCCAGCATGACCGATGGCGAAGACAGTTGGGCCGGGATCTACGTTACACAGGTGGGCAACGTAGACGCCCAGGTGCCGGAGCCGGGCACGCTCGCGCTGGTCGGGTTGGGCGCGGTGCTGTTGCCGCTGCTGCGCCGCCGTCGCGCATGACGCAAGCCGATTCGATCTGAACGCGCAGCGACGCCGGCCGAGTGCCGGCGTCGTCTTTGCAGCGGCCGAAGCCGGAAGTCAGCCCCCGCCCGACGCCGCCTGCCGCGCGATCCAGCGCGTCAGCGGCTTCCACTGCTCCCAGTCCTGCTCGGCGCGCGAACGCGGCAGGTCGAACACCGACGCGCCGTCGCGCGCGCAGTAGACGTACACCTGCGTGTCGCGCAGGTGCGCCACCAGCGGAAAGTCGTAGCCCTTCAGGAACTCGTCGAGCTCGGCGGCGCTGTGCGTGCGCGCGTCGACCCGCATCGCGATCAGGCCGACGACCAGCGCGCCCTGTTTCACGGCCTTGAACTCGACGATGCGATCGAGAAACCGGCGCGTGGCGTCGGTGTCGAACGCCGACGGCGATACGGGTACCAGCATGATGTCGGCGAAGCGGATGTTGTCGCGCAACGCATCGCCGTGCAGTCCCGCCGCACTGTCGACGACGAGCCACTGCAGGCCGTCGTCCTTCAGCGCTTTCTTGGTCGCATCCGGCGCGATGCCCGCGATGCGCGGAAATAGCGCGGGCCGGCGCGCGAGCCACTGCACCGAGGACTGCTGCGGATCGTGGTCGGTCAGACCGACCTTCTGGCGTTTGCCGGCGAGCCAGCCGGCGATGTTGGTCGCGAGTGTCGTCTTGCCGCTGCCGCCTTTGGGATTGGCGACAAGGATCGTCTGCATCGGTGTCTCCCCGAGGCCGGTGCGGCCCCAGCCCGCAATGTTAGCGCCAAACCGGGTCTCTTCGCCGTCGCCCGACCTCATCGGGACCGCAATGGGCCCCGGCGCCGGTAAAATGCCGGTTTCGCCCCTCCCCCGATGGACGACTCCGCCCGCCCTGCCGCCACGCTCGATCCCGCCCCGCTACCGCCGGCGGCCGCTCCCCGCGACCCGCGCAAGGCAGAGTTCGAGGCGAACAAGCTCAGGAAGCGGTTGCGCCGGCAGGTCGGCGAGGCGATCGCCGATTTCGGACTGATCGCGCCCGGCGACCGGGTCATGGTCTGCCTGTCGGGCGGCAAGGACAGCTTCGGGCTCCTCGACATCCTGTTGTCGCTCAAGGACCGTGCGCCGTTCGGCTTCGAGGTCGTCGCCGTGAACCTCGACCAGAAGCAGCCGGGATTCCCTGCCGACGTGCTGCCCCGCTACCTCGAAGCGCGCGGGGCGCCCTTCCGCATCGTCGAGCAGGACACGTACAGCGTCGTGCGCCGGGTGATTCCCGAGGGCGGCACGATGTGCTCGCTGTGTTCGCGCCTGCGCCGCGGCGCACTCTACCGCGTCGCCGGCGAGATCGGCGCGACCAAGATCGCGCTCGGCCATCACCGCGACGACATCCTCGCCACGTTCTTTCTCAACCTCTTCTTCGGCGGCAAGCTGAAGACGATGCCGCCCAAGCTCGTCTCCGACGACGGCAAGAACGTCGTGATCCGGCCGCTCGCCTACGTGCGCGAGCGCGACCTCGCGCGCTACGCGAACCTCATGCAGTTCCCGATCATTCCCTGCAACCTGTGCGGCTCGCAGGAGCACCTGCAGCGCAAGCAGGTCACCGCGATGCTGCGCGAATGGGAGAAGAAGCATCCGGGACGCATCGAATCGATCTACAACGCGCTCGCGAAGGTCGTGCCGTCGCACCTGATGGACCGCACGCTGTTCGACTTCGGCGCGGTGCGCGCGACCGGCGTGCCGGAGCCCGACGGCGACACGGCGTTCGACGTCGATCCCGACCTCGAGCAGGCCACGGAGCGGGCCGCCGTACGCGCCGTCGACACCGGCTTTCCGGTCGGCGTGCGCCGTGCCGCGAACGGAGTCGACGACTGACGGCGGTGCTCGCCCGCCGTCCCCCGTTTCCTTTCCCGTTCGCCCTCGCCGGTGCGTTGCCGCCCTCAGGCGCACCCGCGGCTCCGGGCGTGACGCCGACCGATGACCTCCTCCCGCCCCGAGGCCTCGCGCCGCGCCCGGATGCTGCACGCCATCGCGCGGCGCCCGCTGCTCGCGCTTCTGGCGAGCTTCACGCTGCACGTCGTCACCGGCTTTCTCGCCGTCGGCGTGCACTACGGCATCCTCTATGGGCTGCTGCGCCTCGGCGTTGAGGCCGTCGCCGGCAGCGCCGTCGGCTTCGTCGGCGGCGCGATCACGCGCTTCCTGCTCGCCTATCACCATGTGTTCACGCCCTCGCACAGTCTCGGCATCGCGGGCCGGCGTTTCCTGCTGGCACTCGGACTGCAGTTCGTCGCCAACAGTGCGCTGCTGGCCGGACTCCTTGCCGCCGGAGTTGCCGTGTGGCCCGCGCAGGTGGCGACGACGATCCTGCTGACCTTCGCCAATTACGCCGTGTACCGGCTCTGGGTGTTCCGGTGAGCGCCCCTTGGCGCGGATGATGCCTTCCACTCCAGTCGCTGCGCCGGCGGCGGGCGCTCTCGAACGCCACGCCGCGCTCGTGATCGCCGCGCTCGCGCTGGTGCTGAGCGCCCTCGTCGACCCGCGGGGCGAGTTCCCCGTCAATGACGACTGGGCGTACGCGCACAGCGTCCAGTGGCTCCTCGCCGAGCACCGCATCCGCCTCTCGGACTGGATCGCGATGAACCTGCTGCCGCAGACATTGATCGGCGGAGCGGCGGCGCAGATCGCCGGCTTTTCCTTCTCGCTGATGCGGCACCTGACGCAGGCGGTGTCCGTCGCCGTCGCGGTGCTGACGCTGCGCTGGTTCCTCGCCACGGGACTCGCGCGCCGCGACGCGCTGGTCGCGACGCTGACGGTGCTCGCGATGCCGTGCTGGCTGCCGCTGGCCAACTCGTTCATGACCGACCTGTACGCGATGCTGTTCGCGCTGCCGGCGGCAATGCTGTTCTTCCGCGCGCTGCGCGAGCCGAAGCCCGCGCTGATCGCCGCGGCGACGCTGCTCGCGGCGATCGGGATGCTGCAGCGGCAGGTCGTGGCCGTCGTGCCGGCCGCCTTCCTGATCGCGTGGCTGGCGGCGAACCGCCGCTGGCGCCCGGCCACGCTCGCCACCGGCGTGCTGCCGTTGACGATCGTGTTCGCCGCGGAGTTCCTCTATCGGGCGTATCTCGCCCACGGTCCCGGCATCCCGGAAGCGCAGCAGTACGCGCACGGCCGGGTGCTGCCCGCGCTCGTGAAGATCGCCGAGGATGAGGGCGGCTGGTACCGCAGCTGGGCCGTCGGCAACCTGTTGTCGATCCTCGCCTATCTCGGGCTATTCGCCGCGCCGTGGGCGATCTGGCGCGGCCTGCCGCTCTCGCGCGCGGCACGCTGGGGCGGGGTGGCGCTGGCGGTCGCCATCGCTGTGGCGATGGCGCTGACGGGGTTGTGGCCGCCGTGGCGCGAGCATCACCTCATCGACGCGGCCGGGATCGGTCCCTTCGTGCTCTACGATGCGCAGCCGCGCGGGTTGGCGCCGCTCGATCGCAGCCCCGGTGTGCTGTGGCCAATCGCCGGCGTGGGCGCGGCATTCGGCATCGCGGCGCTGTGCCGTACGGCACTGGTCGTCCTGCGGGGGATTGCCGGCGGTGTCGCCCGCGACGCGGGCGAGCGCCTGTTCCTGCTCGCACTCGTCGTCGCCTACGTCGCGCCGTTCGTCGTCACCGACTACATCGACCGCTATCTGCTGTTCGTGCTGCCGTTCGTCCTCGCGCTGATGGCGCGCGGCGAGCCCGGATCGCCGACGATCCTCGCCCGCGGCGTGACAACGGCGTGGCTCGGCGCCGCGCTCGCACTCGGGACGATGGCCACGCACGACTACTTCGCCTGGAATCGCGCGCGCTGGGACGCGATCCATGCGGCCGAAGGCCTCGGCGCGACGCCGGCCACGCTCGACGGCGGCTTCGAGTACAACGCGTACTACCGTTTCGAGCTGCGACCGCATGAGCGGCGACCCGGCAAGAGCTGGTGGTGGGTGGAGGACGACCGCTACGTCGTCGCGTTCAGCGTCGTGCCGGGCTACGTCGAACGCGCGCAGTTTCCGGTCCGGCGCTGGCTGCCGCGCACGCCGCCGGTCGTGCGGCTGCTCGAGCGCATGCCGCGGCCCTGACGTCTGCTCTCGTCGCCAGGCGCCATGATCCGGCGCGCCGAGGCGGTTACCTGACGGTCGTCCGGTCCTGTCCGAAGAGGATCTTGCGCGACTGCTCGTCGGTGACGGCGGGCGCGGTGTTGACGGTCTTCGCGAGCGCATAGGCGCGCTGCACCGCCGGGCGCCCGGCGATCTCGGCCTTCCAGCGCCTGAGACTGGGGAAATCGTCGATGCGCTGTCCCTGCCGCTCGGGCTGCACCCACGGATAGCACGCCATGTCGGCGATCGAGTATTCGCCGGCGACGAACTCGCGGTCGGCGAGGCGACGGTCGAGCACGGCGTAGAGCCGTCCGGTTTCCCTCACGTAGCGATCGATGGCGTAGGGGATCTTCTCCGGCGCGTAATGCGCGAAGTGGTGGTTCTGCCCCGCCATGGGACCGAGCCCGCCCATCTGCCAGTACAGCCATTGCAGGCAGTCCCATCGGCCGCGCAACGTGCCGGGGATGTAGCGCCCGGTCTTGTCGGCAAGGTAATTGAGGATCGCGCCGGACTCGAACAGCGCGAGCGGTCCGCCGCCGTCCGGAGGCGCGTGGTCGACGATCGCCGGAATGCGGTTGTTCGGCGAGATGGCGAGGAATGCGGGATCGAACTGCTCGCCGCGACTGATGTTGACCGGCCGCAGCGTGTACGGCAGCCCGGTCTCCTCGAGGTAGATCGTGATCTTGTGCCCGTTGGACGTCGTCCAGTAGTAGAGGTCGATCATGCTTGGAGGGTCCGGGATCGGGAATCGGGGATCAGAACGTGCCCGGATAGTTGCCGCCGTCGATCAGCAGGTTCTGCCCGACGATGTAGCCGGCGTGCGTGCTGCAGACGAACGCGCACAACGCGCCGAATTCCTCGATGTTGCCGAAGCGTCCCGCGGGCACCGCCGCGCGCCCGGCCGCGTACACGTCGTCGAGCGACTTGCCCGAAGCTTTCACCCGTCCTTCCATCGTCGCGCGCAGCCGGTCGGTCTCGAACTGCCCGGGCAGCAGGTTGTTGATGGTGACGTTGTGGCGCGCGACCTTGCGCGCGATGCCGGCGACGAACCCGGTGAGCCCGCTGCGCGCCCCGTTGGACAGGCCGAGAATGTCGATCGGCGCCTTGACCGCGCTCGACGTGATGTTGACGATGCGCCCGAAGCGCCGCTCGATCATCCCGTCGACGGTCGCCTTGATGAGCTCGATCGGCGTCAGCATGTTGGCGTCGAGCGCGCGAATCCACGCCGCGCGGTCCCAGTCGTGGAAGTCGCCGGGCGGCGGACCGCCGGCGTTGTTGACGAGGATGTCCGGCTGCGGGCATGCCGCGAGCGCCGCCGCGCGGCCCTCCGGGGTCGTGATGTCGCAGGCGACCCAACGGACGTCGCGGCCTGCGCGCGCACCGATCTCCTCCGCCGCGCGGCGCACGGCCTCCCCGGTGCGCGCGAGAATCGTGACTTCCGCGCCCGCATCGGCGAGCGCCTGCGCGCAGCCGCGTCCCAACCCCTTGCTGGCGGCGCAGACCAGGGCTTTCCGGTCCGCAATGCCGAGGTCCATCGTCATCGCCATCTTCCGGTATTCGAATCAGGTGGCCGAGGGCGCCGTGCGCGGCCGCACCGCATGCCGGACCCGCACCACGGTGGCGATCGCGGCGACGAGGCAACCCGCGGCGACGTAGAACACCTCGCGCGCCGCCCCATGGTCGAGCAGAAAGCCGAACACGATCGGACCGATCATGGCGCCGAGGTCGAGCCCCGAATAGACGAAGCCGTAGACGCGGCCCGACGCTCCGGCGGGTGTCGCCCCACGGACGATCATGTCGCGCGACGGAGCGGTCGCGCCGAGCACGAAACCGGCGAGTGCCAGTACCGGCACGATCGCGGAGGGTACCGACGCCACGACGGTAAGCGTGAGCACGAGCGCCGCACCCAGACCGAGTCCGGTGGCCGCTACGCGGTCGTGGCGGTCGGTCCGCGCGGCGAGCACGCCGCCGGCCACGATGCCGGCGGTGCTGCCGAGCAGCCACGCCGTCAACGCCGACGTGGCCAACGCAAGCGGCACGCTGAAGGCCGCGTTGAGGGCGGTTGGAAGGAAGGTCTGCACGCCGATCATCGCGATCGTGTAGACGCAGAAATACGCGAAGCACATCAGGATCGCGGGCTGACGGAAGAGCGCCAGACTGCCGGCGGACGATGCGCGCGGGCGCCGATGATGGTCGCAGCGCAGCGCCGCGCGCTGGCTCACGAGAATGGCGAGCACCACGAGCCCGCACACGCCCATCGTCGCCAGGGCGGCACGCCAGCCGAACGCCGCGCCGAGCGCGAAACTCGCCACCGGCGCCAGGGCGTAGCCGAGCGAGCCGCCGACGCCGTGCGCGCTGTACGCGGGACCGAGCCGGCGCGGCGCGACGTTGGCGTTGATGATCGCGAAATCCGACGGATGAAACACGCCATTGCCCACGCCCATGAGGGCGACGACCGGAAAGAGCCAGGCGAAGCCCGGCGCAAGACCGGCGAGCGCCGTTCCGCCGGCGAGCAGCGCGACCCCGCCCAGCAGCACCGGGCGCGCGCCGACGCGGTCGACGGCGAAACCGGCGGCAAATTGCGTGATGCCGCTCGCCACGTAGAAGACGGCGACCAGGGCGCCGAGGGTGGCGAACGAGACGTCGAATTCCGCCCGCAGCAGCGGGAACAGCGGCGGCAGCGCCAGCTGGAAGAAATGCGACAGCGAGTGGGCGACCCCCACCAGACCGATGACCCGGACGTCATGACGGAACGACTCGGCGGGTGCGGTATCCAACGGCGTGCCCGGAAAGCGCGGAAAGGATGCTGCGGAAGGGCTCCACTATACTGCATCCCGCGACTGGAGCCGCCCCGGGCGTAAGCTCACGGCGGCGGCGCACGACAGTGGACGTGTTCCCCCGTTTGCGAGAGGAGACTGGCCATGCCCGACAAGATCGTGAAGTCCGATGCCGACTGGAAGCGCAAGCTCACGTCCGAGCAATACCAGGTGGCGCGCCGGAAAGGCACCGAGCGGCCCTTCACCGGCAAGTACTGGGACAATCACGCGCCCGGCGTCTATCGCTGCGTGTGCTGCGGCGCGCCGCTCTTCGACGCCGCGACGAAGTTCGACTCGGGCACCGGCTGGCCGAGCTTCTATGCGCCGATCGCCGCGGAAAACGTCGCGAACAAGGACGATTCGAGTTTGTTCATGCGCCGCACCGAAGTGGTCTGCGCCGCGTGCGACGCGCACCTCGGTCACGTGTTCGAGGACGGCCCCGAGCCGACCGGCATGCGCTACTGCATGAACTCGGCCGCGCTCGATTTCGATCCCAAGCCGTAGGCGGCAGGCCCGCCCGCCGTCACGCATGCGCCTGCTGCTCGCCGAGGACGACCGGATGATCGGTGCCGGCGTCCAGCAGGGCCTGAAGCAGGACGGGTTCGCCGTCGACTGGGTGCGCGACGGTCGCGCGGCCGAACTCGCGCTGCGCGAGGACGTGCACGACCTCCTGCTGCTCGACCTGGGCTTGCCGGGCAAGCAGGGACTCGAGGTGCTCGCGGCGATGCGCCGGCGCGGCGATGCGCGGCCGGTGCTGATCCTCACCGCGCGCGATGCGGTCGCCGACCGCGTCGCCGGCCTCGACGCCGGCGCCGACGACTATCTCGTCAAGCCGTTCGACCTGACGGAACTCGCGGCCCGCGTGCGTGCGCTTCTGCGCCGGCGCGAGGGCCGCGCCGAGCCGGTGGTGACGGTGGGTGCGCTCGAGCTCAATCCGGCCACGCGTGAAGTGCGGGTCCACGGCGATCCGGTTGCGCTGTCGGCGCGCGAGTACGCATTGCTCGCGGCGCTCGTCGCCCGGCCGGGGGCGATCCTGTCGCGCGCGCAGCTCGAGGAAAAGCTCTACGGCTGGAGCGAGGAGATCGAGAGCAATGCCGTGGACGTCCATCTGTCCGCGCTGCGGCGCAAGCTCGGTCCCGACGCGATCCGCAACGTCCGCGGCGTGGGCTGGATGATCGCCAGGCCGGGGACGGCCGCCGCATGAACCATCCACGCTCGATCCGCGCCCAGCTCGTCGGCGTTCTCGCTGCCGGCCTCGCACTCGCCATCGTCGTCGCGATGATCGCCACCTATCTTCGCGCGAAGGAGGAGGCGAACGAGATCTTCGACTATCAGTTGAAGCAGATGGCCGCCTCCCTCACCGGGATGCCGCTGGCGGCGGGCGGACCGCCCGGCGCCGCGCCCGGCGCCGACGAGCTCGTCGTCCAGGTCTGGGACCGCAACGGGGTACAGGTCTTCCTGTCGCAACCGCAGCGGCAGTTGCCGCAGTATGCGCAGCTGGGCTTCACCACCGTCGACACGACCAGCGGCGCGTGGCGCGTGTTCAGCACGCTGGCTGCCGGGCAGGTCGTCCAGGTCGCCCAGCCGATGAGCGTGCGACGCGAGCTCGCCGCGAGCATGGCGCTGCGGACGATCCTGCCGCTGGTCGCCGTCGTCCCGTTTCTCGGGTTGCTCATCTGGTTCGCGATCGCGCGTGGCCTCGCCCCGCTGACGCGCGTCGCCACGGCGCTCGGCGAGCGCTCCTCGCGCTCGCTGGACGCGGTGCCGGAGAACGGCCTGCCGGTCGAAGTGCAGCCGCTGGTGCACGCGCTGAACGCCTTGCTCGACCGCCTCGAGCGGGCGCAGGTTGCGCAGCGCGCATTCATCGCCGATGCCGCGCACGAGCTGCGCACGCCGCTCACGGCCGTGCACCTGCAGGTGCAGCTGCTCGAGCGCGCGGCGACCGACGAGGAGCGCCGGTCCGCGATGCAGACGCTGAAGCACGGCCTCGAGCGCGCGACCCATCTCGTCGAGCAGCTGCTCACGCTGGCCCGTGAGGAGCCCGACGTCGCGACCCGTCCGTTCGCGCCGGTCGATCTCGCGTTACTCGCCGCGAGCGTGGTCGGCGAACAGGCGGCGATCGCGGCGGCGCGCGGCCTCGATCTCGGGCTGGAGCGCGCCGATCCGGTCGTCGTCGAAGGCGACGCCGCGGGACTGCGCACGCTGCTGTCGAATCTCGTCGACAACGCGCTGCGCTATACGCCGCGGGGCGGCCGTGTGGATGTCGCCGTCGAGCGCCACGGCACCGACGCCGCGATCGTCGTGCGCGACTCCGGTCCGGGCATCCCCGCGGCCGAGCGCGCGCGCGTTTTCGACCGGTTCTACCGTGCACCGAGCATCGCGGCCGCCGATCTTGCCGGCAGCGGCCTCGGGCTCGCGATCGTGCGCCGGATCGCCGAGCGCCACGGTGCCGAGTTGTCGCTCGGGACCGGTATCGCCGACGACGGCCGCGAGGGCCTGGGCGTGACCGTGCTGTTTCCTTCCGCGCGGCCACGGCCGCCACGGCCACCCGCATGAGCGGCACGCCGTCTTAATACTGTCTTAACTCTGCGTCCCTAGATTGCACTGCATCCGGCGCCGATCCGGCACCGGCCTCGACATGTCGAACAGGAGAATGCAGATGCAACCGAGCACGTTCAAACGCAGTCTCGTCGCGGTGGCAGTCCTCGCCGCGTTCGCGACCGGCACCGTCATCGCCGATCGTGCCGCCACCGTCACTCACGCCATCGCGGCGCCGCAACCCGCGGTCGCCGCGCCGTCACCTGCGACCGCCGGCGTCGCCGCGGCCGCCCTTCCCGATTTCGCCGACCTCGTCGCAAAGCAGGGGCCGGCCGTCGTCCAGGTCAGCACCGTGCAGGATGCGAAGAAGGTGTCGAGCCGCGACATGCCCGACATGGAAGACCTTCCGCCGTGGTTCCGCAATTTCCCGGGGATGCCGGGCATGCCGCACGGACGCAACCCCGGCCCGGCGCAAGGCGTCGGTTCCGGCTTCATCGTCAGCACCGACGGCATCATCCTCACCAATGCGCACGTCGTCGCCGACGCGGACGAAGTGACGATCAAGCTGACCGACAGCCGCGAATACAAGGCGAAGGTGCTGGGCAGCGACAAGCGCACCGACGTCGCGGTGCTGAAGATCGACGCCAGGAACCTGCCGACCGTCACCATCGGCGACGCCGGCAAGACGCGGGTCGGCGAATGGGTCGTCGCGATCGGCGCCCCGTACGGGCTCGACAACACGGTGACCTCGGGGATCGTGAGCGCGAAATCGCGCGCGCTGCCCGGCGATGCCGTCGTGCCCTTCATCCAGACCGACGCCGCCGTCAATCCGGGCAACTCGGGCGGACCGCTGTTCAACCTCAGGGGCGAAGTGATCGGCATCAATTCGCAGATCTTCAGCCGCAGCGGCGGCTTCCAGGGTCTTGCGTTCGCGATTCCGATCGACGTCGCGATGAACGTGAAGGACCAGATCCAGCAGCACGGCAAGGTCCAGCACGGTCGCCTGGGCGTCACGATCCAGGAAGTGAACCAGGGCCTCGCCGAGACCTTCGGTCTGCCGAAGCCGGCGGGCGCGCTGGTGGGTTCGGTCGCGAAGGACGGTCCGGCCGCGAAGGCGGGTCTCGAGCCCGGTGACGTGATCCTGAAGCTCGACGGCAAGGAGATCGCGAAGTCGTCCGACCTGCCGCCGCTGGTCGCGCAGGTGAAGCCGGGCTCGTCGGTCGCGCTCGACGTCTGGCGCAACGGCAAGCCGATGACGCTGAACGCGACGATCGGCACGCTCGAGGACAGGGCGACGGTCGCCTCGGCCGAGGATCTGGCCGGCCAGGGCAAGCTGGGCGTGGCCGTCCGGCCGCTCTCCCCGGACGAGAAGAGGTCCAGCGAGCTTGCGAGCGGTGTCGTCGTCGAGGACGTCGCCGGTGCCGCCGCCCGTGCCGGCGTCCGGCCGGGCGACGTGATCCTCGCATTCAACAACACGCCGGTGAAAAGTCCCGAACAGCTGAAGGAGCTGGTCGGCAAGGCCGGCAAGACCGTGGCGCTCCTCGTCCAGCGTGACGACGCCCGGATCTTCATCCCGGTGCGGCTGGGCTGATCGAGCGCAACAAGGCAGGCGTCGATCCCCGCCGGGGCGGACCGCAGGTCGGGTCCGCCCTTTCGCTTGTCCTGAATCCGGGGCTCGACCGCCGTCGCCTGCTCCACGGGCAGCCGCGCGGAACGCCCCGCTGCGGGTTGGTCGCGCACGCGGGGCCGCCAGCTCGATCGAGGTTCGTCGCCACGCGGGGCCTCCCCGGCCACGCGCGCCACTCCCCGGGCCCTTGACCGCAAACGATATTTTTATGATATCGTTTCAATATGACCGGATCGGGCCCGCCATCGGGCCAATGCACCGGGCATTCAAGGAGGAAGGAATCATGATCACGTTGGCGAGGAACGCAGGCGGCCTCTGGATCGCGCTCGGCACCGGGATCGGCACCGCCCTCGGTGCCGCTTTGAACCTGGCTTCGGTCGGACTCGCAGTCGGCGTCGCCGCCGGCCTGCTGGCCGGCATCCTGCTGCGCCGATAGGCGTCCGCGGAACGTCGTCCCGCGCGCGTGCGCCGTCGTCCATTCGTCCGAAACGCGCATGCGCCGGATTCCTCTTGCCGTCTTCGCGCTGCTGCTGATCGCGGCCGCCGTCTACGTCGTCAACACCTCCGGACAGTTGCCGCTGCGGGTCGCCTCCCACTTCGGCACCGACCATCGCGCCAACGGCGTCGTGCCGCGGGCGTTCTACCTCGGGTTCATGCTTGGCTTCGCCACGCTGCTCCCGATCGTCATGGTGGCCGCGATCGCGACGCTGCCGCGCATCCTCTCGCGGTCGCAGACACTGTCGCGCCGGGCGGGCGGTAACGTGTTCGTCCGGTGCGACGCCGCCCTCGCTGTGCTTGCCGACCATGCGCCCTGGCTGGGGTGTCTGCTGTCGGCATTCATCGTGGGCATGCACTACGCGATCCTCGAGGGGAATACGCCGATGCCTTCCCGTCTGCCCGGCGACGTGTTTCCTGCGCTGATGGCGGGCTTCCTCGGTTTGCTGGCCGTCTGGGTGTTCGCGCTCCGCGCGCGACTGCGCAGAGCGCACTGAACCGGACCGGAGGCGCCGGCAATGGCCGACAAGAAGGCTTTCCTGTTGCGACTCGACCCGCGGATATGGGCCGAGCTCGAGCGCCTCGCGCAGGCGGAGTTGCGCAGCGTCAACGCCCAGATCGAGTTCATGTTGCGCGACGGGCTCGCCCGCCGCGGCATCAAGCCCAAAGCGACGGCAAAGACGACCGACGACGCCTGACCGCGACGCCTATCCGGCGCCGGCCGCCGTGGGCGCCAGCACCCGGCTCAGGAACGCGGCGATCGCCGCGATCTCCTCCCACACCACCGAATGCGGCATCGCGTAGCTGTGCCACTCGACGGCATGGCCTGCGGCCTCGAGCGCGCGCCGCGACGCATCCCCCCATTCCGGACGCACGACCGGATCCAGCGTGCCGTGGGCCATGAAGATCGGCAGGTCGCGGTTCGCGGCACTTCGTTCCGCACCGAGTCGCTCCGGCTCTACGAGATAGGTCGACAGGGCCACGATACCGGCCAGCCGCTCCGCATGACGCAGGCCGGTGTGGAGCGCGATCACTCCGCCCTGCGAGAAACCGGCCAGCACGATGCGCCGGGCGGCGACGCCGCGTGCCCGCTCGCGCGCGATCAGCGCTTCGAGGTGCCGCTGCGAATCGCGTACGCCGGTCATGTCGGCGCGATTGGCGAGGTCCGCCGCATAGAGGTCGTACCACGCGCGCATCGCAATGCCGTTGTTGAGCGTCACCGGCCGCACCGGCGCGTGCGGAAACACGAATCGGATGTGCGCCGACGCCGGCAGCGGCATCTCTTCCACGATCGGCACGAAGTCGTTGCCGTCGGCGCCGAGTCCGTGCAGCCAGATGATCGCCGCGTCCGGATGGGCGCCGGTCTCGAGCTCGATCGTGGGCAGCAGGCTGTCGGTCATGAAGGGCCGCCGGTGCGTTCGGCACAACGGCTGGTCGCGAATTCTACGCGCAGCGCCTGGCGATGCGGCGGGCGCGGCAATCGGTTGTGGGACAATATCGCGATTCACGGCGCATCGACGCCGATGGCCGGAGGGGAGCACCGCGGTGCGCAAGACCACACGCCTGAAGGAGCTGATCGCCGCGCCGGAGATCGCCGTGCTGCCCGGCATCCACGACGCGCTGGGTGCGCGACTGGCCGAGGCCGCCGGCTTCGCCGCGATCACCGCCGGCGGCTACGGTGCGACGGCCACCCTCCTCGGCCGGCCCGATTCGTCGCAACTGTCGCTGACCGAGCTCTCCGAGATGTACTCGCGGCTTTGCGATGCCACTGCGCTGCCCCTGCTGGCCGACGCCGACACCGGCTTCGGCAACGTCACCAACGTCGCCCGCACCGTGCGCCTGTACGAAAAGGCCGGCGTGGCGGGCCTGTTCATCGAAGACCAGGTGTTTCCCAAGCGTTGCGGCCACATGGCCGGCAAGGCGGTGATCCCGACGGCGGAGTGGCTGGCGAAGATCAAGGCCGCACTCGATGCGCGCGAGGATCCCGATCTCGTGATCATGGCGCGCACCGACGCGCTCGCGGTCAACGGCATCGACGATGCGATTGCGCGCGCGCAGCTCGCCTGCGCGGTCGGTGCCGATCTGCTCTTTGTCGAGGCGCCGACGTCGGTCGACCAGATGCGCCGGATCTGCGCCGAGGTGCCCGGCCCCTGTGTGGCCAACAACGTCGAGACCGGCCTGTCGCCGCTCTTGCCCGCGGCCGAGTTGCAGGCGATCGGCTACGCCGTCGTCATCTTTCCGGTGGCGGCGACGTACGCGGTGGCGCGCGCCTTGCGCGATCTGTTCGCGACGATCCGGCGCACCGGCAACACGGCGGACGCGCTGCCGCAGCTCGTCGGCTTCGAGGAGTTCAACGAACTGGTCGGCCTCTCGGCCCAGCGCCGGCGCGAGACCGCGCTGCAGGATTTCGCCGAGGGTCTGGTCGCGGCGCGCGCGCCGCGCTGACTTTCCGCCCACGTGTTTCGTTCGTTTCCGTTCCAATGAGGAGTCCTGTCATGAATCGTGTCGTCCTGTCCCGCCTGTTCGTTGCCGCCGCCGCCCTGGCGCTTGCCGGTGTCGCCGCCGCGCAGACCGTCGTGATGCGCATTTCGCATCAGGTGCCGCCGGCCCACCACATGACCAAGCTGCTCGAGGGTTTCGCCGCCGACGTCAAGGCGCGCACCAACGGGCAGGTCGACGTCCAGCTCTACGGCTCCGAGCAGCTCGCCAAGGCCGCGGAGAACTTCCCGGCCGTCGCGCGCGGCACGATCGAGGCGGCGATGAGCGTCAACTTCCAGTGGGGCACGACGATCCCCGAGATGAGCGCGACGCTGATTCCGTACGCGATGGGCGACCTCGAGCGGATCAAGCGCTTCCCCACCTCGGAAGCGCGCAAGTTCCTCGACGAGAAGCTCGCGGCGCGCGGCGTGAAAAGCGTCGCCTGGCTCTACATCACGCGCGAGACCATCGTGACCTCGGGCAAGAAGCCCATCGTCGCGCTCGACGATTTCAAGGGCGTCAAGATCCGCGGCCTCAACACGCTGACCGACAACGCGCTCACCGCGGTCGGTGCCGCGCCGTCGGCGATGCCGGGCTCCGAGGTCTACCAGGCGCTGCAGGCGGGCGTGCTCGATGCCGGCCTCACCGATCTTTCGGCCGCGTACAGCCGCAAGTACTACGAAGTGCAGAAATTCGGCACCGTCGGGCCGATCTTCACCATCTACTTCCACATGTTCGTGAACCCGGCGTGGTGGAACAAGCTCGCGCCGGCGCATCGGCAGGCGATCGAGGCCGCCGCGGCCAAGGCCGAGCAGGAGGCGATCGGCGTCACCGAAGCCACGGCGGCGGCCGCGCTGAAGGACCTGCAAACCAAGGGCATGACCATCCACGTGCAGACGAAGCAGGAGCAGGACACGTGGCGCGCGGCGATGGAAAAGCCGGTGCGCGACGCGTTCCTGAAGACCGCACCGGAGGGCGGCGCGAAGATCATCGAGCTCCTGGACAAGATCTGACCGGTCCCGCCCGATGAAGTGTGCTCGACCGCCTCGTCCGCGGTCTGGCGCGGCTCGGCATCGCGCTGGCGGCGGTGGCGCTGCTCGCGTCGCTGTTTCTGGTCTGCTACTCGGTGGTGATGCGCTACTTCCTGAACCAGCCCATGCCCTGGGTGGACGAGCTGGTCGGGTACCTGCTGGTCGCCTCGGTGATGCTCGCCGCCGCCGATGCGCTGCTGGAGGGCGAACACATCGCCGTCGACATCCTCACCGAGCGCCTGTCCGCACGCGGACGGCGATGGACGGCGCTGCTGGGGCTCCTCGCCGTCGCCGCCTCCGCGGCGCTGTTGACCGTAGAAGGCTGGGACATGGTCGCCTTTTCGCGGATGGTCGACCTCAAGTCCAACGGCTACATGGCGGTGCCGATGTGGGTGCCGCAGCTCCTGGTGCCCGTCGGTGCGGTGCTGATGGGGGTTGCCGCGATCGTGGCCTTCGTCGTCGCATGGCGGAACCGGAACGCGCCGCCGAGCCGACCGAGCCGCACCGACCGGCGGGCATCGAGTGACATGCTGTTCGCGCTGATCCTCGTCGGGCTCGTCCTGGTGCTGCTCACCGGCGTGCCGGTGTTCGCCGGGCTGCTGCTGTTCGCCGCGGCGCTGTCTGCTCGGCGCCGAAGGGCATCTGGGCGGCATCGGCGATCTCGTGTTCGGGAAGCTCGACACCTACCTGCTGGTGTCGATCCCGCTGTTCACGCTGATGGCGCACTTCATGATCCGCGGCAAGGTCGTCGACGATCTCTTCGGCGCCGCGCACACGCTGCTGCGGCATCTGCCCGGCGGGCTGGGGGTGGCGACCGTCGCCGCGTGCACGGTGTTCGCGGCGATCTCCGGCTCGAGTGTCGCCACGGCGCTGACGATCGGCTCGGCGGCGATTCCGCTGATGATCCGCTACGGCTACAGCCCGCGCGTGGCCTACGGTGTGGTCGGCGGCGGCGGCACGCTGGGCATCCTCATTCCGCCGTCCGGCCCGATGGTGCTCTTCGGCGTGGTGTCGGACACCTCGATCGGCGCGCTGTTCATGGCCGGCGTCGTGCCGGGTCTGATGCTGGCGGCGATCTTCGCCGCCTACTGCATGACGGCGGCGAGGCTCGCGAAGAATCCGGTCGCCACCGAGCCGCGCGCCACGATCGAAGAGGCGCTGGGCGCGCTGCGGCGATCGTTCTGGTCGCTGACGCTGCCGGCGCTGGTGCTGGGCGGCATGTACTTCGGCGTGTTCACGGCGACCGAGGCCGCCGCGGCCGGTGCGCTCGGCGCGTTGCTGATCGCCATGTTCGTGTACCGGAATTTCACGCTGAAGGACCTCTGGGCGTCCGCGATCGACGCGGCGCGCAACTCGGCGATGCTGTTCCTGATCCTCGCCGCGGCGGCGCTGCTCGGCAATGCGCTCACCAAGCTGCGAATCCCGAACCAGATGGTCGAGCTCACCGCGCAGTACGGCGTGTCGCAGCTCGGGTTCCTGTTCGCGGTGATGCTGCTGTTGTTCGTGCTCGGCATGTTCCTCGAGACGATCTCCATCATCCTGATCACCACGCCGGTCGTGCTGCCCGTGCTGGCGACGCTCCAGATCAACCCGGTCTGGTACGGAATCCTGCTCACGATCAACCTCGAACTCGCGCTGATCACCCCGCCCGTGGGGATGAACCTGTTCGCGATCAAGGCGATCACGCGCGCACCGATCCGCGACATCATCGCCGGCGTCACGCCCTACGTCGCGCTGCTGATCTTCGGTCTAGCCCTGGTGATGTTCTTTCCGCAGATCGCACTCTGGCTGCCGGGCACGATGCAGTACAAGTAGCCGCGACCTTCCGACGCGGGAGCGCGCGCCGCGTCCATGCCGCAACAATGGCAGCCGATGTCCGGCGTCGACCGCGATCGCCCTTCTTCCCGTGGGGAAAATTGCCGCATCGGTCCCACTGGCGTACACTGCGCGCCCATTCGCCACGGTGACACAATCGCCGGCGCGAGCGTGACGGCGCCTACCCGGCGGTCCGCGCGATCCCAAAACAAAATTTTGCGGAGTTTCGCCGATGTCTGCCCTCCCCGCCCTGCGCGAGGTCTCGCTCGACGATAAATACGAGCTCGAGTCCGGACGTGTCTTCCTCACCGGTGCCCAGGCCTTCGTCCGGCTGCTGATCCTGCAGCGCCAGCGCGACGTGCTCGCCGGCCTCAACACCGCCGGCTTCGTCTCGGGATATCGCGGCTCGCCGCTGGGAATGCTCGACCAGTCGTTGTGGAAGGCGCAGAAGTTCCTCGATCGCGCGCACATCAAGTTCCAGCCGGGACTGAACGAGGACATGGCGGCGACCTCGATCTGGGGCACGCAGCAGGTCAACATGTACCGCGGCGCCACTTACGACGGCGTGTTCTCGATGTGGTACGGCAAGGGCCCGGGGGTCGACCGTTGCGGCGACGTGTTCAAGCACGCCAATCACGCCGGTACCTCGAAGCACGGCGGCGTGCTGGTGCTTGCCGGCGACGACCACGGGGCGAAGTCCTCGACGCTGCCGCACCAGTCCGACCACATGTTCTCGGCGGCGATGCTTCCCGTGCTCTATCCGTCGAGCGTGCAGGAGATCCTCGATCTCGGCCTGCACGGTTGGGCGATGTCGCGCTACTCGGGCGTCTGGGTCGGCTTCAAGTGTGTCGCCGACACCGTCGAGAGCTCGGCCTCGGTCTACGTCGACCCGGCGCGCACGCAGATCGTCGTGCCGACCGACTTCCCGCTGCCGTCGGACGGCGTGCACATTCGCGCGCCCGACGCGTTCCTCGCCGCCGAAGCGCGGATGCAGAACTACAAGATCTACGCGGCGCTGCACTACTGCCGCGTCAACCAGCTCAACAAGATCGTCATCGATTCACCCAAGCCGCGGCTGGGCATCATCACCAGTGGCAAGAGCTACCTCGACGTGCGTCAGGCGCTCGAGGACCTCGGCATCACCGATGCGGACGCCGCCGAGATCGGCCTGCGCGTCTTCAAGGTCGCGATGCCGTGGCCGCTGGAGCCCGAGGGCGTGCGGCACTTCGCCGAGGGCCTCGAGGAAATCCTCGTCGTCGAGGAAAAGCGGCAGGTCGTCGAGTATCAGCTGAAGGAGCAGCTCTACAACTGGCGCGACGACGTGCGCCCGCGCGTGGTCGGCAAATTCGACGAAAAGGGCGAATGGGTGCGCCCGCACGGCGACTGGCTGCTGCCGGCGCTGTCCGAGCTGACCCCCGCGATGATCGCGCGCGTGATCGCGGGCCGCATCGAGCGGCTCGGCCTGCACCCGCGACAGTCCGAGAAGCTGAAGGCGCGCGTGGACTGGATCAACGCCAAGGAAGCCGCGCTCGCCAAGCCGACGATCCTCCTCGAGCGCGTCCCGTACTTCTGCTCGGGCTGCCCGCACAACACGTCGACCAACGTGCCCGAGGGCAGCCGCGCCACCGCCGGCATCGGCTGCCACGTGATGGCGCTATGGATGGACCGGCGCACCAGCACGTTCACGCACATGGGCGGCGAAGGCGTGCCGTGGATCGGCCAGGCCCCATTCACGACCGAGAAGCACATCTTCACCAATCTCGGCGACGGCACCTACTACCACAGCGGGATCCTCGCCATCCGCGCGTCGGTCGCCGCCGGCGTCAACATCACCTACAAGATTCTCTACAACGACGCCGTCGCGATGACCGGCGGCCAGCCGGTGGACGGCCCGATCTCCCCGGCCGCCATCGCGCGTCAGGTCGCGGCCGAAGGCGTGGCGAAGATCGTCGTCGTCAGCGACGAACCGGGCAAGTACCCGTCGGGCTACTTCGCCCCCGGCACCGAGATCCATCACCGCGACGAGCTCGACGCCGTGCAGCGGAAGCTGCGCGAGACCTCCGGCTGCACGGTGCTGCTCTACGACCAGACCTGCGCGGCCGAGAAGCGCCGTCGGCGCAAGCGCGGCAAGTTTCCCGATCCGGCGCGGCGCGTGGTCATCAACGAGCTGGTCTGCGAAGGCTGCGGCGACTGCGGCATCCAGTCCAACTGCGTGTCCGTCGCGCCCGTCGAGACCGAGTTCGGACGCAAGCGCACGATCGACCAGTCGTCGTGCAACAAGGACTATTCCTGCGTCAAGGGCTTCTGCCCGAGCTTCGTCTTCGTCGACGGCGGCAACCTGCGCAAGCCGAAGAAGGCCGACGCGAGCGAACTCCCGGCCCTGCCCGAGCCGACACCGCTCGCCACACCGGAGCCGTACGGCATCGTCGTCACCGGCATCGGCGGCACCGGCGTCATCACCATCGGTGCCCTGCTCGGCATGGCCGCGCACCTCGAGGGCAAGGGTGTCAGCGTCCTCGACATGACGGGGATGGCGCAGAAGAACGGCGCCGTGGTTTCGCACGTGCGCATCGCCGAAACGCCGGACGCGCTGCACGCGACGCGGATCGCGGCCGGCGACGCGAAGCTCATACTCGCCTGCGACATCCTCACCAGCATCGGCTACGAGCAGCTCGCCAAGATGCAGAAGGGCGTCACCCGGGCGCTCGTCAACACCGCGCTGGTGATGCCGGCCGGTTTCACGCGCGACCCGGACCTCGTGTTCCCGCTCGGCTCGATGGAGCGCGAAATCGAGGACGCCGTCGGTCCCGGCGACGCGGAGTTCCTCGACGCGACCCGGCTCGCCACGGGTCTCATGGGCGACTCCATCGCAACCAACCTGTTCATGGTCGGCTTTGCGTTCCAGCGCGGCCTCCTTCCGGTCGGCGAAGCGGCGATCCTGCGCGCGATCGAGCTCAACGGCGCGGCGATCGAGTCGAACAAGCAAAGCTTCCGCTGGGGCCGGATGGCGGCCGTGGACCCGGCGAAGGTCTCCGCACTGGCCATCCCGCGCGCCACGCCGGAATCGCAGCGGCTGTCGGCCTCGCTCGACGAGTCGATCGCCCGCCGCGCCGAATACCTCACGGCCTACCAGGACGCCGCCTACGCGAAGCGCTACACCGACTTCGTGGCCCGCGTACGCGCGGCCGAGACCGCCCGGCTGCCCGGCGCAACGGCGTTGACCGAGGCCGTCGCGCGCTACTACTTCAAGCTTCTTGCCGTGAAGGACGAGTACGAAGTCGCGCGACTGTACGCGGAGTCTGATTTCGCCGCGCGCGTGGCCGACCAGTTCGAAGGCGACTACAAGCTCACCTTCAATCTCGCGCCGCCACTCGTGGCGAAGCCCGACCCGATCACCGGCGTGGTGCAGAAGCGCACGTACGGACCGTGGATGATGAGCGCCTTCCGCGTGCTGGCGAAGCTGCGCCGCGTCCGCGGAACGGCGCTGGACGTGTTCGGCAGGACCGCCGAGCGGCGGATGGAGCGCGCGCTGCCCGGCGAGTACGAGAAGCTCGTCGACGAGCTCGTTGCCGCGCTCGCGCCGCACAACCACGCGCTGGCGGTCGCAGCTCGCTCAGGTGCCCGAACACATCCGTGGCTATGGCGCGGTGAAGGAGCGGCACCTGAAGGCGGCGAAAGCGAAGGAAGCCGAACTGCTGGCCGCGTTCCGGTCCGCGCGGCCGGCCCCGACGCCGGCGGCCGAGCGCGTCGCGGCCTGATCGAACCCCTCTCCCCGACGGATGCGCGGCCCGCGGGCCGCACCTTTTTTCCCGGATGACCGACGACGCCTGCGCCACCGCCCGTGCGTGGTTCGGCGCGCCAGCTGCAGGCCTCCTCGGCGCTGCTCTACGAAGTGTTCGCCGAGTACGATCCCGACAACCTGCTGCTGCGCCAATCCGTCCGCGACGTGCTGGAGCGCCGCCTCGAAGCGCCGCGACTCATCGCAGCCCTCGCGCGCCTGCGTGGCAGTCGCCCGTTGCTCACACGCCCCGCCCGCCCGACGCCGTTCGCGTTTCCGCTGCTGGTCGAGATGTTCCGCGAGGAGATGTCGACCGAAGCCCTCGATGCGCAGGTGGCGCGGATGGTGGAGGAGCTCGAGCGCGCGGCGATGGAGCCCGTTCCGTTTGCTTCGGGCGTCGCGCCCGCCCACCGCTGATCGACGCCGCGACGCAACCGCCCCTCGCCGCCTCGGCTATCATCCCGGTTCGCCCCCGTCACCTGCGGAGTCACCGATGCCCAGCCACCCGTTCGACCTCACCGGCAAAGTCGCGCTCATCACCGGCGCCTATCGCGGCCTCGGCTTCGCGATGTCGCGGGGGCTCGCGCAGGCCGGTGCGACCGTCATCCTCAACGGCCGCCGGGTCGACGCGCTCACTGCAGCGGCGAAGAAGCTGACCGACTCGGGCCTGACGGCCGACATCGCCGTGTTCGACGTCACCGACGGCGATGCCATACGCGCAGGCGTCGCCGCGATCGAACACAAGCACGGCCGGATCGACATCCTCGTCAACAACGCCGGCATTCAGCGACGCAACGCGCTGGTCGACTTCAAGCGCGAGGACTGGGACGCGCTCATCGCGACGAACCTCACCGCGCCGTTCCTCGTGTCGCAGGCGGTGCTGCCCGGGATGATCGCGCGCAAGAGCGGCAAGATCATCCACATCGCGTCGCTGATGAGCGACCTCGCGCGTCCGACGGTCGTCCCATACACGGCGACGAAGGGCGGCGTGCGCCAGCTCACGCGCGGGATGGCCGTGGAGCTCGCGCCGCACAATATCCAGGTCAACGCGATCGCGCCCGGCTATTTCGCGACCGAGATGAACCGGGCCCTTCTCGACAACGTCGAGTTCAACGCCTGGGTGTGCAAACGCACCCCCGCCGGCCGCTGGGGCGATCCGGACGAAATCGGCGGCCTCGCCGTGTTCCTCGCCTCCCCCGCAGCGAACTACATCACCGGCCAGATGCTCACCATCGATGGGGGGATGAGCGTGGCGCTGTGAGCGGCGAGGCCCGAAGGTCGCGAGCAATCACGAATCAGCGCCCGCCGCCGACTCCGCGACCGCAACGAATCGCCACGGCCCTCCGGAGGCGGCGCTATGAACGGTGAAAAAGGCCTCAGTCGTCGTCCCCCGTCGCCGTCGCGCTCGTCTTGCGCCGGTCGAGGAGGCGGTAGAGCCACGTCAGGCCCGCATGCGTGGATTGCGCGGGCCGGTACTCGCAGCCGATCCAGCCGTCGTACCTGAGGTCGTCGAGCACCTTGAAGATCCATGCGTAGTTGACTTCGCCGAGGTCCGGCTCGTGCCGGTCCGGCACGCCCGCGATCTGGATGTGGCCCACGTGCGGCAGCCAGCGTCGGATGGTCTCGGTGAGGTCGCCCTCGACGATCTGCGCGTGGTAGAGATCGAGCTGCAGCTTGAGGTTCTCCGCGCCGACTTCCTCGCGCACGGCGTTGACATCGCGCTGCCGCGCATACAGGTAGTTCGGCACGTCGCGCGGATTGAGCGCCTCCAGCAGCACCGTGACGCCCTGCGCGGCCGCCTCGCCGCAGGCGAAGCGCAGGTTGCGCACCAGCGTCGAGCGCTGCCGCGCGCGCCGCTCGGCATCGGCATCGGGCGGCAACAATCCTGCCATCACATGGATGCGCGAGCACTTGAGCGCCTGCGCGTACCGCAGCGCCTTCGCGAAGTCCGCCGCGAACTCGTGCTCGCGCCCCGGCAGCGCCGCGGTGCCGCGCTCGCCGGCCGCCCAGTCTCCGGGCGGCGCGTTGAACATCACCTGCTCGAGCTTGTGCGCGGCGAGCCGATCGGCGATCTCGCGCGCCGGAACGTCGTAGGGAAACAGGCACTCCACGCCGCGAAATCCGGCATGGGCCGCTTCGGCGAAACGCTCGAGGAACGGGACTTCGGTGAACAGGACCGAAAGATTGGCGGCAAACCGCGGCATGTGCATCCCCTGACGCCGCAGCGTGCCGTTGCCGGGCGACACCTTCGGCGCCGGCGGCCGCTGCGTGCTCGGCTACAATGAACCGTGCCAAGTTTGCGCCGCATCCGGCCGCGCATGCAATGCTCGGTCGCTCGCCTCCGATCGCCGACGGCAGCACAGGACGGACGGGGCTTGTGTCAACTCGTACCGTGCCGCCCGCCTCCGCCGATCTCCCGTTCGCTCTCTCGTCGCCGACCGCAGCCGCGAGCGAGCGCGGCGCGCTGACGACCTCGCTGGCCGGCGAGTCCGTCGAGCTCCTCGCCGAACGCGCGCTGTACTGGCCGCGAACGCGCACCCTGCTGGTCGCCGATGTCCACCTCGGCAAGGCCGCGGCCTTTCGCGCGGGCGGCGTGCCGGTGCCGCGTGGCGCGACCGCCAGCGATCTGGCGCGGCTGGGCGCGCTCGTCGCCCGTACCGGTGCCGGGCGCCTCACGGGGCTTCGCGCTGGTCCAGCCCGCCGTCCGCCAGACGCTGGTCGCCATCGCCGGCGACCGTTTGTTTCGGCTCCCCGCCCACATCGTGTAATCCCCGCCGTCGAACCTTCAATCGCGGACCGGCGGCCCTCTTGCCGCAATGCGGCGACGGGGGAAATCCTCCACCGAAACAAGGGTTCAGTCCGCCTCGTGCGCGGTCTGATCTTGCACGCGGATTGTTGCAACGCACAGCCTGATCGGCTGTCGCAAAACTGCAACGAATCATCAACCGTTCGTCGGCTGCAAATGTTGTGGACAACCTGGTGGAAAGTCGGTGGAACGTCTCGGGATATGCCCGAAAGGCCGATGCACGGGACTGTTTTTGTTGTCGTTTTTTCGACCCTCTGCGGTGCATGAAAAAGCGCTTGCCTTCCGCCGGATCGGCCACTATGCTTTGTGCTCAGTCGGCACTTGAACACAAGATATAGTAGATTTTGATTTGCAATGAGAATCCGGGGAAGCCCCGGGCGCGGGTGCCGGCGCCTAGGGAGACCCTGCCGGGAAATTCGAGCGCGTTGCCCGGGAACCCGCGCCAGTCTTGGCTTTGCGCGAAACGGGGTCCAATGGAGCAAAACGTGCCGCGAGCATCCACAACGACAAGCTTTCGACAGGAGAGCCACCCATGCATCTTACGAGCGCTTCCCCCGCCGCCCCGTCCCAGCCGCAGCGTGACCTGATGACGGGAGAGCCCGGAAGCGCCACCGGCGCGGAGGTCGATCCGCGCTTCGCCCAGTACAAGGTGATCCGCCGCAACGGCGCCGTCGTACCGTTCGAGCCGGCGAAGATCTCGATCGCGATGACCAAGGCCTTCCTCGCCGTCAACGGCGGCCAGGGCGCCGCGTCCGCGCGCGTGCGCGAGCAGGTCCAGCAACAGACCGATGCCGTCGTCAATGCCCTGATGAAGCGCAAACCCGAAGGCGGCGCGATCCACATCGAGGAAATCCAGGACCAGGTCGAGCTGGTGCTGATGCGCGGCGGCGAGCACGAGGTCGCGCGCGCGTACGTGCTCTACCGCGAGCGCCGTTCGCAGGAGCGCGCGCAGGAAAAATCGGCGAAGGCGCCAAAGCCCGAGGCCACCGAGATCATCGTCGTCGACAACGGCGTGTCGCGGCCGCTCGACCTCGCCCGACTCGCCCAGCTGGTTCGGGAATCGTGCGAGGGTCTCGCCGACGTCGAGCCGGAGCGCATCCTCAAGGCGACCCTGAAGGACCTCTACAACGGCGTGCCGATGGACGAGGTCAGGAAATGCGTCGTGCTCGCCGCGCGCACGCTGATCGAGAAGGATCCGGCGTACAGCTTCGTCACCGCGCGGCTCTTGCTCGACGCGCTGCGCTACGAGGCCATGGGCGAAGAAGTCGCCCAGCACGACATGTCGACCAAGTACGCCGAGTACTTCCCGCAGTTCGTGAAGCACGGCGTGAAGATCGGCCTTCTCAACGAGGCGCTCACGCAATACGACATGAAGAAGCTCGGCGCGGCGCTCAAGCCCGAGCGCGACCTCAAGTTCGGCTATCTCGGCCTGCAGACGCTCTACGACCGCTACCTCCTGGTCGACCAGTACGCGGTGCACGCCAACGCGGGCCGCCGCTTCGAGCTGCCGCAGTGCTTCTTCATGCGCGTCGCGATGGGCCTCGCACTGAACGAGGTCGACCGCGAGGCGCGCGCGATCGAGTTCTACAACGTGCTGTCGACGTTCGACTTCATGTCGAGCACGCCCACGCTTTTCAACTCGGGCACGCACCGCTCGCAGCTCTCCTCGTGCTACCTCACCACCGTCTCCGACGACCTCGACGGCATCTACGAGGCGATCAAGGAGAACGCGCTGCTGTCGAAATTCGCCGGGGGTCTCGGCAACGACTGGACCAACGTCCGGGCGATGGGCTCGCACATCAAGGGCACCAACGGCAAGAGCCAGGGCGTCGTGCCGTTCCTCAAGGTCGTCAACGACACGGCGGTCGCCGTGAACCAGGGCGGCAAGCGCAAGGGTGCGGTGTGCACGTACCTCGAGACCTGGCACCTCGACGTCGAGGAGTTCCTCGAGCTGCGCAAGAACACCGGCGACGACCGCCGCCGCACGCACGACATGAACACGGCCAACTGGATCCCGGACCTGTTCATGAAGCGGGTGATGGAAGGCGGCGACTGGACGCTGTTCTCGCCCTCCGACGTGCCGGATCTCCACGACAAGTGGGGCAAGGACTTCGAAGACACCTACACGCGCTACGAGGACAAGGTCGCGCGCGGCGAGCTCAAGCTCTTCAAGAAGATCCCCGCCGTGCAGCTGTGGCGCAAGATGCTCTCGATGCTGTTCGAGACCGGCCACCCGTGGATCACGTTCAAGGACGCCTGCAACGTCCGCTCGCCGCAGCAACACCTGGGTACCGTGCACAGCTCGAACCTGTGCACCGAGATCACGCTCAACACCAGCGAGACCGAGATCGCCGTCTGCAACCTGGGTTCGGTCAACATGCTGAACCACATGAAAGAGAAGAACGGCGGCTGGGAGCTCGACCACGCCAAGCTGCAGCAGACGATCCGCACCGCGATGCGGATGCTCGACAACGTCATCGACATCAACTACTACGCGGTGGCGAAGGCGCGCAATTCCAACCTCAAGCACCGTCCGGTGGGCCTGGGCATCATGGGCTTCCAGGACTGCCTGCACCTGCTCGGCACGCCGTACGCCTCCGACGCCGCGATGAAGTTCGCCGACACGTCGATGGAAGCGGTCTGCTACTACGCGTACTGGGCGTCGACCGAGCTCGCCGAGGAGCGCGGCCGCTACTCCTCGTACAAGGGCAGCCTGTGGGACCGCGGCATCCTCCCGCAGGATTCGCTGAAGCTCCTGCGCGAGGAACGCGGCGGCTACGTCGACGTCGATGACTCGTCCGCGATGGACTGGGAGCCGCTGCGCGCCCGGATCGGGATGCACGGGATGCGCAACTCGAACTGCGTGGCGATCGCGCCGACGGCAACGATCTCCAACATCATCGGCGTGGCCGCGTCGATCGAGCCCGAGTACCAGAACATCTACGTGAAATCGAACCTCTCGGGCGAATTCACCGTCGTCAACGAGCACCTCGTCGCCGAACTGAAGAAACTCGGCCTGTGGGACGAGGTGATGGTCGCCGATCTCAAGTATTTCGACGGCTCGCTCGCCAAGATCGACCGCGTCCCGGCGCCGCTGCGCAACCTCTACGCGACGGCGTTCGAGGTCGAGCCGAAGTGGATCGTCGAGGCCGGCGGGCGGCGGCAGAAGTGGATCGACCAGGCGCAGAGCCTCAACATCTACATGGCCGGCGCCTCGGGCAAGAAGCTCGACGAGACCTACAAGCTCGCGTGGGTGCGCGGCCTCAAGACCACGTACTACCTGCGCACGCTGGCGGCGACGGCTGCCGAGAAGTCCACCGGCAAGGGCGGCGAGCTCAACGCGGTGCCGACCGGCGGCGGACATCTCGGGGCCGCGGCGTCAGGCGCGATAAGTGGCAAGACGGCAAAGCAGGCCGAGTCGGCGGAACCGAAGTTCTGCGCAATCGATGATCCGACCTGCGAGGCATGCCAGTAGGCCCGCAGCAGGCACCACGTAGTCCGCATCCGAATTCGAAGGCCTGCCCGCGTCATTGGGCGGGCCTTCGTGAAATTGCAGCAGGCGCAGTACCGCAGCAGGCAATGATGTACGCCATCGCGACCGGAGCCACCGCAGGCAACAACAGACGGGGCCCGTCGCCGGTGACGGAGGACAACGCAGCGCGATACCCGGACAGGAGGGCAACGCGATGAACGCCAAGACCGACCAATGGGAGTCCTACACCGACAATGCCGGCCGCCAGCACTGGCGCTGGCCCGCGCGCGGTGATGGACAGATGGGTGCCGACAGCCGTTATGTGGGCACGCGACAACCCGAGAAAGTCGGATTGCCTCGGCAATTCCTGGCGCAGGCAGTCCCGCTGCGCCCGCGAGGCAAGTAGCGAGCAGCACGGGACGGCCCGGAGCAGCGGGCCGCACCGGAAGGTCGGCGCCGGACGACGCGTGATTGCGTTTCCCGGTTGCCGACCCCGTTCATCAACCTGCCCACAGGAGGCCCCGTTGGCCCGTTACGAGCATGTGCAACGTCATGTGATCGATGCGCGGTATCTCGGAGACTACAAGGTCTGGCTGGAATTCAACGATGGACGCAAGGGCGTGGTGGATCTCTCGGACGATCTCTACGGCGAGAATTTCGAGCCGTTGCGCGACCGTGACCGCTTCGCCGCGTTTTATCTCGACTACGGGCTCGCGACGATCGCCTGGCACACCGGGGCCAGCAGCGTCGATTTCGCGCCCGATTACCTCTACGACCGACTGAGCGCGATGCACTGAAGCCGAATTCCGCCTGCCCTTCCGGCACGTTTCCGCCCGCGGCGGGAACGGCACTCTGCCCCCGCAAGAAGCTGGGACGGTCCGGAAAGTCCGGCGGATGGCCATCCGGGCCCGCACTCGCATAATCAAAAGACGTACCCAGGAGAATCGCACCATGTTGAGCTTCGACGACGACATCGCTCCCGCCCCGCAGCCGCGCCTCGCGCCGGCCACGCCGGAGACGATCCTCGCCCAGACCGCGGGCGGAATCCTCTCCCGCGAGCCGGTGCACGACCTCGACGTCGAGCGCCAGGCGATGGAGAACGGCTTCCGCCGCGTCCGCGTCGAGGACAAGCGCGTCATCAACGCGCAGTCCGACGTCAACCAGCTCGTCCCGTTCAAGTACAAATGGGCCTGGGACAAGTATCTCGCCGGCTGCGCGAACCACTGGATGCCGCAAGAGATCAACATGCAGCGCGACATCGAGACGTGGAAGAACCCGAACGGGCTGACCGACGACGAGCGCCTGATCGTCAAACGCAACCTCGGCTTCTTCGTCACCGCCGATTCGCTCGCCGCCAACAACATCGTGCTCGGCACCTATCGCCACATCACGGCGCCCGAGTGCCGGCAGTACCTGCTGCGCCAGGCGTTCGAGGAGGCGATCCACACCCACGCCTACCAGTACATCGTCGAGAGCCTGGGGCTCGACGAGGCGGAAATCTTCAACGCCTACCACGAGGTGAAGGCGATCCGCGACAAGGACGAGTTCCTGATCCCGTACATCGACGTCCTGACCAACCCGTTGTTCAAGACCGGCACGCCCGAGGCGGACCAGGCGCTGCTGAAGAGCCTGATCGTGTTCGCGTGCATCATGGAGGGCCTGTTCTTCTACGTCGGATTCGTGCAGATCCTGGCGATGGGCCGGCAGAACAAGATGACCGGCGCCTCCGAGCAGTACCAGTACATCCTGCGCGACGAGTCGATGCACTGCAATTTCGGCATCGATCTCATCAACACGATCAAGATGGAGAACCCGCACCTGTGGACGCAGGAGTTGCGCGAGGAGATCCGCACCCTGATGAAGAAGGGCGTGGACCTCGAGTACGCCTACGCCGAGGACACGATGCCGCGCGGCGTGCTGGGACTCAACGCGACGATGTTCAAGGAGTACCTGCGGTTCATCGCCAACCGCCGCTGCCAGCAGATCGGCGTCGATCCGCTGTTCGACAAGGCCGACAACCCGTTCCCGTGGATGGCCGAGATGATCGATCTCAAGAAGGAGAAGAACTTCTTCGAGACGCGGGTCACCGAATATCAGACGGGAGGGGCGTTGAGCTGGGATTGATCGGCGGCCTGTCGGCGCACCCAGAAGTTGCAACTATGGACCCATAAGTTGCAACTCGTAGACCCCATAAGCCGCAACTGGGCTTTTGGCAGGGTCAATAAGTCCAGTTGCGGCTTTCGGGTTCGAAAATGTGCAGGCGCAGCGTAGCGCTTCGCGACGCGCGTAAGCGGCGGCGAGCAGAATTCACGCGACATTTTTTGGTCAGGTGCCGCGTGCGGCGGATAACGGAAATGGCAAAGCGACAACCCAGCAGTAGCTCTTAGGACTTAACTGGCTGGCGTCGTCCGAAGTTGGGCGTGGCTTTCGAAATTGAAAAGCCCGCGCGCCCTTGGTGCCGTAGGACGACGTGCGTGGCCTTCTCCGATGCTACGAATTCGACGCATTCGTATCCCAGAGCCCGCAAGTCAACCCCTTCGAACAGCCGTTCTCCTCCGCCGAGCAGGACGGGGGCGATAGCAATGTGCAGTTCATCAATGAGGCTCTCGCGAAGATACTGTTGGATGGTGTTCGGCCCACCGCCGACGCGTACGTCCATTCCGCCCGCCGCCTCGCGTGCCCTTTCAAGCGCGTCGCGCATGCCGCCCGTGACGAAATGGAACGTCGTGTCGCCTTCCATCTCGATGGGTGGACGTGCATGATGCGTCATGATGAAGACCGGAACGTGATACGGTGGATTGTCTCCCCACCAGCCTTTCCAGTTCATGTCCGGCCAGGGCCCACGAAGGGGGCTGAACATGTTCCTCCCGAGAATCCAAGCCCCAACATTCTCAAAGCCACGAGCGGCGAAGTCATCGTCAACCCCGGTCGTGCCGCCGTCCTTCCCGAACAAGGCCCGCTGGAACGTGCGTGTTGGAAATAACCACTGGTGCAGATCCGTCCCGCCAATGCCGAGCGGATTGTTGATGTCTTGATTTGGGCCTGCTCCGTATCCGTCGAGCGAGATGGTGAAGCTCTCAACGCGTACTCGTGTCATCTTATGCCTCGGTTTGGACGCCTAACGTGATGTAGGTTGTACGGATGCTGTGTATCTCGTTACGCTAGACCAGAAAATCCGCCGGCGTCAACTGAAGGCGCTTGTATTTTCAAGACATTTCCGAATGCGAAGTCAGTCTGCCGACGATATGCACCGCCCAGCCGCGCAGGACTCGCCGTCGAACGACGGGGGACGACTGCTTTTGGGCGGCCCCGTCGTACGTCTGCTCATGGCCGACTACGGAAGTCGGCAGTCGACCCGTTGCAGTCCATCGATTTTGCGCAATGCTGACGTTCGCCGGCGGGAAGCGGCCGTTCATCTTCGACGTGCATCCGCGCCCGATTTGTCGCGCCGGGCTGAATCCATGTCGGCGGCCAGAATGGCAGCAAGGGGGCGATGGGCGCGGGGGTTGGTCATTCGGGAAGTCCCGCTTTTGCCAGACCTTCCCGGATTCGCGCCGGACCCGCAGGATTTCGCCACGGAAGCTGCGCGATGTGCGCCTCGAAAGAGTACTTCGGGTTGATCTCTTTCAACTCTCGCCAAACACGCTGTGCCTCCGCAACCTCGCCGAGGTGACCAAGCGCCGAGGCATAGTATGCGCGCGAGAAGTCGGTGGTGGGGGTCAGACGTATCCTCTCGCTCAGTCTGGCGGCGGCGGCTTCGTATTGGCCTGCCACAAGATAAGCCGTCCCCAAGAAATGAAGCGTTGTGGGGGTAAACATAGGATCAAGGCGAAGCGCGAGTTCCAAGGCTTTGATCCCCGCTTGTGGATTACCAAGCATAGTCTCGGCGTGGCCGAGCGCGCCGGCAGCGAGGGCAAAGTTCGGACTGAGCACCAGCGCCTTTTCGGCCGCGGCCTTGGTTCCCTCCGGGTCGCCGTTGAACAGTCTGGAGGTTGCAACGGCAAGCTGCGCCAATGGCTCATTGGGGTCCATTTCGACCGCTTGCGCTGCAAAGCGAACGGCCAAATCCAGCGACTGAGGCATCTCGAGCCAGCGGTTCTGATATTCGAGAATGTGCACCAGACTGAGACCGGCATAGGACGCCGCATAGCCGGGGTCGATCTCGGCCGCGCGCTTGAAAGCTGCAACTGCCCGCTCAAATACCTCACGGTGCCGCATCGAACCGTGGACCAATTCGAGCCACAGTTCACGCCCGCGAAGGAAAAAATCGTGGGCATCGACGCTACTTGTCGGCTGCTCCGCAAGAACAGCGCGTTCCGCTGGCTTCAGCGAGACTTTCAGCGCATCCACGATCTGCAACGTAACCTCGTCCTGAACCGCGAAGATATCCGTCAGATCGCGGTCATAGCGTTCGGCCCAAAGATGCGCTGCGGTTTTTGCGTCGATCAACTGCGCCGTGATGCGCACCCGGTCGCCCGCCCGACGGACCGAGCCTTCCAGGACCGAGCTCACCCCAAGCTCGCGCCCGACCGCGCGAATGTCCGGCGTCTTGCCCTTATAGGCAAAGCTCGAATTGCGGGCGATCACGATGAGGCCGGAGACCTTGGACAAATCGGTGATGATGTCCTCGCTGATCCCGTCCGAGAAATACTCCTGTTCGGGGTCACCTGACATGTTGGTGAATGGCAGAACCGCAATCGAAGGGGCGTCCTTCGCTCCTTCTACCGGTGTTTGGGTTTGCGCGATCTGGGCAGAATTACCTCCCCAGCGCCAAGCCTGCACCGGCGCGGCAATGTTCTTCAACATCAACTCTCCCGCATTCACGAACTCAACGCTGACTTTGCCTTTGATCTGACCATGCACCACCTCAGACACCAGAATTCCAGCTTTCGGTGCCTGCGCTTCCAACCGGGCCGCGACATTGACGCCGTCTCCGAAAATATCATTGCCCTCGATGACGATTTCACCAAGGTTCACGCCGATACGGAATTCGATTGGCTCGCGCTCCGGTTGCAAGCTGTTGTGCTCGGCCATCGCGCCTTGGATCGCAACTGCGCATTCAACGGCGTCGACGGCACTTGAAAATTCGACAAGCGCTCCGTCGCCCAGCATCTTGACGATTCGACCCCGAAATTCGGCAACGGAGGGATTGAAGCGCGTTGCCCAAACCTCGCGAAGCGCCAAAAGCGTCCCGGCCTCATCCAACCCAATCAACCGGGAATACCCGACGACATCAGCGGCAAGGATCGCCGCTAGGCGACGGTGGGCGCGGGCTTCAGCCATCGTGTCAGATCTTTCAACCAAGCCAGAGGCGGGCATCGTATTGGAACGTCCTGCTGGAGTCTATCCGGTCCGCTGTGCGGCTAGGATCGCAGGGCCTGAAGATGCGTAGTATGCGTGCTCGCACGCATCATTTCGCGCCTCGGTGCGCATCGAGACCGTTGACCGCGCCGGACGCGAACGGCTGTTGCGTTGTTGTGCCCGCCCGCCGTTCGCCCTGGAGCGGCTACGCGAACTCGATCCCGGACGCTCGCTTCATGAGGATGCCAAGCTCGGTCCGTGCGGGAACGGCCCGCTTTTTCTGACGCCGCCGGAACTGCTCGACCGCCTCGCCGCGCCGTTCCCGCCGCCGCTACTTCGGCGTGCTGGCGTGACCGACTGCTCACTGGAAATTTCCGCGGCGACCGCGAGCGGCAGGAGGTTGCCGAACTAAGACGGCGGCACTCCTGAACAGACCGTAGACGAATCACTCTGGCGATTCACTCTGCCCTGAGCGGACATGTCGTGTCGCCGTCACGGGCCGTCCGCAACGTTCTTCGGCAGGGCGAGAACGACCCGCTGGCTCGGTCGCGTTGGCAGGTGATACCCTGCTTCTGCGCGCCTCGTGGGGTCGGATTTCCTTGACGCGTCGATGGAGGAGAACAATGAAGCTTTACGACTTCGAACTGTCCGGTAATTGCTACCGCGTCCGATTACTGCTAACCCTTCTGGGCCTGAAGCATGAGGTGGTGCCGGTCAACCTGATGAAGGGCGAAAACCGAGAGCCGTGGTTTCTCGAGCTCAACCCGCGCGGTCAGGTCCCCACGCTCGATGACGGTGGCACGGTGGTGTGGGACTCCATGGCCATCCTCGTGTATCTCGCCCGCAAACACGGCGGAGAGAAGTGGCTCCCCACTGATCCGCAGGGCATGGCCGAGGTGATGCAGTGGCTGGCCCTCATGGAGAACGAGACCCTTTATGGTCTGGGCAAGGCGCGAGTCATCTGCAAGTTCAAGCGCCCCGGCAATCTCGAAGAGGCCCAGCTATTGGGGCGCAAGGGGCTGGACGTGTTGGAGCAGCGGCTGGCCACCCATCAATGGCTGGCGCTCGACCATGTGACGATCGCGGACATCGGCTGCTTCCCGTACGTCGCGCTCGCGTCCGAGGGCGAGATACCGCTCGATCCCTACGCCAACGTGCGCAGCTGGATCGAGCGCATCAAGGGCTTGCCGGGCTTTGTCGGCATGCCCGGGATTTGATCTCCGGCGAATTGGCAGGAGACTACGACCGGCTGTTCCTGGCCGATAGTGTGAGTTCGCGTCGGCGCCCATAAGCCGCCCTTCGCGGCAAACGTTTAGCTTTCCAACGGCAGCTATTGGAGGCCATGGGCTATTGCCCGACGCGAGATCCTAGCTGCGCTTGGCGCGGTACCGGCGACACCCGCACCAAAATTTGCGGAGCGCACGCTTAGCGCGCCGTGGAATGAGCAGAGTCAATGCCAGCGAATTGTTGCTACATCACGCAGCCGCGATGCAGGCAACTGCGGTAGGAGAGCCTGCGGGTTACCCATTAGACGCAACTGGCCTGATTGGGCAACCTTTCGAACACAAAGGCCCCAAAAAGCAGTCCAGTTGCAGCTATCCGGTGCCTAGCCGGGACCAGTTGCGGCTTATACTGTTATTGGAATCGACTAATGGTGCACAAAGTATTCCAAGCCCTTGATTCTGCAACTTGGGTGGTTGCAGCTTCTTGATGCACCGACAGCGGCCTTTGGCGTTGAAGGCGGTTCCCTGACGCCTCCCCCACTACTCGACCCGAGGTTCCCATGAATTTCTACACGCAATTCGCACGCTCGTTGATCCTGACGCTGCTCGCCATCGTTGTCATGGGGACCGCCGGTTCCGCATTCGCTGAAAAGATCGTCCTCCAGGTCAGCGATGGCAATACGGTGACCTGGAACCAGGCGCTCAACGTCGTGGGCAACCTCCGCGAGGCGTACGGGCCGGACACGCAGATCGAACTCGTCGCGTTCGGCCAAGGCATCAACATGCTGAAGTTCGACGCGCCGGTCGCACCCCGGCTGCTGGAAGCGCAGACCAAGCTCAACGCGAAGGTCTACGCCTGCGAGAACTCGATGGGCCGCAACAAGCTGTCGCGCAACGACATGGCGCCCGACGTGATCTACGTCAAAGCTGGCATCGAGCACATCATCACCCGTCAGCGCGAAGGCTGGGTCAACATCCGGCCCTGACGCCGCGATTGGCCGCTGACGCGGCGCCGGGTGATGTAAGGTAGGCGCCGGCAGGTCACCAAATGCCCGCCACGGTCCGCATCGCACCGCGGCCGTTGCTCATCCCTGCCACGCTTGACAGGTCGGATACTCACATGAATGACGAAAAGATCCAGGTACGTGTCACCAGCAGCGGCCAAACGCTGGACGTCGTCGTCCTGAACAAGCGTCTGGACGTAATCCAGATCGTGCTCGGAGAGGGCGTCCACAGCGTGCGCTGCGACTTGATGCCGACGCGCAACGCCTCGGCCTACGTCGGCAACGCCATGGGGCGCGAGATCGTCTACGAGCGCAGCCGCGAAGAAGTCAAGGCCGACCTGGCGCGCGCCGCGGGCTTTCGCGACTTCAAGCGGTGACCTGATGGGGTCGGAGCCGTGACTTTCGACAGCTGATCGACGCTTCGATCGATCACGTTGCGCGTCACGATCCCGGCCCGACGCCTTCGAAGCATCGCCGTCCACCAAGGAGGGCCGTTCTGCCGCCCACGCGTGGCAGAATCGCGGGGCGCGCATCTTCACCGACCGACCCGCACGGTCGCGGCGCCGGACCTCCGATGAACATTGGCAAGCCCAAGCACCCGACGCGTCGCGCCGAGGCCGACTCCGCCGACGCCTGGACGCGCCTCGCGGTCGCGCTGCTGCTGTCGAGCATCGGCGGCGTGGGCATGTGGTCGGTCGTCGTCGCGCTGCCGACCGTGCAGACGGAGTTCGGCGTCGCGCGCGCCGCGGCGTCGCTGCCCTACACGCTGACGATGGTCGGATTCGGCTTCGCCGGCATCGTGATGGGGCGGCTGTCCGATCGATTCGGAATCATGGTGCCGGTGATCACCGGCACGATCGCGATGGCGTTGGGCTACGCCGCGGCCGCATCGTCCGGAACGCTCGCGCAATACACGCTCGCGCAAGGGCTCCTCATCGGCGCGGGCAGCTCGGCGACGTTCGCGCCGCTGCTCGCCCACATGTCGATGTGGTTCAACCGCCGGCGCGGCATCGCGATCGGCATCTTCGCGAGCGGCAATTACCTTGCGGGGGCGATCTGGCCGCCCATCGTGCAGCATTTCATCGAGAGCGCGGGTTGGCGGCAGACCTATTTCGGCATCGCGGTGTTCTGCGTGGCGTCCATGGTGCCGCTGGCGCTGCTGCTGCGCCGACCGCCGCCGGCACACGCGATCCGCGCCCGCCGGCTCCCGCGCGGGACCCCACACCGCCGACGCGCTCGGGCTGTCGTCGCGCGGCGCTGCAGGCCCTATTGATCGTCGCCGGCCTGGCGTGCTGCGTCGCGATGTCGATGCCGCAGGTGCACCTCGTCGCCTATTGCGGCGACCTGGGCTACGGCCCGGCGCGCGGCGCGCAGATGCTGTCGCTGATGCTCGCCTGCGGCATCGTGAGCCGCCTGACGTTCGGATTCATTTCCGATCGCATCGGCGGCCTGCGCACGCTGCTGCTCGGTTCGGCGCTTCAGGGCACGGCGCTGGTGCTGTTCCTGCCCTTCGACGATCTCGTCTCGCTGTACGTGATCTCGGCGCTGTTCGGACTGTTCCAGGGCGGCATCGTGCCTTCCTACGCGATCATCGTGCGCGAGTACTTTTCGCCCAGCGAAGCCGGTGCGCGCGTCGGCGCCGTGATCATGGCCACGCTGTTCGGCATGGCGCTGGGCGGCTGGATGTCGGGCGCGGTGTTCGACCTGACCGGCTCGTACAAGGCGGCGTTCCTGAACGGCATCCTGTGGAACCTGGTCAACGTGTCGATCGCCGTGTGGCTGCTGCGGCGCGCGAGCGTTCGGCCGGCGTTCGCTTGACGGGCTCCGTGTTACGACTCTGACCCCATCAGGGCCGCCACGCGCTCGGCCAGCATGAACACCGGAACGTTCGTGTTGCTGCTGGTGATGAAGGGAAACACCGACGCATCGACGACGCGCAGCTTCTCCACGCCTTTCACGCGGCAGTGCTCATCCACGATCGCCGTAGCGTCTTCGCCCATGCGGCAGGTGCCGGTCGGATGCCAGCAGGTGTGTCCGGTCGACCTGGCGTAGTCGAGCAGGTCCGTGTCGCTTGCCGAGTCGAATGCCGGCCGGATCTCGCGCGTGATGATGCCGCGCAGCGGCGCGCTGGCCGCGAGCGTCTGAACCAATTTCAGACCGGAGACGAGCGCGCGCTGGTCCGCCTCGTCGGCGAGATAGTTCGGCTGCACCAGCGGCGCCTGGGCGTGGTCAGCCGAGCGGATATGCACGCTGCCGCGGGACGTGGGATAGATCCCGTAGACGCCGATGTGAAACGATGACCCGGCATCCAGGCCGGCACGGGCTGCCGGCGTTGCGCCGTTCGGGTTTGCCGCCGGGATGCGGCTCTCGGCGCTCATCAGCCCCACCTGCAACCTGAGATCGGGAAGCTCGAGCCCCGGGTCGCTGCGCAGATACGCGGTGGCCTTGAGCGGAGGCACGGCGAAAATTCCCTTGCGCAGCACCGCGAACTTCAGCGTCTCGCGCACCTGCGTGATGCGGCTGTTGAGGAAATGATTGACGGTGCCCTTCTCCGCGGTCTCGTAACAAATCCGCGGCATGAAGTGATCCTGCAGGTTCTCGCCGACTTCGGCGCGGTCGGCGACCACGGCGACGCCCATCGGCTCCAATCGCCTCCGGTCGCCGACGCCGGAGCGTTCGAGCAGCGCCGGGGAGCGGACCGCGCCCGCGGACAGGATCACCTCCCGCGCCGCGTGCGCTTCGGCGCCCTCACCATTCCGGAGGTAGGCAACGCCGCTCGCCGCGCGGCCGCGGAACAGGACCTTGCGTACGGTCGCGCCGGTCAGCACGGTCAGGTTGGGGCGCCGCATCACCGGGCGCAGGTAGCCGTCGGCGGCGCTGCTGCGCAGTCCCCTGCGCACCGACAACTGCAGATAGGAAGCGCCGTCGGGCTCCTCGTCGTTGTAATCGGCGACGCGGCGGTAGCCGAGCGCATCGCAGGCGTGGAGGAACGCGTCCGAAATCGGATCCGGCTCGACCAGCGTGACGCCGATCGGCCCACCCGCCCCGCGCCGCGGTGACGCGCTGAAGCGGCAGTCCTCGAGTTTGCGGAAGTACGGCAGGCACTGCGCGTAGTCCCAGCCGGGACAACCCGCCTGGGCCATGCGGTCGTACATCGCCGGATGTCCGCGGATGAACAGCATGCCGTTGACGGCGCTGGAGCCACCGAGGCAGCGTCCGCTCACCCAATCCACCGAGCGCTCACCGGTGCCGGGGGACGGCGCAGTGGGATCGCGCCACAGGCGATGATCTTCGTTCAGCACCTTGCCCAAGCCGAGCGGCACCGATTCCCACAGCCCGCCGCCGGCGCCACCCGCCTCCAGCACAAGTACGCTGACGTCCGGGTTCTCGCTGAGCCTGGCCGCCAGCACGCATCCCGCCGTGCCCGCACCGACAATCACATAGTCGTATCGCATGGGTTGAATTGGGGTCTGAATTGGGGTCAGAGACGTAATACTTCGCGAGGACTTCGCGCTGTCATCAATTATTCGGCCAACGCGGGCAGGCGCGCAATCCTTGACTTGCATCCGCAAAGCTGTGCCGATGGATAGCCGATTGCGGCGCTGATCCCGTCCAGGCGATCCTGATGCCACTCCCCCCGAACCTTTCTTTGCGCGTGACAAAATGGGTTCCCGGAACAACGGCCCGCGGGTTCGGATTCGTCGGTCCACTGGTCGGACGAGTCGAGTCGCGATGAGCGATGGCGCGCCGGAACTCAGGGCCGCGTTCCAGCGGCGCTTGTATACTTGACGCCACCGCTGCGCGATCCGGGTTTCCCGCCTCCCCGGCAGCGCAGGATCGTCCCCATGCCTGCAGAATCCGCCCCTGCCGTTCTGCACATCACCACGGCGGCCGGTGGTGGGGCCGATCGCTATATGCGGGACCTCGCGGCGCACGCGCCGCGCCGGCATTTCGCGCTGCACGTCGGCGCCGAGATCGACGTCCTCGAAGACATCCGCGCTGCGAGCTTCCTTCCGCTGCGCAGTTCGGGCGTCGTCGCCAGCGATTCGATTGCACCGTGGGCACGTTCGGTGGGCGTCGGTATCGCGCACCTGCACGGCGTGGACGAGGGCCTGCGCGCGCGGCTTGACGTGCTGCGGCGCGCCTGCGCGCTTCCGTACGTCGTTACGCTGCACGACCTCCAGTTCGTCAACCCGCGGGCCTTCGATCTGTCAGCGATGACGGATGGGGATCCGGCGTGGATCGCGACGGTCGGACCGACGCTCGCGCATGCCGCCTGCGTGATCGCACCCTCGCGCTTCGTTCACGACATCGCGCTTCATCACTTCCCGGGCATCAACGCGATCGTCATTCCGCCGGGCATCTCCACCGCGTCGCCGGCGCCCGTGTTGGACCCTCCTCCCGATTTCAAGCGGCAGGCACCGCGGCACGTCGTCGCCATCGTCGGCGCGATCGGGCCGCACAAGGGCAGTGGCCAAGTCGACGCTCTCGCCGCGGCCCTCGAGGGCACGGACATCGGCATCGTCGTGATCGGCTACACGGATACGCAGATTGCGCGCGGCTGGGTTGTGCCGGGCCGTCTCTACGTGCACGGTCCTTACGTCGACGAAGCGCTCGGCGGGTGGCTCGCCGCCTATGGCGCCGAGGCAGTGCTGTTCCCGAATCGCCTGCCCGAGAGTTTCAGCTACACGCTGTCAGAGGTCTGGGCGCAGGGCCTCCCCGCCATCGTTCCGGACGAGGGCGCGCTCGGCGAACGTGTCGAAGGTGCCGGCGGCGGGTGGCGCCTGCCGGCGGGCTTCTCGGGCGCCGATGCGGCGGCGCTGCTCGTCCGACTGTTCAGTGCGGACGGCACGGCCGAGTTCGACCGCGTAAAATCCGGGATCGTGCAGGACGACACCCGGCGCATCCCGAGACTCGAAGCCATGTCCCGCGACATCGACGCCCTCTACGCACGCTTTGCCCTGCCTCCGGCGGAGGCAACGGATCCGGACGCGGCGCGAACTGCTCTCGCGCCGCTGCTCGCCGCGAACCTCGACGGTTTCACCTTTCGCAGGGAACTGGTCAAGCTCGCGTCCGAACTGGAGCAGACGAAAGCGCGTCTGGCTGAATCGCAGCAATGGAGCGCCAGCCTCGAGCGCGACGGCGCGGCCTGGGCGGCGAAGCTCGAAGCCGACATTGCGGTCCTGAAACGCGAACAGGCGCATCTTGCCGCTGACGTCCGGCGACTCGCCGACGTCGAGGCCGCGTTCGTGCAGCTTCCCGAACCGATCAGGAAATTCCTGATGAAGCGAGCGTTCCGTGCGCGGCGTTGACGTCAGCGTCGTCACCTACCGTCCCGATTTCGCGCTGCTCGAGAAGCTCGCCGCCAGCATCGCCGAGCAGGCGGCCGGGCTGGTCGTCAACGTCCTCATTCTGGACAACAGCCCGGAGCAGGGGACGGCAATGCGCATTGCGGCGCTTCCGGCATTTGCGCCCGGCGGCGCGTTCGCGCGGGTCGACGTGCAGCACTCCCCGGTCAACCTCGGCTTCGGCCGCGGACACAACGCCAACGCGGCGCGCGGCAATGCGGCGTTCTTCTTCGTCCTCAATCAGGACTGCATTCTCGAGCCCGGCGGTGCTGCGCCCGCTGCTCGACCTCGCCGCCGCCGACGATGCGCGCGTCGCCGCGTGGGAGCTGCGACAGATTCCCTACGAGCACCCGAAGGCCTACGATCCGGCGAGCCTCGACGTCCCGTGGGTGAGCGGTGCGGCGACGCTCTTCCGGCGCAGCGCATTCGACGCGGTCGGTGGCTTCGATCCGGCGATCTTCATGTACGGCGAAGATGTCGATCTTTCGTGGCGGCTGCGCGCGCGCGGCCACCGGTTGCGCTACATCCCGCGGCTCGCCGTCGTGCACCGGACCTACGCCGAGGCGGCGGAGGTGAAGCCGCTGCAGGTACTGGGTGGCGTGCAGACGAACCTCTGCCTGCGGGCGCGATTCGGCGGCGTCATGCGCACGCTGCAGGGGATGTCGATGCTGGGGGCCGAGGTGCTCGCCCCGCAGGATTTTCCGGGACGGCGGCTCGGGCTGCTGAAGGCGTTCTTCGGGTTTCTCCGGCGATGGCCGTATTTCGCGCGGACAGGCGTGCGGCGGACGGCGGAATTCCGGCCGGTATTCGCCGGCTGGAGCTACGAGCTGCGGCGCGACGGCGCCTTCGTGCCGTTCCGCTCGCTGCGCGAGGCGCCGCGACGCGCCGCACCCCTTGTATCGATCATGATCCGCACCGTCGATCGTGGCGCGTGGCTCGAGCAGGCGCTCGAATCGGTCGCGAATCAGACATGGCCCAACGTCGAGGTCGTCGTGATCGAAGACGGACCGCCGACGTCACAGGACGTGATCGACCGCTTCCGTGGCCGGCTCGCCGTTCGGTACCGCGCCACCGGCAGAAAGGTCGGTCGTGCGCGTGCCGGCAATCTCGCGCTCGCCGACGCGCGCGGCGAGTGGCTCAACTTCCTCGACGACGACGACGTCCTGTTCGCCGATCACGTCGAGGTGCTGATGGAGGCGGTCGAGCGCAGCGCCGCGAAGGGAGCCTACGCGCTGTCGTGGGAGACCTGCATCGAGATCACCGATCGCGAACGCGCGGAATACTCGGAGATCACGCACCATACCCGTCACCGCCAGCCGTTCGACCGCATGATTCTCTGGCACCACAATTTCCTGCCGATCCAGGCAGTGCTGTTCCATCGCAGCCTCTACGACCGCCACGGCGGCTTCGCGGAAGACATGGACCAGCTCGAGGACTGGAACCTGTGGACGCGATACACGCTCGACGAGGATTTCGTGTTCGTCGACAAGACGACATCCAAGTATCGCGTGCCGGCGAACGCGAAGGATGCGGCCGGCCGCCAGGCGCTGCTCGACAAGGCCTACGCGGACGCCGTCGAGCGCCAGCGTGCGCTCAAGCTCACGCTCTCGCCCCACGACGTCGTACGGATGGCCGAGGGCTATGCGCGCAGCCAGTCGCTGGTGATGGTGAGCCGCAGCGACCTGCGCCGCTACCTCGGTGCGCGACCGTGGCTTGCCCGCGTCGTCGCGTGGCGCGACCCGGTCCTCCGCCGGCTCAAGCGACGTGACGCGACACGATGAGCGTCGCCCTCGAGTTCACCGGCGAAAGGTTCATCCCCGGCGTGCCCGGCGAGATCTGGTACGAGCACTGGCATCGCTACCACTTCGCCGCGCCGATCGTCGCCGGTCGCACCGTGCTCGACATCGCCTGTGGTGCTGGCTACGGCAGCGCGCTCCTCGCCCGAACCGCCGCGCACGTCACCGGCGGCGACATCGCGCAGGCGACGGTCGATCATGCGCGGCGCCGCTACGCCGCGTTCGGCAACCTCGAGTTCAGGCAGGCCGACTGCGCTGCGCTGCCCTTCGCCGACGGAAGCTTCGACGCCGTCGTCTCGTTCGAGACGGTCGAGCACATCGCCGCGCAGGAAGCCTTCGTCGGCGAGGTACGCCGCGTGCTGCGCGCCGGAGGCCTCTTCATCCTCTCGTGCCCGAACAAGGCCGAGTATGCCGACAAGCGCGGCGCGGCCAACGAATTCCACATCCGCGAACTCTATCGGAACGAACTCGCCGCGCTCGTCGCCCGCCGGTTTCCGCATACGGCGTGGTACGGGCAGCGGCCTGGTTTCTACTCGGTCGTGTGGCCCGAAGGAGACGCTGCGCGTGGCGAGATCTTCGAGGTCAGCGAGCCGGCTGCCGACGCGCCGTCGCCGGGCCATGCGCGGCCGCTCTATTTCATCGTCGTGGCGAGCGACCGCGCGGAAGCCGTGAGCCGCGTCGCGCCCGTCGTCTCGGTCCTCGCCGATCGCGACGAATGGATGTACCGCGATTACGAGAAGGTCACGCGCAATCTGGACGCCGCGCACCGGCGCGGCAACACGCTCGAGGCGAAGGTCATCGAGCTGGAAGGAGCCTATGCCGAAGCGATACGGCAGCGCGACGCGCTGCAGGTCGCCGTCGCCGCGCATTCGGATGCCGAGGCCGAGCACGCCCGGCTCGCCGCCGAGCTCGCGCGGGAGCGGGAGGAAGTCGCGCGGCGCGCCAGCATCCGCTGGTGGCTCGCCCTGCCGCTGCGGCGCCTTTGGCTTGCCCTGACCGGCAAGCCGCCAACGGCGTAGCCGCACCCGGAACTTGCCCGGCGGTCGCATGCCGCAGAACCGCAGCGGGCGCGCTCGTTGAGCGCATGGTCAACGCGAATTCCGGACGATGGCAAGCTGAAATGTCGTCGTTGACCGCCCACACGCGGCCTTACATCCGGGGCTCGCCACGCTCGTTGACGGTGATCGTCGCCCCCGGCGGCGCGCTCAACTGCGCCCGATGCTCGCGACCGCGGAAGTCGTAGGTCACGTCCCAGTACGCCGGCTGCGCCGATCCCGGGATCGTCGAGCACCGCTGGACGTCCTGCGTGTAGACCTGGCCCCCGCCGCGGTTGACATTCGCGCCGACCGCCGCGCCGCCGACCGCCCCGAGCGCCGTCGCGACGTCGTTGCCGCGGCCGCCGCCGATCTGGTGGCCGAGGACACCTCCGAGGATCCCGCCGACGATCGCACCGGGAACGTTGGGGCCGCTGTCGCGGACGACCTGCTCGCGCTCCACCCAGCAGCGCTGTTCCGGCGGGCCGAGGACGGCGCGGACCGCCACGACGTTGGCCGAGTACAGGCGCTCGCCGTGGTGCGGATAGTAGGCATATGGCGCCGGGACTGGCGGCGGCGGCGCGTACGCGTACTGCGGCTTCCCGCGCAGCGGACGGACCGACGAGATGCGATTGTTCATCCCCATCGATCGCAGCGATGGATACTGACCCGGTCGCAGGATCATGCAGGGACCGTGATAGTTCGCGTTCTCGCAGACTTCCCATTGGCCACGCTGAACGATGACGGACGACGCGCGGTCGTTGAACCCGTAGCGTTCGAAATTGTTGACCGGGCGATCGGCGGTGAAGGCGCGTCCGCGCAATCCCTCCTGCTCGTAGAAGGTTACCTGCGCAGCGACCTGCTGGCCGAGCACGAGCGCCGCAAGTCCCAGTGCGGCGGTGAGCGTTGTCTTCATGCAGCCTCCGAGGTTGAAGGTCATCCCGACGTTACGGTGAGTCTAACGCACGCGGCTTCCATCACGTTTACGTGTCGATGGCGGCGCCAAAGGCGGCGTTTCCCGTCCCATCGAGCGGTATCCCTCTGCCGCGCGCGGCAAGGCTTTGCCTGTTCCCTATGCAGTGGATCAGCGCGTGGAAACCCGGCGAACTCCCGAAATCGGCCGAATCGGCGATCGGGGCGCGAGATCTCGTCGATGACGCAACGCGGTGGCGCCGGTCGCTCGCCATGCGCCCGCTCGCGCCGTAAACTGGCGCGAGCACGGACCCTAATGCCATGCCACTCGACGACGCGATCCGCGAGCGAGGCTTCCGCCGCTGGTACGAACGCCAGTTGTATCAAAGTCACGCGTATCTGGTGGTCGGGCTCCTCAGCCTGATCATGATGGCGATCGCGATCGAGGAGATGGATTTCGACCGTGGCGCCGCCGGCGTGCTCAAAGAGATGGGCATCGCCGTCGCGGGCGCGGGCTTGTGCGTCTACACCTGGCGCGAATTCACCCGGCGGCTGTTCCTGGCCGAATACCTCGGCGAACACGCGACGTGCGCCGGATGCCGGACCTACGCCCGTTTCGAGATTCTTAGCGCGCGGCGCGCGCCGCATTCGCCCGCCGGCTGTGCGCTCGACGTGCGCTGCCGACGCTGCGGACACACCTGGACGATCGAGTAGCGGCCGCAACGGAGCCACACGAGCCGGTCGACAATCGACAACGACAACGCATCCACCCTTGCCATGATTCGCCAATTGCCGATGAAAGGAATGAACATGATCCGGATCGCTCTTGCGGTGCTTGTCCTCGGCTTCCTCGGTGCCCTCGCGCCCGACGCCGCCGCACAGAACTGGCCAACGAAGCCGGTCAAGGTGATCGCCGTCTTCCCGCCGGGTGGCTCCGTCGATCAGGTCTCGCGCATCCTCGCCCAGCAGTTGACGCTGCAGACGGGACAGTCGTTCGTCGTCGACAACCGCGGCGGCGCATCGGGCTCGATCGGCACCGCGGCGCTGGCAAAGGCCGATCCGGACGGCTACACGATCGGTGTCGTGTTCGACACGCATGCGGTCAACCCGTCGCTGATCCCGAACATGCCCTTCGATACGCTGAAGGACCTGACGCCGCTGATGCTGGTCGGTACCGGCGGGATGGCGCTCGTCACCTACGTCGACCAGCCGTACCGGTCATTCACGGATGTCGTGGCCGCCGCGAGGGCCAAGCCGGGCAGCGTGTCGTACGGCACGATCGGCGCCGGCAGCCTCGGCCACCTCGCGATGGCGCAACTGGGCAACCAGCTCGGCGTCGAGTTCAACCACATCCCCTATCGCGGTGGCGGCCCGCTGATGAACGACGCGATCGGCAATCAGGTGCCGCTGGCGATCGGGTCGGTGTTTCTGGTGAAGCCGCACGTGACGTCCGGCAAGCTCCGCGCCATTGCGGTGACCTCGGCGAAGCCCGACCCGAAGCTTCCGGGCGCCGAGCCGATCGCCAATCAGGGCGCACCCGGGTTCGAGGCCTACACGTGGTGGGGCGTGTTCGGGCCCGGCAATCTGCCGCCGGCACTGGCGAAGCGCATCTACGACGAGCTCGCCAAGGCGATCAACGTGCCCGCGGTCAAGGAGAAGCTGTCGGGCCAGGGCATCGACGTGAGCGGTGCTCCCGGCAGTGAGCTCGATACCCTCGTCCGGAAGGAAATGACCCGCTGGGCCAAGGTCATCAAGGACAACAACATCAAGTCTGGTGACTGAGAAGTGGCCGACTCTGCCCTTCTCCGGCCCTAGCGCACGAGCTTGCGGCTGGCCTGCATCTCGGCAAAGTCGATCGCCGTGCAGCCATTGAGGTGCTTGAGGAGCGCCTGCGACGAGGCATCGTTGGCCGTCTCGGCGATGTACATCGTCGCGAGATCCGGATCGGAGGTTTCCGGAAACAGCGGACGCACCGTCGTTGCGCCGTGCGCCTTTAACTCCGACAGGAGCGCATGTCGCGCGTCGGCGCCCGCGTTCGCGTGAAACCTGAAATTGATCGTGGGCACGGGCCTGGGGCTATTTGAGGGCGGCCTCGACGTCGATGACCCCCGCCCCGAGCGCAGAGGTCTTCGCCTTCCCGTTCATCGCCGGAACCTTTTGCGCCGTCTTCGTGATCCTGGCGCGCGCCTGCTTCACCGAAAGCTCGGCATCGCGGGCGATGACCATCGCGACGAGCGCCGCGACGTGCGGAGCCGCCATCGACGTGCCGGACCACGCCGCATAGTTCTTCTCGCGCCGCTCGGGCGGAAACGCCTTTCGCGGGAGCGTCGAGAGGATGTTCTCGCCCGGTGCCGAAAGCGCGATGTGCGATCCCGTGCTCGAGAAGCCCGCCCGGTTCAGCGTTTCGTCGACGGCTCCGACCGCGATCACGCCCGGGTAGGCGCCGGGATACTCGACCGGATTACCCTCCTCGTACTCGTTGCCCATCGCGGCAACGACGGCCACGCCGCCGTCGATCAACCGCTTGACCAGCGCGGCCTCCTGCTTCGAGTGCTCGGTGCCGCCGATGCTCATGTTGACGACGGCGATGTCCGGACGCAGCGCCTCGCCCAATCCGCGCAGGAAGAGCTCGCCGTCGACGTAGTAATCGTCCCCGGTCTTCTCATCGCCGAAGATCTTCCACATTTCCACCTTGCATTCCGCAATCCCTGCAATGCCTACGCCGTTGTTGGCGATCGCCGCGACGATGCCGGCCACGTGCGTGCCGTGCCCGATGAGGTCGTCCGCCTTCACGCCGGCGTGATGATAATCGGCGACAACTTGCGCGAGGTCGGGATGACCCGCGTCGATGCCCGTGTCGAGGATGGCGACGTGCCGCGTAAACTGCGTCGGCCGCCGGGCGTTGAACCAGCGAATCGCCCGCAGGCCCCATTGCAGGTTCTTCATCGGGTCGACCGCGGTTCGCTTCGCCGACAGCCAGCGCGCCGGCATCGCCTCGACGAGTTCGATGGCCGGATTCTCGCGCAGCGCGCGCAGGACCACCGCTACATCCTTCCGGGGATCGAATTCGAGTACGTTGATTCCGGAAAGCGCCGCATCCGTCACGCGCGCCGCACTCGACATCACGGCCATCACGTGCGCGCCCTCGCCGGGCCGCACCCGCGCAAGTCGACGCCGCAGGACGACATCGGCGAACACGGGCACGACACGGGAAAGGCCGCACGAATGCCGCAGCATCGCCAGCGGTTGGGTCACGTTCGCGTCGAGCCGCTCCCGATGGCGCGCCATTGCCGCCATCGTCGGTGCCGCGGAGGGAACCGCGACGGCACCGGCCCTGAAACGGACGATCGCCCGTCCCGGGATCGTCAGCCGGGCAGGCGCCCGGAAGCGGGGTTGTGACGAGCCGCGTACGGGCCCGGCATCCGCGTGGGCTGACGGTCGCTCTCCGGCTTTTCCGCGTGCCATGACCCGTCCTCCTTCCGGTTTGCGCCGTTGGCGGCGCGCTTCCCCTGTCCGTTGGGCACCGGAGAAACGCGATCAAAGACGATGTTGCGCATTTCCGGTCGGCGCCACCGGGTCGATCGCGTGGGCGGCGGGCACGTGCTCCCCTGCGCCACTCGCAATCCCCAGCAGGTCGAGCGCCGCCCTGACCGTCTCGCTGCGCACGCGTTGCTGCATTTCCGGCGACGTACTGCCGCACAACGCTCGGCACAGATTGTTCGTCGGGTCCTCGAAATCGCAGTGCGACGCGTCCGGATACACGGTGCTGCGCAGCAGCTGAGGCACGGCGCGCGCGATCGAGCGCCCGCTTCCGAACAGGTTGCAGGGCGAACCGCCGCCGATCAGCACGACTGCGGGCGAGGTCAACTGCGCCGCGGCATCGACGCCCGTGCCGGTGCGGTCGACGGGGTCGAGACCGATCCAGCCGGCGAGCCCGGGCGTCTTCGCGGCGGCCAGCACGGTCGCGAGCCCACCCGCCGAAGTGCCGATCAGCACCAGGTGCGACCGCTCGATCGGCGGCATCCCGAGCTCGCCCGCTTCCAGCTTGTGCGCGAGCTCGACGACGGCGTCGCCATTGCCCCAATGGTCCATGACGTTGGGCAGGTCGGGAATCACGGCGGTCACACCGGCCTCAGCCAGCGCACGCCCCAGGTCCTGGTGCCGGACACGGGAGCGCATGAATCCGTGCGCCACGATCGCGACGCCGGCAGACGGCTCGGTACCCGGCCGGTAGATGTCCACCTGCTCCGTGTTGCCCGCGATCTCGACCGACTCGGTGTCCACCGTGATCGGCGCCGGTTGCGCAGCCGCAGGGACGGCGGTGGCGATGGCCGCGGCAAAGAAAAGGGACAGTAACGTTACGGCGTCGTTCATGCTGCGCTTGCGCCGATTGCACATCGTATTTGACCGCAATTTGCCTCCGGAGCTACGTGGCCGCACGTGGCGAACTTCAAGACGCGCAACCCACCTGATCGGGCCATTCCAGTTAGATGATAACGGGCGACACGGCCACGCTGCTGACATGCATGACCGCCGGCGCTGCCGTTAGCCGGGAACGCGACCGATCCCCGGCAGCTTGAGCGCCGGCTCACGAAGGTCGATTCCCGTCACCAACCCGAGAACGTTCACCTCCACGCCCTCGTCCCAGCCTGCGGCGACACCGAGCACGCCGAGGAGCGACAGCTGGACGCCGGTGCCGCTCGGCGTCCACGCGACGGGACGTTCGAGGGGAAGGTAGTCCTTGCCGATCGCCGTCGGCGGCAGCACCACGCGCAGTGCCGGGATCTCCCGACCGAGATGCGCGACGAAGGTGTTGCTGTTGGGGCCCGGCCAGGCGCGGTAGGTCTGCGCGTAGGGATACGAAGCGACGGCCGCCGGCAGTCGGTCGATCACCGCGGTGGCCTCGGCGCCGCGCAGTTCGCGAACGAGCCGTGGCGGCGCGCCGTACCATTCGGCATCGGGCGCGCTCTGATCGGAGACCGAGATTGCCGACCGGCCCGCACGTGCGAACCAGCCGATCACTTCATAACGGGTGTACTTCGCCGCCCCTTCGGGTTTCGCCGCCAGCCACATGTGGTCGGCAAACGCGCCTCGCCAGCCGAACGTTCGGCTGGCATAGACCTGCACGACCGCGTCACGATGGCTCGCCGGATCGGGAGCGAGCCCGGTCGACCGATGCGTGGCGTTGTACCAGTCGCTCTTGAGCGTTGCCCTGCCCAGGGCCACGTTCAGCAACGGCCCGGCGAGCAGCAGCGCCAGCGTCAGGATCGCCCACAGCGCCACGCGCGGTGCCTTCGATCCGGGTGCGACGGTGGCCATCGATCGACGGCCCTACCTCGGGGCGCACCACACGCCGCCGCTGGCACCCACGCCTTCCGCGATCCATCCTTGCGCGACCATCTGGGCGCGGGTCGCCGTCGCTGTCGTGTACCGGTGATTGACGTCCGTACGGTTGTTGAAGAGTCGGTAGACCGGATCCGTTCCCGCCGGGCACGCGCCGGTCGCGGGATCCGGCAATGGCATCTCGAACAGCGCATCCGACTCCAGGATCCAGGCCGCGGAAAAGCGGTCGATCACCGCCTGGCACTCCTGCGGCGTGGCGGAGAAGAAATGCGAGTCGAGGCCAGCCTCGGGACGGCCGTAGAACCGGCATACCGGCGTCGTGCCCAGGAGGTCCTGGCCGGAATCGACGTAGACGGGAAACGCGCTCCCCGTCCGCGTCCATCCCGGAAAGCGCCCGCCGTCCAGCGCCTGGATCTCCGCCACAAGTGGCGTCAGGAAATAGTGATCGCGCGCCGCGTAGTAATACTCGATCGCCGTCTGGACCGGGTCGACGTCGGCCGGCGACACCTCCACCGCGCCCGGCGAACACACGGCGCCACCCGCCGCCGAAAGACGGTTGCGCGCACGGCCGCGCTGGTCGTCGGGAAGACAGCTCACGGTGACGCCGGCATCGGCCACCGGGCTGCTGGCGGCAAGAGGGGCGACGACAGTCGGCCCGCCGTAGAAGCCCGCGGGAAGCACGTGCGGATCGATGCTGGAAATCGTGGCGCCGCACCCGTTGCCGGGGAACTGGAAATTGCCGCCGCCGTCGATCACGCCCGGCAGCACGAAGTCCGGCAGTCCCGTGGGGGTGCAGTTGCCGGTTGCATCTCCGCTCGGGTTGTCGACGATCAGCGAGTTGCGCACCGAGACGACGGGACTCGCCAGACGCGGGTTGGAGATCGCGCCGCCGTCCACCGCCGCTCGATTGCGCACGAAAGTGCTGTTGACCACGAGCCCCCGCGACATGAACAACGCACCGCCGGAATTCGCGCTGTTGCCGACAAACGTCGTGTTCAGGATCGTCGTCTTGGCGGCACCGGAGGCGAAGATCGCGCCACCTTTTCCGGTCGTCCGGTTGTTCACGAACGCGCTGTTGCTCACCGTCAGCGTGCCGGTGTTGACGATGGCGCCGCCGTTGACGTTCGTCGGCGTATCCGTGTCGGGCGTGCCGTTGCCGATCAGCATCGAGCCCGCGATGACCAGTGTTCCGTCGTTGCGAATCGCGGTGCCCGCCGCCTCGCTCAGCGTCACGCCGTCGAGCGTGAGCGATCCGGTGGCCGTGACCGCGAAGAAACGCGCCTCGTCGCACAGATCGACGCTGCGCAGCGTGATCCGGCCGGCGCCGTCGAGCCCGAGGTTCGACGCCACGCTCGTGCAGCGGTCGAAATCGATCACCACCGGCGCCGGACCGCAATCGAACTTGATGCTGCCGCCGGTCGTGATCGCGCGGCGCAGAACGACGCTCGTGCACGATTCCGGCGTGCCGTTTCCGACCGTCGTCGCCGACATCGCAGGTGCCGGCAGCGCCCCCCACAACGCCGCCGCGCACACGAGCGGCAGGAGGTGGCCGCCCGGACCGATCCGCAGGCTCGTCACAATCGGGTGAAGCGCCATTCGTCGTTTCCTGATGGGGAATGGGTGTCGAGCCGGACACGAGGCGACCATGCGGCCGTCGATCCCGCGGCGCACGTGCGTCGCGCCAGTCGGAAATCGCCACAGGCGAGGCAATGGTGAATGCTGCGCAATGGTTGCGTCAAGACCGACGATCCTGACGTCGACGGCCATTCGGCGGTCCGGAGGCAGGGTCGCGTCCGCGATTCAAGACGGTCGACCTGACACCGCCGCCCGCGGCATTGACAGTCGGATGCGGCCCCCATGACGCGCAAGTCTCGCGGCCGCGTCGCTCGTCCAATCGAACGTCGGTCGGATCGACGCGATCGCCGGACGTCGGCGAGGCGGAGCGGAATGCGCGAATCGCTAACCCGTGTCGCGGCGAGCCGGCGCCGGAGCGCCGTTCCGTTGTACTTCACAGATGGGTAACTTATCATTCCCTGCCGAATCACGTTGCCACGGCGTTCGGCTCCCGACATACCGTCCCCCGGATCGACCCCATGTCCGAACTCGCGCAATACCAGGTGCCCCCGAGCGTGGACTGGTCGGCCACCCCCACTCCAGACGACCGCGTCGCCGACACGCGCCTGCCGACCGAGAAGGAGCTCTGTCGGGAGCTTGCCCGATTCGCGCAGCCGAACACGGCGCTCGGCCTCTCGCTGTTCGTCGCGGAGTACCTGCTCTATGGCGTCGCGATCGCGGGTGTGCTGTGGTTGCCGTCGCTGCCGTGGAAGATCCTCGCGAGTCTCGTCGCGGGCTTTCAGCTCGGCAAGCTCTCGCTGTTCGCGCACGATGCCGCACACGGCGCGACGACCGGCAGCAGGCGCCTCAACCGCGCCATCGCGCTGGCGGCGATGGCGCCCATTCTCTACAACTACCAGCTGTGGAGCTGGGACCACCACACGCGACATCACCGCCATCCGAACGGCGATCACCCGGATGCTTTCGTTCCCCTGTCCAAGTCCGAGTTCGACGCGCTTCCCCGCTGGCGCCGGATGGTCGAGCGGATCGCGCGCGCACCCTGCGTCGTCGGCTTCGGTGTCTACTTCATCATCGTGCGCTGGTGGGAAACGAAGTTCTTTCCGCGCAAGCACGTTCCGGAGAACCTCCGGCCGAAGGCGTGGGAGTACTTTCGCGGCCTCGTCGTCTACCTGGTGCTCTGGCTCGCGCTCTTGGCCGCCGCGCCGTCGTATTCGACGACCGGCTCGCTCACCGCCATCGTGCTCGGCTTTCTCGTCCCCTTGTTCGTCTTCAACACGCTGTTCGGCGCGACGCTGTTCTTCCAGCACAATCACCCCCGCGTGCCGTGGTTCCGCGGCCCCGTGGATCGCGAGAACTTCGTTCGCCCCGAGTATGTGACCACGCACCTGGTGATGCCCCGCTGGATGGCCAGGACGATGCACAGCATGTTCGACCATGCCGTCCATCACGTGAACCCGCGGATTCCGCTCTACCGCGCCTTCGAAGCCCAGCAGTACCTGGACCAGCGCCTGCGCGGCGCGCCGATCGTCGTCGAGCCGTTCTCGCTGACCAACCTGCTGCGCACGCTTCGCACCTGCAAGCTGTACGACTTCGAGCGTCACCGCTGGACCGATTTCGACGGCCGGCCGACGTCGGAAACCGTGCCGTTGATCGCGCGGACCCGCGCCGCCACGGGGCGCGAAACCCGTTCCTGAGCGCGCACGCAGGCCGAGACGCGGCGACGGCTTGGTGGCATGCGCCACCGGCTACAACGGCCGCCAGACCCCTTCGACCAAACCTTCGATCGGCCGGAACGACGCCTTGTAGGCCATCTTCCGGCTTTCCTCGATCCAGTAGCCCAGATACAGGTAAGGCAGCCCGAGCATGCGGCAGTGTGCGAGCTGCCAGAGGATGTTGAACGTGCCGTAGCTCGCACCCGGGAGGCCGGGCTCGAAGAAGGTGTAGACCGACGACAGGCCGTCGGCGAGGTGATCCACCAGGCTCACCATGCGCAGCGCCCCACGCTCCCGGAATTCGAGGAGCTCGGTTTCGACGTTGCTGTGGAGCAGGAAATGCTGGTACTGCTCGCGGCTGTCCTGGTCCATGCCGCCGCCCGGATGGCGGTGCCGCTGATAGCGCAGGTACAGTGCGTAATGTTCAGGATCGAACGCCAAATCGCGGCCAACTACGTCTAACTCCCGGTTATTTCGCGCACATCGGCGCTGCGTCCGGTTGGGCCGGAAAGTCGCCACCGGCACGCGCACGGGAACGCAGGCACGGCAGTGATCGCAGTACGGTCGATAGGTGAAGGCGCCGCTGCGCCGGAAGCCGAGCCGAACCAGTTCGCTGTAAACCGACGTGTCGATGAGGTGGCTGGGGGTGGCGACCTGCGAGCGTGCGGCCCGATCCGGCAGGTAACTGCACGGATACGGTGCCGTCGCATAGAACTGCAACGCGGCGAGCGGCAGGTCGTTGAGTTTGGTCACGCGATCGGCTCCAGTGCCGGCACGGGATACCAGCGCCCCTCCGGCGCGGCGCAGTGTACCAACGCGGCGAGCCGCTCCGCAAACTCGCGCCGCGGAATCGGCCGCGCCCCGAACGAGGCCAGATGCGCGGTCTCCTGCTGACAGTCGACGAGGGGCACCTCTTTCGACCGCAGAATCGCGATCAGGTGCACCAGCGCGACCTTCGACGCGTCGGTTTCGCGTGCGAACATCGATTCGCCGAAGAACATGCGGCCGATCGCTACGCCGTACAGGCCGCCGCTCAACCGGCCGTCACGCCATGCCTCGACCGAATGCGCGAGGCCCCGGGCGTGAAGCGCACAGTAGGCGTCGACGACCGCGGGCGTTATCCAGGTGCCGTCCTGCCCCGGGCGCGGCGCGGTCGCACACGCTTCCATCGTCTCGCGAAACGCGTGGTCGACCCGGATCTCGAACCGTCCGGCCCGCACGACCTTGCGCAACGATCGCCGCACCGTGAATTCGTCGACGAACAGCACCATCCGCGGATCGGGGCTCCACCACAGCACCGGACCCTCGTCCGCATACCAGGGGAAGATGCCCTGCCGGTAGGCGTCGACGAGGCGCGCGGGCGTCAGGTCCGCACTTGCGGCCAGCAACCCGTTCGGGTCGGCCAGCGCGGACTCGACAGGCGGGAACGGTGCGCCGGGGCGAAGCCAGGGGATCACCGGTGGATTCTGCCACGGGGCGCATCGGGCACGCGCTCCGCGTGACAGCTGACACGCGAACCGGATAATCCTTTGTGGTCCCACGGTGGACCGGCCGCCGACCTTGCCATGCCCGATTTGCTCGCCCGCTGCCCCTGGGCCGAGAGCGGAACGCTCGAGGCCGATTACCACGATCGCGAATGGGGCGTGCCGGTGCACGACGATCGTCGGTTCTTCGAGTTTCTCGTGCTCGAGGGAGCGCAGGCCGGCCTCAGCTGGTCCACGATTCTGCGCAAACGCGCCGGCTATCGCGCCGCGTTCGCTGATTTCGATCCGGCCCGCGTGGCGCGGTTCGACGCCCGGACGGTGACCGGTCTACTCGCCGACCCTGCGATCGTGCGCAATCGGCTCAAGGTCGAGAGCGCCGTCGGCAACGCGCGGAGCTTCCTCGCGGTGCAGGAAGCGTTCGGCAGCTTCGACCGTTACGTCTGGACTTTCGTCGCCGGCCGGCCGGTGCAGAACCGGTGGCGGTCGGCGGCGCAGGTGCCCGCGTCGACCGCCGTGTCCGACGCGCTTTCGAAGGATCTCCGGCAACGTGGGTTCCGGTTCGTCGGCACGACGATCATGTACGCGTTCATGCAGGCGACCGGCCTCGTCAACGACCATCTCGTCGCCTGCCCGCGCTGGGACGCGCTGCGCAGCGTCGAGGCGCGCCGGCGCCGCACGCCGGCCTGAAGTGGGTTACCCGACGTACCGACGCAGGAACTGCAACGTACGCTCCCGGGCCAGCTTCGCGGCGGTTGCGTCATACGATCCGCGCTGATCGCAGTTGAAGCCGTGATCCGCTGCGTAGAAGAAGATCTGCGCCGCCGGATGCATCTTCTGCATTTCGCGCACGCCGGCCGCGGGGATCATCGCGTCGCGCTCCCCGAAATGGGCCATCACGGGACACCGGGGCAACTCGTGCCGCGCTTCCAGCATGCCTCCACCGTAGTACGGTATCGCGCAGGCGAGACCGGAGACGCGCGCCGCGCTCATCCACGCGACATAGCCACCCCAGCAGTAGCCGACGATGCCCACCTTGCCCGTGGGCGCGACCATGTCCCGCGCGGCGACGATGTCGAGGAGCGCAGCCTCGATGCCGGCCTTCGCCTTCCATTCGCGGCCGCGGGCAATGTCGTCCGGTGCGTACCCCACGTCGAACCCCGGCGCATAGCGATCGAACAGCGCCGGCGCGATGGCAAGGTAGCCGTCGGCGGCAAAGCCGTCGCAGACGCTGCGGATGTGGCTGTTGACGCCGAAGATTTCCTGCACCACGATGAGACCGCCGCGGGGCGTGACGGTCGGCACCGCACGATAGGCCGAAAGCCGAATCCCGTCCGCAGCCGTCAATTCCACACGTTCGCCCATATTTCTGCCTCGTTGCGTCACCGGCACTCGCGCTTCATCGCCGTGCCGATTCCGTGCATCGTCACCGGGCGGCCCCGCATGCGCGGCCACCCCCCTTAGCTCGACCTACTCCGCCTTTCCGCCACACTCGGGCACGAGGCCCCAGTACCCCGCGCAGTATTTCTGCCCGACCTTCTGTTCGCAGACGACGCGATTGAAGAACGGCTCGCGTTTGCACGCCTCCATCTCCTGCTTCATCAGCGCCCAGCGATCCGGACGCGGGGTTGCACCGAACGCAGAATTTCTGCGTCCGACGCATTCTCGTACCTTCGGTCGACGCACTTCATCGGTACGCCCCTCTGCCTCGTCGTGACGGTCCGCGATCGCAGGTCGGTCCCTTCGCCACCCCGGTGATACCACGCGGGGGGGGCGTCGTGCGACGGCTCATTCTAGGGCCTGTTCATGCCGATGGCGAGTTCGCCTGATTCGGAAAACCGACGCCGTCGAGGCGCCACGCGACGCCGCCTCGATGGTGTTCGCGGCGCGCGCGATGGCATCGATTGCAGGGTGCTCCGGCAGTCGACGTCGGCGCCGGCGGGTCCGCCGCGCAGGACCCCGTCGCGCCTGCACCCGGCGCCCTCTGCTATAATCCGACGCACGCGGCATTTGCTCCAGTCCCCCTGCCGCTGTCGAATCCGACTTTCCGCAACATCCCCGTTTGGCTGTGACTGGCGCCCGCATCGCGGCGACCGGCCGGGCTTTTTTCCGAGAGACCTCATGTCCTTCTCCACGCTCGGCCTGTCCGACGCGCTCGTGCGCGCCGTCGCCGATCAGGGCTACACGCAGCCCACCCCCATCCAGACCCAGGCGATCCCCGCCGTGCTCGCCGGCGGCGACCTTCTCGCCGGTGCGCAGACCGGCACCGGCAAGACCGCCGGTTTCGTGCTGCCGATGCTGCAACGGCTGTCGACGCAGCCGCCGCTGCATCCGTCGAAGTCGGGCCGAAAGCCGATACGGGCGCTGATCCTGACGCCCACGCGCGAGCTCGCCGCGCAGGTCGAAGAAAGCGTCCGCACCTACGGCAAGTACCTGAAGCTGACGTCGATGGTGATGTTCGGCGGCGTGGGTATCCATCCGCAGACCGCGCAGCTCAAACGCGGCATCGACATTCTCGTGGCCACGCCGGGTCGGCTGCTCGACCATCACGGCCAGGGCAATCTCGATCTCGCGCACGTGGAGATCCTCGTGCTCGACGAGGCGGACCGCATGCTCGACATGGGCTTCATCCGCGACATCAAGCGCATCCTCGCGGTGCTGCCGCGCAAACGGCAGAACCTGCTCTTCTCGGCGACGTTTTCCGACGAGATCAAGGACCTCGCCGACAGCCTGCTCGACGCGCCGGCGATGATCGAGGTCGCCCGCCGCAATTCGACGGTCGAGATCATCCGGCAGAAGGTCCACCCCGTCGACCGCGACCGCAAGCGCGAGCTGCTGGCCCACCTCATCAAGGACCAGCGCTGGTACCAGGTGCTGGTGTTCACGCGCACCAAGCACGGTGCGAACAAGCTCGCCGAACAGCTCAACCACGACGGCATCACCGCGCTCGCGATCCACGGCAACAAGAGCCAGGGAGCGCGCACCCGCGCCCTTGCCGAGTTCAAGGACGCGAGCCTGCAGGTGCTCGTCGCCACCGACATCGCGGCCCGCGGCATCGACATCGACCAGCTGCCGCACGTCGTCAATTTCGACCTCCCCAACGTGCCCGAAGACTACGTCCACCGGATCGGCCGCACCGGCCGCGCGGGGGCGACCGGCGAGGCGATATCGCTGGTCTGTGTCGACGAGCACGAGTTTCTGCGCGACATCGAGAAGCTGATCAAGCGAACGCTGCCGCGCGAGACCGTCGCGGGTTTCGAACCGGACCCGCACGCAAAGCCGCAGCCGATCCTGCAGCGATCGGCGCGCGGCGCGCCGACGGCGCCACGTCACGGCGCGGCGGCAAAGGGCGGCGCACGGCGCTCGCCCGCCACCGGAACGGGCGCGATCAAGACGAGCGGGCAACCGGCGGCAGCTGCCCGGTCACCGGCCGGGGGCGGGAAGTCCCGGTTCGCGCCCCCCAAACCCGCGGGTGCCCGCCCGCCGATCCATCGCTTCGGCGGTCGCGGGCGCTGACGCCGACGCAGGGCACGACCGAGCCTGCCCGACGCGTGCCGCGGCCGGCGCCCGTCGTACAATCGGCGGGCACGGCGCCGCGCCCGGCTGTCCCGCCGGTACCCCGCCGCCCGCACCGACCCGGCCCTCCCTTTCCATTCGCTTGTCGCACGCCTCCGTCGCCTCCGACTCGCTGCGGCGCCATCGTGCGTTCGTGCTGTTCTGGTTCGCCCGCGTCGCGGCGATGCTGGCCCATCAGATGCTGGCCGTGGCCGTCGGGTGGCACGTCTATGCGCTGACGAACAGCGCGCTCGACCTGGGCCTTGTGGGCCTCGTGCAGTTCCTGCCCGCGTTGGCATTGGCGCTCGTCGCCGGCCACGTCGCCGATCGCTACGACCGCAGGCGCATCCTGCAGGCCTGCCAGATCGTCGACGCGCTCGCCGCGGGAGCACTTGCCCTTCTCAGCGCCACCGGCGCCATTTCCGAGCAGGAGATATTCGTCCTCGTTGCCGTCGTCGGCGCGGCACGAGCGTTTCAGATGCCCGCCCAGCAGGCGCTGCTTCCCGGCCTGGTCCCGCCGTCCATGTTGGCGCGCGCGCTCGCGTCCAGCGCGTCGGCGACCCAGGCGGCCGTGATCGCCGGACCGGCGCTGGGCGGTCTCATTTACGTGGCCGGGCCGGCGTATGCCTACGGCGCCAGCGCCGGCCTGTTCGTCCTGGCCGCCATCTTCGTCGGCGTGATCGCGATCGCGCGCAGGCCGCCGCGCACCGAGGCGGCCACCCTCGCTTCGGTGTTCGCCGGATTGGCCTTCATTCGCAGCCGACCTGCACTGCTGGGGGCGATATCGCTCGATCTGTTCGCCGTACTGCTCGGCGGCGCGACCGCACTGCTTCCGATCTACGCCCGCGACATTCTGGGTACCGGACCGTGGGGCCTGGGCCTGCTGCGCTCGTCGACGGCGGTCGGAGCGCTCGGCATGGCGATCTGGCTCGCGCACCATCCGCTCAAAGGCCGGGCGGGACGCAAGATGTTCGCCGCAGTCGCCGTGTTCGGCGCCGCGACCGTGGTCTTCGGACTCTCGACGTGGTTTCCGCTGTCGGCGGCCGCGCTGGTGGTCCTCGGCGCGTCCGACATGATCAGCGTCGTCGTCCGCCAGACGCTGGTGCAGATCGGCACCCCCGACGACATGCGCGGCCGCGTCAGCGCGGTCAACTCGATCTTCATCGGCACGTCGAACCAGCTGGGCGAATTCGAATCCGGCGTGACCGCTGCCTGGTTCGGCACCGTCGCCTCGGTCGTCATCGGCGGGCTGGGCACGCTCGCCGTGGTGTTCCTCTGGATGCGCCTGTTTCCGTCGCTCGTACGCGTCGATCGTCTCGACGCGTCCCACCCTCCCTCACGCTGAGCACCATGCAGCTCTTCTGGCACCTGCTTTCGCTGACCGCGCCGCTGTTTCTGCTGATCGCGGTGGGCTACGCGCTGACGCGATGGGGGCGCTGGCCAAAATCCGCGTCGGAAGCGCTCACCCAGTTCGTGTTCTCGGTGGCGATCCCCGCGCTGCTGTTCCGGTTGATGAGCGATTTCTCGCGCATGCCGCCGGTGGACGCGATGCTGCTGGTCGCCTTTTTCGGTGCCTGCATCGTCGTATTCATCATCGGACGGTTCGTATCGTATGCGATGTTCCACCGCGACGGCGCCGCCCAGTCGGTGTTCGCACTGGGGGGCATCTTCTCGAACAGCGTGCTCCTTGGCGTCCCGGTTGCCAAGATCACGCTGGGCGAAACCTCGATTCCCGCGGTGTCGCTCATCGTCATCTTCAACGCGTTGCTGCTGTGGACGCTGGTCACGGTATCCGTCGAGTGGTCGCGCCACGGCACCTGGTCGTGGTCGGGCTTCCGCAACACCGCGTGGGGCGTGCTGACCAACTCGGTCGTCGCCAGCATCCTCGCGGGGACGCTGTTCGGATTCACCGGAATCCACCTTCCGGGGGTCGTCGACGAGACGCTGCTGCTGGTGAGTCAGGCGGCGGTTCCGCTGTCGCTGATTGCGCTGGGCATGGGGCTGGCCGAGTATGGAACACGCGAGGGCTGGCGCGAGAGCGCGGCGATCACCGTGCTGAAGCTCGTCGTGCAGCCGACCGTCGTCTGGCTGCTCGCCCGCGCGCTCAATTTGCCACCGTCCGAGACGCAGGCAGTCGTGCTGCTCGCGGCGATGCCGGTCGGCGCGAACGTCTATCTCATGTCGCGCGAGTTCCGGACGATGGAAGGACCGGTCGCTTCGAGTCTCGTTCTGTCGACGGCGATCGCGGCGGCGACCACGCCCATCACGCTGGCCCTGCTCGCCGCCGCATCCTAGACAGCGATCCGGCTGATCCGCGGATCGGTGCCGCGTCAACCCGAACCCGCCCCTATGGCCCTCAAGTCCACCATCTTCAAAGCCAACATGCAGATCGCGGACATGGACCGTGGCCACTATGGCGAGCATGCGCTGACGCTTGCCCGTCATCCCTCCGAGACCGACGAGCGGATGATGGTCCGTTTGCTGGCCTTCGCGCTCAATGCCGACGAGGCGCTGGCTTTCGGCCGCGGGCTGTCCAGCGACGACGAACCCGCGCTTTGGCAGAAGGACCTGACCGGCGTAATCGATGCGTGGATCGAGGTCGGACTGCCCGACGAAAAACTGCTGCGCAAGGCGTGCGGGCGGGCACGGCGCGTCATCGTCTACGCCTATGGAACGGGTATCGGCGTGTGGTGGGACAAACTCGGCGACGATCTCGCACGCCTCGACGCCCTGACCGTCGTCGGTGTACCGGCCCCGGCGACGCGCGCGCTGGCCGAGCTCGCCGCTCGGACGATGACGCTGCAATGCACGATCCAGGAGGGTCATGTCTGGTTCTCTGGCGACGACCGCACGGTCGAGATCGTGCCCTCGATGCTGAAGGCGCCGCGCGGGCCATGATGGGACACCCCTGGACCGATTCCTTGCTTTGCGGCAAATTGGCGCTGCGGAGGAACCGCTAGTCTCGGCCTCGGCAAGCCGCTTCGCCTGCGATGGTGAAAGCGCGTCCTTTACACGGAAGACGAACCATGACCCGCAAGAAACTGAAGCCCGTCGCGACGAAGCCCGCGACCGAAGAAATCCGGCTCGTCGGAGCCCGCCCCCGCCGTCCGCGCCGCACCACTGCCGGCGACACCGGCCCGATCGGCGACCCGGCGGCAATCGAGCGGTACGCCGTCGCGGAGAACGCGGCCGCCGCCGAAGAGGCGCAGCTGAACGCCTTCGAGGACATTCTCGCCGGCCGGTCGCCAGCCGACGCCGCGGCATTGATGAAGTCGCTGCTCGCCAAGCAGCAGGCCCGCGCACGCGCGGTTCCGTTGAACCCCGATGACGAGCTCGCCGACGAATGGCGGGCGGGCGGCTACCCGTACAAGAACCTGATGGCGCGCAAGACCTACGAGCGCCAGAAATACCGGCTGCAGGTGGAACTGCTCAAGCTGCAGGCGTGGGTGAAGGACAGCGGCCAGAAGGTCGTCGTGCTGTTCGAGGGTCGCGACGCCGCCGGCAAGGGCGGAACGATCAAGCGCTTCATGGAGCACCTCAACCCCCGCGGCGCGCGCGTGGTGGCACTGGAAAAACCGAGCGAGCTGGAGCGTGGCCAGTGGTACTTCCAGCGGTATGTCGAGCATCTGCCGACCGCGGGCGAGATCGTCCTGTTCGACCGTTCCTGGTACAACCGTTCCGGCGTCGAGCGGGTGATGCGCTTTTGCACCCAGCAGGAATACCTGGAGTTCATGCGCCAGGCGCCGGACTTCGAGCGCATGCTGGTCCACAACAACACGCATCTGGTCAAGTTCTGGTTCTCCGTGTCGCGTGCCGAGCAGCGCCGGCGGTTCAAGGAGCGGAAGCTGCATCCGCTCAAACAGTGGAAGCTCTCGCCGATCGACATGGCCTCGCTCGACAAGTGGGACGACTACACGAAGGCCAAGGAGGCGATGTTCTTCTACACCGACACCGCCGACGCCCCGTGGACCGTCATCAAGTCCGACTGCAAGAAACGCGCGCGGTTGAACGCGATGCGCTACCTGCTGCACAAGCTGCCATACTCGAACAAGGACATCGACCGCATCGGACCGCTCGACGCACTGATCGTCGGCCGCGCCAATGTCGTCTACGAACGGGGCGAGCACGTGAACTCGCCCCTCATCTGACCGCATCGGGAACGCGCCGGTGCGCGCCCACCCCGCGTAACCTGGAGGACCACGCCATGACCAAAGGCAAAGGCGGCACACCCTACCCGAACCCGAAGGGGCATACCGGGCCGAAGACGCAGTCTCCGCAGGCGCGGCGACCGCCGCAGGCCGTCGTCCCGCGCGTCGTCGCCCGAACGAAGGCGAGTCCGAAAGGTCGCTGATCGCCGCGGCCGACCGTCGCCGCCGGCGGCCCGGCCGCACCGCCCGTCGCGGACGACGTGCCGGCTAGACCTGCAGGTGCTGGAAGAGCACCGTCGACAGGTAACGCTCGCCGAACGACGGGATGATCACCACGACGAGCTTGCCGCGGTTCTCGGGCCGCTTCGACTGTTCGAGCGCGGCCCACAGCGCCGCGCCGGACGAAATCCCGATGAGCAGGCCCTCCTCCACTGCCGCCCGGCGCGCGATGGCGAGCGCGTCGTCGTTTTTCACGCGCACGACCTCGTCGTAGATCTTCGTGTTGAGGATCGCCGGCACGAATCCCGCGCCGATGCCCTGAATCGGATGCGGGCCCTTGACGCCGCCCGAGAGCACGGGCGACGCGTCGGGCTCGACCGCCACGATCTTCACGCCCGGCCTGCGCGCCCGGAGCACTTCCCCGACGCCCGTGATCGTCCCGCCGGTGCCGATCCCCGAGACGAAGATGTCAATCTTGCCGTCGGTGTCGCGCCAGATCTCCTCGGCGGTGGTCTTGCGATGGATCTCGGGGTTGGCGGGATTCTCGAACTGCTGCGGGATGAAGTAGCGCGCGTCGGCGGCCGCGAGCTCGCGCGCCTTGTTGATCGCGCCGGTGATGCCGTCGGGCCCCGGCGTGAGGAACAGCTCCGCGCCGTACGCCTTGAGCAGCAGCCGACGTTCGCGGCTCATCGTCTCCGGCATCGTGAATGCGCATTTGATGCCGCGCGCCGCGCAGACCATCGCAAGGCCGATGCCGGTATTGCCCGACGTCGGCTCGAGGACGATGGTGTCGGGCCCGATGCGCCCGGCCTTCTGCGCGGCGTCGATCATCGCGACGGCGATCCGGTCCTTGACGCTCTTCGCCGGATTGTAGAACTCGAGCTTGGCGGCGATCGTCGCGCCACCACCTCTATTGAGTGCATTGATGCGGACCAGCGGCGTGTTGCCGATCAGGTCGGTGACGGTGTCGGCGATGCGCATGGGAGACTCCGTGGCAAGGGACAAGACCGGACAGTATAGACATCGCCGCGGGCCACGGTGCGAACGATTCATTCACCGGATTGGCATTCGGAGCCTATCGTTTCGTTGCTTTGACGCGGTGCAGCTTCACGGCGGGACCGGCACAGGGATAATCGAGTTCTCGCCACTGCGCAGGAAGGGTTACCCGTGACCGCCCGCCGCCCCCTCGATGATGAGCAGGTCCTCGCGTTGCGCGCGGCGTTGGGCCGGTTCGGCGAAGGCGCCGCGGACGTCAAGGCTGCGCTGCTCCGCGCATGCGCCGAGCGTCCCGTGGACGATCCGGACGTGCTCGTCGCCTACCACGACGCGCTGCTGTTCGCGCTCGCCTACCCCGAGTCCGCGGCACTGCACAGGGCGGCAACCACCGAACTCGGGCGCGTCGCCGGCATTGCCCGCCGCATCGTCGACGACGGTCCGGCTCGGGCCCGGGCGCGGCTCGAAAACACGGGAATCGCGTGGTCAGCGCTGACAATCAGCTTCGGCTGGGACATCGCACGCTGGCTCGTCGAACGTTTTCCGAGATACGCGGAGATCGACCAGTTCGGCGTCGACGGCGCGCAGCTCGCCGCGATACTCCAGCATGCGCTGTCGCCGGCGGAATTCGAACTCGTCGCCGCGGACGAACCGGACGCGATGGCCTTGCTCGAGCGCGCAAGTGCCGGGCACCGCGGCACGCGGCTGGCTTGGCTCGTCGGGCAATTCCTGCGCCTGCCGTGCGCGGAGCCGCTGCGCGACCACCTCTTCGATTCGCTGCAACCGTTCCTGACGCTCCGGCCGAAGGCGACGATGCTCTGCCGGACCTTCGTGCGCGGGCTGCGTTCCCCGCCGTTCTATCACCGTGCCCCTCTGCTGCGCGACGTCGACCTGCCGGCGCTGATCGCCGATCCTTTGACGCCACCGCGGCGCCTGTCGGCCGGCGAGCGGCGTCACATCGTCGATGCCGGGCGCGCGATGCTTGCCGCGCTGGGCCGGGAAACCGACGCCATCGCAGCGTCCTGGCCGGACGGGGTGGCCTGGCATGAACTCGGACGCGGCGCCGCGCTCGCGCTCTACACGATGCGCCCCGGCCGGCGCGGTGCGTTCGATTCGCACGTCGGCTTTCTGCTGTTCAAGAACGGGCTCCCCGTCGGCTACGGCGGCGGCTGGCCATTTCTCGGTACCTGCAAGATCGGCGTCAACATCTTCGCGCCGTATCGAGGTGGCGAATCCACATGGCTGTTCGGTCAGGTGCTGCGCGTCTACGCCCAGCGCTTCGCGGTCGAGCGTTTCGTTGCCGAGCCCTCGCAGATCGGCCACCAGAATCCGGAGGGACTGAAGTCAGGCGCCTACTGGTTCTATCATCGGCTGGGTTTCCGCTCCGCCGACCCACGGCTCGCCCGCATCGCCGATGAGGAGTCGGCGCGAATGGCGGCCGACCGTGGCTACCGGACACCCGTGGCGACGCTGCGGCGCTTCGCTCGCTCCGACCTCGAACTGCCGCTCGCGCGCGCCGACTGGTTCGGCGACCGCGCCGGCGTTTGCGATCCCGCGGACTTGAGTCTCGCCGTGTCGACGTGGATCGCCCGTCGCTTCCGCGGCGATCGCAATGCAGCCGAGGCCGCTGCGCTTCGGATCGCAGGTCGCGCGCTGAACGCGACCCGCCGCGAGCGCTGGTCCGAGGACGAGCGCCACGCGTTTCGCGATCTCGCGCTAGCGATCGCCCAGATTCCCGACCTTGCACGCTGGCCGATGCGCGAGAAGCGCGCTGCCGTGGCCGTGATGCGCGCCAAGGGTGGCGACGAATTTCGGTACTTCGCGCGCCTGCAGCAACACCACCGCCTGCGTGCGGCACTGACCACGCTCGCCGAACGCAGCGCAGCCTAGCGCTCTCCTGTGCCCGGCGCAGCGGGTGCTCGGCATCGCCGTATTGTAGACCACGCGTCTGGCCCTGTATTCCACAGACGCGTGGCGAGTGCGCACGAGCTTGCATCCGCGCGGCGGGCAGTCGATCATCCGCCAGGTGCGTGAACCCATTCTTCGCCTTCCGTGTGGCATGTAAATCGCTTGGAGATATGCGCCACGCGCAACATTCGCGTGGTACCGCGAACGTCGTCATGATTCTTCCGCAACTTCTGAATGGCGCACTTGCGCGGGACTCGAATGCGACGGCGATCGTTGCCCCGTCGCGCCCGCCGCTGAGTTACGAAGGGTTGCGCCAGCAGATCGCCGTTACCGTTGGCGCATTGCGCCAGGCAAAGGTGGGCCAACGCGACAACGTCGCGGTGGTGCTGCCCAACGGCCCGGAAATGGCGAGCGCCGTCATCGGCGTGGCCTCCGGTGCGGTGTGCGCGCCGTTGAATCCCGGTTACGGCGCCGAGGAGTTTCGCTTCTACCTCGGCGATCTCGAGGCCAAAGCACTGTTGTTGCCCGCGCACGAGGTCGGCCCGGTACGCGTGGTCGCCGACGAACTGGGCGTGCGTTGTCTCGACGTTCGCTGGCGACCCGAGGCTCCGGCCGGATGCTTCGAGGTGGCCGGAATCGAAGCTTCCACAGCCCGCGAAAGCGACGGGGCACCCTGTGCGGATGACCTCGCGCTGGTCCTGCACACGTCGGGCACGACGTCGCGGCCGAAAATCGTTCCGCTGTCGCATGCCAATCTGTGCAACTCGGCGCGCAACGTCGCGCAGGTGCTGCAGTTGTCAAACGAGGACCGGTGCCTCGGCATCATGCCCTTGTTCCACATCCACGGGATCGTCGCGGCGCTGCTCGCATCGCTGGCCGCGGGCGGCAGTGTCGCCTGTACCCCGGGATACCGGGACGGCCGCTTCCTCGAATGGCTCGACGCGTTGCATCCGACGTGGATCACCGCCGTCCCGTCGATGTACCAGGCGATTCTGGCCGAGTTGGCGCGATACCCCGCAGGCGCGGTCGCGAAGCGGTTGCGCTTCGCCCGGTCCTCGTCCGCACCGCTGGCCCCGGCCGTCATGCGGGAGCTGGAAGTTGCGCTGCAGGCGCCCGTCATCGAGGCCTACGGGATGACCGAAGCGGCCCACCAGATGGCCAGCAATCCACTGCCGCCCGGCACGCGCAAGCCGAAATCGGTCGGCATCGCGGCCGGCCCGAAGGTCGCCGTCATGGATGGCGAGGCGCGTCTGCTGACGCCCGGAGCGACGGGAGAAATCGTCATCCGCGGAGACAACGTCACGCGCGGATACGCGAACAACGCCGAGGCCAATGCCAAGGCGTATAGCGCGGGATGGTTTCGAACCGGCGATCAGGGCTACATCGATACCGACGGCTACGTCTTCCTCACCGGCCGGTTGAAGGAGATCATCAATCGTGGCGGCGAAAAGGTTTCACCGCGCGAGGTGGATGAAGCGCTGCTCGAGCACCCGGCGGTGGAACAGGCGGTGGCCTTCGGGGTGCACCACGAGTCGCTGGGCGAGGATGTCGCAGCGGCCGTCGTGCTCAAACCGGGGGTCGACGCGACTGAGGACCAGATTCGTGCGTCGCTGTTCGGTCGCCTTGCCGAATTCAAGATTCCGAGCCAGCTGGTCATCGTCGACGCCATCCCCAAGGGCGCCACGGGCAAGATCCAGCGCATCGGCCTCGCCGCGAAATTGGCGCAGCGATTGAAGCCCGCCTTCGTCGCGCCCCGCGGTGCAACCGAAGCGCAGGTGGCCGGCATCTTTGCGCAGGTGCTGGGAACACGCGAAGTCGGTGCGCTCGACAACTTTTTCGCCTTGGGCGGAGACTCGTTGCGGGGAACGCAGGTATTGGCGCGCGTACGGGACCGGCTCCAGGCAGACCTGTCGATCCTCGACTTGTTCAAAGCCCCGACGGTGGCACAGCTCGCCACGCGGATCGACCAGACGCGGCGGGCAGCGGCACGCGTCGCGCTCGAGCGGATGCTCGACGAGGTCGAATGCATGTCCGACGAAGAGGCCGGTCGGCGGCTGCAGCAGCTGCACGGCGGTGCGAATGGCAATCGCAGCTGAGCCACCACGACGCCACGAGCCGCGACCCCGGGGCGGCGAGTTTGCACCTCGGCGCGCGCGTTCGCGCCAGTTTTCCGCGGCGTGACCGTGGACGAAACCTTGACCGGTTTCGAGGACGACGGCGCTGCCTCGCTCGAGCAGCGGCTGGCCCGCCTCGGCCCGAGCCAGCGGTCGTTGCTCGATTGGCGACTGCAGGACAAGCTTTGCAGCGGGCACCGCATCGTGGCAAAGACGCTCGCGCATCTCGGCGTAACCCATGTGTATGGCGTTCCCGGCGAGCCCGTCTACGACACTTTCGCCGAGTGTGCCCGGCATGGCATCCGCCTGATTGGCACTCGCCACCAGCACCCCGCCGCGCTGATGGCCGCCGCGCACAACTATTTCGCGGGGCGACAGACGGCCGTCTCCATCGTGTCGACGGGCGCCCCTGCTGCGCATGCGCTCGGCGCGGTGGTCGTGGCGTACGACAACTGCTGGCCACTGGTCGTGCTTGCCGGCGCCGCGCCGCTGGCGGCCGCCGATGCGGGGTATTTCATGGCCCTCGATGCCTGTGCGCTGTACCGGCCGGTCACGAAGTGGGCCACGCGCGTGACGGAAACCGGAGAGATCGCGTCGTACATTGCGAAGGCGATCGAAATGGCGATGAGCGGCCGGCCGGGCCCGGTGCTCGTCGAGTTGCCGGAAGACGTCCTCACCACTTCGACCTATGACGGCGAGCCATCCGCGTTGCCGGCCTGCCGATCGGGCGCGCATCGAGTCGATCCGCCGGTGCTGCGACAGGCGGTGTCCGCCCTCGTTGCCGCACGACGACCGCTGCTGATCGTCGGCAAAGGCGCGCGCTGGCAATCGCCATTTGCCGAGCTCCGGGAGCTGGTCGACAGTCTCGCGATCCCGTTCATCACATCCCCGATCGGCCGGGGCGCGATTCCCGACGACCATCCTCTGTGCATGAACGCCGTGCCGTGGGCCGCCCAGGCACAGGCGGATCTGGTCCTTCTGCTGGGAGCACGTCTCAACTGGGTATTCCGGTATGGGGAGCAGATAGCTGCCGATGCCACGTTGATCCAGGTCGACGTTCACGCGGCCGAATTCGATCGCAGTCGAAAGGCGACCCTCGGCGTGCACGCCGACGCCGCGACCTTCCTGCGCGCCCTGCTGAAGGAAATCGGCCCCGTGCAGCGAGCCAGCGCCCAGACCTGCCGTGATCAATCCTGGGTTGTCGCGCTGCGCCGGCTGAGAGAACACACGGAAGCCAAACGACAGGCGCTGTCGGCCCGCACCGGACTTCGCATTTCGCCGTACCGCCTGGCGGCAGAAATCCGTGATGCACTGCCCGCCGATGCAATCACGATCTTCGACGGAAACCTGACAATGGCCGCCTGCGAGCGGATGATTCCGGCCCGGGCTCCCGTGAGTCGACTCACCCCCGGGACCAGCGGCTGCATGGGGGTGGGCATTCCGTACGCGATTGCGGCCAGGCTTGCGCATCCCGAACGACCGGTCGTTGCCGTCTGCGGCGATTTTGCGTTCGGGCTCGGCCTGATGGAACTCGAGACCGCGGTGCGCCACAACGTGGCGATCGTTGTCGTGATTGCGAACAATGACGGCAACGGCGGCTCGCTCCGACACCGGATGCACATGCGCGATGCACCCGCCGAGCCGATCATGATGTTCCAGAGCGGTCTGCGCTACGACAGGGCTGCGCAGGCGCTGGGCGCTCACGCCGAATTCGTCGAGCATGCCGAGGACATCGGCCCCGCTCTCGACCGCGCGATCGCGAGCAATCGTGCATCGTGTATCAATGTCGCCGTCGATCCCGATGTGCCGTTTCCCCTCGACTGACGCGCTTCGATGTGACTGAACCGATGGACGACGACACAGCCCACCCGTCGAACGACACCCGCCTCGATGCGCGTATCGACCGACTCGGTCCGCTGAAACGAGCGTTGCTGGCTCACATGTCTGCGGCGACCGATGCACCGCCGGCCGAGGCCCGCGCCGTTAAGGTGAACGATCAAGGAGGTCCCGTCGAGCTCTCGTATGCGCAGCAGCGTTTGTGGTTCCTGGAGCAGTGGGAGGGTGGTGGTGCGCTGTACAACATGGTCCGGGGATGGTGGCTGCAGGGGCCGCTGGAGGTGGCGCGGCTGCGCGGGGCCGTTGGCCAACTGATCGCGCGACACGAGTCGCTGCGCACGGTGTTTGTCAGCAACGATGGCGAGCCGCGACAGCAGGTGCTGGCCGACCTGGCCGTGGACGTGCCGCTGGTCGATCTGGGCGCGCTGCCGGAAGAACAGGCGCGCGTGCAGGCGCTGGCGCAGGCCCAGGCGCTGGCGCGACAGGGCTTCGATCTCGCCCAGGGGCCGCTCGTGCGGCTGACGCTTTTTCGGGTGGCGGAGTCCACCCATCTGCTGGTGCTGGTGATGCACCACATCATTTCCGATGGCTGGTCGATGGGGGTGTTCTGCCGCGAACTGGCCGCGCTCTACGCCGGCCACGGCGAGCAACTGCCGGCCCTGCCGATGCAGTACGCGGACTATGCGTTGTGGCAGCGCGAGATGTTGGAGGGCGCGACATTGGAACGGCAACTCGCCTATTGGCGGCCCCGGCTCGCGGGCGTGACGACGCTGGAGTTGCCCACCGATCGGCCGCGGCCGCCGGTGCTGAGCTATCGCGGGGCCCGCCATCCCGTGGCGCTTTCGCCGGGTCTGACTGCCGCGCTCAAACAACTGAGCCAGCGCGAGCGGGTGACACTGTACATGCTGCTGCTGGCCGCCTTCCAGGTCCTGTTGGCACGCCACAGCGGGCAGGACGACATCGCGGTGGGCAGCCCGATCGCCGGCCGCACGCGCAGCGAGTTCGAGGGTTTGATCGGCTTCTTCGTCAACACCCTGGTGCTGCGCACGGACCTGTCCGGCAATCCGCGCTTCAGCGAACTGCTCGCCCGGGTGCGGGAGAGTGCCCTGGATGCGTATGCGCACCAGGACGTGCCGTTCGAAAAGCTGGTGGCAGAGCTGAAGCCGCCGCGTGACTTGAGCCGCAGTCCGCTGTTCCAGTTGATGTTCGTGCTGCAGAACGCCCCCGGCGGTGAGCTGGCGCTGCCCAACCTCGAGGTCAAGGCCCAGGAGCTCGACACCGCCACGGCAAAGTTCGATCTGACGCTGACACTCAGCGAGGGACCGGCAGGACTGTACGGCGAACTGGAGTACGCCACCGATTTGTTCGATGCCGCCACCATCGCGCGCATGGTCGGTCACTTTACTGCGCTGCTCGAAGATATCGTTGCCCGCCCCCAAACCCCGATCGACGAACTGGCGGTGCTCGCGACGGCTGAGCGCATGGCGCGGGACGATGGGAGCGAGACCGAGGCCGACTACCCCAGGGATCGCTGTATTCACCAGCTCTTCGAGGAACAGGCAGCACGCACCTCCGAAGCGGTGGCGGTGATATTCGAAGACCGGCAACTCACCTACGCGGACCTCAACGCGCGTGCCAATCAGCTGGCCCACCAATTGATCCGCCTGGGCGTTCGGCCGGAGGTACTGGTGGGCCTCTGCATGGAGCGCTCGCTGGACCTGATTGTCGGCATACTCGGCGTCCTCAAGGCCGGCGGTGCCTACGTGCCGCTCGATCCGAGCTACCCGGCGCAACGCCTGGTCTTCATGCTGGCGGACACGCAGGCGCCGGTCCTGCTCACACAAGCACCGCTGCTTGACCGATTGCCCGACAACGCCGCGCACATACTGTGCCTGGACCGGGACTGGCAGACTATCGCCGCACAAGCGGACAGCAATCCGCCCTGCCACGCAACTGCCGAAAACCTCGCCTACATCATCTATACCTCGGGTTCCACCGGAACGCCGAAAGGGGTGATGATGCCCCACCGTCCGATCTGCAACCTTACGTGGTGGCAGATGCGGACCTCCGCCGTGCTTCCAGGAACGCGCACCTTGCAGCTGGCGCCAGCGGGGTTCGACGTATCCGTGCAGGAAATATTCTCCACGCTGTGCGCCGGGGGCACGCTCGTCCTGCTATCCGATCGAGCGCGTCGAGATCCAATCGAGCTTCTCGAAGTCATCGAGAACGCGTCGGTCGCGCGACTGTTTCTCACCTTCTCCGCGTTGCAGCAGCTCGCAGAGGCCGCGCTTGCGCGTCAGCGCGCCCCATCGAATCTGCGGGAAGTGATGACTGCCGGAGAGCAGCTGCGCATCACCCCAGCCATCGCCCGCTGGTTCGATGCCCTTCCCGAATGCCGGCTGTACAACCAGTACGGTCCCACCGAGACACACGTGGTTGTCACGCACTCGGCGCTCGAAGGGCCGTCCAGGACCTGGCCGGCCCTGCCGCCGATCGGGTGGGCGATCTCCAACACCCGGATCTACATCCTCGACGACAATCTGCGTCCCGTGCCTGCCGGCGCGACCGGCGAGATCGTGATCGGCGGCGATTGTCTTGCGCGCGGCTATCTGAATCGTCCGCAGTTGTCGGCCGAGCGTTTCGTCGCCGATCCGTTTGCGGGCGAGGCGGGTGCCCGCATGTACCGCAGCGGCGATTTCGGACGTTTTCGCGACGACGGCAGCGTCGAGTTCCACGGGCGCCGCGACCACCAGGTCAAGGTGCGCGGCTTTCGCATCGAGATCGGCGAGGTGGAAGCCGCAATCGACCAGCATCCCGATGTCGCCCGCGCCGCTGTCACGGTTTACGAACCGGATCCAGGCGACCGCCGCCTTGTCGCGTATGTCGAGACGCGACACGAACTGGCACTGGGTGCGGACGTCCTGCGCACGTTCCTGCTGGACAAGTTACCCGAGTACATGGTCCCCGCGATGTTCGTGCAGCTCGCCACGCTGCCAATCTCGCCGACGGGAAAGATCGACCGCCAGGCGCTGCCCCCGCCCCCACCTATCCGCCCGCCGATGGCGACCGATTACGTTGCACCATCGGCGGCGCTCGAAAAACGGCTGCTCGAAATCTGGCAGGACCTGCTCGCACTTGGCGAGATCGGAGTCGACGACAACTTCTTCGCGCTCGGCGGCGACAGCCTGATGGCCACCCGGCTAATCAGCCGCATCGAAACGGCGTTCGATCGCCGCACCTCCTACCGAGACCTGTTCTCGAACCCAACGATTCGTGGGCTTGCAAGTGCATTGGCGCGCATACCATGCGCAGCGGCCGCAACCCAAATGGACGTCTCGATGCCTGCCGCCCCTGGCGAGCCGCTACCTGCGACGCCAGAGCAAGAAGCGATCTGGCTAGCTGGATCCCTGCAACCCGCACTGCCGGTCTACAACGAGAGCTTCGCGCTTCACTTCAACGGCACGGTCGACCCGGATCTGCTGCAGTCGGCGCTCAACAAGCTCATCGTCCGCCACGACATCCTACGCACGGGGTTCGTCGCGAAGGACGGACAGCTGGTCCAGAAGATTGCGCTCGAGGGCGGACTACGGCTGGCTGTTCTGGATGTCCGGCATGCCCCGGTCGAAGACGCGTGGAAAACGGCGGCAAGTGCCGCCGAATCGACTGCCCGGGTCTCTTTCGATCTGGCGCGACCTCCGCTCATGCGTGGCGTACTGGCGCGCATGCCGGACTCAGCGGACGTGCTGTTTCTCACCATGCATCACCTGGTCATCGATGCGTTTGGCTTCTACCGTGTACTGGTGCCGGAACTCGCAGCCCTTTACGAAGAATCGCGGAAAGGCGGCAACGCCGCATTGCTGGAGCACCCACTCATTCAGTTCTCGGATTTCGCGCGTTGGCGACAGAGACAACTCGCCGATGCCAATGGCGATGAGCTTCGCGCCTTCTGGAGGACGCAGCTTGCCGACCTCGCACCGCTCGAGCTGCCCAGCGACCGAACGCGGCCACCGGTCAGAAGCTTCCGCGGCGAGTTTCTGGCGTTTTCGGTCGCGCAGCAGACGGCTTCTGCGCTGAAAGAACTCGCTGCACGGGATGATGTGACGCTATTCACCGTACTCGTCGCCGCATTCAAGGCTCTGCTCTACCGATACACCGGGCAGACCGACATCGGCATCAGGACGGTCGATGCCGGCCGCGTTCGCCCCGAGCACGAGGCGCTGCTTGGGTGCTGTGCCAGCAGTCTCATCCTGCGCACCTCCCTTGACGCCGATCTGAGCTTCCGCGAGCTGCTGCGACGGGTGCGGGATTCCACGACTTCGGCCCTCGAGCACAGGGCGCTCCCCTTCCTGGACATGGCCGATTTATTGCCGCAAGGCGACGCTTGTGGCGGCCACCGTTACCCGTGGCATTCGTGCTCGAGCCCAGCATGCCCGAACGTGCCGACGGCTGGTCGGTCAGCCAGCACCATGTCCAGTCCGGTACGGCCAAGTTCGATCTGACATTCGAAGTCGAAGAGCGCGGATCCGGTTTGATCGGTCGGGTCGAATACGCGACGGATCTGTTTGATCGTGAACGGATCGAGCGGATGGTCGAGCACTGGCGGGTCTTGCTCGAAGGTATCGTCGCCCATCCGGAAACGCCGGTCGGCGAACTGCCCCTGCTTACCCCGGCCGAACACCAGCGCCTGCTGGTGCAGTGGAATGACACCGCCGCGGATTACCCGCGCGAGCAATGCGTCCACCAATTGTTCGAGCAACAGGCGGCGCGCAGTCCGGACGCGACGGCGGTCGTGTTCGGCGAGTACACGCTGAGTTACGCCGAGCTCAACGCCCGCGCCAATCAGTGGGCGCACTACCTGCGCAGCAAGGGCGTCGGACCGGATGTGCTGGTCGGCCTCTGCCTCGAACGCTCGCTGGAGCTGGTCGTCGGCATGCTCGGCATCCTCAAGGCCGGCGGCGCCTACCTGCCGCTCGATCCCAGCTATCCGACCGAGCGCCTGGCGTTCATGCTCGCCGATGCCGCCGCCTCCGTCGTGCTCACCCAGCAGTCGCTGCGCGACACCCTGCCGCCGACCGCCGCTGCCCGGTCTGCCTCGACGCCCCGCCGCCGGAACTGCAGCAGCAACCGACCCACAACCCCATCACCCTCACCCGCCCAGAGCATCTCGCCTACGTCATCTACACCTCCGGCTCCACCGGACAGCCGAAAGGGGTGGCGGTATCCCATCGCAACGTCGCGCGGTTGGTGTTGGGCGCCGATTATGCCCACTTTGGGGGCGACCAGACCTTTCTACTGCTGAGCGCCGATGGCGTTCGACGCATCGACGTTCGAAGTTTGGGGCGCGCTCCTGCATGGTGCGCGGTGCGTGATCTTTCCGGAAGGCGTGCCGACGGCCGGCGACCTGGAGGCCGTGATCGCGCGCCATGGCGTGACCACGCTGTGGCTGACGGCAGCGCTGTTCAACGCGATCATCGACGAGCGACCAGCGGCGCTGCGTGGCGTGCGCCAGTTATCTGACCGGCGGCGAGGCGTTGTCGGTACGCCACGTGCGCCAAGCGTTGGCGGCCCTGCCCGACACCCAGCTCGTCAATGGTTACGGGCCGACCGAGAGCACCACGTTCACGTGCTGCTATCGCATCCCGCCGACGCTGCCCTCGGATTGCCGGTCGGTGCCGATTGGTCGTCCGATCGCGAATACGACGCGTGTATGTGCTAGACGAGCATCGGCAGCCGGTGCCGATCGGTGTGACGGGCGAGCTCTACATCGGCGGCGAGGGTCTGGCGCGCGGCTACTGGCAGCCGGCCGGAACTGACCGCCGAGCGTTTCGTGCCCGATCCGTTCAGCACGGTCCCTGGCGCGCGCCTGTACCGTACCGGCGATCGCGTGCGCTACCTGCCCGACGGCAACCTCGAGTTCCTCGGTCGCCTCGACGACCAGGTCAAGCTGCGCGGTTTCCGCATCGAACTGGGCGAGATCGAGGCGGCGCTGACGCAGCAGCCGCAGGTGCGCGAGGCCGTCGTTCTGTTGCGCGAGGACAGCGCCGGGCGATCCGCGGCTGGTGGCCTACGTCGTGCCGCACGAGCGAGACGCTCGCCGTCGCCGACGCTGCGCGCGGCGCTCAAGCAGCAGCTTGCCCGACTACATGGTGCCGGCCGCCTTTGTGCCGCTGCCGGCGCTGCCGCTCACCCCCAACGGCAAGATCGACCGCAAGGCGCTGCCGGCCCGCCGATCGACGGCGCCGACGTTGTCGTCGCGAGCCCGCCGCGCGATCCGGTCGAGGAAGCGATTGCCGGGATCTGGTGCGAGTTGCTTCATCTGCGCCAGATCGGCGTCCACGATAACTTCTTCGACCTCGGCGGGCACTCGCTGCTGGCGATCCAGCTCCTCAGCCGACTGACCGATATCTTCGGCGTCGAACTACCGGTGCGCGCCGTGTTCGAAGCGCCCACGATCGCCGAGCTGGCCAGCCGGCTCGGCGAAGCGCGGGTAGGCACCGGCGAACGCCACGCACTTGCCATCGCGCCGACGCTGCCCCCGACGCAGCTGCCGCTGTCCTTCGCACAGCAGCGGCTGTGGTTTCTGGAGCGTTTGACGTCGGCGGGAGCGGCTTACAACATCGCCCACGCGCTGCGGCTGGAGGGCGCGCTCGATGTGGTGGCGCTGGAGGCAAGCCTCAACGCCGTTGTCGCGCGACATGACGCATTGCGGACGACGTTCGTCGAGCACGCCGGCGAACCCGCACAAGTCATTGCACCCAGCTTGCGCGTGGAGCTCGCCATCGCCGATCTTGGCGCGCTTCCCGTGGCGCAGCGCGAAGCCGAAGCCCGGCGGCAGGCGCAGGAGGAGGCCAAGGCAAGGTTCTCGCTGGAACACGGGCCGCTGCTCCGGGCGCGTTTGCTGCGCTTGGGCGAACAAGCGCACGTGCTGGTATTGGTGGTCCACCACATCGTTGCCGACGGCTGGTCGATGGGGGTGCTGCTGCGTGAGCTCGCCGCGCTCTACGCGGCTTTCCATCATGGCGAGAAGCCGGCTCTGGCCCCGCTGCCTTTGCAGTACGCCGAGTATGCGCTGTGGCAGCGACGGTCGCTGCAGGGCGACGCTCTGGCACAGCAAATGGGCTACTGGGCGCAGAAGCTTGCGCAAGTGCCCGTCCTGCCATTGCCGACCGACCGCGCGCGACCCGCGACCCAGCAGTTCACGGGGGCAACGGGCCATCTGCGGCTTCCGCCGGCGCTAACCGACGCGCTGCAGCGGCTGAGCCAGCACGAAGGCGCGACCCTGTTCATGACGTTGCTGGCCGCGTTTCAGCTGCTGCTCGCGCGCCACAGCGGGCAGGAGGACATCGCGGTGGGCGTGCCGATTGCGGGACGCACGCGCGAGGAGACCGAGGGCCTGATCGGCCTTTTCGTCAACACGCTGGTCATGCGGACGGAGGTCTCGGGCAACCCGGGCTTCCGCGATCTGCTGCAGCGCGTACGCGAGGTCTGTCTGGGCGCCTACACCCACCAGGACGTGCCGTTCGAGAAGCTGGTCGAGGTGCTCAATCCGACGCGGGATCTCAGCCGTAACCCGCTATTCGACGTGATGCTCAATCTGGTCGAGGAGCCCGAAGAAGCACTGCAACTCGACGGGGTCAGCGGGCGGACTATGGCGCTCGACACCGCATTCTCGAAGTTCGCCATGACGCTCTACGTCCGCGTAGGGGCCAGCGGCATCGATCTCGACCTCGTCTACCAGGACGCGCTGTTTTCCGCCGACCGGATGCACGATCTGCTGCAGCAATACCACCACCTGCTGACCCAGATCGCCGCCGCACCCGAACAACCGATCCTCAGCTATTCCCTCGTCACCTCGACGGCGCGCGCGCGGTTGCCGGACCCGAGTGCCGTGATCGATGCGCCACCGCAGGTTCCGGTCACGGAGCTCTTTGCCATCTGGGCCGAGCGCCAGCCGGATGCCATCGCGGTGACGCAAGGGACTCGGCAATGGCGCTACCGCGATCTCGCCGACGCCGCAAACCGGCTCGCGCAGTCGCTGCGCCGCCGTGGCATCGGTCGCGGTGATGTCGTGGCCATCATCGGTCGACGCAACTTCGGACTGGTCAGCAGCATGCTGGGGGTGTCGTTGTGCGGTGGCGTGTTCCTGACCGTCGATAGCACGCTGCCCGAGGCCCGCCAACGCCTGATGCTGCGCGAGGCCCGGGCCAAGGCGATCTGCCGGATCGGTGCCGTGCCTGTGCCTGAAGATTGCCTCGGAGTCGCCGGTGTCGGCATGCGTGCTCGACATCGATCCTGACACGGGTGTCGAGGTTGCTGGCGGCATCGCGCAGCCGCCGGAAGCCGCTCCGCTGCCGCCGATCCACGGCGAGGATGCGGCGTACATCTTCTTCACCTCCGGCAGCACCGGCGTGCCGAAAGGCGTTCTGGGCTGTCACCAGGGCCTCAGCCACTTCCTGCAATGGCAGCGGCAGACCTTCGCCATCGGGCCGCGCGACCGGGTGGCGCAGTTGACCAGCCTGTCGTTCGACGTGCTGTTGCGGGACGTGTTCCTGCCGCTGACCAGCGGGGGAACGCTCTGCCTTCCCGAGGAAGGCGATCAGGCGCACGTTCTGGCCTGGCTGGCGCGCGAAGGGGTGACGGTGGTGCACGCCGTCCCGACGTTGCTGCAGACCTGGCTGACGCAGGAGAGCACCGGTGTCGATCTGGGCAAGCTCCGGTGGCTGTTCCTTGCCGGCGAGCCCCTTTCGGGCGCCCTGGTGCAGACCTGGCGCGACCGATTCCCCGGCGGTGCCGAGGTCGTCAACCTCTATGGGCCGACCGAAACGACGCTGGTCAAGTGTTTCCACCGCGTTACCGGCGAACTGCAGCCGGGCTTGCAGCCGGTCGGGATGGCGCTGCCGCAGACCCAGGCGCTGGTGCTGAACGCGGCGGGACAACCCTGCGGGATCGGCGAGGTGGGTGAGGTGGTGCTGCGCACGCCGTTTCGCACGCTGGGGTACCTCAATGCGCCGGAGGAGATGCGCAGGCACTTCGTGCCGAATCGGTTCCGCGAGGGCGACGCGAGCGACCTGCTCTACTACACCGGTGATCGCGGGCGCTACCGACCCGATGGATCGCTCGATCTCCTGGGTCGGCTCGATGACCAGTTGAAGATCCGTGGCGTGCGCGTCGAGCCGGGGGAGGTCAAGGCGGTGCTGGACGAGCATCCGGCGGTGCAGGCGTGCTTCGTAACGGGGCGGAAGGATGCTCATGGCGACGATTCTCTGGTCGCCTATGTGGTAACGAGGTCGGGTCACCCGGTCGCGATCGGCGAGCTGCGCTCGTTCCTCGGTGCGCGTCTGCCCGCCGCACTGGTGCCATCGGAATGGCAGTTCCTCGACGACCTGCCCCGGCTGCCGAACGGCAAGGTGGACCGGTCGGCGCTACCGACGTCAGCCGGAGCACATCGCGATCCCGCGGTCGCGCACGTAGCGCCGCGCACGACCATCGAAACGAGACTTGCGGATATCTGGCAGGAGATTCTCGGTGTTACGCAGGTCGGGATACACGACAACTTTTTCGATGTGGGCGGACATTCGTTGAAGGCGATGCAGCTCGTCTCTCGCATCCGCCGAGAGTTCGGCGTCGCCCTCCCGCTGCGCCGGATATTCGAAGGGCCGACGCTTGCCGAACTGGCCGCAATCGTTGAACGGACCCCGGAAGACGCCGACCAGACCGCATTGGAGCATATTCTCGATGACCTCGACCAGATGACCGATGACGAAGCCGCGAGCCAGTTGGTTGGCCAACGGCACCACGGATGAATGCCGATGATCGTGGCCCGATGAACGACACCAAGCACGTCCCGCTCCTCGGAACCGATCTCGACACCCGCGTCGCCGGGCTCAGTCCCGAGAAGCGTGCGTTGCTCGCGCAGCGTCTCGGCGCCGTCCGGTCGGACGCAGCGGAAGAGCACGCATCGCCCATTCCATCCGCGCCGCGAACGTCGCCGTTGCCGCTGTCGTTCGCGCAGCAGCGGTTGTGGTTTCTGGAGCAGTGGGAGGGCGGCAGTGCGCTGTACAACATCCCCGCCGGCTGGTGGTTGCAGGGGCCGCTGGACGTTGCACGGCTGCAAGCGGCCCTGACGCAGTTGGTCGTCCGGCACGAAGCGCTGCGCACGGCAATCGTCGCCGAGGCCGGAGCGCCATCGCAACGGGTGATGGCGGCATTGCCCGTGGCGTTGCCGGTTACCGATCTGCGGGCGTTGCCAGCCGACCAGGCCCGCACCTCAGCGATGGCGCAAGCCCAAGACTTGGCGCGGCAGGAATTCGATCTGACGCAGCCGCCCCTGCTGCGCGGGGCTGTCTATCGCGTGGCGGAATCCACCCATCTGCTGGTGTTGGTGATGCACCACATCGTCTCCGATGGCTGGTCGATGGGTGTTCTGTACCGTGAGCTGGTCGCCGGTTACGCCGGTCGAGCGGCATCGTTACCCGACTTGCCGGTGCAATACCCCGACTACGCGCTGTGGCAGCGCCAGCAGCTGCAGGGTGTCGCCCTGGAGCGGCAACTCGTCTACTGGCGATCCCGGTTGGCCGACCTGCCTGCGCTCGAACTGCCCGGCGATCGCCCGCGGCCGCCGACGCAGAGCTACCGCGGTGCCCGTCATGCGTTGGCGCTGTCGCCTGACCTGACGGCCGCCCTCAGGCAGTTGAGCCAGCGCGAGCGGGTGACGCTCGTACATGCTGCTGCTGGCCGCCTTCCAGGTGCTGTTGGCGCGCTACAGCGGGCAGGACGACATCGCGGTGGGCAGCCCGATCGCCGGCCGCGGCCGGCGCGAGTTCGAGGGCTTGATCGGCTTCTTCGTCAACACCCTGGTGCTGCGCACCGACCTGTCCGGCAATCCGCGCTTCCGCGACCTGCTCGCCCGGGTGCGGGAGAGCGCGCTGGAGGCCTACGCGCATCAGGACGTGCCGTTCGAGAAGCTGGTGGAGGAGCTGAAGCCGCAGCGTGACTTGAGCCGCAGCCCGCTGATCCAGGTGATGTTCGCGTTGCAGAACGCCCCCGGCGGAGAGCTGGCGCTGCCCGGACTGGAGGTTACGGCGCAGGCCCTCGACACCGCCACCGCCAAGTTCGACCTGACGCTGTCGCTGACCGAGCGCCCCGAGGGTCTGCGCGGAGTTCTGGAGTACGCCACCGACCTGTTCGACGCCGCCACCATCGAGCGGATGGCCGGCCACTTCACCACGCTGCTCGAAGGCATCGTCGCCCAGCCCGAGACGCCGATCGGCGAGCTGCCGCTGCTCACCCCGGCCGAACGTCACCAGCTGCTGGTGCAGTGGAACGACACCGCGGTCGACTATCCGCGCGACCAGTGCATTCACCAGCTCTTCGAGGAGCAGGTGGCACGCACCCCCGACGCGGTGGCGGTCGTCTTCGAGGACCGGCAACTCACCTACGCCGAGCTCAACGCGCGGGCCAATCAGCTGGCCCACTACCTGCGGACCCTGGGTGTCGGCCCCGACGTGCTGGTCGGCCTCTGCCTCGAGCGCTCGCTGGAGCTGGTGGTCGGCCTGCTCGGCATCCTCAAGGCCGGCGGCGCCTACCTGCCACTGGATCCGAGCTATCCCGCGCGAACGCCTGGCGTTCATGCTCGCCGATGCCAGTGCCCCCGTCGTGCTCACCCAGCAGTCGCTGCGCGACACCCTGCCGCGGACCGCCGCGACGCGGGTCTGCCTCGACGCGCCGCCGCCGGAACTGCAGCAGCAACCGTCCACAACCCTGCTCCCGTCACCCGCCCCGACCACCTCGCCTACGTCATCTACACCTCCGGCTCCACCGGCAAACCCAAGGGCGTGATGATGCCGCACTCGCGGGATTTCGGTGACACGGAGTGGATGCGTCTGACTTATGAGTTCGGACCCCGTGATTCGTGCTTCAAAAGACGCCGATCAGTGCTGACGCGTCCGTATGGGAGTTATTTGTGCCACTCATCGCTCGGCGGTTGCCTGGTCGATGGCGCTGCCGGGGTCTCATCGGGATCCGCTGCGTATCCTGGAGGCACTGTCGGAACATGGGGTAACGACCGTACAGTTGGTGCCATCACTCTTTCGATTGCTGGCGCAAGAATCCGGACTCGTGCGACTGCGACACCGCTCAAGAGAGTTTTCTGCGGGGGCGAGGTCCTGCCCGGCGACGCCGCGCAGCAGTTCTTCGAACGACTCCCATGCGCACTTGTACAACCTGTATGGCCCAACCGAGACTTGCATCGACTCATTGTGGTGGGAGTGCAAACGACACGATGAACGAATGATCGTGCCGATCGGTCGTCCCATTGCAAACACCGTAGTCTTTGTTCTGGACCGGTATCGGCAGCCGGTGCCGGTCGGCGTGCCAGGCGAGTTGTACATCGGCGGCGATGGTCTCGCCCGTGGTTACTGGAACCGACCTGAGTTGACCGCGGAACGGTTCATGCCGGACCCGTTCAGCGCGCGCCCCGGTACGCGCCTGTACCGCACCGGCGATCGTGTGCGCTACCTTGCCGGACGGCAACCTAGAGTTCCTGGGCCGCCTCGACCACCAGGTCAAGCTGCGCGGCTTTCGCATCGAGCTGGGCGAGATCGAGGCGGTGCTGACGCAGCAGCCGCCGGTGCGCGAGGCGTGGTGCTGTTGCGCGAAGACAACCCGGGCGACCCGCGGCTGGTCGCCTACGTGGTGACCCAGGGCGAGACGTTGGCCGCTTCCGATCTGCGGGCTGCGCTCAAGCGGCAGCTCCCCGACTACATGGTCCCGGCCGCTTTCGTGCAACTGCCTGCCTTCCCGCTTACCCCCAACGGCAAGATCGATCGCAAGGCGCTGCCGGCACCGGAGTACGGAAGCGGCGAGGCCGAATATCGCCCTCCCCGCACACCGATCGAACGGGCCATCGCCGACATCTGGACCGAGGTACTGAATGTGCCCCGCGTCGGGACCGACGACAACTTCTTCGATCTGGGCGGACATTCGCTTTTGGCGTACTCAATTGCTGAGCCGGATCAATCACACCTTGGACGTCGATCTGTCCCTGCGCCAGCTGTTCGAGGCGCCGACCGTGCACGGGCTCGCGTTGGCGGCGTTAGAGCAACTGGCGACGGACGTGGATACGGAAACGGATCCGCAGTAGACCGTCCCATATCCGAACCTGACCAACCCAAGCCATGACGTCGAGCATCGACCCCGGGACCGCCGTTTCCTCGATCGGGAATATGGGCCTGGACGAGCGGATCAAGCTGGAGCAACGGCTGCTCGGCCGGCAGCGGAAAGGCTCGCGCGCGACCGCCATTCCCCGACGCGATGACAGCGGCCCCTGCGCTCCGTCCTTCGCCCAGACCCGGTTGTGGCTGGTGGAACAAATCAACCCGGTGGCGGGCACTTACCACATCTACGGGGCCTACCGGATTCACGGCGCATTGAATCCTGAAGCTCTGCGTGATGCGCTGGATGCCCTTGTTGCGCGCCAAGAAGCGCTACGTACGCGGTTGGTGCTGCGGGATGGAGTGCTCCAGCAGCGATTCGAGCCTCATTGCCCGTTCGCGTTGCAGCAGGTGGACCTGCGCGGTCGCATCCCGAAAAATCGGTTGAAGACGCACTCACTGATTTTCTTCATCGGCATGACCCGTGACGCTTTCGACCTCGCCGCCGACTGCATGCTGCGCGCCGGATTGGCTCGGCTCGGCGATCAGGAATTCGTGCTGACCATCACGCTGCACCATATCGCCGCCGACGGCTGGTCGCTGGGCGTACTGGATCGGGAGCTGGAGGTTCTTTACGCCGCCTGCAGCCGAGCGCTGCCATGCGAACTCCCGCCGCTGCCGATTCAATACTCGGACTACGCCGTCTGGCAACGCGAATGGCTGAGCGGCGCGACGCTCGAGACGCAGTTGGCGTTCTGGCGGAAGCAACTGTCCGGGCTCACGACTCTCGAGCTCCCGACCGATCGGGCGCGTCCGGCGCAGTCGAGCTTTCGAGGCGAAGTCGAGCGCTTCACGCTCCCTGATCAGCTTGTCACACCGATCAAGGCCCTCGCGCGCAGGAACAACGCCACGCTGTACATGACGCTGCTGGCGGCGTTCCAGGTTCTGCTCATGCGCTACAGCGGTCAGGAAGACATCGCAATCGGCAGCCCCGTTGCCGGACGCAATCGGCCCGAGCTCGAAGGCCTCATCGGCTTCTTCGTCAACACGCTGGTGATGCGCGGCGATCTCTCCGGCAACCCGAGCTTTGTCGAACTCCTGACGCGCACGCGCCAGCGCGCGCTTGACGCCTACGGACACCAGGAGTTGCCGTTCGAGAAACTGGTCGAGGAGCTCGGCCCCGAGCGGGACATGAGCCGCAACCCGCTGGTCCAGGTCATGTTCGCTCTGCAGAACACGCCCGCAACGGCACTCCGCCTCCCCGGCCTGGAGATCGAACGCATTCCGTTGGCGCCGACACGGCCAAGTTCGACTTGTCCCTCTTCCTCACCGAAACCGACGGGCAACTCTGCGGTGGCATTCGAATACGCCACCGACCTGTTCGACGCCGCCACCATCGCCCGGATGGCCGGCCACTTCACCACCCTGCTCGAGGGCATCGTCGCCCAGGCCCGAAACCCCGGTCAGTGAACTCCCGCTGCTTACCCCGGCCGAGCGTCAGCAATTGCTGGTGGAGTGGAACGACACCGCGACCGACTATCCCCGGGATCGCTGCATTCATCAGCTCTTCGACGAGCAGGTCGCACGCGCTCCCGATGCGGTAGCGGTGGTATTCGAGGACCGGCAACTCACCTACGGCGAGCTCAACGCCCGCGCCAATCAGTGGGCGCACTACCTGCGCAGCAAGGGCGTCGGACCGGATGTGCTGGTCGGCCTCTGCCTCGAGCGCTCGCTGGAGCTGGTGGTCGGCATGCTCGGCATCCTCAAGGCCGGCGGCGCCTACCTGCCGCTCGATCCCAGCTATCCGACCGAGCGCCTGGCGTTCATGCTCGCCGATGCCGCGCGCCTCCGTCGTGCTCACCCAGCAGTCGCTGCGCGACACCCTGCCGCCGACCGCCGCGGCGCTGGTCTGCCTCGACGCCCCGCCGCCGGAATTGCAGGCGCAACCGACCCACAACCCCATCACCCTCACCCGCCCCGAGCATCTCGCCTACGTCATCTACACCTCCGGCTCGACGGGGACGCCCAAGGGCGTGATGGTGCCGCATCGTGCGATTGCGCGCCTGGTGTGCAACACCGACTACATTCAGCTCGACCCCACGGACGGGGTGGCCCAAGTGGCCAATCCCGCCTTCGACGCGACGACGTTCGAGGTCTGGGGAGCGCTCGCCAACGGCGCGCGCCTCGTCGTCATGCCGCGCGAGGTTGCACTCGATCCGCCACACCTTGCCGACGAGCTGCGGCGTAGCGGCGTCTCCACTCTGTTTCTGACCACAGCGCTGTTCAACGAAGTGATCCGCGCCCGGCCGAATGCCTTCGCCGGCGTGAAGCAGGTCCTGTTCGGCGGCGAGGCGGTCGACCCGCACTGGGTGCGCGCGTGTCTCGACGCGGGAGGGCCGCAGCGGCTGCTGCACGTCTATGGGCCGACCGAGACCACGACCTTTGCCACCTGGCACCCGATCACCGCGGTCGCGTCGGACCAGCGCACGATCCCGATCGGCCGGCCGCTCGCGAACACGGTCGCCTACGTCCTCGACCAGCATCGGCAGCCGGTGCCGGTCGGCGTGCCGGGCGAGCTGTACCTCGGTGGCGATGGCCTCGCCCGTGGCTACTGGAACCGGCCGGAGCTCACCGACCGAGCGCTTCGTGCCGGACCCGTTCAGCGCGCACGCCGACGCGCGCCTGTACCGCACCGGCGATCGGGTGCGCTATCTGCCGGACGGCAACCTCGAGTTCCTGGGCCGCCTCGACACCCAAGTGAAGCTGCGCGGCTTTCGCATCGAGTTGGGCGAGATCGAGGCGGTCCTCATGCAGCAGCCGCAGGTGCGCGCCGCGCTGGTGCTGCTGCGCGAGGACGGACCGGGCGATTCGCGCCTGGTGGCCTATGTGGTCACCGACGCCGAGGACCTGGCCGTCGTCGAACTGCGCGCGGCGCTCAGGCGGCGGCTGCCCGACTACATGATCCCCGCCGCGTTCGTGCGTCTGCCGGCACTGCCGCTCACCCCCAACGGCAAGGTCGATCGCAAGGCACTACCGGCACCGGCGAGCGACCGTGGTGATCATCGGTCGAGCCCGATGAAGCCCCGCGACAATATCGAACGCCATCTGGCCCGGATCTGGGAGAGCCTCCTCGAGCGCCCGTCGGTCGGCGTGCGGGACAACTTCTTCGACCTGGGCGGGCACTCATTGCTCGCGGTTCAATTGATGGACCAGATCGAACGAACCTTCCAGCGCCGCCTGCCGCTCGACACCCTCTGGTTTCAAGGCGGCACCATCGAGGCGCTGGCCGCCCTGCTCCGCGACGAGTACCAGGGTGAAGCGAATCCGGAACTCGTGCTAATGAAGAGCGGGTCGCGCCGACCGTTGTTCGTCGTGCACACCATGGGCGGGAACCTCTTCCATTACTACGACCTCGCCCGCCATCTCGCCGCCGACCAACCGGTCTACGGACTCCAGGCGCGGGGCGTCATTGGCAGCGGGCGCCCCGACCGCAGCATCGAAGTCGATCGCCGCCCATTGTCTGGAATCGATGCGCAGGGCGCAGTCCGACGGTCCCTACCTCATCGCCGGCTTTTCCAGCGGGGGTGTGGTTGCCTACGAAATCGCGCAGCAACTGGCACGAGCCGGCGAGCACGTGGCCATGCTCGCCCTGCTCGACAGCTATGCGCCGCGTCGGGCGACGATGGCGCGATGGCTTGCCGAACTGACCCGCGCGATACGTCGCCGGTCGACGCTGCGCCAGTTGCAGGAGTACACGTATTTTGCGCTCCTGCAGGCGACAGGTCTGGGCCGGTTGCGTACTCTGCACAGCATTGGCGAGGCCCACCGCTGGGCGCACTGGGGCTACCGGCCGCGGCCGAGTCCACACCCGGTCGAACTCTTCATCGCCGAAGCGTCGGCCGCCCGTGCCGCCCTCGATCGCTTGGGATGGGCTCAGGTGATGAACGGGGCCACCCGCATCCACCGCCTTCCAGGCAACCACGGCGATATCGTCAAGCCACCGGTCGTCGCCGATCTCGCCGCACGGCTGCAGGCGTGCATCGATCAACTCCGAACAAGCTGATTCCGGAGCCCATTTCCATCGCGCAAGGAACCACGCAGATCGGAACCCGCGGACTGCCGAAGCCTAGACGCCTTCGCCCTCAGACAAACCGCCGGCTCATACACGAGCGAAAGAAACCGATCCGGTGTGCTTCCGGAGTCTCGGGCCGATCGAAGACGTCGCGGGCCGCGCCGAGAAGGAATGCCTCGTCGGACTCGTCCTGGACGAACCAGCGCAACTCGTGCGGGAAGGCGCGGATCGCATGGAAGTCCGCTTCCATCTGGTCGATGAACGCGTCGCGCGACATGCCCGTGTCGCGCGCATGCGCCGCGTTACCGATGAACTCGGCGCCCTCGGCGCACTCGGTGGGCGATGGGGTGCCGGCGAGCGCGCTGCCAGCCGCGGCGATCAGTCCGACGGTCATCCATGCCGCGACCGTCCGGGCCGCGGGCTTCCTCATCGTGTCAGGCATCGTCTCCATCCTCCTCGGTTCGAGACCGTGCAGGCGTTGTTCCATCCGACGCTCGCCTGCCGGTCCTTTGTGATGGCGCCGATCCTAGTACGATCGCCGCATGCGTTCAATCATGCAGCGCAGTAGCGGTGCAATGCGTCCGGGTCCGCACGACCGGGCACGAATTGCGGGATAATGCGCGCCGAGCACTTACCGGCCGCGACGTGTGCAAGCGAGTCGCGACGTTTCGGCAACAACAGGACCGCAATGCCCGCCCTCCGCAAACCCCCTGCGTACATCGTACGCAATTCCCCGATCCACGGCCGCGGCGTCTTCGCCCGGCGCAAGATTTCCAGAGGCAAGACGATCATCGAGTACCGCGGCGATCGCACGACCTGGAAGGTCGCCAGCAAGCGTCCGGACTCCGATCCGGAGAATCCCTACCACACGTTCATCTTCGAGCTCGACGACGGCACCGTGATCGATGCCGGCGTGCGCGGCAATGCGGCGCGCTGGATCAATCACTCCTGCGATCCCAATTGCACGACGTTCGAGGACGACGAGGGCCGCGTGTTCATCGAGGCGCGGCGCAAGATTCGCCGCGGCGAGGAACTGACCTACGACTACCGGCTCTCGATCGACGGCCGCGTCACGAAGAAAGTTCGCGATGCCCTCGCCTGCCGCTGCGGCGCGAAGAAGTGCCGCGGATCGATGCTGCTCAAGCCCTGACACCACGCCCCTTCGCCGGGCCGTCGCGCCGAGGCGCCGGTCTTCGCAGGAATCCCTTCCGGCAGGCACCTGACGCGACCCCGTTCGCGCGTCACCGCGCAACGACGGAACACGCCGGGCGATCCCGAACGGCAGGCGTCGGAAACGATGAGATTGCCGGCGATACGCCGGCCCGGCACAATCCGGTGGGTGCCGCGGGTCCGCGCGGCGCTGGTTCGGGAACGCGAAGGATCCCTCCGATGGCCAAGAAGCGCCCCCTCGCCGCCGCCGGCACGCTGGTCGTGCTCGAGCACACGTCGCGCATCCTGCGCGACAACCCGCTCGGCGATCCGCACGTGCGCAAGGTCGCCGTCTGGCTGCCGCCGCAGTACGAGGGGACGGCCGGCGCCGGTCGTGGCCGGCGGTTTCCGGTCCTCTACGACATGGTGGGGTTCACCGGCTCCGGGCTCGCCCATACCAACTGGAAGCCCTTTTCGGACAACGTCCCCGAGCGTGCGGCACGCCTCATCCACGAGCGGAAGATGGGCCCGGTGATCCTCGTGTTTCCGGATTGCTTCACCGCACTCGGCGGCAACCAGTACGTCAATTCGTCGGCGATCGGCCGCTACGGCGACTACCTGACCCGGGAGATCATTCCGTTCGTCGATCGCGAGTTCCGCACGCTCGCCGCGCGCGAGCACCGCGGCTGTTTCGGCAAGTCCTCCGGCGGCTACGGCGCCATCGTCCACGGCATGCGCTACACGCAACACTGGGGGGCGGTGGCCGATCACTCCGGCGACGCCTACTTCGACTTCGTCTATCGCTGCGACTGGCCGAATTCGCTCGACGAGCTCACCAAGTATCGCGATCCGAAGCGACGCGAAGGCCCCTACGATGCGCGCGCGGAAACCCGCGCCCGCAAGGGCCTCGCCGAGGGACTGGACGACGGCCGCGTCCGCCGCTTCCTCGACAGTGTGTGGAAGAAGGAGAAGCTTTCGCTCAACGAAGGGCACACGATCATGAACGTGTGCATGGCCGCGACGTACGATCCGGATCCGAAGGCGCCGCTCGGATTCCGTCTGCCCTTTCACCTCGAATCCGGCGAGCTCATCGCCGGGCGCTGGCGCAACTGGCTGAAGCACGACCCGATCAACATGGTCGCCCGTTACCGCGACAACCTCAAAGCGCTTGCCGGCATCTACATCGACTGCGGCTGGCGCGACCAGTATCACATCCACTACGGCACCCGGATCCTGTCGCGCCGGCTCGCCGAGGCCGGCATCCCCCACGTCTACGAGGAATTCGACGACAATCATTCGGACATCGACTACCGGATGGATGTGAGCCTGCCCTTCCTCTATCGCGCGCTGAAGCCGTGAACCCCCCTTGCGCGGGACAATCCAGCATCCATCCTCGATGAACAAGGACGACAGGAATGTCCTCGGCGGCGCGCTCGCTCCGTGCTCGACGTCGCCGCGCACCGGCTTCTATCGCGACGGTTGCTGCAACACGGGCCCCGAAGACGTCGGCATGCACGTGGTCTGCGCGCAAATGACCGCGGCCTTTCTCGCATTTTCGAAGGAGCGCGGCAACGACCTGTCGACGCCGGCGCCCGAGTTCGGGTTTGCCGGCCTCAAACCGGGCGATCGCTGGTGCGTTTGCGTCGGACGTTGGCGCGAGGCACTCGACGCGGGGGTCGCGCCACCGGTGATCCTCGCCGCGACGCACGAGGAAACACTTGCGGTCGTCGCGCTGGCGGATCTCGAGCGCCACGCGCTGGACAGGCACTGACGCTCGCCGACGCATGCGCGCGATCCGCTACGACCGGTTCGGACCGCCCGACGTCCTGCGGATCGCCGACGTCGCCGAGCCCTCGCCTCGTGCCGGGGAGGTCAAGGTCCGCGTCCACGCGGTCGGCCTGAACCCGCTCGACTGGAAGATCCGCGCGGGTCACCTGCGTCTGGTGCCGCTGCTCGACCGCCCGCCGCGTGGCGTGGGCGTCGAGTTCGCCGGCGAGATCGTCGGCGTGGGCGGCGGGGCGATCGGCCGCTTTCCCGGCGAGCGCGTGTTCGGAACATTGTCGCCCTTCCCGCGTCAGGGAGCGCTGGCCGAATACGTCTGCACGCCGGCCGAGCATGTCGTGCCGATTCCGGAGGGGATTGCGTACGCAACGGCGGCGGTCCTGCCGATCGCGGGCGGCACGGCGGTGCAGGCGCTGACCGACCATGCGCGTCTCGAACGCGGCCAGCGGGTGCTGATCACCGCGGCCGCCGGCGGCGTCGGTCACTATGCCGTCCAGCTCGCCAAGCACCTCGGCGCGCACGTCACCGCGGTGTGCGGCCCGGCGAACGTCGAATTCGTCCGCACGCTCGGCGCCGACGATGTCATCGATTACACGCGCGAAGACTTCACGCGGCGCGACACGCGCTACGACGTCGTGTTCGACGCCGCGGGTGTCACGGGCTTCTTCGCGAGCCGCAATGTACTCGCGCCCGAAGGCATCTACGTCGATACCAGCCCCAGCGCCCCGGCGGTGGTGAGCATGCTGTTGGCCCGAGTCGTCGCGCGGCTCGGCTCCCGGCAACGCGCGATCGGCCTGGTCCTGCGTGCGAACGGCACGATGTGGGCGCGCCTGGCGCGGCTCGCCGCCGAGGGCGCCCTCGCGCCGCACATCGCCCGCACGATAGCGCTCGAGGACGTGGCCGATGCGCAGCGGACGATGGAAACGGGACACGGACGGGGCAAGATCGTCGTCGATCTCGGCGCGTCGCCACGTCCCTGACGGATCCGCGCCATCCGCGCGGGCGCACTGTCGGGCCGGGGGCCGTGGGATACTCCACAGCCGTGGGTGCCGCACCCGATCACGGAGACCGCAATGCGTTGGGGAGACTTCCGCCGCAGTGACAATGTCGAGGACCGCACCGGCCAGGACGCGGGCGGCGGCGCTCCGCCGGGCGGCGGCTTTCCCGGTGGCGGCATGCGGCTGGGCGGCGGGGCCATCGTCGTCATCGTCATCGCCAGCCTGCTGTTCGGCGTCAATCCGCTGGAAATGCTCGGCGTCATCGAGGGCGATTCGCCCCCCGTCCCCACGTCGCCCGCCGCGCCCGAGCCTGGTTACGGACCGCAGACCAAGGCGCCGCCGGGTGCTCCACCGCCCACGGCAGGCACGCAGGATCCGACCAAGGAGATGGTGGCACGCGTCCTCGGCGATACCGAGGACGTCTGGACCGCGGTCTTCAAGGCGACGGGAAGGCGCTACGATCCGCCGAAGCTCGTGCTGTTTTCCCGCGTGACCCAATCGGCGTGCGGACGCGCGTCTGCCTCGGTCGGACCGTTCTACTGCTCGGCCGACCGCGTCCTCTATCTCGATACCGCGTTCTTCGCCGAGCTGTCGCGGCGCTTCGGAGCGCCCGGCGATTTCGCGCAGGCCTATGTGATCGCGCACGAGGTCGGTCACCACGTGCAGAACGCGCTCGGCATCATGCAGCAGTTCGAGGCCGAATCGCAGCGCGCCGATGCGCGCACGCGCAACGCCTTGTCGGTGCGACTCGAGCTGCAGGCGGACTGCTATGCCGGCGTCTGGGGCCATTTCGCCAGGGCCCGCAACCTCCTCGACACCGGCGACATCGAGGAAGGCCTGCGCGCCGCCGCCGCCGTGGGGGATGACCAGATCCAGAAACGATCGCAGGGCTACGCGGTACCCGATTCGTTCACCCACGGCTCGGCCGAGCAGCGGATGCGCTGGTTCAAGCTCGGCCTCGAAAGCGGCGACCTGCGCAACTGCAACACCTTCGCGGCCCGGCAGCTCTAGCCGAACCGGTCGCCGCACCGCGCCCGGCAGCGTCATGACACCCGACCCCGCCGCTCCGGTTCACGCGTGCCCTGGATGCGGCCAGGCCATGCATTCGCTGGAGCTCGAGCGCAAGCCGCTGGGCAAGGCGGTCATCGATTACTGCCGCGATTGCCAGGCGCTGTGGTTCGACGCCTTCGAGAGCGTGCAGTTGACACCGGGCGCGACGCTTGCCCTGTTCGAGGCGATCCGCGCCGCGACGCCGGACGCCCGCCGACCGTTGCCGGCGACACTCCCGTGCCCGCGGTGCCGTGAACCGATGCGGCTGACACACGATCTGCAAAGAAGCACGCGGTTTTCGTACCACCGCTGCCCCTTCGGCCATGGCCGATTCACGCCGTTTGTCCAGTTCCTGAGGGAAAAGGACTTCATCCGTCCCCTGCCGGAGGCGGAGCTGGCACGACTCAAGACGTATGTGAGGGTGGTCCAATGCTCGTCCTGCGGCGCACCGATCGACCTCGCAACGCAGGCCGTCTGCAACTACTGCCGGGCGCCGATCGCGGTGCTCGACCCCGAAGCCGTCGCGCGAACCGTCGCGTCGCTCGCGGAAAGCGAACGCAAGCGCGGGACGATCGACCCGGTTGCCGTTGCCGACGGGCTGCTGGCCGCGGGCCGATATCAGCGGGAGTTCGAGCGGCAGATGCCGGTGTCCTTCGGCGCCGATGCGGCGGTCGACCTGGTCGGCGCCGGTCTGCAGGTGCTGGCCGCGCTTGTCGCCCGCCGATGACCCCCTCCGCGCCGCGCGGTCCCGCCCGCCCGACGGCCGGCGCCAACCGATCCGGTTTGGCCGTGCCCGGCGGGCGACGTAAAATAGGCGTTTTGCGCATCCACCACCGGAAACCCGCCATGATCCCGATACGTCGCACCGCCACTTCGATTCTCGCCGTTGCGCTGCTCGCACTCGCCGGTTCCGCCGCCGCCCAGCAGCCGACGCCCGCAGCGCCGAAGCACTCGTGCACCAAGCCCGGAGAACACCCGGGCAGGCTCGCGTCCGACACCCAACAGCGGTCGTGGACGCGCAACGTCAACGCCTATCTCGAGTGCCTCAAGAAGTTCGTCGCCGACGAGCAGGCGATCGTCAAGCCACTGAATGACCAGGCCAAGCCGCACATCGATGCGGCCAATGCCGCGATCGACGAGTACAACAAGTCGTCGAAGGAATTCCGCGAGCAGCTGGAGAAACTCGACCAGTAGCGGCCGGCGGTCGCCGCCATGCCGATCGCCGGCGCCGCGCTCGCAGCGCGCCAGGCTCCGCCCGCCGAACAGGCCCGCGCGATCGCGCGGGCGCTGCTCGACGGCTTCGACAAGCACTACGCGCTGTTCCGCGAGTGCGCGCGCGCTGCCCGCCGTCACTATGAGGCGGGCAACTGGCTGGCGATCCAGCACGTCGCCCGCGACCGCATCGACTTCTACGACCGCCGCGTCGTCGAGACTGCCGAGCGGCTCACGCGCGAGTTCCGCGGCGCGGGGCTCGACGGCGCCGGCGGCGACGCCCTGTGGGAGCAGGTCAAGCTGCACTACATCGGTCTCTTGATCGATCACAAGCAGCCGGAGTGCGCCGAGACCTTCTTCAACTCGGTCTCGGTGAAGATCCTCCATCGCGCGTACTTCCACAACCGGTTCATCTTCGTGCGCCCGGCGATCTCGACCGAGCACATCGATGCCCAACCACCCTCGTACCGGAGCTACTACCCGCTGCAGCAGGGCCTGCGCAACGCGCTGGTCGACATCATCCTCGACATCGGGTTCGAGCGCAGGTTCGCCGATTTCCGACGCGATCTGCGCCATGTGCTGGCGGCGTTCCGCCATCGCGTTCCGCGGCCGTTCCGCCTCGAGCCGAACCACCAGATCCAGGTGCTGTCGGCGCCGTTCTTCCGCAACCAGACCGCGTACATCGTGGGCCGGATCGTCAACGGCATCCACACCTACCCGTTCGTGGTACCGGTCAAGCACGACTCCGAGGGCCGACTCCACCTTGACGCCCTGTTGATGGACGAGGCCGACCTGGCGATCCTGTTCTCGGCGAACCGGGCGTACTTCCTGGTCGACATGGAGGTTCCGTCCGCCTATATCGATTTCCTGCGCTCGCTGCTGCCCGACAAGACGGCCTCGGAGCTCTACACGATGGTGGGGCTGCAGAAAGCCGGCAAGAACCTCTTCTTCCGCGACTTCCTCCACCACCTCAAGCATTCGCGCGACAAGTTCATCGTGGCCCCCGGCATCAAGGGCCTCGTGATGAGCGTGTTCACACTGCCGTCCTACCCGTACGTGTTCAAGGTGATCAAGGACCGGATCGCCGCGAGCAAGGACACCGACCGGGCTCGAGTCAAGCAGAAATACACGCTGGTCAAGCACCACGACCGCGTCGGCCGGATGACGGACATCCTCGAGTATTCGGACGTCGCGTTCCCGCGCGCACGGTTCTCCGACGAGCTGATGGCCGAACTCGAGGCGGTCGCTCCCTCGGTGATCGAGCGCGACGGCGACTACGTCGTGATCAGGCATCTGTACATCGAGCGGCGGATGATTCCGCTGAATCTCTTCCTCGAGCGCTGCGACGACGCGCAGCGGATGCACGCGATGCGCGAGTACGGCGACGCGCTCAGGGAGCTGGCCGCCGTCAACATTTTCGCCGGCGACCTGCTGTTCAAGAACTTCGGCGTCACGCGCTTCGGCCGCATCGTCTTCTACGATTACGACGAGATCGAGTACCTCACCGACTGCAACTTTCGCAGGATCCCGCCGCCGCCCCCCGGGTACGACGAAATGTCGGACGACGTCTGGTACGCCGTCGGCCCGCACGACATCTTCCCCGAAGAGTTCGCCACCTTTCTGCTGACCGACCCCAGGACGCGCGAGTGTTTCCTCTACTACCACGCCGACCTGCTGGACGCGCAATGGTGGCAGTCGGTGCAGGCCGAGATTCGCACCGGCCGCCAGGTCGAAGTGCTGTCGTATCCGGCGGAGGTGCGCTTCGAGAACGCGGACGCCAAACCCGTTTCGCGTCGCTGATCGCGGGCGATCCGCGTGCCGGACGTCGCAACGTCCGGCGAGGACCGGCGACGGCATGGCCCGAACCCGCGCTCGGCGCCGACCTCCGGGCCGGAGTGTCTACGGCACGTGCTATGCTCGCGGCGAATTGCGCGGGAGATCGACCGACATGTTCATCTGTACCGCAACGCCGTGGCGCGGCCTCTGGATCGCGCCGATCGCCTTCGTCTTGCTGGCCGGCTGCGCCAGCATGAAGTCGAAGGACGAGGAAGAGGCGGCGAAGAACACGTTCGAGTGCCAGCTTTCCGGTGAGCGCCTCGTGCTTCGCTTCGACGTCGCCGAGGTCCGCATGCTGCTGCCGCCGGGCGGCGATCGGGTCTCGCTCTACCAGATTCCCGCCGCCTCGGGTGTGCGCTACTCCAATGGCGACTTCGAGCTGCGCGGCAAAGGCATGGATCTGCAGCTCGTGCGCAACGGCGCGGCCGTCCAGCTCGTCGACTGCAAGCCCTACGTCCTGCCGCCGAAGTAATCCCGGCCCGCCGCGCGGCGGGCGCCGCCCATTCCGTCCGGCCGCCTCCTGCCGATGACTTCGTCCCTTTCGACCCTCCGGGAACCGCTGCGGCGCGTCGGCGTGATCGGCACCGGCGCCATGGGCGGCGGTGTCGTCGAAGCACTCGCCCGCGCCGGCATTGCCGCCGTGGCACGTGACATTCTTCCCGAGGCGCAGGACCGTGCGGTGCGTAATGGCGCCATCCCCGCATCGTCGCCGGCGGACCTCGCGCGCCACTGCGAAGTCGTCATCATCCTCGTCGTCGACGCGCCGCAGGTCGAGACCGTGCTGTTCGGTGCCGATGGCGCGGCGGCGGCGCTCACCCCCGGCAGCGTGGTTCTCGTGTCGTCGACGGTCGATCCCGCCTTTCCGGCGAGCCTCGCGCCGCGGCTCGCCGCGCGCGGAATCGCGCTTCTCGACGCGCCGGTCTCCGGCGGCCCGGGCAAGGCGTCCGCGGGAACGATGACGATGATGGTGTCGGGCGACGCTGCGGCCATGGAGCGCGTGCGTCCGGTGCTCTCACGCATCACCGGCCGGCTGTTCGACCTCGGTCCCCGCCCGGGTGACGCCTCGACGGTCAAGATCGTGAACAACCTGCTCGCGGGAGCGAATCTCGCGGCGGCGGCCGAGGCGCTCGCCATCGCGGACCGTGCGGGCCTCGATCTGCATGCGGTGGCCGACGTGATCGGCGCGAGTTCGGGCGGCAGCTGGATCTTTGCCGATCGCGTACCGCGCGCGCTCGCCGGCGACCGCGGCGTACGTGCCGCCGCACGGATTCTCACCAAGGATGTCGGCATCGCCGCCGACCTGGCGGCGCGCATGGGCGTCGACGCGACGTTCGCGCACGCCGCCCACGCCGCTTTCGTCGACGCGCTCGCGGCCGGCTACGGCGAGGAAGACGATGCGGTGCTCGTTCGGCGCGCGCTGGAACGCGCCGCGCAGGGGAGCGGCTGAGCGCCGCCGTTCACTTCGGCCGCGCCGCCATGTCGATATCGACGTATTGATAGACCTGCGAGCGGATCGGGTGCGGCTTGTACGGCTGCACCCACGGCTGCCGCAGCTGATCCTCGATCAGGTGATAGCCGATGCGCCACGGCGCGTAGACGATCGCGAGCTCGGTCATCCGGTCGAAAAGCTGCGTTCGCTGCGCTGAATCCGGGAGCTTGCGCGCCTGGTCGAACAGCTTGTCGAACGCCGGCAGGTTGAAGCGCGCCTGGTTCTCCTGGCCGGCATTCGGGCCGTACAAGAGCTGCATGAAATTCTCCGCGTCCGGATAGTCGGCGTTCCAGCCGTCGCCGCGCATCGGGATCTTGCCCAGGCGTGCCATCTTGCGCAGCTCCGGCAGGCGATCCTTCTTGAACACGATCTTCAGCCCGATCGCGTCCATGTTCTTCTTCCACAATTCGTCGCCCTGCCGGGCAGTCGAGTTCGGCGTCGACCATCGTTCGAGCACGAGCGGACCGCCGTCGGGCAGCTCACGATAGCCGTCGCCGTCGCGGTCCCGGTAACCGAATCGGTCGAGCAGCGCGCGTGCCAGTGCCGGATCGTAGAGCTGCGCATTCGTCCTGAGCCCCGGGTCGTAGCCGGCGATGTCGGGCGGAATCGGCCCGCTCGCCGGCACCGCACGGCCCTTGAGCAGCACGCGAATCGACTCGGCAAGGTCGTAGCTCATGCCGATCGCGCGGCGCAGCGCGACCTTCTCCGGCGCATAGCCGCCGACCACCGGATCATCCATGTTGAAGTAGGTCCACCAGGTGTTCGGCCGCAGCAGCAATTCGTGGGCGATGCCCTTCGCCGCCAGGTCCGGCTTGAGCTTGCCGTCGACGAGCGCCTGTTCGACGAACTCGGACGGCAGCCGCTCGAGGAGGTCGATTTCGCGGTTGAGGAACGCGAGCCACTGCGCCTGTCCTTCCTCGATGATGCTGATCTCGATGCGCCGGGCGAACGGCAGCCGCCTGCCCTTGAGTGCGGCCGCGATCGCCTGGGACTCGGGCGGGATCGGGCCGGCCGGAACGTAGGTCATCTCCCGGAAACCGGGATTGGCCTCGAGAACGATCTTCGCGCTGCGCTTGTACTCGCCGAGCATGTAGGGCCCGGTGCCGACCGGGTGCGCGCCGAAGTCCTGGCCGTACGCGTCGACCACTTCCCGCGCGACGGCGCAGGTATTCGGCACGGCCATCACGTAGAGGAAGCGCAGGTCCGGCGCCTTCAGGCGGATCCGGAGCGTGTAGCGGTCGACAACCTCGAGCCCCGGGATCGGCGCGTCGTAGTCGAACTTGCCGGCCTTCGCCGCCTTCGCGCGCGCCTCGTCACCGCCCACGATCTTGCCTTCGATCAGCCAGAGCCATGGACTCTTCACCGCCGGGTCGAGCAGGCGCCTGATGGCGTAGGCCTGGTCCGCCGCCGTGAGCTCGCGCGGTCTGCCCTTGAAGGCCGGATCGGGCGTGAAGAAGATGCCCTTCTTCAGCGTGAACACGTACGCCGCACCGTTGTCCTCCACGGTCGGCATCGCCTCGAGCGTGCGCGGAACGAGCGTCACCGGCCGGGCGAGATAATCGTAGTCGAGCATCGCCTCGCAGATGTTGGCCAGCACGCTGTCGGAGGCCGCATCGGAGGCGAACTGCGGATCGAAGCTCGTCTCGGCGATCGAGAACACGACCCGGAGCGTCTTCACCGCGTCCGCGGCCGTCGCAACCGGGCCGCTCGCGATGGCGACTGACGCGACAATCGCGATCAGCCAGGCCCGCCACTGCCTCCCGGTCCGATCCTCGCTGCGCATCGTTCGCACTCCATCGGCGCGGCGATTCGCCGCCGCTATAATCGTAGCACCCGGCTCGCGCAGCCTCGCACGGCAGCGTCGTTGCTGATTCATTCCGGATTTGCGCGAGGACCGTGACATCGCATGCCGGTCGACGACCGGCGGACGACCCAGGAGAACGCGGGATGGAGATGAAGCGGATGACCGGCGGCAACCTGCGCGCCGCCGGCTACGATGGCGGTCGGCGGGTGCTGCTCGTCGAACTGACATCGGGCACGTACGAGTACGCCGGCGTGTCGGCAGAAACATGGCGGCGCATGGCAAGCGCGTCGTCGCCGTGGAGCTTCTTTCGCGACAACATCGACGAAGAGTACGCTGCCAAGCGGGTCCGTTAGCTCGCCCGGAATGTCTGCGCTGCCGGCAGCGCGAGCGGCCGGCAGCGCAGGGATTGCGGATCGCGGGTGGTTATTGCACCGTCAGCTTGCGGCCGGCGAGGGCCGGCTTCTTCGCCAGCGTCAGTTCCAGAACGCCGTTGTCGTACTTGGCGACACTGGTCGCCTCGTCGACTTCGACCGGAAGCGTGAAACTCCGATAGACGCCGCCAAAGTAGCGTTCGCTGCGCAGCAGCTGGTCGCCTTCCTTCTTCTCGGACTCGCGCTTCACTTCGGCGGCGATCGTCACCTGATTGCGGTCGACGGTGATCTGGATCTCGTCCTTCTTCACGCCGGGAATCTCGGCATGGACGACATAGGCATTGTCCTTCTCGGTGACGTCCATCTTGATCGACACCGGCGCCTTCTCGGCGCGAACCGGCGCGAAGAAGCCGCGGAAAAGCTCGTCGATCCCGGTGTCGGCAAACGGGTCGTAACGGGTCAGGCGGGTCATCGTGTTCTCCTCTCGATACGCATGGGGGACTGGCGCCGCGGAAGCAGGCCGGTATGGCCGCCACGCGCGTTGCCTCGTGTCCGAATCTGCGGCCCGACCGCGGGTTTTCAAGCCCCCGGCGCGGCGTGCCGGCATTGACGGCGATCAACCTGCCGCCGAAGGGGATAGGCCAGTATCGATTTGGAGCAGAATGAGCGACGTTGGAGCCAACCCGAAAGCGCATGCCATGAGCACCCCTTCCCTATCCCCCGCCGACCGGGCCCGACTGAAGGCCGAGCTGGAAGCCCGGCGCACTGCACTGCGCGTCGAGGTGAAAGCGCATCTGGGGGGGAGCGGCGACGAGCGCGTTGTCGGCCTGCGCAACCGGCTTCAGGAAAGCGGCGACGAGTGGGGCGTGGCCGACGGTCTGGCCGAGCTCGACCTCGCCGAGGTCCGCCACACCCTCGCCGAACTCATGCAGGTCGACGCCGCACTCGCCCGGATGCGCGACGGCACCTACGGCGACTGCTCGGACTGCGGTGAGCCGATTGCGCCCGCACGCCTGATCGCGTACCCGACGGCGACCCGCTGTCTCGTCTGCCAGGCGGCCTGGGAAAAGAAAGCCGGCGGGCCGCCGATCACGGCGGTCTGATTTCGTCGCTCCCGGCGGGGGATCGCCGCCGGATCAAGCGGGACGCCGCCGCCCCGCGCCGCCCGGCGCATGCTTCGACACCCAAGCAAGAAACTCGCGGTACCAGAGCCTGGAGTTCTGCGGCTTGAGAATCCAGTGGTTCTCGTCGGGGAAGTACACCAGTCGCGCGGCCACACCCTTGGCCTTGAGCGTGTCGTAGTACTGCAGCGCCTGCGTGGCCGGGACTCGGTAGTCGAGCTCGCCGTGGACGACGAGCGTCGGCGTCTTGAAGTTCGCCGCGTAATGGTGCGGCGACTGCTTCATCACGCGCGCGGGGTTTTCCCAGTGAAAGGCACCGAGCTCCTTGCGGAAGAACGCGTAGCCGTCGGTGGCCATCATGCTGACCCAGTCGTAGCATCCGGCATGACACACGTACGCCCGGTAGCGATCGGTGTGGCCGTTCATGAACGCGACCATGTACCCGCCGTAGCTGCCGCCGGTCGCGACCAGTCGCCCGCGATCGATGTAGCCCTGGCGCAGCAGGAAGTCGGTCCCGGCCTCGGTGTCGGCGTACTCCTTCATCCCGTAATGGCCGGTGATCGTCTCCAGCCACTTCTGCCCGAAGCCCGAGGAGCCGTGATAGTTCACCGCCGGCACGACGTAACCGTGTCCGGCGAAAACGTGGCTATTCCAGCGGAAATGCCAGCCGTCGGTGTGTGCGGCGTGCGGTCCGCCGTGGATCGAGTGCAGGAGCGGCCACTTCCGTTTCGGATCGAAGTTCGGCGGATAGGTGACGAACATCTGCACCGGCGCTCCACCCCAGCCCTTGATCGTGAACTCGCGCACTTCGCCCAGTGCGTGCCGCGCGAGCAGCGCGCGATTGATGCTCTCGATCGGGCGTTCGCCGCTGCCGTCGCTGCGCGCGGCGAACAGCGCAGGCGGATGCATTGCCGAAGCCCGGTCGAACGCGATCACGCTGCCGTCGCGCGACTGGGCGAAGCCGCCGACGGTGCCCCCCGGCGCAACGAGTGTGGGCAGCGGCGCGGCGAGTGGGAGCCGGCAGATTCCCTGCCGACCGCGATCCTCGACGTTGAGCAGCAGCGCCCGGCTGTCCGGCGTCCAGGCGACGTGCGCCGTCGGGCGGTCGAGCTTCGGCGCGAGGCGGCGCATCCGCCCCGACGCGCGCTCGAGCAGCGTCAGGTGTCCCTGATCGTTGAACGCTCGCTTGGTGTCGTAGGAATGGAACACGATCGCGCGGCCGTCCGGCGAATATTTCGGATGGGCATCGGCGGTCCCGGTCCTCTCGGTCGGCACCCGCTTGCGGCGCGAGGCGAGGTCGATGGTGACGACGTCGGTCTGGCTCATCATCAGCGGCTCGGGACCGAGATCGGCGGTGATCGCGAGCTCGCGGCCGTCCGGCGCGATGTCGAAATCCTCGGCCGAAGGCTCCCACGGCGGCAGCGCGACACCGGTGCCGGCAAGGGCGTCGCGGCACTTCCCCGTTGCCACGTCGCAAACGAACACATGCGGCTCGCGGCCGTCGGCGAGCCAGTGGTCCCAATAGCGGAACTCCTTGCGCTCGGTGACGTGCGCCTTGACCTTCGCGTCCTTACGCTCCTTCTTGCGCTTCGCCTGTGCGGCTTCGCCCGACACGTCCGGCCACACCCAGGAGACGAAGGCGATCCGCTTGCCGTCGGCAAACCATTTCGGCGACGCGCACCCGGTGGCGAGCGAGGTCAGGCGCTTCGCCTCGCCGCCGTCAGGGGCAATCAGATAGAGCTGCGGCTCCTCGTCGTCCTTGCGCTTGGCGGTGAACGCGATCCGCCTGCCGTCCGGCGACCATTTCGGATCGCTGTCCTTGTCGCCGGCGGTGAGCCGCCGCGGCTTCGGCGCCACGCGCCGCCCGGGACCCGGCCCGCCGCCAAGACCCGTGGGGAACAGCCAGAGCTCGGTCCGGCTGTCGTTCTTGTCCATGTCGAAGCTCGTCACCGCGGCGCAGGCCTGCGTGCCGTCGGGCGCCAACGTCGGAGACCCGAGACGTTTGATCGCCCAGAGGGCCTCGACGGACAACGGCGGCTTGCGGGAGGTACGCGGCATCGTCGGGTCCTTGACGGTAAAATGATCGCGTGGCGATTCTACCGTCCCCGCGCGCGCGGCGGCGCGGTTCATGGCGCCGGTTTCCCTTCCAGATTCCCTTCGACGATGACAGCGATGAACTACCGCCGGCTGGGCGCCTCCGGCCTCAAGGTCAGCGAACTTTCGTTCGGCTCCTGGGTGACCTACGCCAATCAGATGGGTACCGACGTCGCGCGCGAGTGCATGGCCGCCGCCTACGACGCCGGCGTCAATTTCTTCGACAACGCCGAGGTGTACGCGAAGGGCGAGGCCGAGACGATCATGGGCGAGGTGCTGCGCCGGATGGGCTGGCGGCGTTCCTCGTACATCGTGTCCACGAAATTCTACTGGGGGCTCCACGACGGACCGAACGAGCGGAACACGCTCAACCGCAAGTATCTGATGCAGGCGATCGACAACTCGCTGCGCCGCTTCCGGCTGGACTACGTCGATCTCGTCTTCTGCCATCGCGCGGACCCGGACACGCCGATCGAGGAAACCGTCCGCGCGATGCACGACATCATCGCCGCCGGCAAGGCGCTGTACTGGGGCACGTCCGAGTGGACGGCGGCCGAGATCGCCGCCGCCTGGCACCTCGCCGACAAGCATCACCTGCACAAGCCCGTGATGGAGCAACCGCAATACAACCTTCTGCACCGGGAACGCGTGGAGAAGGAATACGCGCGCCTCTATCGCGACATCGGCCTCGGCACCACGATCTGGAGCCCTCTGGCATCGGGCCTGCTCACGGGCAAGTACAACGACGGCATCCCCGCGGATTCGCGCGCGACGATCAAGGGCTACGAGTGGCTGGCCGAGCGCCTCACCGACGCGACCAAGCTCGCTGCCGCGAAGCGACTCGCGCCGATCGCGAAGGACCTGGGCTGCTCGATGGCGCAGATGGCGCTGGCCTGGTGTCTCAAGAACCCGAACGTGTCGACGGTGATCACCGGCGCCTCCCGCCCTGCGCAGGTCACCGAGAACCTGCAGGCGCTCGCCGTCGTCCCCATGCTCACGCCCGACGTGCTGACGCGAATCGAGGCCGCCCTGGTCGCCTGAGGCCGCCGCACCATGATCGAGCGCCCGGTCGTCATCGTCACCGCTGCCAGCAAGGGCATGGGCGCCGGCTGCGCGCGTATGCTCGCCGGGCGCGGTTACCGGGTCTCGCTGCTCGCCCGTGGCGAGGAGGTCGAAAGCCTCGCCCGCGCCCTGGATGGCCGCGCGACCCGGGGCTCGGTCGCCGTGCCCGACGATCTCGCGCGCCTGGTGACCGAAACGCTCGATGCATGGGGTCGGATCGACGCCGTCGTCAACAACACCGGCCACCCGGCCAAGGGACCGCTGCTGGAACTCACCGACGCCGACTGGCACGCCGGGCTCGACCTCGTGCTGCTCAACGTCGTGCGCATGGCGCGACTGGTCACGCCGGTGATGCGTGGGCAGGGCGGCGGATCGATCGTCAACATCTCGACCTTCGCCGCCTTCGAACCGGACGCGCGGTTTCCGATCAGTGCCGCACTGCGCGCGGCACTGGGAAGCTTCTGCAAGGTCTACGCCGACCAGGAGGCCGGCAACGGCATCCGGATGAACAACGTGCTGCCCGGATTCGTCGACACCAAGGGGGTCAACGACGCGAATCGCGGCACGATCCCGGCGCGGCGGTACGGAACCGTCGACGAGATCGCGGGCACCGTCGCATTCCTGCTGTCCGCCGAGGCCGGCTACATCACCGGGCAGAACATCCGGGTCGACGGCGGACTCACCCGATCGGTGTGACGGGGTGCCCCGCATGCTTCGCCCATACGTCACCGCCGCCGCGCTCGTCGCGACGCTGGTCGCGGGCGCACCCGCCGAGGCGTCGCTCTTCGGGACACTGTTTGCCGGGAAGGCCCCGGCCACGCTCGGCATGCGTGACGGCCGGCTCGCGCCGTGCCCGGACCGTCCGAATTGCGTGTCCAGCCAGGCGACCGACGCACGGCACGCGATCGCGCCGCTCGCGTTTCGCGGCGACCCCGCGGCGGCCGAGTCCCTCCTCGCCACGGCGATCCGCGCCATGCCGCGTCGCGTGCTCGTGGCGCAGCGGCCAGGCTACCTGCACGTCGAGTTCGCCAGTGCGATAATGGGCTTCGTCGACGACGCGGAATTCGCGGTCGACGGCCCGTTGCATGTCATCCATGTACGGTCGGCCGCGCGGTCGGGCTACTACGATTTCGGCGTCAACCGCAGGCGAATCGAGACGCTGCGCGCCATCTTTGCCGCCATGAACCCTTGAGCCTCGCCGTGTCCAATCCCCTCGAAAGCTGGCAGGAAGAACAACGCTCGGCCTACCTCTACCGCGCCTGCGCGGAAGCCGAGGCCGGAACGCCGCGCGCCGAACTCTTCCGCCGGCTCGCCGGCGAAGCCGAAGCCCAGGCCGCCATCTGGCGCGCACAGCTTACCGCGCGCGGGAACGCTGCACCGGCACCGTTTGCGCCGGACACCCGCACGCGACTGGTCGCGGCGCTGGTGCGGCAGGTGGGCCCGCGCCCGCTGAAATCCGTGCTGGCGGCGATGAAGGTACGCGGGATGGCCGTCTACGGCAGCGCGCCCCCTGGCGACCCCGGCCACGTCGGTCCGGCGGCCGGCTCGCTGTTCGAGCATCGCCACCGCGGGCTTGGCGGCGGCGGCAACCTGCGTGCGGCGGTGTTCGGCGTCAACGACGGTCTCGTCTCGAACGCCAGCCTGATCCTGGGCGTCGCCGGCGCCAGCACCGATCCGCACGTCGTGCTGCTGACGGGGATCGCCGGCATGTGCGCCGGCGCGTTCGCGATGGCCGCCGGCGAGTACGTGTCGGTGCGCTCGCAGCGCGAGCTGTTCGAATATCAGATCGGGCTCGAGCGCGCGGAACTCGCGCAATATCCGGAAGCCGAGGCGCAGGAGCTCGCACTCATCTACGCCGCGAAGGGACTCGCCCAGAAAGAAGCGAACCGGCTCGCCACCAAGCTCGTCGCCGACCCCGAGCATGCACTCGACACGCTGGCACGCGAGGAGCTCGGACTCAATCCGGACGAGCTCGGTTCGCCCTGGGGCGCTGCCGTCTCGTCGTTCCTGTCATTTGCGGCCGGCGCACTGCTGCCCCTCGCCCCGTTCGCGCTTGCGGCCGGTCCGCGCGCGCTGCCGATCGCGATCGGCGTGACGGCAGTCGCGCTGTTCTCCGTCGGCGCATTGCTGTCGCTGTTCACCGGGCGCAACGCGCTGTATTCGGGCCTGCGCATGCTGTTGCTGGGGGGTATCGCCGGCGCCGTCACCTTCGCGATCGGCAAGCTCGCAGGCATCTCGCTTGGTTAGCCCCCGAAGTCGGGCGCGGCCGTCGGGTCCGGCGCTGATACTGAAGCCGGGCCGCGAGCGCTCGCTGAAACAGCGTCATCCGTGGATCTTCTCCGGCGCGGTCGCCGCCGTCGAGGGTGCACCGGTCAGCGGTGACACGGTCGACGTCCTCGGCGCGGACGGCGAATTTCTCGCACGGGCCGCGTTCTCGCCCTCGTCGCAGATCCGGGCGCGGGTGTGGACGTTCGCCGACGCCGAGCCTGTCGACGCCGGATTCTTCGAACGCCGCGTGCAGCGTGCCCTAGCCACACGGGTCGGCATGATCGACGACCGCCACACCGGTTGCCGGCTGATTCACGGCGAATCGGATGGCCTGCCCGGCGTCATCGCCGACCGCTATGCCGAGACGATCGTCGTCCAGCTTTCGTCGGCCGGCGCCGAACGATGGCGCGACGCCCTGGTCGACGCGTTGGCCGGACTACCCGGCATTGCGTGCGTCTACGAACGCTCCGATGCCGACGTGCGGCAGATCGAGGGCCTTGCCCCGCGCAACGGCATCGCGCGCGGCGCCCTGCCGGAGCGCGTGCTGCTCGTCGAAGACGGACTCACCTATCGCGTCGACGTGGCCGGTGGTCAGAAGACAGGATTCTTTCTCGACCAGCGCGACAGCCGCGCGATCGTCCGCTCGAGGGCCGCGCGTCGCGAGACGCTGAACGTCTTCTGCTACACCGGCGGCTTCACGCTGGCCGCGCTTGCCGGCGGCGCCGCACGGGTGCTGTCGATCGACAGCTCCGGGGAAGCGCTCTCCCTCGCCCGCGAAAACCTCGTGCTCAACCCGACATTGCCGCAGGACCGGGCCGAATGGCGCGACGCCGACGCATTCGCGGAATTGCGCCGGCTGCGCGACGCCGGCGCGGCGTTCGATCTCGTCGTCCTCGATCCGCCGAAATTCGCGCCGACGGCGCAGCATGCCGAGCGCGCGGCGCGCGCGTACAAGGACATCAATCTCTGGGGACTCAAGCTGTTGCGCGCCGGCGGCCTGCTGGCGACGTTTTCGTGCTCCGGCGGCGTGGACGCCGGCCTGTTCCGCAAGATCGTTGCCGGCGCGGCGCAGGATGCCGGCGCGGACGCGGCGGTGATCGGCCGATTCGGACCGTCCGCCGATCATCCGGTTGCACTCGCCTTTCCGGAAGGCGATTACCTCAAGGGATTGCTGATCCGCAAGGGCGCCTGAGCCGCACCGCCGCAGGCCGCGGCATCGGCTAGTGTGCATGCGCCCGCCCCAGCGCTCCCGTACGTCAGGACGCAACGAATGCCAAAATTGCTCGCCGCCTTCCTGGTTGCGGCGCGACTGCTTGCCCTCTTCGCGCTCGCGACTCGGGCTGCCGCCGGGACCCCTGCCGTCGCGCAGCCGGCACCCGCCATCGTGGAAGTCCCGGCGCCGACCGACGAAATGAGCGACACCGAGCGCGCGCGGCTGCTCGCCGCGACCGCGGCGAATGTCGCCCGGCTCCTGGCCGACGGCCGGCTGGTTCCGCAAAAAGCGGGCGGCGACGTGCTGTTCCAGTGGCCGGTGAAGCTGACCGACGGTCACCCGGACCGCGCCGGATTTGCGATCAGCAACTACGTCGACGAGGACCCGGCGTTCCCCGGCCATCTGCTCGACTACAACTGCGGCACGCGCACCTACGATCGGCCCGATGGCTACAACCACACCGGTACCGATTTCTACAACTGGCCGTTCGCGTGGCGCAAGATGGCGCAAGGCGAGACCGTGGCGGTCGCCGCCGCCTCGGGGATCATCGTCAACAAGCAGGACGGCAATTTCGACCAGAGCTGCGGACTCAACCTGAACGCGTCGAACTTCGTCTTCGTCCGTCACGACGACGGCTCGATCGCGTGGTACATGCACCTGAAGAGCGGTTCGCTGACCGCGAAGGGCATCGGCGATCCGGTGGCGGTGGGCGAGTTCCTCGGCATCGTCGGCAGCTCGGGCAGCTCGTCCGCCCCGCACCTGCACTTCGAGGTCTACGACAACCAGAACCGCCTCGTCGACCCGTGGGCCGGTGCCTGCAACCAGCGCGGCACGGCCTCGCGCTGGGTCCAGCAGGAGCCCTACTACGTTTCGCGCGTCAATCACCTTGCGACGAGCGATGCGCCCCCCGAGTTCCCGCCATGTCCCGGGATCGAAAACCCGCACTTTCAGCAGTATTTCGCGCCCGGCCAGACGGTCTACGCGGTCGGCTATTTTCGCGACCTGAAGCGAGGCGACGCTCCGACCTTCAATGTCTATCGGCCCGACGGCAGTTCATTCTTCTCGGCTGCCGTCGACACGACGGCCTGGATGACCAAGGATGTGCTGACGTCGGCACATTACTACTACACGCTCACGCTGCCGGCAGACGCGCCGAGCGGCGAATGGACGTTCGAGATCGTCTACCCGGACGTCCCCTACCGCACGACGTTTCACGTGGGCGGTGCGGAACCGGCGCGGCTCACTGCGGTCGAGTACTACGCTCCTTCGCTCGACCACTATTTCATCACCGCCTTCCCCGAAGAGCAGGTCGCGCTGGACCGCGGATTCCCGGTGGCGGGCTGGACGCGGACCGGGGTCAGTTTCGCGGCGTACGGTGCTGGCGGTCCGCGCGCGCTGCCGCCCGCCTGCCGTTTCTTCGGCACGCCGGGCCTCGGCGTCAACTCGCACTTCTACACGGTGATCCCGTCCGAATGCGCGGCCGTCAAACGGAATCCGGGCTGGACGTTCGAGGCAAACGCGTTCAACGCAGCCTCGCCAACCGTTGGACTCTGTCCCGACGGCACGCGTCCGCTGTATCGCATGTACAACAACGGCATGCGCGCGAGCCCCAACCATCGCTACGTCACCGATCTCGCCGCCGCGAGCCGGATGACGGCCGCCGGCTGGCTGCTGGAAGGCACGGCGATGTGCCTGCCGCAGTGACGCGTCATTGCAGCTCGACGGTCCCGCTCGGCGCCGGGACGGGACAGGGACACAGACAAAACAAGGCCGCAGCCGGTTGCCCGGTGCGGCCTTGTCAGTCGCGACCGTGTGGACAGGAGGTCACACGGCCGTGTTCAGCGTCGTCTCGAATTTCAGCCCTTCAGGCAATCGCTCATGAATTTCTTGCGCTCGTCGCCCTTCATCTCGCCGGCCTTCACGTTGCAGGCCTTCATCTTTTCCTGTTGGGTCATCTTCTTCTTGGACAGGCATTCGCTCATGAACTTCTTGCGCTCGTCGCCCTTCATGTCGCCGGCCTCGGCGTTGCAGGCCTTCATGCGCTCCTGCTGGGCATTGTCGGCCGCGTGAATGGGCGTGGCCACGGCGGCGAACGCGCCGAGCATGGCCAAGGCAAGCAGTTTCTTCATTACGGGGTCCTCGTAGGCGGGTAGGTCGATTCGGAAAATTGCTGATTTTTCCGTAGCTTGTGCTCTGTGCAGATCGGTTCAGGCGGCGAGGCCGCATGAGGCTGCGTCGGAAGGCAGTCTACGGCAACCCAAACGGGCGAGGCAACGATTTCGCCGACCCTGGCGACGCAATTGTGGCAAATTGGTCTGACGCATTGCAACATCGATCCTTCATGGCCGGATCGCAAGCGGCACTCGACCTGATAAAATATTGTTTTTGCTAGAAAAATATCCACGGAAACGCATCATGCCTACGTCCACCGCCCACCGTAACCGGGTCGCCGCCGCTTCGCAGCCGACGGCTCGCCTGCCGATCGACGACACCCGAATTCGCGAGATCATGGAACTCGCGCCCCCGGCGCATCTATTGCGCGAATTTCCGGCATCGGAGCGCGCTGCGGCGACGACATTCGAGGCCCGGGCGGCGATCCACCGCGTGCTGCATGGCGCGGACGACCGGCTCCTCGTCGTGGTTGGCCCCTGTTCGATTCACGACTACGACGCCGCGATCGACTATGCGACTCGTCTGTCCGCGCTGAAGCGTGAGCTCGCCGCCGACCTGATCGTCGTCATGCGTGTCTATTTCGAGAAGCCGCGCACGACCGTCGGCTGGAAGGGCCTTATCAACGATCCGCATCTGGACGACAGCTACCGGATCAACGAGGGCCTGCGGCTCGCCCGGCGCATCCTGGTCGAAGTCAACGACCTGGAGTTGCCCGCCGGGACGGAGTATCTGGACATGATCACCCCGCAGTACATCGCCGACCTCATCGCGTGGGGCGCCATCGGTGCGAGGACGACGGAAAGCCAGGTCCACCGCGAACTCGCGTCGGGCCTCTCGTGCCCGGTGGGCTTCAAGAACGGCACCGACGGCGACGTGAAGATTGCCGTCGATGCGATCAAGGCGGCATCGGCGCCGCACCACTTCCTGTCGGTGACCAAAGGAGGCCACTCCGCAATCGTCCACACCGCCGGCAACGAGGACTGCCACATCATCCTGCGCGGCGGCAAGACCACCAATTACGATGCGGCGAGCGTCGACGCCACCTGCCGCGAACTGGCCACCGCCGGCCTTGCCGCCAGGCTCATGATCGACTGCTCACACGCGAATAGCCGGAAGCAGCACGAGCGGCAGGTCGCCGTGGCGGACGACGTCGCCGGCCAGGTCGCGGCCGGTGACGAGCGCATCTGCGGTGTCATGATCGAGAGCCATCTCAACCCCGGCCGGCAGGACCTGATTCCGGGTCAGCCACTCGAGTACGGCGTGTCGATCACCGATGCGTGCATCGGGTGGGACGCCACCGTCGACGTGCTGAGACGGCTCGCCGGCGCCGTGCGTCACCGGCGCGTCAAACTGGCCGAGGGCGCCTGACGCTGCTTGGGGCCGCTCCAGAACGCCCGGTCGTGACTGCGGAAATCGAACTCAAGCTGGCGCTCGATTCCGCGGCCGTGGCGCGGCTGCCGCAGCTCTTGCGTGATCCCGCGCTGGTTGCCGTCAAACGTGGTCGCGCGCGGCGCACCCGGCTCGTCAGCACCTATTTCGATACACCCGATTTCCGGTTGGCGCGCGAGCAAATCGCGTTGCGGCTGCGCCGCGCCGGCACGCACTGGCTCCAGACCGTGAAAGGGCCGCCGCTCGACGCGGCGGGCGCGGGCCTGCATGCGCGCGGCGAGTTCGAAGCGCCGGTGGCGCGCGCGGCGCTCGACCCGCAGCATCTCGCGCAGACGCCATGGCGCAAGCCATTACTGAAGGCACACCGCAAGGGCGAGCTCGCTCCCCGATTCACCACCGATTTCGAACGCACGAGCGTTCCCCTCGAATTCGACGATGGCACCTTCGCAACCCTCGCCATCGACGTCGGCACGATCCGCGCGAAGGGGCGGCGTGCCGTTCCGATCGCCGAGATCGAGATCGAACTCGAGGCGGGGGACCCGGTGCGCCTGTTCGAACTCGGCCGGGCGCTGTCCGAGCGCTGGCCGCTGGCCATTGGCGTCGCCAACAAGGCGCAGCGCGGTCTCGCGCTGGTGCAGGATCGGCCGGACGGATGGGACCAGCCGGTGCACGCCGTGGACTCGACGCGTTCGCGGAACGCCGATGCCGCGGCGGCACTCGCGACGATTCTGCGCGAATGCCTGGACCAGATCGCCGGCAACGCCGCGGGCCTTGTCGCCGACGACGATCCGGAGTGGGTGCATCAGATGCGGATCGGCACCCGCCGCCTGCGCTCCTGTTTCGCGCTGATCTCGCCCGTCGTGCCGGCGCACCGCCTCGATCCGCTTGTCGTCGCGACCCGGGCGCTCGCCGATGCATTGGGTCCGGCGCGCGACTGGGACGTCTTCGCGACCCAGACGCTGCCTCCCCTGACCGCATGGTTCGGCCGCGATCCGGCGAGAGTTCCCGGCCTGAAGCGCATGCGTGCAAGGCTCGCAGCGCGACGACGCGCCGCGCGAGTCTTCGCGCGCGAGTCGGTACGCGCCGCGTGGTTCACCCAGCTGCTGCTCGCGTCAGGCGCGTTCGCGTCGACGCCGCGACTCGGTGCAGTGCCTTCCGCGGACGGCACCGACCCGCTCTCCATTCCGGCACGATCGTTCGCCGCCGAACTTCTGGACCGCCGGCACCACAAGCTCGAGCATCGGGGCGACGCGCTCGTCGGGGGCACACCGGAAGAGCGGCACGCCGCGCGCATCGCGGCGAAGAAGATGCGCTATGCCGCCGAGTTCTTCGCACCGCTGTTTCCGCCGAAGCGCGCCCGCCCGTACCTCAAGGCACTCGCGCGCCTGCAGGACGCGCTCGGCCGGTACAACGATGCCGCCACGGCCGCGCGCCTCGCGGCGGAAATCGCTGGCCCCCAGGACGCGGTCACCGCCGGTGCCGTGCAGGGCTGGGTTGCCGCGCAGGCGGCTGCGCTGGAGCCCGAACTCGCTGCAGCATGGGACCGGTTCCGCGCCACGCGTCGTTTCTGGGTGCGGAACTGACGATGTCCAGCACGTCGTGCCTTCGGCCCGCGTGACCCGCGCTCACGCGCCACTCTCGCCCGGCGACTATCGCGGGCCGTGGTGGTTGCCGGGCGGCCACGCGCAGACGATCTATCCGTACTTCCTGCCCCGAGCCGCGGTCGTCTACCGGCGCGAACGCGTCGCCACGCCCGACGAGGATTTCTGGGATTTCGACTGGACCGAACCGCCAGGCTCCGAGGCGGCCTCTGCCGATGCGCCACTGATCGCGCTGATCCATGGACTGGAAGGAAGTTCGGGCTCGCACTACGCCCGAGCGCTGATGGCCGCGGCGGGAACGCTCGGCTGGCGTGGCGTCATCCCGCATTTCCGCGGATGCGGCGGCGAACTCAACCACCGGCCGCGCGCGTATCACTCGGGCGACCACGAGGAAGTCGGAGCCATGCTCGACGCCATCCGCGCGCGCGTGCCGCCGGCGACGACCGTGTTCACCGTCGGCGTGTCCCTCGGCGGCAGCGCGCTGCTCAACTGGCTCGGCCGCGCCGGCGCCGAGGCCGCGCGCACCGTCACGGCCGCCGCGGCGATATCGACGCCGCTCGACCTGACGGCGGCCGGAAAGGCGATCGGCGAGGGCCTCAATCGCATCTACACCCGCCATTTCCTGGCCACGCTGATCCCCAAGGGCATCGCCATGGCGCGGCGGTTCCCGGGTACGCTCGACGAAGCGGCCATCCGCCGCGCCCGGACGATGTTCGACTTCGACGACGTGGTCACGGCGCCCTTGCACGGCTTTGCCGGAGCAACGGATTACTGGCGACGCGCGTCATCGAAACCCTGGCTGCCTGCCATCGGCATCCCGACACTCGTCCTCAACGCCACGAATGACCCGTTCGTCCCTGCGCATTCGCTGCCCGGTGCCGACGACGCGAGTCGCCACGTCGTGCTCGAACAGCCGCGCAATGGCGGGCATTCGGGGTTTGTCGCCGGTGCCTTTCCCGGCGGTCACGATTGGTTGCCCCGCCGGCTGCTAGACTTCTTCCTGCGCGGCGAGTGACCGTCTCGCTCGTCCCAGCCTTCTCTCCGGCGTTTCCACTCTTTCGCTCCGATCATCGATCATGCTTCCCTCCGAAATCTTCAAGGCCTATGACATCCGAGGCGTCGTCGGCAAGACGCTCACGTCCTCGATCGTGCGCGCCGTCGGGCAGGCGCTGGGCTCGCTCGCGCAGGAGCGCGGCCGCGACACCCTCGTCATCGGCCGCGACGGCCGGCTGTCAGGACCCGAACTCGCGGGCGCGCTCGCCGACGGCATCCGCGCCTCCGGTGCCAACGTCATCGACGTCGGCATGGTCGTGACGCCGATGACGTATTTCGCGGCTCAGCATCTGGACACGCAGTGCAGCGTGATGGTGACCGGCAGCCACAATCCGCCCGACTACAACGGGCTCAAGATGGTGGTCGCCGGCGAAACGCTGTCGGGCGCCGACATCGTCGCGCTGAAAACGCGGATCGACGCCGGGCGGCTTGCCACCGGCGCCGGTACCTATCGCACGGCCGACATCGTGACCGCGTACCTCGACCGCATCGTGGGTGACGTCAAACTGGTGCGGCCGATGACGATCGCCGTCGATGCCGGCAACGGCGTCGCGGGTGCGTTTGCCGGCACGCTGTACCGGCGCCTCGGCTGCACCGTCACCGAGATGTTCTGCGACGTCGACGGCACGTTTCCGAACCACCATCCCGATCCTTCGCACCCGGAGAATCTCGCGGACCTGATGGCGGTGCTCGCCAAGGGTCAGCACGAGCTGGGGCTCGCCTTCGATGGCGACGGCGACCGACTCGGCGTGGTGACCAAGGACGGACACAACATCTACCCCGACCGGCAGCTCATGCTGTTCGCCGCCGACGTGCTCACCCGCGCACCGGGGGCCACGGTCATCTACGACGTCAAGTCGACCCGCAATCTCGGGCCGTGGATCAGGCGCCACGGCGGCAAGCCGCTGCTGTGGAAGACCGGCCATTCGCTGATCAAGGGGAAGATGAAGGAGGTCGGCGCGGCGCTCGCCGGCGAGATGAGCGGGCACACGTTCTTCAAGGAGCGCTGGTTCGGCTTCGACGACGGTCTCTATGCCGGTGCGCGGCTGCTGGAGATCCTGTCGCGGCACTCGAATCCCTCCGCCATTCTGGATGCGCTGCCCGACGCCGTCTCGACGCCCGAGCTGCAGGTCGCCTGCGCCGAGGGTGAGCACCATGCGCTGGTCGCGAAGCTCGGCGAAACCGCGGAATTCCCGGGCGCCACCGACGTGATCCGCATCGACGGCCTGCGGGTCGAATATCCGGACGGCTTCGGCCTCGCCCGCGGTTCGAACACGACGCCGGTGATCGTGCTGCGCTTCGAAGCCGACAACGCCGCCGCCCTCGAACGCATCAAGGGCGAGTTCCGACGCGTGCTGACCGCCGCGAAACCCGGCATCGTGCTGCCGTTCTGATGATCACGCTCGCCGACGTCGAGGCCGCCCGCGAGCGCATCGCCGGCGGCGTCTACCTGTCGCCGTGCGTCGAATCCATCCCGCTGTCGCAGCTCACCGGCGCGCACGTCTTTTGCAAGCTCGACTATCTGCAGCGCACCGGCAGCTTCAAGGAACGCGGTGCGCGCAATGCGCTTCTGCTGCTCTCCCCCGAACAACGCGCGCGCGGCGTGATCGCCGCGTCCGCCGGCAATCACGCGCAGGGCATCGCCTACCACGGTGGATTGCTCGGCATCCCCACGACGGTCGTGATGCCGAAGTTCGCGGCGCTGATCAAGGTCACCAATTGCCGGCAGCTCGGGGCCAACGTCGTCCTGCACGGCAATGACCTCGCCGAGGCGCGCGCGCGCGCCGAAGCGTTGGCCGAGCGCGACGGCCTCACGTTCATCCATCCGTTCGACAACGCGGACGTGATGGCGGGCCAGGGCACGATGGCCCTCGAGATCCTCGAGCAGACACCCGATCTCGACGCCATCGTCGTGCCGGTCGGCGGCGGCGGCCTGCTGTCGGGCATTGGCACGGTGATGCGCGCGAAGAAGCCGCAGGCCCGCGTCGTCGCCGTCGAACCGGAGCACGCGCAGTGCCTCGTTGCCGCTCTGGCCGCCGGCCGTCCGGTGCCGTTCGCACTCTTGCCAACGCTGGCCGACGGCCTCGCCGTCGAGCAGCTCGGCGCGCTGCCTTTCGCGGTGCTGCAGCGCGTCGTGGACGACGTCGTCACCGTCGACGAGGGATCGATCGCGCTCGCCATCCTGCGCCTCGTCGAACTCGAAAAGAGCGTCGTCGAAGGCGCCGGCGCGACGCCGCTGGCCGCTTTCCTCGCCGGCAAGCTCGAACACCTGAAGGGCAGGAAAGTCGTGCTCGTCCTGTGCGGCGGCAACATCGACCTCACGATGCTCGACCGCGTCATCGAGACCGGCCTCGTCGCCGATGGCCGCCTCGCCCGCTTCACGGTGTCGATCAGCGATCGTCCGGGCGGTCTCGCCCGGCTCGCCGAAGTGATCGCGTCGACCGGGGCCTCGATCAACGAGATCGTGCACGATCGCGCGTTCTCGGGGCCCGACCTTTCTGCCGTGCGCGTGATCTGCGTCGTCGAAACCACCGGCCACGACCACGTGCGCAGCCTGCATCGGGCACTTGCCGACGCGAAGATCAGCGTCGTCGGCTGAGCCCGGCGGCCGGGCACATCCGGTCAGTAGCGAATGCCGAGCCGCCGGTAGACGTCGGCGAGCAGCCACGCCGGCCCCACCAGCAGGAATTTCACGTCGTCGAAGAACGACGGCTTCCTTCCTTCGATCCGGTGCCCGATGAACTGACCGATCCAGGCGACCACGAACACGACGATGGCGACCGTCAATGTGTTCGTCTTCAACACGGTCAATGGGTAGACCATGACCGCGGTGACGGCAAGCATGCCGACGGCGATGGACAGCGAGAGCCAGCAGTAGAACGCGAGCGCGGCCGCGATGAACACGTACGCCGCCACGGGCGATGCGGACCAGAACAGCGCGAGCACGCTCCACGTGATCAGCGGCACGCAGATCCAGTGGATCGCCTTGTTGGTCGGATGGCGATGCGATTCGCCGTAGCGCTCGAAGAGTCGATCGACATTGCGCATGATGAGCTGCCTCCCGCCGGTCGGTCGCGCCGGCACGACGGCAGCGACCGGTGCCCGGGCGCGCCGAAGGGCTGCGCTATAATCCACCGACAGACCGCCCGGCGCCAGTGCCTGCCGGATCGCGGCGGAATTCGTCTTGGCAGCTCTTCTGGAGGACTCATGATCCGCATGCTTCGCAAGCTCGTCTCGTTCGCGCCGCTCGCCCTCTGGCTCGGAATCGCGGCACCCGCCGCCGCCGCCGACACGTTCATCAACGTGCTCACCGGCGGCACCAGCGGCGTCTACTATCCGCTCGGGGTTGCGCTCGCGAACAACATCGGCAAGGCGATGCCCGGGGTGAAGACGGCGGTCCAGGCGACGAAGGCGTCGGTCGAGAACCTCAACCTGCTCCAGGCGGGCCGCGGAGAGCTCGCGTTCACGCTCGGCGATTCGTTGTCCGACGCTTGGAAGGGCAACGAGGAAGCCGGATTCAAGACGCCGTTGAAGAAGCTTCGCGGTGTGGCGGCGATCTATCCGAATTATGTCCAGATCGTCGCCCGCGCCGACGCCGGCATCAAGACGCTCGCCGATCTCAAGGGCAAGAAGATCTCCGTCGGCGCGCCGAAGTCGGGGACCGAGCTCAACGCGCGGGCGATCCTCGAGGCGGCCGGCATCACCTACAAGGACTTCGCGAAAGTCGAGTACCTGCCCTTCGGCGAATCGGTCGAGCTCATGAAGAACCGCCAGCTCGACGTCACGCTGCAATCGGCCGGCCTCGGTGTCGCCTCGCTGCGCGACCTCGCGACGTCGGTCGACATCGTCGTCGTCCCGATTCCTGCCGACGTCGTCAAGAAGACCAACGACCCGGCCTATCTCGCGGCGTCGATTCCGGCGAACACCTACAAGGGGCAGACCGCCGACGTGCCGACCGCGGCGATCCAGAACTACCTCGTCACCCACGACGGCGTGAGCAACGACACCGTCTACGGCATGACCAAGGCGCTGTGGACGAGCCTCGACCAGCTGGTCGCCGCGCACTCCGCCGCCAAGGCGATCAACCTCAAGACGGCTCTCGAGGGCATGCCGCTGCCGCTGCACCCGGGCGCCGAGCGCTACTACAAGGAAGTCGGACTCATCAAGTAGCACGCCGGCGCGTGGCTCGCGAGGGCCCGCGCGGCCCCGCTTTCTGCGTTCGTCGCGGCGCGAGCCGGCGCGCGCCGGACCCCGTCGCCGCGACAGCGCAGTAGAACGTCCCCGAGGAGGAAGAATGGCGACGGCGCCCGAAGTGCAGCCGGTGCACGTGCAAGCGGCGGAAGCGGCATTCGAAGAGCACGGGGTCAAGCGCGAACTCAGGGGCTTTGCCGCCATGGCGGTCATGGCGGTCGCGCTGGCGTTCTCCAGCTATCAGATCATCATCGCGGCGTTCTCGCCGCTCTCCAGCCTGCCGACACGGTCGATCCACGTCGGCTTCGTGCTGACGCTCGCGTTTCTGATCCACCCGATCGCGAAGTCCGCCGACCGCCATCGCATCGCGACCTACGACTATGCGCTCGCCGCGCTCGCGTTCGGTCTGGCGCTGTACCACCTGGTGTTCGAGGGGGACCTGATCCAGCGTTCGGGCGACCCGAGCACCGCAGACCTCGTCGTCGGCACGCTCTTCATCATCCTGGTATTCGAAGGCGCACGGCGCATCCTGGGCCTTGCGCTGCCGATCATCTGCGCGACGTTCCTCGCCTACGGGCTGTTCGGTCAGTACCTGCCGTCGCTCGTCGCCCACCGTGGCTACGGATTCGACCAGATCGTCGGGCAGCTCTTCCTCGGCACCGAAGGCATTTTCGGTATCCCGACGCTGGTGTCGGCCACCTACATCTTCCTGTTCATCCTCTTCGGCAGCTTCCTCGAGCACGCCGGCATGGTGAACCTGTTCAACAACATCGCCCTGGGCTTCGTCGGTCACGCGCGCGGCGGCCCCGCGAAGGTGGCCGTGATCTCCTCGGGCCTGATGGGCACGATCTCCGGCTCCGGTGTCGCAAACGTGCTCACCACCGGCCAGTTCACGATTCCGCTGATGAAGCGCTTCGGCTATGCCCCGGTGTTCGCCGGCGCGGTCGAAGCGACCTCCAGCATGGGCGGCCAGATCATGCCGCCGGTGATGGGTGCGGTCGCATTCATCATGGCCGAGACGCTGAACCTGCCCTACGTGACGATCGTGAAGGCCGCCGTCGTGCCCGCGATCCTCTATTACGTCACCGCGTTCTGGATGGTGCACCTCGAGGCCGGCCGGGCCGGACTGCTCGGCCTGCCGAAGGCCGATTGCCCCAATCCGTGGGATGCGATGCGGCAGAAGTGGTACCTGCGCTGCCGCTCGCCGTGCTCGTGTACATGCTGTTCTACGGCTTCACGCCGATGTTCGCGGGCATCATCGGCCTCGCGCTCACGGCCATGCTGATCCTCGGCGTCGGCATCGCCGCCGGCTTCCACTCGATGACCTTCCGCGTCGTGTTCTGGATCGCGCTGGGTCTCGTCACCGCCAGCTTCTTCGAGTATGGCATCGGGCCGATCATCGTCACGATCGCGCTGCTCGTGGCGATCAATTTCGTCGTCAAGGGCGGACGCGAGACGCTGCGCATCATGCGCGGCAGCCTGATCGACGGCGCGAAACAGGCACTGCCGGTCGGGATGGCGTGCGCGATCGTCGGCGTGATCATCGGCGTCCTGACGCTGACCGGCGCGGCCTCGAACTTCGCGGACTTCGTGCTGACCATCGGCGCGAAGAGCCTGTTCGCCTCGCTGGTGCTGACGATGCTCGTCTGCCTCGTGCTCGGCATGGGCATTCCGACGATCCCCAACTACATCATCACCAGCGCGATCGCCGCGCCGGCGCTGCTCAAGCTTGGCGTGCCGCTGATCGTGTCGCACATGTTCGTCTTCTACTTCGGGATCATGGCCGATCTGACCCCGCCCGTCGCGCTCGCCGCGTTCGCGGCGGCGTCGATCTCGAAGGCCTCGCCGATGCGCACGGGCTGGAAGGCCACGCACATCGCGATCGCCGGATTCGTCATTCCGTACATGGCGGTCTACGATCCGGCGCTGATGCTGCAGCCGGACACCGCCGGGCAACTCTCGGTCCTCGCGGTCGTCTATATCGTGTTCAAGGCGGTCGTGGCGATCGGCCTCTGGGGTGGCGCGGCGATCGGATTCCTGCGCGGGCCGCTCCGCCCATGGGAGCGCGTTGCTCGCGTTCGCTTCGGCCGCGCTGCTCGTGGCCGCACTGCCGATGACCGACGAAGCCGGGTTCGCACTGGTCGCCGCGTTCCTGGCGTGGCACTTCTACCGGACACGCCGCCCGGCGGGTGCCGCCCGCGCCTGACGGGCCGGCAATCGAGTCCTTTCCCGCGGTGCACCCGGTCTGCCTTCTCGTCGCCGGCGTGGTGCGCTCGACGCTTCCGGGACCCGAATTCACGCTCGCGTGGGAGCACTCGGTGCAGAAGACGCGCTGGGAGGAACGCTACCGCGTCACGGGCACCGAGCTCAGGCTGGACGCCGCGCGTGTCCAGGGATCGGGCGCCGGGATGGAACCGCCGCCGGACGCCGTATTGCGCGACGGATGGTGGACGTGGCGTCCGGCGACCCGCGTTCCGGAATTGAATCTCGCACGCTCGACGTACACGCGCGATTACACCCTGTGCTGGGACGATCGCTGTCGTCCGATGGAGGCGCTGATCGGTCCCGTCGCCGAGGCGACGGTCGTCGTCGTACGCCCCTGCACCGTCGGGGAGGCGGCACCACGCTGAGCCGCACTGGGTGATCCAGGTCACCGACGTTCCGGCCGTCGAATCGCATCATTGTCTTTTGTTGACCCGGGAGCATTCTCCATGCAAAACAACTACGGCTTCGGCAAGACGGTCGCCCTGCCCTTCGTCCAGGCGGTCGACCGCGTCACGCAGGAACTCGCCAAGGAAGGCTTCGGCGTGCTCACCGACATCGACGTGGCCGCGACGATGAAGAAGAAGCTCGACAAGGACATGCCGCCGTACCGGATCCTCGGCGCGTGCAACCCGCCGTTCGCCGCGCAGGCGATCGACGCAGAAGCTGCGATCGGTCTCCTGCTGCCGTGCAACGTCGTGGTCCGGCAGGACGCGGGCGGTCGGGTCAACGTCGAGTTCCTGGACCCGCTGCCGCTGTTCCGCCTCGTCGGTCGTGCCGAGGTCGAACCGCTCGCCAACGAGGTCCGCGCCCGTCTGGTGCGGGTGATGAACGCGCTCTGAGTAACCGTGTTGGCTGTCAAGCGATAGAGGAGCGATCTTGAGCGTGCAAGTAGTCGCGGGTGATCGCATTGAGGTGGGTGACCAGCTTGCGCATGCAAGCGATCAAGGCCACCTTCTTGAGCTTGCCGGCGGCCACCAGGCGCTCGTAGAACGCGCGGATCGCGGCGTTGTGACGCGTTGCGGTCAGGGTGGCCATGTACAGCGCTCGGCGCACTTCAAAGCGCCCGCCGACGATGCGCCTTCGGCCGCGGCTGGCCCCGGAATCGTTGGCATAGGGTGCCACACCCACCAGCGCGCAGATCTGGCGGCGATTCAGCCGTCCCAGCTCGGGAAGTTCCGCGATCAGGGTGGCGGCAGCGACCCGGCCGATGCCGGCCACACTTTGCAGCAGCCTGGCCATCTGGGCGTGGTGCTGCTCGACGTGGCGCGCCATCTCGGCCTCGACGTCATCGAGTTGGCGCGCGATCGCCTCGAGCAGGGCCTCGATGCTGGGTCGCGCCACGGGCCGCGCCAGCCGCAGCCGCTGGCGTTCGGCGAGCTGCATGGACACCAACTGGCGGCGGCGTGTCACCAGGGCGGCCAGGTCCTGCTGTTCGGGCTCGCTCAGGGGACGGATGAACCGCTCGCAGTCGGGCCTGCGCGCCAGTACGCCGGCGAACTCCGCCAAGGTCGCAGCATCGATGCGGTCGGTCTTGGCCAGCCGCTGCATGGCGCGGGCGAAGTCGCGCGCCATGCGTGGATTGACCACGGCCAACCGAAGCCCGGCCGCTTGCAGCGCGCACGCCAGCGCCGCCTCGTAGCCGCCGGTTGCTTCCATCAGCACCAGTTCAGGCTTAAGGCGCGCCAGCCCGTCGGCCAAGGCGCTGTGTCCATCGGCATCGTTGCCGACGTGACTGAGCGCGGCCGGAAGCGCGGCGCCGATCGCCGCCACATCGACGTGCGCGCTAGCGACGTCGATACCTACCATCACGGATGATCCAGACATGGTCTTCGTATCCCTTCCTTGTGCATGCGAGCCGGCGCCAAGCCGCTCGACTAACCGTTCGGGCATCAGGAAGACCAGCACGGGGCCCGTGCGCAATCGACTCAGAGACGGGCATGCGAGCACGCTCGCCGACCCAAGGGCGTACCAGGCTGCACGGTCCGGTCCGGTCACCACAACGGCGATCAGACTTTACCGCGCCGGTCTGGATTAAACATACAAGGGCGGCGACTGCCGATTCGGGAGGTCGCGGGCGGCGTCAGCGCGCTCAACCGGCGCCGACGAGGTCCGGCCGCGCCGTGCGGCGTTCGATGACGCTCAGCCGCGTCGGAAACGCGCCGTGCTTGCGGTCGAGAAAATAGTTGCGCAGCGTCCGGCCGATGGTCCGGAACGCGAGGTCCTCCCACGGGATCTCCTCCTCGCGGAAGAGCCGGACCTCGAGGCTCTCGGGCCCCGCGCGGTAGTCGAGATCGACGAGCCGCGCCCGGAACATCATGTAGATCTGGCTGATGTGCGGCAGGCTGATCATCGTGTACAACGCGCCGATCTCGACCCGGGCTCCCGCCTCCTCGAGCGTCTCGCGGGCCGCGCCGGCGATGACAGTCTCGCCGTTCTCGAGGAAGCCGGCCGGCAGCGTCCACAGTCCGTGCCGCGGCTCGATCGCGCGCCTGCACAGCAGTACCCGGTCGTCCCATTCGGGCAGGCAGCCGACGACGACCTTGGGATTCTGGTAATGGATCGCCCCGCACGCGGCGCACACGAAACGCGGCAGGTGGTCGCCCGCCGGGACCCGTAGCTCGATGCGGTCGCTGCCGCAGGTGCTGCAATATCGCATCCGTGGATTATGCGGCCGCCCCGCCGGCGCGCACAACGACGCGAAAACACGTCGTTGCGCGCGCCCGAACCACGTTGGGCACGGCCATTGCTTGGGAACCGGACAGGCCCGGCCGCGGTCGGATACGCTCGACGACCCCGGCCGCGACCGCCCGGCCGGGGTGTTTTTTGCCCGAGGATCCGCTGCCCATGTTGCGCAATACCTCGACCGCCCGGGGCGGTCCCGCCAGACTGCTGCATGCCGCGAGCGCCGCTCTGGACGCGGTGATGGCGGCGGCGCACGCGCACACGCGCGAAACCGCGTTCCTGCGCCAGATGGGGTGGTGAGATGACCGCCCGCATGCTACGGATGGGCCGGACCACCGCCATCGCTTTGCTGGCGATCATCATCACCGGCAGCGCCGGCTGCGTATACCTCGAGGTCAAGGAGCGCGAGCTCGTGTTCCGCGCGGTGCGCGACGATGCACGCACCCCCGCGAGTGTCGGGCTCGCCTTCGATGACGTGTGGCTGCACGTGCCGCGGCAGGACGAGCCTGGCGACGAGCGCGTCCATGCCTGGTGGGTCCCCGCCCGCGGCGCCGACCGACCCACGGTGCTCTACCTGCACGGCGTGCGCTGGAGCCTCGGCAACAACGTGTTCCGGATCGCGCGCTGGCACGAGCTGGGCTTCAACGTGCTTGCGATCGACTATCGTGGCTTCGGCGCCTCCGACGGCGATCTTCCGTCGGAGGCGAAGGTCTACGCCGACGCTCGCGCCGCGTGGGACGAGGTGATGCGCCGCGAGCCGCGGGCCGAACAGCGCTTCATCTACGGCCACTCGCTCGGCGCCGCCGTGGCGCTCGATCTGGCCGCGTCGACCGACGCCGCCGCCGGCGTGATCGCGGACTCGGGTTTCACGACGCTCGCCGATGTCGTCGCCGAGAGCTTCCTGCCGGCGAGCCTCCTGCTGAGCCAGCGCTTCGACGCGCTGGCGCGCGCACGCGAGCTCAGAATGCCCGCATTGTTCGTCCACGGCACCGCCGACCGGATCGTGCCGTCGGCGATGAGCCAGCGCCTGTATGCCGCGGCGCCGGAACCGAAGCGCCTGCTGATGATCGACGGCGCCTCGCACAGCAACTACGGCGGCGTCGGCCTGGACGACTACCGGCGCGCGGTCGACGAATTCGTCGGCGTGGCACGTCAGGCGATGCGCGCGCGCAATGCCGTCTTGACCCGCGGCTGACGGCCACCGGGCGCAATGCGGTGAGGCTTCCTCGCCGCCGCGCTCAACTGCGAATGAACTGCTCCCGGTAGTAGCGCAGCTCGGCGATCGATTCGTAGACGTCGGCGAGCGCCTCGTGCTTGCCTTCCTTGGGGATGCCCTTCATCAGCTCCGGCTTCCAGCGCCGGCAGAGCTCCTTCAGCGTCGACACGTCGAGGTTCCGGTAGTGGAACCAGTCCTCGAGCGCCGGCATCCAGCGGGCGAGGAACCGGCGATCCTGGCAGATCGAATTGCCGCACATCGGCGAGGCTTTCGCGGGCACGTACTCGCGCAGGAACGCGAGCGCCTCCCCCTCGACCGCGGCTTCGTCGGCCGTGGACGCCTTCACCTTGTCGATGAGCCCCGAGCGTCCGTGCGTGCCCTGATTCCAGGCATCCATCGCGTCGAGCGCGGCGTCGGTCTGGTGGACCACCCAAACCGGCGCCTCGGCCACCGTGTTGAGGTCGCCGTCGGTGACCACGAGGGCGACCTCGATGATCCGGTCGGTGTCGGGTTTCAGGCCCGTCATTTCCATGTCGATCCAGATCAGGCGGCCGGGGTCTTGAGGCATGTTGAATTCACGTAGAATGGGCCGCACATTCTCGCACACCGCCTCCACGCCCGCCCCGACGCGTGACCGCCTCGACCTTCACCGCCGTCTTTCTCGCCGCGCTCGCCGTCACGCTGTCATTGCGCCTGTGGCTCGCGCGACGCCACGCGGCGCACGTGTCGGCCCATCGCGGCGCCGTGCCCGCGGCGTTCGCCGACCGGATCGGACTCGCCGCGCACCAGAAGGCCGCCGACTACACGGTGACCCGTACGCAGATTCGGCGTGATCGAAACCCTCGTCGACGGCGCGGTGCTGCTCGCCCTGACCCTCGGCGGCGGACTTGCCGTGCTCGTCGCCTGGACCGCCGCGGTCCCCGGCGGCCCGCTCGCCCAGGATCTCGCGCTGATCGTCGCGATCGGCGTGATTTCCGGACTCGTCGGCCTGCCGTTCTCGTATTGGCAGACGTTCGTCATCGAAGACCGGTTCGGCTTCAACAAGATGACGCTGCGCCTCTGGATCGCCGACGTCGTCAAAGGCGTGCTGATCGGCGCGGCGCTCGGCCTGCCCCTGGCGGCGCTCGTGCTGTGGCTGATGCGCGCGGCAGGTCCCCTGTGGTGGCTATGGACCTGGGCCGTCTGGATCGTCTTCCAGTTCCTGGTGCTGGCGCTGTATCCGACCGTCATCGCCCCGCTGTTCAACAAGTTCGCGCCGCTGCCGGCCGGGGCGGCCCGCGAACGGATCGAGGCGCTGCTCGCGCGCTGCGGCTTCGCCGCTCGCGGGCTGTACGTGATGGACGGCTCGCGCCGCTCGAGCCATGGCAACGCCTTCTTCACCGGCTTCGGGCGTGCGCGGCGCATCGTGTTCTTCGACACGCTGCTCGAGCGGCTGGCGCCGGACGAGATCGAGGCCGTGCTCGCGCACGAACTCGGCCACTACAAGCGCCGGCACGTGATCAAGCGGATCGCCTGGATGGCGGCGGTGTCGCTCGTGTTCCTCGCGCTCCTCGCCTGGCTCATGGCCTCGCCGTGGTTCTACGAAGGCCTCGGCGTCCCGCCGACGCCGGAGCGGCCGGGCGTCGCGCTGATCCTGTTCTTCCTGACCCTGCCGGTCTTCACCTTCGTGTTCGGGCCGCTGGCGTCGCTGTATTCGCGCCGTCACGAATTCGAGGCCGACGCGTTCGCGGCCGAACAGGCGTCGGCAGTCGCGCTCGTGCAGGCGCTGGTGAAGCTCTACGAGGACAACGCGTCGACGCTGACGCCGGATCCATTGCACTCGGCATTCTACGATTCACATCCGCCGGCGGCGGTGCGCATCGCACGGCTGCGCGCCGCGCCGACTGCCGGCTGAGCACAGGGAGGCTTCATGCGCACACACGTCCTTTCGCTGGTCGCGCTGGTCGGCATCGCGATCGTCGCGCCCGCCGCATTCGGACAGCAACCGGACAGGGCCAAGGCGGCGGCGGCCGGAAAGGCCCTGCACGACAAGGACTGCGCGGCGTGCCATGCCAAGCGCTTCGACGGCGATCCGGCCCGGATCTACCTGCGCCCGGATCGACGCGTGAACACGCCGGCGCAACTGAAGGCCCAGGTCGCCTACTGCAATTCGCAGCTGGGCGCGGGGCTCTTTCCCGAGGACGAGGAGCACATCGCGCTCTACCTCGATCTCACGTATTACAAGTTCAAGCCGTGAATCCGGCCTCGCACGCCGTCGCTGCGTCGCTCGATGCGTTGGCCGCGCAGCGCTGCCGGAACGGTGCGCCGCAGCTCACCGGCGACGATCTCCGGCGTCATCTCGCCCTGCTTCCGGACTGGTCGCTCGTCGCCGGCCGCATCGAGAAGACCTACCGTTTCGGCAACTACTACGAGACGCTCGCTTTCGTGAACGCGATCGCGTGGATAGCGCATCGGCAGGATCACCACCCGGACCTCGGCGTCCACTACAACCGCTGCGTCGTCGCCTGGTCGACGCACGACGCCGGAGGCGTCACGCAGAACGATTGCATCTGCGCCGCACAGGTCGAACGATTGACGGCAGGAACGTCCGCATGAAGCGGTGTTGGCCGACGTTCGCGTGAGCCGCGCTGCCCGGCAGGGTCACCCGCACACCACGATCGCCGGGCCGTTGCGCGAGGGCCTGGTCCTGGCCAGTCATCGCCGGCATTTCGCCGTGCGGCTCGACGACGGCGAAATGCTGAGCTGCATGCTCAAGGGGCGCTCGACGGTGCTTGCCTGCGGCGATCGTGTGCGCGTTGCACGAATGGCGGGTGGAGGCTCGATCGAGGAAGTGCTTCCGCGGTCCACGCTGTTCCATCGTTCCGACGGCTTCAGGGAAAAGCTGATCGCCGCAAACGTCACCCAGATCGTCGGCGTGGTCGCACCCGATCTCTCGATCGACGAGGAACTGCTTGCGCGCTGGATCGTGGCCGCCGAGGCGCACGGCTGCCGGTTCGTGCTCATCGCGAACAAGGCCGATCTGCCCGGGTTCGATGCGCTGCTCCGCCGTCTTGCGCCCTATGCCGCCCTCGGCTATGCGATCGTCCCGCTGTCCGCGAAGGGCGACGTCAGTTCGCTGCGGCCGTGGCTCGCGGGCCAGCGCTCGGTGCTCATCGGCCAGTCGGGCATGGGCAAGTCGACGATTCTCAATGCGGTCGCTCCACAGTTCGAGGCGAAGACCGCCGAGGTCTCGTCGGCACTCGGCACCGGCCGCCACACGACAACGCACTCGACGCTCTACCCCCTGCCGGACGATGCGGAAGGCGGCTGGGTCGTCGATTCGCCCGGCATGAAGACGTTCGGGCTCGCCCATCTGTCGCCGGATTCGCTCGAGCACGCGTTCGTCGAACTGCGTCCGCTCCTCGGCCACTGTCGCTTCCGCGACTGCCGGCACGACCGCGAGCCCGGCTGCGCGATCAGCGAGGCCGTCGCGCGCGGCGAAGTCGCGGCCCATCGCGTATCGCTGCTCCGGACGCTGATCGCCGAGCACGCGTCGGCGCGATCGCATTAGGTCTGCTCGCCGCCTGTCCGCACGTTCGAACGGACGGCTGCGGTGACCACCCTCCGGTCGCGCCGGCATGTGTGCCACGGATCCATCGCGCAAATGCAGACCGTATGTCACGCGAGTCCGACGCGGCCGCCATGCGCGAGCGGAACTCGCGATCCGAAAACGCTTCTGCGACGAGCGCCAGCAAGCGCAGGTGCTCGGCCTCGGCGCCGTCGCCGTCGCCGTCGCCGCGGGAACGAGAATGACGTAGAGCTCCGACACGGGCTTGCCATCCGGCGCGGCAAAGCGCACCGGAGTCTTCGTGCGCACGTAGACCGTCACCGGCTCGGTGATACCGGCGATCCGCGCATGCGGGATGGCAAAGCCCTCTCCGACGCCGGTTGACGCCGCCATTTCCCGGCGCCACAACGCTCGGAAGACCACGGGGGCACTCAGCCCCTGCGAGCGTTCGATCATCGCGCTGACCGCTTGCAGCGCCTCCCGCCTGCTGCGAACGTCGAGACCCAGTTCCATCTCCTGCGGGCACAGCCATTGCATCATCGTATCCATGCGTACCCCCAAAGCCGAAGGCGTGATCACGCTTGCCGCCACCGGGCGAACACCGATTGCACCTCGGTGGTCTGGTCGCAGCTGCGCAAGCTCTCGCGAAATGCCTTGTCGCAGAACATTTCGGCAACTTGTGCGAGAAGCAGCAGATGCGCGTCGTTGGCGTGATACGGTACCAGCAGAGCCAGCACGTCGGTGACCGGTTTGCCGTCCGGGGCGTCGAACGGGATCGCCCATTTCAGACGAACGAATGCCGCGATCGGTTGCGTGAGCGTCCGCACCCGCGCGTGCGGTATCGCGACTCCCAGCCCAATGGCCGTAGATCCCAGCTCCTCGCGTTCGTCGAGGCCCGCAAGCACGTCGGCGACGGGCAGCCCATGCCGCGCGCCGACGAACCGGGCGATCTCCGCGAACGCGCAGTGCTTGCTCGAAACATCGAGCCCGAGAAGAACGTCGTCCGCAGTCAGTATCGACGCGATGGCATTCGACGACGCGCCTGCGGTTGCGCCGCGGCGACGCGGCGTCGTGCCGGACGGTGTCGCGTACGTGGGGTTCAGCATTGTCGAATCCTGAGCGCCGAGCGCTAGTAGGTTCATGCGACAAGCGTAATGCGCCACGTATAAACGTAGTGTCAGGTCTGGTGCATCGCTCATAAAGAAGTCGTAAAGACGCATTTCGTCCGGATCGACCGCGACCGAGCGACAATTTCGCGCTCACTCAACCGCGCCTGACACCGCCGGCAAGCGGAAGCCGCTTCGCTGCGGCATCCGGTCGCACTTACGCCTGCGAGGGCCGTTTCCGACGGAGGTCGACGCTCTTCCTTACGGATTTTTTACGCGAGCACCCATTGAACGAGGATTTTTCCGCGACGCATAGATTGGTGGAATCAAGTTAACAGCTGGAGTCGTTATGCACGATTGGCAACTCTTTCGCCTCGCGGTGTGGGGGCTGATGCTTGGAATACTTTTGGCCGCGGCTATCGTCGCGTACCTTCGCGACAAGCATCGGAAGTCGCGCGACGAGCAAACGTCCGGTGGGCGCTCTCGGCCGGTCACGGGGAGCGCTGACGGTTCCCTGACGCACGAGGGCTTCCTTGACGCACGTCGCGGTGACCATGGTTTCGGCGTAGATTGAAATAGTTGTCGCAGTGGCGAAAAATGGAGATGCTCATGGATTTGCTGTTCATCGCTTTGATCGTCGCCTTTTTCGCGCTGACGGCGGGACTGGTCCGCTTCTGCGCCAACCTCATGGACCCGCGGGGGCGGCCATGAACTGGATCTACTGGCTGAGCGGCATCGCCGCCCTCGGCATCTTCGTCTACCTGATCATCGCACTGTTCAAGCCGGAGTTCTTCTCATGACCGCCAACGGCTGGCTGCAACTCGCTCTCTATGTCGTCGTGCTCCTGTTGCTGGCGAAGCCGCTCGGTTCGTACATGGCCGCGGTGTACGAAGGCCGTGCAATCCGGGCCCAGCGCATCGGCGGCCCGCTCGAGCGTTTGATCTACCGCGGCGCCGGCGTGGACCCGGCGCGCGACATGGGCTGGATCGAATACGCGCTGGCGATGCTCTGGTTCAACCTGGCCGGAGCGCTGGTCGTCTACGGACTGCAGCGGCTGCAGCCATGGCTCCCGCTCAATCCGCAGGACATGGCCGCGGTGAGCCCGGACTCGGCGTTCAACACGGCGACGAGCTTCGCGACCAACACGAACTGGCAGGGGTACGGCGGCGAGGCCACGATGAGCTATCTCACGCAGATGCTCGCGCTCGCCGTGCAGAACTTCGTCTCCGCTGCGACCGGGATGGCCGTGCTCGTCGCGCTGATTCGCGGCTTCGTCCGCAAGGAGGCGGGCGGCATCGGCAACTTCTGGACCGATCTCGTTCGCTCCACCGTCTACATCCTGCTTCCGCTGTCGATCGTGCTCGCACTCGTGCTGGTGTCGCAGGGCGTGCCGCAGACGTTCGACAAGTACGCGACGGCGACGCTGGTGCAGCCGGTGACCTACGACGCTCCGAAGAACGGACCCGACGGTCAGCCGCTCAAGGACGACAAGGGCAATCCGGTCACCGAAAAGGTGACGGCAACCGAGCAGACCATTCCGCTCGGGCCGGCCGCTTCCCAGATCGCGATCAAGCAGCTCGGCACCAATGGCGGCGGCTTCTTCAACGTCAATTCGGCGCATCCGTTCGAGAATCCGACGCCGCTTGTCAAACTTTCTCGAAGTACTCTCGATCCTGCTGATCGGCGCGGCGCTCTGCTACACGTTCGGCAAGATGATCGGCGACACGCGCCAGGGCTGGGCGCTGCTCGCCGCCATGACGATCGTGTTCGTCCCCCTCCTCGTCGCGGTCTACGTGGGCGAAGGGGCGGGCAATCCCGCTGCTCGCGAAGCTCGGCGCCGACCAGGTCGCGACCGCGACCAATCCCGGCGGCAACATGGAAGGCAAGGAAGTGCGCTTCGGCGTCGGCCAACTCCGCACTGTGGGCCGTCGCCACGACCTCGGCGTCGAACGGCTCGGTCAATTCGATGCACGACTCGTTCATGCCGCTTTCCGGGATGATTCCCGATGTGGCTGATGCAGCTCGGCGAAGTGATCTACGGCGGCGTGGGCTCCGGGCTGTACGGGATGATCATGTTCGCGATCGTCGCCGTGTTCATTGCCGGGCTGATGATCGGCCGCACCCCCGAGTATCTGGGCAAGAAGATCGGCGCCTTCGAGATCAAGATGGCGTCGATCGCGATCCTGATTCCGCCGCTGCTCGTGCTCTGCGGAACGGCGATCGCCGTCATGGTGGACGCCGGCAAGGCCGGGGTCGCGAATCCCGCCGAGCACGGCTTCTCGGAAATCCTCTACGCGTTCTCGTCGGCAGGCAACAACAACGGCAGCGCGTTCGCGGGGCTTTCGGCGAACACGCCGTTCTACAACACGGCCCTCGGCATCGTGCATGCTGTTCGCACGCTACTGGCTCGCGATTCCCGTGCTGGCACTCGCCGGTGCGTTCGCCGCCGCGAAGCGCGTGCCGGCGTCGGCCGGGACGCTGCCGACGCACACGCCGCTGTTTGTCGTCGTGCTGATCGGCACCGTGATCACGGTCGGCGCACTGACGTTCGTGCCGGCGCTGGCGCTGGGTCCGGTCGTCGAGCATCTGCTCATCTACTCCGGCAACTGAGCGCGCGGAACTCCTCGAGGAATCGACATGGCAACTCTAGCCGCCAAACAGACCGCGCTGTCGTGGTTCGTCGGTCGCGACGCGATGAAGACGGCGTTCATCGACAGCTTCCGACGGCTGACGCCCCGGTACCAGTGGCGCAATCCGGTGATGTTCGTCGTGTACATCGGCAGCATCCTGACGACGATCCTCTGGCTCCAGGCGCTGACCGGGAAGGGCGAGGCCCCCGCCGGCTTCATTCTCGCCGTCACGCTGTGGCTCTGGGTGACGCTGCTGTTCGCGAACTTCGCCGAGGCGATCGCCGAAGGCCGCAGCAAGGCGCAGGCGGCCTCGCTCAAGAGCGCGCGCAAGGACACGATCGCGAAGAAGCTCGCGAAGCCGCAGCGCGATGCCGCGCGCACGTCGACGCCGTCCGCGAACCTGCGCAAGGGGGACATCGTGCTGGTCGAGCAGGGCGACCTGGTCCCGGGCGACGGCGAAGTCATCGAAGGTGTCGCGTCGATCAACGAGAGCGCGATCACCGGCGAGAGCGCGCCGGTGATCCGCGCGGCGGGCAGCGACTTCAACACGGTGACCGGCGGCACGCTCGTGCTCTCGGACTGGATCATCGTCCGCATCAACGTCAATCCGGGCGAAGCGTTCCTCGACCGGATGATCGGCATGGTCGAAGGCGCCAGGCGGCAGAAGACCCCCAACGAGATCGCGCTGACGATCCTGCTGGTCGCGATGACGCTCGTGTTCCTGCTCGCGACGGTGACGCTGCTGCCCTTTTCCCTGTACAGCGTCGAGGTCGCGAAGGCCGGCACGCCGGTGACGATCACGGTGCTGGTCGCGCTTCTCGTCTGCCTCATTCCGACGACGATCGGCGGTCTCCTCTCGGCGATCGGTGTCGCCGGCATGGGCCGCATGATGCGGGCCAACGTCATCGCGACGTCGGGCCGCGCCGTCGAGGCGGCCGGCGACTGCGACGTGCTGCTGCTCGACAAGACCGGCACGATCACGCACGGCAATCGCCAGGCCTCGACGCTCCACCCGGTCGCGGGCGTCACGCCGCAGCAGCTGGCCGAGGCGGCGATGCTCGCCTCGCTCGGCGACGAGACGCCCGAGGGCAAGAGCATCGTCGCGCTCGTGAAGCGCGCGTTCGGCATCGTTCCGCCGGAACTGGAGCCGGGAAGGTTCACGATCATCCCGTTCTCGGCGCAGACGCGGATGAGCGGCGTCACCCACCAGGGGCGCGAGGTCCGCAAGGGCGCGCTCGACGCGATCCGCGACTGGATCGTGCCGCAGGGCGGCTCGCTGGATCCCGAAATTCATGCGCGTGTCGACGAAGTGGCGCGCCGCGGCGCGACGCCGCTCGTCGTCGCCGAGGGCCGGCACGTGCTGGGCGTGATCGAGCTGAAGGACATCGTCAAGACGCACATCAAGGAGCGCTTCGCCGAGCTGCGCCGGATGGGGATCAAGACGATCATGATCACCGGCGACAACAAGCTCACCGCGGCGTCGATCGCCGCCGAAGCCGGCGTCGACGATTTCCTCGCCGAGGTGACGCCCGAGGCGAAGCTCAAGCTGATCCGGGACATCCAGGCCGACGGCAAGCTGGTGGCGATGACCGGCGACGGCACCAACGACGCGCCGGCGCTCGCCCAGGCCGACGTCGCGGTGGTGATGAACAGCGGTACGCAGGCGGCGAAGGAAGCCGGCAACATGGTCGACCTCGACTCGAATCCGACCAAGCTGATCGAGATCGTCGAGATCGGCAAGCAATTGCTGATGACGCGCGGTGCGCTGACGACCTTCTCGATCGCCAACGACGTCGCCAAGTATTTCGCGATCATTCCGGCGGCGTTCGCCAGCACCTATCCGGTGCTCGATGCGCTCAACGTGATGCAGCTCGCCACGCCGGGCAGCGCGATCCTGTCCGCGGTGATCTTCAACGCGCTGATCATCCCGGCGCTGATTCCGCTGGCGCTCAGGGGCGTGAAGTACCGACCGGTGGGCGCCGGACCGATCCTGCGCCGGAACATGCTGATCTACGGCGTGGGCGGCATCGTCCTGCCGTTCGTGGGGATCAAGCTGATCGACATGATCCTGGCCGCGACCAACCTCGCCTGATCCACGGAGAACGCTCATGTTCACCCAATGCCTCCCCGCCTTGCGCATGCTCGCCGTGTTGACGTTGCTGACCGGCGTGCTCTACCCCCTGCTCGTGACCGGTATCGCGCAGCTCGCGTTTCCGCACGCCGCGAACGGCAGCCTCGTCGTTGCGGACGGCAAGACCGTCGGTTCGGGCCTGATCGGCCAGCCGTTCGACGATCCGAAGTACTTCTGGAGCCGCCCGTCGGCGACCTCGCCGCAGCCGTACAACGCCGCGGCGTCGTCCGGCTCGAACCAGGGTCCGCGCAATCCCGCGCTCGCGGACGCGGTCAAGGATCGCATCAAGGCATTGCGGGACGCCGACCCGGGCAATACGGCGCCGGTGCCGGTCGACCTCGTCACCGCGTCGGGAAGCGGCCTCGATCCGGACATCAGCATCGCTGCTGCCGAATTCCAGGTGCGGCGCGTCGCCAAGGCGCGCGGCCTGCCCGAGGCCGACGTGCGCACGCTGATCGCGCAGCACACGACGGGACCGACGTTCGGCGTCCTCGGCGAGGCGCGAGTCAACGTGCTGGCGTTGAACCGCGCGCTCGACCGCAGCGGCAAGTAGCGCCGGTCCCGCGGGCGCGTCCGGGGCCGATTGCTACACTGGCTGCCGGCCAACGTTCCGGCGTGCCCATGCAGAACGAGCGTCCCGATCCCGACCAGCTGCTCGCCGAGGTCAAGGCGCAGGAAGCGGCCGCGCGTCGCGGCCGCCTGCGCATCTATTTCGGCGCCGCGGCCGGCGTCGGCAAGACCTATGCGATGCTCGCCGCGGCGCGCGCGCTGCGCGACGAAGGCCGTGACGTGCTCGTCGGCGTCGTCGAGACGCACGGCCGCAAGGAGACCGAAGCCCTGCATGCAGGGCCTCGCCGTGCTGCCGCTGGCCGTGCGCGAGTACCAGGGACGGATGCTGCGCGAGTTCGACCTCGACGCCGCGCTCGTGCGCCGACCGGCGCTGATCCTCGTCGACGAGCTCGCCCACACCAACGTCGAGGGGTCACGCCACGCGAAACGCTGGCAGGACATCGAGGAACTCGTCGCCGCCGGCATCGACGTCTTCACGACGCTCAACGTCCAGCACCTCGAGAGCCTGAACGACGTCGTCGGCGGCATCACCGGGATCCGCGTCCACGAGACGGTCCCCGACACGTTCTTCGACGACGCCGACGAGGTGATGCTCGTCGACATTCCGGCCGACGACCTCCTCGCGCGGCTCAAGGCCGGCAAGGTCTACATCCCCGAGCAGATCGAGCGCGCGGCGCGCAACTTCTTCCGCAAGGGCAACCTGATGGCGCTGCGCGAGCTCGCGCTGCGCCGCACCGCGGACCGCGTCGAGGACGACGTCCAGGCCTACCGCGAAGACCAGGCCATCGAGCGGGTCTGGAAGACCGAAGCGTCGCTGCTGTGCTGCATCGGACCCCGCCTCGGAGGCGACGCCCTCGTGCGTAGCACCGCGCGCCTGGCGACCCAGCTCGACGCCGATTGGACCGCCGTCTACGTTGAGACGCCGGGCCTCCAGCGTTTGTCCGCCGCGGAACGCGAGCGGATTCTGCGGACGGTCAAGCTCGCGCAGGAATTGGGCGCGAGGACGGCGATTCTGGCGGGCAACGATCCGGCAGCGCTCATCGTCGACTATGCGCGAACGCACAACTGCTCGAAAGTCGTCACCGGGCGCAGCCCCGTATCCCGAAGTTGGCCGTGGGTCCGCGGCGTCGCGCAGCGCGTCGCCGAACTGGCGCCCGATATCGACCTGATCGAGATCGGGCGAGGCGAGACGGCGCCTGCCGAGCGACCCGTTGCGCCCTCGCCAGACGTCGACACCGACGATGCTCGACGCGTCGCGAAGGGCCTGCGCTACCTGTGGGCGTTCGCCGCCTGTGCGGTGACCACGGTCATCGCGACCGCGCTGTTGCCGTACTTCGACCTCGCCAACATCGTCATGCTGTTCCTGCTGACGGTGGTGCTGGTGGCGTTGCGGTTGGGCCGCGGCCCGGCGGTACTGGCGGCCTTCGTCAGCGTGGCGGCGTTCGACTTCTTTTGCGTTCCGCCTCGCCTGTCCTTCGCGGTGAGCGATGCGCAATATCTGCTCACGTTCGCGGTCATGCTGGCGGTGGCCCTGATCATCGGGCAGATGACCGCCGGCCTGCGGTTCCAGGCCCGTGTCGCGTCGTATCGCGAAGAGCGCGCCCGCGCCCTCTTCGAATTCGCGCGCGACCTGTCCAGCCTCCTGCAGACCGAGCAGGTGGTCGACACGGCGGTCGCCGTCATCGCCAGAACATTCCAGGCAAAGGTCGCGGTACTGCTTCCCGACGAGCAGGAGCGGATTGCGGTCCGCGGCGGAGGCAGGGAGATGCCCGAGGTCGACATCGGTGCCGCGCAGTGGGTGTACGACAAATCGCAACCTGCGGGGGCCGGAACCGATACGCTGGCCGGCAGCGAGTATCTGTATCTGCCGCTGCGCGCGCCGATGCGCACCCGCGGCGTGCTGGCGATCAAGGCGAAGAACCGCCGGATGCTCATGGTTCCCGAACAGAAGCGGCAGCTCGACACCTTTGCCGCGCTTGCCGCGATTGCGCTCGAACGCGTCCACTACGTCGACGTCGCGCAGCGCGCGCTGCTTCACATGGAATCCGAGCGGCTGCGCAACTCGCTTCTCTCCGCGCTGTCGCACGATCTGCGCACCCCGCTGGCGGCGCTCATCGGCCTGGCCGAATCGTTGGCGATCACCCGACCGGCGCTTTCCGGTGCGCAGCTCGAAACCGCGCATGCCATCGCCGAAGAAGCGCGCCGGATGAGTGCGCTGGTCAACAACCTGCTCGACATGGCGCGAATTCAGAGCGGCGACGTCAGGCTGCAGCGGCAGTGGCTGCCGTTCGAGGAAGTCGTGGGCAGCGCGCTCAAGTCGGCCCGGACGGCGCTGGTCCAGCATCGCGTCGAGGTGGCACTGGCGCGCGATCTGCCGCTGGTCGAGGTCGACGCCGTGTTGATCGAGCGCGTGCTCTACAACCTGCTCGAGAACGCCGGCAAATACACGCCGGCGGGAACGGTCGTGACGCTGGCAGCAGACGTCTCCGGCGACCAGCTGCTGGTCACCGTGAGCGACAACGGGCCAGGCATACCCAAGGGTCAGGAAGAGGCGATCTTCGAGAAGTTCACGCGCGGAAGCCGCGAATCGTCGACGCCCGGCATCGGACTGGGGCTCGCGATTTGCCGGGCAATCATCGACGCCCACCGCGGCAGAATCTGGGCCGACAACGGCCCGCGCGGCGGCGCGCGGTTTCACTTCACCTTGCCCTTGGGCACGCCGCCCGCCGCGCCGGACGAGGGACCGTCCCCGACTCCCGCCTGAGCGCGCCCGATTTCGAGGCGTCACCCGCGCCCGGTGGAGACCCTGTGCGCCCGATCTCCGTTCGCACGCGCAGGAAGCACGGCGCCGGACGCCCGACCTGCGACCATGCGCCGCTCGCGAACGTTCTGATTTGCGGTGATAATCCGTGGGCAGCGCGCGACGCGTCGTGCCGCAGGGGCTGCGCCTGTCGGCGAGCGCAACACTGCATTGCGCTCCCGGTGCGGCGGGATCCTGTCTGGCAAGAATGCAATCCGAAGGGTTGTCGGCGAGAGCCGCGATGACCGATCCCCAACCGATCGCCGTGCTGATCGAGGATGAACGCCAGATCAGGCGCTTCGTCCGTGCCGCCCTGGAGACGGAGGGATGGCAGGTCTTCGAAGCCGAGACATTGAAGCAGGGGCTGATCGAGGCTGGCACTCGAAAGCCCGATCTCGTCGTTCTCGACCTCGGGCTGCCGGACGGCAACGGCATCGATTTCATTCGCGACTTTCGCGGCTGGTCGAGCGTTCCCGTCATCGTGCTTTCGGCCCGCGTTGACGAAGCCGAGAAGATCGGGGCGCTCGATGCGGGTGCCGACGACTATCTGACCAAGCCGTTCGGCGTCGGTGAACTGCTCGCCCGCACGCGGGCGATGCTTCGCCGGCATGCGGGTGCCGCAAGCGGCGGATCCGTGTTTCGCTTCGGCGACGTCGAGATCGACCATGTGAGCCGGGTCGTGCGCCGACGCGGCGAGACCATTCATCTCACGCCGATCGAGTACCGTCTGCTGTTGCTCCTGACCGCAAACGCGGGCAAGGTGCTGACGCACCGGTATCTGCTGCGCGAGGTTTGGGGGCCGAGTTATGTCGAGAGTTCCCACTACGCACGCATCTATGTCGGCCGGCTGCGGCAGAAGCTCGAGGACGATCCCGCCCAGCCGCGGCATTTCCTGACCGAGACCGGCGTCGGCTACCGCTTCCAGCCCTGATTACCGATGACTGCCACGACCAGCACCCAGCCGCACGACGCGCAGGGCAGCCGTATGGCCACGCTGACACTCGCCGCGCTCGGCGTCGTCTACGGCGACATCGGCACCAGCCCGCTCTACGCGCTGAAGGAAGTGTTCGGGGGAACGCACCACCCGGTGCCGATCGACGAGGCCAACGTGCTCGGCATCCTGTCGGTGGTCTTCTGGGCGCTGATGCTGGTCGTGTCGGTCAAGTACATCGTGTTCATCATGCGCGCCAACAACCGGGGCGAGGGCGGCATCATGGCCCTGATGGCGCTGGTGCTGCGCGGCGAGAAGGATGCCGGCCGCGCGCGCGTGCTGATGATGATGGGTCTGTTCGGCGCTGCGCTCTTCTACGGCGACGGCATGATCACGCCCGCCATTTCCGTGCTGTCGGCTGTCGAAGGGCTCGAGGTGGCGACCCCGGCACTCAAGCCGTACGTGATCCCGGTCACGCTGGGCGTGCTCGTCGTATTGTTCTTCTTCCAGAAACACGGCACCGGGCGCGTCGGTGCGCTGTTCGGTCCGGTGATGGTGGTCTGGTTCCTGACCCTGTCGATGCTCGGCATCGTCGGCATTCTGCGCGCGCCGCAGGTGCTGAACGCGCTCTCGCCCCTGTACGCATTCGGGTTCTTCATCCAGAACCCCGCGCTGGGCTTCTTCTCGCTCGGCGCCGTCGTGCTCGCCGTGACCGGCGCAGAAGCGCTGTACGCGGACATGGGCCACTTCGGTGCGCGTCCCGTGCGCATCGCCTGGGCAGGACTGGTGGCGCCGGCGCTCGCGCTCAACTACTTCGGGCAGGGCGCACTGCTGATCGTCGAGCCGGCAGCGGTCGAGAACCCGTTCTACAAGCTGGCGCCGGGCTGGGCCCTCTATCCGTTGGTCGCGCTGTCGACGTTCGCCACGATCATCGCGTCGCAGGCGGTGATCTCGGGAGCGTTCTCGATCACGCAGCAGGCGATGCAGCTGGGTTACGCGCCGCGGACCGAGGTCCGCCACACGTCGAGCCGCGAAATCGGGCAGGTATTCCTCCCCATCGTCAACCGGACGCTGTTCGTCGGCGTCGTCGCGCTGGTGCTGGGCTTCGGTTCGTCGACCAACCTGGCTGCCGCCTACGGCATCGCGGTGACCGGCACCATGGCCATTACGACGGTCCTGGCGTTCGTCGTCGCGCGCCGAAGCTGGGGCTGGAGCCTGCCCGCCTGCGTTGCGCTGTTCGGTGCGTTCCTGTTCATCGACGTGGCGTTCTTCGGCGCCAACGCGCTCAAGATCGTCGAAGGCGGATGGTTTCCTCTCGCATTCGCGCTCGTCGCGTTCCTGTTCATGTCGACGTGGAAGCGTGGTCGCGAGATTCTGAATGCGCGGCTGGAGGCGGATTCGATCCCGCTTTCCGTGTTCATCGAAAGCGCGTCGCTGGGCTGCGCGACCGTGCCCGGAACCGCGGTGTTCATGACGTCGAACACGTCGGCCGTCCCGCATGCGCTGCTGCACAGCATGAAACACTTCAAGAGCCTGCACGAGCACGTCGCCCTGCTCACCGTGATCACCCTTGACGTCCCGCACGTGCCCGTGTCACAGCGCGTTGCGGTCGAGCCCATCAACGGCCAGTTCTGCCGCGTCAAGGTGTTCTTCGGCTTCATGGACACGCCCGACCTGCCCGAGGCCCTCGACTGGGCCGCCGAGCAGGGGCTGCGCCTCGACCTGATGGATACGTCGTTCTTCCTTGGCCGGGAAACGCTGCTGCCGAAGATCGGTTCGGACATGGCGTTGTGGCGCGAGAAGCTCTTCGTCGCGATGTACAAGAACTCCGGCAGCGTGGCGGCGTATTTCGAGCTGCCGCCCAACCGCATCGTCGAGCTCGGGTCGCAGGTCGAACTCTAGCTTCCGTCGCCCTCACGGCGCCCAGTTCGCCAGCGTCAGCAGCAGGATCAGCAGCAGCCAGAGCACCAGGGCGCGCCAGATCAGCCCGACGCCACTGGGCAGGAGATCGGCATCGGCGGCCTCCCCCATCCCGATTTCCGGACGGAAATCCGGCTCTCCGCCGAGCACCGGGAGCGGTCCGCCGAGAACGACGCCGAGCGCGCCACCCCCGCTCGCGAGGATGATGCCGGCGTGCTCGCCGCCATCCTGCTCCGTCCAGTTCGCCGCCTGCGTGCGCCAGCAGTACGCCGCATCCTCGAAGTCCCCGACGATCGCGAACGACAGCGCCGTCAGTCGCACGGGCACCCAGTCGAGCAGCCACAGCAGGCGTCGCGCCGGGCGGCCGAACGTCTCCCGGGCGCGGGCAATCGGCGTCGTGTCGGTGCCGTGCGCATCGCCCGCCCATTCTTCGGCGAGCAGCGCCGCGGCGCGATACAACACGGCGCCTGCCGGGCCCGGCAGCACGATGAACCAGAACAGCGTCGCAAATACCTGGCGGTAGGAATCCATCAATCCGCGCTCGATCGAAAGCTTGGCCACGTCGGTGCTCGACAGATCGGTCGTCACGCCACCGCGCCAGCCGGCAAGCGCGCGGCGCGCGCCGTTGATGTCGCCCGCCTTCAGTGCCGCCACGACATCGGAATACGCGTGGCTGAAGCGGCGGAACCCCATCAGCAGGTAGAGCACCGCAACGTTCCAGGCGAGACCGAGCAGAGGGTTGAGCACGGCGAGCGCCCAGAACATCCCCACGCCGATCAGGACCGGCGGCGCGAGCGCGGCCAGCGTCGCGATCACGCCCTGTTGCACGGTGCCGCCATTGAGTCGCCGCTCGAGCGCACGCGCATAACGGACGAACGCCCGCTCGACAACGACGCGCCAGTGGAACGCCCGCCATTGCTCGAGGCCGAGCGCCGCGAGGACGGCGATGAGATTCATCGGGTCGCCTCTTCGGCGAACCGCGCGAACGCGGCCGGTGTCAGTGCCCGAGCGGGCTTGCCCCTGCGTCGATCCCGACCCGCGGTGCCCTTCACCGGGTACTCCATCCGTTCACGCATCCTTCAGGAACTCCTTGCTCACTTCCTTGAACAGCGGCGTCCCGGCCTCGCCCAGCCACTCGAACACGACCATCTCGCGCGCGACGATGCGTACCCCCTCCTGCCGCATCCGCGCCAATGCCAGTTCGCAGTCGGCCTCGCGCCGTGATCCCACGCAATCGGCGACGACGTAGACCTCCTTGCCCTCCTCGACGAGCTCGAGCGCGGTCTGCAGCACGCACACGTGCGCCTCGACACCGGCGAGGACGACCTGGGGCCGGTCGGCGCCGGGCAGCGCCGCGAGGCACTGCGCGGCCACGCACGAAAAATGGTTCTTCGCGGCGATCGCGTTCTCCGGAAGCAACGCCCGGAGCGCGGCTGCCGTGCGGCCGAGCCCCTTCGGATACTGCTCGGTCGCGGCGACGGGAATGCCGATCTTCTGCGCGACGCGGGTCAGCCACACGACGTTGTCGACGACCCGCTTGTGGTCGTGGATCGCCGGCAGCAGCTTTTCCTGCACGTCGACGACGAGCAGCAGCGAGCGGGGAGCGTCGATCAGCATCTTGGCCTCGTCAGGTCTTGAGTTCGTCGCGGTCCCGATACTGCTCGAGCGCCTCGGGATTGGCCAGCGCCTCGATGTTCTTCACCGGCAGGCCCTGGACAATGTTGCGCACAGCGAGCTCGACGATCTTGTTGCTCTTCGTGCGCGGAATGTCGGTCACCTGCACCACCTTGGCCGGGACGTGCCGCGGCGTGGTGTTCGCGCGGATGTGCTGCTTGATCCGCTCGACGAGCTTCTCGTCGAGCACGAGGCCGTCCTGAAGCCGAACGAACAGGACCACGCGCACGTCGCCGATTTCGCCCGGCGGCCAGTCCTGGCCGATCACGAGGCTCTCGACGACCTCCGGAAGCTGTTCCACCTGTCGATAGATCTCGGCAGTGCCGATGCGCACCCCGCCCGGATTGAGCGTGGCGTCCGAGCGACCGTGGAACACCATGCCGCCGTGCTCGGTCAGCTCCACATAGTCGCCGTGGCACCAGACGCCGGTAAACCGCTCGAAGTAGGCGGCGCGATATTTCGCCCCGTCGGGATCGTTCCAGAAGCCGACCGGCATCGACGGAAACGGCGCCGTGCACACGAGCTCGCCGCGCAGCTTGCTTCCCGCCGCCACCGGCTGGCCGTCGTCGTCGTACACCTCCACCGCCATGCCCAGTCCGCGACACTGCAGCTCGCCGCGGTAGACCGGCAGTGTCGGATTGCCCAGCGCGAAGCAGGAAACGATGTCGGTGCCGCCGGAGATCGACGACAGGCAGACGTCCTCCTTGATGCACTGATACACGTAGTCGAAGCTTTCCGGCGCCAGCGGGCTGCCGGTCGAGAATATCGTCTGCAGCGCCGGCAGCTCGTAATCCTTGCACGGCACCGTGCATATCTTCTTCAGCGCGTCGATGTACTTGGCCGACGTGCCGAAGTGCGTGATCCGCTCGGCCTCGGCATAGTCCCACAACAGCTTGCCGCCGTTGATGAACGGCGAGCCGTCGTAGAGCAGCACCGTCGCGCCGGCCGCGAGGCCCGACGCCAGCCAGTTCCACATCATCCAGCCACAGGTGGTGAAGTAGAACAGCCGGTCGCCACGCTTGATGTCGCCGTGGAGCACGTGTTCCTTGAGATGCTGGAGCAGCGTGCCGCCCGCGCCGTGAACGATGCACTTGGGCTCGCCGGTGGTCCCCGACGAGTACAGGATGTACAGCGGATGGTCGAACGGCAGCCGCACGAAGCGGACCGGATCCCGCGCGTGCGGGGCGGTGAACGCGTCCCACGACGTCGCGCCGCGCACGCCGGACAGATCGTCCGACACGCCCGCCGACTGCTGCAGATACGGGATCACGACGACGCGCTCGACGCTGGGCAGGCGGGCGACGATGGCGGCGACCTTGTCGAGAATCGGCAATGCCTTGCCGTTGTACCAGTAGCCGTCGACCGTGAAGAGCACGCGCGGCGCGATCTGGCTGAACCGGTCGAGCACGCCCTGCACGCCGAAATCCGGCGAACTCGACGACCAGATCGCGCCGCGGCTCGCCGCGCCGAGCATGGCGACAATCGCCTCCGGCATGTTCGGGACGTACGCGGCGACGCGGTCGCCCGGCGCGATCCCGAGCGCATCGAGGGCGCCGCCAACGCGCGCGACCGACGCCATCAGCTCGGCGTTCGTAAGCTTCCGCGCGACCTTGTCTTCGCCGCGGAAGATCAGCGCGTCGCCGACGTCGTCGGCGGCGCGCCGGGTCAGCAGATTTTCCGCGAAGTTGAGCTTCGCGTCCGGAAACCACCGCGCGCCGGGCATCCGTTGCGGATCGACGAGCGTCCGTTGGCCCCGCTCGCCGACGATCCCCGTGAAGTCCCAGACCTCGCGCCAGAACGTTTCCTTCTGCTCGATCGACCATCGCCAGAGCGCCGGATAGTCGGGCAAAGCGACGCCATGCCGGGCGCCGACGCTGCGCGCAAAGCGGGTGATGTTCGCGGCCTCGATGCGTTGCGGCGAGGGCCGCCACAGCAGCGGAATCGTCGTCATGGCGGCCTCAGTCGAGATCGGTAAGCGGCCCCGCGCGCGGGGCTGGTTCGGCAACCGTCGTGCGCAGCGGCGCGGTGACGAGCTCCGGCAGCGGCGCCGAGCGGCCGGTCGCGAGGTCGATCCAGACGATCTTCGCCGCGCCTTCCGCGTACTTCCTGCCGCCCATCAGAAGATCGTAGTAGCTGCCTATGCTGCTGCGTCCGAGGTCGCCGAGATACACGCGGACCTCGACGTCGCCCGGATACACGAGCGGCTCGAGGAACGTGCAGCTCGCATTGACGATTACCGGCCCCGTGCCCTGGTACGCGCCCACGTCCGCGTGCAGCGCGAACAGCCATTCGATCCGCGCCTGCTCCATGTAGCGGAAGTAGACGGTGTTGTTGACGTGGCCGAGTGCATCCATGTCGCCCCACCGGATCGGCTGCACGGACGTATGGACAAGCCGGCGCGGGTGCTGTGTCATCGATTCCTCCGGCGAGTGCCCGGTCGGCGTTCACGGCGCCGGGGCGGAGCGGCGCACCATCGCGGCAGCCACCAGCTCGGCGATGTCCTTGGTCGTCACCTCCGCGTCGCGGCCGGCGGTCGCGATGCCATCGCCCATCATCACCGCGCAATACGGGCACGCGGTCGCGATCACCCGCGGCGCGTGCGGCAGCGCCTGCTCGACGCGAACGACGTTGATCCGGCGTCCGATCGATTCCTCCATCCACATCCGTCCGCCGCCGGCCCCGCAACACATCGCCTTCTCGCGGCTGAGGGCGAATTCTAGCGGTTCGTCGCGCGTCACGGCAGAAAGCAGCGCGCGCGGCGCCTCGTACTCGCCGTTGTGGCGCCCGAGGTAGCACGGCTCGTGGAAGATGACGCGCTCGAACTGCGGCGACAGGACGAGGCGGCCCTCGGCCACCAGCCGGGCCATGAGCTGCGTGTGGTGAATCACCTCGTAGCGTCCGCCGAATGCCGGATACTCGTTCCTCAGCGAATTGAACGCGTGCGGATCGCAGGTGACGATGCGCACGACGCCGAGGTCGTTGAGCGATGCCGTCAGCGACTTCGCGAGTTCCTGGAACAGCATCTCGTTGCCCGCCCGGCGCACGCATTCTCCGGTCGAGGTTTCGGCCGCGCCGAGAATGGCGAACCTGACGCCCGCCTCCTTGAGGATCTCGGCGAACGCGCGCGCGATCTTCTGGCCCCGCGGATCGAACGATTCCGCGGAACCGACATAGAACAGGTAGTCGAGTCCGGCGACGTCGGAAGGACTGCCCACGACCGGCACGCCGAGACCGCGCGCCCAGTCACCGCGCGTGTCGGCGGGCAGCCCCCACGGGTTGCTCTGCGACTCGTAGGCCTCGAACACGGCCTTGAGCTCGTGCGGGAATTCGCCGTCCATCAGCACCCGGTGCTGGCGCAGCCGGTAGAACCGCGGCAGGTGCTCGAGCTCGATCGGGCACGCGGCCTCGCAGTAGCCGCACGTCGTGCACGCCCACAGCGTGTCTTCGCCGATCACCTCCGGCACCAGCGCCGGCAGCGCGTCCGCGGGCGGATTCTCCGCGGTCAGCGCGGCACGCTTCGCCATCAGGTGATGCTTGAGGCTGTCGTGGACCCATTTCTGCGACAGCGGTTTGCCGGTCAGGAAGGTCGGGCACGCGTCCTTGCAGCGGCCGCATTCGGTGCACGTGAACGCGTCGAGGCCCTCCTTCCACGTCAGATCCTTTGCCGTGCGCACGCCGACGCGGACCTCTGCGGCATCCGCGTCGTCGGCCATCAGCTTGTCCAGATCGACGGCGGGCACCGCGTTGGCCGGCCCGCCGCGCCGGAAGTAGAGCGCCGGCAGCGCGGTCACGATGTGGAAGTGCTCCCCCAGCGGAAGGATCACGAGGAAGGCGAACACGACGATCACCTGCGCCCAGTACGACAGGTGGTAGCCGACGGCGAGCGCCGCGGGTGACAGCCCCGCCAGCGCATCCGCCACGCGGCTGCCTGCGAACGCCCACGCGCGCTCGTGCGCGATGGCCGGATCGCTGCCCGCAAGACGGGCGAAGCGGAAGCCGTCGAACAGGAAGTCGGTGATCATGATCGCGAGGATCAGCAACAGCACCAGCAGCGCCTCGCGGTTCGGTTCGAGCCGCGCCGGCCGCTGCACGTAGCGGCGCCAGAACGCGTACGCGAGCGCCGCCAGCACGACGATCTCGACGGCGTCCTTGCCCGCCGTGAACAGGTTCCCGATGATGCCCGGATAGACGAACGGCTCGTGATAGCCGATGACGATGAGCTGGAGCTTGCGCGCCAGGAGCGCCATGAAGCCGAGGAAGATCCCCGCGTGCATCAGCCCCGGCTTCCAGTCGCGGCGGATCATCCGGTCCTGCAGGAAGCCGTTGACCAGGACCGACTTCACGCGCTCGAGGGGGCGGTCCCAGCGAACCTCCGGCTGCAGGGCCGCGATGATGGCGAGCTTCCGCGCAGCAAGGTAGCCGAATCCCGCGAACGCGACGAGCATCAGCGCGGTGATTCCGAGGGGGCTCATCTGCGGATCGCGTAGCGGGAAGGCACGCCCGGGCGCTTCCGGCGCCCGGGCGTGCGCAAGACCGCGACATTATACAATCGGATGCTTGCGGGGGCCGCACACCGCCCCGCCTTGCCGAGGGAACACCGATCGTGCAACGCGAAGCAATGGAATACGACGTCGTGATCGTCGGCGCCGGACCCGCGGGGCTGGCGGCGGCGATCCGGATCAAGCAGCGCGCCGCCCAAACCGGCAACGACATCGGCGTCGTCGTGCTGGAGAAGGGCTCCGAGCCCGGCGCGCACATACTCTCGGGCGCGGTGATGGACCCGCGGGCGATCGACGAGCTCGTGCCCGACTGGAGCGCGCGCGGGGCGCCCCTGAAGACGAAGGTGAGCGAGGACCGCTTCTACCTCCTCACCCGGTCGAAGGCGTACTACAACCCGCACTGGCTGCTGCCGGACTGCTTCATCAACGACGGCTACTACATCGTCAGCCTCGCGAACGTCGTGCGCTGGCTCGGCAAGCAGGCCGAGGAGCTCGGCGTCGAGATCTTCGCCGGCTTCGCGGCCGCGGAGGTGCTCTACGACGAGCGCGGCGCGGTGCGCGGCGTTGCGACCGGGAACATGGGCGTGGGCAAGGACGGCCAACCGACCGCCAACTTCCAGCCCGGCGTCGAGCTCCTCGGCAAATACACGCTGTTCGCCGAAGGTGCGCGCGGCCATCTCGGCAAGCAGGTGATCGCGCGGTATCGGCTCGACGAGAGCCGCGATCCGCAGACCTGGGGCATCGGCATCAAGGAAGTCTGGGAACTCGATCCGAAGAAGCACGTGCCGGGCCTCGTGTTGCACAGCGCCGGCTGGCCGCTCGACAACGCCACCTACGGCGGCGGTTTCATGTATCACTTCGAGGACCGTCAGGTGTCGCTCGGACTGGTGGTCGGCCTCGGCTACACCAACCCGTACCTCGAGCCGTTCCAGGAGTTCCAGCGCTACAAGACGCACCCGCTGATCCGCGACTTCCTCGACGGCGGCAAGCGCGTCGCCTACGGCGCGCGCGCGATCAACGCCAGCGGCCTGCAGTCGCTGCCGAAACTCGCCTTCCCGGGAGGCGCCCTCGTCGGCTGCGATGCCGGATTTCTCAACGCACCGCGCATCAAGGGCTCGCATGCCGCGATCAAGACCGGGATGCTGGCCGGCGATGCCGCGTTCGACGCGCTCGCGGCCGGTCGTGCGCACGACGAACTGGCGGCCTACCCCGCCGCGTTCGAAGCGAGCTGGCTGCACGACGAGCTGCATCGCGCGCGCAATTTCAAGCCGTATCTGGACAAGGGTCTGATCGTCGGTGCGGTGCTGTGGGGCATCGATCAGATGGTCCTGCGCGGCAAGGCGCCGTGGACGCTGCACCGGCAGCTCCCCGATCACGCCAAGCTCAGGCCCGCTGCCGAATGCACGCCGATCGACTATCCCAAGCCGGATCAGACGCTCACGTTCGACAAGCTGTCATCGGTGTTCCTGTCGAACACCAATCACGAGGAAAACCAGCCGGCGCACCTGACGCTGAAGGACGCGGCCATCCCCGTCGCCGTGAACCTCGCGCAATACGCGGGCCCGGAAGCGCGCTACTGCCCGGCCGGGGTCTACGAATTTCTGACGGGCGGCGACGGTGCCTCGCGGCTGCAGATCAACTTCCAGAACTGCGTTCACTGCAAGACCTGCGACATCAAGGACCCGACGCAGAACATCGTATGGGTCGCGCCCGAGGGCGGCGGCGGGCCGAACTATTCCGGAATGTAGGCAACGATCGCAGTCGCGGTCGCCTGCGACCCGATCGCGCCGGCGAAACCGCAGCGGAACGGGTCCGCATCGGTCGTCAACGGCACGGCCGCACCGATCCTTCGGTCAGCCTTCCCAGAGCCAGGCCGCGCCGCGCACACCGCTGGAATCGCCGTGGACGTTCCGTTCGAGCCGCGTATCGACGCGGTCGGAGAACACCCAGGGTCCCCACAGTCGCGGCACGCTGTCGTACAGCCGTTCGACGTTGGACATCCCGCCGCCGAGCACGATGACGTCGGGGTCGAGCAGGTTGATCACGTGCCCCAGCGCACGTGCGAGCCGCTCCTCGTAGCGGGCGAGCGTTGCGGCGCAGGCGGCGTCGCCGATCGCCGCCCGCACCACGATGTCGCGCGACTTCAGCGGCTCGCCGGTCACCTGCAGATGGTCGCGCTCGATACCCGGGCCGGAAAGCCAGGTTTCGATGCAGCCGGCTCGACCGCAAAAGCACGGGGCGCCGGGCCGCTCGTCGTCGCGCGGCCAGGGCAGCGGATTGTGGCCCCACTCGCCGGCGATCGCGTTCGGTCCGTCGAGGACTCGGCCCGCGACGACGATCCCCGCGCCTACGCCCGTCCCGAGGATGGCGCCGAACACGACCGCCGCCCCCTTGCCGGCGCCGTCGGTGGCCTCCGACAGCGCGAAGCAGTTGGCGTCGTTGGTGATGCGCACCTCGCGTCCGAGCAGGGTTTCGAGGTCCTGTCGGATCGGCTGTCCATTGAGGCACACCGAATTCGATCCACGCAGCAGGCCGGTCGCGCGGGATATCGAGCCCGGAGTGCCGATGCCGACCGAGCCGCGTACGCCCAGTTCCCGTTCTGCATCGCCGACCAGCCCGGCCACCGCGGCGAGCGTGGCGCGGTAATCGTCTTTGGGGGTCGCCACGCGACGACGCAAGAGCTCCTTCCCTCCCCCGTCGAGGGCGATGATCTCGATCTTGCTGCCGCCCAGGTCGATGCCGAAGCGGATCGCAGCTGATCTCGTCGTGGAAGTGGACGGCATGACGTCGCAGGCTGACTGGACAGGCTTTGCAGCGGGCGCATCGCCACCCCGTCCATTGCCACTTTGCCATCGGCACGCCGCCGCAGCCAGCCCCGCCGGTTTGGGTGAGGCATTCCCCACTCGTCCCGTTACCGCCGAGAGGACGGGACTCCGGAAAAACGAAACCCGCGCCCGGCGTACCACCGAGCGCGGGCGACACGACCGAACGCGGCACCTTCGACACCCAACCCGCGTCGGCCGTGAAATCCGGGGAGCGCCACCTGCGCGCCCCCCACTCTGCCTCACTTACATGACAGGCAGCTTGCGGCCCGTCGTGGTGGGCGCCTTGCGGACGAGCTTCAACTCGAGCACACCATTGTCGAACTTCGCTTCACTTGCCGCCTCGTCCAGCTCGGCCGGCAGCGTGAAGCTGCGATACACATTCCCATAGTAGCGCTCGCTGCGAAGCAGCTTTTCACCTTCCTTCTTTTCCGTTTCGCGCTTGACTTCGGCGCTCAGCGTGACTTGATTGCCTTCGATCTCGACGCTGATGTCGTCCTTCTTCACACCCGGCATCTCGGCGTGGATCAGAAAGCCTTCCTTCGTCTCGGTAACGTCCATCTTGACCATCACCGGCGTACGCGTTGCATCACGCCGCACGGGCGTGAAAAAGCCGCGGAAAAGATCGTCAAACCCGCTTTCGGTGAACGGATCATAGGAGACGATGTTGCTCATGATGCCCTCCTTCGACTGCCAACTTCTTCTTGGTCCGAACCCCGAGACCTCGGGGCCCTTCCCAATCATAATTTTGGACCCCGTGGCGAGCGACGCAAGCGCCATCCTTGACGGCGATCAAAGGTGCATGCAGTACCACCGCCACGTCGCCCATAACGTTGCCGGCGACGGCATTCGACAGGGCGACCAAGCAGCCGGTGCCGTGGTCGGGACCATGCCCGTCCCGCCTTCGCAACGCAGCGGCCGACCGAAAATGCCGCGCGACGATGTAGACTTCTGTACAGGACCGCAGGTGTCGGCCCGCGATCCTCCGGATCTCGGGGCAAGCCGTCGGCCGGAACAAGATCGAATTCCCCTCTTCGCCTCCTAGCCTTCGCGCCGCGCAGCGCCCCACGCCGTCCTTCGAATCACAACCCGCGATGAACGACCGAATCCCTCCCGACACCGGCGCCCCGTCCGCCGCTCCCGCACCCCGCGCGAACGCCGTCGACGATCAAGTCGCAACGTTCCGCGACGCGATCATCGCCAAGCTCACCTACGCGGTCGGCAAGGATACCCGGCACGCGCTCGAGCACGACTGGCTGATCGCCACGGCGCTCGCCGTGCGCGACCGCATCGTCGGGTACTGGATGGACGCGACGCGACGCACGTACCGCGACGGGCGCAAGCGCGTGTACTACTTCTCGCTCGAATTCCTGATCGGGCGACTGCTGTTCGACGCGCTAGGCAATCTCGGCCTCACCGCGACGGCGCGCGCGGCGCTGGCCGATCTCGGCGTGGACCTCGACCGGCTGCGCAAGCTCGAGCCGGATGCCGCTCTCGGCAACGGCGGCCTGGGTCGGCTGGCCGCCTGCTTCATGGAGAGCATGTCGACGCTGGGCATTCCGGCCCACGGCTACGGCATCCGCTACGACCACGGCATCTTCCGCCAGGTGCTGCAGGACGGATGGCAAGTGGAGCTTCCGGAAGAGTGGCTGTCGGCGGGCAACCCCTGGGAATTCGCGCGGCCGGAGGTCGCCTACACGATCGGATTCGGCGGCACCGTCGACGTGGTCACGAAGGAGGACGGCACGACGCGCTCGGTGTGGCACCCCACCGACAGCGTCAAGGCCGTCGCCTACGACACGCCGATCGCGGGCTGGCGCGGCGCGCACATCAACACCTTGCGGCTGTGGTCGGCGCGCGCCGTCGATCCACTGTCGCTCGAAGACTTCAATCGCGGCGACCATGTCGGTGCGCTCGCCGATCGTGTCCGGCTCGAAGCGATCTCGCGCGTGCTCTACCCTAGCGACCAGACCCCGGCTGGCCACGAACTGCGGCTGCGGCAGGAGATCTTCTTCGCGTCGGCGTCGCTGCAGGACCTGCTGCGACGCCACCTGCAGCAGCATGGCGAGCTCACGTCGCTCCCCGACCACGTCGCGATTCAGCTCAACGACACGCACCCCGCGATCGCCATCCCCGAGCTGATGCGCCTGCTCGTCGACGAGCACGCGATGCCGTGGGAGGTCGCCTGGGACGTCACGCGAACGGTGTTCAACTACACGAATCACACGCTGCTTCCCGAAGCGCTGGAACGCTGGTCGGTGCCGCTGCTCGAAGGGCTGCTGCCGCGGCACATGCAGATCATCTACCTGATCAACGCGATGCACCTCGACGCGCTGCGCACCGTCGGGCACGACGACGAACGGCTGCTGGCGTCGGTGTCGCTGATCGAGGAGAACGAGGGCCGCCACGTGCGGATGGGCAACCTTGCCTTCCTCGGGTCGCACCGCGTCAACGGCGTGTCGGCGCTGCACACCGAGCTGCTGCGCCAGACCGTGTTCCACGACTTCGCGACGCTCTACCCCGACCGCATCGTCAACAAGACCAACGGCATCACGTTCCGCCGCTGGCTCTACCAGGCGAACCCGGGCCTGACCAGCCTCATCGTCGACGCCGTCGGCCCCGAGGTGCTGGACGACGCGGCCCGGCTCGAGGCACTCGCCGGGTTTGCCGACGACGCGGCGTTTCGCGAGCGTTTTGCCGCGATGCGCCGCGCGAACAAGGTCGCGCTCGGCCGGCTGGTCGCCGAGCGGCTGGGTACGAGCCTCGACCCCGATGCGCTGTTCGACGTCCAGATCAAGCGGATCCACGAGTACAAGCGCCAGCTCCTCAACCTCCTCGAGACGATCGCGCTGTACAACGCGATGCGCGCGCAGCCGACGAAGAACTGGGTGCCGCGGGTCAAGATCTTCGCCGGCAAGGCCGCGGCCGGCTACTATCAGGCCAAGCTGATCATCAAGCTCGCCAACGACGTGGCGCGCGTCGTCAATCGCGATCCGGCGGTGCGCGGCCGGCTCAAGGTCGTCTTCCTGCCGAACTACAACGTCAGCCTGGCCGAGGCGATCATCCCGGCGGCCGATCTCTCCGAGCAGATCTCGACCGCCGGCATGGAAGCTTCCGGCACCGGCAACATGAAGCTCGCCCTCAACGGCGCGCTGACGATCGGGACGCTGGACGGCGCGAACATCGAGATCCGCGAGCACGTCGGCGAAGACAACATCTTCATTTTCGGGCTCGTGGCCGAGGAGGTGGCGGCGCGGCGCCGCGAAGGTATCGCCGCAACCGCTGCGATCGCCGCCTCGCACACGCTCGCCGAGGTTCTCTCCGCGCTCGAGTCCGGCGTGTTCTCGCCGGACGACCGCTCCCGTTACCGCGGGCTCGTCGACGCGCTTCGGCACCACGATCATTTCATGGTCACCGCCGACTTCGACGCGTACCGGGCCGCGCAGCGCGAGGTGGGCGCGCTCTGGCGCGACCCCAACGCCTGGTGGCATCGCGCCATCCTCAATACGGCCAGGATGGGCTGGTTCTCCGCGGACCGCGCGATCCGCGACTACGCGCGCGAGATCTGGCACGCGGTGCCGACCACGGCCTGAGCCCGCGGCGATGACCACCGCCGTGCCACCGGAAGCGATCGCCGCGCTCGTCGAAGGGCGTCACGGCGACCCGTTTGCGCTGCTCGGTCTGCACGAGGCCGATGGCGGGTTCATCGTGCGGGCGCTCGTCCCCGGCGCCGACGCCGTCGACGCGGTCACGCCGGAGGGCACGCTGCTCGGACACCTCGCCCGCTGCCATCCGGACGGCTTGTTTGCCGGCGCGGTCGCGCGGCGCGAACGCTATCGACTCCGCGCGACACGGGGCGGCGACACGTGGATCGTCGACGACGCCTACGCCTACGGACCCGTTCTGGGCCCGATGGACGACTGGCTCATCGGCGAAGGCACGCACGCGAAGCTGTACGACCGTCTCGGCGCACATGCGATGGAGCACGAAGGCGCGGCGGGCGTCCACTTCGCCGTGTGGGCACCGAACGCGCGCCGGGTCTCCGTCGTCGGCGACTTCAATGCCTGGGATGGGCGCCGGCACGTGATGCGGCTGCGCCACGGAACGGGCGTGTGGGAGATCTTCGTGCCCGGGCTTGGCCTGGGCACGCTCTACAAGTACGAGATCGTCGGCGCCGGCGGCGAGCTCCTGCCCCTCAAGGCCGATCCGGTGGGTTTCGGTGCGGAGCTGCGGCCGTCGACCGCGTCGGTCGTCCGCGACACGTCATGCTTCCGCTGGACCGACGACGCCTGGATGGCGGCTCGCGCGCAGCACGATCCGCGACGCGTCCCGATGGCGATCTACGAAGTGCATCCGGGCTCGTGGCGCCGCGGGGAGAACCATCGCTGGCTCTCCTACGACGAGCTCGCCGACGCGCTGGTGCCCTACGTCACCGACATGGGTTACACGCACATCGAGCTGATGCCGGTGAACGAGCATCCGCTCGATGCGTCGTGGGGCTACCAGCCCATCGGCCTGTTCGCGCCGACGGCCCGCTTCGGCGAGCCCGAGGGCTTCGCGCGGCTGGTCGACCGCTGCCATCGCGCGGGACTCGGCGTCATCGTCGACTGGGTGCCGGCCCACTTCCCCGTCGATCCGCACGGCCTCGCCTGGTTCGACGGCACCGCGCTCTACGAGCACGCCGACCCGCGGCAGGGCTTCCACCCCGACTGGAACACCGCGGTATTCAATTTCGGCCGCCGCGAGGTGGCGAACTTCCTCGTCGCCAATGCGCTGTTCTGGCTCGACCGCTACCACGTCGACGGACTGCGCGTCGACGCCGTCGCCTCGATGCTCTATCTCGACTACTCGCGCCAGCCCGGCGAATGGCTGCCCAACCGCGAGGGCGGCAACGAGAACCTCGACGCCGTCGCCTTCCTGCGCCGGCTCAACGAGGCCGTATACGCGCGGCATCCGGGGGTGATGACCATCGCCGAGGAATCGACCGCGTGGCCGGCGGTGTCGCAGCCCACGTTCGCGGGCGGGCTCGGCTTCGGCTTCAAGTGGAACATGGGCTGGATGCACGACACGCTGAAGTACGTGCAGGAAGATCCCGTGCACCGCCGCTGGCACCACAACCGGATGACATTCGGCCTCGTGTACGCATTCGCCGAGAACTTCGTGCTGCCGCTGTCGCACGACGAGGTGGTCCACGGCAAGGGCTCGCTGCTCGACCGGGCGCCGGGCGACCCGTGGCAGCGTTTCGCCACGCTGCGCGCGTACTACGCGTTCATGTGGGCATATCCGGGCAAGAAGCTCCTGTTCATGGGGCAGGAGTTCGGCCAGGGGCGCGAATGGAACTTCGACGGCGAGCTCGACTGGCCCCTGCTCGAAGTGCCGTGGCATCGCGGCGTGCAGGCGCTCGTGCGCGACTGCAACCGGCTCTACCGCGACCTGCGTGCACTGCACGAGCGCGACTGCGAGCCCGAGGGCTTTCGCTGGATCGTCGTCGACGACGCGCCCAATTCGGTGCTGGCGTGGATGCGATTCGGCGGCGCGGATGCGCCGCCGGTCGCCGCGATCGCGAACTTCACCCCGGTCCCGCGCGCCGGGTACCGGATCGGGCTGCCGCAGCCCGGACGCTGGCGCGAGATCCTGAACACCGATGCCTCTGCCTACGGTGGGTCGAACGCCGGCAACGCCGGCGGCATTCTCGCCGAGAACCGGCCTGACCACGGCTATCCGTACTCCGCGGTCGTATCGTTGCCGCCGCTGGGCACGCTCTGGTTCGTCCACGAGGGCGGCGGCTAGCAGCGCCCCCGCCGCGCTCTTCGCACTGGGGAAGCAAATGCAGCACGTCACCTATTCCACCCCGATCTCCCGGTCCACGATGGCCTACGTTCTCGCCGGCGGCCGCGGCTCGCGGCTGATGGAGCTCACCGAACGACGGGCGAAGCCGGCCGTCTACTTCGGCGGCAAGTCGAGGATCATCGATTTCACGCTCTCCAACGCGATCAACTCCGGCATCCGGCGGCTGGCGGTGGCCACCCAGTACAAGGCGCACAGCCTGATCCGTCACCTGCAGCGCGGCTGGAACTTCCTGCAGCCGGTGCGCAACGAGAGCTTCGACATCCTGCCGGCGAGCCAGCGCGTGTCCGAGGACCAGTGGTACGCGGGAACGGCCGACGCCGTGTTCCAGAACATCGACATCATCGACGGCTACGCGCCCGAGTACCTCGTCATCCTCGCGGGCGACCACGTCTACAAGATGGACTACGAGCGCATGCTCGTCCAGCACGTCAACTCGGGCGCCGACGTCACCGTCGCGTGCATCGAGGTCCCGGCGGCCGACGCGACGGCCTTCGGCGTCATGCACGTCGACGCCGATGATCGCATCATCGACTTCGTGGAGAAACCCGCCCAGCCGCCGGAGATGCCCGACCGCCCCGGCTACGCGCTGGCGAGCATGGGCATCTACGCGTTCCGGCGCGACTTCCTCCACGAGCAGCTGCGCCGCGACGCGGCCGACCCGGGCTCGAGCCGCGACTTCGGGCGCGACATCATTCCTTGGCTGGTGAAGAACGGCAAGGCCGTCGCCCACCGGTTCACCGAGTCGTGCGTCCGGTCGCGCGCCGAGGCGGAGGTGTACTGGCGTGACGTCGGGACCCTCGACGCGTACTGGGAAGCCAACATCGACCTCACTGACGTCGTCCCTTCGCTCGACATCTTCGACCGCGACTGGCCGATCTGGTCGTACGCGGAGATCACGCCGCCGGCGAAGTTCGTGCACGACCTGGACGGCCGCCGCGGCATCGGCATCTCGTCGCTGGTCTCGGGCGGCTGCATCGTCTCCGGGGCGTCGCTGCGCAAGTCGCTGCTGTTCACCGGCGTCCACATCCACTCGTTCGGACAGATCGAGAACGCGGTGATCCTCCCCTATGCCGACGTGGGCCGCCGCGCGCGGCTCAAGAACGTGATCGTGGATGCCGGCGTGCGGATACCGACCGGTCTCGTCGTCGGCGAAGATCCTGCGCTCGACGGCGCGCGCTTCCGGCGAACGCCGCACGGCATCTGCCTCATCACGCAACCGATGATCGACCGCCTCGACGCGTGAACCGTCTCGCCGTCCTCTCGGTCGCCTCCGAGGTCTACCCGCTGGTCAAGACGGGCGGGCTGGCCGACGTCGTTGCCGCGCTGCCGGCGGCGCTGGAACGCGAGGGCATCGCGGTGCGGACGCTGGTCCCCGGCTACCCGGCCGTCATCGATGCGCTGCGCCACGCGGCGACGGTCATGAGCTACGGCCGGCTGCACGGCGGGCCGGCGCGGGTGCTCGCCGCGCACGCCGCCGGGCTCGATCTTCTCGTGCTCGACGCGCCGCACCTGTATGCGCGGCCGGGCAATCCCTACCTCGGCCCCGACGGCAAGGACTGGCCCGACAACGCGCTGCGCTTCGCGGCGCTGGCGAGCGCCGCGGCGGACATCGGCCGCGGCAAGGTCGCCGGATTCGCGCCGGACATTCTCCACGCCCACGACTGGCAGGCCGGACTCGCCCCCGCCTTTCTCCACTACGGCGGCGGCGCGCGTCCGGGCACCGTGATGACAGTGCACAACCTCGCGTTCCAGGGCCAGTTTCCGCCGGAGCTCCTGGCCACGATCGGCCTCCCGCCGCACGCCTTCGCGATCGACGGCGTCGAGTATTATGGGACGATCGGCTACCTCAAGGCAGGCATCGCGCTCGCCGACCGCATCACCACCGTCTCGCCCACGTACGCGGCCGAGATCCGTTCCCCGGAAAATGGCATGGGACTGGACGGCCTGTTGCGCCAGCGCGCCGACGTGCTTTCCGGCATCCTCAACGGCATCGACGTGGAGGTCTGGAATCCCGCGACCGACGTGTACCTGCCGTCGCGCTTCGACGTGAAGCGCCTCGCCGCACGCGCCGCGAACAAGGCCGCGCTCCAGGCGGAATTGGGCCTTGCCACCGATCCGGGCGCACTGCTGTTCGGCGTGGTGAGCCGCCTGACCTGGCAGAAAGGCATGGATATCCTGCACGCCGCGTTGCCGGCGCTGGACGCCGAGCGCGCGCAGCTCGCGCTTGTCGGGGCGGGCGATGCATTGCTGGAGAAGGCGTTCGGCGCCGCGGCGCAGACCCGGCCGGGACGCGTCGCCGCGGTGATCGGCTACGACGAGGCGCTCGCGCATCTCATTCAGGCGGGCGCGGACGCGCTGCTCGTCCCCTCGCGCTTCGAGCCCTGCGGCCTCACGCAGCTCTGCGCGCTGCGCTATGGCGCCATTCCGGCAGTGGCACGCGTCGGCGGGCTCGCCGACACCGTCGTCGACGCCAACGACATGGCGCTGGCCGCCGGCGCCGGTACCGGCGTCGTGTTCGCGCCGGTCACGCGCGATGCGCTCGGCGTCGCCATCGAGCGCACGGCGGAACTGTGGCGCGATCGCGCGCAATGGCGGCGGCTGCAGTCCCGCGCGATGAAGACCGATGTGAGCTGGACGCGGCCGGCCAGGCGCTACGCGGCACTCTTCCACGCGCTGGCAGCCGGCCGCGCCGCCTGACCGATGCGCCGCATCGGGCCCGGCAGTCCCGAACCGCTTGGGTTGACGCTCGTTCCGGGCGGAGCCAACGTCGCGGTCTTCTCCGCGCATGCACGTTCCATCGAAGTCTGCCTGTTCGATGCGACCGGCACCGAGCGCGAGCGCATCGCGCTGCCGGAACGCACCGGCGACGTGTTCCATGGCTTTCTCGCCGACATCGCGCCCGGCGCACGCTATGGGCTGCGCGCGCACGGTCCGCATGACCCGCGCGAGGGGCATCGCTTCAATGCTGCCAAGCTTCTGGTCGACCCGTACGCGCGCGCCCTCGACCGTCCGTTCATGCTGCACCCGACGATGCTGGGTGCCGATGAACACGACGTGCCCGACGACACCGACAGCGCCCCGTTCGTGCCCAAGGGCCTTGCCGTACCCACGGTCGTGCCGGCGTCAACCGCACGCCCCCGGGTACCGTGGGACGAGACGATCGTCTACGAGCTGCACGTCCGCGGCTTCACCCGGCTGCACCCGGACGTTCCCGTCGCGCTGCGCGGCACCTGCGCCGGCCTCGCGCATCCGGCTGCACTGCTGCATCTGACGCGGCTCGGGATCACCACCGTCGAACTGATGCCGGTGGCCGCGGCGATCGACGAGCCGCATCTCGCCGGTGCCGGCCTCACCAACTACTGGGGCTACAACCCGGTGGCCTGGTTCGTGCCCGATGCACGGCTCGCCCCCGGCGGCATCGAGGAACTGCGCGATTGCGTCGCGGCGCTGCAGGCCGCCGGCATCGAAGTGCTGCTCGACGTCGTCTTGAACCATACCGGCGAAGGCAATGCGCGCGGGCCCACGCTGTCGCTGCGCGGGCTGGACAATGCCACCTACTACCGGATGGAGCGCGGCGCGGCGCAGCGCTACGTCGACGACACCGGCTGCGGCAACACGCTCGCACTCGACCGCCCGCCGGTGCTGCGCCTCGCGCTCGACACGTTGCGTCACTACGCATTGGCCGCGGGCGTGGACGGATTCCGCTTCGACCTCGCCACGACACTCGGCCGCCGTGACGACGGCTTCGACCCGGCCGCCCCGCTGCTTGCGGCGATCGCGCAGGACCCCGCATTGCGCGAACTCAAGCTCATCGCCGAACCGTGGGACGTCGGTCCCGGCGGTTACCAGGCGGGCGCTTTTCCGGCGCCGTGGGGCGAGTGGAACGACCGTTACCGCGACACGGTGCGGCGGTTCTGGCGTGGCGACTCGGGACTCGCCGGCGAACTCGCCACGCGCCTCGCCGGCTCCGCTGACCTCTTCGCGTGGCGCGCGCGGCCGCCTTCGCGCTCGGTCAACTTCGTCACTGCGCACGACGGGTTCACGCTGGCCGACCTCGTCAGCTACGCACAGCAAGCACAACGAGGCCAATGGCGAAGGCAATCGCGACGGCACGGATGCCAACGCATCGTGGAATCACGGCATCGAGGGTCCCACGTCGGATCCGGTCGTCGCCGCCGCGAGACAGCGCGACGTGCGCGCGCTACTCGCGACACTGCTGCTCTCGCGCGGCACGCCCATGCTGGCGATGGGGGACGAGCTCGCGCGGACCCAGCGCGGCAACAACAACGCCTACGCGCAGGACAACCCGCTGACGTGGCTCGACTGGACCCGTGCGGACCGCGATCTCGCCGCCTTCGTCGCCGCGTTGATCGGCGAGCGACGACGCCATCGCGCGCTGCGCACCGACCGTTGGCTCGCCGGTGTGCCCGAGGACGACAGCGGCATCCCGGACGTCGAGTGGTACCGGCCCGATGGCCAGGCGATGGCGCCGGCCGACTGGACCTCGGCGACGAACCGCACGCTCGTGGCATCGCTTCACGCCCCCGCCCGCGAAGGCACGCCGAGCGATCGCGTCCTCGTCGCGATCCACGGCGGCAACGACGAGATCGCGCTGACGCTGCCCGAGCCGCGCAGCGGGTGCGCGTGGCAGTGCACGGTCGACACGGCGTGGCCTCCGCCCGCCATCGGAGCGCAGCTGCCGCTGGCGGACGCGACGATGACGCTCGCGCCGCGGTCGGTGCGGCTGCTCGTCGAGGCGCAGGACCGAGGGGCGCGCCCCCGTCGCACCGGCATCGACGCCGGCGTCCTGGACCGCCTTGCCGCCGCCGCGGGCATCGTGCCGGAATGGTGGGACGTCATGGGTCGGCGCCACGCCGTCGGTCCGGACACGCGCCGGGCACTGCTCGCCGCGATGGGACACGCGGTCGCCACGACCGATGACGCCCGCGCACGTCTGGTCGAACTCGCCACGCGCCGCGAGCGTCGCAGGTTGCCCGCGACGATCGTCACCGTGGTCGGCCATCCGTTGCGTCTGCCGGTGGCACTCGGCCGCGAGCGAACCCGGATGCCACGCGTGGTCCGCCTCACGCGCGAGGACGGCACCGTCGTGGCGCAATCGCTCGAGCTCGATGCGCTGGCCGAGGATACCGTCACCGCCGCGGATGGGCGCATCGTGCAGCGGAGGATCGTGACGCTGCCGGCGCTGCCCACAGGTGTCCACACGGTGGCCTGCGACGACGATCCGGCGACGCAATGCCATGTCGTCGTGGCGCCCGAACGCTGTCACGTGCCGCCGGCGCTCGCGGCCGGTGGCCGCCGCTTCGGGCTTGCCGCGCATCTGTACGCGCTGCGCAGGCGCGGCGACCAGGGCGTCGGCGATTTCACGACGCTGGCGATCACCGCCGAATCCACCGCGCGCGCCGGCGGCGCCGTCGTCGGACTCAATCCACTGCACGCGCTGTTCCCCGAGGACCGCGCGCGCGCGAGCCCCTACCATCCCTCCGACCGCCGCTTTGTCGATCCGATTTACATCGACGTGACGCAGGTGCCGGATCTCCCCGCGGCGCCGGCGGCCTTGGCGGTGCTCGACGCGAACGCGGCCCGCCTCGCCGCGCTGTCCGCCCGGGGCAACGTCGATTACGCCGGCGTATGGACGATCAAGCACGCGGTGCTCGACGCGTGCTTCGCGACGTTCGAGCATCGGGGCGCGGGTGATCCGCTCGTCGCGGAGTTCGAGCGCTTCGTGCACGCAAGCGGCCCCGCGTTGCAGACGTTCGCGCGGTTTGGCGCCCTCGCGGAAATGCACGCCGATGCGCGCTGGCCGCATTGGCCCGCACAGTACGCACGGCCGGATGCGCCCGGCGTCGCCGCGTTCGCGCGCGACCACGCACGGGCGATACGTTGCGCCTGCTATCTGCAATGGGTCGCGGACCGCGCACTGGCCGCTGCCGCGGCCCGTGGCCGTGCGTCCGGGCTGTCCCTCGGCCTGTATCGCGACCTCGCCGTCGGCGCGGCACCGGACGGCGCCGAAGCGTGGGGCAATGCCGATTTGCTCGCCCGCGGCGTCTCGATCGGCGCACCCCCCGACCCGTTTTCGACGGCGGGCCAGGTGTGGTGCCTGCCGCCGCCGATTCCCGACGCGTTCGCCCAACGCGGCTACGCCGCCTTCCGCGAGCTCCTCGCCGCCAACATGCGCCATGCCGGAGCGTTGCGCATCGATCACGCCATGGGTCTCGCTCGGCTGTTCTGGGTGCCCGACGGGGCAAGCGCGGCCGAGGGCGCCTATGTTCGCTACCCCTTGGACGACCTCCTGGGCGCGCTGGCGCTCGAAAGCGCGCGCGCACGTTGCCTCGTCGTCGGCGAGGATCTGGGCACCGTGCCGGAAGGCTTTCGCGAACGGCTCGCCGCGGCCGACGTGCTCTCCTACCGCGTGCTCTGGTTCGAGCGCGACGGCGTCGATTTCCTGCCGCCGTCGGCATGGCCGGCGAAGGCTGCGGCCTGCGTGTCCACGCACGACCTGCCCACGATCGCCGGCTGGTGGAAGGGCGCGGATCTCGACGAGAAGCAGGCGCTGGGCCGCCTTGCCGCTGACGTCGCCGCCGAGGCACGCGAAGCGCGGCACATCGAGAGACAGGCGCTGGTGAATGCCGTGCAGGCCGCCGGCGTCGACGTCCCGGCGCCGCTCGATCCGGAACGTTTGGAACCCGAGGGCGTCGCAGCCGCGGTCCATTGCTTCATCGGCGCCACGCCCGCCGCACTGGTTCTGGTGCAGGCCGACGACCTGGCCGGTGAAACGGCGGCCATGAATCTCCCCGACACCGACCGCGAACGCGTGAACTGGCGACGCAAGGTCGGCGTCGCCGCCGATGCCTTGTGGACCACCGAGGTCGGCGCCCGCGCGCGCGCGGACCTCGCGGCAGCAGGCCGCGCCGAGCCGGATTCCGAACCCGCGCAGGACAACGTCGCGCTGGCCCTCCACGGCGTGGTCGCCATTCCGCCACGCTGACGCCACCATGGCCGACCTTGCGGCACGTGCCGCGTTCGCGAAGGATCTCGCCCGCCGCGCCGGCGCGCTGGGGCGACGCTACTTCCGCCGCGAGCTCGCGTTCTCGCCCGAGACCAAGGGGCCGCAGGACTGGGTCAGCGCTGCGGATCTCGCCGTCGAGGATCTGATCCGGCGCGAGCTCGCGGCCGCCTTTCCGGATGACGCGATGCTGGGCGAGGAAGCCGGCATCAGCGGCGGGCGCGACGAGGGCGGTGCGCTGTGGGCCGTCGATCCGATCGACGGCACGATCAACTTCATCCACGGCGTCCGGTACTGGTGCGTGTCGATCGCGTTCACCGTCGCCGGCGAACGCCGGATCGGCGTGATCTACGATCCTTCGCAGGACGAGCTCTTCTGGGCGGTCAAGGGCCAGGGTGCCTGGCGCGATGACGAGCGCATCGCCGTGTCGGCTTGCACCGACCTCGACCGGGCGCTCGTCGCCGCGGGCTACGTCCCGCGGCATCCGCTCGACGAGAGCCTGAAGCTTCGCGTCGCGCTGCTCGGCGCCGGCGCGGCCGTCAAGGACATGGGCGCCGGCGCGCTGATGCTCGCCCACGTCGCCGCGGGTCGCTACGACGCGTTCCTCGAGCCGCACATGCACCCTTGGGACGCGCTCGCCGGGCTGCTGCTGGTCGAGGAAGCGGGCGGCCGTGTGCTGCCCTACCCCGGCCGCGCCGGGCTCGCAGCCGGCGGGCCCGTGATCGCCGCCGGACCCGGCGTGTTCGACCTGCTGGCGACGTTGCCCGGGGCACCGGGCTGAGTCCGCGCCGCCGCAGCCACGCCTCCGTCGCTGAGGCGCCGCGACCGCGGCCAATCAGCTTGCTGTCGTGCGTGGCACCGTCACGGCGGCGTGCAGTACACCGGTCCCTCGACCATCCAGCCCTGCCCCAGCATGTCGGCGAGCGCGCTGCGGCTGGTCAGGTAACGGTGGTTGGCCTGCCCGCCTTTGCCGTTGTTGTACAGCCGCGTCACGAGCATCCGGCCGGCCGGGCAGTCGCCCGCGACCGGTGCATTGGCCTGGAACGCGAGCCCCTCCAGGGTCCAGCCGGGATTGGCTTTCACGATCGCGCATTCGTTCGCGTCGATCGTGTAGAAATGCGAATTCGGCCCGAGGCCGGGCGTTCCGAAGAAGCGACACGCGGCGAGGCCCGGCGCCGCGCCCAGCGCCCATGCCTTGAAATCGTAGCCCGTGCGCCGCCATCCCGGCACGATAACCCCGGCGTCGAGCATCGCGGCTTCCGCAGGCTCAGCGGTCAGGAAATAGTGATCGAGCGCCGCGTTGTAGTACTCGACGACGATACGCTCGTCCGCCGCCGGCGGCGCGGGCGCGGTGTAGTCGATGACGCGCGCCTCCGGATAGCCGCCGATGACTGATGCCATCCGCTGCAGCTGCGCGCGCGCCACGCCGTTTCCGCGCAGATGGGCATCGAGAAACACGAATCCCCACGTGAACACGTCGGCGGCCGGCACCTCGCTGCGGTGCTCGAGTCCCTCGAACGCGACCAGGCTGCGCGTCCCCTTCATCCGCTTCAGCCCCTGCTCGACCATTGCGATCGGCGCCGTGGTGTCCGCCGTGCCCGACAGCGCGAGATAGGGCAGCGTGAGCCCCTCGAGTCCGTTCTGGTCGCGCCCGAATGCGGGCAGCAGGATCGGCCAGCCGAAATACGGAACGTAGCCGACGGCCGCCTTGAGCCGCGGGTCGTTCGTCACCGGCCGCGATGACTGGCCGATCGAGACCGTGAGCGCGGCGCCGGCCATGAGGAGTTGCGTCTGCCCGCCCTGGCTGCCGCCGAACGCGCCCACGCGGTCGAAATCGATGCGGTCGCGCCAATCCGGGTGCGCGGCCAGCATGTCGAGCGTCGCCGACTGCGCCAGCGGGCGCAGCGCCTGCATCGCGGTGAAATCGCCGAAGATGGAGAGCACGTCGAAGACGTCGTCGATATCAGCGACGGCGAAGCGGAAGTCCCCGTGGAAGATGCCGGTGGTGACGTAACCTTCGCTCGCGATGAGCTGCAGGACGGCGACGTAGTCGCCGGAGAGCGGCGAACCACCGTAGCCGTGCGCGAACAGCACGAGCGGCCAGCGTGCGTTGCCGTCCGCGAGGATCGGCGCGTCGCCGGCGCGCTGCATCCGCGGCACGACGTGCCCGTTGGGCAGCGGGTAGTCGGCGCGCGTGTTCGCGGCACTGGTCGGATAGCAGACGACGACCACATTCGTCCACGGTCGTCCGGAGTAGCGGCCGAACATCTCGCCGTCGTCGGGTGCATTCACGGTGGCCGCCAGCGTCGCCGACGGCTCGGCGAGGAGGTCGGTCGCGTAGCGCGGCGTGCCGTCGCCGCGTGGCATCCCCTCCCAGTAGTCCTGCACGTCCTCGCCCGGGAGCAGGCGCGAGAAATCCTGCGCGACGTCGGTGCATGCAACCGGATACGGCCCCGGCAGCGACAGCGGCGGAACGACTTCGAGCGAATCGGCACGTGCCGACACGGTGCCGAGGCAAAGGGCAATCCATGCCGGCAGCAGAACGAGGATTCGGGCAGCTCGCATACACGTACTAGGAAACATCCGCCCCCAATGCGCTGCGATTCGTTCGACGCCAGTGTTCATTGGACATCGGCCCGAGCCCGATGCGGATCAGAATTGATCGGCCGCGAGGGCGAGCGCCGCGTCTCCGCCGTGGATCACCGTCTGCGCGAGGCCCACCGCCTGCGGCAACAGGCAATCGGCGTAGTAGCGCGCGGTGACGATCTTGGCGTGCAGGAAGCGGGCGTCGCCGGTGCCCTTCTCGAGGTGCCGGGCCGCAACGAGCGCGGCGCGGCCCATCTGCCATCCGCCGGCGACGAGTCCCCACAGCCGCAGGTACGGCACCGCGCCCGCATGCGCGGCGCGCGTGTTCGGCCCGAAGGCGGGAACGACCCAGTCCACCGCGGCATGGAGCGAGCCCGCCGCGTCCTTCAGCTTCGCACCGATCGCGCGGAGATTGACGTCGGCGTGGGCGGCGAGATCGGCCGCCGTCTTCTCCACCTCGGCGATGACGGACTTCGCGACGGCGCCACCGTCGCGCGCGGTCTTGCGGCCGATCAGATCGTTGGCCTGGATGCCGGTCGTGCCTTCGTAGATCGTCGTGATCCGCGAATCGCGGTAATGCTGCGCCGCCCCGGATTCCTCGATGAAGCCCATCCCGCCGTGCACCTGCACGCCCAGCGACGTCAACTCCTGCGCGAGCTCGGTCGAGCATCCCTTGACGATCGGGATCATGAAGTCGACGAACGCCTGATGCCGTTTCCTGACTTCCGCGTCCGGGTGCCGACGGGCGTTGTCCATGGCCGCCGCGGTGACATAGGCGACGGCGCGCATCGCCTCGATGCCGGCGCGCATCGTCATCAGCATCCGGCGGATGTCGGGATGGTCGATGATCGGGCCGGCCGCCGCTCCCTTCTCGGTGCCGACCGCCTTGCCCTGCACGCGGTCGCGTGCATACGCGACGGCGCGCTGGTATGCACGCTCGGAAATGCCCACGCCCTCCAGTCCGACCGAGAAGCGCGCGAGGTTCATCATGATGAACATGTACTCGAGGCCGCGGTTCTCCTCGCCGACGAGGTAGCCGATCGCGCCGCCGTGGTCGCCGTAGGCCATCACCGCCGTCGGGCTCGCGTGGATGCCGAGCTTGTGCTCGAGCGACACGCAGTGGACGTCGTTGCGCGCGCCGAGGCTGCCGTCGTCGTTGACCTGCACCTTCGGCACGACGAAGAGGGAAATGCCCTTCACCCCCTCCGGCGCGTCCGGCGTGCGCGCGAGCACCAGATGGATGATGTTGTCGGTGTAGTCGTGCTCGCCGTAGGTGATGAAGATCTTCTGGCCGAAGATCTTGTACGTGCCGTCTCCCTGCGGCACCGCCTTCGTGCGCACGGCGGCGAGATCCGAGCCTGCCTGCGGCTCGGTCAGGTTCATCGTCCCGGTCCAGGTGCCGGCGACCATGTTCGGCAGGAACTTGTCCTTCAACGCCTGCGAGCCGCGCAACTCGATCGCCTCGATCGCGCCCTGCGTCAGCAGAGGGCAAAGGTCGAACGCCATGTTCGACGCGTGCCACATCTCCTCGACCGCCGTCGACAGCAGTTGCGGGAGCCCCTGCCCCCCGTACTCGGGATTCTTGGTGAGGCCGTTCCAGCCGTTGTCGCAGAACTGCTTGTACGCGTCCTTGAAGCCGGCGGGCGTTCTGACGGTGCCGTTGTCCAGACGCTTCGCCCCTTCCTGGTCGCCGGGACGATTCAGCGGATCGAGGACCTGGGCGGCGAACTTCGCCGCCTCCTCGAGGATCGCGCTGGCGACGTCGGGGGTCGCTTCCTCGAAGCCGGGAAGCCCGGCGACCTGCTCCAGTCCGGCGAGCTCGGTCATCACGAACTGCATTTCGGCGAGGGGGGCCTGGTAGGTGCTCATAGGGATGTCGACCGAAGATCAGCCCAGCTCGGCCGTCAGCTCCGGCACGATCTGGAAGAGGTCGCCGACGAGGCCGTAGTCGGCGATCTGGAAAATCGGCGCCTCCGGGTCCTTGTTGATCGCGACGATCACCTTGCTGTCCTTCATGCCGGCCAGGTGCTGGATCGCGCCCGAGATGCCGATCGCAATGTAAAGATCGGGGGCGACGATCTTGCCGGTCTGGCCGACCTGGTATTCGTTGGGCACGTAGCCCGCGTCCACCGCCGCGCGCGACGCCCCGATCGCCGCGTTGAGCTTGTGCGCGAGCGCGTCGAGCAGCTTGAAATTCTCCGCGCTGGCGAGCGCGCGGCCGCCGGAGACGACCACCCGGGCGCTGGTCAGTTCGGGCCGGTCCGACTTGCTGAGCTCCTGTCCGGTGACCTTGCTCTGCCCGCCATCGGGCGCCGCCTGGACGGTCTCGACGGCGGCCGCGCCGCCGGTCGCGGCGACGGCATCGAACCCGGTTGCGCGCACGGTGATCACCTTGACCGCATCCTTCGAGCGCACCGTCGCGAAGGCGCTGCCGGCGTAGATCGGGCGCACGAAGGTGTCCGGGCTCTCGACGGCGATGATCTCCGAGATCTGCGCGACGTCGAGCAGCGCCGCAACGCGCGGCGCGACGTTCTTGCCGTAACCCGTCGCCGACGCGAGGATGTGGCTGTAGCCGCCCGCCTTGGCCAGCGCAACCACGGTGGCGGCGACGTTCTCGGCCGTGGGCTGCGCCGAGATAGGCCGCGTCGGCGTGCAGCACCTTGGCCACCCCGGCGACCTGCGCCGCCGCCTGCGCCGCGGTGCCGGCATTGCCGCCGGCGACGAGGACGTGCACGTCGCCGCCGATCTTCTGTGCGGCGGCGATCGTGTGGAGGGTGGCGGACTTCAGGGCCGCGTTGTCGTGGTCGGCGAGGATCAGCGTGGTCATGGTCGGGTCCGCTTCAGGAGATGACTTTGGCTTCGTTGCGCAGCTTGGCGACCAGTTCCTTCACGTCCGCCACCTTGCCCCCGCCCTGCCGCTTCGGCGGCTCGACGACCTTCAGCGTCGTCAGCCGCGGCGCGACATCCACCCCCAGCGCCCCCGGGTTCGTCGTCTCCAGCGGCTTCTTCTTGGCCTTCATGATGTTCGGCAGCGTCGCGTAGCGCGGCTCGTTCAGCCGCAGGTCGGCCGTGACCACCAGCGGCAGCGACGTCTCGACCGTCTCCAGCCCGCCGTCGACCTCGCGCTTCACGATCGCCTTGTCGCCGGCGATCTCCACCTTCGACGCATACGCGGCCTGCGGCCAGCCCAGCAGTGCGGCGAGCATCTGCCCGGTCTGGTTGGCGTCGTCGTCGATCGCCTGCTTGCCCGCGATGACGAGCCGCGGCTGCTCCTTGTCGACGATGGCCTTCAGGAGCTTCGCCACTGCCAGGGGCTGCAGCTCATCGTCGGTCTGGACGAGAATCGCGCGGTCGGCGCCGATGGCCAGCGCCGTGCGCAGCGTTTCCTGACAGGCCGCGATGCCGCAGGACACGACGACGATCTCCGTCGCGATTCCCTTCTCCTTCAGGCGCACCGCCTCCTCGACGGCAATCTCGTCGAAGGGATTCATCGACATCTTGACGTTGGCCGTATCGACGCCGCTGCCGTCCGGCTTGACCCGGACCTTGACGTTGTAATCGACGACGCGCTTGATGGGGACGAGGACTTTCATGGGCGGGGCTCGATGGAGTCGCGGGAAAGACGCCATTATAGCCGCTGGCGGTAGGCACCCTACCCCCCGAAACAGAGTGAATCCTCCGGCCCGGGCGTCTTCGCGGCGGGCCGCGAACCTGCCGCGCTGGCGGCCGATCCGGCGTGGCTCAGGGCCGCGCAGGGCGAGCGCGTTTCAGCGTCGGCGTGTGCCCGTGCGCCGCGCCGTCTGTTGCAGCTCGCTGCGATGCCCTCCCCCGGTCGCGGCCGCCGCGACGGGAACGGGTCGCGGGTGCTCGACGATGGCCGCCATGCGCCGCTCGAAGGCATCGCGACGGCAGAGCCGAAGGGTGTCGCGCCGGGTGACGAGCGCATAGTGCCGCAGCCCCGCGAGCCGATCGTGCATTTCGGTGCACGGCGCGTCGTTGGTGACCCACAATGTCGGCGGCAGGCGGCGCAGGTCGAACGCCGCCGAGTAGCTGCGCAGCGTCTTGCGGCCGTGCCGATCGCAGTACTCGTGGAAATACGACATCGCGAGCTCACGCAGGCTGCGGTAGACCGGATCACGGTAACGCAGCGGCACGCCGTTGGTCTTCGAGATCGCGCCCCAGCGCTCGCCGCGCCGGAAGAGCGCCACCACGTGCGGGTAATCGCAGGGATCGCAATCCAGATGCATGACGAGCGGCGGCTCGCCGTGCACCCACAGCGCACAGGCGGCGACGAGCGCGCCTTCGATGCAGTGCGCGCAGTGGTGAGCGAGGACGGCGCGCACCGAGTGGATCGTCTCGCCGTCCGACTCGTGGTTCGCGGGAATCGCGTTGAGGAACGCCTGGATCTTCGCCGGCGAGGTGAGACGCGCCAGCGTCGCGAATTCGGCCGGGGCGAGCCCCACGTGTTCGCGGCGGGCGAAGCGCGGCTTCGCGGTGGCGGTCATGGCCGACGATGCTACCACCGCGCCCGGACTCCGGCGCGAACCCTCCGAACGCACCGGCCGCAGCGGCGCCGCAGCGCGCTCATGTCGGCGTCATGACCTGTCGCGCCGTTTCGCGCAGCCGGACCCGTTCGGAGCACGGTCTGCAATATCCGGCACGCAGACGATTTCCGCTAAACTCGCGACCTCCACGTCGCTGATGTCGCGGGACTGTCGCGCACCGCGCAGGATGCGTTTCCGGCCACACGAAGCCGGGGCCGCGCCACTGCGGGGCCCGGCGGGGCAGGACCGATCGCCGGCACGCTTACCGAGCAGGCAAGGATGTTCATGGCACGACCCGACGCCCCGGTCCACTTCCTGCACATCTCGAAGGCCGGCGGTACCGCCATCAAGCACGCGCTGGCGCCCGTCGCGGCGAACCATCGTGTCGTCCTGCACCCGCACTTCACCACGCTACGCGACGTCCCCGCGGGCGAGAGCGTTATCTTCTTCCTGCGCGACCCGCTGACGCGCTTCGTCAGCGCGTTCTACAGCCGCCAGCGCGAGGGTCGGCCGAAGTACGTGCTGCCGTGGAGTCCCGAGGAAGCCGCGGCGTTCGGTCGTTTCCGCACGCCCAACGAACTTGCCAATGGACTGTCGTCGATCAGCACGGCCGAGCGCAAGAAGGCCGAGCGCGCGATGCGCAGCATCCCCCACGTCAGCAACAGCTACTGGAACTGGCTGATCGACCCCGCCTACCTGGATTCGCGCGCGGACGCGATCTTCTTCATCGGTCTGCAGGAGCACCTCGCCGACGATTTCGCGATCATGCGCGCGCGACTCGGCATCCCGGACAGTGTGCGGCTGCCCGACGACGACACCGACGCCCACCGAAGCCCGGCATCGCATGACCGAAAGCTCGATGCCGAAGCGACGCGCAATCTGACCGCGTGGTACCGCGAGGATCTTCTCGCGATGCGCGCGTGCAAGCGCGTCGCGCAGGACCGGCATCTCGGCGGATCCATCGTCGACGCCGCCTGGATCGACGCCACCGAACTGCGATCCTCGCCTTCCCGGTCGACCTCCGGCTGAGCCGGCTCACGCCAGCGCGAGCACCCCCGCCTCGCCGGCGGACGCGCACTTGCCTGTCGGCACGGCAACGAGCGTCGTAGTATCCTCCGGCCAATGCGCGGGCAACGATCCCTCGCGGCCACACGCCCGCCTTCCCGACGCAGGAGGGCACAGGAGGAATTCATGGAGCAACCGCCGGCTTCCTCGCCGCGCCGTCCCGGAGCGCTCGCCGTCCATTCGCTGCAGCGCTTCGCGTTCAGCGTCCCGGACCTTCGCCCCGCCGTCGAGTTCTACACCGGCTTCGGCCTCGACGTGCGCGAGGTCGGTGAGCGCGCGGATCTGTACACCTTCGGACATCCGCACCGCTGGGGATCCGTCCATCGCACGGGCCAGGCGAAGCAGCTCGAGTACCTCTGCTTCGGCACCTATCCGGAGGACCTCGACGCCATCGTCGCGCGGACCGAGCGGATGGGCATCCGTCGGGCAGAGCCGCACCCGCTGGCCGACGAGGACGGGATCTGGTTCCGCGACCCCGACGGCACGGCGATCCAGTTGCGCGTCGCGCAAAACGTGGCCCCCTCGGCCAAGGTTGCGGTGACGGTGCCGGCACCGGTGCCCGGTCACGGCGCCGCACCGAGCCGGTCGGCGGTGAAGACCGTGCATCCACGCCGGCTTTCGCACGTCCTGCTGTTCAGCCCGGACGTGCCGCGATCGGTGCGCTTCTACACCGACGCGCTGGGCCTGCGCCTTTCCGACCGCTCGGGTGAAGTCATCGCGTTCCTGCACGGAGCGCACTCCAGCGATCACCACATGCTCGCGTTCGCCAAGTCGGACGGACCCGGCCTCCATCATTCGAGCTGGGACGTCGCAACGATCGACGACGTCGGGCTGGGCATGGAGCAGATGACGGCCCGGGGTTACGCGGAAGGCTGGGGCGTGGGCCGCCACGTGCTCGGCTCGAACTACTTCCGGTACGTCCGCGATCCCTGGGGCAGCTTCGCCGAGTATTCGTTCGACATCGATTTCATCCCGATCGACGTCGACTGGAAAGCCGCGGATCACCCGCTCGAGGACTCGTTCTACGTGTGGGGCCCGCCGCCGCCCGACTATTTCATTGTCAACCACGAAACCGCGGCGCGGCGCGAGCAACGCTAGCGCCCTCGCACGGCGTGCACTGCCATCGCCGCGCGTGCCGCCCTTGCCCGTCACCACCGCGTCATCGATCAGCACCTTTGTTGGCGGCCCCGTTGCCGCCTCCACCATCGCCTGAGGAGACCGCCAGCATGAACATCGTTCGCCGCGTCGTCATCGCCTTCGTCGCAGTCTCGGGCGCCTTTGCCCTCGCCTGCAGCAGCGCGTGGGGCGCCGCGCCGTCGGGCCCGCCGATCCGCATCGGCAGCACGCTGGCGCTGACCGGTCCGCTCGCCGCAACCGCGCTCGTCCATCAGCTGACCGGCCAGATCTACGTCGAGGAGCTCAACAAGCGCGGCGGACTGCTCGGGCGCCCCGTGGAGTGGATCGTGAAGGACGACCAGTCCAAGCCCGAGCTTGCGCGCACGCTCTACGAGCAGCTCATCACCGTCGACAAGGTCGACCTCTTGATGGGACCGTACGCGACCGGCGCCATTCTGTCCGCGATGGGGGTCGCGCAGCGCTACAACAAGGTCCTCGTCCACCACACCTTCGGCATACCGAATCTCGCCAAGTACGACGGGCAGTTCCCGACCTGGTCGCTCGGGCCCGATCCGGCGAACACGTTCCCGAACACCGTGCTGGACGCGCTCGCGACCTCGCCGAAACCGCCGAAGACGATCGCCGTCGTCACCAGCAAGTTCCCGTCGGTGCATTTCATGTCGCTCGGAGCGCGCGAGGTCGCCAAGAAACGCGGCCTGAAGGAGGTCCTGTTCCTCGAGTGGGAGTTCGGCAATCGCGACTACGGCCCCATCGCCGCGCGGGTGAAGGAAGCCAATCCGGACCTGCTGTGGGTCGGGGCGATCGGCCTCGAAGGCAACCAGCTCCTCGAAGCGCTCAAGAAGATCGACTGGACGCCGCGCCATCACTTCTACATGTATCCCGCACCCGGCCCGATGGTGACGGCCCCGGAAGCGAAGAACGCGCTCTCCGGGACGATCTTCGAGCAGCATCCGCCGTTCACCAGCAATCCGGCCGCCGGGGAGTTCGTGAAGATCTACAACGAGCGTGCGGCGAAGGCCGGTCTGCCGTACACGCTGGTTGAAGTGCAGGCGGCCGCGTCGTACTCCGCGTGGCAGGTGCTCGAGGCCGCGGTCACGGCGACGAAGAGCCTCGACGACAAGGTGCTCGCCCAGTGGCTGCGCAAGAACCAGGTCGGCACGATCCAGGGCACGCTGCGCTTCAACGGCCCGAACAACTACGGCGACGACCTCATGCGCGTGAAGCAGGTGCAGAACGGGCGCTGGGTCACGATCTGGCCCAAAGAGGTCGCCGCGCCCGGTGCGTCGCTGATCACGCAGTAGCAGCGGCCGCCGATGGAGATGCCCAGCGCGTCGCTCCTCGCCCAGTCGATACTGTCCGGGATCTTCATCGGCGCGCTGTACGGCCTTCTCGGTCTCGGCTTGAGCCTGTCGTGGGGCATCCTGCGGCAGATCAACCTCGCCTACTTCGCGTTCGCGTTCCTCGCCGCGTACCTGTGCTACTCGCTGGCGGCCGGCGGCATGGATCCGCTGCTGACGCTGCTGATCCTGGTGCCGGCGTTCTTCGCACTCGGCGTGGCGCTGCAGTGGACGTTCGCGCGCTTCCGCCTCACCGCGTTCAACTCGCTGCTGGTCACCTTCGGCCTCACCGTGATCGTCGAGAGCCTGATCCAGTGGCTCTGGACGGCGGACTTCCGGCGGCTCGAGTCCGCCTACGGCACGGCGAAGTTCCGCCTCGGTGCGCTCTACGTTCCGGTGCCTGAGCTCATCACGCTGGTGCTGGCGATCACGCTTTCGCTCGCGCTGTGGGCGCTGCTGCGCTACACCGACATCGGCAAGGCGATGCGCGCCGCCGCCGAGGACGCGCCGATCGCGGTCGCGTTCGGCGTCGACCAGAAGCGCCTCGCCCTGCTGCTCGCCGGGGTCTGCGCGGCGCTGTCCGCGATCGGTGGCGTGTGTCTCGCGCTCTCCTACACGCTCGCGCCGGCGCAGATCTATGCCTGGGTGGGCGTGGTCTTCGCCGCGGTGATGATGGGCGGTCTGGGGCATGCGCTGGGACCGCTCGTGGCCGGCATCGTCATCGGTGTCAGCGAATCGGTCACGATGGCGCTCACCGCGCCGTCGTGGGCGCCGCTGGTGTCGTTCTCGCTGCTGATCGCGGTGCTGCTGCTGCGCCCGGGCAAGGTGTGAGCCCGCCGGGCCGCCCCAAGGGCGAACACCGAAGTGCGAAGCACGAAGGTCGTCCGATCAGCCCGCCGGGCCGCCCCAAGGGCGAACACCGAAGCGCGAAGCACGAAGGTCGTCCCGTAAGCGGAATGGGCAGGACATTCGCGGCGATCCTCGCCGTCGGCGCCGCGCTGGCCACGGTTCCGCTGCTCGGCCTGCCGCTGTTCTACGAATCCTTCCTCTACCTCGTGCTGCACTGGATCGTGCTCGCGACCTCGTGGAACATCCTGTCCGGATACACCGGCTATTTCTCGTTCGGCCACGGCGCCTTCTTCGGCGCCGGCATGTACACGACGGCGGTCCTCGCATCGCGCTTCGACTGGCCGTTCCTGTGGACATTGCCGGCCGCGGCGGCGATTGCCATCGCGCTCGGGCTCGCGATCGGCGGCGTCGTGTTCCGTGTCCGCGCCGTGCGCGGCGAGCTCTTCGCGCTGATGACGCTCGCGTTCACATTCGTCGTCGGCACCGTGGTGCTCAACACGCCGATCGACGGCGGCCCCGGCGTCTACATGAGCGCGGTTCCGGTGCCTGCGATCGGACCCTCCGCCGCCTCGTCGTTCTACCTGATGGCACTGGCGCTTGCGATCGCCACGCTCGCCATCGCGCAGGCCATCCGGCGTTCCCGGCTGGGGCTCGGTCTGTTCGCGATCCACGACGACGAGGACGTCGCCGAAGTACTGGGCGTGCCGACGTTCCGTTGCAAGATGCTCGCCTTCGCGGTCTCGTGCGGGTTCGCCGGCGTCGCCGGCGGCATACACGCGCTCTTCGTGTCGTACGTGACCACCGGCGAGACGTTCTCGATCACGGTGCCCCTGACCGTGGTGCTGATGAGCGTGCTGGGCGGAACGCGGCACTGGGCGGGACCGGCCGTCGGTGCCGTGCTCATCACGAGCCTGCTGTACGCCTTCACCGCGGCCGATCACGCCGTCGTCGGCAAGGCGGTCTTCGGCCTGGTGCTGATCGCGGTCATCGTGTTCATGCCCGACGGCGTGCTCGGCTCGTGGATGGGACGCCGGTCCAGGGGACGCGGCCGCCTGCCGCTTTCCGCGGGCGATGCCGACGCGACCGCCGCCATCCCGCCGGCGGCGGGGGTGAGCGGCGCCGGCACCGTCGGGCGCGCCGCCCGCCGCCGCGACGCGTCCCGGCCGTGCCGACGTGCTGCTCGCCGCACGCGGCGTCCGCAAGGCGTTTCGCGGCGTGCAGGCCCTCGACGGCGTCGACCTCGACGTTCGGCGCGGCGAGATTCTCGGCCTGCTCGGCCCGAACGGGTCCGGCAAGTCGACGTTCATCAACCTCGTCAGCGGACACTACCAGCCCGACGGTGGCACGCTGCGGTTCGATTCGCGCGAACTGGTCGGACGCAGCGCGCACACGATCGCGCGCGCGGGCATCGCCCGCACCTATCAGATTCCGCGCCCGTTCGCGCACCTCTCGGTGCAGGACAACGTCGCGCTGCCGGCGATGTTCGGTGCCGCGGCGCTCGACCGCAGCGACGCCGAACGCGAGGCCCGCCGCTGGCTCGAATTCACCGGACTGGCGAGCTTGCGGTCCGCGATGCCCGACGATCTCAATCTGCATCAGCGCAAGTTCCTCGAGCTCGCGCGCGCGCTCGCCGCGCGGCCCCGCCTGCTGCTGCTCGACGAAGTGCTGTCCGGGCTCACCCCCGGCGAGATCAACGAGGCCGTCGATCTCATCCGCACGATCCGCGACCGCGGCGCGACGATCGTCTTCGTCGAGCACGTGATGCGCGCGGTGATGGCGCTCTCCGATCGCCTCGTCGTGTTGAACTACGGGCAGGTGATCGCCGAGGGCGCCCCGGCGGTGGTCATGGAACAGCCCGCGGTGGTCACCGCCTTTCTCGGGCATCCCCATGCTTGAGCTTGCCGGCATCGCGGCCCGCTACGGGAAGGCGCCTGCGCTGGCCGACATCGCGTTGCGCATCGCGACCGGTGAGCTCGTCTGCGTCGTCGGCCCCAACGGCGCCGGCAAGTCGACGCTGGTCAACGTCATCGCCGGACTCCATCGCCCGGCGGGCGGGACGCTGGCGTGGGAGGGACGCGATCTCGCGCACCTGCCCGCGCACCGCTTCTGCGCCGAAGGCATCGCGATCGTGCCGGAAGGACGCCGGCTGTTCACGACGCTGACGGTGCGCGACAACCTCGAGCTCGGCAGCTATCTGCCGGGGCCGAAGGCGCACCGTGCGGCCTCGCTTGAACGCGTCTGCGGGATGTTCCCGGCGCTCGTGCCCAAGCTCGACCTGCCGGCCGGCTCGCTGTCCGGCGGACAGCAGCAGATGGTCGCGATCGCCCGCGCGCTGATGGCCCGCCCGCGCCTGCTGCTGCTCGACGAGCCCTCGCTCGGGCTTTCGCCGCTGATCGTCGGCGAGATGTTCCAGATCATCGAGGAGATCAATCGCGAGGGTGTGGCCGTGCTGCTTGTCGAGCAGAACGTCGCGATGGCCCTCGAGATCGCGAATCGCGCCTACGTGCTCGAGGAAGGCCGCATCGTTTCCGAGGGAACGCCCGCCGCGCTGACGGGTCAGCCGCACATCCGGCGCGCCTATCTCGGTCTCGCCGACGACGATGGAGCGTGGATGCCTGCGCAGCGTTGATCGTGCAGGCGCGACGTGCACCGCGGTGGAATCACCGCCAACCCCGTGGCGGTGACGGCCACAGCGACCCGTACGGCACGGCCCGGGATCCCGGCCGAATTCAGCCTTTCACTTTGTGTCAAAATGCGGTCACTGGAACGCTCGGATGATCGAGCGCACGGCCGATAGCATCGCAAGCGCCTCGGGGCAGGAAGAAACACTGCACGCTCCGGGAACCCAAACCCACGTCTCGTCCGGTGCATCGCATCCCGAGATGCGTCGACCGGCGTCTGCGGCACTATGAACAATGACCGACGAATGAGTGCACGTAGAGCCGAGTTCTTCCCGAGCTGCCCGCGGCGGCTCGCTTGACCCGCAGCATCGCCTTGGTCGTCTCGATCGCGACGTCAGGCGCCGCCTTCGCGCAGTCGTCGCTGCCCGCATCTTCCGCGGCAGAGCCAGCGACACCGGCTCCCCGGGCCACGTGGGCTTCGGCTTGGGAGGCACCGGAGCCGTGGCGTACCGACCGTTTCTTTCTCGAAACGAGCGTCTATACCCGGCACTTCAACTACGATCCCGCCCATGACAATCACCAGAACCTGATCCTGGTCGAGTGGAACATCACCGAGCAGTGGCTCGTCGGCGCGTCGGCGTTCCACAATTCGTTCGGCCAACCATCGCAGTACGTGTACGGCGGCTACCGATTCCGCCCCTTCGAGAGCGTACAGCCGCTCTATCTCAAGCTGTCGGCCGGACTCGTTCATGGCTACAGCGGCGAGTACCAGGACAAGATTCCCGCCAACAGCGCGGGGATTGCCCCCGTGATCGTTCCGTCGGTCGGCTATTGCTGGAACCGGTACTGCTCCGAAATCGTCATCTTCGGCACAGCGGGAATGCTGGTCACGTTCGGCGTTACCATTCCCTAGCCGCAAGGCGCCGGGCGGCAGCTTCTCCCGCAGGAAGGCGACACGTCCGCGAGACCTCTGCCTGCGGCAAGGCGTCGGTGCCGCGCGTCAGGCGTCCGCTGCAATCAGCCCCCGAAATCTTGAACGATTTCGCCAAGGCCGCCACAATGGCATCCATCCACGCACTCAGGATGTTCGAGCTCGGTGGGCTGCTCCCACGGGCTTGCGCGATCCTGTCCTGCATCCTGTTGCCCTTCTGCACCCTTCTTTCCGGAGTTGACCGTGCCTGGTTTGTTGCCCAACGTTGACCCCCAGGGTCTGCTCGAATATTCCGTGGTGTTCACGGACCGTGCGCTCAATCACATGTCGCTGGCTTTTCGCGGCGTCATGACCGACATCTCGGCGGTGCTGAAGCGCGTCTACCAGGCGAAGGCGGCGATCGTGGTGCCGGGCAGCGGAACGTTCGGGATGGAAGCCGTCGCCCGGCAATTTGCCACCGACCGGAAATGCCTGGTCATTCGCAATGGCTGGTTCAGCTATCGCTGGAGCCAGATCTTCGACATGGGCCGGATTCCGTCGGAAGCAACGGTGTTGAAGGCGCGACGAACCGGCGACGGCACGCAGTCGCCGTTCGCGCCGCCCCCGGTCGCCGAAGTCGTGGCGACCATACGGGCAACGAAACCCGACCTGGTCTTCGCACCGCACGTCGAGACCGCCTCGGGCATGCTGCTTCCGGACGACTACCTGCGCGCGGTGACCGACGCCGTGCACGCCGTCGGCGGCCTGTTCGTGCTCGATTGCATCGCCTCCGGCGCGCTCTGGGTCGACATGGACGCGACCGGCGTGGACGTCCTGATCAGCGCGCCGCAGAAGGGATGGAGCAGCACGCCCTGCTGCGCGCTGGTGATGCTGAGCGAGCGCGCCCGGACCCGAATCGAGTCCACGACCAGCACCAGCTATGCGTGCGATCTGCGCAAGTGGCTGCAGATCATGGACGCCTACGAGAACGGCGGCCACGCCTACCACGCGACGATGCCGACGGACGGCCTGGTGCGCCTGCGCAATGCGATGAAGGAAACGGAAGCCTGCGGGTTCGACACGCTTCGCCGCCGGCAGCAGGAGCTTGGCGATAGCGTGCGCGCCCTCCTCGTCCGGTACGGTTTTCCGAGCGTCGCGGCGCCTGGCTTCGAGGCCCCCGGGGTCGTCGTGAGCTATACCGACGACGCCGAGATCCAGTCCGGCAAGAAATTCCTGGGGCTCGGCCTGCAGGTCGCCGCCGGCGTGCCGCTGCAGTGCGACGAACCGGCCGATTTCCGGACCTTCCGCATCGGGCTCTTCGGCCTCGACAAGCTCAACAACGTCGATCGCACGGCGGCGCACCTCGAAGTGGCGCTTGCCAGGCTTCGCTAGGCCGAAGACTGAACCCGGCGCGGGCTTGAAAAGCCTTCGTCACGCCCCAATTCCCCGCACGTCGCCTTTCCGAAGGAACCCGCCGTGACCACCCAAGCCGCCAGCGCCGCCCGCGAAACCCTCGGTTTCCAGGCCGAGGTCAAAGAGCTGCTGCAGCTCATGATCCACTCGCTGTATTCGAACCGCGAAATCTTCCTCCGGGAGCTGATCTCGAACGCGTCCGACGCCTGCGACAAGCTGCGGTTCGAGGCGCTGCACAACGCCGCGCTGTTCGAGGACGATTTCGAGCTCAGGATCCGTGTCGACTACGATCCGGCGGCGAAAACGCTGCGGGTGATCGACAATGGCGTCGGGATGAGCCGCGACGAGGTGATCGCCAACCTCGGCACCATCGCCAAGTCGGGCACGCGGGACTTCTTCTCGCGGCTGACCGGCGATCAGCAGAAGGACGCCCATCTGATCGGCCAGTTCGGGGTCGGCTTCTACTCCTCCTTCATCGTCGCGGACAAGGTGACCGTCACGACCCGCCGCGCCGGGGAGCAACCCGACCAGGGCGTGCGCTGGGAATCGGACGGCGGGGGCGAGTTCTCCGTGGAGATGGTCGACAAGCCGGGGCGCGGGACGGAAATCACGCTTCACCTGCGCGATGGCCAGGACGATCTCCTCGACGGATCGAGGCTCCGCGCGATCGTCCGCAAGTACTCCGACCACATCGTCCAGCCGATCCTCATGCCCAAGGAGGAATGGAAGGACGGCACGCAGCAGAAGCTCGCGGACGAAGAGACGGTCAACCAGGCATCCGCGCTGTGGGCGCGCGCCAAGAGCGACATCACCGACGAGCAGTACAGGGAGTTCTACAAGCACGTCGGCCACGATTTCGACGACCCGCTGGCGTGGACCCACGCGCGCGTCGAAGGGCGCCAGGAGTACACGGAGCTCCTCTACATCCCGTCGCGGGCGCCGTTCGACCTGTGGGACCGCAACGCCCGCCACGGAATCAAGCTCTATGTCCGGCGCGTGTTCATCATGGACGACGCCGAGCAGCTGCTGCCGCGTTACCTGCGGTTCGTGCGCGGTGTCGTCGACACCAACGATCTGCCGCTCAACGTCTCCCGCGAGATCCTGCAGGAATCGAAGGACATCGAAGCGATCCGCGCCGGGTGCTCGAAAAAGGTCCTCGGCCTGCTCGAGTCGCTCGCCGCCGACGACAAGGACCGGTACGCGAAGTTCTGGAGCGCGTTCGGCGCCGTGCTCAAGGAGGGCGTCGGCGAGGATTTCGCCAACAAGGACCGGATCGCCGGACTGCTGCGCTTCGCGTCGACGCATGCCGACACCGCCGACGAGACGGTGTCACTGGCCGACTACATCGGCCGGTGCAAGGAAGGGCAGGACAAGATCTACTACGTGGCGGCCGAGACGTTCAATGCGGCACGGAACAGCCCGCATCTCGAGGTGTTCCGCAGGAAGGGCATCGAGGTGCTGCTGCTGTCGGATCGCGTCGACGAGTGGGTGGTCGGCCACCTGCCCGAGTTCGAGGGCAAGGCCCTCGTGTCGGTCGCCAAGGGGGGGCTTGATCTGGGTTCGCTCGAAGACGAGGCCGAGCGCAAGACGAAGGAGCAGGAGGCCACCGAGTTCAAGGACCTCGTCGACCGGATCAAGTCGAGCCTCGGCGAACGCGTCAAGGACGTCCGGGTGACGCACCGGTTGACCGAGTCGCCGGCGTGCCTTGTCGCCGACGAGCACGACATGAGCGCGAACCTGGCGCGGCTGCTCAAGGCCGCCGGTCAGCGCGCGCCGGTGTCGATGCCGATCCTCGAGATCAACCCGCAGCACCCGGTCGTGCTTCGGTTGAAGGGCGAAGACAAGCGGTTCGACGACTGGGCGACGGTGCTGCTCGACCAGGCGCTGCTGGCGGAAGGCGGGACGCTGGACGACCCCGCCGCCTTCGTGAAACGGATCAACCAGCTGCTGCTGGAGATGGGCGGCGGCGAATCGCGGATCATCCTTCCGGGATAAGGTCTTCGCCGGCGCCCGATAAGCGCTCCGGCGATGCCGAGGGGAACGTGGCACGCCAGCCGGGGCCCGCGGCTGTTCGCGCCGTTGCTCTCAACTGTCCCTAGTCGGCGCCCGCGGTCGCCCCCACCACCGCAAGCGCGGTCAGGTTCACCAGCCGCCGGACCGTCGCCGACGGCGTGGCGATGAGCACCGGCTTGTTCGCGCCGAGCAGGATCGGACCGATCGTCACGCCCTCCCCGCCCGTGATCTTGAGCAGGTTGAACGAGATGTTGGCGGCGTCCAGGTTCGGCATGATGAGCAGGTTCGCCTCGCCCTTGAGCGTCGAATCGGGATGCACGCGGTTGCGGATCGCGTTGGACAGCGCCGCGTCGCCGTGCATTTCGCCGTCCATTTCCAGTTCCGGCACGCGCTCCGCGAGCAGGCGGCGCGCCTCGCGCATCTTGCGCGCGGACCTGGAATCCTCGCTGCCGAAGTTCGAGTGCGAGAGCAGCGCGACCTTCGGCACGAGGCCGAACCGGCGCACCCCGTCCGCCGCAAGCTTGGCGATTTCGACCAGCTGCTCGGCCGACGGATCGCGGTTCACGTAGGTGTCGCAGATGAACAATGTGCGATCCGGCAGCAGCAACCCGTTCATCGCGGCGAACACCGGGGCGCCCGGCTTCAGGCCGATGACGTCGGCGACGTGCCGCAGGTGCGCGTTGTACTTGCCGACCGCGCCGCAGACCAGCGCATCGCACTCGCCCATCTGCAGGAGCAGCGTCCCGATCAGCGAAGGCTTGCGCAGCACGGCCTCCTTCGCGTCCTCCGGAGAAATGCCGTTGCGCCCCATCGCCTGGTAGTACAGCTGCCAGCAGTCGCGGTAGCGGGGGTCATTGTTGATGTTCACGAGCTCGAAATCGCGACCGGCCGCGAGGCGCAGCCCGAATTTCTCGACGCGCGCCGCGATGACCTCGGGCCGGCCGATCAGCATCGGCTTCGCCAGACCCTCGTCGACGACGACCTGCACGGCGCGCAGCACGCGCTCTTCCTCGCCCTCGGCGTAGGCGACTCGCCGGGGGGCGCGCTTCGCGCCGGCGAACACCGGCTTCATGATGAGGCTCGAGTGATAGATGAACTGCGAGAGCCGGTCCCGGTACGCGTCCATGTCGGCGATCGGCCGCGTGGCGACGCCGTCATCCATCGCCGCCTTGGCGACGGCCGGTGGCACGATCACCATCAGGCGAGGATCGAACGGCTTGGGAATCAGGTACTCGGGTCCGAACGACAGCGCCTCTCCGGCGTACGCCTGCGCGACGATGTCCGACTGTTCCGCGTGCGCGAGCTCGGCGATGGCGCGCACGCAGGCGAGCTTCATGCCTTCCGTGATCGTCGTCGCGCCGACGTCGAGCGCCCCGCGGAAGATGAACGGGAAGCACAGGATATTGTTGACCTGGTTCGGATAATCGGAACGGCCGGTGGCGATGATCGCGTCCGGGCGCACCGCCTTGGCGAGCTCCGGCAGGATCTCCGGTTCGGGGTTCGCGAGCGCCAGGATCAGCGGATCGCGCGCCATCGTCTTGACCATGTCCTGCGAGAGCAATTTCGGTCCGGACAGGCCGAGGAAGATGTCGGCGCCGGCGATCGCGTCGGCCAGCGTGCGCGCCGTGGTGTCGCGCGCGTAGCGCGCCTTGTTCTCCTCCATCGGGGACTCGCGACCGAGGAAGATGACACCCTTGGTATCGCAGACAAAGACGTTCTGCCGCGACAGACCGAGCCCGACCAGCAGGTTGAGGCAGGCGATCGCCGCCGCGCCGGCACCCGAGCAGACGAGCTTCACGGCGCCGATGTCCTTGCCGACGACCTTGAGCGCATTGAGGATCGCGGCGCTCGCCACGATCGCGGTACCGTGCTGGTCGTCGTGGAACACCGGGATCTTCATCCGCTCCCGGAGCTTGCGCTCGATGTAGAAGCAGTCCGGCGCCTTGATGTCCTCGAGGTTGATCCCACCGAACGTCGGCTCCAGCCTCGCGATCGTCTTCACCATCTCTTCCGGATCGGTCTCGGCGAGCTCGATGTCGAAGACGTCGATGCCGGCGAACTTCTTGAACAGGCAGCCCTTGCCCTCCATCACCGGCTTGCCGGCCAGCGGGCCGATGTTGCCCAGCCCGAGGACGGCAGTGCCGTTGGTGACGACCGCGACCAGGTTGCCGCGCGAGGTCAGCGCGCGCGCCTCGTTCGGGTCGGCGACGATCGCGTCGCAGGCGGCGGCGACACCCGGCGAGTAGGCGAGCGCCAGGTCGCGCTGGTTGATGAGGCTCTTGGTCGGCGTGACCGAGATCTTGCCTGCCGTCGGCAGGCGGTGATACTCCAGCGCGGCGATCCGCAGCTGCTCGTCCATGGCGTTTCCTCTTGTGTGACCCGCTCTTTCGGCGGATGACCGATTCTACGCCTGCGGCAGCGACGAGATCACTGCTGCTTGCTGCCCTTGATGTTACCGGCAACGCCGCCAACGACCGCGCCGACGGCTGCACCGGTCCATCCGCTCCCCCCCGCAATGGCCGCGATGCCCGCCCCCGCCGCCGCACCAATGGCCGCGCCACTCACGGTCCCCTGCTGCTGCGGAGTCATGGTCGTGCATCCGATCACCCCCGTCACGGCCGCGATGGCCACCATCAGTCCGACTGATTTCATGTGTCGTCTCCGCTACCTGGTTTTCTGAAGGCCTGGCACGACCATTTCGAACCAGATGGTTTCAATGACCGGTCGCTGCAACCGATCGGGGTTCGCGGCATACCACCGGTCAAGCCCCTCCCGCACGCTGTCGAGGGTCTGGCCCTTCAACCCCCGGGCAAAGCGCGGAACGAAGCTTTGGCCGTCGGAAGGCGGAGTCGCCGCATGATAGGCTGTCTCGACCTGAATGACATTGGCGATACCGATCAGATAAACCTTCTTCACCTGTTCCGACGATTTGGTCCAATGTTCACCCGTGATCAGCGGGACTTCATCCGCGCGGGCACTGCCCCACGCCACCGCCAATGCACTGAACACCAGGAACATCGCCGTGCGCCACGGCAATTTCATCGCCATCGTGTGCTCCTCAATGAACCAGAAGAATAATGGTACCACCGCTGCCCCGAGTTCGACGCCGATCGATCTTGATGGCGCGGCTCAGTGCACAGCGCGCGGGCACCGTATGCGGGCAAGAGCCTCGACGAAAATAATGGACGACCGGTGGTCGCGGGGCAACGATGCATACCGTCCGCCGGCGACATTATTCGGGTTGGGTACGGGGCCGACTTGGTGACGGGTTGGCGCCGCATCGGGCGCGAATCGCCAAGGTTGAGTGTTTCGCCACCGAGAGGTCCGTCGGAATGAGCCGCATTCTGTCCTTCGTCGCTGTCGCACTCGCGTCGCTGATCACCGGCTGCGCGAGCCTGCCCTCGCTGGAAGGCCGGACCGTGACCTCCGCTCTCGCCGACACGGCGGGGACAATGCTTGGCCGCGCGGTCGCGCCGGAGGTCACCGCGAATCCGGGCAAGACCGGCATCCACGCCCTTCCCGAGCCCCACGACGCCTTCGCCGCGCGCGTCCTTCTCGCCGGCACCGCGGAAAAGTCGCTCGATGTGCAGTACTACATCTGGCATGGGGACCAGGTCGGCTACCTGCTGTTCGAGGCGCTGTGGCAGGCGGCCGAGCGCGGGGTGCGCGTGCGCCTGTTGCTCGACGACCACAACACGGGCGGGCTCGACCCCACCATCGCTGCGCTCGACGCGCATCCGAACCTCGAGCTGCGCCTCTACAACCCGGTCGTCCAGCGTGACGCCCGGGCGCTCAATTTCCTGACCGACTTCACGCGCGTGAACCGGCGCATGCACAACAAGTCGTTCACCGCCGACAACCAGGTGTCCGTCGTGGGCGGACGCAACATCGGCAACGAGTACTTCGGCGCAGGGAGCGGGGTCGGATTCGCCGACCTGGACGTGGTCGCTGTGGGCGCGGCGGTGCGTGAGGTGTCGAAGGAGTTCGACCTCTACTGGAACAGCCCGTCCGCCTATCCGGCGGCGAGCTTCGTGGGCGCCCCCGGACCGGACGTCGTCGCCAATCTCAAGGCCAGATTCGCGGCGGCGCACGCCGATCCGGAATCCGTCGCCTACGTCGAGGCCGTGCGCACGACTTCGCTCGTGCGCGATTTGCTCGAGAGGCAGCTTGGGCTCGAATGGACGGCAGCCCGACTGGTGTTCGACGACCCGGCCAAGACTCTCGACACCACCGCCCGAACCGACGTGCTGCTTTTTCCGGAACTGGTGCGGACCATCGGGCGACCCGAGAAGACGCTCGACCTCGTCTCGCCGTACTTCGTGCCTGGTGCCGAGGGCACCGCCGCGTTGGAGGCACTGGCCGGGAGGGGAGTGAAGGTGCGCATCCTCACCAACTCTTTGGCGGCGTCCGATGAAAGCGCGGTGCACGCGGGCTATGCGAAGCGCCGGCAGGACCTGCTCCTGGCCGGCGTTCAACTCTACGAGCTCAAGCCGACCGCAGCGAAAGAATGGCGTGAAATCAATGCCAGGTTCGGGGCAAGCTCGTCCTCGGCCTTGCACGCGAAGACTTTCGCCGTGGACCGCGGCCGCATCTTCGTCGGCTCGTTCAACTTCGACCAGCGCTCGGCACTGCTGAACACCGAGATGGGCCTCGTGATCGAGAGTCCGGTGCTCGCGCAGCGGCTGGCCGCATTTTTCGACGCCGACGTGCCCAGGATTGCGTACGAGGTTCGGCTGGCGCCGGACGGCCGCAATCTGGAATGGATCGAGCGTACCGCTTCGGGCGAGATGCGCTACGACGTCGATCCGGGCACGAGCTGGTTCCTGCGCATGGGGGTCGACATGCTGTCGATTCTCCCGATCGAGTGGTTGCTCTAGCCAGATTGCCCCTCCTGCTATTCTTCGAAGCCGTGCGGCCCTGATGCCGTCGCGGCGCCGGGGCAGCCGCAAGGCACGACGGCGTCAGCACATCCGCCGTCGGAATCGACTGGACTCATGCGACGACTTCTGCTTCTTCTGCTGACCTGCCTCGTCGTTGCAGCGGGCATCGCGGCACCTCTTTCTCCTGCTGCCCGGACAGAGATCGACGGATTGATGTCCAGGCTCGAAGCGTCGGGGTGCGAGTTCAATCGCAACGGCACCTGGCACACGGCGGCGGAGGCAAAGTCGCATCTTCTGCGCAAGCTGAAGTACCTTGAAGACAGGGGTGTGGTACAGAGCACCGAGCAGTTCATTGAACTGGCCGCCTCGACAAGCAGCACCTCGGGCGAGCCTTACCTGGTCAAGTGCGCAAGCGGTACGCCGGTCCCCAGCCGCTCGTGGCTGCTGTCCCAGTTGCAGGTCATGCGCTCGGCGGGAGGAGCGAGGAGCGCGCGGTAAGGGGCCGGCCGCCGGGCATGCCTTGCCGCCGATTCCGTTGCCTGCTGTCACCGGCAATCAGCCCGACGCGCTTGGCGGCGATTTGGGTCAGGTGTCCGCTGAATCGAGGAGAACCAACGATGGATTCGGACTTCAATGGCTTCGACGTCACCCTGCGCGACGGACGTGCCGTCCACCTCCGTGCGATGCGCCAATCGGACGAGGCGGAAATCCTGCAGGCGTTCGACCGGCTGAGCCCGGACGCCCGCTACATGCGCTTCATGCGCACTGTTCGCGAGCCCAATCTGGACCGATTGCGGAAAGCGCTCGCCTCGTTTCCCGCGAGCGGGATCGGCATCGTGGCGACGGTCTCGGCGGCCGACGGGATCGACATCGTGGGAAGCGCGATCTTCGTGATCGGGAACGACGCGTCGAGCTGCGAGTTCGCGATCAGCGTCGCCAGCGAGTACGGCGGGGCGGGTCTCGGTGGCACGCTCATGACGGCGCTCATCGACGCCGCGAAACGGCGCGGGCTCAAGGAGATGGAGGGCTTCGTGCTGGCCCAGAACAAGCCGATGCTGCGCCTTGCCGCCCGCCTCGGGTTCAGTATCGCGCCCGACCCCGACGATCGGACCATTCGCATCTGCCGCCTGCAGCTTGGTGGCCCATAGGGCTCACGGGCGGAAACGCGGGTGGGATCCTTTTCCACCCGGCTGCCGTCCGGTTTTCCCCGCGCGCCGGAACCTTCTCGGTCAGGATGCCGCCATCGGCGGCGTTCCGCCGGCCGCCGCCTGCATCGCCTGGTAGCGTTCGATCGCCGCGCGCGCGTTGAACAGCATGCGCTCGCGGCCGAGTCGCTCGTTCCAGGCCGGCGTGTCGCGCCGATCTCGAGGACGCCGGGGTTCAGCGCCACCAGCCATACCGCGGTGCCGCTATCCGTCATCCGTCGCTCGCCCTCCATGAGCATCTGCAAGCGCCGAGTATTCGATGTCGGGCACCCGGCTCATGTCCAGCGCAAGCACGCGCGGCTTGTGCTGCGCGACCAGCGCGCGGATCTGGTCCGCCACGTACTGCGCGTTGACGAAGAAGAGGCGCCCCTCCGGCCGCACGATCAGCAGGCCCTCGAAGGTCTCGTCGTCCGGGTGTTCGGGCGACAGCGGCCGCAGCACGTCGGCCCCGCGCTTGCGGCCGATGACCGACACGCGCGGGTGGGCGGTCTGGCTCGCCAGCCCGATCATCGACACGATGATCGCCACCACGATGCCCTTGAGCGTGCCGAACACCAGCACACCGGCACAGGCGATCAGCGCCCAGCGAAACTCCATCGTGCGCACGTTGCGGATGGCACGGAACTCGGCGGGCTGGATCAGCCCGACCGAGTAGACGATGACGACCGCCGCAAGCGTCGCGTGCGGCATCAGGCCCAGCACCGGTGCCAGCAGCAGCATGGTTGCCAGCGCGGTGCCCGCGGTCACCAGCGAGGCCTTCTGCGACCGCCCGCCCGCGGCGCGCACCACGGCCGTCTGCGACGTGCCACCGCCCGCCGGCATCGCGCCGAACAGTGCACCGCCCAGATTGGCCGCCCCGGTGGCGATCAGCTCGCGGTTCGCATTGATCGGCGGGTCGTCCGGGCGGGCAAAGGCGCGACCCGCCGCGATCGTTTCGGTGAAGCTCATCAGCGCGATCCCGAGCGCGCCCGGCACCAGTTGCTCGATCAGCGTGAGATCCGGCAGCGTGAGCGACGGGAATCCTTGCGGAATCAGGCCGACCGTCGAGACCCCCATTGCCTGCAGGCCGAAGAACCACGACGCGGCAATGCCGCCCCCCACTGCGACCAGCGGGGCCGGAGAATGGGGCCACAGCCGCTCCATGCCGATCAGTACCGCGAACGTCGCCGCGGCCACCGCCAGCGTCAGCAGCGACGTGTCGGGAAGGTGGTGCGCGACGCTGAGGACATCGGCAAAGAAGCCCTGCTTGGTGATGTGGATGCCCAGGAGTTTCGGCACCTGGTCCAGCACGATCACGAGGCCGATCCCCGCCTTGAAGCCCGTCAGCACCGGCGTGGAAATGAAGTTGGCGACGAACCCCAGATTCATCAGCCTCGCCAGGACCAGCATCGCGCCGACCAGCGCGGCCAGCGTGGCCGTCGCCGTGACGAGCCTCGCCGGGTCGCCGTCCGGCACGGCCAGCCCGAGCTGCGTGCCGGCCAGGATCGCCAGGGTGGTGGTGGAGCTGACGCTGAGCACGCGCGACGAGCCGAGCAGCGCGTAGACCAGCATCGGGATGAAGGCGGTGTAGAGACCGACGGCGACGGGCAAGCCGGCAACCGTCGCGTAGGCCATCGCCTTGGGCAGAACGACCGCCGCGGCCGTGAGTCCGGCGACGATGTCGAAGCGCAACGCTGGGGGCCCCGGCTCGTCTGCCGGTGTGGCCATCGGAGGTTGATTCATGCGCTGTGCTCCCGGTTGTTGGGCGGTGCTCAGAACGTCGCGCCGATCGTGCCGACGAAGACTTGCTCGTTCGACCCCGGATTGAACCAGTAGCCGCCAATCGTGACGGGGCCCCAGGTCACCTGCGCGAACGGCCCGCGTTGAAACTCGCGGTCGCCGCCGTAAACTCGCGTGCGCTGTCCGGCAAGCCCGAAGCGGAGCCACTCGACCGGCCGGAAGCCCAGCTCGCTCCAGGCGTAGGTGTAACTATCGGTATGTTCTCTGCTGTCGCGCACGTATTCGGCCTCGATGTAGACGTCGAGTTGCCGCCAGGCCGCGCTCGCCTCCAGTCCGGGCACGAACGCCTGTGTCGTTCCCCAGGCGCCCCCGAGCAGCGGCGTCAACTCCCACGTGATGGTCTCCCCGCCCGAAAACGTCCAGCCGACGAAGGCCGAGCGGGCCCCGACTGACTCGTAGTTGTACCGGGCCTCGAGGTGAAGCGGACCGCGATCGACGGCCGCGATCGCCGACGTGTAGTTGTCGCCGCCGCGAACGACCGTGGGATACGCGGTGAGCGCGAACTCCCACGAGGGGTTCGCGGGAGGGGAAGCGGCGCTGCCGCTGCGCTCGTCCTCACCGGCGATTGCCGTCGTAGCGGTGACGGCCGCGAGCGCAACGACGACCCGCAGGGCGTCCTTCATCCACCGAGCGCGTTGATCGCGAGCACGAGCGCCGTACCCAGCCCCACCATCATGAAACCGACCTTCCAGCTGCCGTAGCCCGCGTAGCGCCCGAGCGCGAGTCCCCCGAAGAACAGCATTACCAGCGCGATGGCGCGCGATACGGTCTTCGCCGTTCCGACATCCTGGATCAACACGAACGGCAGCACGACGGGAAAGGTCGACGCGACGACAATCAAAAATATCGCCAGCGCAGCGAGCAGGTCGTTCCATCCTAACGTCGGTCGCTCCGGCACGGATGGCAGCGCGACGATTCGCCCGCGGATGGCTTCGATCTCCGCCGCCGAGACGAGACCCGACATGGCCCGCGACAATGCGCCCTCGATGAGCTTGCGCCCGGTCCCCGCGTCCGCGGCTGCCCGTACCGAGCGGACGAGCGTGATCGACCTCCCGCGATCCGTGACCGTGCGAACCAGGTACATGACGGCGTCGACGAGTCCCCAGGCGAGGTTGCAGCCCAAGGCCGCGATGAACATCGCGCGGATTTGCTCGCGCCCGCCTTCCGCCACGGACACCGCACCGACGAAGGTGAGCGCCATGAACAGACCGAAGAGCAACTCCGATACCCGGTCGACGGGACTGAGCACCGGTTCGCGCGCCGCTTCCGCGTCACGATTCTGTTCGCTCATTGCCTTCCCCGAGTGGCAGTCGCTCTCAGCCGGATCGGCAACTCCATTCCAACCGGCACCGCGCAGCCAGCCGCGTTGCGATCAGAAGCGTTCCGGCACGTACTTGAACGGAATGTCGACGGCCTTGTAGCGGCCGATCTTGCGCTTGGGCAGCTTGACCTTTGCGGCCGGCATGTCCTTGTACGGAACGTGCTTCAGGAAGTGGCTGATCACGTTCAGGCGCACGCGCTTCTTGTCTTCCGAGCGCGCGACGAACCACGGCGCCCATGGGGTATCGGTGGCGGCGAACATCTCGTCGCGGGCCTTCGTGTAGTCGTCCCAGCGATCGTAGGACTTGACGTCCATCGGCGAGAGCTTCCACGTCTTGCGGCCGTCGCCGATCCGCGCCTGGAGCCGCCGCATCTGCTCCTCGGGGCTCACCTCCAGCCAGTACTTGAGCAGGATGATCCCCGACTTGATCATCAGCTGCTCGAACAGCGGCACCATTTTGCAGGAAGCCGCCGCGCCTGCTCCTCCGTGCAGAAACCCATCACGCGTTCGACGCCCGCGCGGTTGTACCAGCTGCGGTCGAAGATCACGATTTCACCCGCGGCCGGCAGGTGCGGCAGGTAGCGCTGCGCGTACATCTGGGATTTCTCGCGCTCGGTCGGCGCGGGAAGCGCGATCACGCGAAACACCCGCGGGCTGACGCGCTCCGTGATCGCCTTGATCGTGCCGCCCTTGCCGGCGCCGTCGCGCCCCTCGAAGAGGATGCAGACCTTGAGGCCCTTCGCCACCACCCATTGCTGCAGCTTGACCAGCTCGACGTGCAGCTTCTTGAGTTCGCGGTCGTAGTCCTTGGTGGACAGCTTCTTGCCGGGCGCCGAAGCGCCACGCTTGTCCGCCCCTGCCTTCGCGGCGCCACCGTTGCCGTTCTTCGTCTTGCCCTTGGGCTCGTCTTTCGTGTTCGCGCTCTTCCTGGCCATCGTCATCTCCATCGAGTCAGTGCTTCGTATCGTATTGTTCATCGGTCAACGCGAATGGGCGAACCACCAATTTTCTCTGCCCGTTGTTGCATCATTGTGCCGCCACCGGCTCGATCGCCGGCAGGTCGAAACCACCGCCGAGTGCGAGGTACAGATTGACGCGCTGCGCCAGCCGCTCGGTTTGCACGCGCAGAAGCGAGATGCGCGCCGAAAACAGCGCAAGCCGGTTCTGCTCGACCACACGCAGATCGACGGCGCCGACGCGATACTGGATTTCTGCGAGTTCCAGCGCGCGTTCACTGTCGCGGATCGTGGCTTCGAGAATGACGACGCGGTCACGCAGCGCATTCTCGGCCGCGAGCGCGTTCTCGACCTCGCCGAACGCCCGCTGCCCGATACGCGCGTACTCGGCCACCGCCTGCTTCTGCTCGGCGGAGCGAATCTCGACCTGCGCACGCAGCGCGCCTCCCTGGTACAGAGGCGCGATCAGGTTGCCGCCGAAGCTCCAGATGGGGTTGCTCGTGTCCTTCAACACGATCAAGTCGCTCGATACGCTGCTGCCCCCGGCGGTCAGGCTGATTCGCGGAAGTTGCGCGGCGCGGGCTTCGCCAACGCGATCGAACGCTGCGGCAACACGGCGCTCCGCGGCGATCACGTCGGGGCGCCGTTCGAGCAGTTGCGAGGGCATGCCGACAGGCACCGGTGGTGGCATCGGCGAAAGGCGCTCGGCAACGGCGATCTCCGCCGCGGGGTAGCGCCCGAGGATGAGCTCCAGCGCACGCAGCGCCTGCTCACGCGCCTGCTCGATCTGGCGCAGCCGGTCGCGGGAGGTGCCGACGTTCACGCGTGCCTCCGCCACCGCCTGCTCGTTGCCGTTGCCGACGCGCAACCGCTCCTGCGCGATATGCAGCAACGCCTCCGCGGAGCGCAGTGCATCCTGCGCGATCGCGCGCTGCAGACCGGCCTCGATCGCCACGAACCAGCTCTTGGCCACCATGGCCGCCAGCGACTGGCGCGCATACGCGTAGTCGGCCGCGACGGCTGCGGATTGCGCCTCCGCCGCCGCCCGCTCGTAGCGCAGGCGGCCCCAGACGTCGAGTTCCAGCGACGCGTTCAGCCAGACGCCGTCCAGGCCGCCGCTGCCGCCCGATTTTCCACCCCCCATGGCCGCCACCCCGACCGACGGAAGCAACGCGCCGCTGGCCACTTTCACGTAGCCCGCGGCCTGCTCGACGCGCGCCGCCGCCACCTGCAGGTCGGCGTTGTAGGCCAACGCTTCGTCGACGAGCGCGGACAACGCGGGGTCGTTGAACGTCGCGAGCCAGCGGTCCGCCGCCGGCGCCGCATCGCCAGCCGCGGCCTTCCACGCCGTCGGAACGGTCGTGTGCGGCAGCGCCTCCTTCTGCAGCTCGCCGGTCGTCGGCGGAGGATTGAGCGCGCAGCCCGCCACGGCGGCCGCGAGGGCCGCCGCGAGGATGCAGAGGCGGGTGAAAGGTGAACGCATCAGTGCAGCTTCAGTACCAGGTAATCGGTGATCGTGCCGATGCGCAGGATCACCATGCGCAGGATGTGGATCGCCTGCCGCGTGCTCGGTGTAGATCGCGCCATGCCCTTCCGCTCCGGCGGGTAGGAACAGCTCGCGGTCACGCTCGTCGACGTCGAACTTGACCGGGAAGCGCCCCGGCACCTGCGGATAGGCACCGGTCTGCGGCAGCATGCCCGACTGCGCCACCTGGCCCTGGCCCTGTGCCCAGACGATCGAATCGACCTTCGCCTTGATGACGCGCCCGGGGTACGTCTTGAGCGTGAACTCCGCCGCGTTGCCCGGCTCGACCAGCGGCAATTCGTTCTGCGCGTAGAGTGCGATCACCTGGTAGGTTTCCTCGACGAAGCTCATCGCCGGCGCCACCGGGAACGCGGTCACGTAGGATCCCGGCCGCAACTGGACGTTGATCGCGTAGCCGCTGGTCGGCGCATAGACGGCCGTCTGATCCAGGTTCCACTGCGCGTTCGCAAGGTCGGCGCGGGTGACATCGACCTGCGCCTTCGCGGTGGCGAGCTGCGCCCGCGCCGCCGCGACCGATGCCTGCTCGCCGTTCACCTGCCCCGACAGCTTCTGCGTGACCTGCGCCTCGTTGGCCACCGCCGTCGCGATCTGGCCCTCCAGATCGGTCACGTTGGCCTCGGCCTGTTCCAGCGCGAAGCGGTCGCCGGCGCCGGTGGCCACCAGTTCCCGGTTCTGCCGGACCCGCAGCCGCGCGAGTTCGAGCCGCGGCTGCAATGCGCTCACCTGGCCGCTGGCGGACTTCAACTGTTCCTGCAACTGCCGCGCGCCGGCCGAGGCATCCACCAGGCCCGCGCCGGCCTGCGCGAGCTTCGCCTCGTCCGCCGCGAGCTTCGCCTTGGCGACGTTGAGATCGTTCTGATACGGGGTCGGGTCGATGCGAAACAGCAGCTCGCCCTTCTTGACCAGTCGGTTGGGCTCGACCGGCACCTCGATCACCCGCCCCCGCACCTGCGGGATCACCTGCACGACGTACTTGATGACGCGAACGTCGGCCGACGACGGAGCGACCACGTTGAGCGTCAGGACCAGCGCCGTCAGCGCGACGATCGGGATGACCACGACCGTGACCTGCGACGTGGTGTTCCACGGCAGCCACTTGAACTTGATGAAGATCAGCCAGACGAAGAACGCGTAGATTCCGAGCAGCAGGGCTTCCATCAGGCGCCCCCTGCCTTCGCGGCGGACGCGGCCGGCGAAGCCTGTGCCGCAATCGGCCCGGAGGGTGCCGCCTGCGCCCCGGCGATACTCCTGCGCAGCGCCTTGAGCTCCGCGGTCAGCGATCCCTTGGCGTCCATCGCGTCGAGCTCTTCGCGCAGATGCGCCAGCTCGTGTTCCAGCAGCTCTCCCGCCTGCGCCTTTTCGCCCATCTCGTGGAAATAGTCCTCGTGCTTCTCGGTGCCGTAGGCAAGCCGGTAGCCAGCCGGTTTCGTGTAGGCCCACAGCCAGGCGATCGGCCACAGCAGGCCGCCGAACACCAGCGACAGCAGGCACAGCACCTGGATGGCGTCCCGCTGCGGATGGTGGCGCTTGTGGGCGATCTTCTCCGGCAGGATGTGCACCAGCCAGAACAGGACGATCCCGCCGATCGGCACGCAAATGATGACGAACCACGCGAGGTACATCGCCGCGGTGTCCATCATCGCCGGCGGGAGGAACGATGCATGCGCGCCCGATGGGAAAGCCAGGCCGGCCACGGCGAGCGCCGCGGCGGCGACACCGGCGCCGGACGCAGGTATCGGCGTGCGGTCCTTCCAGTGCGTGCAGTTCAGGCGCAGGCTCAGCTTGCCCGGCAAAATGCTGGCGATCCAGAGTCTTTCCATCGCGCTGCCCTCAATGTTGCCGATCAGGTTTGGCACGCGGCCCCTGGCTCGTCTCGTACGCGTCGTCACGCCATTATATTGACACCGCCATCGACGTAAAGCGTCTCGCCCGACAGCCGCCGTGCATACGGTGTTGCCAGATACGCGCAGGTGAAGCCGACGTCCATGATGTCGACCAGCTCGCCGATCGGCGCGCGCTGCTCGGCTTCGGCGAGCAGCAGGTCGAAGTCCTTGAGCCCCCCTGCCGCGCGCGTCTTGAGCGGACCGGGCGAGATCGCGTGCACGCGGATGCCCTTGCCGCCCAACTCGTACGCGAGGTAGCGGCAGGACGCTTCGAGCGCCGCCTTCACCGGACCCATGACGCTGTACGTCGGAATCACCTTGCTGGCGCCATGATAGCTCATCGCGAACATCGTCCCGCCGTTCGTCATCAGCGGCACCGCGAGCCGCGCCATCCGCACGAACGAGTGGCACGACACGTCCATCGCCTTCGCGAAGCCCGCGGCCGAACAATTGATGAGGCCGCCCTGCAGGTCCTCCTTCGGTGCGAAGGCGATCGAGTGGACGAGGATGTCGAGCCGGCCCCACTGCCTGGCCATCGCATCGAATACGGCCTCCAGCTCGCCTTCGACGCTCACGTCGAGCGGCAGGAACAGCGGGGCTTCCAGCGAGCGCGCGAGCGGCTCGACGTAGGGTCGCGCCTTCTCGTTCAGATAGGTGATGGCCAGGTCGGCACCGAGCTCGCGAAACGCCTTGGCGCAGCCATACGCGATGGAATGCTCGTTGGCGACGCCTACGACCAACGCCTTGCTGCCCTTGAGCACCGGACGCGGGACTTCCACCTTCATCTGCGCTACTCCTTCAGTCTTGCTCGAGCAGGCGTCGCGTGTGGCGTGCGATCATCAGCTCCTCGTTGGTCGGGATGGCCCACGCGGAGACGCGGCTTCCCGCGGTGCTGATGCGCGGCCCGTTGCCCTCGTTGGCCGCCGCATCGAGCTCCACGCCCAGCCACGTCGCGTCCCGGCAGACGCGTTCGCGCAGCGAGCGGCTGTTCTCGCCGATGCCGGCGGTGAACACGATCGCGTCGAGGCCGCCCAGCGCCGCCGCCAGCGACCCCAGCTCGCGCCCGATCCGGTAGACGAAGACGTCGATCGCGGCCTTCGCTTCCGGCGCCGCGTTCGCCTCCAGGGTGCGCATGTCGCTGGAGATCCCGGACATGCCGAGCAGCCCGGACTGCTGGTAGATCAGTTTCTCGATGGCCCGCGCGTCCATCTTGAGCTCATCCATCAGGTAGAGGATCACGCCCGGATCGAGGTTGCCGCAGCGCGTGCCCATCGGCAATCCGTCCGCGGCGGTGAAGCCCATGGTGCTGGCCATGCTGCGCCCGCCCGCGATTGCGCACATGCTGGAGCCGTTGCCCAGATGGAGGACCACCGTCTTGCCGCGTGCCGCGCGCTCATCGTACTGCGGCAGCACGTGCGCGATGTACTCGTACGAAAGCCCGTGAAAGCCGTACCGGCGCACGCCGCGATCCGTGATCGCCTTGGGCAATGCGAACGCCTGCGCGACCGGCGGCGCACCGCTGTGGAACGCTGTGTCGAAGCACGCCACCTGCGGCAACTGCGGCGAGCGTTCAAGCAGAGCACGGATCGGGGCCAGGTTGTGCGGCTGGTGCAGCGGGGCGAGCGGAACGTACATTTCCAGAGCCGCCAGGATCGGCGCGTCGAGGCGGACGGGGTGCGTGTACTCCGATCCGCCGTGCACCACGCGGTGACCGACGCCGACCAGGCGGTACTCGGCAAGCTCCGAGCGCAGGAAGGCGACCAGGTGATCGAGCGCGCCGTCGTGGCCGAGCTTGACCCCCTCGCCCCACGATTTCTCGCCGAGGACCTTTCCTGCCCGGTCCTTGGCGACGAAACGCGGCGCGGTGTACAGACCCTCAGCCTGCCCGCGCGCGATCAGCTCCAAAGCCTCGCCGCGCTCGACGAACAACGAGAACTTGAGGCTCGACGAACCGGCGTTGAGAACCGCGATCGCGTCGGCCATCTCAGCTCACCGCCTTGCTGCCGGATTCCCGCCGGACCTTGGCCACCAGCGCGGCGATGGCGCAGGAGGCGAGCCGGGATTCGACCGAATCGGCACGGCTGGTGAGGATGATGGGAACGCGCGCGCCGAGCACGATGCCGGCGGCGTCCGCGCCGGCCAGGAACGACAGGCTCTTCGCCAGCATGTTGCCGGCCTCGAGGTCGGGCACGACCAGCACATTCGCGCGACCGGCGACCGGCGAGTCGATCTTCTTGATCTGCACCGATTCCAGGCTGATCGCGTTGTCGAGCGCGAGCGGACCGTCGACGATCGCGCCGGTGATCTGGTGACGGTCGGCCATCTTGCACAGCGCCGCCGCCTCCACGGTCGACGGCACGGCGGGATTGACCGTTTCCATCGCCGACAGGATCGCCACGCGCACTTCCTTGAACTGGAGCGCGTGCGCGAGATCGATCGCGTTCTGGATGATGTCGACCTTGTCGGCCAGTGTCGGCGCGATGTTGACCGCGGCATCGGTAATGATCAGCGTTTCCGCGTAGCTCGGCACGTCCATGACGAAGCAGTGGCTGACGCGGCGCGCGGTACGCAGCCCGGTGTCGCGCCGGACGACCGCAGCCATCAGCTCGTCGGTGTGCAGGCTGCCCTTCATCAGCGCTTCCGCTTTGCCCTCCCGCACCTGCTCCACCGCCTTCTCGGCCGAGGCCTGGCTGTGCGGGGCGTCGACGATCGGCAGTCCCGCGATATCGATGCCGCGCTCCTTCGCAACAGCCTCGATCCGCGCGCGCGGCCCGACCAGGATCGGCGCGATCAGGCCGATCTTCGCCGCATCGACGGCGCCGCGCAGCGAGCTCTCGTCGCAGGGGTGCGCGACCGCCGTCGGCGTCGGGGGGAGCGCCTTGCAGAAGTCGAGCAGCCGCTGGTACTTCTCGTGCTTGCGTTCCATTGGAACCCCTTGGTCAGGCGCGGGTCCGCGGGCGCTTCGCCGCAGCCTTCTTCGCCGGCTTCCTCGTCGATTTGGCGCCGGTCACGGTGCGGCCTCCACGCATCGGCGCGACGTGCAGCGTTTCACCGATGTGCTGGAGCATCGCCACCTGCTCGGACGATGGCTGGGACCGCTGCATGCGCTCGTCGGCCAGCAGCTTCCGAGCCAGCGTGATCAGCCGCGCGCGGTCGGCCGGATCGCGCAGCAGGAGGGGCAGCGTCGCGGCCGCGCGCTCGGGCTCGTAGCGCACGATGAGCTCCTGCTCGCCGCGAATGCGCCGCCACGCATCGGGCGCAACGTCGGGGAGCAGATCGTGGTACTCGGTGGCGAGCTCCTGCTTCAGGGCGAGCCGGGCGAGCGGAAGCGGCGCGCCCCTGCGCGCCAACAAGGCGCCGACACGGGCCACGGCCTCGGCGTATCCGCCTTCCTCGATCGACTCCAGCGCCTCCTTGACCACCGGCAGGTCGCGCGGCTCGGCGATGCGCTCGGCTGCACGCTCGTCGGCCTCGTGCTTGTCGGCGAGGTAAAGCGAGAACACGTTGCCGTAGGTCTGGAAGAACGTCGCCTCGCTGGTCGCATCGCGGATGGCGCGGTAGTAGTCGAGCGACGCGCTGATCGCCTCCGAGGCCATCGCCTCGACCTTGCGGGCTGGCGCGTCCTTGGCAACCGGCTTTCGCTGCGCCTTCACCGCCTGCGCCGCGGGCCCCAGCCACGCGAGCCAGGGATTGAGGTCCGAGAAGGCCCAGCGCTGGAAGCGCAGCGGATGGAGCTGGCGCGAAACCTTCGCGGTCAGCTCGTTCCCCATCGCTTGGATCAACGGCTGCACAAAGAGCTCGTAGGCGCGCTGGTTGAACTCGGACAGCGCGGCCACCGCCTCGAACGGCTTTTCATCGGCGCGCTCCAAACGGTTGAGCCGGGCCGCGACATCCTCGAGCCGATGCTCGATGAAATCGACCTCGTACTCGACCTTGCCGTCCCGCCCCTTGACCTCGTGGATCCGCATGCCGTACAGACCCGGCGGCAGCATTTCGATCGACTTCAACACGGAGACAATCTGCGCGTGTTCCTTCTTCGCCACCTTGCCGGAGACGAAGATGCCGAGGTGGCCGATGTCCTGGTGCAGCAATCCCACGATCACCTGTCCGCGCGCCTTGATCTCGTCGGTCGAGCCGTAGACGTCGGCGACCCAGTTGAACGCCTGCTGCGGCGGGGTGATGTTGTCGCCCATCGACGCGAACAGGATGATCGGCGCCTTGATCTCGCGCAGGTCGAAAGTCTTGCCGTGCGCTCCCTGTGTGCCGGACCACAGCTTGTTGCCGACGAACAGATTGCGCGTGATCCACTCGATCTCCTCGCGGTTCATCAGGTAGAAGCCGCCCCACCAGCGCTCGAATTCGAGGAAGCGCGGGGGCTCGGTGTCGACGTTCGCGAACAGGTTGTAATACTTGTCCCAGAACGTGTTGGCCGGATTGAGGTTCTCGAAGTTCTCGACCAGATAAGCGCCGTCGAAGATGCCGTCGCCGAGGTCGGCCGCAAACGACGACAGCCAGGTGCCGCCCAGCATGCCGCCCGCGTAGCGCATCGGGTTATCGCCGGCACCCTCCTGAAATGCGCCGCCCCAGTACGACATCGGCGCGCCGTTGATCACGATCGGCCCCGTGTCGTCGGGACCCGCCGCGGCGAGCATCATCGCCGCCCAGCCGCCCTGGCAATTGCCGACGATCGCCGGCTTGGGGCTCGCGGGATGCAGCTCGCGCACCTTGCGCACGAATTGCTTCTCCGCCTCGCAGACGTCGAGCAGCGTCTGGCCGGGCTCCGGGTCGCGGAAGAAGATCACGAAATAGACCGGATGCCCCTCGCGCAACGCGACGCCCACCTGCGAATCGTCCTTGAAGCCGCCGATGCCCGGACCGTGCCCGGCGCGCGGGTCGATGACCATGTAGGGCCGCCGCTTCGGATCGACGGTGACGCCCTCGGGGGGGACGATGCGCACCAGCGCGTAGTTGACGGGCCGCGCGAGCGTGCGTCCGTCGACGACCGTTTCGTACGCGAAGTGCAGCACCGGCGGGAGCCCCTGCCGCGTGTGCTCGACGAAATTGTTGCCCCGCTCCCGCAACGCATCCCAGAACAGGACCGAGCGCTGGGCGAAATCGGTCGAATAGTCGTACCACTGCGACCAGACGTCCCACGGCGCCAGGGGCTTGTCCGTGAGACCGGCGAGGTTGTCACTGGCCGCCGCCGCCAGCCGTTCCGTGAAATGCTCCTGCGCGAGCTTTGCCCGCTTCTGGAAGAGCTGCGTGACCTTGGTGGAGATGTCGTAGCCGCGTGCGAGTTGTGTGGTGGCGTTCATGCTCGGGCCTGGGTTCGATGTGGGGGGGTAAAACGGAATGTCTCGTTGGCGCATCCGCCGCAATCGCTTGCGATGTGCGCGCCACCGCGGCGTCGGGGACGCTCGCTCAAATCGTGCGCACCGCATGGACAAGCCGACGCGCCCGGGAACGGTCCATTCGACCGTATTCTCGGCGCACCGTTCCGCATTGCAGCATATTATGCCAAGAGCGGCGTCACGCCCCCGTTGACCCGCGTCAACAAGGGAATGCCGGCGTGCGCTTGCGTCTGGCTGCCGGCCGCCGGGCTGGTGGCGGCAACGGGGTCAGACCCACTGCCTCAAGGGGTGCGCGGCGCTGCCCCCATTGCGCTACTCCGGCGGCAGTCCGATCAGCTCGAACGAGCGCCGGAGCTCCGCGCTCATCGGCATGCGGAGCTGCAGGCCCGACGGCAGCGGCCGCACGAACCACCGGTCGTAGATCCAGACGATTTCGCGGCTTTCCGCGAGCGCTCGCATCGTTCGCGCGACGGCGTCGGAGAGCGCGGGATCGTCGCGCGGGAACATGATGCCGTAAGGCTCGAACGAAAGCATCTCGCCGACCACGCGGAACTCACGCGTTCGCCCGGATTCGGCCAGGTGTCCGCGCAGCAGCACGTCGTCGGCGGCGAGCGCATCCGCCGCCCCGGACTCGAGCAGGGCCAGTGCGTCGCCGTATCCCTCGGCAACGACGAACGTCGCGCCCAGCCCGCGCAGACGGTCGACGTCGCGCATCGCCGCCTCGTTGGTGGTCCCGCGGACGACGGCGACCTTGCGCCCGGCAAGGCCATTCACGCCACGGATCGTGCTGCCGCGCCGGACGGCGAGCCGGGTTCCGGTGACGAAGATCACGGGCGAAAACTCGACGCGCTGCCTGCGCTCCGCGGTGTTCGTCGTCGCGCCGCATTCCAGGTCGACCGCGCCGGAGGTAACGCGGTCGATGCGGTCCTGCGGGCTCACTCGCACGTACTCGACGTTCAATTGCGCCACACCGAGGTCGTCGGCCACGGTCGCCACGATCGCCAGGCACAGATCGAGCGAATAGCCTGCCGGCTTCGCGTCCGGACCCAGGTAGGAGAAGGGAATCGCCCCTTCGCGAAAGCCCAGGCGGACGGTCTGCGTTTCCTTGATGCGCTGCAGCCTGCCGCTGAGCGCGTCCTGCCAGTCCCGCGCCGCCGCGAGCGCATCGTGACCCGCCGCCAGCGCGAGCGCGAAGGCGATCGCAGGCACGGCCCAGGACACAGTTTTCATGACGCGGATTCGGAGCCCGCGGCCGGCGCGATCGTCGCCGTGTCCTCCGCCTCGGCGATCGGCGGCCCAAGCGCGCCTTCCCACTTCGCCACCACCGCGGTGGCAATGCCGTTGCCGATCACGTTGGTCGCGGTGCGCCCCATGTCGAGGAACTGGTCGATGCCCATGATCAACAGCAACCCCGCCTCGGGCAGGCCGAAGCTCGGGAGCACGGCGGCGACCACCACGAGCGAAGCGCGCGGCACGCCCGCGACACCCTTGCTCGACAGCATCATCACCAGCAGCAGCGTCACCTGCTGGCCGACCGACATCTCAATGCCGTACGCCTGTGCGATGAAGAGCGCCGCGAACGCCTGGTACACCATCGAGCCGTCGAGATTGAACGAATAGCCGAGCGGCAGCGTGAGCGCGGTCACGCGCTCGTTCACGCCGAAGCGGTCGAGCCGTTCCATGAGCTTCGGGTAGGCGGCCTCGCTGCTCGCCGTGGTGAACGCGACCATCATCGGCTCGCGCACGGCGGAAAGCAGCGCAAACACCCGGCGGCCGAGGAACGCGAAGCCGGCGGCGATCAGCACCACCCACAGCACGACCAGGCTCAGGTAGAACGTGCCGATGAACTTGCCGTAGGTCGCCAACACGCCGATCCCCTGCGTCGTGATGGCCGCGGCGATCGCGCCGAACACGCCGATCGGCGCGAACAGCATCACGTACTCGGTCAGCTTCAGCATCGCGTGCGCCAGCTCGTCGATGAAATGCGTCACGGTGACGGCGGGCCGATTTTTCAGCGCGGTCAGCGCAAAACCGAAGAACAGCGAAAAGACCAGGATCTGCAGGATCTCGTTTGTCGCCATGGCCTCGAAGAAGCTCTTCGGGAACGCGTGGACCACGAACTCCTTGAGACTGAGCCCGCCGGTCTTGAGGTTGGTCGACAGGCCCGCATCGGGCAGCGGCAGCTTGAGGTTGGCGCCGGGCTGGAACAGGTTGGCGAGTGTCATCCCCAGCAGTAGCGAGACGAGGGAGGCGGTGATGAACCAGGCCAGCGCCTTCAACCCGATGCGGCCAACGGACTTGGCGTCGCCCGTCCCGGCGATGCCCGCGACGACCGTCGCGAACACCAGCGGTGCGATGATCATCTTGATGAGCCGCAGGAAGATGTCCGCCAGGATCGAGAAATAGCCCGCGATCGTGGCGGCGGCGGCGGCATCCACCGCGGCTTCGTGCGCGACGTAGCCGGCCAGAATGCCAGCGACCGCCGCACCGAGGATCCAGGTCGTGAGCTTGCTGTGCATCGCGCATTCCCCCTTCTGCGTTCTCCCGATGGTCTTTCATCGTACCAGTGATGCGTGGCGAGATTCGATCTCGGGCTAGAACTTCACGCTCGGCCACGGCGCGCCCAATCAGCGGTCCTACGCCCCCGTGGACATCTTCCTCAATCCGCAGGCTTATCGCTCGCTTGCCGGAAAACGCTCATTGCGCAATGTCCTCGATCGCCTAACCTTCGTGCTGCACGCGGCGGCGAAGCGGATGGCGGCGGGCTTTGATGCACGCCGTCATGCGTCGCCCTGTTGTGGCACGGCGGCGCGCCGGCGCCAGGTCACGTAGGGGATCACGGTGAACGCCGCGATCACGAAATAGGCGAGGACCGTTGCGGTGATCGCCGGGGAGGCGGCATTCAACGTCGCGACCAGCAGGGCAAGGCCGGGATTGCGTACCGCAGTCGAGACGGCCACGGCAGTACGGGTCGCCGGGTCGGGGCCGCCCAGCATGTGCCCGACGAACAGGGCGAGTGCCGTGGCGATCACGATGGCGAAGCCGACGCGCAGGCCCGCGCCGACCACGACTTGCCAGATGTCGATCAGCGCCAACCCGAGAAGGACGACGAGCAGCACGCCCCCGAGCCGCCGGAGCCTAGGCTCGAGCCACGCCGCGCGGACCGGAGCGAAGTGCCGCACCAGCATTCCGAGCGAGAGCGGCAGCAACTGCGCCGTGAACACCTGTCGCGCCAGATGCTGCGGGGCGGCGGTCGCGCTGGCGCCGTAGTACTCGTCGAATGCCGCGATCCACAGCGGCATCGACAGAACCGCAAGCGCAGCCACCGCGATCTGCAGCACCGGCGCAAAGGAACGATGACCGCCGGCGCCGAGCGACCGGCGCAAGGCGACGGGCGCGCCGGGTGAGATCGCCATCAGCATGATCCCGACCTCCGCCGGCCGCGGAAGGTCGAGCGCCCGGGCCACGAGCCACGCCAGCGCCGGCATGGCGACGAGCACCGAGAACAGGCCCTTCAGCATCAGGCCGGGTCGCTGCGCGACCCAGCGGAACTCGCCGGACACGATCGCGAGCCCCAGGTCGAACATGATGGTGAACAACGTCGCGACGGCGACGGCGGACAGCAGCCATTCCGGCACGACGCCCGTTATCGGCATGGGTCAGGCCCAACGACCGTGGCGGGTGCAACCTGGAACTGTCTCATCGCCTGGTCTTGACAGCGAGTCGATAGCGAGCGGCGACTCGTTGCCATCAACTGCGCCGACACGAGTGCCTTCACGCGGGCATTCCGGCGCTGGAGCGCCACCACGCCGGCGCGCTGGCGAGCCCCGCGGGAACCACGCTGCCTAAAGTTCGCGTGGCGCCGGTGCGCGTTGCGGAATCCTATCGCACATCCGCCTTTCGGAAAGGGCGCCGGCCGATTGCGGTCGATCGCGCCACCGAACTGCCGCGGCATCGAAACGCCTACCGGTCCGTTGCCGGTCAACGCGGGTTGGCGTCGGTCCAGAACCGCTCCATGGCGATGTAGGCGTATGAAGCGGACCACCCGATCAGGAGCAGCCCGTTCAGTGCCTCCACCCCAGCGAGCAGCCGGACCGGACCGACCGGTATCAGGTCGCCGAATCCGAGCGACGAGTAGGTCTCGGCCGAGAAGTACAGGCAATTGCCAAGTGACGGGCCGCCCGGACCGCTGAGGCTGCCGGCACCCCCCCAGTCCGCCAGAAGAAAGAGCGCCAGACCGTACAGCGCGATCTCGAGGGCATGGGCGACGAAGGCGACGAAGATCACGACGAGCAGCTTCGTCCGGGACGGGATACCCAAGGTGGGAAGCCGGGCGGTCAGGCCGCTCAATGCTTCGTAGTGAATCAACGTAGTCAACGCGATCAGCAGGATGCAGGACAGGACGACCGAAGACATGGACACCGTGATCTCAGTTTGCCATGGAGAAACTTGCGTATTGCGTTTCGGAACGGGCGTATTCTGCCCGATCAACGACGCACGGCGTCGTGGCGGTCCGCAGCGGGCCGCGGGTACTTCCACTTGCGGTGCACCCACAGCCAATCGGCGGGGCTCGCCCGAATCTGTCCCTCGAGCGCCCGGGCATAACGCTCGATCACGTCGATACTTGCACCCTTCGCATAGGGGGGATCGGCAAGACGCGAAACACGCATCGTGTACCGCCCGCGCGCGACGCGGCGCATCTCGACGAAAAGCACCGGCGCCTGCAGGATGCGGGCAATCGCATCGGCACCGACGAAGAACGTCGAGTCCTGGTTGAGGAACGTCGTCCAGTGCTTGGGTTCGTCGATGGTGGGCGTCTGGTCGGCGACCATCGCGTAGACGTGCGCCTCGCTGCGCCGCTTCAGCAGGAAACGCGTCAGCGCCTTGTGGGGTATCGGCTCGCCCCCGAATCTCGCTCGGCCCTCGCGCAAGAAGCGATCGAGCGCGGCAAACCGCTGCGGCTTGTACACGGGATACATGGGCTCATCGAGCAGGAGGTTCCCGGCAAGAACCTGCCATTCCCAGTTGCAGAAATGCGCCGTCATCAGCAGGACCGAGCGGCCGGCGCGGGTCTCGTCGTTGACCAGTTCCGGATTCTCGACGCGCACACGCTCCGCCAGTTGCTCGCGCGTTGCGCCAAAACCCCAAAGGACCTCGGCAATGAGATCGGCGAGGTTGCGGTAGGATTGCTCGAGAATCGCCGCGCGCTCGGCCGCGGTCTTTTCGGGAAAGGCTCGCTCGAGGTTCGCCGTCGCGACGTCGCACCGCCAGCGCATCAACCGGTAGGCAACGAGGAAGAGCGCATCGCTCAGTCGGTAGAGCACCGATAACGGCAACTTCGAGAGCAGTCGGAAAACGAAACGCATCCGCGCAACATCGCGCGCAATGCGCGCGCAAGAGGAAAGTTGTGAGGTTAGGGCAGAATGACGCCGCGGGCAATGCCATGCCGCAACCGGCACCGGCGGCCCGCAGCAGCTTCAGGGTACGCGCAGACCCCCACACCGAAATGCCTGGTGGAGTTCGCCTGGGCGAGCCACATGGCGTGGACCGATCTGGGGATTTCCGACCATGACGCGATCATCGGCTACGCGATCGCATTCCTGGATCACTACGTCAAGGATGCGCCGGAGGCGCCGGCGTTGCATGCTGCCCTTCCGGGCGGATCGATTTTTCGCCGCGATTGATTCGCGGGGTGGACCCGGACGGCCGGCCGACCGTTCGGGCGATCGCCGTCACCCTTTTCCATGCCGCGCACGGTCACGGCGTTCCGCCCATCCCCAGTGAATCGCCGGACGCGGCACGACTTCGGTCTTCGGCGTCGCGGATTTCGGTATTCAGCCGTGCCGAGCGTTGGTCGAAGTTGAACGCGCCAACGAAGATCCGGTCGCGGAGCTCAGGCTCCGCGCAGGTCGTAATGCTTGAGCGGCAGCGAGCGGACGCGCTTGCCGGTGGCGGCGAAGATCGCATTGCACACGGCGGGCGTCAGCGGAAGGATGGCCGGCTCGCCGTGACCGCCCCAGAATCCGCCGGTCGGCGCGAGCACGGTTTCGACCTTCGGCATCTCGGCGATCCGCGGCAGCGGGAAGTCGTGGAAGTTGGATTCCACGACGCGCCCATCCTTCACGTTGATCTCCTGGTACAGGATGCTGCCGAGACCGTACACCACATTGCTCTCGGCCTGCGCGCGACAGGTGTCGGGATTCACCACGTAGCCCGAGTCGATGGCGACGACGATGCGGTGCACCCGGGGCTCCCCCGCCACGCTCACCGACACCTCCGCCACCATGGCGGCGTAGCTGCCGAAGCCGTCCGCGACCGCGACGCCACGGTGCACGCCCGCTGGCAACGCGGACCCCCAACCTGCGGCCTTCGCCACGGCTTCGAGCACCAGGCGGTTCTTGTCGCCCTCCTTCAGCATCGCCAGCCGGAATTCGACCGGGTCCTTGCCAGCCGCCACGGCCAGCTCGTCGATGAAGCATTCGCGGTAGTACGCATTCTGCTGGCCGGGCGCACGCCAGAAACCGACCGGCACGTGGCCGTTGCGCATCGCGTAGTCCACCTGCTGGTTCGCGACATCGTAGGGCATGTCGCTGAAGGTGCGCACCGCGGTGAAGTCGATGCCGTCCTTGATGGGCGCATTCGGCATCAGGACCTTGAGGATCGACGGACACGCGATCGTCGTGTGCATCGCGATCACCCTGCCCTGCGCATCGAGGCCCGCCTTCATCCGCACGATGCTCGCCGGGCGATAGAAGCCGTGCTGCATGTCCTCTTCGCGCGACCACATCATCTTCACCGGCACGCCGGGCATGGCCTTGGCGATCGCCACGCCCTGCCGGACGAAGTCTTGCGGACCGCCGCGGCGGCCGAAACCGCCGCCCAGCATCATCTTGTGGACTTCGACTTGCGCGAGCGGAAGACCCGCCGTTTCCGCCGCGGCCGCCATCGACGCCTCCCCGTTCTGCGTGGCGGTCCACACCTCCAAGAACCCCTCCGGCTTGAGCCACGCGGTGCACGTCTGCGGCTCCATCGTTGCGTGGTTGAGATACGGCGACTGGTATTCGGCCTCGACCAACTTCGCCGCGGCCGCAAATCCCGCCTGCGTGTCCCCCAGCTTGCTTGCCTGCGGCAGCTTCGCATCGGCGAGCCCTTCGCGCAGCATCGCCGCGATGGTCCGGTTGTCGGCCTGGCCGTTGCCGGCCGCGTCCCACTCGATCTTCACCTTCTTCAATGCCTCGTTGGCGCGCCACCAGTTGTCGGCGACGACGGCGACGAAGTTCTCCTCGCGCACCACCTTCGTCACGCCGCGCATCCCGAGCGCCAAGCGCGCATCGACGCTCGCCACCCTGCCGCCGAACACCGGGCACTGTGCGATCGAGGCGTGCAGCATCCCGGGCAGGGTGACATCGACGGCAAAGACCGGCTTGCCCACCACCTTGTCGGGAATGTCGAGGCGGTGCAGCGGCTTGCCCGCGATCTTCCAGTCCGCGGGGTCGCGCAGCGTCACGTCCTTCGGCGGCGCGAGCCTGGCTGCCGCGGCGGCCACCTCGCCGTAGCGAAGCGTCCGGCCGGTCGGTACGTGCGACACGACACCGCGCGCCGCCGTGCACTGCGCGGCGGAAACCTTCCAGTGCGCCGCCGCCGCCGCGATCAGCATCTCGCGCGCGCTGGCACCCGCCTTGCGCACGTAGTCCTGCGACGAGCGCACACCCATGCTGCCGCCCGTGGACATCGAACCCCAGATGCGATTGCGCCGGATGTGCTCGTTGGGCGAGGCGAACTCCGCGCTCACCTTCGCCCAGTCGCAGTCAAGCTCTTCGGCGACGAGCTGGGCGAGCGCCGTGTAGGTGCCCTGACCCATCTCGGAGCGGGCGATGCGAATGACGACGCGGTCGTTTGGATGGATGACGATCCAGGCGTTGACTTCGGTGACGGCCGCGCCGCCGGCAGCCGTGGACGCAACCGGGAACCAGAATTCGAGCGCGAGGCCGCCGGAGAGCGCCGTGGATACCTTGATGAACTCGCGACGGGAAAGGGCGATCGTCATGGTGGTTCCCCTCAAGCGTTCTTCGCCGCCGTCGCGGCGGAATCCGCGGCGAGCGCGTGGATCGCCTTCTTCACGCGGGCGTAGGTACCGCAGCGGCACAGGTTGGTCATCGTCGCGTCGATGTCCGCGTCGGTCGGCGTCAGATGCTTCGCGAGCAGCGCGGCCGCCGCCATGATCATGCCCGTCTGGCAATAGCCGCATTGCGGGACTTCATGCTCGATCCACGCCTTCTGGATGCGGTGCAGACCCTTCGCCGACAGACCCTCGATGGTGACGATCTTCTTGCCGACCGCCGCCGACACGGGCAGCGCGCAGGAACGCACCGCCTCGCCGTCGATGAGCACCGTGCACGCGCCGCAGAGGGCAATGCCGCAACCGTATTTGGTTCCGGGAAGGCCGAGTTGACCGCGCAGGACCCAGAGCAGCGGCATCTCGGGCTCGACGTCGACGGTACGGGTGCGACCATTCACGGTCAACTTGAGCATGGGCGTTTCCTCCGAACAGTTGGGGCAAGGCGCAGCGAGGCACCTCGTGCTTGGCCGCCGCGGATCAGGCCGTCACGTGCTCGTCGAGCGTCGGGTAGTCGGTGTAGCCCCTGGCGCCGCCGCCATACAGCGTGCTGGTGTCGACCGCGTTGAGCGGCGCGCTCTCGCGCAGGCGGCGCACGAGGTCGGGGTTGCTGATGAACGGTCGCCCGAACGAGACGAGATCGGCCGCGCCGGACGCCACGGCCTCGAGCGCCATCTGCCGCTGATAGCCGTTGTTGACGATCCATGCGCCGTCGAACATTCGCCGCAGCGCGGCATAGTCGAACGCTGCATAGTCGCGCGCCCCGGCGGTCTGGCCTTCGACCACTTCGACGAAGGCGAGCCGCAGCGGCGCGAGCTCTACCACCGCATGCTCGAACAGCGCCTGGGGGTCGCTGTCCTGCCCGGCGTCATTGGACGGCGTCACCGGCGACAGGCGCAGCCCGGTGCGGCCGCCGCCGATCGCGTCGGCGACGGCGTGCATCACCTCGACGAGCAGGCGCACGCGGTTCCCGATCGCGCCACCGTATTCGTCGCTGCGGTCGTTGATGCTGTCGCGCAGGAACTGGTCGATCAGGTAGCCGTTCGCGCCGTGCACCTCGACACCATCGAAGCCCGCGTCCATCGCGCGCCGCGCGGCGTCGCGGTAGCTCGCAACGACGGCGGGGATCTCGCCGGTGGAGAGCGCGCGCGGCGCCGACACCGGGACGAAGCCGTCGCGGGTGAAGGTCTTGGCCTCGGCACGCCGCGCGGTCGACGACACCGGCGCCTGGCCGTTCGGTTGCAGGGAAACGTGCGAGATGCGCCCCACGTGCCACAGCTGCACCGCGATGCGCCCGCCCTCGGCATGCACGGCGTCGGTGATCCGCCGCCAGCCGGCGACCTGGTCGGCGTTGTAGATGCCTGGCGTGTCGAGATAGCCCTGAGCCTCGGGGCAGACCTGCGACGCCTCGGTGATGATCAGCCCGGCAGTCGCGCGCTGCCGGTAGTACTCGACGGCGAGGTCCGACGGCACCTGCCCGGGCGCCGCCCGGTCGCGCGTCAGCGGCGCCATGACGATGCGGTTGGCGAGGTCGAAGTCGCCGATGCGAATGGGGTCGAACAGCGTCGTCATCACCAGTCACGCCAGAAAGCAGGCAAGCGGTCCCTTTCTCGGCCGCGTCGACAGTCCATCCGGCATCGCGCAGACCGAGCGAAGAATCCCGTCGAAACATTACGCGCCCAGCGCCGGCGGACCGCTTTGATGTCCGTCAACGAGTCGTGTGCTGATTTGCGTGCGGAAGGGCCTTTGAGGAAGGCGGGCCGGCAAAGCGCGCGTTCGCCGTGCCGGTCGCACTGCTCAGCGCAGCAGTCAGGTCAACCGGTGATCAGGAGGATCCACGCCGTTCCGATCACGAGGAACACGGCGAGGAAGAAGATCGTCATCAGCAGCCCGAGCCGGTAGAGCTCGCGCTGCGTGAGGTAGCCGCTGCCGACGAAGATGACGTTCTGGCTGCCGCCCTGCGGCGTGATCACGGAGAAGTAGCTGCTCGCGAACAGCAGCGCGAAGGCCATCAGCGGCGCGGGGACGCCGCCGCGGATGCCCACGTCGAGGAAGACGCCCATGAGGGCGAGAACCTGCGACGACTGGCTCACGAACATGTAGTGGATCGCCACGTAGAGCACGACCAGCGTCACGTACGTCACCGGCCACGACAGGCCGCCCAGGTGCGACGCCAGCCGCTGTCCCGCGTAGCCCATGAAGCCGAGCTCGTTCAACTGCCCGCTCAAGGCGAACAGCACCGCGAGCCAGAGAAACGTGGTGAGCGTGTCGCCCTGCGTCGCGATGTCGTCCAGCGTCAGCACGTTGGTCATCAACAGCAGGCCGAGCCCGGCGAAGGCGACGCTGGTCACGTTGAGCTGCAGCGTGTCGGCGAAGATCCAGCCCGAGACCATCAGCACGAACGCCACGGCGGTGATCCACTCGTCGCGCGACAGCGGTCCCAATGTCGCGAGCGCCGTCGCGCGCGGCGACCGGCGCATCCGGCGTCTCGCCCACGCCGGGCGGGAAGAGCCGCGCGACGACCCACGGCAGCAGCAAGATCGCCGTCAGCGCCGGCACCGAGGCGACGACGAGCCACTTGCCGAAGCCGATCTCCAGCCCGAACTCCCGCGCCACCTGGATGCCGATCGGATTGGCCGACGTGGCCGTCATCCAGAGGGCGGACGAGACGGCAAGGCTCGCCATCGCACAGAACATCAGATAGCCGCCGAGCCGTCGGCCCTCGGGATCGTCGGGCCGCGAACCCGATCCCTGCGCCACCGAGAGCACGATCGGAAAGAGAACGCCGCCGCGCGCGGTGTTGCTCGGGAAACGCCGGCGCGATCAACGCGTCCGTGAGGACGATGCTGTACGCGAGCCCCAGCGATGACCGGCCGAACCGGCTCACCATGAAGAGGCTGATGCGCCGGCCCAGGCCGGACTTCACCACCGCCTGCGCGACCAGGAACGCGATGACCACCAGCAGCACGCTCGCATTGGCAAAGCCGGCGAACGCCTTCGCCGGCGAGATCGTGCCGGTGAGGACCACGGCCGCCACCGCCAGCATCGTCGACGTGAGCAGCGGGAACGCGCCGATCAGCACCGCCGCGATCGCCGCGACGAACACCGCGAACAGGTGCCAGGCGGGTGCCGTGAGCCCAGCGGGGACCGGCGTAAACCAGATCCCGATCGCCAGCGCGAACGGCACCGCGCGCCTGACCAGCAAAGCCGGCCTGATCATGGCTGCGGAGCTCCCGCGCCGGGCGTGGCGGTCGGCGAACCGAGGCGAACCCGGCCTTTGAGACCGATGGATTGACCTTGCACCGCTCCCGTCCTCGGCCTCGAGCACAAATCGCCACGAGAACTCGTAGGTGCCCGTCGCACCCGAGTAACGCCCGGCACCGCCGAGGAAAGTCCCCACAATCCTGTTGCCGGTCGCCGTGCCTTCGCCGCGCAGTTCGCTGTACACCTGGTCGCCGTGCTCATCGGTCCAGACGGCACGGCCGACCATGCCGGTGGCGCTGTCGTTGAGCACGATCGCCTCCGCGCGGAAACCGACGCCCGGGCGCGCGGGTCCGGCGAGCAGCAACGATGCCATCGAGATTCGCAATGGAGGCCCGCCGTTCGGCACCGAGGCGAATCGTGTGCCGGCTGCCGGCCGCGGTCCACGTTCCCTGAAACTCGCGCCATTCGGTCGTGGAAAGGAGCGCGTCGGATGGAGCGCTCGAGGGCGAGCACGCGGCCACCGCCATGAGGGTGGCAAGCACGACATACCGCAACCCGCGAGCCAGCGAGATCGCGTTGAGTGTGGCGCGGGCACCGTTCGCCGCTTCGAGGTCGGTGCGGGTTTCAGGCGCGAATCTGGAACCGCTGAGCATGGTCCATGGGCCTTGGAACAGTGCGGGGCGGGTGG
>CAWJLG010000009.1:0-210284 GCA_963843595.1 uncultured beta proteobacterium | reverse complement strand
GGCTGGGCACGTCTCCCTTCGCGCCCATCGGTCGCTGAAAGATGGCGCCGAAGGTGTACTGGTTGGTGACGTTGAACATCCCCAGCGCCGCGATCGCCATGTGGACGTCGATTGGATCGACGCCGGGGCGGAACACGCCCGCGGCCTGGCCCCGTTCGATCACGCGCCCGAGCGTTTCGACGATGGGACGATTCACCGTGCGCAGTGCCGGGGAGCGCTTCATGTGGCGGCCCTTGGCCTGGTTTTCCGCGACCACGAGCCGCACGAAGTACTCGTGCCCGACGTAGTAGTCGTAGGTGAACTCGACAATGCGGCGGATCGACTCCACCGGCGGCAGGTGGTCGAGTTCGAGGTGACGCTCGGCCTCGCGGATCTCCGCGTACACGCGCTCGAGCACGGCCAGGTACAGCTTCTCCTTGCTGCCGAAGTAGTAGTTGATCAGCGCGCGGGTGGTGTCGGTGCGCGCCGCGATGGCGTCCATGCTCGCCCCCTTGACGCCGCGCGAGGCGAACTCGGCGATGCCGGCCGCAAGGATCCGTGCGCGGTTGGCCGCCGGCGCCTTGGGCTTGCGCATGGCCGTGCTACCGATCGACGAAACCTGCGTGGCCATGGCAGCCTCGGAATTGGCGGGATCGCAAGCAAAATTTAACAGACCCGCCAAATCGTGGCAATGCATCGCGTTGATGCGATGCAGCATCGGCGCGGGACTGCGTGTGGCGGCGGCTTGCACGAGCACGATGCGGCTGGCGTCAGCAGGCGCCCCGCGATACCGCGCGCAGCTGCTTCACGACGCCGCGCCAGCGACGGCGCCGACTTTCGCCGCCCGCGGCCGCGCGTCGAGCGGTGGTTGCACCGGCTCGTCGTCGTCGAGGTGGCTCCGCGCGACGGTCACGGCGAGGCGCGCCACTTCGGCGGACCCGATCGCCTTGGTCAGCGTCACCCGGGGAATCTCCAGCGCGTACGGAATGTCCTGCGGCATGCGCGCGAGGATGCCGCGGACATCGATGCCGCCTTCGCCGGGAAAGAGCCGCTCGTCGCGCGCCGTGCGGATGATGCCCTCCATGGTCGGCGGCACTTCCTTCGCCGCATCGCAGACGTGCGCGAAGCGGAACCACGCCCGCGGCAGCGCGGCGAGATCCTCGAGACTCGAATCGGAGCGGCCGAAATGGAGCATGTCGACCAGGATACCGGCGTTGCTTCGATTCACCGCCCGCACCACCTTGGTCGCCTCCGCGAGGTTGCCCGTCTCGGTCCAATGCGGGAATTCGAGGCTGACGAAGATCCCGAGCGGCTTGGCGAGATCGCACAGCCGGGCGAAGCGTGCGGTCGCCCGCTCGCGGTCGGGGTCGGGTAGCTGCGCGATGATGTGGCGGGCGCCGAGCTCGGCGGTCGCGTCGAGTACCGGAATGAAACTGTCGGGCTCGAGCGCGGGATCCATGCGGAAGAGCTCGATGTCGAGCACCCGGACCCCGGTCGCCGCGAGCCGGGCCTTGGTTTCGTTCATCAGTGCGCGGTCGTGCGCCAGGTCGTAGAGCGGCTCGGCGGGCGTGACCCGCGTCAGGCGCAGCCCGACGTACGGATAGGCGGCGCGCGCGGCGACGTCGACCAGTTGGGGCGGCGTCAGCGTCAGGGCCGTGAGATGGGCGAGCGAGTAGTCGTGTTTCATGGGGACGATCCTCCTTTGCGTGCACTCAATCGGCCGTGCCGGTACTCACGTGGTGCACCTTCGTGCCCGGCGAGTAGATGTCCATGATGTTCCAGTGGCCCGCGGTGGGGACCGCCTCGTTCTGCATGACGATGTCAATCACGAGCGGCTTCTTCGCGCCGCGTCGATCTTGACTCCGTCGATGCCGTAGGCCTTCGCGATCGCCGCGAAGTCGGGCCGAGCGGCTCTTCTGGATTTCCTCGATGTGCCGCAGGCCAATGAGGCCGGCGACGGCAACGCGCGCCGTGTTCATTCAAAGGACTCCGCGGACTTCGACGCGGTCCGACGTGTGCGGGCAGCACGCCCGTCGGACCGCCGTTATTAGGTCGTTACTTGCCGCGAACCTTGTCGATTTCCGCGAAGACCTGCTTTGCGAAATCCGCGCCGACGTTGGCGCTGTACTTGTCGACGACGGGCTTCAGCTTTGCGCGGACCTTCGCGACCTCGGCCGGCGACAGCTCCGTGTACTCCATCGACTTCCTCAGGTTGGCGAGCGCGGCGTCTTGCGCGTCGCGCGAGAACTTGCGCTGGAAGACGGCAGACTCCCTCCCGGCGTCGAGCAGGATCTGCTGCTCGTCCTTGTTCAGGCGGTCCCAGGTCTTCTTGCTGACGAACATCGACTGCGGGTTGTACATGTGGCGCGTGCCCGCGGTGGCCCGCGGTGGGGACCGGCTCGTTCTGCATGATGACGTCGATCACGAAGGGCTTCTTCGCCTTGATCGCTTTCACGAGTGCGGGCTTGAACTCCGCGGCGCTGTTGATCTTCACGCCGTCGACGCCGTAGGCCTTGGCGATCGCCGCGAAGTCGGGCGAGTACGGCTTGCCGTTCTTCTCGAACACCGTGGCGAAGGTCGTGCCGAAGTGCGCCTTCTCGAGGCCCGCGATGGTGCCGAACGCGTAGTTGTTCATGATCACCCAGACCACGGCGACATCTTCCTCGAATGCAGTCGCCAGCATCGCCGGGTTCTGTCCGAAGCCGCCGTCGCCGACCAGCGCAACCACCACGCGATCCGGACGGGCGATCTTCGCGCCCAGCGCCGCCGGCGCGCCGAAGCCCATCGTCGCGTAGCCGCCCGGCGTGAAGATCGTGCCCGGCTCGAGAATCGGAAACTGCTGGCCGACGCCATTCTTGTTCCAGCCCACGTCGGTCGTGATCAACGCGTCGCGCGGCAGCGCCTCGCGCACGTCGGCGAGGATCCGCTCCGGCCGCATCGGGTACGCGTTGCTGGTCATGTGCGCCTTGTTGCCGGCCACGAAGGCGGTACGCACCTTCGCGATTTCCTTCTCCAGCGCCGGCCGCGTCGCTCCCTTCGGCACCAGCCGGCGGGCGACGCGATTCAACACCGTCAGGGCCTGCTTCAGGTCCGCGACCGCGCCGATTTCGACGGGGTAGTTGCGCCCGATTTCGGCCGGGTCGATGTCGATGTGGATCAGCTTGGTCGGCGGAAAATTGAACGTGTATTCGGGCTCCCACGAGCTGCAGTCGGCCTCGGAGAACCGGGTGCCCAGGCCCAGGATCCAGTCGGCGCCGCGGCACTGCTCGTTGATGAACTTCGTTCCCCAGAATCCGGTCATGCCGAGCACGAACGGATGGTCGTCGGGCAGCGCACCCTTGCCCATCAGCGTGTGCGCGACCGGAATCTGCAGATGATCGACGAACGCGCGCAGCTCGGCGGTGGCGTCGGCCAGCATGATGCCGCCACCGACGTAGAGCACCGGGCGCTTGGCGGCGATGAGCTTCTTGACGATCGTTTCGGCCGTTTCCTCGTCCAGCGACGGCTTGTGCAGCGACTTGGTGTTCAACCGCAGCCGCTCGAACAGCGCGACGTCGATTTCCTTGGAGAAGATGTCCATCGGCACGTCGACCAGCACCGGCCCCGGGCGTCCGCTCTCGGCGAGCGTGAACGCCTTTTCGATGATCTCCGGAAAGAGATGCGGCGAATCCACCCGCCAGGCGCGCTTGACGAACGGCCGATAGATCTCGTATTGCGACGCGTCGGCGTGCAGGTTCACCTCCTGGTGCGGATGCTTGCCGTAGTAGTGCGTCGGCACGTCCCCGGCGATCACCACCATCGGGATCGAATCGAGCGCGGCGTTCGCCACGCCGGTCGCCGCATTGGTGAGTCCGGGGCTCAAGTGCGACAGCAGGACCGACGCCTTCCCCGTTGCGCGTGCATACCCGTCGGCGGCGTGGGCGGCGATCTGCTCGTGGCGGGTGTTGATGAACTTGATCTTCTTGCTCTTCGACAGCGCGGCGAGCACCGCGATGTTCGTGTGTCCGCACAGCCCGAAGATGTGCTTGACGCCGCGGGCTTCCAGGTACTTCACCAGCTGGTTCGAGATCAGGTCCTTCTTCATGGGTCGCTTCTCCAATTCGTTCGCCCTGAGCAGCGCCGCTGCGGGGCCAGATCGTTCACTCGGGGCGCGACGCCGAACTTCGGCACGGGGACCGCCGGGTCGGCGTAAGCGAATGCGTGCGTCGCACGCGCGTCGCTCGGCGACCTCAGGTCGTGATCGTCTCCACCTCAGCCTCGAGCGCCGGGTCGTAGAACGCGCCGAACAGCTCCTCGTCCGACGGCTTGTCCTCCTTGATCGGGACCGACACCCACGTCGTGTTCAGGTAGTGCTTCAGGTGCACGTTCTCGGAGATGATGTTGCCGCCCCACGTGCCGCACCCCAGGCTCGACGTCATCGGCATGCCGTTGTTGAACGCGCCGGCGTTGGCCTTCGACTGCGGCTGGCGGACCATGATCCGGGACACCGGGGCCGCCAGCGCGAGCCGGTGGATGTGCTCCTGGTTGAACGAGTAGATGCCGCAGGAGTGGCCCTTGCCGCCGACCTCGTAGACGGCGCGCATCATGTCGAGCGCCTGGTCGAAGCCGCTGTACTTGTAGACGGCAAGCAGCGTCGTCAGCTTCTCGCCGGAGTAGTGATGTTCCTTGCCGATACCGTCGCCGTGCACGATGATGAACTTGCGGTCGGCGGGGATCGTGAAGCCCGCGGCCTTGGCGAGCTGTTGCGGCGCGATCGCCACGGTCTCGACGGTGCGATGCCGCTCGTCGTCCCACATCGCCTTGCGCAGCATCTCCTTCTCCTGCGCCGAGGCGAGATAGCCGCCTTCCTTCTGCAGCTGCGCGAGCAGCTTGTCGAAGATCGACGCCTCGATGATCAGGTTCCCGTCGGCCGAGCAGCCGGAACCGAAGTCGGAGGTCTTGGACAGCCGCGTGTTGCGCGCCGCCTCCTCGATGTTGGCGGTTTCGTCGATGATCATCGTCGAGTTGCCGGCTCCCACGCCGTAGGCCGGCGTGCCCGAGCTGTACGCGGCGCGGACCATCGGCTGTCCGCCGGTGGCGACGATGAGGTCGGCACGGGCCATCAGCGCCTGCGACATCGGGATGTTGACCTTGGTCAGGCACTGCAGGATGTCTGCGGGCGCACCTTCACGCTCCAGCGCCTCGCGCATCAGGCGCACCGTCTCGAACGAGGTCTTCTTGGAGCGCGGGTGCGGCGAGAAGATGACGACGTCGCGCGCCTTGATCCCGTAGATCGCGTTGCCAGCGGGGGTCAGATCGGGATTGGTCGTCGGCACAATGCAGGCGATGATCCCGGCCGGCTTGCCGTACTTGACGATGCCTTTCTCCGGCAACTCCTCGATGATGCCGACGCTCTTCTGGCGCAGCGCGTCGCGCAGCACGCCGCGAATCTTCATCCGCTTGCCCATCCGGCTCACCGAGTCACCCAGACCGCTCTCCTTGATGCCCATGTCGACGAGGCGCGTGAACGTCTGTTTGTTCGCCACCGCCCAGGCGACGGCCTGACACAGGCGGTCGACGCGGGCCTGGTCGTACGTCTCGATGATCGCGAGCGCCTTCCGGGCGCGTGCGAACACGTCGTCGAGTTCCTGCTGCTGTTCCTCGGTGATGCCTTTCTTGGGTTCGGGGGCGGCCATCTGCGATCCTCTTCGTGTCTCGCGTTCGGGTGGACGTCGGCACCAGAAGCGCCGGCGCATTCGAGTGGGTGGTCGATCAGTGCGGCATGGGGAAACGGGTGTCCGGGCGATCGGGCACCACGCGGGCGGCGCCACGTGTCCGCGACGACGGATGTCCGGGCCACCGCAATGCGCCGGCGATTCTCGTGGACATGGACCGGAAACTCCTCCTCGTTTGCTGCATTCCCCGGAGCGGCCGGCGTTGCCGGAGACTCGGCGTGCCGCAATCCATCGGGGTCCCCCTCCGCCGTCGCGCTTCCTGGCCGGTGCTGTCGGGAAACCTGGCGCCGTTGGGCACCCTGTTCCGCGCAGTCTCTTATGTGCAGGCTCTACTGCGGCCGCAACGTCGAAGGTGCGGTAACGATAGGACTTCGCACTGAGGACGGTCAAGGGCGAATAGCGACTTGATGTGCGCCTGGCGCCCAAAAAATACTGCAATCGCCCAAAGAATGCGGTAATCTGCCATTTTGTTGGGCGATGAAACGGCCGTTTGATCGCGTGGCGCCCAACCGGAACGAAAGTGATCAATGACCCGATATCACAACGAGGCAACCACATGACCGCGCTGGCTGGAACTGCGACGGCTACGGCCGACGCACCACGGGACCCTCCGGAACACCCGGCGCACCCCGTGCAACGACCGCTCGATCCTTCGCCACCGTCGTTCAGCGCGCCCGATGCACTGGCGGCGGAGATGATCGAGCGCTTCGCCGACGATCCCGACTTCGTAACGGCGCTCGCGCGCGGTCTCGCCGTGCTGCTGGCCCTGTCCGACAAGCGCCGGCGGATGTCGATCGCGCAGGTCAGCCATCGCACCGGGATTCCGCGTGCCGCTGCGCGGCGCAGCCTGCACACGCTGGTGAAGATGGGCTTCGCCGCGGCCGACGAGCACCGTCGCTTCTACCTGCGTCCGCGCGTGCTGTCGTTCAGCCATGCGTACCTGTCGGCGTCGCCGCTGGCGGTGCTCGCCCAGCCGGTGCTCGACCGCCTGGGGGAAACGCTGCGCGAGGCCTGCTCGCTCGCCACCCTCGACGGCGACGAGATCGTCTACCTCGCGCGCTCGACGTCGTCGCGCATCATGTCGCCGCATCTGAACGTCGGACGCCGGCTGCCCGCCTACTGCACGTCGATCGGCCACGTGCTGCTCGCGCATCTGCCGCCGGACGAGCTGAACGCGTACCTGGCGCGCGCGCGGTTCCACCCGTACACCGAGTACACGCCGAATTCGCCGGAAAAGCTCCTCGCCTTGCTCAAGGCCGTCCGCGAATCGGGGTACGCGTTCGCCAGCCAGCAGATGGAGCCACGGCTGTGCACGCTCGCCGTTCCGGTCCGCGACACCGGGGGACATTACGTCGCCGGCATCAACGTGATCCTGCAGGGGCGCCTCGTTTCGCGCGCGGACATGGCGGAACGCTACTACCAGCCGCTGCAGGAAGCGGCGATGGAGCTGGGCTCTCTGCTGCTGCCCTGACCGTTGCTGCGCGGTGCCCCGATGTGCCCGCCGAGGGCGCGCACGGGTGCGCGCAATGGTCGCGTCCCGCGGCAGTACGCTATGATCTCGACAGTGTTGCAATGACGCACGCGCAGCGCGGCGCAACGCCGCGGCCGACAGACGACGAGGAATGGCGATGACCAATGCCATGGACCGCGAGGCGGTTCCCGAACCCCTGAATCCGCTCGGAATCGACGGCATCGAGTTCATCGAATTCGCGACGTCGAAGCCGCAGGCCATGGGCGGCGTGCTCGAGCTGATGGGATTCCGCCCGATCGCCCGGCACCGATCACGCGAAGTGGAGCTCTACCGGCAGGGTTCGATGAACATCATCGTCAACTCGCAAGCGGCCGACGTTCCGCGCACCGTGCAGCCCGTCGAACGACCGGTGATCAGTGCGTTCGCCGTCCGCGTGCGCGATGCCGACTATGCTTTCCGCCGCGCGCTGGACCTGGGCGCGTGGGAGATCCCGGTTCGCGCACGGGCGATGGAGCTCAACATCCCGGCGATCCACGGTGTGGGCGAGAGTCTCATCTATTTCGTCGACCGCTACGACGAGTTCTCGATCTACGACGTGGACTTTCGCGCGATTCCCACGGTGGACCCGCATCCGCCGGCGATCAAGGGGCTCGAATTCTTCGGGATCGTCCAGTACATCGGCGCCGAGCGCACGGCGGACTGGGTCGAGTTCTACGCGCAGATCTTCGGCTTCACGCCGGTGCCGGACCACGTGCGTTTCGGCATCATGCCCAAGGGGCGCGTGCTGCAGAGCCCGTGCCGCAAGTTCTACCTCCAGTTGATCGAGCCCGACGAGAATGCCCGTTTCGCGCCCGCCGAGGAGCACCTGCATCGCATCGGGTTCGGCACGCCCGACGTCATCGGCGCCGTGGCCGAGCTGGAGAAGCGCGGCGTCGAGTTCGTTACCTCGGAAAAGGTCCACGCCAGCGATCGGGGCGCGCTGACCAAGGCCGTTCTGGGTGGCGTGATGTTCGAGCTCGTCCACGCCGATCCCGCGCCCTCCGCCTCGATGCGATGAACTACAACGACATCGGCATCGACACCGCCTCGCTGGCGGGCTCGCTCGAGATGAGGCTCGCGGCCGCGCGACAGGCGGGGTTTTCGCAGGTGATGATTTCGGCCACCGACATCGTCGGTCATCCCGAGGGCGTGGCCGCCGGCATGCGTGCCGTGCGGGAAAGCGGCATGCGCGTCACGGGGCTGGAGGCGCTGCGCGATTTCGAAGGCCTTGCCGGCCAGCTGCACGCGTACAAGCTGGATGTCGCGAAGTCGATGCTCGAAGTCTGCAGCGGGATCGGGGGGCGCCTGCTGTTGGTCGAAGCGTCGACTTCGACCCACGCCGACGCCGGTGTGGAGGCGATCGTGCGCGATCTCTCCAAGCTCGCGGTGCTGGCCATCCCGCTGGGAATCAAGATCGCGTTCAAGGGGCTGTCGTGGAGCCGCACCGTGCGCGACTTCGCCGCCGCCGGTGATATCGTGTTCCGGGCCAACCGTCCGAACCTCGGCCTCGCGATCGACGCGTTCGACGTACTCGCCGCCAAGCTTCCGCTCGACGATCTCGACGCCATCGACCCCGACCAGATCTTTCTGGTCCAACTCTCCGATTTCATGTGGCAGGAAATCCGCTCCTTCGAGGAACAGGCGACCACCGCCACGCACTTTCGCGTATTCCCGGGTGAAGGCGCGCACAGCGACGGCCTCGCGGATTTCGTCACCAAGCTCGACGCACTCGGCTACTACGGCGACTACAGCTTCGACGTCTACAACGACGATTACCTGCAGATGCCGCCCGAGACGGTCGCCCAGCGGGCGCGCCGCGCCGCCGACTGGCTCGGGGAGTCCGTGCTGCGGCGCGCATTGCCGGTGCCGAACATGGAGCGGCTGAAGCGCACCGCGCACAGCTGACGCAGGATCGCCGGCCCGCGACCCGGTGCCGCGCATTTGACAGGAGCCAACGATGGACATGGACTACCGCCGGCTGGGCGCCAGCGGGATCGAGGTTTCGCCGCTCTGCGTCGGAACCATGACCTTCGGCGACCGCACCGATGCCGCCGAGGCGCAGCGGATCGTCGATTCGGCGTACGCGGCGGGCATCAATTTCATCGACACCGCCGACGTCTACGCCAATGCCGCATCCGAGCGGATCGTCGGCGCGGCCATCAAGTCGACCCGCGAGCGGTGGATCCTCGCGACCAAGGCCGGCAATGCGATGACGGCCCCTCCGCACGACGGCGGCCTCTCGCGCCGCTGGCTGCTGCGCGCCTGTGAGGCGAGCCTCGCGCGGCTTGGCACCGACTACATCGACGTCTACTACCTGCATCGCGACGACCCGGACACGCCGGTCGCCGAAACGGTCAGCGCCATCGGCGACCTGATCCGCAACGGCAAGATCCGCTACTTCGGCGTCTCCAACTACCGCGGCTGGCGCATCGCCGAGATCGTCAGTGAATGCGAGGCGCAGGGCGTGCCGGCACCGGTCGCTTGCCAACCGTATTACAACCTGCTCAACCGGATGCCCGAGATCGAGGTGCTGCCCGCCTGCGACTACTACGGGCTCGGCGTGGTCCCCTACTCGCCGATCGCCCGCGGCGTCCTGACCGGCAAGTATCGAGGTGGCGTGGTGCCACAGGACTCGCGCGGCGCGGTCAAGGATACGCGGATGATGGAAACCGAATTCCGCGCCGAATCCTTCGCCATTGCCGGGAAGCTCGAGGCGCACGCGGCGAAGACGGGGCGCACCATCACCCAGTTCGCGCTGGCATGGCTGTGGGCGAACGGCGCGGTCACGTCGGTGATCGCCGGCCCGCGCACGTTCGCGCAGTGGCGGGATTACCTCGCCGCGATCGGCACCGCGTGGAGCGACGAGGACGAGGCGCTCGTCGACTCGCTGGTGAAGCCCGGGCATCCGTCGACGCCGGGGTACACCGATCCGCGGTATCCGGTGGACGGACGGTTTCTGGACGTTAGCTAACGCTGGCGCATGCCGCGCGTGGTCAACCACAGCAGCCGCACCGAGGCTGTGCTCATCAGCAGGAACGCCGCGAGCCCCAGCTGAGCGAGACTCAGGAATCCGAACGGCGCAACCGCCTGCGAGCAGTCGCCGGGGGCCTCGAACAGCCAGCCGAGCGCCGCCTCGAACGGCCAGCCGTCGAAATATCCGGCGATCCCGCGTCCGCACGCCGCCACCAGCGGCGGGAACGCCTGCAGCCACACCTGATACGAAGCGACGGCGAGCCCGCCGAGCGCCGCCATCGTCATCATTCCGGCGAGCGAAACGGTCAACGCAAAGGCACCCGGTAGCGCGACCAGAAGCGCCGCCGCCGCGAGCACGCCGATGAATCCGAGTCGCTGCAGCACGCACAGCGAGCACGGCTCGTAGCTCAGAATGTGCTGGACGAAAAGGCCCGTGGCCAATGCGAACACGGAAGCCGCGGCCAGGAGTCCGGCGAGCAGTCGCGGGCGGTGCAGAAGATCGGTCGGGGGCATGGATCAGGATCGGAACGCGGTGCGGGCGCAAGGCATGCGCGACAGCGCGGTGCGGCGGCGCGTCGCATCTTGCGAATCGCGTCGGTCAATCGATGAATTACACTCGTTCGAACGGCCAATCTATCAAACCCCGGAGCGTTTGCGCTTGAGGCATGTCAATCGATCGCCGGACATGAGTGACTTCGTTTGATCCGTCGGCAATGATGCGCCACGAGGATGCCCGCTCGATCGCCGCTGCGCTTGGCGCGGCGGCGCTGTTCGGCGCGAGCACGCCGCTCGCGAAGCAGTTGCTGGCCGAAACAGATCCGATCATGTTGGCCGCGTTGCTCTATCTCGGCAGCGGTGCCGGACTGCTGACCTGGCGGCTGGCGCGCGGCCTTTCGTTGCGGGACACCGGGCTCGCCCGCCGCGACATGCCATGGCTCGCCGCTGCGATCGTCGCCGGCGGGGTCATGGGTCCGGTACTGCTGATGCTCGGGCTGGCCCGCACAAGCGGGGCGGCGGGGTCGCTGCTGCTCAACCTCGAAGCCGTCTTCACCGCCACACTGGCATGGCTGGTATTCGGGGAGAACGCCGATCGGCGAATCGTGGCCGGCATGATATGCATTGCCGCGGGCGGCGCGGCCCTCGCATGGCCCGGAGGAGCGATCGGCGCGTCAAACCTTGCCGGCAGCGTGCTCATCGCCGGTGCCTGCCTTGCCTGGGCAATCGACAACAATCTGACCCGCAAGGTGTCCGGTGGCGACGCGACCGTCATCGCTGCGCTCAAGGGCCTGGTCGCCGGAAGCGTCAACCTGGCGCTGGCGCTGGCCACCGGCGCGCACATCCCCGGGGCCATGGCCACGACGGGCGCGCTCGTCGTCGGACTCGTGGGCTACGGCATCAGTCTCGCGTTGTTCGTGCGTGCGCTACGCGGATTGGGCGCGGCCCGCACCGGGGCCTACTTCTCGACCGCGCCGTTCGTCGGGGCGGCGCTCGCAGTGGGCCTGCTTGGGGAGCCGACGCCATGGCAATTCTGGGCGGCGGCAGCGCTCATGGGCGCAGGTGTCTGGCTTCACCTTACGGAGCGTCACGAGCACCCGCATGCTCACGAGCCGATCGAGCACAGCCACCTGCATCGCCACGACGAGCATCATCGGCACTCACACGACGTCCAGTGGGAGGCCGCGGCGCCACATGGCCACCGGCACCGTCACGAGCCGCTGGTCCACGCCCACCCGCACTATCCCGACCTGCATCACGCTCACCGGCACGATCGGGATCGGGAGGATTGACCGCGGGTCCGGCAGTGCGGTCGGTCGCAAACCGCGCGCGTCACCCCAAGCGTTTCCCGACACGTCTGCCACGGGACGCGGTCCGGCGAATCGGCAATCGATCACACCGACGTGGCACCCGTTGCGTCGTGGATCGACCTGTACGCGTTGCGCCAACAACGGATCAACGCGCCTGCGGCGTGGCGCACGTCTTCTTCGGTCGTGTAGATGCCTACCGAAAGGCGCACGGCCCCGGTGGCACGCGTGAAGCCGATGCCCATCGCCGCCAGGACGCCGCTCACGGTGCTGGTACCGGAGTGGCAGGCCGAGCCGACCGAGGCGGCGACGTCGTCCGCCGCTGCCTGCAGCAGGTCGCGTCCGCTCACACCGGGAAACGACACGTTCAACGTGCTGGGAAGCCGGTACTCGGCGTGGCCATTGAGCATCAATCCCGGAACGCCGTCGGCGAGAAGCGCGTGCAGCAGATCCCGCATGCGGCACAATTCCGTCTGCCTCGACGATTGACCCTTACGCGCAAGCCTTGCGGCCTCCCCAAGGCCGACGATGGCGGGCACGTTTTCGGTTCCGGGCCGCAGTCCATGCTCGTGGTCCGCGCCTGCCATGAGCGGCACTATGGAGGTCCCTCGGCGCACATACAGCGCGCCTACGCCCTTCGTCGCATAGAACTTGTGCCCCGCAATCGTCAGCAGATCGACGTCGAGCGCGCCGACGTCCACGCGGACTTTGCCGACCGATTGCGCGGCGTCGGTGTGGACCAAGGCTCCGCGCGCATGGGCGAGATGCGCGATCGCGGAAATGTCCTGGAGCGTGCCGACTTCATTGTTCGCATGCATGATCGTGACGAGCGCCGTGTCGTCGCGAAGCACGCGGGCAAGGGCACCGAGGTCCAGCCTCCCGTCGCCGTCTACCGGCACGATGGTGACGTCCCAGCCGACTTCCCTGAGCCGCAGGCAAGGCTGTATCACCGCGGGATGTTCGATCGCCGAGGTGACGATGTGTTTCCGGCTGGCCTCACGGGCCTTCGCCACGCCGAAAATAGCGAGATTGTTCGCCTCCGTCGCGCAGCCGGTGAATACGATCTCGGATTCGCTTGCGCCGATGAGCGCGGCAACGTGCGTGCGGGCATGGCCCAGCCCCTCGTGCGCCTGCCTGCCGTATGCGTGCGACGACGATGGATTGCCGAAATGGGTACGCAGGTAGGGCTCGATCGCGGCGGCGACTTCAGGAGCGACGGGTGTGGTCGCGTTGTAGTCGAGGTAGATTGGCAGCGTCATGGTCGGTTGGACCGAATCCTCGACGGCGCGGTCCCCTTTGTGTACGAAGGGCGCGTCGGCAAACGCGTGATGCTATGGTCGGCCGCCACGACCGTCCACGACCACCGTCGTCTTGCCGCGCGTCATGGCCGGCGTCTCAAAACACGATCACCTTGTCGGCCCATTGGGTCCACGCCGTCAGTTCGGCCATCGTGCTCTTGTGGCTGCCTTCGATCAGCTCAGTCTCGGCGATACCGCGTGCATCCATGCACGTGCCGCACACGCCGATCGAGGCGCGATTGCGCACGACCCGGCCGAGCATGACCTGCAGATTGTAGAAGCCCTCCGGCACCTTCTGCCCACCCTTGGCGCAAGCTGCGGCATCGCCGATCAGAAATACCTTCACCTCTTCGCCTTCGATCTTCGACAGCGATCCTGCCAGCCGTGCGCCGTTGTAGGTGCGTTCGCTGCCGTACGGTGCGTCGTTCAGGATAAACAGGGTTTTCATGCTATCAAGCTCTCCGTTCTTAGCAACTGGCGGTCACGGCGGCGACCGCCAGCTGTCGCCAGCGCGAACAGCGTGACAATGGCCAACGGTGCCCAAAGTCCAAGGCTCCGGATCTGCGATTGCAGGTCCGCCGGATTCAATTCCACCCGGTGCATCAGTGCCCACGCGATGCCGCCGGCCAGGGCCAACGCCAGCATCAGACGGGACAGCAGAGCGCGGACGTTCATCGCGCGGCCTCGTGCTCCCGACCGATGGCGTAGCCGCTCGTATCGGCGCGAAACGGCTGCAGCAGCATCCGGTCGAGCCACAGCTCGCGCGGGGTCCGGAACTGCTCGACGCCGATCGTCATCGCGACGTGGCCGGCTTGGGGCTGCGCCCGGTAGGTGCCGAACAGACGGTCCCACCACGGCACGCTGAACCCGAAGTTGCTGTTGGTCTCACGCGGATTGACTGAATGGTGGACCCGGTGCATGTCCGGCGTCACCACCAGCACGCGTAGGACACGATCGACGCTCGCCGGCAGGCGCACGTTGCCGTGGTTGAACATCGAGGCCGCATTGAGCAGGATCTCGAACAGCAGCACCGCCAGCGCCGGAGGACCCAATACGAGGATCACGGCGAACTTGATCAGCATCGACAGCACGATCTCGACGGGGTGGAAGCGCGCACCCGTCGTGACGTCGAAGTCGAGGTCGGCGTGATGGACCCGGTGCAGCCGCCAGAGCAGCGGCACCGCGTGGAACATCAGATGCTGCAGGTAGATCGCCAGGTCGAGCGCCAGCACCGAAAGCACCACCGCCCACGGGTACGGCACGTGGACGAGATTGAACGCGCCCATGCCTCGAACGGCAGCAAAGCCCGCGACGCCGATCGCCGCCACCGGAAGAATCGCCCGTACGACGATGCTGTTGAGGACCGTGAGCGCGAGGTTGTTCGTCCAGCGCACCGCCTTGCGCTGCTGCAACGCGCGCCGTGGGGCCAGCAGCTCCCATACCGCCATGATCGCGAAGATGCCGAGGAAGACCCCGAGCCGAACCGGCACCTCGTGACTCATGAGAAAAGCATCCATAATTGACAGGGCTCGAACCGAGGAGCTGGTCAATGCGCCGAGAATCGGCTATAGTATTTCAGCGATTAATTGATTAGTTGTAGATCATACGCGGATATCGACCCATGTCAAACGCCACCGTCAAGACCGATTTATTCGAACAGTTCGCGCGCATCGGGAAGGCGCTCGGCAGCGCGAAGAGGCTGGAGATGCTGGAATTCCTCGCCCAGACCGAACGCAGCGTGGACGAGTTGGCCCGCATGACGGGGCTGTCGGTCGCCAACACCTCGCAGCACCTGCAGCAGCTTCGCCAGGCAGGGCTGGTGGATGCGCGCAAGGAGGGGCTTCGCGTGTACTACCGCCTCGCCGGTGACGGCATCGTGCGGCTGTTGGCTTCGCTGCGAGCCGTCGGGCAGGAGCGCCTGGCGGAAGTCGACAAGCTGGTGAAGCTCTACCTCGACAGCAAGGACAGCCTCGAACCGGTACCGGCCAAGGAATTGATGCAGCGAGCAAAGAAGGGCCTGGTCACGGTGCTCGATGTGCGGCCTCCCGAGGAATATGCGGCAGGGCACATCCGGGGCGCGATCAACGTGCCGGTCACCGAGCTCAAGAAGCGGCTGAACGACATTCCGCGGGACCAGGAGGTTGTCGCCTATTGCCGCGGACCGTATTGCCTGATGGCGTTCGACGCGGTGGCCGAATTACGCAACCGGGGCCGCAAGGCACGGCGACTCGAGGACGGCTTCCCCGAGTGGAAGAGTGCCGGGTTCCCCGTCGATCGTTCCTGAAGAGGCGACTGCGGCGAGACCCCCCTCGGATCGCCTCAGCGCGACGCGTAGCTCAAACGCCGGCCGCTTCGCACTCGTCCGCCCGATGACCGCCAGTGACGATTCCGCAGGCCGCTGGAACGAACGCTACGCGGGTGACGAATATCTCTATGGCGAGAGCCCCAACGCATTCCTGCGCGCCAATGTCCATCGCCTGGCGGCCGGCCGGTGCGCGCTCTGTATCGCCGACGGTGACGGACGCAACAGCGTGTGGCTGGCCGAGCAGGGCCTGTGCGTGACCGCCTTCGATTTCGCCGAAACAGCCGTCGCAAAAGCGCGGCGTCTGGCGGCGCGGCGCGGCGTCACCGTCGATTTTCGTGTGTGCGACATCTTCGCGTGGCCGTGGGCGCCAGCGCAATTCGACGTCGTCGCGGGCATCTTCATCCAGTTCCTGTCCGCCGAGGACCGACGGCCGGTGTTCGAAAACATCATGCGCACCTTGAAGCCCGGCGGGCTGTTTCTGCTGGAAGGCTATCGGCCGGAGGAGCTTGCCTACGGCACCGGCGGCGAGCTCGACGCGAGTCGCCTCTATACGCGCACCTGGCTGCTGCACACGTTCGGAAGCTGGGACATTCTCGAGCTCAATGAGTACGACACCGAGCTGCACGAGGGTGCGGCTCACAACGGGATTTCGGCGCTCGTCGACCTTGTCGCGCGCAAGCCGGCGGACCTCCGCGTCGTACCCTGACCCGACCGCACCCACGGGCAACTCCGGCGCTGGAGCACTCGTCGTTCCCGCAATGGCGAAGGACGAATGGCAGCCCGCGCGGTGTCCCGCTACGGATTCGCCACGCCGTGCGGCACGTGGCCCGCGGCGACGTGCTGTGCCGCCGATTCGACGTGCGTGCGCTGGTCGTCGAAGAAGATGTCGGCACGGAATGCGCGCAGGAACTCGCCCTTGTCGAGGCCGCCCAGGAACAGCGCCTCGTCGATCCGGATGTTCCAGGCGCGCAGCGTGCGGATCACGCGCTCGTGCGCCGGGGCGCTGCGCGCGGTGACGAGCGCGGTGCGGATCGGGCTCTGGTCCTCGGCAAAGTCGGACTGGATCCGGTGCAATCCGGCGAGGAATTCCTTGAACGGCCCGCCCGACAGCGGCTCCAGCGCGGCGTCGGACTCGCTCTGCGAAAACGCAGCGAGCCCGCGCTCCTGGTAGACGCGCTCGGCCTCGTCGGAGAACAGCACCGCGTCGCCGTCGAAGGCGATCCGCAATTCGTCGGCCTCGTTGGCGGCGGCCGCGCTCGGAAAGATCGTCGCGGCCGCGTAGCCGTCGTCGAGCGCGCGGCGCACGTCGCCGGTGTCGGCCGACAGGAACAGGTGCGCCCCGAACGCCGGCACGTAGCGCGACGTCGGCTCGCCCTTCGTGAACGCCGCGCGCGTGATGTCGAGCCGGTAATGCTTGATCGCGTTGAACACGCGCAGGCCGGTATCGGCCGAGTTGCGGGAAAGCAGGATCACCTCGACGTACTGCTTGTCGGGGCGATTGAGGCGCAGCAGCTTCTTGACCAGCACGAACGCGGGTCCCGGCGCCAGAATCTCGTCTTCGTGCTCGACCTGGTAGCGGTGGTAGGCGGCGACGCCGTCCTCGGTGTAGATCCGGTGGCTCTCGGTCAGGTCGAACAACGCCCGCGACGAGATCGCGACGACGAGCTTGTCGGTGAGCGTGGGTTTCGGCATGCGGCCAAGTATAGCGCCGGCGCGAAACCGACGACGGCGCGACGCTCGCCCCTCGGCCGGATGCCGCGCGCAAGCAGCCGGCGACGACCGCATGCGAACGGCGTCCGCGTCAGTGGGTGCCTTTTTCGCGGACGACGGCGGCGAGCGCCTCGGGCGACGACGGCATCGAGGCCAGCTCGCCCAGCGTGACCGGTTTCGCCGGAAAGCGCAGGCGGAAATGGCCGACCTCGGCCGGCGGAACGCCGCGCTCCTGCGCGATCAGCTCGGTGACCGTGAGCCCGCAGTGGCGCCCCTGGCACAGGCCCATCCCGCACCGAAGGAAGGCCTTCAGCTGATTGGGACCAGGACAGCCGCGCCGCACCTGCTCGACGATGTCGCGCGCGGTCACTTCTTCGCAACGACACACCAGCGTGTCGCCCGTCGGAATCCGGAATGCGTCGGCGGGCCGGTACAGCGTGTCGAAAAAAGCGCGCCCGCGCAGCGCGCGGGCGAGTTCCGCGCGGTGGGCAACGGCCAGCTTGTCGCGCGCGCGGCCATCGATCCTGCCCAGCGCGTTGGCGACGGCGAGCCCCGCCAGCGCGCCGCGCGCCGCGGCCGCGGCCGTCCCCGCAATCCCCGCGCCGTCGCCGGCGATGTAGAGGTTCGGCAGCGAGCTGCCGCCCCACGCGTCGACCGCCGGCTCGAAGCAGGCCTGCCGCTCGTTCCACTGCAGCGCGCAGCCGATCGCCTGCGCGAGGTTGATTCCGGGCACGACGCCCTGATGCAGCAGCAGCAGGTCCGCGGGCAGCGCCTCGTCGGCGCCATCGACTTCGTAGCGGACACGCCGCAGCCGGTCGTCACCTTCGGCGGCAAGCGCCGTCACGTATTCGACGACCTTCACGTGCCGGCGCACGTGGCGGACGAGCTGCATGCCTTTCGCGAGATAGTCGGACAGCATGAAGCCCGCCGCGTGCGGCATCGCCTGCGCGAGCCGGCCGCGCGGTGTCGTCTCGAGCAGCGCCTCGATCTTCACTCCGGCGTTGAGGTACTGCCACGCGAGCAGCCACAGCAGCGGACCGCAACCCGCGATCACGGTCGGACCCGAAGGAACCTGTCCGGACGTCTTGAGCAGCAACTGCGCCGCACCGACGGTCATCACCCCCGGCAGCGTCCAGCCGGGAATCGGGAAAGGTCGTTCCTGCGCGCCGGTGGCGAGGATCAGGGACCGAGCCACCGGTGCACGCGACGTCCCTGCAATCGAAACGCCCAGCTGCCAGGTTCCGTCCTCGCGCGGGGCGGCCGCCCACACGCTGGCCCGCGGCACGTACTGGGCACCCGACATCTCGAACGCACGCGCCAGCGACGCGCCTTGCCAGTAGTCGTCGCCGAGGATGCCCGTGCGGCGCAGCGGCGACGCCGTGACGGCGCGGTAGATCTGGCCGCCGGGCGCCGTCTGCTCGTCGTAGACGATCGTCGCGAGCCCCTTTTCCGCGCACACCCGCGCGGCCACCAGTCCCGCCGGACCGGCACCGACGACGGCGACGTCGAAGTCGTGCATCACGAGGCGCCGGCGCAGGTTTCGATCCGCATGCCGGCTGCGACGGGGATGAGGCAGGCCTGGCGGTCGGCGACGCCGTCGATCGTGACCAGGCAATCGAAGCACGAGCCCATCAGGCAGAAGGGTCCGCGCCGAGCGCCCGTCACCGGCGTCGTGCGAAATGTCACCCGACCGGACGCCAGCAGCGCGGCCGCGACGGTGTCGCCGGCGTGCGCGACGAACGGATGGCCGTCGATGGTCAACGGGACCGTCGCCGTCGTGGCCAGATCGGCGTCAGGCAGCCTGCGGAACATCGAAGCGCTGCGAGGTGAAGGGATTGAAGGTCGCCGGCAACATGCCGTCGGCGATGGCCGGCGCGAGCGCGTACGCGTGCGCCGCGGCGAGCGTGACGCCGCTGTGGCAGGTCGCGACGTAAGCGCCGGTGTGGGTGGCCGACTGCTCGTAGATCGGAAAGCCATCGGGCGTCATCACGCGCAGCGCCGCCCAGGCCCGGTTCACGCGCGCGGCGGCGAGGTGCGGAAACACGCGCACCGCGCGCGCGGCCATCGTGGCCAGCACGTCGAGCCCCGGCGTCTCGTCGAGTCCCGACTCCTGCTGCGCGTCGCCGACGAGGACCGTGCCTTCGTCGGTCTGGCGGATCGTCTCGACCGGCACCGCCAGGAACGGCGGTACGCGCTCGAGCGCAATCACCTGGCCCTTGTTCGGACGAACCGGCGCCTCGAGCTCGACCATCGGCGCGAGCCGCGCATTGCCGAGTCCCGCAGCGAGCACGATGCGGCCCGCGACGATGCGCCCGGCCGGCGTCTCCAGCTCGAACCGGTCCGCCGCCGGCGAGATCCAGGTCACGAAGCGCTCGGCGCGGTACGCACAGCCGGCGCGGGCGACGGCCGCATGCAGCGCGCGCAGCAGCTTCAGCGGATTGCAGTGACCGTCGAGCGCGCCCCACGTGCCCCCGACGACGTCGGGCCCGATGTGCGGCACGCGGCGGGCGAGCGCGTCGTGGTCCAGCACCTCGACGTCGTAACGCTCGAAGCCCGGCTGTGCGAGAAGCGCGGCGAGCCTCGCGCTGCGCCGGTCGAGCTCGTCGCGGTCGAGGCACACGTGCACGCCTCCCGGCTGCGACAACGCCACGTCGATGCCGGTCTCGGTCGCGAGGTCGGCAGCAAGCCGCGGCCACTCGCGCGCCGAGCGCTGCGTCCACGCGCCGTACGGCGGCAGGCCCGCACCCTTTCCCTGTACCCAGATCAGCCCGAAATTGCCGCGCGACGCGCGATGGGCGACGTCGCCCTCGTCGAGCACGACCAGCCGCGATCCGAGCGAGCGTAGCCCGAAGGCGATCGCGGCCCCGGTGAGGCCGCCGCCGATGATCGCGACGTCGAAGGTTTCTGCAGCGTTCATTCCGGGACGCTCGCCAACGCGGCGTCGAAGGCAGGATCGTAGCGATGGGCGAACCGCAGGATCGCCGGAATCTGATCGGCGAACCGCTGAAACGAATGATCCCCGCCTCCCTCGACATACTGGCGCGCGCCCGCGTAGAACGCAACCGCTTCGCGCCAGTCGAGCACCTCGTCGCCGCTCTGCACGAGCAGGAAATACCGCTCGGGCCGCGTGATCCGAGGCACCGCGAGCGCCGCCAGTTCGGCGAAGTGCGCGTCGGTGACGTCGAAAGACTCGCCGGTGTGGAGGTTGGTCTGCCTGCCGACATAGGGCCGAAGATCGTCGTACGGCCGGATCGCCGGATTGATCAGCACGGCCCGCGCCGCGAAGCGCTCGGCCAGGTGCGTCGCATAGTAGCCGCCGAGCGAGCTGCCGACGAAGGTGAGGCGATCGAGCGCCACCGGCGCGATTTCGCGCTCGACCCACGCCGCGACACCGGCGACCGCCGCCGCGGGCCGATGCGTCAGTTCGGGCACGTGAAGACGCGGCCGCACGGCCGCAGGGAGCGCCGCCACCGCCTTTCCGAACAACGTCGCCTTGACGCTTTGCGGCGACGAGCGAAAGCCGTGCAGATAGACGATCGTCGTCAGCACGATCTCGCGAGACGCGCGAGGAGCTTGTCGTGGATGCCGCCGAACCCGCCATTGCTCATCACCAGCACCTGGTCCCCGGGCCGGGCCTCGCTCGCGACGGCGCCGACCAGCGCCTCGAGATCGTCGTGCACCGCCGACTTCGTGCCGAGCGGGGCCAGCGCCGCGGCCGCGTCCCAGCCGAGACCGGCCGCATAGCAATACACGCGGTCGGCGCCGGCGAGGCTTCCCGGCAGCGCGTCCTTCATCGCGCCCAGCTTCATCGTGTTCGAGCGCGGCTCGAGCACCGCGAGGATGCGCGCCTTGCCCACCTTGCGCCGCAGGCCGTCGATCGTCGTCGCGATCGCGGTCGGATGGTGCGCGAAGTCGTCGTAGACGGCCACCCCCGCAACCGTTCCGCGCAACTCGAGCCGCCGCTTCACCCCACGGAAGGAGGCGAGCGCAGCGAGGCTTGCCGCGACCGGCACGCCCGCGTGCCGCGCGGCGGCGATCGCGGCGAGCGCGTTCAGCTGATTGTGCCGGCCGGCCTGCCCGAAGACCAGTTTTCCCTGCGCGGCGGCGCCCAGCAGGATCGTGCCGTCGACGGCGATCGTCCACTCCGCAGAGGTGCCCGGCGCCGCGCCGAATCCGAACCGCTCGACCTCGCTCCAGACACCGCGCGAAAGCACGCGGTCGAGGCTCGACTCGCCGCCGTTGACGACCAGCCGCCCGCTCCGCGGCACCGTGCGCACCAGGTGGTGGAACTGGGTCTCGATCGCCGCGAGATCGGGAAAGATGTCGGCGTGGTCGTACTCGAGATTGTTGAGGATCGCCGTCCGCGGCCGGTAGTGGACGAACTTGGAGCGCTTGTCGAAGAACGCGGTGTCGTACTCATCGGCCTCGATGACGAAGAACGGCGAGTCGGGCGACGCGCCGGCGAGCCGCGCGGATACGCCGAAGTCCTCCGGCACGCCGCCGATCAGGAACCCCGGCGAGAGGCCGGCGTGCTCGAGGATCCACGCGAGCATCGCGCTGGTCGTCGTCTTGCCGTGTGTGCCGGCGACGGCCAGCACCCACCTGCCGCGCAGGACGTTCTCGTAGAGCCATTGCGGTCCGGACACGCAGGGCGCCCCGGCGTCGAGGATCGTCTCGATCAGGGGGTTGCCGCGCGAAACGACGTTGCCGACGACGTACACGTCCGCACCCCTGGCCGCGCCGCCGAGCTGTGCCGGATCCCAGCCCTCGGTGAGACCGATGCCGAGCGCCTCGAGCTGCGTGCTCATCGGCGGATAGACGTTCGCGTCGCAGCCGGTGACGCGATGACCGGCGGCCTTGGCGATCGCCGCGATGCCGCCCATGAACGTGCCGCCGATGCCGAGGATGTGCAGGTGCATGTCAGGCGGCCGCCGTCACGTGCGCGTGCACGGCGTACCGCCGCCAGCCCCAGGCGAACCAGAGGTAGCGACGCTGCCTCGACGGCGAGGATCGCCGCGAAGGCGACCCTGAGCCCGCCGGCGGTGTCCACGCCGAGTCCGGTGCGCGCCGCATCGACGACGAGGCCGATCCCCCATTGCGTCGCGAAGCTGCCCGCGAACATCATCAGGTTGAGCGCGGTGTTCGCGCGCGCCGCCAGTTCCCTGGCGAAGCCGTCGTTGAGCACGGTGAAGGCGAGGATGTTCGCGCAGGCGCCGAGCCCGTAGAGCGTCCACCAGGCGTAGCTGCCGGGGACGCGCGCCACGATCGCCGCGAGCGCCAGCGTGGAGATCGCGAAGCCGATGCCGAACAGGTGCCGCGGGTGCAGACCACGGCGCGCGAGACGGGTCGCGAACAGACCCAGCGCCAGATAGACAGCGAGCATCACCACGGTCATCACCAGCAGATGACGCGCGGCGGAGGCCCGGTCCACCCCGTCGACCTCGATCAGCCACGGCACCGACCACAGGCCCTGGACCGCCATGAACGAGCCCATGCCGAAGCCGCCCAGCGGCGCGATCCACCAGAACCGCGGATGGCCGAACACCGCACGCACGCCGGACCATTGCGCGCGGAAACCCGTCGTGTGCGCCGGCTTCGCCATGTCTGGGACGCGCAGCCAGATCCAGACCGCCACCGCCCAGGTCGCAATGGCCAGCACGACGAAGATGGCACGCCAGTTCGAGAAGCGCAGCGCGAATTCCAGCGGCGCGGTCGAGGCGAGCGCGCCGGTGCCGCCGGCGACCATCATCCAGCCGGACAGCGACGCCTGCCGCTCCGGCGGGAACCACGTCGCGATCGCCTTCATCGGCGCCATCAGGCAGACGGCGACGCCGAGCCCGATCAGCGCCCGCGCGAAAAGCAGCGACGCTTCGCCATCCGCGAACGCGAACGCCAGCGCACCCGCGCCGGCGACGACGAGCAGCACGGGCTCGACCCGGCGCGGGCCGTAGCGGTCGAGCAGCATCCCCGCGGGAATCTGCATCGCCGCGAACGCGACGAAGTACGCGCTGGTCAGCAGCCCCAGCGCACCGGGCGTGAGGGAGAGCTCGCGCGTGAGCTCGGGCGAGATGACAGCGTTGACCGTCCGATACAGGTACGAGAGGAGGTACGCGCTGGCGAACGCGAAGTAGAGGCGGAAGAACGGCATGACCAAGCGCGGCTCAGCCGCGGAAGATGAAATAGACAGCGCCCAGCAGGCACAACGCTGCCCACAGGTAATCGAGCTTGATCGGCTGGTCCATGTACATGACGGCGAACGGCACGAACACGACGAGCGTGATCACCTCCTGCATGATCTTGAGCTGGGCGAGCGAGAGCGCCGTATAGCCGATCCGGTTGCCCGGCACCTGCAGCAGGTATTCGAACAGCGCGATCCCCCACGAGATCAGCGCGGCGGCCCACCACGGGCTTGCCTGCAGGTGCTTCAGGTGCCCGTACCAGGCAAACGTCATGAACAGGTTGGAGACGGTCAGCAACGCTGCGCAGGCGAGCGCGGGATGCGCGGTGATCGGGGCAAAGGCATTCATCGGCGGGATAGCGGGCAAGCGGCGGGCGGTTCCCGCGCGGGAGACGACATTATCGCCGATCACCGGCCAACGGCCGCGTGGCAGACGCCGGCGCGACCGAAGCCGCTGATCGAGATCAGGTGGCGCCAGCGACGTGCCGATCTGTCACTGCGGTCGCCGGGTCACGTCAGCGCCGCCCGGACCCGTGCCCGCGTGAACGGCACCGTGGTCAACCGTGCGCCGACCGCGCGCGACCCCGGCTTGCGGAATCATCGCATCGGCGCAACGGCCCGTCCAGCGGTGCCGCCGCCACGCGGTGGCGCGCGGGTCGGGCCGTCCAGTGACGCGGATGGGCGGCGGCCCCTCCTTCGCGGCTGGCGCGATGGCCCGCCCGCGTATAATTTTCGCGACCGTTCGGGACTCTGCTGCGCCCCGGGGAAAATCGCAACGTGAGCCTGACCGAGCACACCGTCCGCCTGCGCATCGCCGATCGCATCTCGATTTCGCAGCCCACCGATTTCGTTCTCGACGCCGGCCACCCGGTCGACGCGTCGCGGATGTACGATCCCGACGTCAGCCCCTATTGCTTCGATTTCGACGACGGCAAGCTGTTCTGCGTATCGACGCCCGACATCTCGGGTGCCACGTTCTTCTATCAGGCACAGCGGCAGCACGCCCGGTCCGTCGTCAAGGTGCCGTTCGACGCGCTGCCCGAGGCGAAGGCGTCGCCGACGCTGATGTACTCGATCGGCCGCTGCGGATCGACGCTGCTCAACAAGGCGCTCGAGGTGGCCGGCGTGCGCGCCGTCTCGGAGCCCGACTTCTACACCCAGGCCGCGTGCCGGCAGCCACGCGATCCGTCGCTGCGCCTCGTACTCGGGCGCGCGGCGCAGCTGCTGCCGCACACGCTGGTCAAGCTGCGCGCCGAATGCAACTATGCACCGCTGCTGATCGCCGGCGCCTTTCGCGCGCCGCGCGTCATGTACGTGCTGCGCGATCCCGTCGACTGGGCGGCGTCGCTGCGGCGGCTGTCGCAGAACACCGTCGACCCCGGCGAGACTGCGGCGACGCTGCGTGCGCTGCTGGGCGCGCTCGATCGGCTCACGCAGCACTACGCCGTCCGCATCTGCTATTACGAAGATTTCCGGAACCTGACCGAAGGCTACGTCAACGATCTGCTGGCGTGGATGGGTGCGGACGCCCGTGTATCGCAGGCCGAGCTTGTCGACGTGGCGGGCAAGGATGCGCAGGAAGGAACCGTCGTATCCCGCGCCGCCGTGAAAAGCGTGCCGGAGGATCCGGCGTTCCGCGAGGCGTTTCGCGAGGCGTGGCAGAAGGTGCGGCCCGTGGCGCTGATCGAACGGCTCGGTCTGCGGCGGCTCTGAGGCTCACTGGCGGAGCAGCGATGGGCGTCAGCGAACACGACATTCTCGCCCGGACGACGCACCCGACGTCGTTGTCGCAGCCTGCCGACTTCACGCTCGGACCCGGGCGCCCGGTGACGCTGCCACGCGTGTTCGAGCCCGACGTCAGTCCGTACTGCTTCGATCTCGCGAACCGCCTGCTGCTCTGCGTCTCCACGCCCGACATCGCGGGCAGCACGTTCTTCTACCAGGCGCAGCGCCGGCACGCGCGCACCGTGATCAAGGTTCCGGTCGACGAACTCCCCGACGGCAGCACGTCGCCGACGCTCATCTTCTCGATCGGCCGCTGCGGCTCGACGCTGCTGTTCCGCGCCTTCGAGGCCGCCGGTGTTGCGATCGTGTCGGAGCCCGACTTCTTCACGCAGGCCGCGCTGGCCGGCACCGAGGGCCACTTCCTGCAGGACGCGATCGGCCGCGCGACGCAGCTTCTTCCGTACGCGGCGATCAAGCTGCGGCTGGAATGCAACGCAGCGCCGCTGCTGATCGCCGGCGCGTTCCGGGCACCGAAGATCCTCTTCATCCTGCGCGATCCGGTCGACTGGGCGAGCTCCCATCACCGGCAGTCGCGCGGGACGATCGGCGCCGCGCAATGGGTGACGGTCCTCAAGGGCAGCCTGTTCGCGCTGGCGCAACTCGCGCAGGCCTACGACGTGCGCGTCTGCTACTACGAGGATTTTCGTGCACTCGACGCCGGCACGATCGCCGAGCTCATGGCGTTCGCCGGCCTTGCCGGCGCGGCCTCGCCCGAGGCGTTGCGCGAGGTCGCCGCGCGCAACGCGCACGAGGGCAGCGCCGAAGCGGAAGTACAGGGGGACTTCGTCGCGGACCCGGAATTCCGCGCGGCCTTCGCCCGCGAATGGGAAGGGTCCCGCCCGGTGCAGCTGATCGAGCGCCTTCGCTTGCGCGGCATCTGACGCGCCCGAAGGAGCGACCGTCACTGCGGTGCCGGCGCCGGCATGTCTATGTCTGACTGCGGCTGCGGTGACGGCAGGGTCACGGCGACGACGACGCCGGTGCCGTCGTCGCGGTTCTCGGCCCACGCCTTGCCGCCGTGGAACTCGGCGATCAGCCGGACGATGTAGAGACCGAGGCCGAGGTGCGGCACCTCGCCGCCGGTTTCGCGGCGCACCGAGACCATCGAGTCGAACAGCCGCGCACCCATGCCCTCGGGAAGCAGCGGCCCGTCGTTTTCGACCGCGACCCGGATGCGCCCGTCCGGCCGGTGCGCAAGACGCACGACGACCGGCGTTCCGGCCGGCGCGAATTCCGCGGCGTTGGCCACGAGCTTGTCGAGCATCTGGGCGATGAGGTCCGGCGCGGCGTCGACCGGCATCTCGCCCGGCGGCGCGTCCAGCACCAGCGTGTGCGTCGGATAGGCGATCCGATAGCCATCGACGCACCCGGCGACGATCTTCGCGAGGTCCACCCGCTCGCGCTCGACGTCGGCGAGGCTGTGCTCGAGCCTCGTCGCCTCCGTCATCCGCGTGAGGATCGCGCTGAGGCGGTTCAAGCCTCCCTGCGCACGCTCGATGTAGACACGCGCGTCGTCGGGGAGCGATTGCAGCTTCAGATTGTCGAGCGAGGAGCGCACGACGGCGATCGGCGTGCGCAGCTCGTGCGAGAGCCGGCTCGCCATGTTGTGCTGGTAGCTCGCGTACTGCGAAAGTCGCGCGACGACGCTCGCGAAACTGCGCGCGAGATCGCCGATCTCGTCGCCGGCCTCCGAGCCGGCGAACGTCCCCTGCGCGCGCCCCTGCGCGTCGATGGCATGTTCGGCCTCGTCGCGCAGCCGCCGGATCCGCGCCGAGAGCCGCGACGCGAACAGCGTCAGCGCCACGGAGCCGACGAGCAGCGTGCCCAGCACGATGTTGAACAGCCGCTCGAAGGCGCGATTGCGCTCGGCGAGGGTGGCATTCGCCGTCTCCTCGACGATCACCACGCCGCGCACCTCGTCGCCGACCCAGATCGGGTGAGCCGCGGTGACGATCACCGCCTTGCCGTCGGGTGTGGTCCGCCGGTCGGTGGTGAGGATTCCCGCAAGCGCTCCCTGCACCTCGCGCGCTTCGCCCAGCGTACGTCCGGTCTCTTCGTCGCCGAACTCCTCGGTGGGCTGCTTGAGCACACGCGCGTAGAGCGGGTGCAGCACGGTCCGTTCGAGCCACGCGCCGAAGCCGGCGCGCTCGCCATCGATCGCGTCGGCCGCCGCGGGTCTTCGGAGCGAGCCCACGCGTGCCAGCACGTTCAGATTGCGGTCGACGATCCAGATCCGCGCGGTCGTCCGCGACAGGCCCTGGATGATCTGACCGATCTCGGCCACCGCGCCCGGATGCGGCAACGGCGGCTTGGCCTCCGCCGACGGCGCGCCGGCAACGGCGTGCGCTTCCGGAACGTACGCCGGCGCCGGCTGCACGTCGAAGAGCCGCGCGCGCTCGTTGAGCGCGATCGCGACCGCCTGTGCCGTGCCGGCGAGCGTACGTTCCTGGGCATCCCGCAGGAAGCGCTCCAGTTCGCGCACGTACTCGTACCCGAGCCACGGGATGGCGAGGAACACCGTCAGGACGAGCAGCAGCTGCGCGCGAATGCCGAGCGCGATGCGGAAACGTTTCACGCGTCGCTGCCGCCCCAGCGATACCCCATGCCGTAGACGGTCTCGATGCGGTCGAAGGCGGGATCGAGCGCGGCGAACTTCCTGCGGATCCGCTTGACGTGCGAGGTGATCGTGCTGTCGTCGACGACGATGCGCGCGTCGCGCATCAGGCCATCGCGGTCCTTCACGTGACCGGGGAATCTGGCGAGCGCGTGGACCATCCAGAATTCGGTCAGCGTCAGTTCGACGCGCTTGCCGTCCCAAAAAGCGGTCAGCCGCTTGAGGTCGAGCGTGAGCTTGCCGCGGGTCAACACGTCTTCCGACGAAGCGGGCGCGGCGACGAGGTCGCTTCTGCGGAACAGCGCCGCGATGCGCGCCGTCAGGTGCGGCAGGCTCGTGTCCTTGGTGAGGTAGTCGTCCGCCCCGATGCGCAGCCCCGACACGATGTCGAAGTCGGAATCGCGCGCCGACAGGAACAGTATCGGCACCGTCGCCGAAAGCGCGCGCAGGTCGCGGCACAGCGTGAAGCCGCCGTCGACGTCGTCGCCGAGACCGATGTCGATGAGGGCGAGGTCGGGCAGGCGCGTGCGGAACGCGGCGATCGCGTCGGCGCGGTTCGCATACGCGGCGACTTCGTAGCCCTGTTTCCTGAGCGCGTCCGCGTAATTGGCGCGGATCGCGGGCTCGTCCTCGACGATGGCGATGCGACGTGACATGGCGGCATGACGGCGGTGATGCGTCGGCTCCGACTATAGCGCAGCGGCCGGCGCCCACCCGGCAGCCCGCGGAGGGCTGCCATCTTTTCGCCATGATTCTTCGTTACTTTGCCATTTTTCCGGCCACCACGTGCCCCGGTTCCGTGGCGCAATGCAGCGTGAGGGCCCGCTCGGCAGAACGGACCCGCCACCGGGAGCCAACGCAAGGGAATCGGGCATGGACATGGGCAGGAATACCCAGCGAATCGCGCATCATCCGTTTCAGGGCCGTGTGTGGCGTGACCTGGCTCAGTTCGCCGGAGAGGCGCTCGCCGTCGGGCTCCTGGTAAGCCTCGTGCTCGCACTGGCGATCTTCATCGCCACGACGCAGGTGCAGGCGGCGGAACCGGCGCGCTATCCAGGCGCGTCGACGCCTGCGCAAGGCGCGGCGGTGCTTCACGCTGGTACCGGCGAAGAGAACACCGTCTCCGTCAAGCGCGAGGTGCAATGATGGATGCCGCTGCCGAGCGGGGAGGACCTTTCGGCCGTGGGGACACGACTCCCGGGGCCGCCGTGCCGCGCAACTGGATGCGTGCCGCGGCGCCGGGCATCGCGTTCCGGCGCCATTCGGCCGAGTCTTCCCCCGTCGCCAGCGGCCGCGCGGCCTGGGCACTGACAGCGCACGATCGGGGGCGCGTGTCGCGCTGGATGGCCACACTGGTCCTCGGCCTCATCGTGTGGCTTTTCCGCGACCGCGTGCGCTAGACCCCCGGGCCTGCGCGCCGCGCGGGCGTCGGCGGCGCGAACGCCCCGCGGCCTCGCGGTGCCGTAAGCCTCAGGTAATCGTCAGCGTCAATCCGGCGAGACCGAGCGCCCCGTAGTCGGATGACCAGGTCTGCCCGGCGGCAATGGGCCAGGCGTCGGTGACGGTGCCGGTGGTGACGACTTCTCCGGCAGCGAGCGGCGGAAACTGCGGTTGCGTGGCGAGGAGCCGCGCGAGGTGGACGAGCGCCAGCGCAGGACTGTCGAGAACGTTGGCGCCCACGCCCGTGTCGACCACCTCGGCGCCGCGGCGCAGCGTCAGCGCGAACGTCGGCAGTGCGGCGGCGAGTGCCGCGCGGTTGGCCGGCGTCACCGGCAACGGCGTGCCGACGACGAGCGCCCCGTGCAGCCCGAACGCGGCCGTGCAATCGGCCGCGGTGAACTTCCAGCCCGGAAAGTGGCTCTGCACGATCTCGAATCCCGGCGCCATCCACTCGACCGCCGCCAGCACCGCGTCAGCATCGCCATCGACGGGAACCGGCGCCCGAAGCTTGAACACCACCTCCGGCTCGATGCGCGGTTCGGCGAATCCGGCCACCGGCAGCTGCGCCCGGCCGTCCGCTGCGAAATGCACGGTGTGCCGCCATACGTTCGCCCACATCGGACGAAACACGCCGTAGCGCGGCCAGATCGTGCGGTTGGTGAACCCGATCTTGCGTCCGACCGGCTGCCAGCCCTGCGCGATGCGGCGCGTCTGGATGTCGCGCAGGACGTCGTAGGCCGCATCGACGTCGAACGTCGGGTCGCCGGCGGTGATCGGCGCGATCTGGGCGGCCTGATCGTACGCAGCGATCAGGCGGTCGGCAATCGGGCGCAGGTCTGTCGTCATTCGATGACCCCGAAAGCGCGCAACAGGCTGGAGCCCGCCGCCCACGCGGCGACCGCGATCAACATGGCGAAGATCGCCGCGACGATCGCGCCGAGCGTTCCGTCAAGACCGAGCGCGGTGACGAGGAGCCACCCGACGTAGCCGCCGAGTCCGCCGCAGACGATGATCGAGAGGACGCTGCCGAGGATGGAACGCATGACGAGAGTGATGATGATCGCGCCGCAATGTCGATGGTACTTGCACTCGCCGCGGCGGCCAAACGCGACCGGGCGTTCAGCGCAGCTTCCGGCTCCAGGCGACCTCGTCGAAGCCGATCAGCAGCGCCGCTCCGGCCTCGACGACCGGCCGCTTGATCGCCGACGGCCGCTCGCGCATCAGGTCGATGGCGCTTCCGCGATCCCTGACCGCCGCCTGCGTCCCCGCGTCGAGCATCCGCCACGTCGTCCCGCGGCGATTGAGCACCGTCTCCCAGCCGAAGGCGTCGCACCACCGCGCGAGGTCGGTGGAGGTGGGCGGCGACTTGCGGAAGTCGACGAACTCGTAAGTGATGCCGCGCGCATCGAGCCACGCGCGCGCCTTCTTCACCGTCGTGCAATTGGGAATGCCGTAGACCTTCGTCATGGTGTCTCGAATGCCGTTGCCCCACGTCTGCCGCGTCGAGCGCAGCGCAGGCGCCGACTCGCGTTCCCGTCCAGCATGCACGGGATTCGCTTGCCGGAAGAATCGCGGCCCAGTATAAGACGGCCTTGGATTCGCGCCACCGCGCCCCGCGAAGGTTGCGGCCGGAGCAACCGCCGTCGAGGGTCATCATGCGTCTTCCCGTCGTCGCCGCGATCGCGACCATCGCCGTCGTCGTCGCCGGTGCATGCCCGCCGCTCGCGGCGGCCGCCGACATGGGCAAGACGCTGCGTGTGGAATTCCGCGTCGCCGAATCGGGCATGGATCCGCAGGCGTTCAGCGACAACTACTCGGCGCAGCTCGCCGACGCGATCTTCGATCCGCTCTACACCTACGACTACTTCGCGCGGCCGGTCCGCCTCGTCCCGCGCACCGCCGACGGCCTGCCGCAGATCACCGACGGCGGCCGCACGTACACGCTGAAGGTACGCCCCGGCATCTACTTCGCGGACGATCCGGCGTTCAAGGGCAAGCGGCGCGAGCTCGTCGCCGAGGACTACGTCTACAGCATCAAGCGGATTTTCGACCCGAAGGTGCGCTCGTACTGGCTCTACCTGTTCGAGAAGCACCTCGCGGGCCTCGACGAGCCGCTCGCGCGCGCCCGCAGCACGGGCACGTTCGACTACGACGAGAAGATCGAAGGCGTCCAGGCCCTCGATCGTTACACGCTGCGCATCCGTTTCAGGGAACCGGATTACAGCTTTCAGCACTGGCTGACCACTGCGCAGTTCGCCGCGGTCGCCCGCGAGGTCGTCGAGGCGTATCGCGATTCGTCGAACCGGGTGATGGAGAACCCGGTGGGCACCGGCGCCTACCGCCTCAAGCGCTGGACGCGCGGGCAGAAGATCGTGCTCGAAGCCAATCCGGGGTATCGCGACGATCCGTACCCCGCACCGGGGCCGGGCGCGCCGGCCGAGGACGCGGCGCTCGCGAAGGACTACGCCGGCCGCAGGATGCCGTTCGTCGGCAACATCGAGGTCAGCATCCTCGAGGAAGCGCAGCCGCAGCTCCTCTCCTTCGAGCAGGGCAAGCTCGACTTCCTCGAGCTTCCGGCCTCCGTCGCCGGCAACGTGCTCGACGACGACCGGCTCAAGCCGTCGTACGCGCAACGCGGCATCCGCCTGCACCGCCAGGTGGAGCCGTCGGTGTCGTTCAACTTCTTCAACATGGACGACCCGGTCGTCGGCGGCTACACGCCGGAGAAGATCGCGCTGCGCCGTGCAATCGCGCTCGCCTACGACCGCGATGCCGCGATTCGCACGCTCGCCTACGGCCAGGCGCTGCCGGCCACGCAGCCGGTGCCGCCGCCGGTCCCCGGCTACGACCCCGCGCTGGGCGCGGCGAAGACCTACGACCCGGCTGCCGCGCGCGCGCTGCTGGACAAGTTCGGATACAAGGACCGCGACGGCGACGGTTATCGCGAGACGCCCGACGGCAAGCCGCTGACGATCGTCCGCGCATCCACGCCCGACGGCGCCGCGCGCGCGGCCGACGAGCTGTGGCGCCGCTGCATGGATGCGATCGGCATCCGGATGACGAACTTCAAGCAGAAGTGGCCGGACCTCAACAAGATGTCGGAAGCCGGCCAGCTCATGATGTGGGGCCTCGCCTGGATCACGTCGATTCCGGTCGCCGACAGTTTCTACAGCAATCTCTACAGCCACAACATCGGCACGTCCAACGACGCGCGACTGCGGTTGCCGGAGTACGACCGACTGTATGAGGAATCGCGTGCGCTGCCCGACGGCCCGGCGCGCATGGCGCTCTATCGCAGGATGACGGCGCTCGTGCTCGCCTATGCGCCTTGGATGCTGCAAACCTACCCCTACGACAACGTGCTCACCCAGCCCTGGGTGCGCGGCTACAAGCAGCACCCGTTCCTGCTCAGCCAGTGGCGGTTCTACGACGTCGCGGCGCACTGAGCCTCGCGCCGCGTGGAGCCCGGAGCGATACGTGACTTGGTCGATCATCGCGCATGACGCAAGCGGCGCCTTCGGCGTCGCCGTGGCAAGCCGCTTCTTCGCAGTGGGCGCGCTGTGCCCGCACGCGCGGAGCGGTGTCGGAGCGCTCGCGACGCAGGCGCTCGTCAATCCGCTCTACGCGGCGCCGGGACTGAATCTGCTCGCACAGGGCGTGCCGGCGCCCGAAGTGGTCCGTCTCCTGATCGATACGGACGAAGGCCGCGAAACGCGCCAGCTGCACGTCCTCGACACGCAAGGGCGCGCCGCCGCGCACACGGGATCGGCGTGCGTCGACTGGTGCGGGCATCGGACCGGCGACCAGTATTCGGTCGCGGGCAACATGCTCGCCGGACCGCAGGTGCTCGCGGCAACGGCAACCGCATACGAGAGCAGCGCGGGGCTGACGTTCGCCGAACGCCTGCTGCTGGCGCTCGACGCGGGCGACGCGGCAGGTGGCGACAAGCGCGGCAAGCAGTCAGCCGCGCTGCTGATCTACACGACCGAAGACTATCCGTTCCTGAGCCTGCGCGTCGACGATCACCCGGAGCCTTTCGCGGAGCTGCGGCGCCTGTACGAGGCAAGCCTCGAACGCTTCCAGCCGTTCCTGTCGTGCCTGCCTTCCCGTGCCCGGCCGAAGGGCATCACCGACCGGGCCGTGATCGAGCAGGAAGTCGAACGCTTCCAGGCGGAGCGGACGCGGCGTTCGGGCGGCACGCGATGAGCACGTTGCTGGAGGTCCGCGACCTGCGGACGTGCTTCGCGATCGAAGGTGGCGAATTCGCGGCGGTCGACGGCGTCAGCTTCGGAGTCGACGCCAGTCGCACGCTGGGCATCGTCGGCGAGTCGGGCTGCGGCAAGAGCGTGACGGCGTTGTCGATCATGGGCTTGGTGCCGCAACCGCCTGGGCGCATCGCGGGCGGCGAGATCCTGTTCGAGGGCGCGGACCTGCTTGAACTTCCGCCGGCGCGGATGCGCGAGCTGCGCGGCGACCGCATCTCGATGATCTTCCAGGAGCCGATGACGTCGCTCAATCCCGCGTTCACCGTCGGTGACCAGATTTGCGAGGTGATCCTGCGCCACCGGCCAGTGACCAGAGCGGACGCCGCGCAGCAGGCGGTCGCGATGCTGCGCCGCGTGCGCATCCCGTCGCCGGAACAGCGCTATCACGATCATCCGCACCGGCTCTCGGGCGGCATGCGACAGCGGGTGATGATCGCGATGGCGCTCGCACTGGGGCCGAAGCTGCTGATCGCCGACGAGCCGACCACCGCGCTCGATGTGACGATCCAGGCGCAAATCCTCGACCTGATGCGTACGCTGCGCGAGGAGTCCGGTACGGCGATCATCCTGATCACCCACGATCTCGGCGTCATCGCCGAAGTCGCCGACGACGTGGCAGTGATGTACTCGGGGAAGATCGTCGAGCGTGCGCCGGTCGTATCGTTGTTCGCGGAACCGCAGCACCCGTACACGATCGGGCTTCTGGGCTCGATCCCGCAGCTGCACGTGGAGCAGGAGCGCCTGGCAGCCATCGAAGGGCAGGTACCGAATGCGCTGACGACGGTCGCCGGGTGCCGTTTCCATCCGCGCTGTCCATTCGCGATCGACCGCTGCCGGCGCGAAGAACCGCCGCTCTTCACGCTGGCAACCGGGCACGACGCCGCGTGCTGGCGCGCGCCGCTGCCGGTTCCCGCCACGGCCGCGCGATGAGCGAACACGCCGCTCCCGCCGCGACCATGCCGCTGCTGCGCGTCGAGGCGCTCGCCAAGCACTTCCCCGTGCGGCGCGGAGCATTCGGCCGCGCCACCGGGGCAGTTCGCGCGGTCGACGGCGTGAGCTTCGACGTCGCGGTGGGCGAGACGCTGGCGCTGGTCGGCGAATCGGGCTGCGGCAAGTCGACGACGGGACGGCTGATCCTGCGCCTTCTGGAACCGACGGCCGGCCGCGTCTACTTCGCCGGACGCGACATCTTCGCGCTGGCGGACGACGCGATGCGCGAAGTGCGCGGTGCGCTGCAGATCATCTTCCAGGACCCGTTCGCGTCGCTCAACCCGCGGATGACGATCGGCCAGACGCTGTGCGAACCGCTCGCGCTGCACGGGCTCGCAGCCGGGCGCCGCCGGGAACGGCTGGATGAGATCCTGCATCTTGTCGGCCTCTCGCCGGAGCACGCGCGGCGCTATCCCCACGAGTTCTCGGGCGGACAGCGGCAGCGCATCGGCATCGCGCGCGCGCTCGCCGTCCAGCCGCGGCTGATCGTCTGCGACGAGCCGGTGTCGGCACTCGACGTGTCGATCCAGGCGCAGGTGCTGAACCTGCTGCGCGACCTGCAGGCGCGCCTCGGCCTCGCCTATGTGTTCATCGCACATGACCTTGCCGTGGTGAAGTACCTAGCCACGCGGATCGCAGTGATGTATCTGGGCCGGATCGTCGAGTTCGCCGACAAGCGGGCGCTGTTCGCGCAGCCGCGCCATCCGTACACGAGGGCGTTGCTGGCCGCGATCCCGGTACCACAGCCAGCGCCAGGCCGCGTCCGCGTCCTCGTGCAGGGCGACGTGCCCAATTCGGCCGATCCGCCGTCCGGCTGCCACTTCCGTACCCGCTGCCCGCACGCGCGCCCCCGTTGCGCCGACGAAGCGCCCGAACTCGCGACCGACGACGGCCACGCCGTCGCCTGCCACTTCTGGCGCGAGATCGCGCCCGCGGCGGAATTCCTTCCCGGCACCGCGGCCGCCCCGCGCAATCCGCGGCTCGAAGCGCTGCAGGCGGCGTTCCGCGTCCCGCTCGATCGCGCCGGCGAGAGCCCGTAGTACCATCCGCGCATGCAACTTCAGCGAGGAGCGAGGACCATGACCAACATGAGGTGGACCCTTCACCCGCTCGGCGCCTTCGCCGTGGCCGCTGCCCTCGCCGTCGCACCGGCGACCGCGCAGACGCTGCGGTTCGGGCTGGCCGAGGATCCGGACGTGCTCGATCCGACGCTCGCGCGCACGTTTGTCGGCCGCATCGTGTTCGCCGCGCTGTGCGACAAGCTGTTCGACATCGACGACAAGCTCAACATCGTGCCGCAGCTTGCAGAAAGCTACGCCTGGTCGGCGGACGGCAAGGCGCTGACGATCAAGGTGCGCCCCGGCGTCACGTTCCACGACGGCGAGAAGCTCGACGCGGCCGCGGTCAAGTACAACATCGAACGGCACAAGACGATGCCGGGCTCGAACCGGCGCGGCGAGCTGGCGCTGGTGACCACGGTCGACGTCGTCGATCCGCTGACGGCGCGGCTCGGTCTTTCCGCGCCGTTCTCGCCGTTGCTCGCGCAGCTCGCCGACCGCGCGGGAATGATGGTGTCGCCGAAGGCGGCGCAGGCCGCCGGCGACAAGTTCGGCGCCAACCCGGTGTGCTCGGGCCCCTTCAAGTTCGTCGAGCGCATCGCGCAGGACCGCATCGTGCTGGAGCGCTACCCCAACTACTGGAACAAGGACCAGATCCACCTCGACCGGATCGTCTATCTGCCGATCGTCGACTCGACGGTGCGCCTCGCCAATCTCAAGTCCGGCCAGCTCGACTTCATCGAGCGGATGTCGCCGTCGGACGTCCCCGGGCTCAAGAGCGACAGCCGCTTCAGGATCGCGAAGATCACCGAGATCGGCTACCAGGGCATCACGATGAACGTCGGCAAGAGCGACCTGGCCAAGACCACGGCGATCGGCCGCGACCCGCGCGTGCGCGAGGCGTTCGAGCTGGCGCTCGACCGCGACGGCATCGTGCAGGTGGTGATGGAAGGCGAGGCGGCGCCGGGCAATCAGTGGGTCGCGCCGGACAACCCCTACTACGCGAAGAACGTGCCGATCCCGAAGCGCGACGTCGCGCGCGCCAAGGTGCTGCTGCAGCAGGCGGGCGTGCCCAATCCGACGGTCACGCTGATGACGCCGACGACCTCCGACGCGCAGAAGATCGCGCAGGTCGTGCAGGCGATGGTCAAGGAGGCGGGGTTCGACGTGAAGATCCAGTCGACCGAGTTCGCGACCTCGCTCGATCTCGCCGACAAGGGCCAGTTCGACGCCTACATCCTCGCCTGGAGCGGCCGCGCCGACCCGGACGGCAACATCTACAGCTTCGACGCCTGCAAGCAGCCGTTGAACTATGCCGGCTATTGCAGGTCGGAGGTCGACGCGCTCCTCACGCGGTCGCGCACGATGTCCGACCCGGCGGAACGCCGCAAGGCGTACGAGCAGCTCGCGGCGATCGTGCTGGCCGAGCGGCCGATCGTGTACCTGTACCACCGGCACTGGCTGTGGGCATACACGAACCGGCTCTCCGGCCTGCGGACGATCCCCGACGGCCTCGTCCGCGTGCAGGGACTGAAGTTCAACTGACCGGCCTGCGCAGCCGTCGGCATCCGCGGCTCCGATCACGGCACTCCAACGGTCTTCGGCACGAGGCGACCGGCGTTGTACGCATTCCTCACCCGGCGGCTCGCAACGATCGTTCCGACGCTGCTGTTCGTCACGATGCTGATCTTCGGGCTGCAGCAGCTCTTGCCCGGTGACCCGGCGGTCGTGCTCGCGGGCGAGGAGCGCGATCCCAACGTGGTGGCGTACCTGCGGCAGAAAATGCATCTGGATCAGCCGTTGCCCGTGCGCTACCTCTACTGGCTGGGCGGCGTTGTGCAGGGCGATCTCGGCGAATCGTTGCGGATGCAGAAGCCGGTGACGGCGCTGATCGCCGAGAAGCTGCCGGTGACGCTGGAACTCGCGGCGATCGCGATCGCGATCGCGCTCGCCATCGGCATCCCGGCCGGCATCGTGTCTGCGATCGCCAAGGGCACGTGGTGGGATTACGCGGCCAACGCTATCGCGCTCTGGGGGCTGTCCACGCCGAACTTCTGGCTCGGGATCCTGCTGATCCTGCTCTTCTCGGTATCGCTTGGCTGGCTGCCGGCGTCGGGCTACGTGAGCCCGTTCGAGGACCTCTCGGCCAACCTCGCCGCGATGATCATGCCGGCGTTCGTGCTCGGCAATGCCATCGCCGCCGTGCTGATGCGGCACACGCGCAGCGCGATGCTGCAGGTGCTTTCCTCCGACTACGTGCGCACGGCGCGCGCCAAGGGCCTCGACGAGCGCGCCGTCGTGCTCAAGCACGCGTTGCGCAACGCGCTGACGCCGATCATCACGCTGGGCGCGCTGGAGCTGGGCACGCTGCTCTCCGGTGCCGTGCTGACCGAGCAGGTGTTCACGATTCCCGGCTTCGGCAAGCTGATTGTCGACGCGGTGTTCAACCGCGACTACGCGGTGGTCCAGGGGGTGGTGCTGTTCACCGCCACCGCATACATCACGCTGAACCTGCTGGCCGACGTCGCTTACTTCCTGGTCAACCCGAAGCTGCGCGACTGATGGCCACACTCGCGCTCAACGCGTTGCCGCCCGAAACGAGCCCCGGCCGCCGTGTCTTCCGACGGCTCGCCCGGCGGCGCGCGGCGATGTTCGGGCTGTGCATCATCGTCTCGTTCGTCGCCATGGCGATTTGCGCGCCGTGGCTCGTACCGTACGACCCGCTCGCGACGAGCTGGTCGGCGATCCGCAAGGCGCCTTCGGCCGCGCACTGGTTCGGCACCGATGAGATCGGCCGCGACGTGCTTTCCCGTGTCGTCTACGGCGCGCGCGCGTCGTTGCTGGCGGGCGTCGTGTCGGTGTCGATCGCACTGTCCTCCGGCGTCCCGCTCGGCCTGCTCGCCGGCTACGCGGGCCGCTGGCCCGATGCGCTGATCTCGCGGGTCACCGAGGCGATGCTCGCGACGCCGTTCCTGATCCTCGCCATCGCCCTCGCCGCCTTTCTGGGACCGAGCCTCACCAACGCGATGATCGCCATCGGCATCTCGGCGACGCCGATCTTCGTCCGGCTGACCCGCGCGCAGGTGCTGTCGGTGAAGGTCGAGGACTACGTCGAGGCGGCGCGCGCCGTCGGCAACTCGCCGCTGCGCATCGTCGTGCGCCACATCCTGCCCAACGCGGTCCCGCCGCTGATCGTGCAGTCGACGCTCGCGATCGCGGCGGCGGTGATCGCCGAGGCGAGCCTGTCGTTCCTCGGCTTGGGTCAGCAGCCGCCGGCGCCGAGCTGGGGCAGCATGCTCAACACGGCGAAGAACTACGTCGAGAACGCGCCGTGGATGGCGGTGTGGCCGGGGATGTCGATCTTCCTGCTCGTGCTGTCGTTCAATCTGCTGGGCGACGGGCTGCACGACGCGCTGGATCCGCGGCACGCGTAGGCAGCCGCGGCGGGCCGTCCGCCTGCCGCCCGTCGACGGCGAGAACCATCGGCGTGCGCTCGGTCGCCATCGGTGTTGTCGTGATCGTCACCGCGATCCGCGTGGCGCCACCGGGGCAGAGGGTGCCCGTCGCCGGCTCGCGGCAGCAGCGGAGACGGTGGTCGGGCCTCAGGCTGCCGCGGCGTGGTCGTCGGCGTGCTCCTCCCGCAGCAGGCGCCAGATGTGCGTGCGCAGGTGGACGAACGACTGCAGATCCATCACGTCCTCGATGCGCTTTTGGTCGTTCCAGCGCTCGCGGCTCCGCACGTCGCGCACGTCGATGATCTCGCGGATCCGCCCCGGGCGGCGCGACATCACGACGACGCGGTCGGCGAGATACACAGCCTCGTCGACGGCGTGGGTGATGAACAGCACGGTGCGCGGATTGAGACGGCAAAGCTTGATCAGCTCCTCCTGCATCACGACGCGCGTCTGCGCGTCGAGGGCCCCGAAGGGCTCGTCCATCAGCAGCACGTCGGGGTCGAGCGCGTAGCTGCGGGCGATCGCCACGCGCTGCTGCATGCCGCCGGAGAGCTGGTGCGGATAGGCCTCCTCGTAGCCCTGCAATCCCATGAGCTCGACGTAGCGCCGGACGACCGGTGCCCGCTGCGCCGGCGCCTCACCCTTGCACTTCAAGCCGAAGCCGATGTTCTCGGCCACGGTCTTCCAGGGAAAGAGCGCGAACTGCTGGAACACCACGGCGCGGTCGGGGCCCGGACGCTCGACCTCGCGGTCGCCGACGCACACGCGGCCCGAGGTCGGGTGCTCGAGCCCGGCGGCCATGCGCAGCAAGGTCGTCTTGCCGCAGCCGGACGGGCCGACGATGGTGACGAACTCCTTCTCGCGCACGTCGAAGCTCACGTTCTCGAGGGCCACGAAAGTCTCGCCGCCGCGCTGGAACCGGCGCGTCACGTTCTCGAAGCTGATCCAGCTCATGGTGCTTCCTTCGTCCAGTTGCGCCGCAGGCGGCGCTCGACCATCCGCAGCGCGACGTCGATGACGACCCCGACCACGCCGATGGCTACCATGCCGGCCATGACGATCGACGTCGCGACGTTGAGCTGTCCCTGCACCATCATGTAGCCGATCCCGCCGGCGACGACGATCAGCTCGGCGCCCACCAGCGACTGCCAGCCGATGCCCGCCGACACGCGCAGGCCGGCGACGATCGACGGCAGTGCCGCCGGCAACAGCACGTCGGTGATCACCCGCGTGCCGGATGCGCCCAGCGTCAGTGCCGCCTCGATCAGCCGGCGATCGGCACTCTGCGCCCCGCGGTACGCGTTGATCAGGCAGGGCGGGAAGGCGCCGGAGAAGATGACGAGGATCGGGCCGCCGATCCCGGCGCCGAACCACAGCCCGGCGAACGGCACCCACGCGATCGGCGCAACGAAGCGCAGTCCCTCGAACAGCGGGCTGATCACGTCGTCGAGCCAGCGGTACCAGCCCATCATGAGGCCGAGCGGGATGCCGATCGCGGCGGCCAGCCCGAAGGCGAGGGAGAACCGGGCGAGGCTCGCCGCGAGATGTCCGCCCAGCGTGGCGCCGGAGTACGGTGCCACCGAAAGGTCGACGATCGCGCGCACGACGTCGAGCGGGCCCGGCAGGAACTGCCGAGGGAACCAGCCCGACACGGCGAGCAGGTGCCAGATCACGAAGAATCCCGCCCCACCGATCGCGTGCAGCAGCAAGAGTTCGCGGCGCGAGGGCCGCCGGCGGCCGTTGGCGGCCCCCGCGCTCACGCCTGCCATGACAGCACCTTGCGTTCGATCCATTCCAGCGCGCGCGTCATGCCCCAGCCGAGCAGGCCGACCCACCACATCGCGAAGAAGATCATCCCGGGATTGATGTCGAGCGCCGCGGACGACAGCACCGTGCCGAGGCCCGCGAAGGCGCCGACGAGCTCGGCCGCGACCAGCGTGGTCCACGACACCTGCAGCGACAGCCGCAGCCCGGTGAAGATCATCGGCAGCGCTCCGGGCAGCGTGACGTCGACGAGCATCCGCGTGCCGCGCGCGCCCATGACGTGCGCGGCCTCGAGCAGCGTCGGGTCGATGTTGCGCACGCCGGTGAACGTGTTGATCACCGACGGCACGACCGCGGCGACCCAGATCACGAAGATCTTCGCGGTGTCGCCGAGGCCGAGCCACAGGATCGCCAACGGAATCCAGCCGAGCGGCGGGATCGGGCGCAGCAGCAGGAACACCGGATTGATCAGCGCCTCGGCGCGGCGGCTCATCCCCATCAGCAGACCGAGCAGCACGCCGGTGGACGCGGCCACGGCGAACCCCATCAGCACGAGGCGGCAGCTCTGCAGGATGTGGTGGGTGAGCGTGCCGCCCGAGTAGCCGGGCGGCACCGCGATCTGCCGTGCCGCTTGCCAGACGTCGGCCGGGGCCGGGAAGCGGCCCCGGCTGATGATGCCGGTCGCCGCCGTCAGCACATACCAGACGACGACGAATGCGACGACGACGACGGTGCTGAAGAGAATCCGGCGGCGCCCGCCGCCGCGGCGCGTGGCCGCGACCGCGAGCGCGCCCGACCCGACGGCCGCGTCCGGTGCGCCGACCTCAAGCGCCTTGCCCGACACGGGCGATGTCCTCCAACAGCAGCAGCATGGCGGTGCAGTCCTGGCCCTCGCGCCCCCACGACTTCGCGAGGGCGAACATCTCGCGGGCGTATCCTCCGAGGCCCAGCGGCGCGCCGACCGACGCGGCGAGTTGCATCGCGAGGTTGACGTCCTTGTATCCCATCCACAGCGGGAAGTCGGGCGTGACGTCGCCGGCGAGGACCTTCTTCGGGAAATTCGTGTTGAGCTGGCCGCGGCCCGCCGCCGTGGTGCTCATCACGCGCACGACGGTGTCGCGGTTCAGCCCCAGCTTCGCCGCGAACATCAGCGCCTCGGCCGTGAGCACCATGCCGACCATCGCCATGTAGTTGTTGACGAGCTTGAGGCGGATGCCGGACCCCAGCGGACCGATGTGCTCGATCGTGTCGGCGAACGCCTCGAATACCGGCCGTGCCTCGGCGACGTCGGCGTCGCTGCCGCCGGCCATCACCAGCGCCTTGCCGGCGGCGGCCTCGCGCGGCGTGCGGCCGACGGGAGCGTCGACGAGCCGGAGCCCGCGCGCCGCGAGGTCCGCGGCGAGGGCGGGGATCGCGGCGGCGTCGCCGGTGCTCATCTCGACGACCAGCGCGCCCCGCTTCATCGCCGCCGCCGCCCCGTCGCGGCCGAACAGGGCCTCGCGCACGATCGGCGTGGTCGGCAGCATCGTGATCAGGATGTCCGCGTCGCGGGCCGCGTCCGCCGGCGAAGTGGCGAGCCGGCATCCGGTGTCGGTGAGCTTGGCGACTGCCGCGGGCGCGACGTCGTAGACGGCGAGCGGGAAGCCCCTGGAGGCGATGTGCCGCGCCATGGCGCCACCCATCACGCCCAGACCGATCAGCGCGACTGCGGGCTTCGCGCCGCCGCTCATCGGTCTTCTCCCCAGCATGCGCCAAGTGCCGCCTCGATCGCGGCGGCGTCGAGGCCGTACTTGCGGAAGAGATACGGCGTCGAGCCGCCCTCGGCAAACGTGTCCCGCACGCCGATGCGCCGGAAGCGCGCGTGGATCCCGGCCTCCATCAGCGTTTCCGCGACGGCCGAGCCCAGGCCGCCGACGATCGAGTGGTTCTCCGCGGTCACGACGTGGCCCGTGCGCCGTGCCCAGTGCTGCACGGTCGCGGCGTCGAGCGGCTTGATCGTGTGCATGTCGACGACGGCGACCGACCGGCCGCGCGCGGCGAGCCGCTCGGCGGCGGTGATCGCGATGCCGACCATCATCCCGCAGGCGAAGACGACGGCGTCGCCGCCTTCACGCCGCACGTCGGCGCGACCGATCGTCAGCGGGCGCGGCGCGAAGTCCGGCGCCAGTGCCCCTTCGGCGCGGCGCATCCGCAGATAGACCGGGCCCGGATGCGCGGCGGCCGCGCGCACGGCGGCGCGCACCGAGTCCATGTCCGCCGGCTCGACCACCGTCATCCCGGGGAGCGCACGCATCAGGGCGATGTCGTCGATCGCCTGGTGCGTGACGCCCAGCAGTGTCGTAAGGCCGGGCAGGAAGCCGACGATCGTGACCGGCAGCGCCGGATAGGCGATCTGCATCGCGACCTGGTCGTAGCACCGCCGCGTCGCGAAGACGCCGAACGTGTGGACGAACGGCCGCTCGCCGCTGCGCGCCATGCCGCCGGCCGCGCCCATCATGTTGGCCTCCGCGATCCCCAGGTTGTGGAAACGGTCCGGGAGCGTGTCGCGGAAGAGATCGGTTTCCGTGGCGGGGCTCAAGTCGGCCACGAGGCACACCACGCGCGGGTCGTCGCGCGCGAGCTCGACCAGCGCCTCGCCGTAGACGCGCGGGATCGCACCGCGCGAGGTGAAGTCGCCGACCGTGCGATCCGGCGTTGCCGCGGTTGCTGCCATCACGCGAGTCCTCCGTCGTCCCCCAGCTTGCGCAAGGCCGCCTCGGCGTCCGCCGCGGACAGCTTCATGTTGTGGCCGTAAGTGCCTTCCAGGAAATCGACGCCCTTGCCGACCGTCGTGCGCGCGAGGATCACCGTCGGCTTCGCGCGCTCGCCGCGCGCCTCGGCGTATGCGGCGAGCAGCGCGTCGACGTCGTGGCCGTCGACGTCGATCGCGTGCCAGCCGAACGCGCGCCACTTGGCGGCAACCGGCTCCATGCGCAGCACCCGGTCGATGCGGCCCTCGACCTGCATGTCGTTGCAGTCGACGATCAGGCACAGGTTGGCGAGGCCGAGGCTCGCGGCCGCCATCGCCGCCTCCCACGTCTGCCCCTCCTGCAGCTCGCCGTCGCCGAGCACCACGTAGACGCGGCTCGCGCTGCCGCGCCGGCGCGCGGCGACGGCCATGCCGAGGCCGACGGACAGGCCCTGGCCGAGCGATCCGAGCGTCGCCTCGACGACCCGCCCCAGCCGCTCGGAGACGTTGATCTCCAGCGTCGAGCCGTCGACGCAGTAGGTGGCGAGCGCGGCGCGGTCGATGAGGCCGCGCTCCGCGAGCGCGGCGTGAAATACGGCCGAATTGTGCGCGGTCGACAGCAGGAAGCGGTCGCGCTCGGGCCAGTCGGGCCGCTCCGCGTCGAGGTTGAGCTCGGCGCAGAACAGCGTCGCGAAGATCTCGGCGGCGCCGAGCCCCTGCTGGACGTAGCCCTGGCCCATCCGGCCGACCATGCGGACGACGTGGCGGCGGAGCGCGAGGGCGAAGCGCGCGATTGCCGCCTCGTCGCGCTGGGGACGCGCGGGCGGGGCGGGCAGCTCGGCGGGCGGCGGGTGAGCGGGGGCGACGACGGTCATCGAGCGGAGTCCTTGCGCGGGCGTGAATGGGGGCGGCGGGTGGCCGCCGGGGGTGCCGTCGTGGCACGCACGACGAGCTCGAGCTCGATGCGCACGGCGGGTGGTCGCGTTCCGGTGCGCAGCGCCTCGAGCAGCAGCTCGCCGGCCTTCGCGCCGAGGTCGAACGCCGGCACCCGCAGCGTGGTGATCGACGGATGGCAGTGCGCCGCCATGTCGATGTCGTCGAAGCCCGTGATCGACACCTCGTCCGGGACGCGCACGCCGGCCCGCAGGCATTCCTGCAGCGCCCCGAACGCGAGAATGTCGTTGCCGCAGAGCACCGCCGTCGGCCGCGGCGACCGCTTGAGCAGCGCGCTCATCGCGGTGCGCGCGTCGGGGATCGTGTATGGCGACTCGACGACCGGACATCGCTCGGCCGCGACCCCGCGCTCGGCGAGCGCGCGCAGGAATCCGGCGAGTCGTCCGGCGGCGCGGTCGTTGTCGCGCGTGATGCCGTTGATCACCGCGAAGCGGCGATGGCCGATGTCGAGCAGGTAGCGGGCGGCGCGCATCGCGGACTCGACGTTGTCCCAGCCGACGCCGGGCTCGGTCATCGTCGCCGTCCACGAGCAGGTCGTCACGTACGGGATGCCGCGCGACTCCAGCAGGTCGTAGACCGCGCGGTCGCGCGAGATGCCGACCAGCATCATCGCATCGACGCCACGCTCGAGCAGCGCACGGACTTCCACCGCCTCGCGAGCCGGACCGTAGTTGCTCGACGAGAGCAGCAGTTGGTAGCCGGCGTCGTGGATCGCGTGCTGCAACCCGTCGACGACGCGCGCGAACAGCGCGCTGTCCACGGTAGGCACGACCGCGCCCATCGTGCGCGTGCGGCTCGACGCGAGCGAGCGCGCGGCGCCGTGGGGAACGTACCCCATGTCGGCGACGACCTTCTGCACGCGCTCGCGGAGCGCGGGCCGGACGATGTCCGGATGGTTGAGGACGCGCGACACCGTCGCGGGCGAGATTCCGGTGCGGTCCGCGATGTCGCGGATCGTCACCGAACTGCCCGCCCCGGCAGCGCGCCTGGCTGGAAGCGCTTTCAAGATTCAGGCAATCTACCGCATCCGCACCCTGGTCCGCAATCCGCGCCGCATTGTGCGCCGCGACATGTTCTGCGAGTGAAAAGGCGGTTGACAAAGCGCCGCCCATCGTCGATGCTGCCGTCTGAACGCGCTTTCAGCAAACGGCCCGCCGCAGCGGTCCGGTGCGGCGCGGAAGGCCCGACGCGCGGATCCGCAATCGCGCGCCGCCGGCACCACGGGCCCCGTCGGGCCACAGGCGAACCACGGAGGAAACATGGGCAGGAGCACGACTCGCGGCATCGCACTCGCAGCGCTTTTCGCGGCGGCACTCGGCGTGGGGAGCGCCGCGGCGCAGGTTCCGATCAAGGTCAGCTACCAGGTCGCCTACTGGGCGCTGCCGATGTTCGTCGCGCAGGACAAGGGATGGTGGGCCGAGGCCGGTCTGAAGCCCGAGTTCATCGCGTATCCGGCGGGCGCCCAGCAGATCGCCGGCGCAGCCTCCAAATCCTGGGACGTCGGCGGCACCGGCTCGCCGCCCGCCGTGCTCGGCGCGCAGCGCTACGACGTCATCACGATCGGCATCACGAACGACGAGTCGGCGACCAACGCGGTGATGGCGCGCAAGGACAAGGTCGCCGCGATCAAGGCGAACCCGGCGAAGGAGATCAAGGGCCAGCAGGTGCTGCTGTCCCCCAATTCCACGGGCGAGTACGCGACGATGGCGTGCCTGCAGAAGTGGGGCCTCACGCGCAACGACGTTACGATCGTCCCGCTCGCGCCCGCGCAACTCGTCTCCGCGTATACGGGCGGCAACGGCCTGCTGGCGGGCACGTGGGCCCCGAACACGTACACGCTGAACGACCAGATGGGCGCCGAGGTGATCTGCAGCGGCAAGGACGCCGGCGCGGTCGTCCCCGGCGCGCTGATCGCGCGCCGCGACTTCGCGAAGCAGAACCCCGAGCTCGTGGCGAAGTTCCTCGCCGTCTACCTGCGCGCGGTCGCGTACCAGAAGTCGAACAAGCAGGACTTCATCGCGTCGCTGAACAAGTTCTTCGACGCCAACGGCATCAAGCTGAAGCCACAGTACCTCGAGACCGAGACGCAGCGCCCGATCTACGTGCTCGACGAGCAGCTCAAGCTCCTCGACCGCGCGGGCGGGAAGTCGCAGGCGGACGGCTGGTTCGAGCAACTCGCGGGCTACCTCAAGTCGGTGGGCACGATCCAGGAGGTGCCCGACTCCAAGACGTACATCACGCGCGAGTACCTCGAGGCCGTCGACAAAGACCCGAAGCTCAAGGCATTCGCCGGCGCGAAGTGACGGGACGGTCGCGCGGCGGTGCACTGCACGCCGCGCGACCCCTTCCGGTTAGGTCGGACCCCCATGACCATCGAATACGCGAAGCGGGCGGCGAAGACCGCCCAGACCGAGACCGAGACCGCGCAGCGGGTCGTCACCGAGATGCTCGCCGACATCGGCGCCCGGGGTGAGGCGGCGGTGCGCGACTACGCGCGCAAGCTCGACCGCTGGGAGGGCGACATCGTCGTGACGCCCGCCGAGGCCGAGCGCCGCACACGCGACATCCCGGACGACGTGAAGCGCGACATCGAGTTCGCGACCGCCAAGGTGCGGCGGTTCGCCGAGGCGCAGCGCGACTCGATGCGCGAGTTCGAGGTCGAGGTCGCCCCCGGCCTCGTCGCCGGCCAGCGGCTCATCCCCGTCAACGTGGCCGGCTGCTACGTGCCGACCGGCCGCTACGCCCACATCGCGTCCGCGTACATGAGCATCGCCACGGCGAAGGCGGCGCGCGTACCGACCGTCGTCGCCTGCTCGACGCCGTACCGGGGCGAGGGCATCCACCCGCACGTGCTGTACGCGATGAAGGTGGCCGGGGCGGATGTGATCCTCACGCTCGGCGGCGTCCAGGCGATCGCCGCGCTCGCGTACGGGCTCTTCAGCGGCAAGCCGGCCGACATCATCGTCGGGCCCGGCAACAAGTTCGTCGCCGAGGCCAAGCGGATGCTGTTCGGGCGGGTCGGCATCGACGTCTTCGCCGGGCCCTCGGAGGTGTGCGTGATCGCCGACGACTCGGCGGACCCCGCCATCGTGGCCTCCGACCTCGTCGGGCAGGCGGAGCACGGCCACGAGTCGCCGGCGTGGCTCGTCACGACCTCGCGCCGGCTGGCCGACGAAGTCGCCGCGCGGGTCCCGGCGCTGGTCGACGCGCTGCCACCCACCGCCCGCGATGCGGCCGGCGCGGCGTGGCGCGACTACGGCGAGATCGTGGTGTGCGGCGACCGCGAGGAGGCCGCGCAGGTGTCGGACCGCTACGCGCCGGAGCACCTCGAGGTGCACTGCCGCAGACCTCGACTGGTGGCTTGCGCGGCTGACCGCCTACGGCTCGCTGTTCCTCGGCGAGGAGACGACGGTGGCGTTCGGCGACAAGACGTCCGGGCCGAACCACATCCTGCCGACCAAGGGCGCCGCGCGCTACTCCGGCGGCCTGTCGGTCCACAAGTTCATCAAGACGGTGACCTGGCAGCGGATGACGCGCGAGGCCAATCGCGAGATCGGCCCCGTGACGGCCCGCATCTCGCGGCTCGAGGGGATGGAGGCCCACGCGCGGACCGCCGACGACCGGCTCGGCAAGTACTTCCCGGCGGACCGCTTCGATCTCGGCGCCCGCGTGACGCAATGAGCGCGGCGACGGCGCCCGACGCGTACCTCGGCTCGCTCTTCTCGCTCGCCGGCCGCCGCGCGCTCGTCACCGGCGGCAACTCCGGCCTGGGCGAGGGGATCGCCCGCGCGCTCGGGCGCGCCGGTGCGAGCGTGTGGATCGTCGCCCGCCGGCAGCGCGAGCTCGATGCCGCCGTCGCGTCGCTCCGCGCGGACGGCATCGCGGCGGAAGCAGTGGCGGCGGACCTCACCGACCGCGCCGCGCTGCGCGACACGGCCCGTCGCGTGGAGCAGGCGAGCGGCGGCGTCGACATCCTCGTCAACGCGGCCGGCGTGAACCTGCGCCAGCCGTTCATGGAGATCCGCGACGAGGACTGGGACCTGACGCTCGACATCAACCTGACGGCGCCGTTCCTGCTGACGCAGCTGCTCGCGCCGGGCATGCGCGAGCGCGGCCACGGCCGGATCATCAACGTGACGTCGCTGCAGGCCGCCCGGGCTTTTCCCAACAGCGCCCCGTACGGCGCCACCAAGGGCGGGCTCGCGCAACTGACGCGCGCCATCGCCGAGGCGTGGTCGCCGCACGGCATCACGTGCAACGCGATCGCCCCGGGCTTCTTCCGCACCGCGCTGACGGAGCCGGTCTTCGCCGACCCGGCGCGCGCCGCCGCGCTGGTCGCGCAGACGATGATCGGACGCAGCGGCGTCCCCGACGACCTCGCCGGAACGGCCGTGTTCCTCGCCAGCGCCGCCTCGGCGTACGTCACCGGGCAGATGCTGTTCGTCGATGGCGGCTTCGCCGCGCGCTGACGGCGGTTGCGGAGGCACGCGATGAAGGCACTGGTCTACACCGGCACGCAGCAGGTCGAGTACCGCGACGAGCCGGGCCCGCGACTCGCCGCCGGCGAGGTCGTGCTGCGCATCGACGCCGTCGGCATCTGCGGCTCCGACATGCACGCCTACCACGGGCACGACCCGCGCCGTGTCCCGCCGATGATCCTCGGCCACGAGTTCGCCGGCGAGATCGTCGAGGGCCCCGCGAAGGGGACGCGCGTCACGGCCAATCCGCTGATCGCCTGCGGCCGCTGCGACAACTGCCTGCAGGGTCGCGGCAACCTGTGCTCGAACCGGACGATGGTCGGCATGACGCGCCCGGGCGCCTACGCGCAGTTCATGGCGATCCCGACGTCGACGCTGATCGAGCTGCCAGACGGCCTGTCGCCGGTGCACGCCGCGCTGACCGAGCCGGCCGCCACTGCGCTGCACGCGATCAACGCCGCCGCCCGGGCGGCGCACCGCCCGCTGCCGGAGCTGTCCGCGCTGGTGCTGGGCGGCGGCGCGGTTGGCCTTCTCACCGCGCTCCTGCTCGAGTCGTACGGCGTGCGCGAGATCCATCTCGCCGAGACCAATCCGCTGCGGCGCGCGTCGGCGGCGAAAGCGTGCCCGTCGGCGCGGATCTTCGATCCTGCGGCCGGCCCGGGGCCGGGCGAGTCCAGCGTCAACGTCGTGTTCGACGCGGTCGGCGCGACCCGCACGCGCGCACTGGCGCTGGCGAGCGTCGCGCCGGGCGGCGTCATCGTCCACGTCGGATTGCAGGACTGGGCGAGCGAGATCGACATGCGCAAGCTCACGCTCGCGGAGATCACGCTGATCGGCACCTACACGTACACGACGGCGGACATGCGGGCGACGGTGCGCGCCATTGCCGCCGGTGCGCTGGGCGATCTCGCCTGGGTCGAGGAGCGCCCGCTCGCGCGCGGCGCCGATGCGTTCGCCGACCTGCATCACGGCCGCTCGGCGGCGGCCAAGATCGTGCTGCGGCCGGCGTAGGGTGCACCGCGGCGATCCCCGTCCGGCGGAAGCCGGACATGCGACGGGCGTTCGCCCGTCAGCTCGAGTGCAAAGCCAATGGGGCCGACTCCGGTCGGCCCGGAAACGGGGACGGGCGCGCGCCCGCCCCGTCGTTTCGCGTCCTCAACTCTTCGGCAGCGTCGCGATCGCCTTGTCGAGGTAGCTGTAGTCGAGGTACTTGCCGACCCAGGCGTCGACGTCCTTGACGAGATCCTTGGAGATCTTGCCCTGGTCCGCGATCGTCTGCAGGATGATCCGCGTCGACGGCATGTCGAGCTTCGGGTCCGTGAGGATCACCGAGTCCAGCGCGGCGCGCGCGACCGGCACCGCCGTCGGGTCGTTCATCTTCTTGGCCACGATCTCGGCGATCCGGTCCGGCGAGTTCGCCTTGATGTAGTTCATTCCGCGCACGGTGGCGCGCAGGAACCGCACGATCAGCTCGGGGTTCTCCTTGGCGATCTTCGGCTGGAACACGATGTCGAGGCTCTCCGCGTTCGGGATCGGCGGCAGCTGCGCGATGTAGTGCGTGTCCTTGGACTTCGCGATCGCCGAGGCGGACGCCGGCTCCCAGCCGATGAAGGCCTCGACCTCGCCGCGGTCGAGCATCACCGCGACGTCGGTGATCTTGCCGGGGACGCGCTGGAACTTGAGGTTCTGCGTCTTCTCGACGTACGCGAGCATGGCGTCGTGGATCGTGCCGAGGCCCGGCGTGCCGACCTTCTTGCCATTGAGATCGGCGTACGACTTGTACTGCTTGCGCCCGACGAGTGCCGCGTTGCCCTTGGTGACCGAGGCGACGATCACCACCTGCCCGCCGCCGGCGACGAATTGCATGATGGGCGCGAGCCCGCACATCACCGCATCGAGGTTGTTGCTCGGCAGGTCGAGCAGCGAGGCCGGGCCGTTCGGATAGGTCCGCCGGTCGATCTTGATCTTCTCCTGGTCGTAATAGCCGAGCGCCTCCGCGACCCAGACTGCCGCGTAGTCGACCTCGGCGCCCGATTGGTCCGCGAGCCTGATCGTGTCGACTCCCTGCGCCTGCACGCCGCCCGCGAGCCCGAGTCCGAGCACCAGCGCCGCCAGCGCGCGCCGAGCCCGTGCGAGCACTCCCTGTCCCCCTCCGTTGCCCATGACGCTTCTCCTCTTCGACGTGATGCGCGCCCGGTCAGGGTCGCGCGGCGACCGCGGGTGCGGCCGAAAACGACTTCGAATGCGCCTCGTCCAGCAGGCGCGCGCAGCGCGCGCGCACCTCGGTGAAAGCCATGCTCAACGGGTCGCGTGGGCGCGGCAGCTCGACGCGGATGTCGCCAAGGATACGCGCAGGCTTCGCGGACAGCATCAGCACGCGGTCGCCGAGGAAAACGGCTTCCTCGAGGTTGTGCGTGACGAAGATGACCGTGCGCCGGTACCGCTGCCAGATGTCGAGCACCTCCTGCTGCATCCGCGCCCGCGTCGGCTGGTCGAGGCTCACGAACGGCTCGTCCATCAGGATCAGGTCGGCGTCCGTGGCGAACGCACGCGCGATCGCCACCCGCTGCTTCATCCCGCCCGAGATCTGGTGCGGGTAGTAGCCCTCGTAGCCGGTGAGGTCCACGGTGGCCGTGATCTCCGCGACCTTCGCCTCGATCTCGTCGGCCGGCCGCTTCTTGATCTTGAGGCCGATCGCGATGTTGTCCTTGACGGTGAGCCACGGCAGCGTCGACGGCTCCTGGAACACGAACGAGATGTTGTGCACCTTCGGGTTCGCCGGCTTGCCGTCGAGGAGCACCCGGCCGCGCGAGGGCGGCAGGATGCCGGCGAGAATGTCGAGCAGCGTCGTCTTGCCGCACCCGGAAGGTCCGCCGATGCACAGGAACTCGTTCTCGCGCACGCCGAAGCGGATGCCGTCGTGCACCAGGGACTCGCCGTACGCGTGGCTGATATCGACGTCGACCTTGAGCCGCGCTTCTTTCGTCACATCCATTGCCGCCCCCTACAGCGTGACCTGCCAGCGCCAGCGGAACAGGCGCTTCTCGACGAGCAGCAGCGCCTCGTTCAGCAGGAATCCGATCGTGCCGATGATGATCATGCCGACCACGATCTCGGCGATCTTCAGGAGTTCGGCGTAGTTGATCATCATGCGGCCGAGCCCCTCGTTGGTCCCGCCGGCCAGCTCGGCCGCGACGATCGTCAGCCACGCGGCGCCCATCGCGACGCGCATGCCGCCGAGGATGTCGGGGAGAACCGTGGGAATCACGACGTGGGTCAGCACGTAGAACTTGCTCGCGCCGTAGACCCGCACGACCTTCCGGTGCAGCGGCTCGACCCGCTGGACGCCCACGGCGGTGGCCGTGAAGACGGGGAAGAACGCGCCAAGGAAGATCAGGAACGCATAGCGCGTGAGGCCCGAGAACAGGATGATCGCCAGCGGGATCCATGCGATCGGCGGGATGAAGCGGAACGGCTCGACGACGGACCGCGTCCCGGCGTAGAACCGCGGGTAAAGGCCCATGAGCAGGCCGGTCGGCACGCCGAGGACGGTGCCGATCGCGAACCCCGCGAGCACGCGGTGCAGGCTGGCCCAAGAGTGCGTGAGCAGCGTCGTGCCCTGCGTGTCGCCGTTCTCGGCGAGGTTGACGAACGCCGTTGCGATCTGCAGCGGGCCTGGCAGGAAAGGCGAGTTCGCGAGCACGTGCAGCACCTGCCACGCGATCAGGAACACGACGAGCGACAGGAGGTTGTACCCGATCGGCTGCAGCGAATGCAGGAACAGCCGAGTGACGCCCACGTCCTTCGGCGGGACGGCCGGCGATGTCTCGGCGGCAGCCGGAACGGGCGGCACGTCGCCGCTGCGCAGGTCGGGCGTCATGCGACCCTCGCCGCCCGCGGTGCGCCCAGGCCGAGGATGCGCCGCGCCTCCTCGGGCGAGGCCGCCTCCTTGCCGATCGCGCGGAGGATCGCGACGGCGCGCTCGACGAGGACACCGTTGCCCATCGCGAGCACGCCCTGCTCGATGTACAGGTTGTCCTCGAGGCCGACGCGCACGTGGCCGCCGAGGATCGCCGCCTGCGCCACCATCGGGAACTCGGCGCGCGAGATGCCGAAGCTCGCCCACATCGCGTCCGCAGGCAGGAGGCTCTTCATGAACATCATGCTCTCGCTGGTCGCCGGGGCGCCGTAGGGAATGCCGAGGCATATCTGGAACAGCGGCGGCGACGCGAGCACGCCCTCCTCGATCAGCTTGCGCGCGAGCATGATGTGCCCGGGCTCGAAGACCTCGAGCTCCGGTTTGACGCCCGTGTCCGCAATGGCCTTCGCCATCACGCGCAGGTGAGCGGGAGTGTTGACGAAGCCCGTCTCCCCGAAGTTCATCGACCCGACGTCGAGGCTGCAGATGTCCGGCAAGAGCTCGACGACGTGCCGCACGCGGTCCAGCGGCTTCCGCATCGTCGTGCCCGGCCCGCCGACGCGCGGGTCGTCGTCGCTCGGGATGAAGCGCGAGCCCGGGCCCGTGGTCAGGTTGATGAGGATGTCGCAGCGCGCGCCGCGCACGCGCTCGACGACCTCGCGGTAGAGCGCGACGTCACTGCTCGCGAGGCCGGTGCGCGGATCCCGCACGTGGATGTGCGCGACGGCGGCGCCCGCATTCCGTGCCTCGATCACGGCGTTGGCGATCTGCTCGGGCGTGACGGGGACCGCGGGATACTTGCCGGCGGTCGGCGCGCCGCCGGTGACGGCGCAGGTGACGATGACGGGTTCGGCCATGCGATGGACTCCGTGGCGGGTCAGTATCCGAGGATGTCGTGAACGAAGCGGGTGTTGATGCGCCCGGCCCGGAAGCTCTCGTGCTGCAGCAACTCGCGATGGAACGGGATCGTCGTGGTGATCCCCTCGACCTGCATCTCGCCCAGCGCGCGCTGCATCCGGCGCAGCGCCTCCTCGCGGTCTCGGCCCCAGCAGATGACCTTGGCGATCATCGAGTCGTACCACGGCGGAACGACGTAGCCCGGCTCGACGTGCGTGTCCACGCGCACGCCCGGGCCGCCCGGCAGCACGAAGCGGGTGATCCGCCCCGGCGACGGCGCGAAGCCGCGATCGTGCGCCTCGGCGTTGATGCGGCACTCGATCGCGTGCCCCGAGCCCGTGATCGCCTGCTGCGACGGCGACAGGGTGGCACCTTCGGCGAGCTCGAGCTGCCAGCCGATGAGGTCGACGCCCGTCACCATCTCGGTGACCGGGTGCTCGACCTGGATGCGCGTGTTCATCTCCATGAAGTAGAACTCGCCGCTGTCCTGGTCGAGGATGTACTCGACGGTGCCCGCGCTGCGATAGCCGACGTGCTCGCACAGGCGGACCGCGGACTCGGCGATCCGGCTGCGCTGCGTGTCGTCGAGCACCGGCGACGGCGATTCCTCGACCAGCTTCTGGTTGCGCCGCTGCGTCGAGCAGTCGCGCTCGCCGAGGTGCAACGCCTGCTTGCCGTCGCCCATCACCTGGATCTCGATGTGCCGGACGTTGGGCAGGTACTTCTCGACGTAGATGGCGGGATCGCCGAACGCCGCGGCGGCTTCGCCCATCGCCTCGTTCAGCAGGCGCTCGAGGTCCTCGCCGCGCTCGACGATGCGCATGCCGCGGCCGCCGCCTCCGGCCGCCGCCTTGAGCAGCACCGGAAAGCCGATCTCGCGCGCCACGCGCGCCGCGTCCCCGGCGTCGCCGACCGCGCCGTCGGAGCCGGGTGTGGTGGGCACGCCGGCCACGCGCGCGCAGCGTTTCGCCTCGATCTTGTCGCCCATCGCCCGGATGACCTGCGGCGTCGGGCCGATGAACGTGATCCCCGCCTCCTCGCACAGCGCCGCAAAGGCGGCCTTCTCCGACAGGAACCCGTAGCCCGGATGGATCGCGTCCACGCCGAAGGCGACGGCCGCCGCGACGATGCCGCGGCCGTTGAGGTAGCTCTGCGCCGCGGGCGGCTTCCCGAGGCAGATCGAGTGGTCGGCGGCGCGCACCGGCAGCGAGTCCACGTCCGCCTCGGACGCGATCGCCACCGTCTCGATGCCGCGCTCGCGGCATGCCCGAATGACGCGCAGTGCGATCTCGCCGCGGTTGGCGACGAGCACGCGCCGGATTCGCCTGTGGGTCATGGGCCGATGACTCAGGCGTCGGGCTCGATGACGACGAGCGGTTGTCCCAGCTGGACCGCCTGGCTGTCGGCGACGAGGATCTGGCGCACCGTCCCGCGTACGCCCGCCGTGATCGAGTTCATGAGCTTCATCACCTCGATGATGCAGACCACGCTGTCCGCCTCGACGTGCTGGCCCACGTCGACGAACGGCGTGGCTCCCGGCGCGGGCGCACGGTAGAACGTGCCGAACATCGGCGAAGTGACGGGCACGCCGCCGGCCACCGTTGCCGGGGGCGTCGGCGCGGGTGCCGCGGCGGGCGAGGTGGCCGGGGATCGCGCCGGCGCCGCGGTGGGTACGGCAGCGCCTGCCGTCGGCGCAGGCGCCGCACCGCCAGCAGTGGCGGCTGCCGGCAGCAGCGTCGTCGCGCCGCCGTCGCGCGAGTACGCGATCTCGATGTCGCCGTAGCGAATGCGGAACTCATTGAGATGGTCCGCGGCGGTCAGGAGCTTGAGGATCGCCTGGACGTCGGCGTCGGTGAGGGCGTGATGGCTCATCGGGGGCGGTCGGGTCGGGTTCTGTCGGGTCAGCTGCCGAGCACGATGTCGAGATCGCGCTTGCGGATGTGGATGCGGCCGGGACGCTTGAGGCGGGTGAGCTCGCGGACGAGGTCGACGACGGGCGACCCGGACGCGAAGTGGTCGGGGGCGCCGGCGGCGCGCGCCGCGAGCATCTCGTCCACCTGGTTGCCCGCGAGCATGAAGCGCAGCAGGCGCTCGTCGTCGTTCGCGGAGGGGTACTTTGCGCGAAGCCCGTCCACCGCCGGGGCGAGCGGCTCGGGTTTCATCGCGATCGTCTTCGAACCGTTCTCGACAATGCGGTCGAGGGCCTCCGGATCGACCGGTGCCAGCAGTCGCCCGTAGTAGCCCAGCACGTACTTCTTGACCTCGTTGGGCACCACGCGATAGCGCTCGCCGTGCACGACGTTCAGCACCGCCTGCGTGCCGACGAACTGCGAGAACGGCGTGATCATGATCGGCCAGGCGAGCTCGCGCCGCACGCGCGCGCACTCCTCGAGGAGCGCCTGGTAGCGGTCCGAGAGCCCGGCCTGGGCAAGCTGCGAGCGGAAGTTGCTGAGCATCCCGCCCGGGATCTGGTGCTCGTAGTGGAACGCGTCGTACTCGGCAGGCACGCCGACCGGTTTGCCCTCGCGCTCCGCGATCCCCAGTAAGTGCTCGCCGATCTCGTCGATCAGCCTGTCGTCGACGTTGACGTCGAACCCCTGCGCGCGCAGGTTGCGCGCGACCGTCTGCACGGCGGGCTGCGCGGCGCCGTTCGCCAGCGGCTTGATCGACAGGTGCAGCTGGTCGAAGCCGAGCTTCGCGCCCTCGAGATAGACGAGCGGGGCGAGGCCGGTGAGGCAGTGGCTGTGCAGCTCGAGCGGGCGCTTCCCGACGACCGCGTGCAGCGCCGGCGCGAGCGTGCGGATGCGGTCGACGGTGAGCAGCCCCCCGGCGTCCTTCAGCATGATCGCGTCGACGTTCGCGCGCTCGATCAGCGCCTTCGCCGTGCGGACGTAGAGCTCGTCGGTGTGGACAGGGCTCTCGCAGAACGACAGCGCGCCGAACGTGTAGGCGCCGTGCGCCTTGGCCCGCACGAGGCTGGGCACGATGTTGTCGACGTCGTTCAGGCCGTCGAAGGCGCCGATCACGCGGAAGCCGTTCGCGTAGAGACGGTCGACCCACAGGTCGACGACGTCGTCGGGCAGGAAGTCGAAGGCGACGATGCTCTTGCTGCGGATCAGCGAGCGGAACCGCGTGTGCGGGGCGCCGCGGTGCACGAGCCGCACCCGCTCCCACGGGTCCTCCTTCAGGTAGCGGACGCAGACGTCGAACTGGATCGTCCCCATCAGGTCGACGGACTCGTACCCCACGCGGTCGAACTTGTCGAGCACCGGCAGCATGTGCGCGGTGCGCATCCGGGTCGCCCACAGGCACTGGTGCGCGTCGCGCAGCGTCGTGTCGATGACGCGGATCTCCCGGCGGGATGCGGGGTCTTGCGCGGAAGGGGAAGCGCTCATGTGGCAGTCCTCAGGACGGTGATCGTGCGGGCCTGCGGGTCCACGCGGACCCAGTCGCCGGTGCGCACGAGGCCGTCGGGCGACGGCTCCCAGCCTTCGGTGATCGTGACGCCGGCGAATACCGCGCCCTGCACCATCACCGGGTTCGTCACGCCGAACAGCAGCGCGCGCGGGGCGATCTGCTTGCCCTTGAGGTCGTTGAACGCCCAGCCGGCGGCGATGCCGCCCTTCGCCGTCGGGAAGAAGCAGATGCGGTCGACGATGCTCTGCCCCTCGAGGCGGTGCCCCGGCTTGGTGATGACACCCGACCAGCGGTCGAGATCGTAGCGCGGGGAGAAACCCTCCTCGGAGACGAGCGCCTCGCCCTCGACGACGGGGCCGAACGCTCGCCTGACGCGGAGCACGGTGCCGGCGCTCACGCGAGCCTCCCCGTGCAGGCGATGTCGACGCAGTCCGCGGTGCGGCGCAGGATCGTGTTGAAGCGGTGCGCGCCGATGATGTTCACGATCTTGGCCGAGTTCGAGATCATGTTGGTCCAGCCGTTCGCGACGCGAAGCGCCGACAGGTTCTGCAGGATGTAGAAGCACACGCCCTCGAGGATCGTGATGCCGGCGCGCTCCAGCACGTCCGCGTAGCCCAGGCGTCGCGACTGGGCGAGCACGCCCGCGTTGGTGGTGACGAAGCACGTCGTGCCGGCGGCAAGCTTGCGTCCGCCGAACAGGCGAGCGAGCTCCTTCATTTCGAACAGCGACTGTTGCGGCCCCGAGAAGACGACGAGCCGGGCGTCGCCGTTGCCGAGGGAGTAGCCCCGGTAGACGCGGTCGAGCGCCGCCTCGTCGACGACCAGCTCCGCGGAAGGCGTCGTGCCGCCGAGCGCCGCCGCGAGCGACGGCGCCTCCGGCGTCACGCCGACGAAGTGGAACATCCCCATCGAGCCGTAGCTCGCGAGCGCGGCGCCGAGGTGCTTCAGCTCGTCGGCCATCGGCGTTCGCGCGAAGCCGTGGAAGACCGGCACTGCGAAATAGTTCTGCCGGAACTCACCCACGAGCTTGCCCACCGCACCCCAGTCGGCGAGGTCATCGAGCGGCGCCGCGAGACGCACCGCGATACTGCCCCGCCTGTGCTGGTCGAGGTGGAATCCGTACTCGGGCGTGCGGCCCGTCAGCGCGGCGGCCAACGCGGCGGGGCCCGACTCGAAGTTCGAGCGCGCGCCGAAGACCGAGTTCGCGTAGATCACCGTCCCCGTGTCCCCCCAGGCGACGTGCTCGCCCAGATGCGGCTGGTAGACGGTCTGGTAGTTGATGCACGTGTCGGTGGTCAGGATGTCCATCCGGCGCAGACAGCCGATCACCTCGCGCTCCTTGGCGGCCTCGCCGTCGTCCTGCCCCAATCGCTGACAGTGGTCGAAGTCGATGCAGCGCGCGTTGGTCGTCGTCGCAGTCACGGTCCGGGCCCCAAGCGCGACCTGCTCGCGCAGCCAGCGGAGTCCGGTGTCGCCCATCACCTCGATGTCGCCCATCATGTGCACGTTGGTGACCGGCACGAACCGCTTCGCCCCGAAGAACCGCCCCACCTCGATCTGGTAGGCGATCGCCTGCCGCACCGCCTCGCCGCGCCCCCCCGCGAGCATCGTGCGCTCGTCCTCGTTCAGTTCCATCGCGTCTTCCATGTCAAAGCGGCTCGTGCGCGACGCACGCGCCGGCAAAGCGGGGATCGGTCGTGCCTTCGATGGTGGCGTCGCGCCGCCGCAGGGCTCCGGCGGGCCCGTAATAGTCGCGGGCCACGACGGTCTTCGATGTGGAGGTGGGGGAAGGCCGCCACCAGCGGCGCCTCGCCGTCGAGCGTGCCGGCGGCCGATGCCGACAGCCTTGCGGCGGCGAGCGCCTCCGCGAGCGGCACGCGGTAACGGGCGAGGTCGAGCACGAGCTGAAGCACGACAGCCGGGATGCGGCGCGCCCCCGGCGTGCCGAGCGCGTAGCGGTCCGCGCCGTCGTGCAGGATCGTCGGCGTAAGGTTGGTCTGCGCGAGACAGCGACCGTCCGATCGCCGGCGCACGAACAGCCGCGTGCCGCCGTTCAGCACGACGCCCGTCCCCTCGGCGACGAGCCCCGAACCGAACCACGTCGGGCCGTGCGTGAAGGTCAGCGCGACCAGCATGCCGTCCCGGTCCGCCGTGCACAGATGGGTCGTCTGGCTGCCGGACGGCGCAAGGAGCGCGTACTCGGCATCGCGGCGTGCCCACGCCCTGGCGAGCGCACTCCCGATCCGACGGACGTAGTCCTCGCCGCGCGCGGGGCCGGGTGGGTGCGCGGCGAGTTCCGCCAGCGCGTCGAGCAGGATCGCGCCGCCGCTTTCCTCGCGGTCCGGCGTGTACACGCGTGCGCTGCCAAATGCGATCTCCTCGGCGGCTCCGACCCGCGCGTCCAGCGCCGCGAGATCGCCATGGTCGAGGACGCCGCCGGTCGCCCGGACCGTGGCGACGAGGGCCTGCGGAAGTGCGCCTTGTCGCAGGGCGTTGCCGGCCTCTGCGGCGACTGCCTGGAGCGACTGCGCGAGGTCGGGCTGGATCAGTCGCTGGCCCTCGGTCGGTTCGGCGTCCCCGGGCAGGAACGTCGCGCGAAACGCCGTGTTCAGTCCGCGATGCCGCTCGCGTGCCCAGCGCAGCGCGACGGCGAGATCGCGGCCGACGGCAATGCCCTCGCGCGCGGCCGCGATCGCCGGCGCCCAGCAGTCGGACCACGGCAGGCGGCCGAAGGCGCGATGCACCAGGGCGAGGCCCGGGATGACCGCGGGCGGCGAAACGAGGCTGCCCGGACGACGCACCGACGGCGGCGTCGCGGGGTCGAACGCCTGTGGCACCGTCGTATTGAACGCGATCTGCCGCGGCGGCGCGCGCCCGTCGTCGACGACGGCGAAGCCGCCGTAACCGCCGATGCCGCAGTTCTGGGGGTCGACGACGCCGAGCATCGCCGCCGTGGCGACCGCCGCGTCCGCGGCGTTGCCTCCCTCGGCGAGCAGCGCGACCCCGGCCCGGGCCGCGGGCTCGGCCGCCGCGATTACCATGCCGCGCGCGCGCACGACGCGGGAGGGGGTATAGCGATCCGGCGATGTCGCGGCTGCACTCACGCGAGCGTCCTCAATCGGTGAGCGCGACGGCGGAGCCGGCGGCGGACGTGGCAGAGTCCAGCCGGCGGATGCCGCTGCTGATCGCCACGGGTCCCGTCACCGAGAGGCGGAATTCGTACGCGTCCGGCGTGATGAAGAACAGGCTGTGCTCCAGCGGCGCGTCACCGGTCCCGAACGAGCTACGCTCCATGACGAGCACGGGGCGGCGCGCCGGCAGTCCGAGGCGGCGCGCGACGTCGGCTCCCGGAGGGCGCGCGCGGATGCCGATGTCCGCGTGCTCCACCTCGAGACGCAGCGACGCAAGCAGCTCGTAGATGGTGTGCGCCGTAGCGTCCTTTCGCGTCAGGCGCGTCGCCTCGGGCAGAAGGAGGCCGCAGACGACCGCGAACGGCTTGCCGTCGAGCACGTACAGCCGCGTCAGCCGCATCGGAGGCGGGACGCGCGACGCAAACGGCGTATGCGCTGTTTCCGCCGGGCGCGCAGGGCGGAAGTCGATGAGTTCCCGTTTCGGACGCAGGCCCTGGCTCAGCATCGCGTCGTAGAAGCCGGTCAGACGGTCGAGGCCATGCCGCACGACACGCGCGGCGACGAAGGTGCCTTTGCCTTGGCGCGTCTCGACGATGCCGTTGCGAGCGAGACGGGCGATCGCGCCCCGCACGGTCACCCTGCTGACGCCGAATCGCCGCATGAGCGCCGTCTCCGACGCGAGACGCGCACGGGCGCCCAGCGCGCCCTGCGCGATCTCGCGCTCGATGGCGCTGGCGATCTGCTCGTAGAGGGGTTTGGCGCTCTCCCGGCTGAGCTTCGTTCCGGACGCCGCGGGCGACTGACTTGTCATAGGATGTATTAAAACTATCACCGCACCCGGAAACTGTCCACGATGCGGCGCACAAGGGGGCTACGCGGCGCCACCACATCCAGCACTACGACCTCGGCTTGGAGCCGGACATCGACGCGGAAGCCGCACGCGGACGCGTCGACATTTCCGGCTCGCTGCTGTTCCATCCGCTCGAAGTGACCGTGCAGACGCTGATCCAGCTCACCATCAGCGGCGTGGTCCTCGGCCTCGATCCGCTCGCCGCGGGGGTCGTGGGCTACGTTCGCGTTCTACGGGATGTTCCAGCACTGGAACGTGCGCACGTCGCAGTGGCTGGCGTACCTGATCCAGCGGCCGGAGTCGCACTGTGTCCATCACCGTCTCGGGCTCCACTGCTACAACTTCGCCGACCTGCCGCTCCGGGACATCGTGCGCGGCGCGTCGAGCGCCTGCGTCCGTTCAGAGTTCGCGCGGTGGTGGCTTGTCGCCGGGCGCGGGATGGATGTTGTCGACCCAATGCACCGACTCCGGGTTCGGCTCGACGTTGGGCAGATCGAGATTGACGACGACGGGCTCCTGACCGCTGCGGCACAGCACGCACGACAAGGGCTCGCTGTCGCTGGCGTTGATCTCCTGATGCGGGACGAACGGCGGCACGTAGATGAAGTCGCCGGGCCCGGCCTCGGCGGTGAACTCGAGCCGGTCGCCCCATTTCATCCGCGCCTTGCCGGAAACAACGTAGATGACGCTCTCGACCGGGCCGTGGTGATGGGCGCCGGTCTTCGCCTTCGGATGGATGACCACGGTGCCGGCCCAGAGCCTTTCCGCGCCGGCCCGTGCCGCCGTGACGGCGGCCGCCCGGTTCATCCCGGGCGTTTGCGGCGTGTTCGTATCCAACTCGTTCCCGCGCACCACGCGCACGCCGTGCAGGCGCCACTTCGAGTCACCCTGGATTGATGCCATCGCGAATTCTCCTCCGCCCGGCGCGCCGGCGCATTGCCGGCAGCTGTCCCGCACCCATCATAGAAGCGCAGCCCGGTGCCCGCCAGCCCGCGCTCGCGCGTCTGGTCGCCCAATGCCGCAGCGACACGCGACCCGAGTGCCCGGTACTCGACGAGCTGGCAACCGATGTCGGGCACGCTGCGTCGGCAAAGCGGGGTGCCGGGCGCAGCCCTCGCCGAGTCCCCGGCCACCGTCAGACCTGCTCACCCCTCGGAACCTCCGCGACGGGCGCGTATCATAGCAATCCCTTTCCCCCGGAGGACCCCCATGAGCGATAGAGAAGTCGTCATCCTGAGCGGCGTGCGCACGGCCATCGGCGACTACGGCGGCAGCCTGAAGGACATTGCGCCGTCCGACCTCGCCGCGCGCGTCGTCAAGGAAGCGGTCGCCCGCGCCAAGATCGACCCGAAGGACGTCGGCCATTGCGTGTTCGGCAACGTGATCCACACCGAGCCCAAGGACATGTACATCTCGCGCCTCGCGTGCGTGAACGGCGGCCTGCCGCACGACACCGGCGCGCTGACGTTGAACCGCCTGTGCGGCAGCGGCATGCAGGCGATCGTCTCGGCGTCACAGTACATCCTGCTCGGTGACACCGACGCCGCCGTCGCCGGCGGTGTCGAAAGCATGAGCCGTGCCGCCTATGCGTCACTGACGCAGCGTTGGGGCGCGCGGATGGGCGAAACCAAGATGATGGACATGATGGTCGGTGCCTTGACCGACCCGTTCGACACGATCCACATGGGCGTGACCGCCGAGAACGTCGCGGCCAAGTGCGGGCTGACGCGCGAGATGCAGGACGCCTTTGCCGTCGAGAGCCACAAGCGCGCGGCCGCGGCGATCGCCGCGGGCCACTTCAAGAGCCAGATCCTGCCGATCGAGCTCAAGAGCAAGAAGGGTCCCGTGATGTTCGACACCGACGAGCACGTCCGCGGGGAGTCGACGATGGAAGGGATGGGGAAGCTCAAGGCCGTGTTCATCAAGGAAAACGGCACCGTGACCGCCGGCAACGCCTCGGGTATCAACGATGCGGCGGCTGCCGTCGTGCTGATGGAGAAATCGGCTGCCGCGAAGAAGGGCCTGAAACCGATGGCGCGGCTCGTTGCCTACGGCCATGCCGGCATCGACCCGAAGATCATGGGCCTCGGCCCGATCTCGGCGGTCAAGCGCGCACTGGCGAAGGCCGGCCTGAAGCTCGACCAGATGGACACGATCGAATCCAACGAGGCCTTCGCGGCACAGGCCCTCGGCGTGGCCAAGGAACTGGGCATGAACCCGGCGAAGGTGAATCCGAACGGCGGTGCGGTGGCCCTCGGCCACCCGATCGGCGCCACCGGCTCGATCCTGACGGTCAAGGCGATGTACGAATTGCACCGGACCGGCGGCCGCTACGGCCTCATCACGATGTGCATCGGCGGCGGGCAGGGCATCGCGGCGATCATCGAACGGGTGTAGTCGCGCACGGCGTGCTTGCCGGGCCGACGCAGATGTGAAAACCCCGCGGGCGACCGCGGGGTTTTTTTCCGGAGCACGCGCTGCGACCAATCGCCGGTCCGCGCCGGCGCCTGAACGGCAGAAAAAGCGCGACCGGTCGGCCCGGCCTCACTTTCCCAGCATGTAGAGCTGCCACAGATCCTTGTGGGTCATGTGCAGAAGCGGCTGGACGGCCAGCAACCCTGTCCTGCCGATGCTTTTCTCCAGATAGTCCATCTCGTCGAACTTGGCCCTCGTCTCGTCGTCGACGGGAACGTCGAAGCCATTCTCGCGCATCATCAGGATGCCCTTGGCGCGCAGCGCGAGTTCGGTATGCAGCCGCAGGTAGCAGAGCAGATCCGCGACCACCGGTCCCCTGAATCGATTTTTCAGCGAGGTCAGGTACCTGCCCGCCGGCGAATCGGAGAATCCGCCGGAGTTGATCGATTCCAGCATCGCGGCGTCGGCATCGAATCCGCGACCGAGCCAGTCGCCTACCGCACTTTCGCTCCGGTGGAACACCCACAGCAGCAGCGGTGGCAGCACCAGAAACACGACGAGCGTCGACAGCTTCGGCGACAGGAACATGTGGTTGAACGCCGAATGCAGCGCGAGCGCGAGGACCAAACCGGGAAGGAACGCAAGCAGGGTCGCCCGTCGCTCCCGCTCCAGCATCGCGAGTCCCATCATCGCGAAGATCGCCGTCGTGCCGCCGTGCATGATCGCGGTGCCGAAGCCGCGCACGATCCAGGTACCGATCCCGGCGTCCGGAATGAGCTGCTGATAGTAGACGTTCTCGACGATCGCGAAGCCGGTGCCGACGGCGAAGCCGAAGATCGCCGCGTCGATCAGAAAGCCGATGCGGTGAGCGCGGATCAGGGCAACGACGACGAGGCCCTTGGCGAGTTCCTCCACCACCGGTCCGACGTAGCGGGTGAAGGGGGCGACGTCGATTGCCAGGACGCCGAGCAGATACCCGTTCACGAAATAGCAGGCTCCCGCCGCCACCGCGCCGCACGCGACGACCGCGACGACGGCGCGCATCGTCACGAGCTTGTAGCTGTCCAGGTACAGCAGTGTTCCGAGGAAGCACAGCACCGGCGCCAGGCCCACCAGAACGCGCGACAGGACATCGGAGGACATGGCGTATCGTGCTCGCGCCTACATGATCTTCAGCGAAACCATCCACTCGGTGCCGGCGCGTCGGGAGCCCTCGTAGCCGACCGCGTAGCCGACCGACAGCGTCATGTCGTACCAGTGCAGGATGGTGAAGCGCAAGTCGGCCTGGGCGCCAAGGCTGGCGTAGTCCTTGCGCAGCGAGGCGTTCCCGGGTTCGGTCCACAGGCCCGCGGCGAAGAGCGTTGGCTGCAGCCAGGTGAGATAGAAACTCGGGGTGCCGACGGATTCGAAGACAAGCGGCGGCAGGCTCCATTCCGCCAGCTCGCGCACGAAACTGAGCCCGCTCACCTCGTTGAGCCCGAATCCGGGCAACGAATAGTACTCGCGATACCGCCTGATCGGGCCGTCGTCGACGTAGTTGTTGCCGAAGCCGCCGAAGTAGAAATTCGCCACCGTGCTGTTGCGATCGCCGTTGGCGACCCCGGCTGCGCTGCGCAGCCACAGCGACGAGTGCGGCAGCGGAAGCGGCAGGCCGAAATCCAGCTTGCCGCCGAGCTGCGGCGTGATCTCGCCGTTCACGCGACTCCCTTTGAGCACCAACGCCCAGGCCAGTCCCTTCTCGTCATCGACCGCACCGAGTGAGCGCCGCACGTCCGTGTAATGGAGTCCCGACCTCACCGGTGACCAGCCGGGTGAAGTCGGTGGTGATGTTCTGCGCATTCGGCAGCGTGTCGATCTGGTCGTAGTAGGCGAAGTCGAAAATCAGGTCCAGCTTCCGCGGCTCGTCGTAGATCAACAGGGAGTCGTAGCCGAGTTTGGCGGCGTAGCCCTTGCGACTGCGCTTGGTCGGGCCGAACAGGTCGTAGAAATCCGACCGGTTCCACGACAGCTCGGCCTTCCAGCCCAGGTACTCCCCGGTGATGTCGACGTGGCCGCGCTCCTCGCCGGGAAGATTGCCGGTCGGCGTGTAGGCGGCGGTGATGCCAATCTTCGCGAACGCGAGCGGATCTTCAATGTTGGCGCGATACCCGATCCCGACCGAGTTCTTGTAGCCCTGCAACACCGGGTAGGCGTTCACGAGCGAAAGGTCACGCAGCGGCACCCACGGGCCCCTTTTGGTCATCAGCTTTTCCGCATCGACGGTGCTCGGCGGCGGCACCTGCCAGGTGGTGACTACGGGATACTTCGCCACGAGCTCGGCACCCAGAAACTTGATCGCACTGATGTCCTCGATCGGCCGCGGCTCGATGATCGCGGGGACGAAGCCTTCGCCCGTGTAGGTCAGCACGAGCAGGCGCCCGTCGGCGAGGGGAACCGGGCGGAAGAAGCCGGATTCGGTGTTCGACACCGCCTCCACCGCGCCCGTCGCCACTTCGTAGCGGAAGATGTTGGACACGCCGGTGTAATAGCTGCTGCCGTAGAGGTAGCGCCCGTCGCGCGAGAACACGAAACTCTCCGGCACCGACTGTCCGAAGCGGAACTCGGAAAGCGGCTTCAGATCCCCGGCCAGGATCTTGTCGAGTTCCCACACGCGCAGGAACTGGTCGCTGCTGACCTCGCCTACCGATGCCGACAACAGTCGCCCGTCCGGCGAGATGTCGAGATCGTAGGGCACGTCTTCATACGGAAAGACGTGCACGTCGAACCACTCGGTATAGGGGTACGGAATGCGTACCAGCGTCGCCAGGCCATTGTTGTGGCGCACCCCCATCAGCGAACGATCGACCGGATTGAAGACGATTTCGCCGATCCGTGCGTCCTTGAGCAGCATCCGCTCCACGCCCGTTTTCACGTCCACCGCCATGAGATCACGCAGCGCGAGGTTGTCGCTGGTGTAGAAGGCCGTTCCGCTGCTCGGATCGAACGCAAACGAGGCGACCCGGTACAGCATCGCCCGCTTGATGTCCGCGAGCCGCCGGAGGCTGCCGTCGCGGGTGTTCAGCGCACCGACGTGCTCGACCACGCCCGGGTAGCGGAAAGCGCCATAGAGCGTGCCGCTCGCCTCGTCGAAATAGACGCGCGATATCGAGCCGATGGCGTGCGCGACCAGGTCACGGTGCGGTGTAATCGGGTGCTTGCGGACTTCCTCGAGGTTGCGCCGCTGGAATTCGTGCTCAAAGACGATCCAGTCCTGCCAGGCCTGGTCCAGCGAAATGCCGAACACCTGCTGGAACTGGTCGGCGTAATTGCGCGCACTCCCTTCGTCGCGCCTGATCCACGCGACGACCTTTTCAGGTGAATGAACGTACGCGAGCCACGTGAAGAAACGGGCACCGTAGAGGTACGCATTGGCCCCGACCTGAAAATCGACCCGTGTGCCGCGCGACGCCAGTCCCAGCGGGTCGTAGAAATGCGCGTTGTCGCGCACCATCGCCCGGAACACCATTTCGTCGTACCCGCCCTGCGCGCGGCCGAGCCCGCCGCTCATCCAGGTCTCCATGAACACTGCGCCACCCTCCAGCCACCAGCGCGGAACATTGAACCGCGGGACCGTCAGGTAGCTGTAGAGCAGCGTCTCGGGGTCCTGCCCCTGCGGCGTCACCTTGCCGAGAAAGAAACGGCGCCAGCGCCGATCCTGCTCGTTGGCAATGTCGCCCTGCGCGATGTGCACCAGCTCGTGGTTCATCAGCGAGAACATGCGCTCGCTGGCCGAATTGGTCTCGAACGCGCGCGATTGCGGGGCGATATCGACAATGAGCTTGTTGCGCGGCGCGACCGACGCGGCGGCGTTGCCGTAGTCCGAGAGGTCCTTCAGCAGGACGGTGACGGGCTCGGACGGCACCCAGCCAAACATCTGCCGCTGCCACGCGAGCGAATTGGTGAACGTGCGCGTCGCGTGCGGCACGAGATAGTCGAGTGAGTCGAAGTAGATGAGCTTGAGATCCTTCGTCTCGACGTACGACATTCCGAGGGGATTCTCGTCGGCGGTAGCCACGACGGGCAGCCACGCCAACAGCAGACACCAAATGCGGACCCGCACGCCATCCCCCCTGCCATCCTGGACGCCCGTAGCATAGGGGCCGACGACAAAAAAACAAAACCGCCGGCACTAAGGCCGGCGGCGAAACGCTGTCTGGATACGCGGATTAGCTGGACGTGTTGTGCAACGCTTTTCTCGGACGTGCCGGCCGACTGATGGGCGAGCTTGTTCGCCTACTTATTGGTTGACCGACCGATTTGCTGACTGGTTGGCCGACTGCTCGGCAGACTTATACACCGCGCGATTCGCGGACTGGTTCGCCGACTGTTCGGCCGACTGATAGACCGCCCGATTCGCCGCTTGGTTGGCCTTCTGCTCGGCGGACTGGTTGACCATTCGATCCGCTGCCTGGTTGGCCTTCAGGTCCGCGGACTGGTTGACGGCCCGATTCGCGGACTGGTTCGCCCGTTGTTCGGCGGACTGATTGACCGCGCGATCCGCCGCTTGGCTGGCTCTCTGCTCGGCGGACTGGTTGACCATCTGATCCGCTGCCTGGTTGACGGCCCGATTCGCGGACTGGTTCGCCCGTTGTTCGGCGGACTGATTGACCGCGCGATCCGCCGCTTGGCTGGCTCTCTGCTCGGCGGACTGATTGACCATCCGATCGGCTGCCTGGTTGGCCTTCAGGTCGGCAGACTGGTTGACCGCCCGATTCGCCGTCTGCTCGGCCGACTGGCTGGCCGACGCGGCCTGCGGTGCCGGATTCGTCAGCGTAGCCTGCGCGCCCGACGGATTCCCGAGCTTCACGTCGTCAGCGGTGTTCTGGGGCGCCCGGTACCGCTGCGCCGGTACGATCGTGCCGGCCGCGTCCTTTCCGCCGGGCGGGAAGTCGATTCCCGAGGAGACCGCCACGACCACGGCCGCTGCGGCAATGCCGGCGCCGATCCAGACCTTGCGCATGCCGAATGAACCGCGTTGCTGATCGCTCATGTTCGCACCCCCGAGATAGGACCCTGTTCGGGAGACCCGATGGGCCGTTGTTGATATTCCCCGGGTCATTGCCCCGGGCTTCCTTGGACGCTTGCCCAATTACACGCGACAACGAAAAAAGTTGGCCCAGGCGGTCCGGTTGCGTCGTATACGGCGCAACCCTGGCCATCACCGAGGCGACGAGCCCTTCCGGGGGAAAGGCCCTGGGGACCCGACCGAGCCCGTCGAAGAGGTCGCGCAGCTCGTCGAAACGCACACGGGCCTGAGGATCGGCGGCCAGACGGCGGTCCAGCTCCCGTACCTCCTCGGGAGTGGCCTCGCCGTCGAGGACGAGGTGCATCAATGCGACGGTTTCGGCGTGGTTCATGTCAGTCCGGGCGAAGATCTTTCAGCAGATAGCGCAGGCGCTGGCGCGCCTCGAACAGGCGGGATTTCACCGTCTTCTCGTCCAGGTCGAGGATCTGCCCGATCTCCTGGTAGCTGCACTCGGAAAAGTGCCGCAGCGTCAGCACCATCCGGTCGTTTGTCGTCATGGTCATCAACGCGCCCTGGATTCGCCTGGAAAGCTGCGCCTCACTGATCTGCCACTCCGGGTTGGCGCTCTCGGCACCCGGAATCTCGATCTCGTCATCGAGCGCGTCGTCCCGCCCATTCCGGCGCAGCAGGTTGAGCGACTCGTTGACCGCGATTCGGTAGATCCAGCTGAAGAATCGGTACTGCCCATCGTAGTCGTCCAACCGCTCCGCAACCTTGAGGAACACGCTCTGCGTGACGTCGTTCGCGTCCTCGGCCTTGCGCAACACCCAGAACGCGGCGTTGTAGATGGGCCGCTGATAGCGGATCACCAGTTCCGTGAACGCCGCCCGATCGCCGTTCCGCCAGCGTTCCACCAGCGCCCGGTCGGGATCGTTCTCCACAATTACACGCGGCGGCCGGAAAAGTTGGGGCGGGGACTAGCGCGCCGCCTCGATTTCGAAGATCTGGTCGAAACCGGAGTAGAGGAAGATGTCCTGCAGATGGCGATTGACGCCGGCGAGCCGGAGCTTGCCGGCCGTGGCCAGCAGCCGCTTCTGGGTCTTGAGGAGCACGCCGAGGCCGGCGCTCGAGACGTACTCGAGCCGGCTGCAGTCCAGCGTCACCGTTCCCTCGACCCGGTCGAGAAAGGCCTGCGCGGCCGGTGACTGCGCGGCGTCCAGCCGTCCTGAGATCACGACAACGCCGTCCGGGCCAAAATCAATCGCGAGCATTCGCTCCCCCTGCATTCGCTTCGCCGCCGGCACCTGGCGTTCCCGCCCGAGTCTTCCGGAACGTGATCCGACTCTGCCGGCTCTCCGTCGAATACTCGTAGGCGACGGAATCCACCAGCCGCCGGATCAGGTGCAGTCCCAGCCCCCCCGGCTTGCGCTGCTCGATCGGCAGGTTGACGTCGACGTCCGGCGATCGGGTGACGTCGAACGGTTCGACATCATAATCGGTCAGCGTCACCTCGACGCCGCCTTCGACCCTGGTCATGTCGATGCGCACGACCGCGCTGCTCGAAGGGCTGTATTTGACCATGTTCGTGAACAGTTCCTCCACCGTCAGGTCGACGCTCGGCAGCAACCCGGGATCCAGCTTTTCGCTGGCGAAGGTGGACGCGGTGAACGCGAAGATGTCCGGGATCGCGTCGATGCGGCGGTCGAACGTCCGATGAGCCGTCACGGCGGCCTCGCGTTTCACCAGGACCACGGTCATGTCGTCCCCCTGCGGCGCGCCCTTCCCGAACACACGCACCGACTCGAGCAGGATCGTCGACAACTCGGCCACGGGTTTCCGATGGTGTGCCCGGACGATCTCCTCGACCCGCTGCTGTCCGAACTCGTCGTTGGCGGGATCGTGGTATTCGTAGATGCCGTCCGAGAGGACGATCAGGATGTCGCCGGGCATCATCTCCAGGGTCACCGCCGGCCGCAGCGACGACAGGCGCATCGCGCCCAGCGGAAAGCTCGTGGGCTTGTAGCAGGCACAGGACCCGCGGGCCGCCTGGAAGTGAAGGATCGGCCCCTGCCCGCCGCTGTGAAAACGCATCGTGTGCGTTGACGGATCCAGCAGTCCGATGAATGCGGTGATGAAGCGGTCGCTCGGCAGCGTGTCGGCGAGCTGGTTGTTCACCTGCATGAACGCGGTTTCCAGATCGGCCCCCAGCCTGAAGGCGATGCGCAGCATCGCCTGCATCTGCGTGACCGAAAGCGCCGGGGCGATGCCGTGGCCCGTTGCGTCTCCCAGAACCGCGAGCAGCCCCTGGTCCCGCACCGACAGATCGAAAGTGTCGCCGCCCGTGAGCTCGGCCGGTCGGGACGTGCCGAACACGTCGTATCCGGGAAGCGAAGGCATGGCGGCGGGCAGCGTGCTCATCTGGACCACGCGCGCCATTTCCAGCTCCTGGCGCATCTTTTCGCCTTCGAGCAGCGCCTCGGTCATGCGTACGCGCTGCAGCGCGACGGCGCATTGCGCGGCCAGTGCCGCGGCGACCACCTCGTCGTCCGCGTCGAAGACCCCGCCGTTCTTGTTGAGCACCTGCATGACGCCCACCAGGACGTCCTTGTGGTCGACCAGCGGCAGGGTCAGCATGCAGCGCGTTAGGTAGCCGGAACTGCGGTCTACGCCGGGATCGAAGCGCGGGTCCGCGTAGCAGTCGGGCACGTTGATGATCTGGCGCTTGCGGGCACAGGCCCCTGCAAGCCCCGCACCCGCGGGCACGCGTACCGGCCGGATGCCCGTCGCGACCTCCAGGACCAGCTCATCGGCGGCGGCGTCGTAGAGCCAGACCGAGCCGCGATCGGCGTCGAGGACCTGCTTGGCGGCATTCACCACCGCTTCGAGCATGGTCATCAAGTCGAACGGGGCCGCCAACGCGCGGGTGACCCCCAGAATCGCCTTCATGTCGCGTGCCGAAAGCGGGCGCGGGTCGGTCGGCGGATTCATGGCGGCACAATGTAACAGAGGTGTCCCGGGGTTCGGTCCTCGAAGCGGCAAGGGACATTGCCCGGCCCCGCGCGCACGCCGTCGTGGATCCCCGGCGACCGGGAACCGGGGCGCCTCGCCGCCGCCCGGTCGCCCGGGGTTCAGCCCGCGATCGGCGTCGCGGGCCGGCGGCCGAAGAACCGCACGGCGGCCGCGGCGGGCACCGAGGCGGGCGGCGGGCTGGCGAGAATGTGCCTCTTCATCCTGCCGATGACGTGCATCTCGCAGCGCTTGCAGTCGAACCGCAGCGTGAGCCGCTCATTGCCGCTCATCAGCGTCATGGGCTCGGCGCGCACCTGACCCTGAACACCCGTCACGCCCTTCGCCTGCTTCGGGCAGAGGTTGAACGAGTAGCGCAGGCAGTGCTTGGTGATCATCAGCGACACGTCGCCCGGTTCCTCGTGCGCCTCGTACGCGGCGCCGATCAGCGTCACGCCGTGGCGCGCGTAGAACGTCCGCGCCGCCTCGTTGTAGACGTTGGCGAGATAGGAGAGCGATGCCTCCGGGTAGATCGCCGGAGGTACCCCCTCGGGCCGGCGCCGCGGACGCCGATAGGCGGCGCGTCGCGCCTGCTGCAGCGCATGCACGGCGTCGCGCCGCAGCTGGTTGGCCATCGAGGCCGGCACGAACCACGGTTCGCTGCAGGCGATCGTGAGCTCGCGCAAGGCGAACTCGGTGTTGCCGAACCGCGCGAGATGCTCACGCAGCGCAGACTCGGCGTCCGCCGCATTGCGGGCCGGCTGCTTGGCGAACACGACGCCGGCCGTCGCGGTCACCCCGTCGGCATCCACCAGCGTCAGCGCGAAGCCGTCGGGGGTCTCCGCGAATGATGCCTGCACATCGATGCGGCGTTCGGCGGATTTCCGGTTGAGCGCCTGCTCCCAGGCGTGATCGCGGTTGCGGCCGATCGTGACGCCAGCACGCAGCCCGGGCAGCGCTGCAATCGATTCGTTCGGCCACACGCGCCACAGGGACGTCGACTCCGATGCGCCGATGCGCTCCACGCGATCGGCCTGCATGCCCACCGTCGCGCGCTGGTGGAGATAGCAGAGCCCGTCGCCGTTTGCGAGCACCTCGCCGGTCGCGAGCTCGAACCAGTCGACGCCGACGCGCGTCACCGTGCCGATCGGCAGGCCGACGAACGTCGGCGTGTCGAAGGCGCCGATGTCGGCTTGACGCCCGTTCGCGAAATAGTCCGTCGCGCCGCGATGGAAGGTCTTCTCGGGATCCGGCGTGAAGAAGAGTCGCGTGCGCCCGCTGGACGCCGGACCCAGATCGGACCGTTCCTCGAGGATCGCATCGAGCAGCCGGCGGTAGTGGCCGGTGACGTTCTTGACGTAACCCGCGTCCTTGTACCGTCCTTCGATCTTGAAGCTCGCGACACCCGCGTCGATCAATGCGCGGAGGTTGGCGCTCTGGTCGTTGTCCTTCAGCGACAGCAGGTGCTTCTCGTAGGCCACCACGCGCCCCTGCGCGTCCTGCAGCGTGTACGGCAACCGGCACGCCTGCGAGCAGTCGCCGCGGTTCGCGCTGCGCCCCGTGTGCGCGTGGCTGATGTAGCACTGGCCCGAGAAGGCTACGCACAGCGCCCCGTGAACGAAGTGCTCGATCAGCGTCTCGGCGGGGACGGCGGCACGCACGGCGGCGATCTCGCCGATCGTCAGTTCGCGCGCCAGCACGAGCTGCGAGAACCCGGCGTCGGCGAGGAACCGCGCCTTTTCGGCCGTCCGGATGTCGCATTGCGTCGACGCATGCAGGTCGATCGGCGGAAGATCGAGCTCCAGCAAGCCCATGTCCTGGACGATCAGCGCGTCGACGCCGGCGTCCCAGCAGTCGTGCGCAAGCCGCCGCGCCGCCTCCAGTTCCGCGTCGTGCAGAATGGTGTTGAGCGTAACGTAGATGCGGGCGCGGAACCGGTGCGCGAACTCGACGAGCCCGGCGATGTCGCCGATGGCATTGCCCGCGTGGTGCCGTGCGCCGAACGACGGCCCCCCGATGTAGACGGCGTCGGCGCCGTGCAGGATTGCCTGGCGGCCGATCTCGGCGTCCTTCGCCGGGGCGAGCAGTTCGATCGAGCGGGATGGGGTGTGGCCGGACATCGCGGTGGCGACTATAGCGCATGCGCGACGGACGGCGACCCACCGCCGAACCGAACCGTCGCGCGGACACCCGAACGGAATTCAGTTCGGTGCGGTCGCGATTCCCGTCGCGCCGGCGACCCCGGCGAACCCGAATTCGTCCGCGGATGCGTGACCCGTCGTCGCACACAGGTCGGCACGCATGCGCCGGACGAACTCGTCGATGCTGGGCGACTCGGCCGCGCCGAGATGGGCGACGTAGTGCGCCGCGACGTCGGGCGCCGCGTGGTCGAGCACCCACACGCCCGCTTCCACCAGCGGATCGATGTCCGGGAACGCATCGTCGCCCGCCGGCAGGTACACGAACTGCCCGTCGCGATGGCATGCAGCGATCTCCCGGATCGCCGGCCGCCACGGTGCCGGCAGCGCGGGCAGCCCCAGTGCCTCGCACTGCGCGAACGCGACCGGCAGCGAATGGGCTATCTGCCGGCGCAGCGATTCCATCGTCGCTCCGTGCGCCCGCAGGTAGGCGAGCAGGGCGAATTCGAGGCCCTGGGCGACCAGGTGATACGGCGCCTGCGATTCGACGCACCGGATTTGGTGCTTGCCGCAGAGCTCACGCGCCGCGCGCAGATAGTCGTGCCCGTAGCGCCACAGCGCGAGGGGCGAGGTCCGGTTCGTTTCGTCGTACGGGGTCGTGCTCATGGTGTGTGGAACTCCTCGTGCCCGGATTTGACGGCGCCGACGCTGGTATCGACCCCCGTTGGGTCGCCATGATGCGGCGAAGTTCCGACGGCCTGCGCGCATCGTATGCCTGTCGGGCAATGACGACGGCACGAACGGGGCGTCCCTGGCGTTGCTACAATCGGTTTCAGTTATACACGGGACTCTCGACCATGACGATCTCGATGTACCAGGCCTCCGTTCCCGTCTTCGTGCGGACGCTCACCAACCTCAAGGGCATTCTCGCCAAGGCGATGGCGCACGCACAGGCGAAGAAGATCGACGAGTCGGTGCTCCTCGCGGCCCGTCTCTACCCCGACATGTTCCCGTTCACGCGCCAGGTGCAGATCGCGACCGATTTCGCGCGCGGCACCGGCGCTCGTCTCGCCGGCGGCGAGCCGCCCGCACTCGAAGACGGCGAGCGCACGTTTGCCGAGCTCGTCGACCGCATCGAGCGCTCGCTGGCGTTCCTGCGCACCCTCCAGCCGGGCGCCGTCGACGGCTCGGAGGCCCGCACGATCGTGCGTCCGATCCGCGGCGTGCCGCACACGTTTACGGGGATCGACTACCTGCTGCAGTTCGCGCTGCCGAATTTCTTCTTTCACACGGCGACCGCGTACGCGATCCTGCGCCACAACGGCATCGAGATCGGCAAGCCGGATTTCATCGGCCCGCTGGAGTAGGGCCGAGCACGGGCGATTCAGTCGCCGGCAGGCAGGACGGGGACGGCATCCGCGGCCGGGACTCGCCGAGGCTCGTTCTCGGGACGCGGCCCGACGGCGAAATAGGTCGCTTCCGGATGCGCGAAGTAGAACCCCGACACCGACGCCGCCGGCAGCATCGCGAAGTTCTCGGTGAGCGTCATCCCGATCGCGGGGGCCCGCAGGAGCTCGAACAGCGGCGCCTTCACCGCATGGTCAGGACAGGCGGGGTAACCCGGCGCCGGCCGGATTCCGCGGTACTCCTCACGGATCAGCGCGGTGACGTCGGCCCGCTCGTCCCTTGCGTAGCCCCACAATTCGCGCCGGACCTTCGTGTGCAGCCACTCGGCAAACGCCTCGGCGAGCCGGTCGGCGAGCGCCTTCAGCATGATCGCGGCGTAGTCGTCCTGTCGCGCCTCGAATTCGGCGAGCTTTCTCTCGATGCCAAGGCCGGCCGTCACCGCAAAGGCGCCGAGATAATCCTTGACTCCGGAGCCCTTCGGCGCGACGAAGTCCGACAGACAGTAGTTCGGCTTCCCCGGAGGCCGCTGCGCGCGTTGCCGCAGGTTGTGCCACGTCAGGGCGACGCGGGTTCGCGACTCGTCGGTGTAGAGCTCGATGTCGTCGCCCACGGCATTGGCGGGCAGCAGTGCAACGACGCCGTTGGCCGTGAGCCAGCGCCCGTCGACGATGCGCTTCATCATCGCCTGACCTTCGGCGTAGACGTTGCGCGCCGCCTCGCCGACGACGGGGTCGTCGAGGATCGCCGGGTACGGCCCGGACAGCTCCCACGTCTGGAAGAACGGGGCCCAATCGACGTATTTCGCGAGCAGGGCGAGATCGACGTTGCGGAACTCGCGCCGGCCGATGAACGTCGGTGCCGGCGGCACGTAGTGCTTCCAGTCGGGGCGGAATGCGTTCGCCCGCGCCGCCTCGAGCGACAACAGCACCGGCCCTTTCCTGCCGGCATGCTGGGCGCGGATTCGCTCGTAATCGGCGGCCACCTCCGCCACATAGCGATCCTTGAGCTCGTCGGAGAGCAGGCTGCCCGCCACGCCGACCGCGCGCGACGCGTCCGGCACGTACACGGTGACGCCGCCGTAGTGCGGCGCGATCTTGACCGCCGTATGCACGCGCGACGTGGTCGCCCCGCCGATCAGCAGCGGCTGGCGCATTCCGCGACGCTCCATTTCGTGCGCAACGTGGGCCATCTCCTCGAGCGATGGCGTGATGAGACCGGAAAGGCCGACGATGTCGGCGTTGCGCTCCGCCGCCGTGTCGAGGATCTTCTGCGCCGGCACCATGACGCCGAGGTCGATCACGTCGAAGTTGTTGCACTGGAGTACGACGCCGACGATGTTCTTGCCGATGTCGTGAACGTCGCCCTTGACGGTTGCCATCACGATCGTGCCCTTCGGCTTGCCCGCGTCGCCGGATCTCGCCTTTTCGGCCTCGATGAACGGCACGAGATGTCCGACCGCCTGCTTCATCACCCGCGCACTCTTGACGACCTGCGGCAGGAACATCTTGCCGGCGCCGAAGAGGTCGCCGACGATGTTCATCCCGGCCATCAGCGGGCCTTCGATCACCTGGATCGGCCGCGCGTACTTCTGCCGAGCCTCCTCGGTGTCCTCGACGACGTACGTCGTGATGCCCTTGACCAGCGCGTGCGCAAGCCGCTCCTCGACGGGCGCGTCGCGCCACGCGAGCTCCTCGACGACCTCCCTGCCTTTCGCCTTGTAGCCCTCGGCGAACGCGACCAGGCGCTCGGTGGCGTCGGGACGGCGATTGAGCACCACGTCCTCGACACGCTCGCGCAGCTCCGGGGGAATCTCGTCGTAGACGCCGAGCTGGCCGGCGTTGACAATGCCCATCGTCATCCCGGCCTTGATCGCGTGGTAGAGGAACACCGTGTGGATCGCCTCGCGCACCGGATCGTTGCCGCGGAAGCTGAAGCTCACGTTCGACACGCCGCCGGACACCTTGGCGTACGGCAGATGCTGGCGGATCCAGCGCGTCGCCGCGATGAAATCGACGGCGTAGTTGCTGTGTTCCTCGATCCCGGTCGCGATGGCGAAGACGTTCGGATCGAAGACGATGTCCTCGGGCGGAAACCCGATCGCGCGCGTCAGGAGCTCGTAAGCGCGCCGACAGATGTCGATCTTGCGCTCGAACGTGTCGGCCTGACCCTTTTCGTCGAACGCCATCACGATCGCCGCCGCGCCGTAGCGCCTGACGAGCGTTGCCTGCCGCAGGAATTCCGCCTCACCTTCCTTGAGCGAAATCGAATTGACGACCGCCTTGCCCTGTACGCACTTCAACCCCGCCTCGATCACGTCCCACTTCGACGAATCGATCATCACCGGCACGCGGGCGATGTCGGGCTCGGCGGCGATGAGGTTGAGGAAGCGCACCATCGCCGCACGGGAATCGAGCATCGCCTCGTCCATGTTGACGTCGATGATCTGCGCGCCGTTGGCGACCTGCTGGCGCGCGACGTCGACCGCGGCCGCGAAATCGCCGGCCAGAATCAGCTTGGCGAACACGCGCGACCCGGTGACGTTGGTGCGCTCGCCCACGTTGACGAAAAGCGAATCGTCGTCGATCGTGAGCGGCTCGAGGCCGGCGAGGCGCATGGGGCGCGGATCAGGCATGGTAGACGGCGGGAGGTTCGCTAGGCCGCGAGCGCATCCGTAGGCTGCGTCGGAATGCGCCGCGGTGGCAGATCCTTGACCGCCTCGGCGATCGCGCGGATGTGCGCCGGCGTCGTGCCGCAGCAGCCGCCCACGATGTTCACGAATCCGCTGCGCGCGAATTCCTGCAGCAGTCGCGACGTCTCCCCCGGCGTCTCGTCGTAGCCGGTGTCCGACATCGGATTGGGCAGACCGGCGTTCGGGTAGCACGAGACGAACGTGTCCGCGACGCGCGATATTTCCTCGATGTAGGGCCGCATCAGCGCCGCGCCCAGCGCGCAGTTGAGGCCGACCGCTAGCGGCCGCACGTGGCGCACCGAATTCCAGAAGGCCTCCGGCGTCTGGCCGGACAAGGTGCGCCCGGAAGCGTCCGTGATGGTGCCGGACACGATCACCGGGTAGCGGCGGCCGATCCGCTCGAAGAAGGTCTCCAGGGCGAAAAGCGCGGCCTTGGCGTTGAGCGTGTCGAAGACCGTCTCCAGCAGGAACAGGTCGACGCCCCCCTCGGCGAGACCTTCGATCGCCTCGGTGTACGCGGCCACGAGCGCGTCGAACGTGACGTTGCGCGCGCCCGGATCGTTGACGTCGGGCGAGATCGACGTGGTACGGTTGGTCGGACCGAGCGCGCCGGCGACGAAACGTGGCTTGTCCGGGGTCCTGCGGGTCCACGCGTCCGCGCAGCCACGGGCAATTTCGGCGGCCGCGCGGTTCATCTCGCGCACGCGCCCCTCGAGCCGGTAATCGGCCTGGGCGATGCTCGTGGCGTTGAAGGTGTTGGTCTCGATGATGTCGGCACCGGCGTCGAGATAGGCGTCGTGGATCGCGCGGATGACCTCCGGCTTCGTCAGCACGAGCACGTCGTTGTCACCCTTGAGGTCGTGCGGGTGATCGCCGAGGCAGGCGCCGCGATAGTCGGCCTCGCCGAGCTTGCAGCCCTGGATCATCGTGCCCATCGCGCCGTCGAGGACGAGGATACGCTGCAGGAGCAGTCGCGTGAGCTCTCCGGTGGCGTCGGGACGCAGCGGCATGGCGGCTTTCACAAGGTTGCGCAGGAAAACAAAAAAACCCGTTCAGCTTGCCGCCGAGCGGGTTTCGGGTCGAAACCGCTTTAGCTGAATTTGTAGAGCGCCCGCAAGCTGGGGTTCAAATCGGCGCTATGGACCGGAATCTAGGGGCTCGGGCAGCGTTTGTCAATCGCGCGGCCGCTTTCGGCTACCATGCCGCGGTGACGAATCACCTCTGACCTGTGCTGCGCGCGATGATCGATCCGGCGATCCGGCAGTTACTCGACACGTACTTCGCGGCGCCGGCGACAACCGGCCCGCCCGACGTCGCCGCATTGCGTGCCGCGGCGCTGGCCGCGCCGCAACGACTCGGTGGCGATGCGGCACCGGTGGACGGGGCCGCCGACGCGATGATCCCCGGTCCGGCCGGACTGATCCCGATCCGTATCTACCGCCCGGCCGGCGAGCGCCCGCTGCCGCTCGTCGTTTATGCACACGGAGGGGGCTGGGTCACCGGCTCCCTCGACTCGCACGACAAGCTCTGTCGCATCCTGGCCGCCGGGGTCCCCACGACACTCGTTCGCTGCGAGGGGATGATTCACGGCTTCCTGCGCTGGACAGGGGCGGTGCCGGTCGCGCGCGACTGGATCGACACGATCGCGGCGACTGCCCGGCTATAACCTCGGAACGAATCATCATATCGCGGACGCCGCGCGCCGCTTAACGGCACTCCCGGTGCGTGCTAGATTGCCGCGCATGAAACATCTGACGGCCAAGGACGCCCACCAATTCCTGCACGACAATCCGTCTTCGGTACTCGTCGACTGCCGCAGTGAGATGGAATACCTGTTCGTCGGCCATCCGACCGGCGCGCATCACGTCGCGTGGAACGACGGTCCCGACTGGGAGATCAACCCTCATTTCGTCGGGCAGGTGAAGAAGATCGCGAGCATGAACCGGCCGGTCGTCGTGATCTGCCGCAGCGGCCAGCGTTCGGTGAGCGCCGGACAGGCGCTGGAGCAGGCCGGATTCGCCGAGGTGTACAACGTCATCGAAGGGTTCGAGGGGCCGCTCGACGACGAGCATCATCGCGGCGCGATCTCCGGCTGGCGCAAGGAGGGCCTGCCGTGGGAGCAATCCTAGACTTCGCCTGACGCACACCGCCGCCCTCGCCCGTGGCGGCCGCTTGCCCCGCTGCCCCACCATGCGAGAATCGCCCGCATGGCCGCCTACGGTCGCCTCCGCACGCTGTTCTACGACGCCGACGAGCCGCGCGCACCCGACACCGAAGTCGACTGGTACGTTGAGCGGCTGCCGCACGACGCCGGTCCGCTGCTCGAGGCGATGGCGGGATCGGGACGCCTGCTGATACCGCTCGTCGAGCGCGGCCTCAACATCCATGGTGTCGACGGCTCGGAGGCGATGCTCGCGAGCTGCACGGCGCGGCTCATCGGCGCCGGCCTCTCGGCACCGCTGTTTCGGCAGGACATCGCCGTACTGAACCTGCCGTTCCGCTACGCGGCCGCGTTCGTCGCGATCGGATCGTTCCAGCTGATCGTCGACAGGGTCGCGGCGATGACGGCGCTGGAACGGCTGCGCGCACACCTCGTCGACCCCGGGGTTCTCATCGTCGACTGCGTCGTTCCGGCGGAGGCCCTGCATCCGCCGGGCGCGCCGATCGTCGAGGCGCGCACCGTGCCCCTGGCCGACGGAACGAAGATCGCGTTGCGCTCGGAGACGATCGTCGACGCGGAAGGCCGGCGCATCGACACCGTCAGTCGGTACGAGCGCCGCGAGGGCGTGCGGATACTCGCGCGCGAGGACGAGACGCTGGCGCTCACCTGGTACGACGAAGGAGAGCTCGCCGACCTCGTCGCGCAGGCGGGCTACCGCGACGTGACGATCATCGCATCGCCGCTGCCAAGCGCGGGCGGCGAGCGGCGCTTTGCGCTGCGCGCGCGGGCCTGACGTCCCCGACCGCCTCACCAGCTGCCGGACGCCCCGCCGCCCCCCGAACTGCCTCCGCCGCCGGAGAAGCCCCCGCTGCTGCCCCCCGATGACCAGCTCGACGATCCGCCGCGGGAGCCGCTGGTGACGACAAAGCCGCCGACGTTGGCATGCCCGGTGGTCTTGAGCTCGGTCGCAGCCTTCTGATACCACGGCTGCCGCGACAGGATGAGCTTGGCGACCGGATAGCCGATCAGGTACACCGCGAGCAGGACGACGGTTGGCTTCCCGCCGATGATGAACAGCGGGAACATCGCCCAGAACGGGATCAGGAACACGTACAGGAACCAACCCACGCCCGGCGTCATGATGCCGATGAACGTGAACAGGCCGATGATGCTGAACACGAACGCCCCGAGGAGGATGCGCATCGTCCAGGGCATCTCGCTGCCATCGGAGGAGACGAATTTGAGCCCCTCGCTCGACGCCGCGGGCGCATCGAGCACCGCATCGGCCTTGCCTTCCAGCGTCGAGACGATCGCCGCCGCGCCGTCCTCGATTCCCTTGTCGTAGTCGCCGGACTTGAACGCCGGTGTCATCACATTGCGGATGATGCGCGCGGCGGCGGCGTCGGTGAGCGTGCCCTCGAGGCCGTAGCCGACTTCGATGCGCATCTTGCGGTCCTTCGGCACGACGACGACGAGCACGCCGTTGTCCTTGCCCTTCTGACCGAGCTTCCAGCTCTCGAACACCCGGGTCGAGAATTCCTCGACGCTCTCGCTGTCGATGGTCGGGATCGTCAGTATGGCGATCTGATTGCCCGTGGACCCTTCGTGCGCCTTGAGCGCCGCGGTGATCCGCTCGCGTGTCGCGGGCTTCAGGATCTCCGCGTCGTCGACGACGCGCCCGGAAAGGAACGGCACGTCGACCGTCAGCGCGACGGCCGGAAGCACCAGCAGCAGCGCGAAGATGAGCGCCGCGCCGCGTTGCAGAAGCGCGCTCACACGCCCCTCCGCGCAGCCGGTTGATCGAGTTGCGCCGGGCGGTCGGGCGCAACTCGGTCGCGCGACGACGCGCCCTTCGGGCCTAGGCTCGGCAATGCCTCGCCCGCCGCGCTCACTCGTCGGCTCCACGGGCACCTGCGGTGTCGATCGGCCGGTCCGGAAGCTCGTTGCGGCCCGCCGCTCCGGGAGCAAACGCTTTGTCCACCAGCATCGCTTCCGCGGCGGAAAGGCCCGCCAGCACGGCATCGGCAGGCCGCCCCTCGCGCAGCAGCGGAGTCATCTTCTCGACCACCCTGCGCCAGTCGGCGGCGCCCACCCTCGGCGCGAACCCGCGATCGGGCAGGATCTCGACCTGGTGTTCGAACAGGCTCACGAGCAGCAGCACTCCGTTGCGCTCGCGTGTGGCGAACAGTTCCTTCTCGAGGAACACCGTCTGCGCGTAACGGCGGACTTCGAATTCGCGCCGCGGCGGGCGCGAGAACAGACGCGCAAACGGTGGAACGAAGACGGCGAGGAGCGCCGCTGCGGCGCCGGCGATGAGCACGGCAGCGATCTGGAGCAGCAGCGCCGATGTGGTGACCCAATCCGGTCGCAGGCCGTCGGCGACGACGACCACGAAGCCCGCAAGTGAGGCCGCCAGTGCGAACGCCTTCCACGGCAACTGCGGGTAAGCGTGCGACTTGCCGACAACGGCCGCGACGAGCTGGATGCCCGTACGCGCCTCGACCTCCCGTACCCGCCTCGTGATCGCCTCGGTCTCGGCGTGCGTCAGATTCTTCTTCATGTCGTCACAGCGTCAGCGCCATGTAGACAACGCCGGGCAGCGGGTTGTGATAGTAAGGGGGGCACTCGCGAAAGCCAAGCCGGCCGTACAGCCTGCGCGCATCGGCCATCCACTCCAGCGTGTCGAGCCTGAGCTCGCGATAGCCGATGGCACGCGCTTCGCCGACCAGCGTCTCGGCGAGCCGACGTCCCCAGCCGCCAGCGCGTCGTGCCGGCTGGACGTAGAGCCGCTTCACCTCGCCCAGCGTGCCCGCAGCGGTCCCGCTGATCTCGAGCGGGCGCAGCGCGATGCAGCCGAATGCGTCGTTCGGGGCGCCCGCGAGCAGTAGCCGGCCACGCGGCGCGGCGTAGGCGCCTGGCAGTGTTTCGAGCTCGCGGTCGAAGCCCTGGAAGCAGAGGTCGACGTCGAGCCAGCGCGCGTACTCGACGAAGAGCGCGCGGGCGAGCGCGATGTCCTGCGCGGTGACGGCCTCGCGAATCGCAATCTCTTGCACGGCCGAAAGCGGTCGGATCGCCGCGCCGCGGATCGATCAGCCTGCCTTGTCGCAGGTGCCGATGCGCACCTCCGCGCCCGGATAGCTCGGCGCCAGGTCCCGCAGCTTCGCAATTGCCGCCTGCGGCGGATCGCGGATGATGAGCGTGGTCTGGGCGATGGTCTGTGTCCGCGCGCCGACCTTCGCACCATCGATGCCGCGCTTCCCGAGGTCGGCGACCAGCGCAGTCGCCGCTTCCTCGCTGCGGAAAGCGCCCAGTCCGACCGCGAAGCGCAGCGGGCCGCCGTCGACGACGGTGGCGTCGCGCAGGCCGGTGCCGCGCAACTCCGCCGCACGCTTGTCCGCTGCGGCCTTGCTGGCAAACGGCGGAAGATAGACCCAGTAGGCGGTGGCGACGTCGGCGCGCTTTTGCGAAAGCAGCTTGCCGAGCGCGAGCGTTTCGAGATCGGTCAGCGCCCGGGCGCGGTCGGCATCGGTCAACGGACCCCATTCGACGCACACGTCGGCAAGGGCGGCTGCCTTGGCGGGGCCCAGCGCCGCCACCTGCTGCGGCGTGAGCAATGCGATCTTGTCCGGCTGCACCTGCTGCGTAAGGCGCGCGCTCTCGCCGCTGCCGACGCTGTCGAGGCGCGTGTACCCGAACATCGTCAGGTTGGCGAGGAGAAGGAGAAAGACGACGGTACGCATGGGGAGGGGGGTCAGGTCAGCGCCGGAGTCGCTGCCGCTCCGCGGTGCGTGGCGGCTCGCTCCGCCCGAATGTTACCCGACCGCATCGCCCGAACTCAGCCCGCCTCGGCGAGCGCGAGCACGCCTTCCAGCACGAGATTGTCCACAATCTCCACCGGCGGGTTGAGGTGCGGCGCGATTTCCGGCGCCGCGCCCCCGGCGAGATAGACGCGGACCTGCGCGGGATTGGTGTCGATGAGGCGGCGCATCTGTTCGATCGCGCCGCAGACGGCCTGCATCGACCCCGTATACAGCGCATCCGGCGTGTTGTCCGGGAATTCGCTGAACGTGCCAGGCGCGACCTTGAGGGCGCTGGTGTTTTCGGCAAGCGCGCGCAGCATCAGCCGCAGCCCCGGGAGGATCAACCCGCCGCGAAACACGCCATCCAGATCCAGCGCGTCGACGGTGACCGCGGTCCCCGCATTGACGACCACGCACGCCGGCGGAAACAGGTCGATTGCGGTCGAGCGCTGCCGCGCCCCGACCAGCGACGCCCAGCGGTCGGGACCGAGCTGTGCGGGCCGTGCGTAGCGGTTGGTCACGCCGCACGCCGCGGCGTCCGCAATGAGCCACTCGGGCGCGACGCGCCAGCGCGCAAGCTGCGCCTCGACGCGCACGCGCGCGGCCTCGCCGGCAACGTTGACACCCACGACTCGCATCGGGCGCGGGAGATTCTGCCAGTCCCGCAGCGCCAGCGTCCCGATCTCGCTGTTGGGCGTGACCCCCAGCGCGAGCCAGCCGTGCGTGCCGCGCAGGCCCCATTTCATGCGGCTGTTGCCGATGTCGATGACGAGGATCTGGCTCATGGGGTCAGAGACGTAACAAAAACCGGGCTACGGTTTCCGCGCACATCGCCGGCCCCGGGGCCGGTCGGACGCACTGAAATAGTAACCTGACCCGATTGCGGCCAAGGTCGACCGGACCCGGACAGAATCCGCCCCTGCCCGTATTACGCGCGGCGAAGCGAAATCTCGCCGGCGAGGAAGCGCGCGCGGCGCGGCCCGTCGGCCAGCACCAGCGCGCCGCTCGCGTCGACCCCGGCGACCTTGCCGGTGACCGTCGCGCCGTCGGGAAGGAGCAGCTTCACCGGCTTGCCCTGGTAAGCGTGGCGATGCTGCCATTCGGCGGCGAACGGCGCGAAGCCCTCGGTCGAATACTGCTCCAGTACCGAGGAAAGCTCGGCGAGCAGCCGGGCGAGCAGGCGATTGCGATCGATCGGCGACGCCTTCTTGCCGGCGACGGTCGTAAGGTCGGTCACCGGCACCGGAATGTCCTTGCGCGCAGCCGGCGGCAGCCGGACGTTGAGTCCGACGCCGATGACCGTCGTCGACGGCCCGAGCGCATCGCCGTTGAGCTCGATCAGGATGCCGCCCAGTTTCAGGTGCCGGTGGACGAGGTCGTTCGGCCACTTGAGCGCAATGCCGGACAGGCCCTCGGCCTCCAGCGCGCGCGCGACGGCGACCCCGACGGCCAGCGAGAGCCCGGCCAGGAATCCCGCGCCCTGCTCGAACTGCCAGCCCAGCGAGAACGTGAGACTGCCCCCGGCAACGGCCATCCACGGGCGCCCGCGCCGGCCGCGGCCGGCGGTCTGCCATTCGGCCGCGAGCGCGATGCCATGGACGTCGCGCCGCTGCGAACGGCGCATCAGTTCAGAGGATGTCGAATCGACCTGGTCGGTGACTTCGACGGCAACCGGGATCGGGGCCCCGCGATCGATCGCGAGTTCGTCGAGGCGCGCCCGAACCGCCTTTGCGTCGAGGAAATTCGGCGCTTCCAGCAGGCGATAGCCGCGACCCTTGATCCGCTCCAGCGCGAGACCGGCCGTTTCGGCGTCCTTCAGCACCTGCGACACACGGGCGCGCGTAAGCCCCACCTGCTCGGCGAGATCCTCGCCGGAGTGGAAGGCGCCATCCGCAAGCTGGCGCAGCAACGAGAAACCAAGCGGAGTGAGCACTAACAGACCCGTTCTTCCAGAAACTCCGAGACTATGACAGAAAGCGCGCGCAAACGCATCTTTCCTGTGCAATCAGGGACGTGGGGATCGAATGCCCTGCCCGCAAGGCGCGCCCGCGCAAATACTGCGGACCTACGGTTCGGCGCGACCCGATTTGCCCGGCCGAGCTAGGTTTTCAGCGACGCCGCGCCGGATCTGGTCGAGCTCGATCGACTCGAACAGCGCACGGAAGTTGCCCTCGCCGAAGCCCTCGTTGCCCTTGCGCTGGATGATCTCGAAGAAGATCGGCCCGATGACGGTTTTGGTGAAGATCTGCAGCAGCATCTCGTCCTTGGCCGGCGCCCCGTCGAGCAGGATGCGGTTCTTCCGCAGCCGAGCCGTGTCCTCCCTGTGCCCCGGCAGCCGCGTGGCCAGCGCCTCGAAGTACGTGTCCGGCGTGTCCTGGAACGCGACGCCGGAGGCGCGCATCGCCTCGACCGTCGCGTGGATGTCGCCGGTGCCGAGCGCGACGTGCTGGATGCCCTCGCCGCGATAGTCGATCAGGTATTCCTGGATCTGGCTCTTGTCGTCGGAGGACTCGTTGATCGGGATCCGGATCTTGCCGCAGGGGCTCGTCATCGCCTTCGACTTGAGACCCGTCAGCTTGCCTTCGATGTCGAAGTACCGGACCTCGCGGAAGTTGAACAGCCGCTCGTAGAAGCCCGCCCACTCTTCCATCCGCCCGCGATGCACGTTGTGCGTCAGGTGATCGATGTAGGTGAGGCCCGCGCCCGCCGGATGCAGATCGGCGCCCGGCAGCGGCACGAAGTCGATGTCGTAGATCGACACGCCGGAACCGTTCCCGGCCCAGCGATCGACCAGATAGATCAGCGAGTCGCCGATGCCCTTGATCGCCGGGATGTTGAGCTCCATCGGCCCCGGGTGCGCCTCGACCCCCCACGCCCCCTGCTCGACGCAGCGGCGGTAGGCATACGCGGCGTCCTTCACCCTGAACGCGATCGCGCAGATCGAGGGCCCGTGCACGCGAGCGAACGACTGCGCGAACGAGTGCGGCTCCGCGTTGACGATGAAGTTGATGCCACCCTGTCGGTAGAGCAGCACGTCCTTCGCGCGGTGCTTCGCCACGGCGGCGAAACCCATCTGCTCGAACAGGCGGCCGAGCGCCGCCGGGTCCGTTGCCGCGTATTCGATGAACTCGAAGCCGTCGGTGCCGAGCGGGTTGTCCCAGAGGTCCCGTGGTGTCGCAGAGGCCATTCGCCGTAGCTCCCTGGAGAGTGCTTGCGCAGTATGTCGTCGTCGACGGGCAGTCATCGTACGTGCCGGAGACGGTCAAGGACACCACCGCGGTGCCGCAGCCGCATCCCGGCCGAGCGGGCAAGTCAGGCCAGCAGTTTCAGCACTTCGGCGTGCAGCACCGGATCGCCGCAGGCGACGACGTTGCCGCCCTCCTCGCAGCGTCCGCCGGTCCACGTCGTGATCGTGCCGCCGGCCGACCCCACGATCGGGACCAGCGCCTGCACGTCCCAGGCCTGAAGCGACGATTCGATGACCACGTCGATGAGCCCCATCGCGAGCAGGCAGTACGCGTAGCAGTCGCCGCCCCAGCGCGTCAGCCGCGCGCGCGCCGAAACGCGGTTGAACGCCGCGAGAGTCTCGGGCGTCAGGAACATCTTCGGATCGGTGCACGCGAGCGCCGCGTGTTCGAGCGCATGACAGCGTCGCGTCTTCAGCGCGCGGCGCATGCCGCCGCGACGCCATTCCGCGCGACCGCCGGGTGTCGCGAGGAACGTCTCGCCCACGTAAGGCTGGTGCGCAACGCCGGCGACGACGCGCTCGCCGTCGTGCAGCGCGATCAGCGTCGCCCAGTGCATCTGGCCGAGGATGAAGCTGCGCGTGCCGTCGATCGGGTCGATCACCCAGGTGAAGTTCGACGCGCCTTTCTGCCAGCCGTGCTCCTCGCCGCGGATGCCGTGGTCCGGGTGGACGCGCGCGATCTCGGCGCGGATCACGGCCTCGGCCGCGCGGTCGGCCACCGTCACGGGGTCGTATCCCCGGGCACCACCCTTGTCCTCGACGTCGATGGCGACGCGGAAGTGCGGCAGGATCGCCTCACCGGCGGTGAGCGCCATGCGGTACGCGAATTCGAGATGGGAAACGGAGGCGGCAGCTGTCATGGGGCACGCTGCCCGGGTCTCGTCTGCCCGGGTCGGCGCGGGAAGTTCGGGAAGCGTCGATGATACTGGTATCGGGCCACGTTGGCGGCCTCGACTTGCCTTGCGCAGAGCCCGTGCGCTCAGCTCCGCGGCACGATCGCAACGCCCGAGAGCTTCTCCTGCGCCTCGATCAGCGAAGCCACGTACTTGTCGCCGAAGCCCAGCAGGTTCGCATTGACGAGGCTCTGGTGGACCGCCTCGCCGACGATCCCGCACACCGGGAGCGATTCGGCGAAATGCGTGTAGTAGCGCAGATCCTTCATCGCGTTGACCAGCGTGAACTTGAGCCCGGTGAGGTCGCCGTGGTCGAGCATCCTGCCGACCATCATCTGGAAGATCCCCGAGTTCACCGCGCCGGCCGAGATGACCTCGTGCAGCTTGCGGATCGACACGCCCGACTTCGCCGCGGCCGCGCACGCTTCCGCGGTCGCCGTCGCGATCGCCTGCGCGACGAAATTGTTGAGGAGCTTGATCATCAATCCGTGGCCGGCGGGACCGGCGTGGATGATGTTCTCGCAGAACGCCTGCAGCACGGGCTTCAACGTCGCGAACGTCGCGTCGTCGGCGCCGACCATGATGTTGAGCCGGCCCTGCTCGGCCTCGAGCGGCGTGCGGGCGAGCGGCGCGTCGACGAAGAGGACGCCCAGTGGCGCGAGCGACTCGCGCATCTTCGCCGTCGTCGCCGGCTCGCTCGTCGACGTGTCGACGATCACGAGGCCTTTGCGCGCGGCGCCGGCGAGACCGTCCTTGCCGTGGACGATCTCCTCGACCTGCGGCGCCCCGGTCACGCACAGGAACACGATGTCGGCATTGCGCGCCACGTCGGCGTTGGTGGCGACCTCCTTCGCGCCGGCGGCAAGGATGTCCTCGAGCGGCTTGCGGTTGCGATGCACGCGCACCGTCAGCGGGAAGCCCTTCATGACGAGGTTCTTCGCCATGCCGTGCCCCATCAGGCCCAGGCCGATGAAGCCGATGCGCGGCGTTGCGGTCGCGTTCATGTCTTCCTCCACGGAAAGAAAAAGGGACGCGGCGCGCCCCGGATTGGTCGGGTGGTCTGACCAATTCTAACGCAGGTCGGCGAAGACGGACCCGGCCCGCCGGGGAATCCTCCGCAGCTCGCTACTCGATGGTGGTCGGGCCCGGCGGCGGCGGGACCTGCGCCCGGCGCTGCTCGTGCACCGCGAGGAAGAGGCCGCTCGTCGCGATCACGCCCATGCCGGCGAGCGTGAAGCCCCCGGGGAAATCGCCGAAAATGAACCACCCGAGGAGCGTCGCCCAGACGAGCTGCATGTAGGTGAACGGCGCAAGCCCCGACGCAGGAGCGCGCCGGAACGCGAGGATGAAGAGGAAATGCCCCAAGCGTGCCCAGCAGGCTGCCGACCACGAGGAGCACGACCTGCTGCCACGCCACGTGCGCGGGGAACTCGATCCACGGCAGCGTCAGCGTCATCAGCGCGGTGCCGACCAGGGCCGGGATGAAAAGCAGCACGCGGGGATCCTCGCCCGCCAGCTTGCGGGTCAGGATCTGGAACGTCGCATAGAAGGCCGCGGAGGCCATGGCGAGCAGCGCGGCCGCGGTCAGGATCTCCGAACCCGGCCGCGCGATGAGCAGCATCCCCGCGAATCCCGCGAGCACGAAACCGATCCGCGCCCGCGTCAGCTTTTCGTGCAGGATGAATACCGCCATCACCGCGACCAGGATCGGGGTCGAGTAGTTGATCGCCGTCGCGTCGGCCAGCGGCAGGTAGCGCAACGCGGTGACGAAGCAGAACGAGGAGCTCAACAGGATCGCGCCCCGAACGAGGTGCAGGCGAAGCCGGGTCGTGCGCACCAGCCCGCGTCCCATGCTCGGCCCGAGCCACAGAAGCATCGCGACCACCTGGATGCTCCAGCGGGCCCAGACCAGCAGCGACACCGGCATGAACTGGGTCAGGTACTTGATCGTCGTGTCGAGCAGCGTGAAGCACAGGACGCTGCCCGAGATCAGGACGATCGCCCGCGGCGGAATGTGGGCCGCGTTGCGCGCTGCGTTCATCGCCGCGCCACGCTCAGACGCCGCTGCGGCGCGGCGTCCGCGGTACCGGCAACGGCATCGCCGGCGGCAGCGGCCGGCGTTGTCCTTCCGCCGGAACTATTGTTTCCGGCACTCGTCGGGAAGGTAGGCGGGGGGGATGCCGACCGGGATGCACAGCCAGTTGACGCGCTGCCGGGCGTCGATCGACGGGGCGAGCAGGATCGCCGTCCCGTCGAGCTCGGCCACGGTCGGCCCGAGCACCAGCCGGAGCCGGCCGGTCGTCGGGCTCAGATTGACGTCCTCGAGCAGCATCGCGCCCCGGTGGGCGAGCATCACCGCGTAGTCCGGCGTCCGCGGCAGCACACCGAAGCGCTCGATGCTCTCCTCGATCTGCCGCTGCAATGGCCTCACCGCCGCGAGACTCTCCGCGAGCCGGGTGCGCACGACGTGTTCCTTGTACAGCGCGTTCAGATTCGGCGCGGCCAGCTGCGGCGTGAGGATCACCGCTGCGATCCCGACGCACAGGGCGACGGTGAACGCTGTCGGCGTGCGCTTGGTCAGCATCGTGGCAATCTGGCCGATCGACCTCCGCTCGCCTTCCGCGCGCCGGACCTGCGCCCGAACCCGGTGGTACAGCAGCGCGTTCGCGAACAGCGCGGGAACCACGCATGGAACGAACCAGATGAACAGCGCGGCGAGCGCGAACCAGACGAGGTTCGAACCGCCGATGGCCGGCTCGATGGCTGCGAACGCCGCCGCCCCGAGGAACGGCAGCAACGCAAACCCGATGCCGGCGAGCCAGAGCTTGCGGTAGAACGCCCAGATGCTCGGAATCCAGAACGACGGCCAATGCCAGGTGGCCGTGGCGCGCCCCGCGCGCTCGAAACGAAGGAACCGGGGCACGTAGTAATCGGCCCGCGGGCCCACCGCCATTCGGTAAAGCACGGCGAGCGCGGGTCGCACGACGCGCTCCTCGCCTTCGCCCGCCCACGGCATGCGCACGGTGTCGCCCATCAGCGAAGGCGCGGCGGCGTTGGCGAGGTTGGGCAAGGCGATCGGTGTGGTCATCTTCGGACTCCCGAATGAGGTGCCGCGCCGGGGATTTCCGTGAACCGTTGCCACGTTCCAGCGGCAACGCTCGCTTTGACGTTCCCCCGGTCGACCTGCGCGCAACCGGTGCGCAGTCGAACGGCTGGGCAGGATTGTAGCGGTTTCCATTGCCGGCCGGGGAGTCGTGTAGCGCGCGAGCCGCCTGCAGCGCTTGATCCCGGTCAGTCGGCACGAATGTCGCCGGCACTTCGCCTGCAAGACACCGGCATGCGCCCAGCACCAGGTGCAATAATGCCGCAGGGGCCTCACGCTCACGCAGAGCGCGGCAGGCCCCGCCTCCAACGCCGAGCAGGAGACTCGTTGCAGCTCGACATCGCCACGCTCCTTGTCCTGACGATGCTGCTGACCGCGCTGTTCGCGGGCACGTTCGGGGCCATGCGGGCGGGGATCCACGCCCCGTTTCCCGGACTGCGCAAGTGGTCGATCGCCTATGCGCTGCTGACGCTCGCCACCGGCGCATTCCTGCTGCGTGACCGCGCGCCTCCGTTCGTCACCTACGTGCTGGCGCACACCGTGCTCGTCGCCGGATTTGCACTCCTCTATGCCGGCGTACGCAGCTTCGAGGGCCGCAAGGTGCCGTGGGCGCCGCTCGCTTCGCTGGTCGGCCTCGCGTTCGTGCTATTCGTAGCGTTCACGTACGCCAACGACAGTTTCCGCGCACGCATCATCGTCGAGATGATCGCCGAGACCGTCGTCTATGTCGCGGCGGTCCGCGAACTCTCGGTCGCGCGCGACGACCGCCCGAGCCGCGCGGCAAGGCTGTTCACCGCCGCGGGAATGACGATCGGCGCCGCGGTTGCACTCGTGCGCGCCGCGGTCACAACGGTGTCGGACGACGCGCCCGGTCTGTTCGAGTACGCCGGCGTGCACGTCGTGTATGTCGCCACCCATGCCGTGATCGCCGTCGCCGTCGGACTCGGCCTGATGATGCTTGCGCATCTGCGGCTGCGGTCTCAGCTCCAGTTTCTCGCCAGTCACGATTCGCTGACCGACGCCTACACGCACCGGGTGTTCCTCGAGCTCTGTGCGCGCGAACTGGCCCGGGCGCAGCGCGCCGGGACCCCGGTCGCGATGCTGATGATCGACCTCGACCTCTTCAAGCGAATCAACGACACGCATGGCCACCTCACCGGCGACCGGGTGCTCACCGGGACGGCGGCGGCGCTGCGCCACACGCTGCGCGGCCAGGACCTGTTGGGCCGCTACGGCGGCGAGGAATTCGCCGTGCTGCTGCCGGGAACCGACGGGGACGAGGCCGCGCTCGTTGCCGAGCGCGCCCGGGCGAGGATCGCCGCCACCGACTTCGGCACGTCGAAGGTGCCGATCCGGATCACCGTCAGCATCGGCGTCGCCGTCACCTCCGACGGCTCGGCGCGCGTTGCGGATCTGGTGTCCCGCGCCGACGCGCTGTTGTACGAGGCCAAGCGCGCCGGCCGCAACCGGATTGCCGGTCCCGGGGTCGTTGCGCCCGCCTCCGCGGAAACGCTCGGGGTCGCCGCGCGCGCGGCGACCTGAACGCGGAAGGTCAGGAGCGCGGCTCTGCGTCCTGGCGTGGCGCGCTGAATTCCTCCCACGCGGCCAGTGCGTCCGCCGCATACATCAGCGACGGTCCGCCGCCCATGTAGACCGCCATCCCGAGCGTCTCCTCGATCTCGGCCCGCGATGCGCCGAGCTTCACGAGCGCCTCGGCGTGGTAACCGATGCACGCGTCGCAGTGCGAAGCCACGCCGAGGGCCAGCGCGATCAGTTCCTTGGTCTTCTTGTCGAGCGCCCCGTCGCGGGTCGCCGCCCGCGCCATCGCGCTGAAGCCGCTGGTCACGTCCGGGATCCCGGCACGCAGCTTGACCAGCGACGCCGACACCGATTTCGTGATGTCGCGGTAGCTCTTCCCCATCGCGTCAGGCCTCGACGTGCCTGTCGACCAGTCTGCGCAACTCGGCCTTCGACAATGCGCCGATGACGCCTTCGACGGCCTTGCCGCCCTTGAACATGACGAGCGTGGGGATGCTGCGCACGCCGAGATCCCCGGCAACCGCGTTCTCCTCGTCGACGTTTACTTTCACGACGCTCAGGCGGCCGGCGAACTCGGTCGCGAGCTCGGCGAGCACCGGCGCGACCGCGCGGCACGGCGCGCACCACGGCGCCCAGAAATCGACGAGAACAGGGAGCTTCGACTCGAGGACGACCGATTCGAATGCGGCATCGGTGACGGACTGCATGGTGGTTCTCCTTCGCGCAAGAGTCGACGGCGGCATTCCCGACCGGCCTCCGGGGGACACCTCGGAACGCGCCCGACTTGATGCGGATTCTCGGGATGGCGGTCGCGTGCGTCTGTGACGGGAATCACAGAGCGCGCGGCTGCGCCACCCGCGAGTGGTTGCCGGGAAGTTTGACCTGCATCAACCCGCGGTGCACGCGGAGTCCAACGTCACCAATCCATGCGTACGTCGGGTACGAGAATGGCGGCGTCCCGCATCCGCCGCGAAAAAACGGAACGACGAGGAACGCACGGTGAGCCCACTGGCCGGCAAACAACTCGTGCGCGATGTCTATCTGGCCTTCATCCGCATCCGCATCCTCCACCATGCCGCCGAGGCGCGCAACTTCGGTATGGAGATGATGGAGGCGCTGAAGCGCCACGGCTACGACATCGGTCCGGGCACGCTCTATCCTTTGCTGCACGGGCTCGAAGACGGCGGCGTGCTGACGTCGACGCAGCAGGTGGTCGAGGGCAAGGGTCGCCGCTACTACCGCACGACTCCGACCGGCGACGCGCTGCTGCGCGAATTGCGCGCCAAGCTGCGTGAACTGATCGGCGAAGTGATGGAGCCGCGGGCCCGAGCCCGCAAGCTCGAGGGCGAGCGTGCGCGCTTGGTGCCGGCGAAACGATCCTAAGGCTCACCGCGGACGCGTCGCTGACTCGGCACGTCAACGGGAAAAAGAAAACCGGCCGCAAAGGCCGGTTTTCCGCTGGAGCGGGTGAAGGGAATCGAACCCTCGTCGTAAGCTTGGGAAGCTTCTGCTCTACCATTGAGCTACACCCGCGGCAGCGCGAATTGTAGCGAATATCGCGCGCCCGCGGTGTCGACGCGGGTACTGCGGAGCACGTCAATGCCGGGCGCGCGGGCATCCGCGCACGCCGCTTGCCGGTACCGGGCAAAGGGGGTAACGTGCGAGCGACGCTAGGGGTCCTTCCCGTTGTACGCCGGCGGGTCGGTGAGATGAAACCCTTGGAACCTGTTCGGATAATGCCGGTGCAGGGAAGCGCGAGCCTACACGCCGCTCCTCTTCCGCCGCCCGGCGCCGCCTCGAGGAGCACCATGAACGCCAACGACCAGTTCTACGCCCGCGATGCGCACGTGGACGACGCCGCGGTCTCGCCGCTGCCCAATTCGCGCAAGATCCACGTCGAAGGTTCACGGCCCGACATTCGCGTGCCGATGCGCGAAATCGCGCAGGCGGATACCCCCGCCTCCTGTTCGGCGCGGAGAAGAATCCGCCGATCGTCGTCTACGACACGTCGGGACCGTATACCGATCCGGCAGCGAAGATCGACATTCGCAAGGGGCTGCCGCCGCTGCGCGCGGCCTGGATCGGCGAGCGCGGCGACACCGTCGAACTCGACGGTCTGACCTCCGGCTATGGGCGCGCGCGCCTGGCCGATCCGCAGCTCGCCGGCCTGCGCTTCGACCTCCATCGCAAGCCGCGCCGTGCCCGGGACGGGGCCAACGTCACCCAGATGCACTACGCCCGGCGCGGCATCGTCACGCCGGAGATGGAATTCATCGCGATCCGCGAGAACCTGAAGCGCGAGGAGATGCTGGCGACGCTGCCGGCGCTCGTCACGCGGCAGCATCCTGGCCAGAGCTTCGGCGCCGCCATTCCGGCGGTCATCACGCCGGAGTTCGTCCGCGACGAGGTGGCGCGCGGGCGCGCGATCATCCCCAGCAACATCAATCACCCGGAAAGCGAGCCGATGATCATCGGCCGCAACTTCCTGGTGAAGATCAACGCCAACATCGGGAATTCCGCCGTCTCCTCGTCGATCCACGAGGAAGTCGAGAAGATGACGTGGTCGACGCGCTGGGGTGCGGACACGGTGATGGACCTCTCGACGGGCAAGAACATCCACGAGACGCGCGAGTGGATCATCCGCAACTCGCCGGTGCCCATCGGCACGGTGCCGATCTATCAGGCGCTGGAGAAGGTCGACGGCAAGGCCGAGGACCTGACCTGGGAGATGTTCCGCGACACGCTGATCGAGCAGGCCGAGCAGGGCGTGGACTACTTCACGATCCACGCGGGCGTGCTGCTGCGCTACATCCCGATGACCGCGAAGCGGATGACCGGGATCGTGTCGCGCGGCGGCTCGATCATGGCGAAGTGGTGTCTCGCGCACCACAAGGAGAGTTTCCTCTACACGCACTTCGAGGACATCTGCGCGATCATGAAGGCCTACGACGTCGCGTTCTCGCTCGGCGACGGGCTGCGGCCGGGTTCGGGCTACGACGCCAACGACGAGGCGCAGATGGCCGAGCTCGCCACGCTGGGCGAGCTCACGCAGGTCGCGTGGCGCCACGACGTGCAGGTGATGATCGAGGGCCCCGGCCACGTGCCGATGCACCTCATCAAGCACAACATGGACGAGCAGCTGCGCCTGTGCGGCGAGGCGCCGTTCTACACGCTGGGCCCGCTCACCACCGACATCGCCCCCGGCTACGACCACATCACCAGCGCGATCGGCGCGGCGATGATCGGCTGGTACGGCACGGCGATGCTCTGCTACGTGACGCCGAAGGAGCACCTCGGGCTGCCGAACAAGGTCGACGTCAAGGACGGCATCATGGCCTACAAGGTCGCCGCGCACGCGGCCGACCTCGCCAAGGGCCATCCGGGCGCGCAGATCCGCGACAACGCCATCTCCAAGGCGCGTTTCGAGTTCCGCTGGGAAGACCAGTTCAACCTCGGCCTCGATCCGGACAAGGCGCGCGAGTTCCACGACGAGACGCTGCCGCAGCACGGCGCGAAGCTCGCGCACTTCTGCTCGATGTGCGGCCCGCACTTCTGCTCGATGAAGATCACGCAGGACGTGCGCGAGTTCGCGGCGAAGCAGGGAATCGCCGAGGCCGATGCGCTGGCGAGAGGGATGGAGACGAAGGCGGTCGAGTTCGTGCAGAAGGGCGCCGAGATCTACAGCAAGGCGTAGCGCGCGAATTTGCCTGCGCCCGCGGTCGCCGTGACGCCCCGTGGCCCGGCCGAACCCGTAGCGAGCGCTTCCGCGCACTGGAGCGAACAATGAACACCCGCATCGCGCTGCTGGTCGCGGCCGCCGCCGTGACCCTGTCCTGCGCGCCCGTCGAGACGCTGCGCGCGGCCGAAACCGCTGCGTCGTTTCCCGTCGAAGCCGGTTCGGCTCGTCGTCCCGTTCACGCCCGGCGGCAGCACCGACATCCTCGCCCGCGCGATCGGCCAGAAGCTCGCCGAGGCGTGGGGCCAGTCGGTGATCATCGACAACCGGCCGGGCGCCGGGGGCAGCATCGGCATGGAGTTGGTCGCCAAGGCCGCGCCCGACGGCTACACGCTGGTGATGGGCCACGTGGGCACGCTCGCCGCCAATCCCGCGCTGTACCCGAAGCTCCCCTACGATCCGGTGAAGGACTTCGCGCCGATCACGCTGATCGCGATGGTGCCGAACGTGCTCGTCGTCGGTCCCGCCGTGCCGAGTCAGAACGTCCGCGAACTCATCGCGCTGGCCAAGTCCAAGCCCGGCAAGCTCGACTACGGCTCGGGCGGCAACGGCAGCGCCGCGCATCTCGCCACCGAATACTTCAAGCTGCGCGCCGGCGTCGACCTCCAGCACATCCCGTACAAGGGGACGGCGCCCGCGCTGTCCGATCTGCTCGGCGGCCAGATTGCGCTGATGATCACCGGGCTGCCCCCGGTGCTGCCTCACGTCAAGGCCGGCAAGCTGCGCATCCTCGGCGTCGCGTCTGCGCAGCGACTGAAAGGATTCCCGGACATTCCGACGATCGCCGAGTCGGGCGTGCCCGGCTACGAGGCGACGCAGTGGTACGGACTGCTCGCGCCGGCGGCGACGCCGAAGGACATCGTCGCCAAACTCAACCGCGACGCGGTGAAGGCACTCAAGGATCCGTCCGTCGCCGAGCGGCTCGCCGGCGAAGGCGCCGAACCCGTCGGCGATACGCCCGAGCAGTTCGGTGCGTTCATTCGCAGCGAGATCGACCTCTGGGGCAAGGTGATCCGCGCCACCGGCGCGAAAGTCGATTGACGGTCGGGCGAGGCATCGCGCGGGGAATTGCCGCTCGCGCGAGCACCGGCGTCCGCCGCGCGTTCGCCGGCCAGTCGGCGTTGGCACAAGATCGTCGATAATGCGACCCTCGCGGATGCAATCGGCCGCCCCGCCCGGATTGGCGTCATGACGCGTTCCACACTCAAGCTCCCGCCGAAGAAAGGCACCACGCAGCCCGCGAAGCCGCTGAGCTCGCGCGCCCGACGGGCTCAGCACGGCCGTACGCCGTCAATCGCGCCGGCGCTCGGCAAAGGCGCGCCCACAGCCGCACCCGCGCCGCCGCCGAGAGAAGTCCCTGTGCAGGCGGCCACGCCGCCGCAGCCGAAGGCACGCCATGCCGGCGCCGATTCCGGCACGCGGCGGCGCCGGTCGCCCGCTGCGAAACCGATGGTGTCTTCCCCGGTACCAGGCGCGAAACCAAGCCGAGGCCCGGACGCGGGTCCAGGATCCCGCCCTTCTCGCCCTGCGCCCGCGAAACCCGCCGGACGCGAGCGATTCGCGACCCCGCGCAAAACGAGCGCCACCGCGCCGCCGCGCACCACGGCCACGCCACCCGCACACGAGCATCCGCGCCTGTCCAAACTGATGAGCGAGCGCGGACTGTGCTCGCGCCGCGAAGCCGACGAGTGGATCGAGAACGGCTGGGTCACGGTCGACGGAATCACGATCACGACGCTGGGAACGCGCGTCCCGCCGCGCGCGCACATCGAGGTCGATCCCGCGGCGCGCCGGCACCAGAGCGAGCAAGTGACGATCCTGCTCAACAAGCCGGTCGGTTACGTTTCCGGCCAACCCGAGGACGACCATCAACCGGCGATCGTGCTCATCCGTCCCGAAAGCCGCTGGTCCGGCGACAAATCACCACAGAAATTCAAGCCGTCGCACCTGCGCGGTCTCGCGCCGGCGGGACGGCTCGACATCGACTCGACCGGGCTCCTCGTCTTCACCCAGGACGGCCGCATCGCGAAGCGGCTCGTCGGGGAAAAAAGCGAAGTGGAAAAGGAGTATCTCGTCCGCGTCGAAGGCGCGCTGGCGCCCGAGGGGCTCGCGCTTCTTCAGCACGGAATCGAGCTCGATGGTGTGAAGCTGAAGCCGGCGCGCGTGTCGTGGCAGAACGAAAGTCAGCTCCGCATCGTGCTGCGCGAGGGCAGGAAACGACAGATCCGGCGCATGTGCGAGCTCGTCGGACTGAAAGTGACCGGATTGAAGCGCGTACGCAGCGGCAGCGTATCGCTGGGGCCCCTGCCTGAAGGCCAGTGGCGCTATCTGCGCCCGGATGAGAAGTTCTGATCGCCGGCGCGGCCGGCGCGAAGGCGTTGCTTCAGGCCATGGCCCGAAGGCGCACCGGAATCCGTCGCCGGCCCAGCGTATGCCCGTCGAACCGCTCGAAGCGGCCGGCGACCACGTTCTCGCAGTGCGGACAACGGCCGTCGGGCGTCAGGGCGTAGCGCTCGATCTCGTGCCAGTCGCGCACGATCAGCGGCGCATTGCACCCCGGGCAGAACGTCGTGCCCCCGTCGCGGTCGTGGACGTTGCCGGTGTAGACGTAGCGCAGGCCTTCACCCTGCGCGATGCGCCGAGCGCGGGCGAGTGTCGATTTCGGCGTCGCGGCGATGTCGGTCACCTTGTAGTCCGGATGGAACGCGGTGAAATGCAGCGGCACGTCGGTGCCCAGTTCGCGCGCGACCCACTTGCTCAACGCCGTGAGCTCCTCGTCCGAATCGTTCTTGCCGGGGATCAGCAGCGTGGTGATCTCCAGCCAGCATTCGGTCTCGTGGTGGACGTAGACGAGGGTGTCGAGCACCGGCGCCAGATGCGCACCGCAGAGCTTCACGTAGAACTCGTCGGTGAAGCCCTTGAGGTCGATGTTCGCCGCGTCCATCTTCGCGTAGAACTCGCGGCGCGCGTCGATGCCGATGTAGCCGGCAGTGACGGCGACCGTGGCGATGCCCCGTTGATGGCACGCATCCGCGGTGTCCATCGCGTACTCGGCGAAGATCACCGGATCGTTGTAGGTGAAGGCCACGCTGCGGCAGCCGTGGTCGGCCGCAGCGACGGCGATCGCCTCGGGCGAGGCCCGGTCCATCAGCGTGTCCATCTCACGCGACTTGGAAATGTCCCAGTTCTGGCAGAACTTGCACGCGAGATTGCAGCCGGCCGTGCCGAACGAGAACACCGACGTACCCGGGTAGAACTGGTTGAGCGGCTTCTTCTCGATCGGGTCGACGCAGAAGCCGGACGAGCGGCCGTAGGTCGTCAGCACCATCTGGTCGCCGGTGCGCTGGCGGACGAAGCAGGCGCCGCGCTGCCCCTCGTGCAGCCGGCAGTCGCGCGGACACAGATCGCACTGGATGCGCCCGTCGTCGAGCCGGTGCCACCAGCGGCCGGGATGATCGGTCATCGTTGTTCCTCAAGGGTCAATTCGCTTTCCTTCCATTTGGTCACCGCATAGCGGCGAACGTTCACCCGGGGGTGCCAGAAATCGACCGGCAGCCCGGCCTTGCGCTTCAGGGCCGACAGAAACTCACGGGGCTCCGCGAGCGCCTCCCAAACCTGCGGCAGAAACGTCGCGCGGCGCCCGCCGAATTCGAGGATCACGCCGTCGACGCCCGGCTCGAGCTGGGCCAGGAGGTGCGTCTCGTCGACGAAGCGGATCGGCTGGCTCGGACCGAGCAGCGACACTTCGACCGAGGTCGCCACGAATTCGTGCACCGCCAGCGGCGCAAAGCGCGGGTCGCGGAATGCCGCGGCGACGGCGTTCTCGCGCACGTCGACGGCGAGCGGCCGCGACGGCTCCAGCGAGCCGATGCAACCACGCAGCTCCTTCTCCTGCGTCAGCGTGACGAACGTCGCCGCCGGACGCACGAGTGCCGGGTGGGCACGATCGGCGTCCTCGCCCGCCGGGACCCCGAGACGGACGGCAATCGCCGACCGGGCAATCCGGACCAGCGAGCGGCCGAGGACCGGGTCGTTCATCGCCTTTCCTCCGCCGTGGCGCCCGATTCTGCCTCGCGGGCCGTGAACGCGAACGACGCGTAGCCGACGACACGGGCCCGATCGCCCGCGGTGTCGCCGGAATTGCGCAGGTCGAGGAGCTCCGGCAGGAGGCCGCGGCGACGGGCACACAGCAGGAGCCCGTTGAGCGGCGTCGCGCCGCAGGCCTGGTCGTGATCGAGAGCGGGGTCGAGCGCAAGGACGGCATCGGACGTCGCGCGGTCGATCCTCCGCGCCTCGTCGTAGCGATGGTAGTGCGAGAGGTCGGAACTGACGACGATCAGCGTCTCCGGTCCGCCCCACAGCAGCTCGATGACCTCCGCGACCTCCGCGGCGGACGCGGCACCGACCGCGAACGGGACGACCTTGAAGTCCCCCAGCACCGTCTGCAGGAACGGCAACTGCACTTCCAGCGAATGCTCCTGCGCGTGCGCCGCGTCGTTCTCGCGCACCTGCGGCAGCGTCAACGACAGCGCCGCGGCGTCGCGGTCGACGGCGACGGTGCCGAGGGGCGTCGCGAAGGCACGTGCCGACGGCAGCGCCAGGCCGCGCACCGGCACGCGGTGGGTCGGTCCCAGCAGCACGACGCGCCGGATCGTTGCCCGTCCCGCCGCGAGCCGTGCGTACGCGCTCGCGGCGACCGGGCCCGAGTAGACGTAGCCGGCATGGGGGACGACGACGGCCTTCGGAACGGCACCGGCACTCGTTGCGACCGCACCGAGGCAGGCATGGACGTCCGCCGCCAGTGTCGCGGCCGTACCCGGGTAGAAAAGGCCGGCCACCGCGGCCGGTCGGACGCTCGCCATCGCGCACCTCACCGTCATCGGGAGGCAGCAAGAGCGATTCTGCGGCGCCCGGCCTCCCTTGGGTGCGCCGCACCTTACCGGTCTTTATGGGGGCGCGCTCCCCGCATTCAATGCCGGGGGCTCACTCCTCGCCTCCGGCAAGCCGCACGATGTAGCCGCCGGACTTCTCGTCGCGTTCGAGTGCAAGGCTGCCCCGGCGTGCGGCCTCCTCGAGCATCCCGTTGAACGAGCGGAAGCCGTAGAACGACTCGTTGAAGCCCGGCTTCCGGCGCTTCAGCGCCTGTTTCACCATCGACCCCCAGACCTTCTCCTCGTCGCCGCGTTCGGCGATGAGCGCCTCGACGGTCTCGGCGATGAGGTCGAGTGCCTCCTGACGGCGCTCCTCGTCGCTCTTCTTCGCCGGCGCGGGCGCCTCCGCCTCGACGTCCCGCTCGGCCACTTGTTCGGCCTCCCGCTCGGCCAACGGTTCGGCCTGCCGCTCGGCGTCCCGCGCCGCCTTGCCCCTTCTCGCCGGCGGCTTCACCGTGCCGGACGCGGGCTTCGCGGGCGCCTTCCGCGCACCCGGGCGTTTGCGCTCGCGAACCAGATCGTCGTAGAAGATGAACTCGTCGCAGTTGGCGATGAGCAGATCGGACGTCGAATTCTTGACCCCGACGCCGATGACGACCTTGTTGTTCTCGCGCAACTTGGAGACGAGCGGCGAGAAATCCGAATCGCCGCTGATAATGACGAACGTCTCCACGTGCGCTTTCGTGTAGCAGAGATCGAGCGCGTCGACGACCATCCGGATGTCGGCCGAGTTCTTGCCCGACTGGCGCACGTGCGGGATCTCGATCAGCTCGAAGGAAGCCTCGTGCATCGGCGCCTTGAACGCCTTGTAGCGCTCCCAGTCGCAGTACGCCTTCTTGACGACGATGCTGCCCTTGAGCAGCAGCCGCTCGAGCACCTTGCCGATGTCGAATTTCTCGTAGTTGGCGTCGCGGACGCCGAGTGCGATGTTCTCGAAATCGCAGAACAGCGCCATGTTGGTCACTTCGGGGCGATTCGCCATCAAGACTCCGCGCGCCCGTCGGGCGCAATTTCCACCATGGCCGGGCGTCTTGCCGCCAGCCGTCTGTTCCTACGATACCAGTACCGGCCGCAGCCGGCGCATCGGGGTTCGTCGGGCCCCCCCGCCACGCGCGGGAGCTTGATCCCGGACAAGTCGGGGCGCCGGATCGCTGCGCACAATTCCACACAGGATCGCTGCCGCCGAGGCCGCGAAAGGCTGTGTGGATTCTCGCCGCCAAAGGAGGCCAACATGAAAACGCTGCTCGCCATCGCCCTCGTCGCCTGTCGCCGGCTCCGCCATCGCAGCGCCAAATTGGCAGCCGATCGGCGAGAACGCCAATGGCAACAAGGTCTACGTCGACAAGACGAGCGTGAAGACGGCCAAGGGCATCACCGACGTGGCCTTCCGCACCGAACTCAAGACCGCCCTCGACACCACGGGGGGCGGCATCACGAGCATGCGCTCGCGGATGAAGGTCAACTGCAAGGAGATGACCGCCGCGGGGGTCGAGGTGGTGCTCTACGAGGACGAGGCGAAGAACAGGGTGTTCTCGCGCAACAGGGCGGCGAAGATCGAATACCTCAAGGAGCCGGCCGGCGGCTCCGCAGACCTCGTCGTCAAGCACGTCTGCGCGAAGTAGGCGGACCGGCCAGGACGGCCGTCCGGCGCCGCGCGAGCGTTCACGCGGGCGGGCGGCCGCGCGCCTGCTTGACCCCGGCGACATAGCGCGCAAGCGTGGCGGACAGCACGCCACGGGGAATCATCGCCTCGACCAGCTGGAAACGGCCGCGAGTGGCCGCCGCACGCGCGAGCGCGGCCACCAGTTCGCGACGCGTATGCACGCGAACACCCTCGCCGCCGAGTGCGCCTGCCATGGCGGCAAAGTTCCATTCGTCCAGATCGTTGAAGCGTGACTCGGGCTGGAAGGTCCGCAGCATTTCCCAGCTTGCGTTGTTGAAGACGACCACGATCGGATCCCAGCCGTACCGGCGGCAATTGCCGAGCTCCCAGCCGGTCATCTGGAACGCGCCGTCGCCGACCAGAATCAACGGCCGCGCGCCCGCCCGCGGCCTGCACGCCCAGGCCCGCCGGGACGCCGAACCCCATCGACGCGTAGTAGCCCGGCGCGACCATCGCCGTGTGTTCGATGTCCATCGCCGTGAACAGGCAGTCGCCGACGTCGGTGACAATCGGCATGCGTCCGTGCTCGGCCATCAGGTCGTTGATCGCGCAGGCGATGTCGTCGGGCGCGATCGCGGCATCGTCGACGGGCAGGTGCGCGGGGGTAGGCCGGCGGTACGGCACGTGGGGTCGCCCGACGCGTCGCGATGCGCTCCAGCAATGCATCGGTGAGCGCCGCAAGCGGAATGTGGGCGTAGGTGTGGTAACCGAGCGTCACCGCGCCATCCAGCGCACGAATCGTGCGCCGCAGGTCGATCTTGCGCGCCGAGACGCCGAAATTGGTGTCCGAGATGATGACGCCGAGCAGGAACAAGGCGTCGGAGGACTCGACCCGCTCGGTGAGCTCCGGGACGCCGGCGACGCCGAGGTACGTCCCCAACGGCGGCGCTTCCGTGCCGGAAAGGAGTCCTCTGCCCATCAGGCTCGTCACCACCGGCAGTCCCAGCTTGCCGGCGAGCGCCGCAACCTTCGCTTCCAGGCCGAAGCGGCGTACCTCCACGCCCACCATCAGCACGGGCGTGCGTGCGCCGTCGAGGCGCGCGAGGATTTCATCCACGCACGCGGCCAGCGCCTCGCCGTCCACCGCGTCCGGAGGCAGCGGCGTCACCGGGCCGCAAGGCACGCTCACCATGTCGCGCGGCAACTCCAGATAGACGGGGCGCGACTCGGTACGGCACCTCTGCAGCACCCGCGCGATCTCGCCCGGCGCGCGCCGGGCATCGTCCAGACGCGCCTGGTCGCAGGTGATCTCTTCGAAGATCCGGAACTGCGAATCGAGCGTCTTGGCCTGGTGGTGCAGCAGCAATCCGGCGCCCGCCTCGTCCTTGCCGGGCGCGCCGGAAACGACGACGACCGGCGACTTCTCGGCATAGGCGCCCGCCACGGCGTTGACGACGTTGAGCGCCCCGGCACCATACGTCACGGCAGCCACGCCGAGCGCGCAGTTCACGCGCGCCGCCGCGTCGGCCGCGAACCCGACACCCGGCTCGTGCGAAAGCGTGTACAGCGGCAGAATGCGCGATTCCTCGATGACCCGGAAAAGCGGCAGCGCGAAGTCGCCCGGGATGCCGAAGATCTCGCGTGCACCGTACGCCTTCAAGGCATGGAGGAGGGATTCGGCAAGTCGCATCTCATGGTCCCGGGAAACGGCGTTCGCCACGGAGATCCGGTCGCATTCTATCGGCTGCGTGACGCGGCCATCCTTGATCTGCCGCACGTCCGCGCGCGCACGCCGACGGCTGCCGCCGGCGCCCGGGTCCGAATGCAGGAGCGCCGGCAAACCGACGTCGCTGCGGGCCGCGACGCGCTACACTGAACGGCTCTGCCACTGCCCGACGGCCTCACGGTGACGCTTCCTGTCCTATCGCTGCTCGAAACCCGCGTGCTCGGCGTGCTCGTCGAAAAGCAGCACACGGTCCCCGACACCTATCCGATGACGCTCAACGCGCTGGTCGCCGGCTGCAACCAGAAGACGAGCCGCGATCCGATCCTCGACGCGAGCGACGCCGATGTGCAGGCGACGCTCGACCGGCTGAAGGCGCTCTCGCTCGTCGTCGAGTCGAGCGGCGGTCGCGTGATGCGCTACGCGCACAACGTCGAGCGCGTGCTGCAGATTCCCGGCCAGGCGGTGGCGCTGCTCACCGCGCTGATGTTGCGCGGTCCGCAGACGGTCGGCGAGCTGCGGATCAACTGCGACCGGCTCCACCGCTTCGCCGACATTTCGGCCGTCGAGGCCTTCCTGCAGGAATTGGCCGAGCGCCCCGCAGGCGCGCTCGTCGTCGAACTGCCGCGTCAGCCGGGTGCGCGCGAGACGCGCTGGGCGCATCTGCTGTCGGGCGACCTGCCTGCCGAGGCAACGCGCCCGGCGCCAAGCGACCAGGCCCATGGCGATGGCGACGCCGTGACGGTGTCCGAGCTTGCGGCGCTCAAGGTAAACGTCGCTCAATTGCACGACGAGGTCACCGCCCTCAAGGCAACCATTGCCAGGCTGTGCGCCGAGCTCGGCGTGACCGCACCCTAGTCCACATTGCCGCCTGACCGGCCGGGTCGATCCCGAGCCGTCTGCGGCGAGCTGCCGCATCGGTGTCCACGCTGCCGACAATTGCACCCGTCTTGCGGGCTGGGCGACAATGTTCTCGCTCCGACCGCCGCCTCGATTTCTCGCGGCGGTGCAATTTCGCTGACCTCGCCAGACAACAGGACGGGAACACTCATGGACATTCAAGGGATGTACGAATCCGCGAAACCGGCGCTCGTCGCGCTCGGACTCAAGGTGCTCGGCGCGATCGCCTTGTACATCGTCGGCCGCTGGCTGATCGGCATCGTCGGAACGCTGATCCAGAAGGCGCTCGAGCGGCAGAAGGTCGAGCCGACGGTCATCCGCTACCTCGGCAACACGATCAACGTTGCCCTCAATGTTCTGCTGGTCATCGGCATCCTCGGCTACTTCGGGGTCGAGACGACGTCGTTCGCGGCGCTCATCGCCGCGCTGGGAATCGCCATCGGCGCGGCGTGGGGAGGGCTGCTTTCCAACTTCGCCGCCGGCGCGTTCATTTTAGTGCTGCGCCCGTTCAAGGTCGGCGACTACGTGCTGGCCGGTGACGTCGAGGGCACCGTGCGCGCAGTGGGCATGTTCACCACGTCGATCGACACCCCGGACAACGTGCTGACGAGTGTCGGCAACGCCAAGGTCATGGGCGGCACGATCAAGAACTTCTCGCACAACCCGTACCGCCGTGTGGATCTGACCGCGCAGCTCGACCACACGGTGGATCCGCACGACGCGATCCGGCGGCTGAAGGAAGCGCTGCCGAAGATCGCGAACGTCGTCGAAGCCCCGAAGCCGGACGTCGAGATCCTGACGTTCAACGAGCGCGGGCCGGTCCTTGCGGTGCGGCCGTACGTGCACACCGATCATTACTGGCAGGTGTACTTCGACACCAACAAGGCGATCCGCGACACGTTCGGTGCCGCCGCCTACCCGCCCGCCGAGGCACATCTGCACGTCCGCACCAAGGCGGCGTAGCATATTCGCCGCGACCGCGTTTTCGACTTTTCACTCACGACGGAGGGCACAATGGGCTTGCTCGATGGAATGCTCGGCAGCTTGCTGGGCGGCATGACCGGGAACGGCACGGGCGGCGCGCAACAGAATCCACTGCTGCGGATCGCGCTGCAGGTTCTGCAGCAGAACGGCGGCCTCCAGGGGATACTGGGCAAGTTCCAGCAGGCGGGCTATGCGAACCAGGCGCAGTCCTGGGTGTCGACCGGGCAGAATTTGCCGATCGACGCCAACGCGCTGCAGCAGGTGCTGGGCCAGGGCCAGCTCGGGCAGATCGCGCAGCAACTCGGCATGTCACGCAGTGATGCGGCCGGCGGTCTCGCTTCGATGTTGCCGCAGATCATCGACCAGATGACGCCGCAGGGCCAGGTCCCCGACAACCACGACGACATCGTGTCGCAGGCGCTCGCGATGCTGACCAAGTCGAAGGTCGGCTGACAATCCGGCGATCGTCGCGCGCCAGGCGAAGCACGCTCCCCATGCGTGCCGGGCCCGGCGCGTCCGAGCATCGCGCCTGGTACCGGCGAGTGGCCGGACCGCATCGACAAGGAAGCCGGGCCGCGCTTCGCCGTTTCGCGACAGGAATTCCCACCGATCGACCCGCCCGCCGTCCACGCCGAAGGAGCCGAAATGAATGTCGACGCGATCGATTACGGCATCCAGCCGGGTCCACCACGCTGGCTGGTGCTGCTGCTCGTCGCCGAGCGCAATCTCGGCGCGTTGCTCGCATTGTTGCTCGTTCCGGCGAACGGGTCGCTGGTCGCGCTGTGTGCCGTCAGCTACGCAGTACGCCTGTGGGGAATGGAAGGCGTCTACCATCGCTATTTCGCGCACCGGTCTTACAAGATGGGACGCGCGACCCAGTTCATCCTCGCTCTCGTCGGCCTGCAGGCCGGACAGCGCGGCCTCCTGTGGTGGGCGAGTCGGCACCGCGACCACCACAAGTTCGCCGACACCGACCTCGATTTCCACTCGCCGGTAAGCAAGCCGTTCGGGTACGCGTACGGCGGCTGGCTGGCCGACGAGAAGAATTTGGTCGCGCGGCTGAACGACATTCCGGATTTCGCCCGTTACCCCGAACTTCGCTGGCTCGACCGCCACTACCAGATTCCCCTGTATCTGGGCGCAGCGCTGCTGTTCGTGGCCGGGCACCGGGGATGGCTCGGCAGCGAGGTCACCGGATTGGGTGCGCTGCTGTGGGGGTTCTACCTGCCGGTCGCGCTGGTCATGCATGCTGTGTCGGCGGTGAACACCCTTTGCCACATGCCGCGCCTGCCGCTGAACTACCGGCGCTACGTGACCAATGACCACTCGACCAACCGTCCGCTGCTCGCGCTGCTGACATTGGGTACCGGCTGGCACAACAATCATCACCGCTACGCCGCAGCCGGAAGGGCCGGGTTCGCGTGGTACGAGTTCGATGTCGCGTACTACGTGCTACGCCTGCTCAACGCGGCAGGGATCATCCGCGAGCTCAAGAGCCAGGTTCCGCGGAATATCCTCGAGGAAGGAGGGATCACGTCCTGACCTGCAGACTTGAGGCGCGGACAAGCGAAGGACGGGTAACGCCTGCGATACAATCCGCGGGCCGGGTGGCGATCGCCCCCCGGCCTTTTTGTTGGCCCTCGCCGTGGATCATCTCACTCTGCTTACCGCACTCGCCCTCGGCGTCGTCGAGGGTCTGACCGAGTTCCTGCCGGTTTCCTCCACCGGACACCTGATCGTCGCGGGGTCGCTGCTTCGCTACACCGGCGAACAGGCCAAGATGTTCGAGATCGTCATTCAGGCCGGTGCGATCCTCGCCGTATGCTGGGAATATCGCGCGCGCCTTGCTGCGGTGATCCGCGGCCTCTCGAGCGACGCCGCCGCACAGCGTTTCGCGATCAACCTCGTCATCGCCTTTCTTCCCGCCGCGGCGCTCGGCTTGGCGTTCGGCAAGGCGATCAAGGCGCACCTCTTCGCGCCGGTGCCGGTTGCCTGCGCGTTCGTCGGCGGCGCGCTCGTCATCCTGTGGGCGGAACGGCGTCAGCGCGGGCGGCCCGAATCGGTGCGCGTATCGGCCGTCGACGACATGCGCTGGACCGATGCGCTGCTCGTCGGCTGCGCGCAGGCGTTCGCACTGATCCCGGGGACATCCCGCTCCGGCGCCACGATCATCGGCGGGATGCTGTTCGGCCTGTCGCGCGTGGCCGCCACCGAGTTTTCGTTCTTTCTCGCGATCCCGACGCTGTTCGCGGCGACCGGCTACTCGCTGTGGAAGGACGCGACGCTGCTCTCCGCGCAGGATCTGCCCGCCTTCGGAATCGGCTTCGTCGCAGCGTTCGTCTCCGCTTTCGCGTGCGTCCGCTGGCTGATCCGCTACGTGAGCCACCACGATTTCGTGCCGTTCGCGTGGTACCGGATCGTGTTCGGCGCGGTGGTCCTCGTCACCGCGTACTCGGGGCTCGTGCAATGGCAATGATCCCGCCTCCGCGCACGGCCGAAGGCGCGACGTTCCCCGGCGGCATCTGACGGACCTCGCCCGACCGCCGGACGTTGCAGGAGGGCTATAATTTCTTCCCCCGCAAGCCGGCCGATCCGTTTCACCTTTCCCAGGATTCCGCCATGCCTCCCGACACTCTCGAACGCGCTCTTCCATCGCTCAACGACATGGCGCTGCTGCGACAGCAGGCGTACATCAACGGTCAGTGGGTCGGCGCCGACGCCGGCGCGACGATGGACGTCGTCAATCCGGCGACCGGCAAGACCATCGGCACCGCGCCGTGGATGGGCGCCACGGAGACCCGGCGCGCGATCGAGGCGGCGAATGCCGCGTGGCCAGCGTGGCGGGCGAAACTGCCGAAGGAGCGCAGCGCGATCCTGCGCAGGTGGTTCGACCTCATGACGGCGAACCTCGACGACCTGGCGCTCATCCTCACGACGGAGCAAGGGAAACCGCTCTCCGAGGCGAAAGGCGAGATCACGATCGGTGCCGCCTACATCGAGTGGTTTGCCGAGGAAGCCAAGCGCGTCTACGGCGACGTCATCCCGACGATCGGCAATGATCGCCGGCTCGTCGTGATCAAGGAACCGGTCGGCGTCTGCGCGGCGATCACCCCTTGGAACTTCCCGTCGTCGATGATCACGCGCAAGGTCGCGCCGGCGCTCGCCGCGGGCTGCACGGTGATCATCAAGCCGGCCGAAGCAACGCCGTATTCGGCATTCGCGCTGGCCGAGCTCGCGCACCGCGCGGGCTTTCCGCCGGGCGTGCTCAACGTGGTCACCGGCGACGCACCGGCGATCGGCGGCGAGATGTGCGCGAATCCGATGGTGCGCAAGCTGTCGTTCACCGGTTCGACCGAAGTCGGGCGCCTGCTGATGCGGCAGGTGGCGCCGACGATCAAGAAGATCTCGCTGGAGCTAGGCGGCAATGCGCCGTTCGTCGTGTTCGACGACGCCGACCTCGATGCCGCGGCCGAGGGCGCGATCATCTCCAAGTACCGCAACGCGGGTCAGACCTGCGTCTGCGCGAACCGCTTCTTCGTCCACGACAAGGTCTACGACGCGTTCGCGGCGAAGCTCGCCGACAAGGTGAAGGCGCTGAAGGTCGGCCCCGGCACCGAACCCGGGGTCGCGCAGGGCCCGCTGATCGATGCGGCGGCGCTGGCGAAGGTCGAGGAGCATGTCGCGGACGCCACCGCGCACGGCGCCACGGCGACGACCGGCGGCCGGCGGCACGCGCTCGGCGGCACGTTCTACGAGCCGACGGTGCTCACCGGCGTCACCGCCGACATGAAGATCTTCCGCGAGGAGACGTTCGGGCCCGTGGCGCCGCTCATCCGCTTCTCGACCGACGCCGAGGTCATCGAGCTCGCCAACCGGACCGAGTTCGGCCTCGCCTCGTACTTCTACGCACGCGACATCGGCCGCATCTGGCGCGTCGCCGAGGCGCTCGAATACGGGATGGTCGGCGTCAACACCGGACTCATCACGACCGAGGTCGCGCCCTTCGGCGGCGTCAAGCAATCCGGGCTCGGGCGTGAAGGCTCCAAGTACGGCATCGACGAGTTCGTCGAGGTCAAGTACATCTGCATGGGCGGCCTCGACCGCTGATGGTAATGGGGTCAGATACGTAACAGAGTCAGAGTAGTTCGTCCCTGGCGAAATGCGGACAGGCCTTTGACTCTGTTACGTATCTGACCCCATTGCTGACCCCGGCAGGCGCGGCGCGCCATCGCGCCGCCCGTTCCGATCAGAATGTCGGCGGCTGAATCTCGTCCTGGGAAAGCGGCGACGACGCGGCCGCGGGCACCGAAGGGTCAGCCGACACGTTGCCGGCATTGCCGCGCGGATGGGACCTGACTGGCACGACGTCGATCGACGCGGGAAGGACTCTCGAATCGATGGCGGCCACTTCCGCCGGAACGCCCCTTGCGTCCTCCAGCAGCAACGCGCGCGGACTGTTCAGCGACACGTCGGCGATGACGGCGATGATGCCGAGCACCAGCACGAGCAGCGCCGTCTTGACGCCGGCGGTCATTCGCGCGGACGAACCGTTTGCCGGGTAAGCCTTGAACATTTGATTCTCCTCGAGAGCTCCAGTTGCCGAAGGCGGGTGCCCGGACAGCGAGCCGGGCCTGCCGCCACGTCGCCGGCGATCGCGGAATTCGCGTCGCCGGTGAGGAAGACTCTAGACACCGGCGGCAGCCGACGGCAGGGAACAATCGGGGCCGGAAATGCCGAAAATTCACGTCCCGGGCCGGCGGTTGCCTTCCGCCGGAGCGGCGGCCAGACCCGGCTCAAGGGCGGAAGCGAATGGCCGCGGCGCCGCGGCCTCGCGTTACCAGGCCGGCGGCAGCTTGCGCAACAGCGTGATGGTCCTGCCCTCGATCGCGAGGTAGCCGCCCGCGACAAGGTCCTTGAGCAGTCGGCTGATCATGTCGCGTGACGCACCGATGCGCTCCGCGATGTCCTGCTGCGTGAGTTTCTCCGGCACCACCCGCCGGCCCTCGACATCGCGCGAAAGCGTCGTCAGCAGCCGCACGAGGCGCCCGTAGACGTCGGACAGCGCGAGACTCTTCACGTTTTCGGTCGCGCGTCGCGCGCGATCGATCAGCTTCTCGATCAGATGCAGTGCGAAATCGGGGTAGGCGAGGATGAACTCGCGAAAATGCGCGCGCCCGACGACGGCGCAGGTCGTGGGCTCGACGGTCATCACCGACGCCGAGCGCGGTGCGCCGGTCAGCGACATTTCGCCGACGTACTCGCCGGGGCCGTGGAAGTCGATGACGACCTCCTTGCCCTGATCGTTGCTCGCGTACACCTTGACCTTGCCGGAAAGCACGATGAACAGCGCGTCTCCGGTGTCGCCCTCGTGGATCAGCACCGTGTTCCTCGGAAAGCTGCGCACGACGCCGGAGGCGGCGATCGCCCGCAGCGTGTCCTGCGTCAGCGGCGAAAACGGGTCGGCGGGCGTCGAAGCGGAAGCGACGGTCACGGCAGTCGGGGCAGAGTGCGCAGGTCATCGTAGCACGCGATGACGGCCAGGAAGTCGGCCGCGCAGGCGAACGCCGCCGAATCCGGTCAGTCGTACTTGCGGATGTCGTCGATGACCTTGCCGTCGTTCGGCAACTCGCCCGCAGAGCGCAGCACCACTTCCCCGCGCAGCTTGGTAACGTCGCGAATCGACGCCACGATCGCCTCCGCACTTGCGGCCGCCCCGCCCACCGTCTCGACGTGCAGTGTCATCCGGTCGCCGCCGGCCGCGTTGTCGACGACGAGCCGCGCACGTGCGATCTCGGGGTGCCGCTTCGCCACCGCGGCGACCTGCCCCGGGTGGACGAACAGGCCCTTCACCTTCGTCGTCTGGTCGGCACGGCCCATCCAGCCCTTGATGCGCACGTTGGTGCGCCCGCAGGGACTGGTCCCGGGCAGGAACGCCGAGAGGTCGCCGGTCCCGAAGCGGATCAGCGGGTAGCGCGCGTTGAACAGCGACGTCACGACGACCTCACCCACTTCGCCGGGCGCCACGGGATCGCCGGTCCCCGGTCGCACGAGTTCGACCAGCACCCCTTCGTCGACGACCAGCCCTTCGCGCGCGGACGTCTCGTAGGCGATCGAGCCGAGGTCCGCGGTGGCGTAGGCCTGGTAGCCCGCGATGCCGCGTGCGGCGAGCACATCGCGCAGGCTGAGGGGAAACGCCTCGCCGGACACCAGCGCCTTCGTCAGGCTCGGCAGCTTCACGCCGAGCTCGTCGGCCTTCTCCAGGATGATGCGCAGGAACGACGGCGTGCCGACATAACCGGCCGGTGCGAGATCGGCCATCGCCTGGACCTGCTGCTCGGTCTGGCCGATGCCGCCGGGGAACACTGCGCACCCGAGCGCGTGGGCGCCGGTCTCCAGCATCGAGCCGGCCGGCGTGAAGTGATACGCGAAACAGTTGTGCACGAGATCGCCCCGGCGGAACCCCGCCGCGAACAGCGCACGCGCGAGCCGCCAATAGTCGGGATTGCCGCCCTCGGGCTCGTAGATCGGGCCGGGCGAGGCGAACACGCGCACGGCGTCACCCCAGCGAGCGGCGGCCAGGCCTCCGAACGGACGCGCCGCTTTCTGCAGCTCGCCGAGCTCGGACTTGCGTATCACCGGCAATGCGGCAAGCGCGGCGCGCGAGGTCACCGAAGCCGGATCGACGCCGGCGAGAATCTGCGCCAGAGCGGGCGCGTTCGCTTTCGCGTACGCGATCTGGCGCGGCAACTGGGCGATGAGGGCGCGCTCGCGGACTTCGGGGTCGCGCGTTTCCAGGGTGTCGAAATGGTCGGACATCGCAGGCTCGTGTGTGGGTAGCGGTACCGAGTCTCGACCCGGCCGCTCGCGCGCGTTTTCAGGCCAGCCAGCGCTTGCGCCGGCGGTAATGTTTGACGTCGCGGAAGCTCTTCCGGCCCGCCGTCGACAAGCCGAGGTAGAACTCCTTCACGTCCTCGTTCTGGGCGAGATCCTTTGCCGCCCCATCCATGACCACGCGGCCGTTCTCCAGGATGTAGCCGTAGTCGGCGAAGCGCAGCGCCACCATCGTGTTCTGCTCCGCAAGCAGGAACGACACCCGCTCCTTGGTGTTGAGGTCGCGCACGATTTCGAAGATCTCCTCGACGATCTGCGGCGCGAGGCCCATCGACGGCTCGTCGAGCAGGATCATCGACGGCCGGGCCATCAGCGCGCGGCCCACCGCCGTCATCTGCTGCTCGCCGCCGGACGTGTAGCCCGACAGGCTGGCGCGGCGGGTCTTGAGGCGCGGAAAGTAGTGGTAGACACGCTCGAGTTCGGCCTTGAGCTCGCTGCGCGAGATCTTCCGCGTGTAGGCGCCGGTGAGCAGGTTCTCCTCGACGGTGAGGTGGGCGAAGCAGTGCCGCCCCTCCATGACCTGGCACACGCCCATCCGTACGAGCTCGTTGGGCGTCAGCTTGTCGACGCGCTGGCCCCTGAACTCGATCGAGCCCTTGGTCACGTCGCCGCGCTCGGCGGCGAGGAGGTTCGAGATCGACTTCAGCGTCGTGCTCTTGCCGGCGCCATTGGCGCCGAGCAGCGCGACGACCGACCCCTCGGGCACGTCGAGCGACACACCCTTCAACACGAGGATCACGTGGTCGTAGATGACCTCGATGTTGTTGATCGTGAGCAGTGCCTTGGCGGTCGCGGGCACGGCTGCGCTGGCGGGGGCGGCGGACATGGATGCGTGGGCGATGTGGGTTGGTTCTGCTCGGGCGAGGGTTCGGTCAGGAGCCCTCGCCCGAGCCCTCCCGGTTGCGGGAGGGCCCGGCGGATCAGCCTTCCTTGGCGCAATCGCGCGGCGTGATCTTCTTCTCCGCCGCGTACTTGGCGGCGCTCTCGTCGACCATCTTGCGGATCATGTCGGAGTCGCCCTTGATGAATCCGGTCACCGGTTTGAAGCCCTTGCCGTCCCAGACCTGGAACTTCACCTGGCCCGAGCCCTCATGGTCGAGGCAGCTCGTCTTGATCGGCGGGAACATGCCGGCCGCGCCCAGCTCCTTGATCCGCGCTTCGGAGAGGTTGAGATGCTCGAGGCCCCAGCGCACCTGCGTGGGCGTCATCACCTTGCCCTTGCCGTACTTTTCCTGCGCCACACGGATCGCTTCGACGATGATCATGCCGTAGGTCACGCCGCGGGTGTGGTAGATGGAGCCCTGGCGCGACTTGTCCTCGAGGTTGCCCTTGCCGGCCCCGTAGACCTTGTTCTTGATGTCCTGCATCACCGGGAAGCTCGTGCCCGGCGCCGAGAACGCCGCCGTCACGTAGCCCTTCGCGGCGTCACCGGCAGGAATGACGTCCTCTTCCGAGCCCGCCCACCAGACACCGATCATCTTCTCGCGGGGGAAGCCAGTCTTCGCGGCGGCCTTCAGCGCCGTCGGATTCATCACGCCCCAGCCCCAGAGGATCACGTAGTCGGGCTTGATCTGGCGGATCTGCAGCCACTGCGATTCCTGGGTATTGCCCGGGTGTGCGACCGCGAGCTTGGTGAGTTCGAAGCCCAACTTCGACGCGAACGCGTCGAAGACCGGCAGCGGCTCCTTGCCGAACGCCGAATCGTGGTACAGGTCGACGATCTTCTTGCCCTTCAGCTTGTCGAGGCCGCCTTCCTTCTGGCCCAGGTAGGCGATCATCGCCGAGGCCTGGCTCCAGTACGTCGTGCCGATCGGGAACACCCACTCGAACACGCGGCCGTCGGCAGCATTCGCGCTGCCATAGCCGAAAGTCGTCATCGGGATCTTGTCCTGCGCGACGCGGTCGAGCAGGCCGTAGGCGATGCCGGTCGACAGCGGCTCGACCGTCGAGGCGCCGCCCTCCTTCTTCTTCAGCCGCTCGTAGCATTCGACGCCGCGCGACGCGTTGTATTCGGTCTCGCACTCCTCCCACAGCAGCTTGACGCCGTTGATGCCGCCCGTCGCGTTGACGAGGTTGAAGTAGTCGATCGTGCCGCCGAAGTAGCCGGAACCGCCGGCGGCATAGGGGCCGACGCGGTACGACAGGATCGGAATGAATTGCTGATTCTGCGCCTCGACAACGGTCGCAGCGCCGAGCAGTGCCACGCCCAGCATTGCCGCCTTGATTGCCTTCATTGCTTTCCTCCTCACAAGATCGTCTCCGGACCGGAGCGATGATTCAAACAGATGAGCATTGGTGAAACCACTTTCGGTGTCAACCGGCCTGCAACGGCGCACTCCAAGGCGCCATCAGTGCGGGAACGGCCACAACCGCAATTTTTCCTTCGCGATCTGCCACAGCCGCGCGAGGCCATGCGGCTCGACGGCCAGGAAGAAGATGATCAACGCGCCGAACACCATCACCTCCAAGTTCGACGTCACGCTCTGCGGGATGTTGAACCCCTGGCGATCGAGGTAGGTGACACCGTTGTTGAGCAGAATTGGCATCAACGTGATGAACGCGCTGCCGAGGAACGCGCCCAGCACGCTGCCGACACCGCCGATGATGATCATGAACAGCACGCGGAACGAAAGGTCGAGACTGTAGGCCTCGGGCTCCACGGTGCCCAGGTACGCGTACGCGTACAGCGCGCCGGCGATTCCGCAGTAGAACGAGCTGATCGCGAACGCCGACAGCTTGGTGTGCAGCATCCGGATGCCGATCACCTCGGCGGCGACGTCCATGTCGCGCACCGCCATCCACTTGCGTCCCAGATTGCCGCGGGCCATGTTCTTCGCCGCCAGCGCCATCACGACGACGATCGTCAGCACCAGCAGATACTTCGACACCTCGGACTTGAACGTGTAGCCGAAGATCTCGATCGGCTGCGCGGTGATCACGCCCGACGAGCTGTAGTTCGAGAACCAGCCCACCTTCGACAGGCACCAGACGACGAAGAACTGCGCGGCCAGCGTCGCGACCGCGAGGTAGAACCCGCGGATGCGCAGGCTCGGCAGGCCGAACAGCACGCCCACGGCGGCGGCCATCAGCCCGCCGCAGACGAAGGCCAGCAGCACCGGCATGCCCGGAATGCGCAGCACGAAGTTGTACGACGCGAATGCCCCCACCGCCATGAACGCGGCGGTGCCGAGCGAGAGCTGGCCCGCGTAGCCGGTGAGGATATTGAGGCCGAGCGCCGCCAGCGACAGGATCAGGAACGGGATCAGGATCCCGGTGAACGCATACGGCGTCGCGAGGAACGGGATGGCAACGAACGCGACGAGCGCGATCGCGGCGACCGCGATCCGGTCCTGCCGGATCGGGAAGATCGCGGCATCCGCCTGGTAGGTCGTCTTGAACTGGCCGGCTTCGCGGTAGAACATCGTCTTCTCGGTTCGTTGTTCCGGTCAGATGCGGCGGATGATCTTCTCGCCGAACAGCCCCTCGGGCCGGACGAGCAGGAAGGCGAGCGCGAGCACGTAGGGAAACCAGCCTTCGATGCCGCCGCCGACGTACGGGCCGAGATAGACCTCGGCCAGCTTCTCCGACGCGCCGATGATGAGCCCGCCGACGATGGCGCCCGGGATCGACTCGAAGCCGCCGAGGATCAGCACCGGCAGCGCCTTCAGCGCGACGAACGTCAGCGCGAACTGGACGCCGTTGCGCGCTCCCCACAGGAGACCCGCGACCAGCGCCACGAAGCCGGCCACGCCCCACACGATGCCCCAGATCTGCTGCAGCGGAATGCCCACGGCGAGCGCCGCCTGGTGGTCGTCGGCCACTGCGCGCAGCGCGCGCCCGATCCGCGTGCGACTGAAGAACAGCGCCAGTGCCGTGACCAGCAGGGCGGCGACCCCGGCCGCGGCCACGTCGAACTTCGAAATGTTCATGCCGGCGGAGTCGGAAAGCCACTGCATCGGCTCGTCCTGCAGGCCGAGGTCGAGGCCCCGGACATTGGCGCCCCAGACCATCTGCGCGAGGCCTTCGACGAAGAACGCGAGGCCGATCGTCGCCATGAACAGCGTGATCTGCGGCTGGTTGACCAGCGGGCGCAGCACGACCCGCTCGGTGACGAGCCCCAGCACGACCATCACGGCGAGCGTCGCCGGCAGCGCGAGCAGCGCGGGCAGTCCGAGCTCGAGCAGCCCGACGTAGGTCAGCGCGGCGAAGAAGACCATCGCGCCCTGGGCGAAGTTGAACACGCCCGACGCCTTGTAGATCAGCACGAAGCCCAGTGCGACGAGCGAGTACATCACGCCCGAGAGCAGGCCGCCGATGAGCACCTCGAGAAAGAAGGACATGGGGTCAGAGCCGTAACACTTGGCTGCAATGGGTCGGGGCGGGCATTTGCGGTCTCATGAAAGATTACGGCTCCGACCTCGTTTCAATGCGCAACGCCGAGGTAGGCGTCGATGACCGCCTGGTTATTGCGGACCTCGTCGGGCGAGCCGTCGCCGATCTTCTTGCCGTAGTCGAGCACGACGACGCGGTCGGAGATATCCATCACGACCCCCATGTCGTGCTCGATCAGAACGATGGTCGTGCCGTACTGCTCGTTGACGTCGAGAATGAATCGGCACATGTCCTGCTTTTCCTCGACGTTCATCCCCGCCATCGGCTCGTCCAGCAGCAGCATGGACGGCTCGGCGGCGAGTGCGCGGGCGAGCTCGACGCGCTTCTGCAGCCCGTACGGGAGCCGACCGACCGGCGTCCTGCGGATGTGCTGGATCTCGAGGAAGTCGATCACCTCCTCGACCTTGCGCCGGTGTTCGAGCTCCTCGCGCCGAGCGCGCCCGAAATAGATCGCCTGCTCGAGGGTCGTCGCCTTCATCTTGAGGTTGCGCCCGGTCAGGATGTTGTCGAGCACGCTCATGCCCTTGAACAGCGCAATGTTCTGGAACGTCCGCGCGATGCCCTGCGCAGCCGCCTTGTGCGGCTCCATGTCGCGCCGCACCTCGCCACGGAAGGTGATCGTCCCGTGCTGGGGGTGGTAGACGCCATTGATGACGTTGAGCATGGAGCTCTTGCCGGCGCCGTTCGGGCCGATGATCGCCCGGATCTCGTGCTCGCGGACGTCGAAGCTGATCTCGGTCAGCGCCCGCACGCCGCCGAAATTCAGCGAGATGTTCTCGAGCTTCAGGATGACATCGCCGATCTTGCGTTCGCCCGTCGTCATGGCAATCAGGCGGCCTTCTGGGCGGCCGCGGCCGGAAACGTCTTCGCGTCGTCGATCCGCAGATCGGCCGCGACCATTCCCGTGCGTCCGTCCTCGAACCTGACCAGCGTCTCGATGTGCTGGACCGCCTTGCCGGTGTACAGGGCGTCGATCAGCACCGCGTACTTCTCCGCGACGAAGCCGCGTCGCACCTTGCGCGTGCGCGTGAGCTCGTCGTCGTCGGGGTCGAGTTCCTTGTGCAGCACCAGGAAGCGGTGCACCTGCGAATGTGCGAGCTCGCCCTCGCGCGCGAGCTCGGCGTTGACCTTCTCGACGCACTCGCGGATCAGCTGGTAGACCTCGGCCTTCTGCGCGAGGTCGGTATAGCCCGAGTACGCGATGTTGCGGCGCTCGGCCCAGTTGCCCACCGAGCCCATGTCGATGTTGATGAACGCGCACACCATGTCGCGGCCGTTGCCGAAAGCAACGGCCTCCTTGATGTGCGGGAAGAACTTGAGCTTGTTCTCGAGGTAGTTCGGCGCGAACATCGCGCCGCCGGCGAGCCGGCCGACGTCCTTCGCGCGGTCGATGATCTTGAGGTGCCCGTCACCGTCGAAGATGCCGGCGTCGCCGGTGCGGAAGTAGCCATCGGGATCGATCGACTCTGCCGTCGCGTCCGGGCGCTTGTAATACTCCTTGAGCAGCATCGGGCCGCGCACCAGCACCTCGCCGTTCTCCGCGATCTTCACCTCGACGCCCGGCGCGGGCTTGCCGACGCTGTCGAACTTGATCTGGCCGTCCGGCTGCAGACACACATAAGCGCAGGTCTCGGTCGAGCCGTAGAGCTGCTTCAGGTTGATGCCGATCGAACGGTAGAACCGGAACAGGTCCGGACCGATGGCCGCTCCGGCAGTGTAGGCGACGCGGATCCGGCTCATCCCGAGAACGTTGCGCAGCGGCCCGTAGATCAGCACGGTGCCCAGCGCGTAGGCCAGCCGGTCGCGCGCCGTAACCGGCTTGCCGTCGAGGATCTCGGCGCCGCAGCGCTTCGCCACGTCCATGTAGTGGTGGAACAGACCGCGCTTCGGCGCGCTCGCGTCCTCCATCCGGATCATCAGCTGCGTGAGCAGGTTCTCGAATACCCGCGGCGGCGCGAAGTAGTACGTGGGCCCGATCTCGCGCAGGTCGGTCATCACCGTGTCGCCCGACTCGGGACAGTTGATCGTGAAGCCCGCCACGAGCCACTGCGCGACCGAGAACAGGTGGTCGCCGACCCACGCCATCGGCAGGTAGGACAGGATGCTGTCGCTCGCCGTCAGCTTGTCGAACTCGGCGCCGCCCCGGCCGGATGCGATGAACGCCGCGTGTGTCTGGCACACGCCTTTCGGCTTGCCCGTCGTGCCCGACGTGTACAGCATCACCGACACGTCGCCCGGCTCACCCTTCGCGATCTCGGCGTCGAACCACCCCGGGTGCGCACGGTCGTATTCGCGGCCGATCTCCTGCAGGCGGTCGAAGCTCGTGACGCCCTCGTAGTTGCGCAGGCCGCGCGGGTCGTCGTAATAGATGTGCTTCAGCGTGGGCACCTGCGGCATGGCCTCCAGCATCTTGTCGACCTGCTCCTGATCCTCGACGACGGTGAAGGCGATCTCGGCGTCGACGAGGACGAACACGAACTCGGCGGCGGGCGCGTCCTGATACATCGGCACCGCGATGCCGCCCAGCGACTGCGCGGCGAGCATCGACCAGTACAGGCGCGGCCGGTTGTCGCCGATGATCGCGAGGTGCATGCCGCGCGCGAACCCGTTCGCGGCAAGACCGCAGGCGAGCGCGCGCACCTCGGCCGCCACTTCCGCCCAGGTCCAGGTCTGCCAGATGCCGAGGTCCTTCTCGCGGCAAGCCGGGTGCTTGCCGCGCACCTGTGCGTGGTGCAGCAACAGCCGCGGGAACGTGTCGAGCCGAGCGTCCATCTCCTCCAATGGCCTCATGCCGGTACCGGGCGCCGCGCCGGGGGGCGGCGGGCGGTTATCTTATGTCTTACACAAGACCGCAACAACGATCAGCGCGGCGGTCGGGGTCCATCTTAGCCTGTCGTGGGCGTGCCGACGCCATTGCCGCACCGCCGCAAGAGCACGAGCGGGGCACGGCCATTAGAATGCTGCCGATACCGGCCGAATTTAGGAGGTTACGCCGGTCAAGGTTGTCATTCCGCCGACATTTGCCGCCGCCATTGCGATGACCTCCCTGATCGACATGTTGCGCGCCAGCTCCTGGGCCCGTTCGCTCAGCCCCGCGGAGTTCGCGCGCGTGGAAGCCGAGACCGTCACCCGCACATGTCCGGCCGGCAGCCTCGTCTGCCGCAAGGGCGAGCCGGTCGAGCACTGGGTCGGCGTCGTATCGGGGCTGGTCAAGATGACCAACGTGTCCGCGGCAGGCAAGCCGACGAGCTTCACGGGAATCGCTGCAGGCGGCTGGTTCGGCGAGGGGTCGCTGCTCAAGGACGAGCCGCGCCGCTACGACATCGTGGCGTTGCGCGCCTCGCAGATCGCCTACATGCCGCGTGCGACGTTCAACCGGCTGCTCGACACCAACATGGCCTTCAACCGTTTCCTGCTGACGCAGCTGAACGAGCGCCTCGGCCAGTTCATCGCGATGGTCGAACACGATCGCCTGCTCGGGCCGGACGCCCGCCTCGCCCGCGGTCTTGCCGGACTGTTCAACCCGCACCTCTATCCGGGGGTCGGTCCGACGCTGCCGATCTCCCAGGAAGAACTCGGCCAGCTCGCCGGCCTGTCGCGGCAGCGCGTCAATCAGGCCCTGAAGCGGCTGGAGCAGGAAGGTCTGCTGCGCGTGGAGTACGGCGGGATCACCGTCCTCGACCTCGAGCGGATGCGCGAATTCGAAGGCTGAAAGTCCCGGAACCCGGCAAGAAGCGCTCCCCACCGGGACATCTCCCTGCGCATCGCGGCGACCGCGCGCTTCATCGACGCCATGGCGCCGGCGCTCGCCCCGGCCCCGCGCCGCGGACGGATCGTTGTTCGCTACGGCTTCGCCGCCGCGACGATCGGCAGCACGAGCTTCGGGATCACCGCGGCGATCGCCGACAGCGCCGCCCGGCGGGGGAAGCCCTCGCGGTGGGCGAGCACGATACGGCGCGAAGGCGCGGGCGCGGCGAAGTCGATCGCCTTGACCAGCGCGCTCGCATACTTGGGCGTCAATGCGGTGGCGGGCAGCACGGAGATGCCCATTCCCGACGTGACCATGTTGCGGATCGTCTCCAGCGAGTTGCCCTGCTTGCCCGGCGTCGCCGGTCGCGCGAATTCGTGGCAGGCGTCGAGCACCTGGTCGCGGAAGCAGTGGCCGACGTTGAGCAGCAGCAGATTCTCGGCGGCGAGCTCGGCGGCATGCACGGAGTGGCGCCGCGCCCACGCGTGCTTCGCCGGGACGATCACGCGAAACTCCTCGCTGTAGAGGGGGATCGTCTCGACTCCCGGCGCCGAATACGGCAGCGCGACGATCGCGGCATCGAGGGCACCGCCGCGCAGCATCAGGTCGAGGGCCGCCGTGAGGTTCTCCTCGATGTCGAGCGGCATCTTCGGCGCGGCCTTCGCCAGCGCCGCCACGAGCTCCGGCAGGAGATAGGGCGCGACCGTGTGAATGACCCCCAGTCGCAGCGGACCTTCCAGGGGATGTCGGCCCTGCGCGGCGACGGTCTTCACCCGGGCGGCCTCGTCCAGCGCCCGCCGCGCCTGCGCAACGACTTCTTCGCCGATCGGCGTGACCAGCACCTCGCCCTTGCCGCGCTCGAAGATCTGCACGCCGAGCTCGTCCTCGAGATTCTTCACCGCCGCCGAGAGGCTGGGCTGGCTCACGAAGCTGCGCTCGGCGGCACGGCCGAAGTGCCGCTCCGTCGCGACGGCCACGATGTACCTGAGTTCGGTGAGGGTCACGGGTCTGCAGCGTCGATGTGCGATAGGTTGCGCCTATCGTCAGGATTCTAACAAAGTATTGGCCGCGCGCGACGGGCGTCGCCAGAATCCGGTTCACAGGTTCCGCGAGCAATCGCGGGAATTCCGACCCCATCACCAAGGAGAATTGCCATGCTCCAGAACCGCGAGGGCCAGCGCGTGCCCAGCGTCACTTTCCGCGTCCGCCAGAACAACGAGTGGAAGAGCGTCACGACCGACGACCTGTTCGCCGGCAAGACCGTCGCCGTGTTCTCGCTGCCGGGCGCGTTCACGCCGACGTGCTCGTCGACGCACCTGCCGCGCTTCAACGAGCTCGCTCCGTCGTTCTTCGCCAGCGGCGTCGACTCGATCCTGTGCGTGTCGGTCAACGACACGTTCGTGATGAACGAGTGGGCGAAGGATCAGGAAGTCGACAACGTCATCCTCGTCCCCGACGGCAACGGCGAGTTCACCGAGGGCATGGGCATGCTCGTCGACAAGACCGATCTCGGATTCGGCAAGCGCTCGTGGCGCTACTCGATGCTGGTCAAGGACGGCGTCGTGCAGAAGATGTTCATCGAGCCGGAGAAGCCGGGCGACCCGTTCGAGGTGTCCGACGCCGATACGCTGCTCGCCTACGTGAACCCGCATGCGCGCAAGCCCGACCAGGTCGCGATCTTCACCCGCGAAGGCTGCCAGTTCTGCGCCAAGGCAAAGTCGCTGCTGGCCGATCTCGGGTACGACTATGCGGAGATCCCGCTGCCGCACACGACGCGCAGCCGAATCGTCGGCGCGGTGACCGGTGATAAGACGGTGCCTCAGGTGTTCGTCAACGGCGAGCGCATCGGCGGGCTCGAAGCGCTCGAGCGCTGGGCGCGCAAGGCCGCCTGACGCGGCAGCGTGCCGCACGCGGCGGCGGGCGCTCCCCGCCGCCGCCGTCATCCGGATGCACTCTGCAACGACCGAGGGAATCATGAAGCAACTGACCGTGGATGTCGCCGTCATCGGTGCCGGGACCGCCGGACTCGCCGCCTACCGCGCAGCCGTCGCGGCCGGCCGTCGCGCCCTCATCATCGAGGGCGGCGCGTACGGCACCACCTGCGCGCGCGTGGGCTGCATGCCCAGCAAGCTCCTGATCGCCGCGGCCGACGCGGCCCACGTACCGGCGAAGTTCGCGCAATTCGGGCTTGCACTCGACGGCAGCGTCCGGGTCGACGGCCGCGCGGTGATGGCGCGAGTGAAGCGCGAGCGCGATCGCTTCGTCGGCTTCGTGCTGGAGGGCGTGGATTCGATTCCCGCCGCCGACCGGATCCGCGGCTACGCGCGATTCGTCGACGACCGCACGCTGCAGGTCGACGACCACACCCGCATCGCGTTCGGTCGCGCGGTGATCGCCACCGGCTCGTCGCCGACGGTCCCGCCGGTGCTGCGCGCGGCCGGCGACCGGCTGATCGTCAACGACGACCTTTTCGACTGGGACGAGCTGCCGCGCGCGGTCGCCGTGTTCGGTCCCGGCGTGATCGGACTGGAGCTCGGTCAGGCACTCCATCGCCTGGGCGTCGAGGTGCTGATGTTCGGCCGCGACGGCCATGTCGGTCCGTTCGGCGACCCGGCCCTGCGCGCGTATGCGGCGCGGACGTTCCAGCGCGAATTCGCGCTCGACGCGGATTCGAACGTACGCGCGATCGAGCGGGATGGCGACGGCGTCGCCCTGCGCTACCGCGGTCCCGACGGCACGGACCGGCAGGCCCGCGTCGATTTCGTCATCGCCGCCACCGGCCGCGCGCCGAACGTGCGCGGGCTCGGGCTCGAGACCACCACGCTGGAACTCGACCGTCGCGGCATCCCGCTGTTCGACCGCAGCACGATGCAGTGCGGACGCTCGAACATCTTCATCGCCGGCGACGCCAACGACGACCTGCCGCTGCTGCACGAGGCGGCCGACGAAGGTCGGATCGCCGGCGAGAACGCCGCGCGCTTTCCGGACCTGCGCCCGGCGCCACGGCGCATCCCGCTCGCCGTCGTGTTCTCGGATCCCCAACTGGCGGTGATCGGCACGCGTTTCGCCGATCTCGTGCCCGGCACGTTCGTCACCGGGGAGGCGTCCTTCGAGGATCAAGGCCGCAGCCGCGTGATGTTGCGCAACGTCGGCCTGCTGCATGTCTACGCCAACGTTGCGAGCGGCCGGATCGTCGGCGCCGAGATGATCGGTCCGGACGCCGAGCACCTCGGTCACCTGCTCGCGTGGGCCATCCAGGCGGAGTTCACGATCGAGCGGGCGCTGTCGATGCCGTTCTACCACCCGGTCGTCGAAGAAGGCCTGCGCACCGCGCTGCGCGATGCACAGACCAAGCTCGCCGCCGTTCTGCGTGCCGCCGCCTGAGAAAAATCAGGGTCGGGGGCAGAATCGGGACTTGGTGACAGCCGTGAACGCTCGCCCCCGATGCGACGCCGACACCAGCGCGGCTCCTACTTTCCGGTGAACTGCGCCGGCCGCTTGGTGAGGAACGCCGCCATGCCCTCGCGCCGGTCGTCGCTCGCGAAGACGAAACCGAACACGTCGGCTTCCATCGCATTGGCATTGGCGAGGTCGAGGTCCTGGCCGCGCTGCACCAGGTGCTTCGCCATCTTCACGGCGACCGGCCCCTTTGCCGCGACCATCCGCGCGAGCTTCAAGCCCTGCTCCAGCAGCATTTCCGGCGCCACCACGTGGTTCGCGAGGCCGATGCGCAGCGCCTCGTCCGCCTTCACCTGACGGCCGGTGCAGACCAGCTCCAGCGCGATTCCCTTGCCGACCAGTCGCGCGAGCCGCTGCGTGCCGCCGAAGCCGGGCACGATGCCCAGGTTGACCTCGGGCTGGCCGAACACGGCGTTCTCGGAGGCGACGATCCAGTCGCACGCGAGGGCGAGCTCGCAGCCGCCGCCGAGCGCGAACCCGTTGACGAGCGCGATCACGGGAAACGGCGACAGCTCGAGCGAACGCAACGTCGCATGCCCTTCGAGCGCGAACGCGCGGCCCTCGATCGGCGTCATCCCGCTCATCGCGGCGATGTCGGCACCGGCGACGAACGCCTTTTCTCCCGCGCCGGTGATCATCAGCGCACGTGCCGCCGCGTCGCCGTTGACCTTGGCGACCGCGGACGCGATGTCGTAGAGCACCTGCGGCGCCAGCGCGTTAAGCGCCTTCGGGCGGTTGACCGTCAGCAGCCAGATGCCGGGCTCTTTCTGTTCCAGCAGGATCGTTTCGTAGCTCATCGTGGGGCCTCGTGGCGGGAAGATCGAGCCGGCGCGCGGCGCCGCGGGCGCAGAACGGCGCCCGTTCGACGCCCCGCCGCGTCATCCGTACGTGTAGAAACCCTTGCCGGTCTTGCGACCGAGGAATCCGGCGGCGACCATCTCCTTCAAGAGCGGCGCGGGGCGGTACTTCGGATCGTTGAAGTCCGCGTAGAAGACGTTCATCACCGCGAGCAGGACGTCCAGACCGACCATGTCGGTCAGCGCGAGCGGGCCGATGGGATGGTTGCAGCCGAGCCTCATTCCGTCGTCGATTTCCTGCGCCGTCGCGATGCCTTCCTGCAGTGCGAAGACCGCCTCGTTGAGCATCGGGCACAGCAGCCGGTTGACGACGAAGCCCGGGCTGTTCTTCACGACGATCGGGGTCTTGCCGAGGCGCTTGACGAACGCCTGCGCAGCGGCGATCGTGGCGTCCGAGGTCTGCAATCCGCGGATCAGCTCGACCAGCGCCATCATCGGCACCGGATTGAAGAAGTGCATCCCGACGAAGCGGTCGCCGCGAGCGGTGACGGCCGCGAGTTGCGTGATCGAGATCGACGACGTGTTCGTGGCGACGATCGTGTCGGGCCGGGCGAGTCCATCGACCTGTCGCAGGATCTTGAGCTTGAGCTCGAGGCTTTCGGTCGCCGCCTCGATGACGAGGTCGCAGCGCTTGAGGGCGTCGTAATCCGTGGTGCCGTGTATGCGCTTCAGCGCCGCATCCTTGTCGGCCACCGAGATTCGTTCCTTCTTCACCAGCCGCTCGAGACTGCCGGTAACCGTCGCCAGGCCGCGAAGCACCGCGGCTTCGGCGACGTCGACCATCACCACATCGATTCCGGACACCGCGCACGCCTGTGCGATGCCGTGGCCCATCGTTCCGGCGCCGATGACGCCGACCTTGTTGATCGTGCTCATGAGAATGGAAGGAGTGGGTTGACGATACTGCGGGGCGCGCGGAAATTGCGCCGCCGCGGATCGAGCTTAGCCCCGCGCGGCCGCGGACGGGTCAATGCAGATCAAATTATGCGCCCGCCCAACGGGAGGCACGGGCGTGGTCACGCCGATGCCGAAGCGCGGTGCCGATCAGGCCGAGGACGCCGCGCGGGACTTGCGTGACGTGGGCTTGCGTCCCGGCGTGGCCGAACGCCGCGGCGGGCAGACGCGCAAGCCGGCGACGAACATGTCGACGATGCCGGGCGCCGCCTTGGCGAGGTCGTATCTCCCCGGATCCTGGACCCATTGATGCATGACGCCGACGACGAACGAGTTGAGCGCCGTCGCCGCCATGGCCGTATCGGTATCGAGCGGCAGCTGCCCCTGGGCCACCGCCTGTTTCAGCAAGCGCTCGACGTTGAGCAGACAGCCGCGGTCGGTCGATCGCTGCCGTTCGGCGACGGCGGCGAGGTCCGCCGTGAACTCGCACTTGTGGAACACGACGTCGAACACGGCCTGCGCGCGCGCATCGGTCGCGAGTTGCGTGAAGCCGCTGACCGCGAGCGTGCGCAGCGAGGCGAGCGGATCCTGCTGGCGCGTGCCGCCGGCGTTCGCCAGCATTGCTTCCATCGGCAGCGTGACGCGCCCGCAGAGCGCGTCGAAAAGATCGCCCTTGTCGCGGAAATGCCAGTAGACCGCGCCCCGCGTGAGGCCGGCCGCTTCCGCCACCTCGGCGAGCGAGGTGTGTGCCACTCCCTTGTCGCGAAACACGCGCTCGGCGGCGTCGAGCAGGGCCTCGCGCGTGGCGGCCGCTTCCGTCTTGGTGCGTCGAACCATCTCGGGTGACCTGTCGGGACTTATCCCGGTCGGACTTTCCCTGCTGGGTGTGGGGTTGCAAACATACATGAATGTATGTAACGTTGCCGAACCTGTCAAGCCGTGCGCGCCTCCCACCCGGAGGCTCGCGCATCTTCGCCGGAGCTCACCATGCCCGTCCCGAGGTTCCCGACGTCGCCCATCATGCGCCACGGGCGCATCCCGCCCCTCCTCCTCGCCGCCGTGCTGCTCACCGCGTGCGGACCCGCGCCGCAAGGCGGCTTCCACGGGTTTCCGCCGGCGGCGGTGACGACGCTGACGCTGCAGCCGAAGACGCTTCCCGTCAGCTACGAGTACGTCGGGCAGACCGCAGGCTCCAAGGACGTCGAGGTGCGGGCGCGCGTCACCGGCATCCTCGAAAAGCGGCTCTACAACGAAGGCACGGCGGTGAAAGCCGGCCAGCCGCTGTTCATCATCGACCCCAAGCCGCTCGCGGCGCAGGCCGAGGCGGCCGAGGCGGAGGTCGCGCGCGCGCAGGCGCAGCTCGCGTGGAACGAGCGCGAATTGGCGCGCCTGAAGCCGCTCGCCGAGCGACGCGCGGTCGGGCAGAAGGAAGCCGACGACGCGGCCGCCAACACCGATCTCGCCCGCGCTTCGCTGAAGGCCGCCCAGGCGAGGCTTGCGGAAGTCAGGCTCAACCTCGGCTACACGCGCGTCAATGCGCCGATTGCGGGCCTGTCGGGTCGCGCCAGCAAGTCGGAGGGCAGTCTCGTCAACGCCAACGAGACGCTGCTCACGACGATTTCGCAGGTCGACCCGATCTGGGTCCCGTTCAACGTGTCCGAGAACGATCGGCTCCTGCTCGACAAGGCGGTGGCGGCCGGCCGGCTCGTGCTGCCGAAAGACAACGCGTACGACGTGACGGTGAAGCTCTCCGACGGCTCGACCTTCCCGCGCAAGGGCCGGATCAATTTCGCCGACACGCGCGTCAATCCGTCCACCGGTACTTACGAGATGCGCGCCGAGATCGCCAACACCGACCTCGCGCTGAAACCCGGCCAGTTCGTGCGCGTGCAACTCAACGGCGCGGTGCGCAACAATGCGATCGCCGTGCCGCAAGTCGCCGTGCTCGACGGACCGCAGGGCAAGTTCGTGTACGTGCCGGCCAAGGACAAGGACGGCAAGGACGTCGCCGCCGTGCGGCCGGTGACGCTCGGCGAGTGGGTCGAGGTCGACGGCGCGAACTTCTGGATCGTCGAGTCGGGATTGAAGACCGGCGACACCGTGATCGTCGACGGCATCGCCAAGCTGCAGCCGGGCGGCGCGATCGTGCTCGGCGGCGCGGGTCCCGGTGGACCGGGCGGCGCCGCGGGCGGCCCACCGGGCGCGAGCGGCAAGGACGCCCCCGAGGCGAAGGACGCCGCGAAGGCCGCGCCGGCCGCGAAGTCCTGACCGCGGGCCGCCATCATGTTTTCCCGCTTCTTCATCGACCGCCCGATTTTCGCGGCGGTGCTCTCGGTGTTCCTCGTGCTCGCAGGGCTCGCCGCGATGCGTTCGCTGCCCATCGCCCAGTACCCCGAGATCGCGCCCCCGGTCGTCACCGTGCAGGCGATCTATCCCGGCGCTTCCGCCGAGGTGCTCGAGCAGACCGTGGCCGCGCCGCTCGAAAACGCGATCAACGGCGTGGAGGGCATGATCTACATGAGCTCGCACTCGACGGCGGCGGGCATCACGCAGATCGAGGTGACCTTCGAGATCGGCACCAACGTCGGCGACGCGACGATCAACGTCAACAATCGCGTCAAGCAGGTCGAGCCACGCCTGCCGCTGGAAGTCCGTCGCCAGGGCGTGTCGGTCGAGCGCGGCAGCTCGTCGTTCCTGCAGGTGCTGGCGTTCTACTCTCCGGACGGCCGCTACGACGATCTGTTCACGTCGAATTACGTGACGCTCAACGTGCTCGACGAGTTGAAGCGCCTGCCGGGCACGACCAACGTCCAGATCTTCGGCGCCAAGGATTACGCGATGCGGATCTGGCTCAAGCCCGACCGCCTCGCGCAATTGAAACTCACGCCGCAGGACGTGGCCAACGCGATCAACGAGCAGAACGCGCAGTTCGCCGCCGGCAAAGTGGGGCAGTCGCCGGTCGGCGGCAAGCAGGACCTCGTCTACACGATCACGACCAGGGGCCGCCTCGCCGACGCCAAGGAGTTCGGAGCGATCATCGTCCGCGCGAATCCCGACGGCTCGACGGTTCGTCTGGCCGACGTCGCCCGCGTCGAGCTGGGCTCGAAGGACTACGACTTCATCGGCCGCTACAACGGCCACGAGGCGACGCTCGTCGGCATCTTCCTGGCGCCCGGCGCGAACGCGCTCGACGTCGCGAAAGTCGTCAGGAACCGCGTCGCGCAGCTCGCGACGAAGTTTCCCGAGGGATTGACGTACGCCGTGCCGTACGACACGACGCGCTTCGTCGAGGTGTCGATCCGCGAAGTGGTGAAAACGCTGGCCGAGGCGATGCTGCTCGTGTTCCTCGTCGTCTACCTCTTCCTGCAGAGCTGGCGTGCGGCCGTGATCCCGTTCATCGCCGTGCCGGTGTCGCTGATCGGAACGTTCGCCGGGCTCTACGTCCTCGGCTACTCGATCAACACGCTGACGCTGTTCGGCATGGTGCTCGCGATCGGCATCGTGGTCGACGACGCGATCGTCGTTCTGGAGAACGTCGAGCGGATCATGCGCGAGGAGAAGCTGCCGCCCCGCGATGCCGCCATCAAGGCGATGCGCGAGGTGACCGGGCCGATCATCGCGATCGTGCTGACGCTGACGGCGGTGTTCGTGCCGATCGCGTTCCTCGGCGGGCTGACCGGCGAGCTCTATCGGCAGTTCGCGGTGACGATCTCGATCTCGGTCGTGATCTCGGGGATCGTCGCGCTGACGCTGTCGCCGGCACTGTGCGTGCTGATGCTCGCGCACGCCCACCGTCCGCCGGGAGCGCTCTTCCGGTGGTTCAACGGCTGGTTCCTCCGCGTCACGCACCGCTACTCCGACGGCGTGATCTGGATGATCCGCCGCGGCGTGGTCGGCGTCGTCCTGTTCGCCGGAATGGTCGCGATCACCGCGGGGCTGTGGAAGATCACGCCGGGCAGCCTCGTGCCCGACGAGGACCAGGGCTTCTACATCAGCGCCGTGATCCTGCCCGACGGCGCGACGCTGGAGCGTACCGACCGGGTGGTCAAGGAGGTCGAAAAGGCGATCCGCGCCAACCCGGCGAACCGGGACGTCGTCTCGTTCACCGGGTTCGACCTCATCGGCGGCGGGTTCCGCAACAACGCCGCGACGATCTTCGTCACGCAGATTCCGTGGGACGAGCGGCAGGTGACGGCGCCGCAGCTCGTCGGCGAGCTCTTCGGCCGCACGATGGGCATCAAGGAAGCGCTGGTGCTGGCCTTCAATCCGCCGGCGATCTTCGGCCTCGGCACGGCCGGCGGCTTCGAGTTCTACATCCAGAACCGGGGCGAGGGCGGTGCCAAGCGTCTGCAGGAGGTCACCAACGCGTTCCTGGCCCGCGCCAACCGCGATCCGCAGCTCGGCGGCGCGCAAACCCTCTGGCGCGCGAACGTGCCGCAGATCTACGTCGACGTCGACCGCGAAAAGGCGAAAAAGCTCGGCGTACCGATCGACGACCTTCACAACGCGCTCGCGGGAACGCTCGGCACCTACTACGTCAACGATTTCAACAAATACGGGCGGACGTGGCAGGTGCTGATGTCGGCCGAGCCCTCGTTCCGCCAGCGGCCCGACGACATCGGCGGGGTTTACGTACGCTCGACGAAGGGCGAGATGATCCCGCTGGCGTCGCTGGCCACGGTGAAGTACTCCTCCGGTCCCGATGCGCTCGACCGTTTCAACAACCTGCCGGCGGCGAAGGTGATCGGCCAGGCCGCGCCAGGCTTCAGCTCGGGCCAGGCCATCGCCCGCGTCGAAGCAGATCGCTGCCGAGGTGCTGCCGCCCGACTTCAGTTTCGACTGGGGCGGCACGTCGTATCAGGAAAAGCGTTCGGGCGGCGCGTCCGGCTTCGCACTCGTGCTGGCGGTGATCATGGTGTTCCTGATCCTGTCGGCACAGTACGAGCGCTGGTCGCTGCCGCTTTCGGTGCTGCTGGCGCTGCCGTTCGGCACGTTCGGTGCGCTGGCCGCCGTGTGGCTGCGCGGGCTCACCAACGACGTCTATTTCCAGATCGGACTCGTCACGTTGCTCGGTCTCGCCGCGAAGAACGCGATCCTGATCGTCGAGTTCGCGCTGCTCAAGCACGAAGAGGGCCTGACGACGTCGGCCGCCGCCATCGAGGCCGCGCGGCTGCGCTTCCGGCCGATCCTGATGACGTCGCTGGCCTTCATCCTCGGCGTGCTGCCGCTCGCGATCTCGACCGGCGCCGGCGCGGGCGCCCGCCATTCCGTGGGTACCGGGGTGATGGGTGGCATGCTCGCGGCGACGTTCCTCGCGATCTTCTTCGTGCCGTGGTTCTTCCGCCTGATCTTCGAGCGCCGGATCTCCGAACCACGCACGAGGGAGGAGCTGCACCACGAGATCGACCACGCGCGCGAGCTGCACGCGCGACTGCCACCGCAGACGCCCGGCCACCCGCCGCAACCCGAACACGGAGCCGATCATGTCTAGCCGGGCTTCGCAGGCCGCACGCGCCGTCGCGGCCGCGCTCGTCATCGCGCTCGCGGGCTGCGCCGTCAACCAACCCGCGCCCCCGCAGCTCGACCTGCCGCCGCCCTCGGCGACCGCGGCCGACAATGCGCTGCTCGAGCGCTGGTGGACGGCGTTCGACGACCCGGCGTTGAACGCGCTCGTCGACGAAGCGCTCGCGAGCAACCTCGACCTCAAGTCGTCGCTGGCACGCATCGAGCTCGCCCGCGCGCAGGTGCTGCTCGCGAACTCGAACCTCGTGCCCAGCGTCAACGCGACCGTGAACGCGTCGCGCTCGCGCATCTCCGGCGTGGGTTCGCAGCCGCTGCCGCCGGGCACGCCGCTCACCAGCAACAACTATGGCGTGGGCCTGGAGCTGTCCTACGAGCTCGATCTGTGGGGCAAGTACCGGAGCGGCGCGCTGGCCGCGCAGAACGAGCTGACCGCGGCGCGCTATTACCGCGAGGTGGTGCGCATCACCGTCGCCGGCGACGTCGCCAGCACCTACTTCCGGCTGCGCGCCGCCGATGCCGAACTCGCGCTGCTGCGCGACACGCTCGTCACGCGCAACGAATCGTTGCAGCTGCAGCGCGACCGATTCGACGCCGGCATCATCGGCGAGTACGACCTCAGGCAGGCCGAGGCGGAAGTCTCGTCGGTGGTCGGCAACATCGCGCGCGCCGAGCAGGGCATCGGCCAGCTCGAGTCCGCGCTCGCCGTGCTGACCGGCCGCTCGCCGCGCGCCGTCTTCGCACCCGAGGTCGCGCGCGGCAATCCCGTGCTGCAGGTCACCGCGATCCCGGCGCTGCCGGCGGGACTGCCGTCGGGTGTGCTCGAACGGCGTCCCGACATCCGCCGCAGCGAGGCGCTCCTTGCCGCGTCCGACCTGCGGATCACCGAAGCGCGCGCCGACTATTTCCCGTCGGTGTCGCTGACGGGCGCGTTCGGCTCGGAATCGGCCGCGCTCGCCGACCTGTTCACGTCACCGGCGTCGGTCTGGCGCTTCGGCGCGAGCTTGCTCCAGCCGCTCATCGGCATCAAGCGCATCGACGCCTCGGTGCAGGCGGCGACCGCCAGGCGTGACGCGGCCATCGTCGATTACCAGCAGACCGTGCAGACCGCCTTCCGCGAAGTCCACGACGCGCTGGTCGTCCACCGGACTTCGCGCGAGGTGCTCGCCGCGGAGACCGCGCGCCGCGACCAGATCGCCGCCGCCCTCGACGTCGCGAAGCTGCGCTACGAGGCGGGACGCACGTCGTTCCTCGAAGTGCTCGACGCGCAGCGCACGCTGCTCGGTTCCGAGACCCAGCGAATTGCGGCGGCACGCGACGCGCGCCTGTCCGTGGTCGATTTCGCCAAGGCGCTGGGCGGCGGCTGGAGCCCCGAGGCGTTCGCCGCCACAAACTAGATCGCCCGCTCCGAGCCGCGCTCGCCTGTTATCGCGCCCGCGACGCCCGGCCAACCGTCGGCACAACCCGCGTCCGCCCGCGGCAGCTTCCCCGCGGCTTCTTCGATCGTCGTCGCCATTGCGCTCGAATGGCATGAGGATCTATTTTTTCGCCATTTGTTCACGTTTTCTTGTGCTAAACGCCGAAATGATGACGATGTGTTCACGACAATGGCTTGTCGGCACTTTTTACATTGATTGTAGATTTCATCTCCAATATATTGTTTTTACGTATATTTTATTGATGGACCGACATTTGCTTAGCGGTTGTCGTAGCGCATTTCCAGATTCCGGCTGCGTGTTCGCGTTTCATGCCGGAAAAATGGAAGCATTCGAGAAAACTTTTCGCCACGCGCCGCCCCGTGAACCCATCCGGTCCCATGTTGAGGGAATAACAATGCGTACCGCAATTTCCGGTCTTGTCTTCGCCGCGGCCGTTGCCGCAGCTGCGCCCATGGCGCAAGCCAATCCGTTCTGGGGCAGCGCCGTCCCGCAGCCGGGATCCCTTCGCTGGGACGGCGCGGCGAACGGTTACAGCACCGTTTCCATCAGCCTGCAGGGCTACAAGAGCGGCGATTTCTGGAATGTCTCGGCCGGCGAATTCAAAGGGTACTTCGACCCCACCGGGGAGGACGCGACGTCGGGTTTCGAGGCGGACGATTTCTTCCGCTTCTTCTGCGTCGACCTCAAGGCGTATGCCAATGGGGGTCCCAACCCCTACGACCGATACCCGGGCGTGACGGGGTCGGGCGATAACGACAACACGAAGGACGCGGCGGAACTGTCACGGCTGTTCGATCTTTACTACCCGAACAAGAACGCCGGCGCGTTCTACTCGGGTGGCAGTACGACGAACTTCGGCGACTTCGGAACGACGCTGGAGTCGGCCGCCTTCCAACTCGCCGTCTGGAACATCTGGTACGACACCGACATGGATCTCGCAAATGGAACGTTTCGTGCCGGCGCCGGCAGCGTAACGACCCGTGCCCAGCAGATGCTCGATGCGGTCGGGACGGGCGACACCTTTGTCGATGGTTGGCAGCTCTATACCTTCGCCAACGCCAGGTATCAGGATTACCTGTCGGTGACCTATTCCGAGCCGCGGCGGCAGGTCCCGCTGCCCGGAACGCTGGCGCTGTTCGGGATCGCCGCCGCGGCGGCAGGGTTCGTACGCCGCAAGCGCAGCGCCTGATCGCCGCCGTCGACGGAGGGGGGACGCGTCGGCGATCGGGGCCAGCCCGGCTTCGGCCGGGCTGGCCCTTTCTTCGCGCGGCCTCGGCGACGATCGGGCCGCAGCGCATGGCGCGCGGACCCGCTAAGAGGCTGGCCGCCGCATCAGCGCCAGCGCGATCAGCGCCGACGCGACCATCAGGAACAGGCTCACGGCGTTGAGGACCGGGCTCGCGCCCTCTCGCATCCGGCCGTACATCATCACCGTCAGCGGCGGGTCGGAGCCGACCAGCATCAGCGTCGTGTTGAAATTCTCGAACGACATCAGGAACGAGATCGCCGCGGCGCCGATCAGCGCGGGCTTGAGGTACGGCAGCGTCACCGTCCACAACGCGGCGGCGCGGGAGGCGCCAAGGTTGTACGCGGCTTCTTCCAGCGTGGCATCGAAGCGCTTCAGGCGGGCCGCGATCGTCAGCGTCGCGATCGACACGATGTACGAGAACTGTCCGACGACGACCAGCGGCAGTCCCGGCCGCAGGAAGTCGACCTCGAGGCCCCACACGTCGTCCGCGAACTGCGCGAGGCGGCTGGCGAACGCGAGGATCGAGATCCCGAGGATCACGCCAGGGATCACCAGCGGTGCAAGCATCAGCAGCGACAGCGCCGACTTGCCGCGAAACCGGGTGCGCTCCAGCAGAAAGGCATTCGCGGTGCCGAACGCCACGGACAGCACGGTCACCCAGGACGCGACAACGATGCTGGTCGCGACGCTCTTCAGCAGCGGGCCGTCGGCGAACAGGCCGGTCCTTCCCCCGCCCCCGACGAACCAGTCCAGCGTGAAGCCGCGCCACGGCGGCGCGGGATAGTTCGCGTTGTTGAACGCGAACACGGCAACGACAACGAGCGGCACGAACAGGAACACGAAGAACGCGGCGACATACGCGCCGGTCGTGTAGCGGGAAAGCGCCGAGCGCGGCAGCGACGGGATCACGTCCGCCTCATCACGTCGCCGAAGCGCTGGCCGGTGAGCTTCAGTCCGGCCCAGACGATCACCGTGGACAGGATCAGCAGCAGAAAGCCGAACGCGGCGCCCTGCTCCCAGTTGAACCGCGTGATGAACTGCGTGTAGATCTGCTCGGTGAACCACAGCGAGTTCTTGCCGCCGAGCAGTGTCGGCGTCAGGTAGTTGCCGAGCGTCAGCATGAACACGACGATCGAGCCGGCGGCGATCCCCGGCGCCGCGTGCGGAACGACGATCTCGCGCAGGATCGACCAGCCGTTGCCGCCGAGATCGTACGCCGCCTCGATCAGCGAATCGTCGAGGCTGTCCAGCGCGCCGACGAGCGGGACGACCATGAACAGCATCGACGTGTAGACGAGACCGACGAGGATCGTCGCGTCGTGATAGAGCATCTCGACCGGCGCCGCCGTGATGCCGAATTCGACCAGCAGCCGCGGCAGCGACCCCGGACTCGCGCAGCAGGATCATCCAGCCCAGCGTGCGCACCGTTTCGCTGACCCAGAACGGAATGAGGCAAAGGACGAACAGCACCGACTTCGCGCGGCCACGGGCGATCTTCGCGATGTACCACGCCGCGGGAAAAGCGATCAGCAGCGTACACAAGGTGGCGAGGATCGAGATCGCGGCCGTGCGCACGAACGTGTGCCAGTACAGCGGCTCGTCGACGAACGTCCGGTACTGGTTCAGGCTGAACTCGTAGACGCGCGGCGCGACACGTGCCCGGAGCGACAGTACGGCCAGTTCGACGTGCGGAAGGACGATCAGCCCGACCAGCCACACCAGCGCCGGCGCGAGCAGCAGCAGGAGCGCAAGACGCGCGCGCCAAGGCCCGGCGACGTGGGCAGGCGCCGGACGGGGCGCAGGATCAGCCATGGCCACCGGCGCGGAAGCACACCGCGCGCTGCGGATCGAAGCCGAATGCGATCGCTTCGTCGACTACGAGGTCGGCGAAGCGTCCGGTCTGCGGCAGCGCGATCCGGATTTCCGCGCGCGAGCTGTCCTCGCGAACGAGCACGGCAGAGTTCGCACCATCGAACAGCAGGCTCGCAACGCGCCCGGAAAAGCGCAGCGCTGCCGGCGGAAGGTCCGTCGCATTGCGGGCAAGGTCGACGACCTCGGGCCGCACGAACGCTTCGACGCGTTCGCCCGCAGCGACCGTGCCGCTCGCCCGCGCGCGCACGGCAAGGCCCGCGGCGGTCGTCAGTTCCACGACGTCGCCGTCGACGCGCGACGCGGTACCCGCGAGACGATTGTTGGCGCCGACGAAGCCGGCGACGAACGGCGTGCGCGGCTGGTAGTAGAGCTCCTGCGGCGTGCCGACCTGCTCGAAGCGGCCGGCGTTCATGACGGCCACGTGGTCCGAGAGCACCAGCGCCTCCGACTGGTCATGCGTGATGTAGACGAACGTCGTGCCGAAATCGGCCTGCAGTTGCTTCAGTTCGATCTTCATGTGCTCGCGAAGCTTGAGGTCGAGTGCGCCGAGCGGCTCGTCGAGCAGCAGCAGCGTCGGCTCGAGCACGAGGCTCCTGGCGATCGCGACGCGCTGTTTCTGTCCGCCGGAGAGCTGGTCGACGCGCTTGCCCTCCGCGCCAGGCAGGCCGACGCGCGCGAGCATCGCCGCGACGCGGCTCGCGATCTCGGGCCGCGCCACGCCGCGCCGCGCGAGGCCGTAGCCGACGTTCTCACCCACCGTCATCATCGGAAACAGCGCGAGGTGCTGGAACACCATGTTGACCGGCCGCCGGTTCGGCGGCACGCCGGCCATCGAGCGGCCGCCGATCCGAACGTCACCTTCGTCGGGCGCGATGAAGCCTGCGACCATCCGCAACAGCGTGGTCTTGCCGCAACCGGAGGGCCCGAGGATCGAGAAGAAGCTGCCGTGCGCGACCGCAAGCGACAGGGCGTCGACGGCCGTGGACGCTCCGTAGCGCTTGGTGACGCGGTCGACTTCGAGGTCCTGCTGCATCCGATGGTCGGCGGGAAGTGGGGCCCCTCAACCCCGCCCGCGCCCCAAAGGCGGGGAACGGGGGATTACGGACGTCGCGATGGCGCCACTGCGCCCGGCACCACGCGAGTTCCTCTCCCGCTCGGCGGGAGAGGGTCAGCGTGACAGCATGCGCAACGTCGGTTCTCCGTCAGCTCGCCTTCACGCGATCGAGCACCTTGCCCTCGATGTCCTCGATGCCGGGCGGCACGGCCGGGTACCACTTGACGTTCCTGAGCGCCTCTTCGGGAAAGCTCTTCGCGAACTGGGCCTTGAGCTTCGCGTCCATCAGCTGATCGGCACCCTTCGCGGCCGTGAAGTTGCCGGCCGACGCGGCGACCTTCGCGGCAATCTCGGGCCGCATGTTGAAATTGATCCACGCATAGGCGGCGGCGTCGTTGCGCCCCTTCGCCGGCAGCGCGAACGTGTCGATCCAGCCCAGCGCCCCGGACTTCGGTGCGATGTACTGGATGTCGGCGTTCTCGCCGTTCAGCTTCCAGCCACCCGTGTCCCACATCATCGCGCCGACGATCTCGCCGGTCCGCGCGCCGTTGAGCAGCTGGTCCTTGTTGTCCCAGAAGAACTTGATGTTGCCCTTGCACGCGGCGAGCGTCTTTCCGACCTCGTCCATCAGCGCCGCGTAGGCCTTCGGGTCGTTGTACAGCGCGAACGGATCCTTCCCGGACGCGAACGCGAACGCGAGCAGGGTCGGGCGCTTCAGGCGCATGCTCGTCTTGCCCTTGAACTCGGGCTTGCACAGGTCCGGGTAATCGGCCATCTTCGCGAGCTTGGTGTTGACGACGAGGCCGTCGGTACCCCAGATGTGCGGCAGGCCGTAGACCTTGCCGTCGAGCGTGGTGTTCTTCTTGGTCGCGTCGAGCATCGACGGAATGAAGAGCTCCGTCTTGATCTTGCTCATGTCGATCGGCTTGTAGATGCCGAATTCCTGCTGCGGTCCGACGATGCGATCCTGCGAGGGCTGCGCGAGGTCAAAACCCGCACCGCCGGTGGCGCGCAGCTTGGAGATCATCTCCTCGTTGTTCGACAGCGTGACCTCGACGTCGATGCCCGTCTCCTTCTTGAACTGGGCGAGGACGTCGGCGGGCACGTAGTCGGCCCAGGTGATCAGGCGCAGCTTGTTGTCCTGCGCGATCGCCGAGGTGGCGAGACCGAGGGCGATGACGCCCGCGGCGAGTGCGAAACGGCCAAACTTCATCTGAGTCTCCCGGTCGATGGCGGATGTGGGCTGCCCCGGTCGCGGCGGCAGAGCAGGCGGCAAGCTTACCGCAACATCGTGGCGCGGACTTGACGCACCGCGGGGCTGGCGCCGCCCCTTCCCCGATCGCGGCGGCCGGCGGGCGGCATCGAATCCCGCCCGCCGATACAGTACACTCGCGTCTGCTTCGGCACAGGAGTGCGCGCGGACCAGCGGCCCGCCCGGCACCTCAATTACAAGACCGCCGCTGCACCGCAGGAGGACTGATGGTCAGGAACCGCATTACCGTCGCCAGGACGCTTGCAGCGGCCGGCCTCATCGCGGCGACCGCATTTGCACCCGGCGTCGCCGTGGCCGCGGGCGAGCGACTCGCCGCGTTCTACAAGAATCAAGTCGATCCCCATTTCGCGCTGGTGCGCGCCGGCGTCGAAGCCGCGGCCAAGGACGCCGGCGCCGGCGCCGTCACGCACTACGCACCGACACGCCCCAACAACCTCGCCGAGCAACTCTCCGAGATCGAGGACGTGACGGTGAAGCGGCCGGACGCAATCCTGTTCATGGCCGTCGACCCGCGCGGCGTCGTGCCCGCCATCGAGAAGGTCAATGCGGCCGGCATCCCGCTCGTCAATTACAACGATCGCGTGCAAGGCGGCAAGTTCGTCACCTACGTCGCGGCCGACGACTTCAACCTGGGCCTCGAGGCCGGGCGCTACCTGCTGCGATCGCTGGGCGGCAAGGGCAACGTGGTGATCATCGAGGGAGTCAAAGGCGCGACGACCAGCGACGACCGCGTGCGCGGATTCCGCAAGGCGCTCGAGGAGTTTCCCGGTGTCAAGTTGCTTGCGTCGCAGCCGGCGAATTACCAGCGGCTGCAGGCACTGCAGGTGACCGAGAACCTGATCCAGTCGAATCCGTCGATCGATGGCGTGTTGGCGGCCGCCGACGTGATGGCGTTCGGCGCCATCGAAGCGCTCGAGGCGGCGGGCAGGAAATCGACGAAAGTCGTCGGGATCGGCGGCGTGCCCGAATCGATCGAGGCGATCAAGGCCGGCCGCTTGCTTGCCACGGCCGAGTTCAACGGCTACAAGATGGGCTGCCTCGCGACCCAGGCCGCAGTGCGCTACCTGCGCAAGGAGCCGATCCCGCCGCAGATCGTGATCAAGGGCATCATGATCGACAAGTCGACGGCGGGCCCGTTCGAGGTGCCCGCGGATAAACGCACCTGCCCCAAGTGGGAAGAGTACGTAAACTGAGCCGAGGCGCCGACCGGGGCAAGGCCGCCGGCAGGCGAAGGAGCGATTTCGATGTCCGACCATGACGAGCGCAGCGTCCTGCAGTCGGTCACCGCGGTGCACCCGCGTCCGGAGCAGGAACGGTTCATGCCCTATGCGCCGGCGGTCCGGGTCGAGGCGCCCGCCGACATCCTCTTCATCTCCGGTTCGACGTCGTCGCCGCTGTACCACCAGCACCCGCACGTTCCCGAGGAGCACCGGCACCCGATCGACATCGAGTCGCAGACGCGGCGCGCAATGGAAGGCATCAAGCTGGTGCTCGACCACGAGGGGCTCACCTGGCGGCATGTGGTGAAAGTCACCAAGTACCTGACCGACATGCGCGACATGGACGGCATGGTCGAGGTGCTGAAGGAGTATTTCGGCGACTGGAAACCGGCCAGCACGACGATCTGCATCAACGCGCTCAGTACGCCCGGCGCGCGCGTCGAGCTCGACATGATCGCCGTGCGCCCGAAAGCCTAGCCGCCGCCCACCCCGCGATGACCGGCGAGGACCCCCAACAGCGCGGCCCCGCCGCAGGCGCGCCGATCCTGGCGCTCTCGCACATCAGCAAGACCTTCCCCGGCGTCCGCGCGCTCGACGACGTGAGCCTCGACGTGCGCGGCGGCGAGGTGCACATGCTGCTGGGCGAGAACGGCGCCGGCAAATCGTCGTTGATCAAGGTGCTCTACGGCGCCTATCGGGCGGACTCGGGGCAGATACTGCATGATGGCCGGTCGGTCGACATCGCGTCGCCCGCCGACGCCCGGCGGCTGGGCATCGCGGTGATTTTCCAGGAGTTCTCCCTCGTCCCGTTCCTCGACGTCGCGCAGAACATCTTTCTCGGCCGCGAGCCCCGCCGCCCCTTCTTGCCGCTGATCGATCGCCCGCGGATGCACCGGGAAGCGCGCGAGGTGCTGTCGTCGCTCGGTCTCGATTACGACACGCGGGCACTCGCGTGCGACCTCGGCGTTGCCCAGCAGCAGATGGTCGAAATCGCCAAGGCACTGTCGCAGCGCGCGCGCATCCTGGTCATGGACGAGCCGACCGCCGCGATCTCGGACCGCGAGACCGAGTCGCTCTTCGCGGTGATCCGGCAGCTGCGCGCCGCCGGCGTGGCGATCGTCTACATCTCGCACCGGATGAAGGAAGTGTTCGAGCTGGGCGACCGCGTCACCGTGCTGCGCGACGGTCGGCACGTTGCGACGATGCTCGCCGCCGACACCACGCCGGACCGGCTGATCAGCATGATGGTCGGCCGCTCGGTGGGCTCGGTCTACAACCGGAAACACGTCGGGACGCCAGGGGAGGCGGCACTGGAGGTGTGCCGACTGACGACCGCCACCGGCGTGCACGGGGTCGACCTCGTCGTACGCACCGGCGAGATCGTCGGCCTGTCCGGCCTGGTCGGCGCCGGCCGCACCGAGGTCGCGCGCGCGGTCTTCGGCGCGGATCCGATCGTGTCGGGGGACGTGCGCATCTTCGGCGCCCCCATCAAGGGCGGACCCGACGCGGTGACCCGCCGCGGCGTCGGGCTGATCCCGGAAAACCGGAAGCAGGACGGCCTCGCGCTCAAGAAGTCCACGCAGGACAACCTCCTCGCGGCCAGCCTCTGGAAGCTGTTTCCGCGTGGCTGGTTTGGCGCCGCCGCCGCGCGCCGCAGCGCGCGCGAACTCATCGAGCGGCTGCGGATCACGCCGGCGGAGCCGCGGCGTCATGCGCGCGTGCTCTCCGGCGGCAACCAGCAGAAGATCGTCGTCGGCAAATGGCTGGCCGCGGGCTGCCGGCTGTTCATCTTCGACGAGCCGACGCGCGGCATCGACGTCGGCGCGAAAGCCGAGATCTTCGGCCTGATCGAGGAACTCGTGCGCCGCGGCGCCGCGGTGCTGCTGATCAGTTCGGAACTCTCGGAGATCGTCCACGTGTGCGACCGCACGTATGTGATGCGAGAGGGCCGGATTTCGGGCGAACTCGCACGGGGCCAGCTGTCGGAGGAAGGCATCCTCCGGTTGGCGATGCACGAGGGCTGACCGCGATGCGACCCGCCGGAATTTCCGTAATGCGGCGTACTCGCCCGCTGCCGGCGATCGTACCGATCGGCATCGGACTCGCCCTCGTGGCCGCCTTGCTCGTCCACGGCTTCGCCTCCACGCGCAACCTCGAAAATCTTGGCCTGCAGGCGGCGGTTCTGCTCATGCTCTCGATGCCGATGACGCTCATCATCATGAGCGAGGGTCTGGACCTGTCGGCCGGCGCCGTTCTGTCCCTGTGCAGCGTCGTGATGGCGCAGATGCTCGCCGACGGACACGGCCTGCCGTCGGCGTTGGCGGCCTCGGTCGCGATGGGCCTCGCGTTCGGCGCCGGTAATGGTGCGCTGGTCGCGCTGCTGCGGCTGCCGCCCTTCGTCGTGACCCTCGGCACGCTCGGGATCGCGCAGGGTGCGTCGCTGGTGCTGACCGACGGCAACGCCGTGTCCGGGCTCGGCCCGACCGTGTCGAGGCTCTACGCGCTCGACGTGCTAGGGGTTCCGCTGCCCGTGCTGATCGCGTTTGCCACCTGGGGCGTCACCCACGCGCTCCTCTACTGGACCCGGTTCGGCACCTACGTGTTCGCGATCGGTGGCAACCGCGACGCGCTGGTGCTCGCCGGCGCCCGGGCATCGCTCTATCACATCGCGATCTACGCGTTCGGCGGCATCGTTACCGGCATCGCGGCGCTGCTTCTCACCGGCCGGATGAATGCTGCCCACCCGACCGTCGCGATCGGGATGGAATTCGACGCGATCGCCGCGGTGGTTCTGGGCGGCACGTCGTTCGAGCGCGGCGACGGCTGGCTCGCCGGCACGGTCTTCGGCGTGATCACGATCACGATCCTGCGCAACGCGCTAGACCTGGTCGGCGTCGAGTCTTCGCTGCAGGTGGTTTCCATCGGCGTGCTGATCATGGCCGTGATCGTCGTGGACAGCGTGCGCAAGGCGCGCCGCGCCGCGCACGCCACATGACCGGACCCGGACCCGAGGCCGGTGCCCGTGCCGCGGGTCGCGACCCCCATCACTGGCGACACCGTCTGGGCAGCGAAAACGTCGCACTGGCGTTCCGCGCGGCGCTGATCGTGCTGATGGGCGTCGGGCTCGCCGCGGCCACCGACGCGTTCCTGTCGCCGGCCAATCTGCTCAACGTCCTGCGCCAGGCGAGCCTGATCTTCCTGCTGGCGTCCGGGCTCACGATCGTCATCCTGTCCGGAGGTTTCGACCTCTCGGTCGCGGCGAATCTCACACTGTCGGCATGCCTCGCGGCGGGCGTGATCAAGTCCGGCGTGTCGCCCTGGCTCGGCGCGGCGACGGCGCTCGCGTGCAGCACGTTCGCGGGATTGCTGAACGGTCTCGCGGTGACGCTCGTGCGGCTGCCGCCATTTCTGGCCACGTACGCGATGCTGTGGATTCTCCAGGGACTCGCTTTTCACTACATGGGCGGCCAGGAGATCTTCGGATTTCCCCCCGCTTTCCGTTCCCTCGGCACCGGCTTTCTGCTCGGCGTCCCGGTGCCGGTCTATCTGATGGTGCTGGTGCTGGCCGCCGGGTCGGTGTTCACCCGCGCGCTCAACATCGGACACGAAATCTACCTGATCGGCGCCAATCCGGAAGCGGCACGGCTCTCGGGAATCCCGATACGGCGCCGGCGCCTGCTGGTCTACACGGTCAGCGGCTTGATGGCCGGGATCGCGGGGCTGGTCTACCTCGCGCGCGTGAATGCCGCCGACTCGGGCATGGGCGAGCCGCTGCTGCTCCCGGTCATCGCGGCGGTGCTGATCGGCGGGACGTCGCTGTTCGGCGGGGTCGGCAGCCTGCTCGGCACCGTGTTCGGTTCGATCATCCTCGCGCTGGTGATCAACGGGATGAACCTGCTGAACATCAAGGCCCAGTGGCAGCCGCTGATCATCGGCGTCGTGCTGCTGGCAGCCGTTCTCGTCGATCTGCTCGGCCGGGGCCGCGGCGAGCGAATCGGCTAGCCGAGTCCGTCACCGACCGGAACGTTCTCCGGTTCGAGTGCGAGCCCCGAGGCCTGCGCCTGCAGCACGATCAATTTGGCGAAGTCCTCGTCGTCCATGCCGTGACCGATCAGCGTCTGGACCAGGTCGCGCGTGATCGACGCCAGCGGCATCGGAACATCGAAACGCTTCGCCGCGTCGAGGCCGAGGTCGAGGTCCTTGCGCAGGAGCTTCGGCGTGAACGTCACCTTGAAGTCGAGGTTGACCAGCGCGGGCGTCTTGTAGCGCGAGAACGTCGAGCCCATGACGCTCTGGTTCATGAAGTCGAGGAACGCGTGACGCGGCACCCCGGCCTTCTGCGCGAGCACCGTGATTTCGGCCAGCGACTGGATCACCACGCCAAGGTAGACGTTGTGGCAGATCTTCACGATGCGCGCGAGTTCGCCCTCGCCGACGTAGCTCGCTGCCGGCCCGATCAGCTTGAGGTAGGGCGCCGCCGCATCGAACGCGGCTTTCGGCCCCGAGCACACGAACGACAACCGGCCCGCCTTGATCACTTTGGCGTTGCCGGACACCGGCGCGGCCAGCATCGCGACGCTGCGCGCGTTCAGCATCGCGCGGAGCTCGGCCGAGCCTTCGAGCGAGATCGACGAGCACTCGACGACCAGTTTCGGCGCACTGCCGCCCGAGAGAAGCCCACCGGGGCCCGCCACGACGTCCTTGACGTCGTCGTACGTCGAGACCATCACGAACACGATGTCGCAGGCGGCGAGATCGGGGAGCTTCTCCGCAATCTTCGCGCCGTACTGCGCAAGCGGTTCCGCCTTCGCGCGCGTCCGGTTCCATACCATCACATCGGCGCCGCCCTTCGCGAGCCGCGCCGCCATCTCGTACCCCATACGGCCGATGCCGATCCATCCGAGCTTCATGCTTGATTTTCCATGTCGAGTACCGGTTCCATCCGCACCCATCGCCGGTTGAGGATCGATGCGCGGCCGCGACGCCCGAACCGGAGAAGTCGCAGCTAATAGGGATTCGCGATCGGCAGCTCCTGCGCCGGATACAGCGAAATCACCTTCGGCCCCGTCGGCGTCAGGATCACCTCCTCTTCGATCCGCGCCGCGGAAATGCCGTCGGTGGCCGGGCAGTAGGTCTCCACCGCAAACACCATTCCCGCCTTCAACTCGATCGGCTCCTTGAACGAATTGAGCCGCGAGACCAGCGGCCGCTCGTGCAGCCCGAGTCCGAGGCCGTGGCAGAAGTTGAGCCCGAAGGCTTCCATTTCGCTCGCAAAACCGATGTCCTCCGCCGTCGGCAGCGCCGCGGCGATGCGGTCCGACGAAACGCCCGGCTTCAGCAGGTCGATCGCGACATCCATCCACTCGCGCGCCTTGCGGTAAGCGTCGCGCTGCGCGGGCGTCGCGAGGCCGACGTTGAACGTCCGGTAGTAGCACGTCCGGTAGCCCATGTACGACTGGATGATGTCGAAGAACGCCTGGTCGCCCGGCCGTATCAGCCGGTCGGTGAAATTGTGCGGGTGCGGGCTGCAGCGCTCCCCCGAGATCGCGTTGATCGCCTCGACACAGTCGGAGCCCATCCCGTAGAGGCGCGCGGTGGCCAGGGCGACGATCTCGGACTCCTTGACGCCCGGCTTCAACGCCTCGGCGATGTCCTGGTAGACGCCGTCGACCATCGCCGCCGCCATGTTGAGCAACGTGAGCTCGTCGATGTTCTTGACCTCGCGCGCCTGCAGCAGCGTCTGCTGGCCGTCGCGGACGTCGATCCCCAGCTTCTGCAACTCGAACAACATCGGCGGCTCGACGACGTCGAGGCCGAGCGGAAGGTCGCCAACCCCTTCCTCGTCGAGGATCGCCTTGATCTCGCGCGCGGCCGAGCGGAAGAGCTCGAGGTCGGCGCCGGTGGCACCGCGCAGGCCGAGCAGGCCGGCCCGACAGTGGTCGTGATGCAGCCACGGTGCGTGCAGCCGATGATGCCTTGCCGCGGAGCCGAAATCCCAGATGTACGGGTCGCCGTTGCCGGTGAGCAGCGAATACCGGGTCAGCTTGTCGCGCGCCCACTCGCCGATCACCGTGCTGGTCGTGTAGCGGATGTTGTGCTGGTCGAAGCAGAGCAACGCACCGAGGCCCGAGTTGGCGAGCGCGGCGCGCGTGCGGGCGAGTCGGTAGTCGTGCAGCCGGCGGAAATTGACGCGCTCCTCGAAGTCGACCTGCGTGTGGCCCGGCGACTGCAACGGGCGGTCCCAGCGGTGGTGCGGATCGATGTCATCGGGCCGGATGATCTTCGGCTCGGCCGCCTTCTTCTTCGCCATGCTGCTGCTCCTTCGACGCCCGTCAGCGCTTGCCGAGGGCCTTCTCGTGATACGAAAGATCGACGTACTTCATCGGGTCGGTCAGCGTCTTCTTCGGCGCGCCGTACTTGCTGCGCAGGTCCAGCACCGTGCGCAAGCCGGCCGGATCGATGGCCAGGTCGCGGGTCAGTCCGCCTTTGTCGGCCAGCAGCAGATCGTAGGACTGCTTCGCCAGCGCGGGCGTCATGTCGCGGATGTTGGCGACGAGCAGCGCCTCGACGATGTCCCGGTTCGCCCGGTCGTACAGCCAATCGACACCGGCCTTGTAGCCGCGAAGGAAACCGACGAGCGCCGCCTCGTGCTCGCGCGCCCAGCCTCGACGCGAAATCCCGGCCGTGCCCTGGTACGGTCCAAGCGCCTCGGCCGTGGCGAGCTGCCGAAAGCCGCGATTCTGTGCCAGCAGCTCGAATGGCGTGCGCAACAGCGTCGCCTCGTGCTTGCCGGCGAGAAGATCGCGATAGCGGTTGGCGGTGCCACCCGCACGCTCGTACTTCACGTCGGCGTCGGTCAGGCCGTTGCGCGCGACGAGCTCCCGCAAGACGAACGCGGCACCGGTGGTCATCGCGTCGACCGAGAGCGTCTTGCCCTTGAGGTCACCGAATCCCCTGGCGGCCGGGCTGGCAACGACCGACAGGAACCCGCCGTCGCCGCCCATGAACGCGAAGAGGTCCGGGTTCTCCGGAATCTTCGCTTCGCCCTGCCCTTCCTGGTAGGCGACGAGATTGTCGACGAGCGCAAGGCCGATATCGAAGCGGCCATCGAGCAACCCCGTGACGAGGAAACCCGAATTCGGCGTGTACGCGAGCTGGACGGCAACGCCGTTCGCTTCGAAGAAGCCCTGGCGCTGCGCGGCCCAGACCGGAAGATTCCAGCCGCCGTCGAAGGTGATGACGCGCAGCGGCACGGGTGGCGAGGTCGACGGCGACTGCGCTGGCGCCGCGGCGGCGAACAGCAGGGCAAGAACGAAAGCGCTCGCTCGAACAACATCCACGCGTCTTCTCCTCCGCTCGCGGGACCGGCTTCATGCCGATTCGAAAAGGCGAGCACTTCACGGACGATAGCCGATTCGCGCGTCGCCGCACAAGCGACGATCAAGCGCGCGTCGCCGCGCCGAGGTCACTGCAGCCGCGGTTTCCTGAGATAGTCGTTGCGATCGCCCGTGCGCACTTTGAGTTGCACGGGTGCACCGTTGCGAGCGATGGTCAGCGCGACTTCGCTGCCCGCAGGGCCCTGCCGCCACAGGCAGCGGAACAGATGCGCGAGCTCAACGACACGCTCGCCGGCGATCTCGATGACAACGTCGCCGAGCCGGATCCCGGCCTCGTCGGCCGGTCCGCCATCGGCGAGTCCGCTGACCACGAGGCGCCCCTTGTCCTCGACCGTGTACATGCCGAGCCATGCGCGCGGCGGCCCGGGTGCGCGTCCCGAGGCGAGCATCGCGTCGAGGATCGGCGCGAGAAGGTCGACCGGTACGAACATGTTGCCCTTCACGGTCTCGCCGTCGAACTCCTCCTGCACGAACAGCGAGCCGACGCCGACGAGGAGGCCGCTCTCATCGACGAGGGCGGCACCGCTCCACTCCGGGTGCGGCGGCGTCGTGAACAGCGCCTCGTCGAGCACGTACTCCCAGTAGCCGGCGAATTCGCGCTTGGCGAAGACTTGTGCCTTCAGTGCGTGCACGCGGCCGCCACGTCCGATCACGATCACGTCGTCGCCGGGCGCGACGGAAGCCGCCTCGCCGCGCGCGAGAGGTCGCACCGAAAGACGACCCAGCGGCAGCACCAGTCCCAGTCCCGTCGCGGCATCGTAGGCAAGCGAGTGCCCGGCAACGACCGTGCCGTCGTTCGCGGTGATCCAGATCGATTCCGCCTCGGTGATGAGGTAGCCGATCGTCAGGATGAGCCCGTCGTCGCGGATGACGATGCCGTTGCCGACGCGCTCGGTGCCGAGAATCGACGCGGTAAACGCATCCTCCGGAATCTCGGCCTTCAGCATCACCACCGCGGCAAGTGTGGCCGCGAGGTCAAAGCCGACCTCGTCGGCTTTCGGCTGCATCGTGGAAGGAAGGGTCCAGTCGGAGGATTCGGCCATGGGACAATCTGTGCGACGGGCTGGGTGGATCAAGCGCCATCCACCACGCATGTTACGCGAACTCGCGCGCGTCCGACGACACCCCGCCAGCGGCGAACGGCAACACGCGGGCGCTGTGCGGCGAGCCGCCGCTCGGGCAGAATTGAATTCTCGTCCGACCGCGCGAGCCGCCTTGCGTTCCCTTGGCCTCTTCGGCACGTTCCTCGCTTTCGGCGCGGCTGTGTACGCGCAGGTCCCGCCGTCCGCGGCCGATACCGCTGCTTATACGGGTCTGTTTGCCGCCGCCGCGCGCGGCGACGCCACCGAGGTCGTGCGGCTCGCCGCGGCGGGCGCGAACCTCCGGGCGCGCGATCGCCGCGGCCGGACGCCATTGCACGTCGCGGCATTCGCCGGTCGCCGCGACGCGATGCGCGCGCTCGCCAGGGCCGGCGCCGATGCGAACGCGTTGGAACACGATCGCTACGACATTGTCACCATTGCCGCGGTTGCCGACGACCTGCCCACGCTCGAGGTGGCGCTGGACATCGGCTGCCGGGCCAGCAACGTCACCAGCCGCTACGACGGCACTGCACTTATCGCTGCCGCGCACCTCGGCCACGACGGCGTCGTCCGCGAGCTGATTCGCGCGGGAGCGCCGCTCGATCACGTCAACAATCTGGGCTGGACCGCCCTCATCGAATCGATCGTGCTGGGCGACGGTGGCCCGCGTCACGTGGCGACGCTGAAGGCGCTCGTCGACGCGGGCGCGAACGTCAATCTGCCGGACCGCGGCGGAACCACGCCACTGGCACTGGCGCGTGCGCGGGGTTACCGCGAGATGGTCGCGATCCTGGAGACGGCCGGGGGACGCTGAATGGCTGGTTCAGCCCTCCCACCCCAAGTGGCTCAGGAAGTCCCGCGTGCGCTCGACGGTCGGCGCGTCGAAGATCTGTGCCGGCGGGCCTTCCTCGATGATCCGCCCGCCGTCGAACACGGCGACCCGGTCGGCGACCCGGCGCGCGAACGACATCTCGTGCGTGACGACCACCATCGTCATGCCTTCGTCGGCGAGCGTTTTCATGACGCCCAGCACCTCGCCGATCGTCTCGGGGTCGAGCGCGGAGGTCGGCTCGTCGAACAGCATGACGTCGGGCTCCATCGCCAGCGCACGCGCGATCGCGACGCGCTGCTGCTGACCGCCGGAAAGCGCCGACGGATAGCTCGCCGCCTTGTCGGCGAGGCCGACCTTGGCGAGCAGCGCGCTCGCCCGCTCGTTCGCGGCGGCCGGCTTCATGCCGAGTACCGTGCGCGGGCCTTCGGCGACGTTCTGCAATGCGGTCAGGTGCGGGAACAGTTCGAAGCTCTGGAACACCATCCCCATCCGCGCCCGCATCGCGCGCAGCCCCCTTTCGTCGCGCGGGAGGATCGTGCCTTCGAACTCGATCGTGCCGCCATCGAGCGCTTCCAATCCGTTGGTGCAGCGGAGCAGCGTCGACTTGCCGGACCCGGACGGCCCGATCAGGCAGACGACCTCGCCGGCGTGGACGTCGAGGGACACGCCGTTGAGCACCTGCAGCGCGCCGAACCGCTTCACCACCTCGCGGTAGCGGAGAATGGTCGCGCCCTCGGGGCGCGGCGCGGCCGAAGGCGCCATGGTGTCGGTCATTCGTTCACCGCGTAGCGACGCTGGATCCAGTCGACGAGCTTCGCCTGCGGATAGCCCAGCAGCCAGTAGATGACGGCCATCGCCGTCAGCATCTCGAGCACGCGAAAGGTCTGCGCGCGCACCTGCATCGCCACGTAAGCGAGTTCGGTCACCGCGATCACCGAGACCAGCGACGTGTCCTTGAACAGCGACACCCAGGTGCTCGCCAGCACCGGCGTGATCCGGCGCAGCGCCTGCGGCAGCACGACGCGGCGCAGCGCCTGGGCGCGGCTCATGCCGAGCGCCATCGCCGCCTCGACCTGGCCCTTGCGGATCGAGTTGATGCCGGCACGGAACGTCTCGGCGTTGTAGGCAGTGACGTTGAGGGCAAGCGCGGCGAGGCCGGTCGCGAGCGGTGAGAGACCGACGCCGGTCAGGATCGGCACCACGTAGAACGCCCAGTACACGACGAGAATCAGCGGCAGGTTGCGGAAGAGCTCCACGTAGCCGGTGGCAAGTAAACGCACCGGCGCCACGCCGTACAGTCGCAGCACCGCGACGACGATCCCGCAAGGTATCGCGATCGCCATCGTCGCGACCGTGAGCAGGAACGTCGTTGCCGTTGCGGCGACGAGCGCGTCGCGATGCTGCCAGACGACGGTCCAGTCAAGCGTCATCGCCGGCGTCCGTTCGCAATCACGAGCGGCCCAGGTGCGCGACCCGGCGGTAGATGCGGTCCACGCCGCGCGTCACCGGAAAGAGGATCACGAAGTACACGAGCATCGCGAACGTGTACACCTCGATCGGCTGGAAGCTCTGCCCGGCAACCGTCTCCGATTGGCGCATCAGCTCCGGCACCGCGATCACCGACGCGATCGCCGTGTCCTTGATGGTCACCGACAACAGCGAGCCGAACGCGGGCAGCATCCGCACGATCGCCTGCGGCAGCACGATCCGGCGCAGGATCTCGGCTCGCGACATTCCGAGGGCCAGCGCTGCGCGCGTCTGTCCCGGCCGCACCGATTCGATGCCGGCGCGCACGATTTCGGCCGCGTAGGCGGCCAGGTGTACGGTGAGGCCGGCCAGCGCCGCCCAGAACGGCGGCAGCGTGACGCCGGCGACGATCGGCAGCGCGAAGAACGTCCACACCAGCACGACGAGGACGGGAATCGCCCGCATCGAGTCGATGTAGAGGACGACGACGACCCTGAGCCAGCGCGGTCCGTAGAGCCGCGCCAGTGCGACGACGAATCCTGTTGCGAGACTGGTGATCCCGGACATCACCGACAGCGCGAGCGTCACCAGCACGCCGTAGCCGAGAAAGTGCCAGTGCCCGGTGATGACCGAGAAATCGAATTCCATCGGCGCTTCGTGCGGCGAACGCCCGTCAGTCGTGACGGAGCGTGCGCGAATCCGGACCTGGCCGCGCGCTCCTCATGGCCGGCCATTCGCTGTCGACAAGCCCTTCGACGAGTCGCCGGGCGATGCCATGGCGCCGGAAATCACTTCATCGTGTCGACGACGCGCGCCTCGTCCGCCTTGAGTTGCGGTTCGATCTCCTTCTCGACGGCACGTGCCCAGGCGAGGAACGCCGTCTGGTTCCTGTCGACGGCCATTCCGACGGGAGCCGCCTTTTCGGTGCTGTTCTGGCAGTTGTTCTCCTTCGGCAGCACGGCGAGCTGCTTCAGCTTCCTGCCCATCGCGACCCAAGGCACGCGATTGATCGGGACCGCGTCGGCGCGGTTGGCGAGGACTTCCTCGACCGGCGACACGCCCGACCCGGCCACGCCCCGCAGCTTCGCCTTCGGAAAGCGCTCCTTGACCCAGCCTTCCTCGCCACCGCCCGTGTAGTAGGCAATCGTGATCTCCGGCTTGTTGAGATCGTCGACCGACTTCGCGTTCGCGAACTTGGGATTCGACGACAGCCCGAACATGCAGACGCTGGTGCTCGAATAGATGACGAAGTCGACGACCTTCAACCGGTCCGGGGTTTCGGCGAGCGGCGTCACCGAGATGTCGACCTGGTTCGATGCGAGCACCGGAACCTTCGTCTCGTGGCTGACCGGCACCGCGTCGAGCTTGACGTTGAGCCGCTTCGCGTATTCCTTGGCCAGCAGCCAGGCCGGGCCGCTCCACGCCTCGCCCTGGCCGGAGGTGTTCTCGACCAGCCATGGAGCATTGGCGAGCACGCCGACGCGCAGCACGCCGGCTTTCTTGATCGCGTCGATGCGCGGGCTGGTGCCGGGCGCGGGAACGGCGGTCTGGGCGAACGCCGGCAGCGCGCACGCAAGTGTCAGCGCGGCAATGCCGCGGCCAAGGGTTCGGTACATGAGGCCTCCGGGAGATCGTCGTGTGGTTGCGGACCGCGGCGGCGACGCTCCGGCCGCGGCTGACCCTCAGGCTCGATGATTGGCGATGAAGCGCGTTCCTGTCAATCGAGCGCCGCCGACGTGGGGACGCGCCGCAACAACATCGCGCCAGGCGACCCTTACTACGAGAGAAGGCGGGTTGACGCGCCCGGTACGCTGCGGCGAAGGCGCAGCGTCGGGGCCGCCTGCGACGGGGCCGGATCTCCGCGTCATGTGCGCCCCCACCCCGGAGTGGGGTGCGCGATCGCCAGCCCTGCAGTGCGATTGCGGCGCAGTGAGGCTAGCACTGCGCCGCGACCAGCTGCTGCCCGCGCTACTTCAACTGCCCGCGAATCTCGCCGCCGGGATGCGCGGCGCTGTGAACGTTGACGTACAGGTCGCCGGCCTTGAAGCTCGCAAGCTGCTCGGCGGTGAGTTTGGCGCCGGCCGGCGCCTTGTACGTGTCGCCGTCCTTGGTCAGCGGCACGATGACCGGGCCGTTCTTGCCCGCGCCGCCCACGTGGATGTGAGCCGCCGTGCCGGCAACCCCGGTCGTGGTCACGCTGCCCGAGACGGCCCCGTCGTCGCCGATCGTGATCGTGCCGCCCCCGGACGCGGACGTCGTCACCGGCGGAACTTCGTTGGCTCCGGAAAGGGTCACCTTCACGTCGCCGGCCTGCGCCGGGACGGCGGCGAGCGCGCCAAGCAACAGCGCCACCGCTGCAAGTCGGGCGCCGGCATGGAATCGAGTTGTGTTTGGCATCGTGTGTTCCTCTTGAAAAACAGGGATTGAAAGAATACCGAGGTTTGCCCGGTCGCGGCGGGAATTTTTCCCCGCCAGGCGGCCCCGGCGAGCGGGTCCTGATTGGAGACCAAGAGCGCTAACAAGTTCGCCCCGGCATCCATTCCAGGCTTGCGCCCCTGTCGACGACCCGGTCTTTGCGCGCGGGTTCGGGTAGGATTCCGCCATCCTGACCTCGGGAACACCGACCATGCCGCGCAGCGTCCTCGACGAAGACCACATCCATCCGGCGATCCGCGCCAGGGTCGCCGGCAACCACGCCGACATCGTGCACGAGGTGCAGCAGGCAATCGCCGCGCATGATGTCGTCGTGGTCGGGATGGCGGGAAACCCGTTCCCGAAGAAGGCGCGCAAGGCACTCGACGCCGCGAAGGTACCGTACGAGTACCTGGAGTACGGCAGCTATCTCAAGGCATGGCGCCGCCGCAACGCGCTCAAGATGTGGACTGGCTGGCCCACGTTCCCGATGGTGTTCGTCAAGGGCACGCTGGTCGGCGGCGCGAGCGATGTCGCAAAGCTGGTCGCCAGCGGAGAGCTCGCGAAGATGCTGCGCGCGCAGTGACGCCGCAGGACACGGCAACGGATCGCGTCGCAGCGCGCGACGCGCCGATCAGCGCGGCCGCCGGCACACGCGGTGGTCGCATCGTTTTCGACTTATGATGATGAACGAATGGACCCGCAATCGTCGACCCGCGCCTTGTCGCAGCCCCTTTCCAACGCCGAGCTCGCCGAGCTCGACGAGCTGCTCGCATCGGTTCCCGAAGATCGCGACCCGCTCGACGTCACGATGCTCGACGGCTTCCTTGCGGGCGTCCTGCTGCAGCCCGATACGGTCCTGCCTTCGGCGTGGTTGCCGCTGGTCTTCGACGCCGAGGGTCGGGAAGTCACGTTCGCGGGGGATCACGCCATGGTCGAACGGATCGTCGGTCTGGTGATGCGCCGCTACAACGAGCTTGCCGCGCACATTGCGGCGCGCGAGCCGTTCGACCCGATCGTGTTCGAGCTGGAGGACGATGAGCGCAACGTCCTCGCCGGCAAGGACGCGATCGGCGCGCTCGAGCCGTGGGTCGCAGGCTTCATGAACGCGCTGAGCGCTTTTCCGGCGCTGCTCGACCGACTCGACAGCAGCGAGGCAGGGGGCGACGCACTGACGGGCATACTGCGCCATCTGCCGGTCGACCCGGACGACACCAGCGACGAGGCCCTGCTGTTCGCACGCGACAAGGCGGCCATGGAGCAGGAGGTGCCGCTCGCCGATCTCGACCACGCGATCGACGAGCTGGTTGCCTGCGTGATGGACATCGCCGATGTCGCGCGTCCGCGCCGGCCCATGGCACGCACCGGCCCCAAGGTCGGCCGCAACGATCCCTGCCCCTGCGGCAGCGGCCGCAAGTTCAAGAACTGCCACGGACACAGCAGCGTGCATTGACGCGGCCACGGCGAAGCGCTGCCGGTGCGCACCGGCCGCCAAAGCGTACCGACGCCGCAACGCACCCGACGAGGTGAAGCGTGTTCGCGCGCGCGATGTGCGTGTCCGCTACGCTGGCACCTCCCCGGATGCCATGGCGGCGGCCGGCTCGCGCGACGCGCGGTAGCTCGCCCACCAGGCCTCGGCATCGAGCTGCGTCCAGGCGAGGCGGCTCGACAGGCGGTCGAGCGCTTCGACGACCGCATCGACCGACTGCGGTCGCCGCGCCCGGTCCTTCTCCAGGCAGGCCGCGATCAGCAGGTCCAGGCCTTCCGGTATTCCGGGAACACCGCTCGCCGACACGCGCGGCGCCGGCGTGTGCAGCACCTGGTTGCTGATCGCAAGATTGTCGTCGCCGTCGAAGATCGGTTTGCCGGTGAGCAGGAAATAGCCGACCGCGCCGAGCGCGTAGATGTCCGACCGGGCGTCGACGTCGGCAGGGTTGAGGATGCGCTCGGGCGCCATGTAGCGCGGCGTGCCGAGGATCTTGATCTGCTTCGTAATGTCGCGCGTCTGCGCCCGCTCGAGGTTCTTGACGAGGCCGAAGTCGAGCAGCTTCACCACGTCGTCTTCGCCGCGCCGGCAGAGCATCACGTTCTCGGGCTTGACGTCGCGGTGAATCAGGCCGTGCTCGTGCGCCTCGCGCAGCGCCGCGCCGACCTGGCGCAGGACGTGGATCACCCGGCCCGGCGGCACCGGGCCGGAGTAGGCGACCAGCTCGGACAGCGTCACGCCGTCCAGGTATTCCATCACGTAATAGGGCTGACCTTCGCGCGTGCGTCCGAAATCGTAGATCCGCACCGTGTTCGGATGCAGGAGCTGGCTCGCGATCTGCACCTCGCGCTCGAAACGGTGAACGAACTCGTCGGTCGCAACGTGCCGCTTCAGAATCTTGATCGCGGTCGGGCGCTTGAGCAGCGCGTGGCGCGCGAGGTAGATCGTCGCCATTCCACCCTCGCTGATCTGGCGCTCCAGCGTGTAGGCACCAAGGCGCTGCAGCCGGCCGAACTGGCGCTCCAGGCGCCCGAGCGACATCGTGGACACGAAGGCGGCCGCGAGCGAGAGCACGATGAAGCCCGCGATCACCGCGAAGCTGATCCAGAAGTAGCGCAGCGCGGCCATCGCCTCGTCGGTCGAGATCTCGGCGATGGCGCCCATGTCGTACGCAGGCAGCCAGCGCCACGCGCCGATCACGTCGCCGCCCAGGTAGCTGCGATACGGCGTGGCGACCACGCCCCGACGCTCGATGTCGGTCGTCTTGCCGCGTGCGGCGACGGCCAGCGCAGCGGCCTGTGTGAGCGGGCGGGCACCCGGCTCGACCGTCGGCAGGTGCCCGGCCAGCAGATTGCCGCCCGGATCCCGAATCGGCACCGCAAAGGCCGAGTCGCCAGCGCCCGTCGCGGGAAGCACGCCCGCCGTCACCAGGTCGTCGGCGAAGCGCGACGGTGTCAGCATCAGGCCGTCGTCGGAAAACGCATAGGCCTCGGCCGTGTTGCCCGACCGCGCCGCGGAGAAAATCGTCGTCAGCTCGCGGTCGGCTTCCACGCCCATGGCCAGCGCGGCAACCGCCGAGCCGCCGTGGCCGCGAATCGGCGCGAGGAACCACGCGACGGGACGGCGCTCGCCGGACGCGCCCTTGACCGACAGCTCGGTGTTGGGATAGGGCCGCACGAACTGCGGCGTGCCGTCGAGGGCGACATCGAGGCGCTGACGAAACGCAGCGGTGCGCAACCGTTGTCCGCAGCGTGCGGGGTCGCGTGACGCGAGGACAAGCCCGGAGCGGTCGACGATCCGGAACGCGACCACGCCCTTCGTGGCCAGCGACGACTGAACCCTCTGCGCGAGATCCTCCGCCTCCGCCGTGCATCGTCGCGCCGCAGCCGCGGGATCGCGCGCCTCGGCGGCGAGCCGGGTGGCCCGCGCGACGACGTCTGCGTCCTTCGCCAGCCGGGCGGCTTCCGCCTCATGCTCGCCCACCCATACATCGAGGCCCTTGACGACGGAACCGAGCAGCGCCTCGAGACTGACCACGCGCGTCTCGGCGATCGAATCGCGAACGCCGGTGTACGCCCAGTAGCCCAGCGCGATCAGCAATGCACCGGTCAGCAGCGTGGCGGCATTGCGCCACGTTTCGGTCTCGACCAGGTGCGCGATGATGTTCGGAATCGCATTCGCCGGCGCCTCGGGATCGCCCGCGCCGACGTCGAGGATCCGCGCCTTGGCGGGCGGACGCTCGGGCACCGGGTTGGGGTTGTCGATCATCGTTTCGCGGCTCGCGTGCCGAGGCCGGCTGCCAAGGGCAGACCCGCGCGTGGCCGGGACGGGATCCGCGCGGCGAGTCCGCCGGAGAATAGCGTGCGGCGAAGCGGTCCGGCAACGCGTTGCGCGCAACGCGCGCGGTCAGGTCGACGACTTTGAACCATGGCGCCGATCGCGCTTCGCCCCGTGCCTCCCGACTTCCTCGAGAAATCGATCCCCGTGAACAGGCACTGCAGTGGGCATGCCGCGGTGTCACGGCAGCCGTGCTCGCCTGCGCATTCGCGGTGCGTCTGATCCAGAAGAACGCACTGCCCGCACACCGGACAATACTCGAACGGGGAGTCGAACATGCTGCTTCCCCCTCTTGCGACGCCGGCCGGTCGACCACGAACCTGCGCTTCCGCGGCCGTCTGCCGCGACTCACTCGAACAACCACAAGACCAGTTTATTCCCAAACGGAATCGGGCGGCGAGGCGATTTCGCGCTCACCGAGGCGACGGCATCGTGGCTGCCATTGCATGGCGCGCCGATGTTAGTATCGCGGCCTGCCGGAGGATCATTGCCGCGCACGGCTTCCCGCTCAATTCGCATCGCCGCGGCGGCAACGGGCGTGGCGGCGGAATCGACCAGACCCGAACGGTGTGAACAGTCTGTTCCGTCAGTGTCGGCACACGACTCGCCGACTACCTCTCCCAGCCGGTCCGCGCCGGCACGCCGGGAGCCGTGTTGCCGCCGGAGCGCCTGGCCGCGCTGCTGCGCCCGGGCGACGTGTTGCTGGTCGAGGGCATCAACCGCATCAGCATCGCGATCAAGTATCTGACGCAGTCGACGTGGTCGCACGCCGCGCTCTACATCGGCGATGCGCTTGGCCCGCCGCCGCCCGGCGAGGCGCCGCGCGTGTTCATCGAAGCGGCGCTGCGTGAGGGGGTACGCGCCGTTCCTCTCGCCAACTTCGCGCATCTCAACACCCGGATCTGCCGGCCCGTCGGACTGACGGCCGACGACCGGGCGCACGTCATCGAGTTCGCGCTCGCCCGCCTCGGGCAGCGGTACGACCTTTCTCACCTCGTCGACCTGGTGCGCTATCTGTTGCCGACGCCGCCGGTGCCGACACGGCTGCGCCGGCGGATGCTCGCGTTGGGCAGCGGCGACCCGACGCGCGCAATCTGTTCGACGCTGATCGCACAGGCGTTCCAGTCGATCCGCTACCCGATCCTGCCCGAGGTCATCCCCGCGAACGGCGGCGACCGCTCGTCCGCGGACAGCTACCGCGAAGCCCAGCACATCCGCCATTACGGCCTGTACACGCCGCGCGACTTCGATCTGTCGCCGTATTTCGGCGTGGTCAAGCCGGCGCTGGCCTTTCACTTCGACTTTCATCGGCTGCAATGGGTCGACGATGCGCCGCCCGATGGGCAGGAATCGCGCGAACGCGACGATCGCGGACCGACGTGAGGATGAGGCTCGGGTCCGAGGCGTGAGCTTCGCGACGCGCTCGATGTGGTGCTGGCGCACCCTGTCGCGAGACACCTCGCGCTTGCGGACATTTGCAGAGCGTCAGCGCCTGGTGGTCATTGGTAAGTGATGCTTACCAATTTGGTCGAAACATGTCGCTTCCCCTCGCAACGGTGGGCGAATAGGCTTACCAGCGTTCGACAACCGTATGCGAGGCGACCATGAACCTTCAGCCCCACGTGGACGAAACCCGACGCCCGGCCGCACTGCTGGCGCTCGTCCTGCTCGCGACCGTCGTGCCCGCGGTTACGGACGATTGCCGCGATAACGCGACGCCGCGCGCACCCGTTGCCGGGGTCTTCACCGGCGAAATCGCGCCGGGGGGGCCGGTCTATCGCCTGCCGTCGGTCAGCGTGGTGGCCGATCGCAAGTCCGAGCTGGCGAAGGCCGAGCTCGAGGAGCAACGGGCACGCGAACGGCAGGTTCGGTGGAACGCGCTGCCGCGTGCGGCCTGAAGGCAATCACGACGACGCCCGTCGTTGCGACCGTCGTCACGCCGCCGCATCGAACGCCTACATGCTCCTCCGATACTGCCCCCCTACCTCGAACAGCGCACTGGTAATCTGACCGAGCGAGCACACGCGCACCGTGTTCATCAGCTCGGCGAAGACGTTTCCGCTTTCCATCACGGTCTGCTTCAACTTCGCCAGCGCGGCCGGCGCCTCCTTCGCGTGGCGCTTGTGAAATTCGGCTAACCGCGTCAACTGCGAAACCTTCTCGTCCTCGGTCGACCGCGCGAGCTCGAGCTTGTCGGGCGTGGTGTCGCCGTGCGGGTTCCGGAACATGTTGACGCCGACGATCGGGTGGCTGCCGTCGTGCTTCCTGTGCTCGTAGTAGAGCGACTCTTCCTGGATCTTGCCGCGCTGGTAGCCGGTTTCCATCGCGCCCAGCACGCCGCCGCGCTCGCTGATCGCCTCGAACTCCTTCAGCACCGCCTCCTCGACCAGGTCGGTCAGCGCCTCGATGACGAACGACTGCCCTGGTTCGGGTTCTCGTTCTTCGCGAGACCCCATTCGCGGTTGATGATGAGCTGGATCGCCATCGCGCGGCGCACGCTTTCTTCAGTCGGCGTCGTGATCGCCTCGTTGTAGGCGTTGGTGTGCAGTGAGTTGGCGTTGTCGTAGGTGGCGATCAGCGCCTGCAGCGTGGTGCGGATGTCGTTGAACGCGATCTCCTGCGCGTGCAGGCTGCGGCCGGAGGTCTGGCAGTGGTATTTCAGCTTCTGGCTGCGCTCGTTGGCGCCGTAGCGGTTCCTCATCGCGACCGCCCAGATCCGCCGCGCGACACGGCCGAGCACCGCGTACTCGGGGTCCATCCCGTTGGAAAAGAAGAACGACAGGTTCGGCGCGAAATCGTCGATGTGCATTCCGCGCGCCAGATAGGCCTCGACGAACGTGAAGCCATTGGCGAGCGTGAAGGCGAGCTGGCTGATCGGGTTCGCGCCGGCCTCGGCGATGTGGTAGCCGGAGATCGACACCGAGTAGAAGTTGCGGATGCCGTGGTGGACGAAGTATTCCGCGATGTCGCCCATCACCTTGAGGCTGAACTCGGTGGAGAAGATGCAGGTGTTCTGCCCCTGGTCCTCCTTCAGGATGTCGGCCTGGACCGTGCCGCGCACGGTCTGCAGCGTCCACTCGCGGATCTTGGCGGCCTCGTCCTCGGTGGGTTCGCGGCCGTTGTCGGTCCTGAACTTTTCGAGCTGCTGGTCGATTGCGGCGTTCATGTAGAAGGCGAGGATCGTCGGCGCCGGGCCGTTGATCGTCATCGACACCGAGGTTTTCGGGTCGCAGAGGTCGAAGCCCGAGTAGAGCACCTTGAGATCGTCGAGGGTGGCGATCGACACGCCGGAATTGCCGACCTTGCCGTAGATGTCGGGCCGGCGGTCCGGGTCGCAGCCGTAGAGCGTCACCGAATCGAATGCGGTGGACAGGCGCTGCGCCGGCATGCCGTCGGCGAGCAGATGGAAGCGCCGATTGGTGCGGAACGGGTCACCTTCGCCCGCGAACATGCGCGTCGGGTCCTCGTTTTCGCGCTTGAACGCGAACACGCCGCCGGTGTAGGGAAAGCTCCCCGGCACGTTATCCAGAAGCTGCCAGCGCAGGATCTCGCCCTCGTCCTCGTACTTCGGCAGCACCACCTTGCGGATCTTGCTGCCCGAGAGCGACGTGTAGACGAGGCTGGTGCGGATCTCCCGGTCGCGGATCTTCACGACGTACTCGTCGCCCGCGTAGGCCGCCTGAGTCTGCGGCCACATGTCGAGGAGTTTCCTCGCCCGCGGATCGAGCCTTGCGTCGCGTTGTGCGGCAAGCGCGGCGAGCGCGGCGAACTCCGTCTTGCACTCGAGCGCCGCCTGCGTCTTGGCATCGCCGGCGCGATGGGCGAGGTCCTTGCACTCCGCCCCGAGCATCCGCGCGGATTCGCGCAGCTGCTGGCGCTCGCGCGCGATGCGGCTCTGCTCCGCCGCCCAGCGGTGGTACAGGCGCACGCTGTCGGCGATGTCGGCGAGATAGCGCACGCGCGCCGCCGGCACGATCACGTTCTGACCGGTCGAATGCTTCACCGTCGTCGCCGGCAGCTTGCCCGGCGCGAGCTTCAGCCCCTTGTCGACCAGCTTCGCGGCAAGCGCCTGGTAGAGCGCGGTCACGCCGTCGTCGTTGAAGCGCGCGGCCATCGTGCCGTACACGGGCATCTCGTCGGTGGACGTCTTGAAGGCTTCGTGATTGCGCTGATATTGCTTTCTCACGTCGCGCAGCGCGTCGTGCGCCCCCTTGCGGTCGAACTTGTTGATGGCCACGAAGTCGGCGAAGTCGAGCATGTCGATCTTTTCCAGCTGGCTCGCGGCGCCGAACTCGGGCGTCATCACGTACAGCGACACGTCGACCAGCGGCACGATCGCCGCGTCGCCCTGCCCGATCCCCGAGGTCTCGACGACGACCAGGTCGAACCCGGCGACCTTGCACGCGGCGATCACGTCGGGGAGCGCCTTGCTGATCTCGCTGCCGGCCTCGCGCGTGGCCAGCGAACGCATGTAGATGTTCGGGTGCTCGATCGCGTTCATCCGGATGCGGTCGCCTAGGAGCGCGCCGCCGGACTTGCGCCGCGACGGGTCGATCGACACGATCGCGAGCTTGAGCCGGTCCTGCTGATCCAGACGAAAGCGGCGGACGATTTCGTCGGTGAGCGAGCTCTTGCCCGCCCCGCCGGTGCCGGTGACGCCCAGCGTGGGCACCTTTGTTCTTGCCGCCGCGGCGTGGAGCGCGTCGCGCGTCTTCGCCGGCAGCGTGCCCGCTTCCAGGCCGCTGATCATCCGCGCCAGCGCCCGCGTGCGGGCGTGGCGGTCGCCGACGCTGAGCGCCCCGATGTCGGCGGGCAATTCCGTGGCGAGGTCGACGTCGCAGGCGGCGACGATCTCGTTGATCATTCCCTGCAGGCCGAGGCGCTGACCGTCCTCGGGCGAAAAGATGCGCGCCACGCCGTACTCGTGCAATTGCCTGATCTCGGCCGGCACGATCACCCCGCCCCCGCCGCCGAACACCTTGATGTTCGCCCCGCCGCGCTGGCGCAGGAGGTCGAGCATGTACGTGAAGAACTCGACGTGCCCGCCCTGGTACGACGAGATCGCGATGCCGTGCGCATCCTCCTGGAGCGCGCAGTTGACGATCTCCTCCACCGACCGGTTGTGACCGAGGTGGATCACCTCGCAGCCGGTGGCCTGCAGGATCCGGCGCATGATGTTGATCGACGCATCGTGGCCGTCGAATAGACTCGCCGCCGTCACGAAGCGGACCTTGTTGACCGGCTTGTAGACGAGCGAGGGACGGCTTGAATCGTTCATCGCATGGGCTCCCGGGCACCGGCCGCTCCCGCGCGAGGGAGAGCCGGGGAAACGGCAAGGTTACTCCAGGCCCCCGGACGAGGAGCAGCTCCGGTACCCTAGCTGACGTTTACGTAAACGTCAATCCCAAACTCGATCTCATCCTCGACCCCTCCTGCGGGGTCAGCCGCGTCTTCCGGGAAGGCGCGCTCACGCCCGTCTGCGTGTGACGGATACCGTGGCGCGTCCCGGTCAGGGTTTTCGGCGCGGTAAAGTAGCGGCTTTCCCCGCCGCCTTTCCATGGCCGGCCCCGCGATGCCGCCCCCGACCACTCCCGCCACCGCTTCCGCCGCGCCATTGCCCGACTCGCCCCACGCCGGCGACGCCGCCCGCCACGTCGGCGCCGCGGCGCTGATGCTCAACGTCGCGCACACGATCGACCATCTGATGCTGCTGATCTTCGCCACCGCCGTCGGCGCGATCGCGGCGGACTTCGGCGTCGCGCGCTGGGAAGACCTGATGCCCTTTGCCGCCGGTGCGTTCGTCCTGTTCGGGCTGGGCGCGTTGCCCGCCGGACGCCTGGGCGATCACTGGGGCCGGCGGGCGATGATGCTGGTGTTCTTCTTCGGCATCGGCGCGTCGACCCTGCTGATCGCGATCACGCAGAATCCCTGGCAACTGGCGGCGGCGCTCACGCTGATGGGGGCGTTCTCGGCGATCTACCACCCCGTTGGCATCCCGATGCTGGTGCAGGGCGCACAGCGGCCCGGTGCCGTGATCGGCGTCAACGGACTCGCCGGAAATCTCGGCATTGCGGCCGCGGCGCTGTCGACCGGCTTTCTGGTGAAGTACCTCGGCTGGCGCGCCGCGTTCGTCGTGCCCGGACTGATCGCGATCGCGTGCGGGATCGTGTTCGCGCGCGTCGCGCCGCACGAGCACACGCCGCCGTCGAAACGCTCGCCCAGGCAGCTCGACCTGCCGAAAAGCGTGATCGCCCGCGCGCTGCTGGTGGTCACGCTTACGTCGACCTGCGGTAGCCTCGTCTTCAACTTCACGACCAACGGCAACGGCGAGCTGCTGCGCGAGCGCATGGCGCCGATCACGCGCGATCCGGCGCTGCTCGGTGCGCTGCTGGCGATGGTCTACGTGGTCGCGTCCTTCGCGCAGGTGATCGTCGGACGCGCGATCGACCGCTATTCGCTGAAGCGACTCTACCTCGGCATCGTCCTCGTGCAGATCCCCCTTTTCGTGCTGGCCGCGCGCGCGGAGGGCTGGGCGCTCTACGCGCTGGCGGCCGGCTACATGGCGTTCGTGTTCGGCGCCATTCCCTTCATCGACGCGATCGTCGTCCGCTACGTCGACGACCGGATGCGCTCGCGCGTCGCGGGCGTCCGCCTCACCGTATCGTTCGGCATCGCTTCGCTTGCCGTGTACCTGTTGGGGCCGGTGGTGAAGGCCGCCGGGTTCGCGACGCTGCTCCTGATCCTCGCCGCGATCTCGACGGCAACGGCGGCCGCCGTGCTGCTGCTCCCCGCGGAACAGCGGCCGGCGCGCTGATCGCGGCGCTACCGCGCTCCCGCCCGCTCCCGCAAGCCGCTCTGCTCCGGCCGCGCCTGGGCGAGCCCGGCCCACCACTTGCGCGCTTCGTCGCGCAGCTCGTTCTGGTCGAGCCACAGCGCATAGGCCACACGCTCGGCGACCGGCGCATCCGGCGACTTCGGCGCCAGCGCCGCTGCCTGCGCGCGCAGGTCGTCCGGCGCGATCTTGAACTCCGCGCGTGCGGTCTGCACCCCGATGTCGCGCACGCGCGCCGCGACCTGCACCGCGTACGACCGGCCCGGGACGAGTTTCACGCTCTCCGGAAGCGTGACCGAGCGCGTGCTGGTCGCGGTCTGGAACACCTTCGTGCCCGCCGCATCGATCAGCGAGACATCGTAGGTCGCCTCGGCGCGCGAATCGGTCCATGCGAGCTCGGGCCGCGTCGACAGCACCAGCGGATCGGGCGCGACGACGCGCAGTCCGATGTTGCGCATCACCACGGCGCCTTGCACGAGCCCCGCCGACTTGAGGCGCACCGCGGAGCCGCCCGCGGTGGGCCGCGGCTCGACCACCGCGCCTTCGGACGCCCGAGGACGACTGGCGTCGAGCACCACGGTGCCGGGCCCGCGCGCATCGAACTGCGCGCCGTCGGCGTAGTAGAGCATCGCCACGCGCGCGCCCGGCGTGAGCTTCATGCGGTCGCCGGCGTTCAGCTGGCTCAGGATGCTCACCGGGCTCGCCACGGCGGAGCCGTAGGTGGCCGCGCCCTGCACGTCGGTCACGATCGCCACCGGCTGCGTAGCCGCCTGCTGAGCGAGCACCGCCGTCGCCGTCAGGATTGCGGCCGCGGTGAAAGCGCTGGAGGTCACCTTCAGGATCTTCGTCATCGCCATCCGTACACCTCGTGAGGAGTGTGCCCCTTGAGCGGTTGCACGCCCAGTGCGACCAGCCGGTCGCGCTCGGCGAGCCTTTCGACGACGGCGTGAGAGAGTACCATCGGATGGCCCAGATCCTTCGTCAACGATTCGAGACGGGCCGCGACGTTCACGCAATCGCCGATCGCCGTGTAGGCGTGGCGGGTTGCCGCGCCGATATGCCCGACGATGGCTTCGCCGCAGGACAGTCCGATGCCGATCTCGATCGGTGTCTCGCCCGCTGCCGCCAGACTCTGAGCCATCCGGCGCACGCGCTCAAGGATGTCGCGTGCCGCCGCGAAGGCCGCGGCGCAAGGGTCGGCGTGCGGCACCGGCGCGCCGAAGAACGCGAGGATGCCGTCCCCCATGAACTTGTCGACGGTGCCGCCGTGTGTGTGGATGGCGGCCGTCGCTTCCTCGCACAGCGCGTTGAGCATGCCGACGATGCGCTCCGGCGACTCCTTCTCCGAGCGCGTCGTGAAGTTGCGCACGTCGAGCACCAGCACGCAGATGAAACGGCGCGCGACCGCCAGTCCCGCGAGCCGGCCGTCCTCGATCTCGCTCATCACCTGCGGGCTGACGTAACCCGCGAACGCGCCACGCAGCCGCAGCCGTTCGCGCCAGGCGCCGACGGCCTCGACCAGGAGCCGCATGCCCGCCGCAAGCACCGCCGTCACGATGATCGCGCCGACGGGGAGCACGAGGTCGCGTCCGAGCGCCCACAGCCCGGCGGCCAGCGCCAGCACCACGATTCCGGCGACCGTCGCCGTCGCGAAGACCGGGCGTCGTCCGCCCAGCCACGCAAGTCCGGCAAGTCCCGCGAGCAGGACCGCCAACCACGCGGGCGCGGGTTGCACCATCCGTTGCGCGAGCAGCGAGCGCAGCGTCTGGGCGTGCACGAGGACGCCCGGCTGGTTGTCCTCCGGCCGCGGATGACGGGCGAGCGACACCGGCGCGTCGATGCGGTCGAAGAACGGCAGCGTCGTGCCGACGAGCACGATGTTGCCTTCGAACGCCCGGGAGAGACTCGCCGTGTCGCCCGCGCGCAGCCAGTCGAGCGCCGTGACCAGCGGCACGACGTCGAAGCCGTCGCCCAAAGCGTAGTTGATACCGCCGGCCACCGGCTCGACGCCGAGCGCGCGCGCCAGCTGGCCGGTGAACGTCGGAACGATCTCGCCGTTCGCCCCGAGCGCTTCGTCGAAGCGGCGCACGATGCGGTCCGGATCGACGTGCCACAACGCGTAGCCGGTACCGGTGGGGCCGGCGGCCGCACGAAACGGGGCATGCAGCGCACGCGGCCGTCCGCCCTCGTCGGCGGTGATCGCCAGCACCACGCCGCCAGCCTGGCGCATCGTCAGGATGCCGTCGACGAGCGCGCGGTCGAGATCCGGCGCGATCGACGCGTAGCTCCGCTCCGGGAGCACGAGATCGATGCCGACCGCGCGTGCCCCCGCGCCCGCGGCCCCGCGCAACAGCGCCCCGAGTTCGCGGTGCCACAGCGCCACCGGTTCCGGGATCGCGGCCACCGTGGCCTCGTCCACGCCAAGGATGACGATGTCCGGCACCGCCGCGGGCACCGGCGCCCCACGCAGCAGCGAGAAGCCGGCGTCGACCAGCCGTCGCTGGAGCGGCGCCGCGAGATCGAACCGTCCGACCAGCGCACCGGCGAGCAGCGACAGCACCAGTCCGATCGCGATCGCGCGCGGCTTCACGGCGGGGCGATCCGCGTCGTCGGCGTGCGCCGATGGCGATGCGCGTCGGGGATCAACGTCGGCAGGCGGCGACGAGGAGCCAACAATGGCTTCGCGGCGGCGTTAGCGCGCCGGGTCTCCGGCGAGCGCATAGGGCGCCCAGAAGAACGGGTGCCGATAGGCCGGATCGGCTTTTCCGTCGATCAATTCGAGCTGCGCCTGCCGCAGCGCCTCGGCGCGGCTGCGCGAGCTGTCGCGGGCGATCCCCTCGAAGATCCGCGTCACGAGTTCCTGCGCCGAGCGTGTCTCGACCGCCCAATGCGTCACCAGCACTGAACGCGCACCGGCGAAGAAGAATCCGCGCGCCAGGCCGGACAACGCCTCCTCGGCGCGCCCGTCGTCGGACGCGGTGTTGCAGGCGGAGAGCACGACCCAGTCTGCGTTGAGCTTCATCGTCATCACATCGTCGAGCACCAGCAGCGGGGAATCGGCGGTGTCCTTCGGCGCCGCGAGCGCCAGCGCCGGGCGCGAGAGCCCGGGAAGATCGCCAGGTTTGAGGCCGTGTGTCGCGAACGCGACGACACGCCGCGTGGCAAGGTCGCTGCCGAGCACGTTCTGGCGGGTCGCCTGCGCGCCGAGGTACACGTCGCGCGCGGGATCGGCGCCCAGCGCGCGGGCGATCGCCAGGATCTCGCCCCGCGTCTCCGGCAGCGGCGGGAGTTCCGCGTACTCGGCGTCGCTCCATGCCACATCGCGCGTCATCGTCGACGTCTTCAGGACCGCGCGCACGAGGCCGGCGCTCGTGGACGCCGTGTCGCGCTTGTATGCGGGATCGCCGAACCCCGCGAACGCAAATGCCGGCGCCGCGTGGTGCTTCGCCTGGCGCATCGCCGCGATGCGCGTATCGCCGTCGCCGACGGTGAACGCGGCCTGTTGCCGTCTGAGCCAGTACGCGAGTTCCTGTTCCGGCGTCGCCCCCTGCGGCACGATCTCCGCCAAGACCCGGCGCGCCTCGACGGTCGACATCCGGGGCGCCACCTCCACTTCCACGCCCGTCGCGTCCTCGGCGTCCTGCGCGAGCGCGGGAACGCTCGCGAGCCCGAACAACGCCGCAACGATCAGGGACGGCAGCAACGACGATCCGCCCCGCCGCGCGGCTTCGCGCACGGTGTCGCGTCCGAATGCGCCCTCGGAGGTCTCTCCCGGCACGGCGTTGGCCTCCCCTGGTCGCGAGCGCGGGCCCCGATGCCGCGCATCGGAGGACCCTGGGCGGCGATGGTACGGGGGTTGCAGGCGACCGCGCAAATCCTTCCCCGCCCGCTCGCCGCCCGCTCCCGCCCCCGGAATGCGCCCGACGCGCCGGATGCGTCCTTGCGGGCTGGCGCGAACCTCGCGCGTCGGACGTTGTCTAGACAGACTTCTCCCGCGCGCTCGCTATACTGCGCGCCCGACCGAAATCCACGACCGTTTCCATTTCGACATGCGCCTATTCGCTCGCTTCCCTGCCTTCTTCGCCGCCGTCGCCCTCGGCTTTCTCGCTATCGGTCCCGGGCTCGCGGCGGCGCTCCCGCCGGGTGTCGTCCGGGGTGCCGCCGTCGAAGGCGTCACCGAGTACACGCTGAAGAACGGGATGAAGGTGCTGCTCCTGCCCGACGCCAGCCGGCCGAAAACGACGGTCAACCTCACGTACAAGGTCGGTTCCCGGCACGAGAACTATGGCGAGACCGGGATGGCGCACCTGCTCGAGCACATGCTGTTCAAGGGCACGCCGAAACACCCCCGTCTCGACCAGGAATTCTCGCGCCGTGGCATCCGGTCCAACGCCAGCACGTTCTACGACCGGACCAACTACCACGAGACCTTCAATGCCGCCGCAGCGGATCTCGACTGGGTGCTGGCGATGGAGGCCGACCGGATGACGCACTCGACCATCGCGAAGAAGGACCTCGACAGCGAGATGACGGTCGTGCGCAACGAGATGGAGCAGGGGGAGAACAACCCGGCGTCGATCCTGACGCAGAAGATGCTGGCCACCGCGTACGAGTGGCACGCGTACGGCAAGGAAACGATCGGTGCGCGCTCGGACGTCGAACAGGTCGACATCGGCCGGCTGCAGGCGTTCTACCGGACGTACTATCAGCCGGACAACGCGGTGCTCGTGGTCGCCGGCGCGTTCGATCCGGACCGAACGCTCGCGAAGATCGCGCAATATTTCGGCGCGATCCCCAGGCCGGTACGGGCGTTGCCGCGACTGTACACGGTGGAACCCGTGCAGGACGGGGAGCGCGCGGTGACGCTGCGCCGGGTCGGAAACACCCAGCTTCTGAGCGTCGTGTATCACACCGTCCCGGGCGCTCACCCGGATTCGGCGGCGCTGGACGCACTGGCCGACATCATGACGATCGCCCCCGCCGGACGTCTGTATCAGGCGCTCGTGGACACGAAGATGGCGACGGCCGTCGACAACTGGAACGCGACGCTGCACGACCCGAGCTTCGTGCTGTTCACCGCGCAGGTGCCCGTCACCGACTCGCTGGTCGACGCCCGCAACGCGCTGCTCGCCACGCTCGAAGGCGTGCGGACCCGGCCCGTCACCGACGCCGAGGTGGACCGGGTCCGCACCCGCGCGCTGAAGCACTTCGACGAGACGATCGCCGACGCCAACCGCCTGGGGATGGAACTCACGGAGGCGATCGCCGCCGGCGACTGGCGGCTTTTCTTCCTGGAGCGGGACCGCTGGCGCGCGCTCACGGCCGCCGACGTGCAGCGGGTCGCCGAGACCTGGCTCAAGCCGTCGAATCGCACCCTGGGCGAGTTCGTGCCCGATGCGAAACCGGACCGCGCCCCCGTCGCACCGGCCGTCGACGTCGCGGCGATGGTGAAGGACTACAAGGGCGATCCGGCGGTCGCCGACGGGGAGACGCTCGATCCCGATCCGGCGGCGCTCGACGCGCGCACGCAGCGCTTCACGCTGCCCAACGGGATGAAAGTCGCACTGCTGCCCAAGAAGACCCGCGGCGGCACCGTGCGCTTCTCGATCCATCTCCACCAGGGAGACGAAAAGTCCCTCTTCGGGCAGGCCCCGCGCGGTGCCCTGGCCGCCGCGATGCTGCCGCGCGGCACCCTGAAGAAGACCCGGCAGGAGATCGAGGACGCGCTCGACCGGGCGCAGGCGAAGCTCAACGTCGGCGGTACCGAGACCGCGACGATGGCGAGCGGCCAGACCGTGCGCGCGGCGCTCCCCGCGACGCTGAAGCTCATTGCCGAGATCCTGCGCGAGCCTTCGTTTCCCGCCGCGGAGTTCGACAAGGTCAAGCGCGAGCAGATCGCCGGGCTCGAAGATGCGCGCACCGACCCGGACAGCGTGGCCGACCGTGCTCTCGCACGCTATGCCAATCCCTATCCGGTCGGCGACGTCCGCTACGTGCCCACGCTGGACGAGGACATCGCCGCCGTGTCCGCGGTGACGCTCGACGACGTGCGCCAGTACTACGCGAAATTCGTCGGCGGCGCGAACGGCGAAGTGGCGCTGGTCGGCGACTTCGATCCGGACGAGGTGAAGGCGCTGCTGGCCGAGGATTTCGGCGGATGGACGAGCCCGGCGCCGTACACGCGCGTTCCGGAGCCGATGATCGCCCGCGCTGCGACGACGATCATGCTCCAGGTGCCGGACAAGGCCGGCGCTTCGGTCGCCGGCGAGGTCGCGTTCCCGATGACCGACACCAGCGCCGAGTATCCGGCGATGATCGTGGCGAGCTACATCCTGGGGGGCGGCGAGAACTCGCGGCTCTACAAGCGCGTGCGCGACAAGGAGGGCCTCTCCTATGGCGTCTACGCGGGGCTGCAGCCGAGCAGCTTCGAACCCAACAGCATGTTGCGCGTCGGCGCGATCTTCGCGCCCGAGAACCTTGCGCGCGTGCGCACCGCGATCGCCGAGGAGCTCGCGCGCGCCGCGAAGGGCGGCTTCACCGAAGCGGAAGTGGCCGAGGCGAAGTCCGGCATGCTGAAGCTGCGCCGTCTTTCGCGCACCCAGGATGCCGGCCTGGCCGGCGCCCTGGCGCAACAAGCCTACCTCGGACGCAGCTTCGCGCTTTCCGGCAGGATCGACGCGGCGATCGCGGCGCTGACGACGGCGGAGGTCAACGCGGCATTCCGCAAGCTCGTTTCACCGGACGACTTCGCGTTCACGTATGCGGGCGACTTCGCGAAGCATACGGCCCGGAAGTAGCTCCCGCGGACACCTCCGGCTCAGGCGTCCGGCGCGTGTGTCCGGACGAGGTCCATCATCGCGGTGGCGATGCGCGGGGCCGTCGCCACCACCGGCGCCTTGACGGTGAGCCCCTTGGGACCGGGAAACGGTGCGGCAAAGCCGCCGGCTTCCTCGACCAGCAGCAGTCCCGCCATCGCGTCCCACGCCGAGAGCTCGAGCTCGACGAACGCGTCGAGCCGGCCGTCGGCGACATGCGCGAGCTGCAGTGCGCCGGCGCCGAAATTGCGGAACGCGCTGCCGGTCGCCATCAGCGCGCGGCGGATCGCGTCGTAGCGCACGTCGACCGAGCGATCGTGATGCCCGACGGCGACGAACGCGCCGCCCAAGGTCGCGGTGGTCGCCGCGACGAGCCGCGCGTCTCCCTGCGGCCCGGCGCGGAAGGCGCCCGCGCCGCGCCGACCGTGGAAGAGCTCGTCGTGCGGCGGATCGTAGACGGCGCCCAGCGTGCGCACGCCGTCCTCGACGTAGGCGATCGACACGTTCCAGTAGGGAATGCCGCGCAGGAAGTTGTGGGTGCCGTCGATCGGGTCGACGATCCACAGCCGCCGCGTTCCCCCGCCGAACGCCGCGGCGGTCTCCTCGCCGAGAAAGTCGTCGCCGGGGAACGCCGCGGCGAGCTCCTCGCGGATGAACACCTCGACCTCGCGGTCGGCGCGACTCACGAAATCCTGCGGCCCCTTCGCCTCGACGGCGAGGGTGGCGCGCCGGTTCCAGAAGTCGCGGGCAATCGCCCCTGCGGCACGGGCGAGGCGCTGGAGAAATGCGTACCGGTCGTCGAGGGACATCGGGAGTTGTCGATGCGAAGCGATGCGATGTTGAGGATGCCGGCGCCGTTCCCGGGCCCGGCGGAACCGCGCTAGAGCTCGACGATCCGCCGCTCGGCGAGCGACGTGCGCAGTGCGATGCCGATCCGCGTGGCCTCGGTCGCGTCGTGCAGCGTGAGTCCCGGTGCGCGGTCCTCCCGGATGGCACGAACGAACTCGATCTCGCCGCGAAGAAACGCCTCCTCGAAGCGCTCCCAGAACGTCGGCGTGCATTCGTTGCGCACGCCGTGCGCGTCGGAAATGTCGACGCGGTTTAGACGCGGATTGTGGCCGATCGTCAGCCGCCCACCGGTGCCGAACACTTCGGTCAGCGTCTCGTGCCCGTGCGCCATCGTCCGCGACGCGTAGAAGCACGCGATCCGGCCGTCGGCAAACTCGCAGGTGGCCACACCGTTGTCGACGTCGCCGAATTCGCTGAGCCCCTCGTGGATCGCAACGGTACCGGTGGCGAAGACGCGCTTCGGCGCCGGATTGCCGAGAAACCAGCGGGCAAGGTCGATGTCGTGGACCGTGCAGTCGAGGAAGATGCCGCCGGAGGTGGGCGCGAAGCGGACGAAGAATCCGGACGGGTCGTTGAGGTCGAGGTTCTGCGAGCGGACGAGGAACGGCTTGCCGATCGCCCCGGCCTGCACCTTGTTCCACGCATCGCGATAGCTCGGATCGAAGCGGCGGCTGTAGCCGATCATCACCTTGAGCGCCGGCCGCTCGCCGCGCGACGTCCTCGACCCGCCGGCAGTCCTCGAGCGACAGCGACAACGGTTTTTCGCAATACACGTGCTTGCCGGCTTCGAGCGCCGCGACAATCTGCGCCGCATGGAGCGACGTCGGCGTGACGAGGAACACGGCATCGAGTCCCGGGTGCGCGAGCAGCCGCGCGTAGTCGTCGTACACCGTGCCCACGCCAAGCTCCTGCTGCGCCCAGGCGCGCTCGTCGGCCACCGGACTGCACGCAGCGGCGAGCTCGGCGCCCGGCACGCGCCGGGCGAGGATTCTCGGCATGGCGGCGGCCGAGACGACCCAGCCCCACGATCCCGATCCGTACGCGATCTCGCTGGGTCATGGCGCGTTCTCCCTCGCGATTGCGGGCAGTCTCGGCATGCCTACAGCTCGACGATCCGCTTCTCGCGCCACGAGGTCGTCGCCGCTTCGGCGAGTTCCAGCGCCTTCAGGCCGTCGTCGATCGTCGTGCGCACCTTCCCGCCGCCGGCGATCGCTTCGAAGAAATGCGCGACTTCGTTGGCGTAGGCGGCGCGGTAGCGTTCGAGGAAGAAGTGTTCCGGCTTGTCCTGGCTGACGCTGGACGCGGTCCACGCCGCGACCTCGGTCGGCCTGTGGTTGCCCGCCTGCAGCATCCCCTTGCTGCCCAGCACCTCGAAGCGCTGGTCGTAGCCGTAGGCCGCGCGGCGGATCGTGTTGATCTGCGCGAGCCGTCCCTTCTTCGTCCGGATCGTCACGGCTGTCGCGTCGATGTCGCCGGCGGCGCCGACGGCCGGGTCGGTCAAAACGCTGCCGGTCGCATAGACCGTCGCCGCCTCGTCGTCGAGGATCCAGCGGAAGATGTCGAAGTCGTGGATCAGCATGTCCTTGAAGATGCCGCCGGAGCGCCTGAGGTAGTCGACCGGCGGTGCGCCCGGGTCGCGGCTGGTCACCACCAGCATCTCCGGATCGCCGATCTCGCCGGCATCGATGCGCTCCTTCAACGCGGCAAACGTCGGGTCGTAGCGGCGCTGGAAGCCGATGAGGCAGGTGACCCCCGCTTGCGCCACCGCCTGCGCGCAGCGGCGCGCGCGGTCGATCGCGAGATCCACCGGCTTTTCGCAGAAGATCTGCTTGCCGGCCGCTGCCGCACGCAGGATCAGGTCGGCGTGGGTGTCGGTCGACGACCCGATGACGACCGCGCCGACCGCCTTGTCGGCGAACGCGGCATCGGCCGTGCTCACCGTCGCGCCGTGGCGCGCGGCGAGGTCGGCCGCGGCGGCTGCGTCGACGTCGACGACGCGCTTGAGCCTGACACCGGGGTGCCGGACGAGGTTGCCGGCGTGGATCCTGCCGATCCGGCCGGCGCCGAACAGTGCGACTTCAATCATCGTATTCTCCGCGGTCTTTCGTCTCTTCGACGCTGAGTTCGAGCCGGTACGCGAGCGCGACGAACAGCGCCTGGCACAGGCAGAACGTGCTGGTGAGCGAACGGAAGGCGAACGCGCTGCCTTCCTTCACGGTGAGGAGCGCGTTGGCGTTGCGCGCCAGCGGCGACAGGCGGCTGTCGGTGATGACCAGCGCCTTGGCGCGATGGTGGTGCGCCACGCGCACGCAGTACTGCGTCTCCTTGCCGTATGGCGTGAAGCTGATCGCGACGATGGCATCGTTGCGACCGATCGAGCGCATCTGCTCGCGGTACATGCCGCCGATGCCGGAAACGAGGTGCACGCGCTTGTTGGTGTGCTGCAGCGCATACGCGATGTACGCGGCCACCGGAAACGCGCGACGCACGCCGACGACGTAGATGTTCTCCGCCTTCTCGAGCAGCGCCACGGCCGCCTCGAACTGGGTCTCGTCGAGGTCGCGCGCGAGCTCGGTGAGTCCGCTCGTGCTGCCGGCGACGAACTCGCGCGCGACCGTCGCACTGGTCAACGAGTTCCTCTTGGTCGCGATCAGCTTGCGGATGCGCTGCTGGTAGCTCTGCATCGGGCTCGCCTGCGCGGCGTACTCGCGCCGGAAGACGGCCTGCAGCTCCGAGAATCCGCTGAACCCGAAGCGCTGCGCGAAGCGTACGACGGCCGAGGGCTGCACGCCGCAGCGCGCGGCGATGTCGCCGGTGCGGTCGACCATCACGTGCGCCCGATGCTGCTCGACATACGTCGCGATCGACTTGAGCTGCCGGGGCAGCGCGTCGAACTCGACGGCAATGCGCTGCAGCAGCGCGGTCACGTCGGCGGGCTTGCCGGTGGACCTGCCGCCGACCCCGCCGGGTGCGGCGCGCGGGCGCGTCAGTGCTTCAGCATCCATTCGTGCGCCGGATCGTTGCGGAAGTGCCACTCGCGCTTCGGGCCCGCCATCACGTTGAGGTAGTACGATTCGTAGCCGTACGGAACGACGACCGGGTGATAGCCGCGCGGCACCATCACGACGTCGTGGTCCTCGACGGCGAGCGCTTCGTCGAGCGAGCGGTCGTCGGTGTAGACGCGCTGGAACGCGAACCCCTGAGCCGGGTCGAGACGATGGTAATAGGTCTCCTCGAGCGAACTTTCCTCGGGCAGGTTGTCCGTGTCGTGCTTGTGCGGCGGATAGCTCGATGAGTGGCCCGACGGCGTGCGCACCTCGACCACGAGCAGATGGTCGGCCGGCTCGGTCTGCGGAAGGATGTCGCAGACGTAGCGCGTGTTCGCGCCGGTGCCGCGCACCGAGCGCTTCATCGTCGCCGGCTCGATCAGCCGTGCGGCCGCGTGGCCGGGCCCGGGCGCGCTCGCCACGCCGATTTCCGCCGCTGTGTGCGCGGCGACGACGATGCCCTCGCCGCGCGGCAGATAGACGGCGTGCGGCGAGCGGTCCTCGAACACGCTCGCCCGCTCGCCGATGCGCGCCCACGTCTGCCCCGGCGTCACCAAGGTCACGTTGCCCGCGAGGACGACCAGGCAAACCTCGGACGACGACAGGTCGAGGCGCAACGTCTCGTCGGGCCGCAGTCGGTACGCGGCGAAGCCCACGTAGCGCCACCCCGCCGACTGCGGCGTCACGCGGACGATGTCGCGGCCATCGCGGCGGCCTTTGACGAGCAGCGTCATGGTTGCGCCAATCCGGCGACGAGCCCGGCGAGATGCCGGTAGCCCATCTCGGCAAACCGGTACGCCGGCGCCACCACGGGGTCCTGCTCCGCCTCGACGACCAGCCAGCCCTGGTAGCCGTGATCGCGGAGGACCTTCATCACACCGGCGAAGTCGATCGTGCCGTCGCCCGGAACGGTGAACGCGCCGTTGATCACCGCTTCGAGGAAGCTCCAGTTCCGGTTGCGCGCGAGTTTCAGCACATAGGGGCGCACATCCTTGCAATGCACGTGACAGACGCGGCCAATGTGCTTCCTCAGCATCGCGACGGCGTCGCCCCCGCCGAAGGTCATGTGCCCGGTGTCGAACAGCAGGCCGACTTCCTCGCCGGTCGCCGCCATCAGCCGGTCGACGTCCTCCGGCGCCTGCACGTACGCCCCCATGTGATGGTGATAGCCCAGCCGCACGCCCTTGCCGAGCGTGTGCTTCGCGAAGGCCGTCAGCTTCCCGCCGTACTCGAGCCATTGCGCCTCGCTGAAAAAGCGCGGCCGCTTGTAGAGCGGCACCGGCGAGCCTTGCACGGTGCCGGCCACTTCGCCGTAGACCATCACCGTCGCGCCGTTGCGTGCGAGCAGCTCGAGGTGCGGTCCGACCGCCTTGATCTCGTCCTCGACCGAGCCGTGCGCGAGCCGCCCCGAGTACCATCCCGACACGCATTCGAGACCGTGTCTGCCCAGCACCGCACGCAGCGCCTCGGGCTCGCGCGGGAACTTGTTGCCGAGCTCGAAGCCGCGATAGCCGATCCGGCTGCCCTCGGACAGCGCGGTCTCCAGCGGCGTCTCGCCGCCCAGCGAGGGCAGGTCGTCGTTGCTCCACGAGATCGGGTTGATGCCGATCTTCACCGCGAACGTCTTGGTCACGGGAGTCCCTTCGTGCTGCGCACTCCGGTATTCGCCCTCGGGGCGGCCCGGGGGGCTCATGGTGTCTGCCTCCCTTTGGCGTCCTCGTAGTCCCTGCGCGCCGCGCGCACCGCCTCCCGCTCCGAGACTTCGGGCACCGCGACCTCCCACCACCAGCCGCCGTCGTCGGTCGTCCGTGCCGGATCGGTGGGAATCGCGATCACGTACGTGCGATCGGAGGCCCGTGCCCGCGCGAGCGCGGCCTCGAGTTCCGGGATGGTCTTCACATTCTCGGCGCGCGCGCCCAGCGCCGCCGCGTGCGCCGCGAAGTCGATCGACGGCGCGCCCTGCGGCCCCTGCACGCAGTCGACGAACAGGTTGTTGAACGGGACGCCGCCGCAGGCCTGCTGCAGCCGGTTGATGCAGCCGTAGCCGCGGTTGTCCTGCACGACGATGACGAGCTTGGTGCCGAGCATCACGGACGTCGCGATCTCGGAGTTGAGCATCAGGTAACTGCCGTCACCGACGATGACGATGACTTCGCGATCGGGCTTCGCCAATTTGACGCCGATGCCGCCTGCGATCTCGTAGCCCATGCACGAGTAGCCGTACTCCATGTGGTAGCCACCCGGCACCGAGGTGCGCCAGAGCTTGTGCAGCTCCGCCGGCAGCGTGCCCGCCGCGCAGACGACGATGTCCTGCGCAGCCGAATCCGGCGCGGAACGCTGGACCGCGCCGATGACGTCGCCGTCGTAGGGCAACTCGGTGTCGCGTCGCGCCGTGATGCGATCGACGTCGCTGCGCCAGGCACTCGCCGCGGTCTTTGCCTTCGCCTGCCAGGCCGCTTCGGACGTCCAGCCAGCGAGCGCGTGCGACAGCGCGTCGAGTCCGAGCTTCGCATCGGCCACCAACGCCGCGCCGCGCCATTTCAAGGCATCGAAGCCATTGACGTTGATCGACACGAGCCTCGTCCCGCCGAACATCGAGTGCGAGCCGGTCGTGAAGTCCGACAGCCGCGTGCCGACGGCCACCACCACGTCCGCGTCCTTCGCCAGCGCATTCGCCGCCGGCGCACCGGTGACACCGATGGCACCCTGTTGCAGCGGATGGTCCCACGCGAGCGCCCCCTTTCCGGCCTGCGTTTCGGCGACCGGCACGCCGTGCGTCTCGGCGAAGGCGCGCAGTGCATCCGTCGCACAGCCGTAGAGGACGCCGCCGCCGGCGACGAGCAACGGCCGCTTCGCGCCGCGCAGCAGCGAGGCGGCGGCTGCAAGATCGACGGCATCCGGCGGCGGCGCGCGGAACGTGATCACGGGCGGCGCGAAGAAATCCTCGGGGATAGTCGCAGGCCATCGCCTGGACGTCCTGCGGCAGTGCGAGGGTCACCGGACCGCACAGGGCGGCGTCGGTCAGCACATGGATCGCGCGCGGCAGCGCGGTCAGCAGTTGCTCCGGACGGACGATACGGTCGAAGTAGCGCGAGACGGCCTTGAAACAGTCGTTGGCCGACACACTGCCGTCGTGGAAATCCTCGACCTGTTGCAGCACCGGATCGGGCGCGCGCGAGGCGAACACGTCGCCGGGCAACAGCAGCACCGGCAACCGGTTCACGTGCGCGAGTGCCGCCGCCGTGACGAGATTCGTCGCGCCGGGCCCGATCGAGGTCGTGCAGGCCATCATCCGCCGGCGCATCTGCGCTTTGGCATAGGCGATCGCCGCATGCGCCATTGCCTGTTCGTTGTGTGCCCGGTAGGTCGGCAAGGCACCGCGGTGCGCATACAACGCTTCGCCGATCCCCGCGACGTTGCCATGGCCGAAGATCGCGAACACGCCCGCGAAGAGCGGCTCGATGCCCTCCCCGGTGTCCGCGCGCAGCGCCGCCAGATACCGGACCAGCGCCTGCGCCATCGTCAGGCGGACCGTCCCCTTGTTCGCGCCCATCGTCATACGCCGCCGCCGCGCGCGTCGCGCCATGCGCGGACCAGGGCCTCGTAGCTCGCGCGCACGTCCGCGACCAGTGCCCGGTCGTCGGTTGCCCCTGACAGCCATTGCCGCGTCGGTCCCTGGAAGATCGTGCGGCCGACCGCGAACCCGCGGCAGGACTTGCTCGCGCGCGCTTCGCGGAAGCCTGCGGCAAGGTCGACGAGTGGTGCGTTCAAGCCGAGCACCACTACGCCGCGGCAATACGGATCGCGCTCGGCGACCAGCGCGTCGATCGCCTGCCACTGCGCGGCGCGCATCGGCTCGAGCTTCCACCACTCGGGACAGATGCCCAGGTTGTAGAGCCGCTTCAACGCCCGGTACACCGTGTCGTCCGCGCGCGGCAGCGTCCTGGGCGGAATGATCTCGAGCAGCAGCTCGTGTCCGCTCGCCTGCACCGCGTCGTAGAGCGCGCGGATCTGCGCCTCCTGCTCGAGACGGTTCTCGATGGTGTCGTCGGGATGGAACTGCACGAGGCACTTCACCACCTGTTCCTGCGGCCAGGGGATCAAGGTCGTGCCGACCGAGCGGCCGCGGTCGAACTCGAGCGGATTCGAGCCCGGCAGTTCCACCGGACGCCCGATCCACCAGCCGCGCCCGGTCGCGGCGTTCAGCGCGTCCTGCCCATAGCGGTCGTCGCAGAGCAGGCCGACCTTGCCGGTGAGCCCCAACGCCCTCTCGGTTTCCGCGACGGCTTCCACGAAGAGCTTCTTCAACGCCGGCAGGCGGGCTTCGCTCGCCCCCACCTGCTGCGCGAGATCGAAAAACGGGTTGCGGTGATCGAATGCGAACACGAACAGTTCGTCGCGCGGCGTCCGCGGTGCCGTGACCCGGTGCAACCGCGTCAGCGTCACGTCCTGGTCCGGCCGCGGGATCGCATCGGCGTGGGCGAGGAAGTAGTCGAGCTCGACGCGGGTGGGCATCGCCGGTGCACAACCGTGGCGCGACACGACGAGCGCGCCGCAGGCGTTCGCGTAGCGGCAGCACGAATCGTAGTCCTCGCCGCGCACCCAGCCGGAAAGAAAACCCGCCGAAAACGCATCGCCTGCGCCGAGGACGTTGAGCACCTCGACCTCCACGCCCTTGCCGTTGAACGCAGCATCCAGTGAAGCGGGGATCGGGCCGTCGATCACCGCGCAACCCATCGGCCCGCGCTTGACGACGAGGGTGGCCTGGGTGAGCTCGCGTACCCGGCGCAGCGCCGCCATGATGTCGGTGCTGCCGCCGGCAATGGCGAACTCCTCGATCGTGCCGATCGCGAGGTCGAGCTTGGGCAGGATCCGCTGCAGGTGCGCTGTGACGCCGTCGGAGGCAATGAAGCGGGTCTCGCCGTCGCCGCGCTTGGTGAGCCCCCACAGCACCGGCCGGTAGTCGATGTCGAGAATCGTGCGCACATCGTTCTTCCGCGCGCGGTCGAGCGCGAGGTTGCTGATCCGGTTGATGTACTCGGTCGAGAAATGGGTGCCGGTGATGAGCAGCGCGCGGCTTTGCGCGATGTAGCTCTCCGCGATGTCGTCCTCGGTGATCGCCATGTCGGCGCAGTTTTCGCGCATGAAGATCAGCGGGAACGTGTCCTTGTCCTTGATCCCGAGCACGACGGCGCCGGTGAGCCGCGTCGGATCGACGCTGACGTGCGACGTGTCGCAGCCCTCCTTCGCGATCGTCTCGACGAGGAAGCGGCCCAGGGCATCGTCGCCGATGCGCGAGATCATCCCGGCCTTCAAGCCGAGCCGTGCGCAACCGAACGCGGTGTTGGCCGACGAGCCACCGAGGTACTTGGCGAAGCTCGTCACGTCCTCGAGGCGGGCGCCGATCTGCTGGGCGTAGAAATCGACGGCGAAGCGGCCCAGGCAGACGACGTCGAGCCGGCGGCCGGTAGCGAACGGAGTGGGATTGCGCATCGTGGGGATCCTGACGGCCTCGGTACCGGGTGACCGGCGCGCAGCGAGAATTCTCGTCCTCCGTCAAATGAAACGCAAGTTCCGCGGTGCACGCCGATTGGAACGGAAATTTCATTTGTCTTCCCGCTACCGGTGCGCGCACGTGACGCGGGCGGCTACAATTCGCTCGCGCCGTCGCCGACCGGTGTTGCGCGCCGCGATGATCGGTGCGAAACGTGCCGATCCGCATCCACCCGTCCCCTCCCCGAGTCCACCCTGAAGACCCGTCTCGCGCCGCGCGATCTGCTGCTCACCGTAGCGATCGTCGCGCTATGGGGATTTTCGTTCGTCCCGATCAAGGTCGGGCTGACCGAGATTCCTCCCTTCGCGCTCGCCGCGCTGCGGTTCTTCTTCGCGGCCTTTCCGCTCGTGTTCCTGGTCCGGCGGCCACGGATGCCTTGGCGCCACATCGTCGTGTACGGCGCCGCGATCGGGGTCTTCCAGTTCGGGCTCCTGTTCCTCGGCATGCGCATCGGGATGCCCGCCGGGCTCTCGTCGCTGGTGATCCAGGTCCAGGTGTTCTTCACGATCGGCCTCGCCATCGCGTTCCTCGGCGACCGGCTCGCTGCGCACAACATCGTCGGCGCCGCCATCGCGACCGTCGGGATCGTACTGCTCGCCGTGCACCGGCTTGCAGGCGGTGCCGGCGCATCGCTCACCGGCTTCGCGCTGGTCATCGCCGCCGCGTTTGCCTGGGGCGTGGGCAACGTCGTCGCCAAGCACGCCGCCACCGTGCACCACGCGGACATGTTCGCGCTCGTCGTCTGGTCGGGTCTCGTTCCGCCGCTGCCGCTGGCAGCGCTGTCGTTCGTGTTCGAGGGCGGCCTCGCCGCGTGGCAGGCGGTGGCGACGGCGAGCGCGCTCGCCTGGGCCTGCGTGCTGTTCCTCGCCTGGGGCGCGACGCTGTTCGGCTTCGCGTCGTGGGCCGGTCTTCTGCACCGCTACCCGACGACGCTGGTCTCGCCGTTCGCGCTGCTGATCCCGGTGTCGGGGCTCGCCAGCGGGTCGCTGTTCCTCGGCGAGAGGATGGCCCCGCTGCAGGTTGGCGGCGCGCTGCTGGTGTTCGCGGGCCTCGCTGTCAACGTCTACGGCGCGCGCCTGCCGGCGTGGCGAGCGGCGCGCCGCTGAGGTGTCCGGCGTTCCGCTTCAGTAGTGGCGGCTGCTGCCGGACGCCGGGGCGGACCTCGCCGGCATCGGCGCACGCCGGGGCGCCGAAGCACCCCCTTGGGCCGTGGCCGGCATTCCGATGGCACCGGCCGGCCGCGCGACCGAACGCCCGGCCTGGATGAGCGCGCTCGCATCCGCCGCAACGGGCTTCGGTCCGGGCGACTGCATCTCGTCTTCTTCGGGACAATTCGTCGTGTCGAACCAGTACAGGTGCTGCCCGGCGCTCGAAAGCCGTCGCTGACCGCTGGCGAACTCGGCGCCACTGAGCGCGAAGGGCGGGTGCGGCGAGCGGTAGACGACGGCGTCGCCGCGGTCGACGATGTGGTAGCACACGCCGGCCCGGGCCGCCGCCGGCAGGCCGGCGAGGAGCGCGAGCAGCATCGTTGCGAGCTTCGGGTGGACGTTCATGGTGTCTCCTGCGTGGCCCCATACCAGGCGGACGTGCGCATTTCCTGCCTGCAGTGCCGGCAGGTGCCGGACATCGGATATTTCCGAGGCGGATGATAGCGCAGCATCCCGCGCCGCCGGGTGATCGGCTGTTCGCGACGCTTCCCGCCGTCGTCGAGGCCGCTGCGCTCGTCGTCGCCGCGCCGCACACCCGGCCCGCGCTCAGCGAAACACGACCGTCTTGACGCCGTTGAGGAAGACACGGTGCTCGAGGTGGTAGCGGACGGCACGCGCCAGCGCCTGACACTCGACGTCGCGGCCCAGCGCGACCAGATCGTCGACGCGCATGCTGTAGTCGACACGCGCGACCTCCTGTTCGATGATCGGCCCCTCGTCCAGGTCGCCGGTCACGTAGTGCGCGGTGGCGCCGATCAGCTTGACGCCGCGGGCATACGCCTGATGGTAGGGCTTCGCGCCCTTGAACGACGGCAGGAACGAGTGGTGAATGTTGATCGCGCGCCCGGCGAGCTTCCCGGCGAGCTCGTCGGAAAGGATCTGCATGTAACGGGCGAGCACGACCAGCTCGGCGCCGGACTCCTCGATCAGCGTCCACAGCCGGCCCTCCTGCAGCGCCTTCGTCTGCGCCGTCACCGGCAGATGGTGGAACGGAATGTCGTAGGATGCCGCGAGCTGGTAGGTGTCGCGATGGTTCGACGCGATCGCCACCGGATCCATCCTGAGCGCGCCGACCTTGTAGCGATACAGGAGATCGTTCAGGCAGTGGTCCTGCTTCGAGACCAGAATCAGCACCCGCGGACGATACGCCGCGTCGTGGATCTCCCAGCCCATCCCGAAGCGCTGCGCGATCGCGGGAAACGCGGCCTGGATCCCCTCGCGCGTGACGCCGTCGGAGAGCGGCTCGAACACGACGCGCATCATGAAGCGCCCGGTGTCCTCGGCATCGAACTGCGCCGATTCGAGGATGTTGCAGCCATGCTCGGCGAGAAACGTTCCGACGGCGCCGACGATGCCGGGACGGTCGGTGCACGACAGGGTCAGGACGCAGCGTGCGGACATGATGGCGTTGGGCGGCAAGGCAGGTCGGGATCAGGGCGCGGGCGGACGCAACCGGTGGACGCCCTTCGGTGCGTAGGGCAACGCGCCGGAAAGTCCCAGCGCGTCGGCGGCGATGAAGAGCGTGGCAAGCCACATCTCGGTGCCCTGCAATGTCGGCAGGCCGCCCGCCGCAAACGCGAAGCCCTGTCCGTCGACCCACCGCCCTGCGATCGCCGGAATCTGCGTGGCGAAAAAGCGCCTGGCCTCGTCGCGCCGGTGGCCGGTCTCCTGCTGCAGCAGCCACAGCGGGTGGATGACGTCGAGCAGGTTGCACGCATTGACGTCGCGGGCGAGAAAACCGTCGTGCTGCCGGATGTGGGCGAGGATCGTGTCGACCGCGGACTCCGGGTGCGGCACGGGGCGCCCGAACTGCGCATACGTGCCGCGCGTCAAGCGGTAGAACCCGTTGACCGGCTGCAGCCAGCCTTCCTCCGTCGTCGGCTCGCCCCACAGCCCGCTGTGCGCGCGGCAATGCGCGTCGAGCCAGGCAAACAGCGGCGCGATCGGCCCTTCGAGGCCGAAGTGCCGGTGGTTCATCCACAGCGCGGTGCCGATCGCGTCGACCCAGCTGCCGGACGTCCACGCCCTGCGTTGCCACGGCAGCGCGTCGAGCAGCTTGCCCAGCACGTCGGCTGTCATCTGGTGGACCGCGCGAATCGGCTGGGCGAAATGCGAACCGAGGCACGCGAGCGCGTAGCCCGTCGACAGAACAAGGTAGAGGCGCTGCCTGTCGGCCAGCGCGTTCGGCCCGGCCGTCGACGCCGCGCACAGCGGATCGAAAGGCATGCCGTCGTCCGGGTTCTGGCACGCCTGGAGCTGGCGCACCAGATCGTGCTGTGCGTGTCCCGGCGGCAGCGCGCCGAACGCCGCGGCGATCTCGATCGCGTCGTTCAGCGGCCGCAGGCCGTTCGCCGGGGCGCCGGGCATGTCGACGTAGCCCCGTCCGTCGGCAAAGGACGCCTCCGCGCGGCGCAGCACGTCCGGCCACTGGTCCGCGGCGCGGCGCCCGAACGCCGCCAGCACGCCGTCGAGGTCGGCGTTGCTCACGGTGGCGATTCCGGGCGGCGCACCAGTCATGGCGGCCGCGGTTGTCGCCGTCGCGCTCCCCGTATCCGCAGCGGCGGCCGCTTCCGCGATCACGGCGGCGCGCGCGTCGGCCGTCGCGTCCGTGCTGCCGACGGCGCGGGGATCCCGCCGGTCGCGCAGCACGCGCGCCGGATTGCCGCCGACGATCGCCCAGTCCGGCACATCCCGGGTCACGACGGCGCCGGCGGCGACGATGCAATGGCTGCCGATGGTGACACCGTCGACGACGATCGCGCCGCCGCCGATCCAGACGTCGTCGCCAATGACGATGCCCTCGTGGGTAATGCCCTGCTCGTGAATCGGCTGCGTCAGGTCGTCGTGGTCATGATTGAAGCCGAGGACGCTCGCGTGCGAGCCTATGCGCACGTGGTCGCCGATCGTCACGACGCCGCGGACGACCGCCAACGGGTTGATCGAGCAACTGCGACCCATCATGATCGTCCCCGTCACGTAAGCGAAGGCGCCGATGAGGCAGTCGTCGCCGAGCGTCACCTTCTTCGGCAGGAAGCCCGCGAGCGCGGAGACGTAGCAGCGCTCGCCGAACGTGACCTTGCCCGTCGCCACCCAGGTGTCGTGGAGCTGCTGCTGCTCGCGCCGTTCCTCTGCCGTCGCGTTCCTATCGAAGTTCCACGGACAGAACGCGAAGCGGTTGGACATGGATGTGGCGCCGACGAGGCGCGATGGAGCGGCCGATAGGCGGTTTGCATGGCGTGAAAGCGCACATCAGCCCCCCAAGAAAATCGCGGAGGCAATCGCCGTGCTGCCGAAGGGAGATGATAGGCCGTGCAGGGATCGAACCTGCGACCAACGGACTAAGGGTCTAACCTAGCTCAAGGGTGGCGGAGAGTAAGCCTAAGAGTAGCAAAAACTTTCACGTCGGGGGCGAAGTCGGGCTCCTGCAACCGCACCTATCCCGAACCCGAACTCCCACTGGCGCCGGGTCGATGCGCGATTTTCGATCCGAATCAATCGTCTACTGTGATCGGCGCCGAACGCTAGCCGAACATCGCTCCCGGGAGGGTGGCCGCACCCTCGACGCCTCAGGGGAGCACCAACGCGAAGCGGGCCCGTATTTCGGGGCCCCTGGTCCAAAGGATTTCGGACCGCAGTCCTCGAAGACGGCTCGCCATCGACCTAGCTTGCCAACCGCAGTGTGGTCACCCCGTCGAACAGGTGAACGTCGTGTGCGGCAGCACCGAATCCCACCTGATCGCCGGGCCGCACATCTGGCCGACCATGGAGCGTGACTGCTAGTTGCGTCGTGCCGACCGCAATCACCAGGCCGGTTTCCGCGCCCGTCGGCTCGATAACCAAGACCTCCCCACTGCCCGCCGCCTCCGCCAGCGCACATAGCGTGACGTGTTCCGGACGAACACCGAGATACAGCGACTGCCCTTCATCTCCCCCGCGTGAGTCACCTAGCGGCCACCGAATTCCTTCGGTTTGAACGTAGCTTTGCCCGTGTTCACGGCGGAGCGTCCCTCGCATGATATTCATTGCCGGCGAACCGATGAACTGAGCGACAAACAGATCTGCGGGTCGATCATAGAGTTCCAGAGGCTCGCCAATCTGCTCGATAACGCCGTCGCGCATCACCACGATACGGTCGGCCATCGTCATCGCCTCGATCTGATCGTGGGTGACGTAGATCATCGTCGTTTTCAGGCGCTGATGAAGTGCCTTTATCTCCGCGCGCATCGCGACACGCAGTTTGGCATCCAGATTGGAAAGCGGCTCATCAAAAAGGAAAACCTTTGGATCGCGCACGATCGCCCGCCCCATCGCGACTCGCTGTCGTTGACCTCCGGAAAGTTCGCGCGGATACCGTCGTAGTAGGGCCCGCAAGTCCAGAATCCGTGCGGCATTGGCCACCCGTTCCTCAATGAAGTCGCCTGCTACCTTACGTAGCTTGAGGCTGAAAGCCATATTGCCGAGGACCGTCATGTGCGGATACAGCGCATAGCTCTGGAACACCATGGCGATGTCGCGATCCTTCGGTTCGATATCATTGACGATACGTCCGTCGATCGCGACAGTTCCGGAATTTGCGTCTTCAAGGCCTGCGAGTATTCGCAGTAGCGTCGATTTGCCACATCCGGAAGGTCCGACCAGAACCACGAATTCCCCATCCTTGATGTCGAGGGAGATTCCGTGCAGCACAGGTGTCGTGCCGAACTGCTTCTCGATTTCCCGGAAGGACACAAGTGCCATGGTCAAGCGTTCCTCTGTCGCGAGTCGACGGGGAGCGAATGTGCGCCTTTGGCCGCTCGCCTGCCCCTTCTATGCGACCGTTCGCCTCAAGCTGCGGTCGGTGCAGCTAGAGCACTCAACATGAATCGGAACGCGACCATGCCCGGATCATCGACACCGATGCTCTTGTCGCCGAAGATACGGGCGCGGCCGATCCGGCACGGCCGATCCCGAAATTCGCCAAGCGCCGCATCCACTGCGGCGCATGCTTCCGAGAGCTGCCGACGCGGGATCGTCGGTTCCTGCAACCGCCTGTGCCGATGCCGCCAATGCGTCGAGCACCGTCTTGTCCCCGAGCTCCGCCTTTCCACGTGTCTTCATGGCATTCAGCGCGTCGCCAAGCAGTGCGGAAAGCTCACCCCAGGGCATCTCCACCCTGCCTTTCAGGCGCTTCGACGCCGCGAGGAATGCCGTCGCAATCAACGTGCCGAAGCTGGAGCTTGCCACCTTGGAGACCTCGACCGCGCAACGAGCAAGCGCCTGTCCAAGATCAGCGTCCAGCGACGGCGCCACCGAATCCAACTGCCGGAATGCCTTGAGAAGCGTGATTCCGAGGTCACCATCGCCCAGTCGCCCATCGATTTCAGTGAGCGCATTGTGATCACGCTCCAATGCGGACCGGATCTTCGCCGTTCCGGTGCGCAATGCGCTGACCATGAATTCCATGGTTACGTGCGCCAGAACGCGCACTCTGCGGGTGCGGCGAGATATCGCTCCAGATCGCTGTCGAGAGTCAGCATTGTCACCGACGCACCGGTCATTTCCATCGACGTCGCATATCGACCAACGAGCGGACGCACGACGGTGATGCCGACGTCAGTCAGGCGACGATGAATGCGTCGATACATGATCAACAGCTCCTCGACCGGCGTCGCGCCAAGACTGTTGACGAGAATCGAGACGCGCGCGCCGCGTGCTGCCGCTCCCCCTGCCAGGAGATGGTCGAGCATCGTGTCAGCGATATTGTCGGCCGGTTGCATCGGTCCGCGATGAACACCCGGCTCGCCATGAATTCCCATGCCGATCTCCATCTCACCTTCGCCGACGGTGAATGTCGGCTTTCCCGCTTGTGGCACCGTGCATGGCGTGAGCGCTACGCCGATCGTACGACAGGCGTCTGCGGTGAGTTGCGCCACCCGAGTCACTGCGGCGAGGTCCAGCCCGGCATCGGCCGCCGCACCCGCGATCTTGAATGCGTACACCATACCCGCTACACCGCGGCGCTTGTCCCGGCTTTGCTCATCGGCGCTTGCCACGTCGTCCGCAAGTAGCACTGTCGTGCTCGCTATGCCGTCAACTTCGACAAGGTCGCCCGCCATGTCGAAGTTCATGACATCGCCTCCGTAGTTGCCGTATAGGCGAAGAACCCCCGCCCCTGCATTGGCTTCGCGCATTGCGACTGCCATCTCGTCGGCCGACGGTGATGCGAAGACATCGCCGACCGCACAGGCGTCGAGGAGGCCGGGCCCAACGTAACCGGTGAAGACCGGCAGGTGCCCCGACCCGCCGCCGGAGACAATGCCGACCTTGCCCCGCCCACGTGGTGTCGCCCGGACGATTACGCGTCGGCTGTCCTTCGAGAAGCGATAGTACTGCGGGAACGCAAGACACAATCCTTCAAGCGTTTCGTCGGCGTATGCGAATGGGTCGTTGAGGATCTTCTTCATGGCGCATTCCTATTCAGAATCACATTGATCCAGCGAACGATGGGGAAAGATGAACGTTCGCGCCCGCCCGACAAGAGTGCTCGCCTCCTGGTCGACGCGGAAAACGGTTTCTTTCCGCATGCTCACTGTTTAACCGCACCTGCTGTCATTCCGGCAACCAGGTAGCGGCGAAGGAGCAGCGAGAACAGCAGTACGGGCGTCATGATGACCGTACCCGCAGCAGCGATCTTTCCCCATTCCCAACCCTCGTAGTTCATGAAGTTGACGACCTGGATGGGTGCAGTAGCCGCCTGCGTTCGGGTCAAGGTCAAGGCAAAGAAAAAGTCGTTCCACGCGTACAGAAAGCACAGGATGGCCGTTGTGACGACGGCGGGGCCCGAAACTGGCAGCACGACGCGAACAAACGTCTGGAAGCGTGTGGCACCGTCGATGGTCGCCGCCTCCTCGATCTCACGTGGACAGTTGTCGAAGAAGCTTCGCATCAACCACACGACGAGAGACAAGTTGAATGTCATGTAGATGATGACTAGACCCGTCAGAGTGTCGAGAAGTCCAATATTCCGGTACACGAGGAAGTACGGAATTGCGAATGCGACCGGCGGCAGCATGCGGGAGACGAGAATTGCCATCGAAATGACGCGGCCCCGCCCCAAAGCAATCCGTGACAGCGCGTAGGCCCCGGGTACGCCAATGAGAAGCGAAAGCACCGTCGAACCGACGCTCGCGATCGCGCTGTTGCTGAAAGAGCCCAGGAACTGGGCGGTCATCAAGCCCTTGTAATTGGCAAGCGTCGGGGTGAACAGCATCCGGCTCGATCCGGCAAGAATGTCGTCGCCCGTCTTGAAACTGAGGAGGACAAACCAGAGGAATGGCAATGCAGTTACGGTAGCCAGCAGAATCGTCGCCCACTTGGCGATGGCCTCACGACGGTGGCGCCGGGTGGACGGCTTAGCCATGACGCGGCTTTCCCTCGACAGTTCGAACGATGAACCAGCTGAGGGCCACGACACAGATCACAAGCATTACGCTTACCGCGCTGGAATATCCCAGATAACTGAAATTGAACGCCTGAACAAATACGTAGTAGTTCGTTACTTCGGTCGTGGTGCCGGGCCCGCCTTCCGTTAGTACATAGATCAATGGAAACGTCTTGATGCTGTCGATCAGACGGAACAGGCCCGCGACGAGCAACGTTCCCCGCAAATATGGAAGCGTGATGAAACGCGTAATCTGCCACCGTGTGGCTCCGTCGATGCTGGCCGCTTCAACCCACTCTTCCGGCATTGTCTTCAAGGCGGCGAGGATGATCAGCATCGTGAAAGGAAACCACTCCCACGTGTCCGCCGCAATGATCGCCGGCAACGCCCAGCGAGCGTCGGTGATCGGGGCCGCGATGCGCCAGCCGAGTTGATTGAAGCCCCACCAGAGGGGGCTGATGTCCGGGGAATACAGAACCTTCCAGATGATTGCCACGACGATTGGCGGCAATACCATCGGGACGAGAAAGACGGTTCGCAGCAAATCACGCGATGCGGAGCGGGAATTGAGGAGCAGGGCAACCCCAAAACCCAGCAGCAACTGCAGCGAGACGGTAAACACGGACAGCTTGACCTGCGTCCAGACGCTGTCGTGCAGGCGTTTGTCGGCAAGCTGCAGCCGGTAATTCTGCAGTGGATCAGAAAAGTCGCCGATGCTCGCGGGCTGGGTCAGCGTCAGGGGCGTCAGGCTGGTGACGACCAGATAGAGGACCGGCAACAGGGTGACGACGAGCAGGAAAGCAAGGACGGGCAGCAGGTACCAGAAATAGCCCTGGCGCTGGCTGCCCTTCATACGTCCTTGGGCGCGCGGTACCTGGGTAACGCCCGCCGGACTATTCGGCTGGAGCGTAGTCATACCGCGCGCCTTGGATGGATCGACTGCAGGTCTCAGATCGCGCCTGCCTTTTTCAGATCAGCGATCGCCTCATCCTGTGCGGCCGCCATCGCAGCAGCGGCGGTCGATTGGCCGGATGCAATTCGTTCGATGGCCTTGTTGATCTTCTCGCCGACTTGCGGGAACACCGGGAGAGTGCGATAGCGCATGTAGCCACGCTGCCCTGTCTGATCCATGGTGTCGAGGTAGATCGCGGCGACGTCCTGCCCATTCACGGTCATCTGCTTGCGGAATTCGGGGTCGTTGATGACCGAGCGGCGCGCCGTTGAAAGTTGGTTCTTTTCCAACGCAAGACGACGCACCATGTCCTTCGACAGTGCCCACTTGATGAATTCCCAGGCGGCGCGCTTCTGTTTCGCGCCGGCTGGAATTCCGTAGGCGTTGCCGTTCACGGCTGGAAACCGCCCCGCCGGACCCGCAGGCATCGGTGCATATCGGACCGTGTCGCGCACCTGGCTTTCCGGCGACTTCCCGAGGGCGAGCAACCAGTCCACTGACGTTGTGCGGATATTGGCGCGGCCACTCATTTGGGCACGCTGCGCCTGGTCGTCGGTGTAAGAGAGGACACCGGATGGCGAATACTTGGACAGCAGGTTGGCGTAATACTCCGCGGCAGCGATGGCGGCCGGCGTGTTGAGCGTTGGCGTCAGGTCCTTCGGGACGTCCTTGAAGACCGTGCCCCCAAAGGCCATGAGATACGGCAGCCATTCCCAATGATGGAGCTTGTCGTTGACGAATGCGGCGGTAGCGGCGCTGTTCGTTGCCGCACAGACGGCGGCGAGCTCGTCCATCGTCTGCGGAATCTTCAATCCCGCCTTGTCCAGTATGTCGCCTCGCGCGATCCCGGTCATCATCACGCCGGCTACCCACGCGAAGCCATAGGTAAGCCCCTGCGCGTCGCGGAATGCAGTCTGTGCCCCGCTGGCAAAATCGTCGGGGTTCCAATCCGGCGGCGTCGCATTGGCGTCCTTGGTGAACTCGTCGAGAGGCGCTATCCAGCCCGATCCGATCCAACGACCCGAATACGGAAATGTAACGTTACAGAAATCGTAGCTCGAACCCTTGGTGGAGAGCTCCAGGTCCATCCGCTGGTTGTAGATCGGAAAGGACTGCAGCTCCAGGTTCACCTTGATACCAGTGAGCTTCTCGAACTCCGGGAGCTGCTCAATGATGTTTGTCTGAAAATGATGCTGAAAGCAGGCCCCGCGCAGGGTGACGCCGGCAAACTGCTTCGCCTGCCCGAGAACCACGGGTGCCCGGAGGCCCGCGACGAGCGCGACCGAGCCACCTACCGCCGCCTTCAAGACGTCGCGCCGGCTCACGCTGGTCGTCCCTACGTCGTTCGAACGTTCCCCTTCGGGTCCTGTGATCTTCTTCATGGCTGTCTCCTGAAGACGCCGCCGCGCGGCGCAGTTAGCAATTCTCCGCTTGGCCAGCTCCTGCCAACGGTCGAACACCGCGACGCCTTGCAACTATCGTCGCACCCACCTTGGAAGCGTTTGCGCGACAAGGCATGTTCACTGTCTGCGCGCCAGGCTTCAGCCTGCGGTCGAAAGGTCTGCCGCGAGCGCTATCTTGAGCGACGCCTCGATTCGCGCCCGTTGCTCGGCCGGAACATCGACGAAAGGCCGTCGGCATGGCCCACACTTCCGTCCTTGCAGGTTCACCACAAGTTTTACCCCAGCCGGCCAGTTCTTCTTGCTGATTTCCTTCGCTACGTTCGTGATCAAGAAATGCATGCGCTGGGCAGTTTTGATGTCGCTGCGCTGCACCGCGTCCCATAGCACAATCGTGTGTTTGGGAAGGATCGCGGATGCGCCGGAAATTGACCCCGTTGCGCCAATCGCCAGCCCCGGGTAGAGGAGCCAATCGTTGGCCCACGTCACCGAGATCTTGTCGCCCACCGTCTGCAACAACTCGGTCAATGTCTCGAGCGACCCGCCGATGCTCTCTTTCGTCCCGATGATTCCGGGATTACCGTTGACCAGCTTCACGAAGTCGTCGGGCGTGACGGGGGCATGCGGCAGCACGTTGTAGATGATGATCGGCATGCGCGACTCGCGATAGATCGCGCCGTAGTAGTCGATCAATCCCTCGGTCGACGCAATCTGATAGATGGGCGGGGTAACCATAACGGCCCGGGCTCCGGCTTCCCGCGCGACATTGGCGCGCTTGACGGCGTCCCGCGTGGAGGTCGTGATGATTCCGCCGACGATTGGAATCTTTCCTCGTACTTCCTCGACGGCCACCTTGATCAGCGCTCCGAGTTCCTCCGGCGCCAGCGCGTGACCTTCACCGGTGCTCCCGCCGACCGCGAGGCCCGTAACGCCGAGCGAGAGCATGTACCGGATCTCATCCCGGAAGGCCGGAAGATCGAGCTCCTCATCGGCCGTAAATGGAGACACAACGGGCGGAAAGATGCCGCGAATTTCGTGCTTAGTGAGGAACGGTGTCATCAGATTGCCCTTCGTTCGGTCGATTGATCGGTCGTGGCGGGGACTAGCCCTGTTAAGACGACCGAAGCCACGAGGACCGACTCGATCCTCGCGAAAACAGCGGCCAGTTACCGGGATTCAATGCTCCTCCGCGGGCCGCAATCGGGTATCCCGCGGCCGTCCTGTTGTTTTCTAGACTTCGTCCAAGCAATGCCCGCATTACGGTCGCATTGCCCAACATGCGGACATTACACTTAGCTCGCGGCGTTTGGCAAGGTCTCAAGGATGGCCTCCCAGTAGGCGTCATCTTTATATTAATATTCATTGAATTATGGTGCATTGACGGATCGCAGCCCCCTTGCGTGCAAACGATTGGACTATCATTGCCGTCATGAACCCATCGATAAGCAAGGCGCAGCGGCCATTTGCTCATGCCCGCATTCCGGGCTTTTGAGCTTTCCACCCCCGAGAGGGCCAATGACTGCAATCAACGATTTGCCACAAGCCGGCCAGGGTCCAACTGACTCGGCGCAAGAAGCCGGCCGACGTGATGACACCGTACGGTCCATTGAGAAAGCGGTCGCGGTTCTGGACTGCTTTTCGACCCGCGAGCGCAATCTGTCGGTGGCGGAGATTGCACGGCAGACCGGCCTGCCGCGTGGTACGGCCCATAGAATCATTTCCACGCTGCGCGACTGCGGATTGCTCGAGCGCGATCGCGTGCGGGATCATTACCGTCTCGGCATCAAGTTGTTCGAGTACGGCACCATCGTGTTGAACACGATGGATCTGCAACGCGAAGCGAAGTCCTTCGTCGAAGCGCTGACCAAGGTCAGCGGGCTATCCGTTCACCTGTGCGTTTTCGATGGAGTTCAATCGACCATCATCAATCGAACCGAACACGACCGAGAGCGCGCCAATACGACCGTTGTGATCGAGGCCGCGCCGGTCCATTGCACGTCTACCGGGAAAGCAGTACTCGCCTTTCAGCCGCCTGCGATGATCTCGAAGATCATCGCCTTGGGCCTGCGTCAGTACACCACTCACACGATCGTCGATCCGACGGCGCTGCTGAGTGAACTCGACGAGGTGCGCAAGCGCGGATACGCCATCGACAATGAGGAGCACTCGATTGGCGTTCGATGCGTCGGTGCGCCCATCCGCAACCTGTCCGGGCGCGTATTCGCGGCACTCAGCGTGAGCGGCCCCGCGCGCAAGATCCCCGATTCACGCTTCGCGCCACTCGGCCAGCTCGTCACCCACTATGCCGCGGCCATTTCCGCGCAACTCGGCTATCGGGATCCCTCCTATCACGAAGCAATGATGGAGCCAGTGAGTAGCCAAGCGTAATTGCCGAGTGCGCGATACCGACATGCGAGCGACTTCCGCTTTCTCTCAACAGGACGCTGTTCGAGAGGCGATTCGGCAGCCTTTGAAGCGGTCGGCACGGTTGCCTGCTCGGTGAATTCCTACTGGTCGCCGAGGAGAACACGTGGCGGTACGCTTTGGAGTCGTCGGCACGGCCTATTGGGCGCGAGAGGTGCATATTCCCGGGCTTCGGGCGCGACCGGATGTTCAGCTGGTCGGCATCTGGGGTCGTAACGTCGAAACGGCACGGGCGATTGCAGGTCCGATCGGCATCACCCCATTCGCCCGGTTCGAAGATATGCTGGACGAGGTCGATGCCGTGAGCATTGCCGTACCGCCCGACATCCAGGCCCGTCTTGCGTTGATCGCTGCTGATGCCGGCAAACATCTACTCCTAGAAAAGCCGGTTTCGACCGTGCTCAAGACGGCTGAAGACGTCGCTAAGGCTGTCTCGCGCAATCGGCTCGCGTCAATTGTGTTCTTCATGCGCCGGTTCATTCCCGAGATTGAGGACGTCGTCCAGCGGGCGGGCCAGCAGGTATGGAGGCATGCGTGCATTCGCGTTCATTCGACAGCACTGAGCGCCGCCAGTCCCTTCGCGAACTCTGTCTGGCGTCAAGCCGTAGGGGCCGAGCTGTGGGATATCGGTCCACATGTGCTATCCATTCTTGATCCGATACTTGGCCCCGTCGTCAGCATCGACGCAAGTCGTGGACCGGATGGCTACACCCGATTCAGTACGATTCATTTGCGCGGCGGTACTGCGAATGTTTCGCTCACCCTTCGCGCAAAGCCTGCAGACGCTGGGATCGAATATCGTTTTGCTTCGGACCTAGGTGAGCTTACGTTGCCTGAGCCGTCATTCTCTCGGCCAGAGGTTTTTGCAGGTGCAGTCGGCGAATTGGTGAGTAACATAACTCGACGCGAGCCTATGCACCGCTGTAACGTCGACTTTGGCACGGATGTCGTGCGCGTCCTGGCGGCGGCTGAACTCAGCATCGAGCAAGGACGACCCGTTCAGATTCGGGCATCGACCTGATGTCAGATGTCGGCGTGGCTGATGCCTTCACGCTGATTCCGGACTACCCCATGACGCGTGCCGGGTTGCCAACGACCGTGGTGCCTGCATCGTGTACTGGAACGAGCCTGACGGACACGTGTGGGAGGCTTTGACCGTCAGCTACGCCCGGCAGCCACAGAAACGCGCGCAAGGTGACGCGTAACCCCTCGTATACGGACTCCCCCCGCAAAGGAAGGGACCGATGGTGGATGATCGTGCGGGATTGAGCAGTTCTGGCCACGAAAGATCGCGCCGGGGGGAGCAACTCTGCGACCTCCATTCAGCCAATTGCGTTGCTCTTTGGCCACCTACAGCTACGCTGGCTCTGAGATCGGAACTGCTTAAGTTCGCCTAATCGCTTACATCCCTGCGCCAGAACGATAGACGCGCGCGGCCTTGTCCCGCAATCGTTCAGCGTGGCGGTCGCACGGCCGGGACGTCGATCACGCGCGGCACGTGCCCCGTAGCGCCGAGAAAGCGCTCCAGATCTGCGTGGGCGATGACCATCGTCGCGTCGTTACGCAGTGGGTGCGCCTGTACCGCTACGGCATCCCACAGCGTCCGGTCAATGACGAATTCGACGGCATGAACCGTGTCGTTGACCAAGGCCAGGAGGCTCACGGACCCCGGCGTGATGCCGAGGTGCTGGAGAAGCCGCGCGGCGGAAGCGAAGCCGAGCCGCCCGGCAGCGAGCGCCTCGCCCAGTGCGTTGAGGTCGACGGCGAGCACATGCGGCACCGTGACGAGAAAATGGCGGATGCCCTTCCGGTCGCGCAGGAAGAGATTCTTGGTCTTGGCGCCGGGCAAAGGCGGCACCAGCAGCTCCGACTCGGCGACAGTCATCACCGACGGATGGACGTGGCAGGCGGAGTTGATGCCGTGGACGGCGAGGAAGGCAGACAGATCCATCGGCGCTCCGCCGGGTGGATAGGCGAAGGCCGCACCGAACCCGGACAGCAAAAAGCCCTGCCTTTTGGACAGGGCCAAGTGCCTGAAACGGTTGGTAGGCCGTGCAGGGATCGAACCTGCGACCAACGGATTAAGAGTCCGCTGCTCTACCAGCTGAGCTAACGACCCGTCCCAAGGGGCCATTTTGCCTCATTTGCGGACGGATTTGAATCCCTGCCGGTGGCTGCGGCGACTGAACGGCACGTCATTTGCTTAGTGCAAGAGCCTCGGCCCGCCCGGCTTGCGATTCTCGCGCTTCGAACAGGGGCTCTCCCCATGCGGCCACGGCGCCACGGCACAACGGGTGAACTGCCTATGTTCAGGCTGCTACGCTACTTTTCGCTGACGAGCTTCGTCTCGATCCTCGTCGTCGCGGTCGTGCTCGGCGTGTTCTACCGCGAGATCGCGGTCCATTCGCTGATCGCGATGGGGGAGTCGAACAACTCGGCGCTGACGCGCGTGCTCGCCAACTCGCTGCGGCCGACGCTGACGCCCTATCTCGCCATCGCGGACGCGTTGCCGGCCGACGAGCTCCGGAATCATCCCGACCGCCGCGACCTCTCGGCGGCGCTGCTGACGCTTCTGCAAGGGCTGTCCGTGGCCAAGGTGAAGGTCTACGACCTGCGCGGCCGTACGGTGTTTTCGACCGAGCCCGGGCAGGTCGGCGAGGACAAGAGCGCGAACGCCGGCTTCCAGGGCGCGCGCGACGGACGCGTCGCCAGCGAGTTGACGCACCGCGACCAGTTCAGCGCGTTCGACCGGGTGATCGAAAACCGCGACCTGCTCTCGACCTATATCCCGATACAGCGCACGCCAGGCGGGCCGGTCGAGGCGGTGTTCGAGGTCTACGACGATGTCACGCCATTCCTCGCGCGCATCGAGCGCACCCAGCGGATGGTGTTCGTCGGCGTTCTGCTTACCCTGTGCGCGCTCTATGGAGTGCTGTTCGTGATCGTGCGCCACGCCGACGGCGTGATTCGCCGCCAGTACCGGGAGCGCGTGGTCGCCGAGGAGGCGCTGCGCGAGGCGCAGGCCACCCTCGAACGACGCGTCGACGAGCGGACCGTCGAGCTGGCTCGCGCCAACGCCGGACTCGAGGCGCAGATCGAGGAACGCCGCCGCGCCGACGAGCGCGTCGTGTACATGGCGCATCATGACGCGCTGACCGGCCTGCCCAACCGCGCGCTCCTCGCGGACCGCGTCGGGCAGGCGATTGCACGCGCCCACCGCAGCGGCGGCAAGCTCGCGCTGCTGTTCCTCGACCTCGACCGCTTCAAGAACGTCAACGATTCGCTGGGCCATGCGGTCGGCGACCAGTTGCTGACGGCCGTTGCGGCGCGGCTCACCGCTTCACGGCGCGAAGTCGACACCGTCGCGCGTCTGGGCGGTGACGAGTTCATCATCAGCCTCCCCGACATCGGCGGCGCCGCCGAAGCAGCGAGCGTCGCCAGCCGCATTCTCGCCGACCTCGCCAAGCCGTTCACCGTCGCCGGACACGAATTGCACGCCGACGCCAGCATCGGCATCGTCCTCTATCCGGGCGACGGCGACACCGCCGAGATGCTGGTGCGCAACGCGGACACCGCCATGTACCACGCGAAGGAATCCGGACGCGCCAACTACCAGTTCTTCGGCGCGCAGATGACCGAGCGCGTGCGCCGACGGCTGACCACCGAGACCAACCTGCGCGGCGCGCTCGAGCGCGGCGAGTTCACCTTGCACTACCAGCCACTGGTGGACCTGCCGTCGGCCGGCATCATCGGTGCCGAAGCGCTGGTTCGCTGGCCGCAGCCTGATCGCCGCCTGGTGTCGCCGTCCGAGTTCATTCCGGTCGCCGAGGACACCGGGCTCATCGTCGCGCTCGGCGAATGGGTGCTGCGCGAGGCCTGCACACGCGCCCAGGCCTGGCAGACGCAGCATCCGGGACTCCGGATCGCCGTCAATCTCTCGGCGCGGCAGTTCCGGCAGCGCAACCTGGTCGAGATGATCGAGCGGGTGCTGAACGAAACCCGGCTGGCCCCGGGCCTGCTTGAGCTCGAACTGACCGAGGGCATGCTGATGCATCATGTCCAGGAAACCGTGACCATCCTCGCTCGCCTCGACGAGATCGGCGTGCGTCTCGCGATCGACGACTTCGGCACCGGCTATTCGAGCCTTTCGTACCTGAAGCGCTTCCCGATCCACGCGCTCAAGATCGACCGCTCGTTCGTGCGCGACATCGGCACGGACCCGAACGACGCGGCGATCGTCACGGCGATCGTGGCGATGGCGCGCAGCCTCGGCCTCGACGTGACCGCGGAAGGTGTGGAGACCCACGAGCAGGCGGCGTTCCTGCGGTCGCTCGCCTGCGATCTCGCGCAGGGTTTCTACTTCGGCCGGCCGATGCCGGCCACGGAATTCTCCGCGCGACTCGGCGCCGCCGCGACGTCGCAGCGCGCGCGCGCAGCCGCCTAGCCAGGAACAGCCTTCCGACGCGCGACTGCGACTGCTAAAGCGGGCTACCGCGCGGCACAGAACGCCACCGCAGGGTTGCCGTAACCCTCGCCGATGTAGCCCCGGTCGAGCATTTCCGCGAGCACCTCGAGGGAAGTCGTGTAGCGGTGGTTGGCGTCGGTCCGGTTGTTGAAGACGCGGTAGACCGGCACCGTGTTGCCGGGGCAGGCGCCGGTCTGCGCGTCGGCCAGCCAGACCCGAAACACGCTGTCCGATTCGAGCAGCCAACTGTCGACAAACTTGTGCTGAACCTGCAGGCACTCGGCCACGGACGCGCTGTAGAAGTGCGAGTCCAGTCCCTTGGCCGGGTTGCCGTAGAACCGGCACACCGGCGCCGAGCCGGCCACGGTGGTCTGGTTCGTCTTCAAGGCCATGAAGGAATAGCCGGTGCGCACCCAGCCGCCCCCCGCGTCCAGGCTCGCGATCTCCGCCACGTCGGCGGTCATGAAATAGTGATCGAGCGCGGCATCGTAGAACTCGATGACGGAGGCGAGCTCCGGCGCCGTCTGGTAGGGGTTCGGTGCATTGCCGAACGGCAGCGTGTTCGAAAAGACGAAGATGTCGCGTTGCGCCACGCCGCTACCCGTTCCTTCCATCACCCGAATCGACACGTAGTACCAGCCATCCGGCGGCGGGTTGAACGGGAGCAGGGGGGTGGTAATCGGGCCGCGCACTTCGCCGCCGGCGAACTTCGGTAGGTTCTTGCTGGCGAGCACGTAATCGCTGTCCGCGATCGGGGACGGCGTGCTCGAGGCAACGAGTTCCACGCGCACCGCTCCCGACGTGGTGCCGAACGGATACGAGCTTTGCATCGCCGGCAGATACAGCACCACCTGCGCGCCCTGCCACGAAAACATGGGCTCGCCCAGGAAACTGATCTTCCCGGCGGTGGCCTCGGGAATGCCAAGAAGCCCATACGCTCCGGCGACGAACAGCAGACAACGCAACGTCTTGCCAAACGCAGTCATAAGCACTCCCCTGACGGAAGTTGGCAATCCTGAATGGCCGGCCGTGTGACAGACGCTGCCATCTGATCCCGTTTCTTGCAGCGATCGCCGGCAGGCGCGCCCGCGAGAATTCGCATGTGAGTGCTGCCCCGTCCTCACCTCGCTGCCGCGTCGTCAGTTGGCTCGTCCATTACCCCGTTCGACTTCCCATTGGTTTAGGTTAATCGAAAACAGTCGGGCGCGCATCGTCGAAGTTTGCGCACTACAGGTTGGCAATGACTGCTGGGGGGCACGATGGAGCGCGGTGCTCCGGCGCACTGGTCCGCGAGCGTCCCGATCGCGGGACGCTCGGGACTTTGGCCGAGCCCCGAGAGCCGCCCCGAGACATCGATGTGCGGGTGGCAGGCCGTGCTCGCTCCGAACCAGCGACCAACGGGCTGTTCCCCGACACCGACTCAAGCGACGAGGAGCGCCTGCTTGCCCATGGACGTCAATGCGGCCATTACCCGCCCCATCCGCTTCCCCGTCCCGAGGCCCGGCCAATGCATTGCCGCGATCTCCTCGCGCGTCCGCGTGCCGTCGAGCAGCGGCAACAACGACCGCGTCGAATCATCCAGTGCGACGAGCTCGTGGCGAAGGTTGGTCGCACGCGTGTCCCGCGTGGCCTGCAGCCGCGCGAGCGGACTCGCCACCGGGCACGGCCCCGCCTCCAGCGCAAAGGGCGACGGCGTCGAATGCAATTCCACTGCGTCGGCAACGAACAAGCGCATGATTTCCGACGCCAGCAAGGCGCGCTGACTGCCTTCGTCGTTCGACCCGTCGGGGAGCCGGTTCACCGCACTTGCATAGAGTTCCTGGAACGTTACGGCGAGCGGCCACCGTTCGGCGAGGATCGTCAACGCGGACTTGCAGATCGGAAACGCGGCCTCGACGCTGCGGCCGTCCGGCAGCGAGAACGCGACCGGCTTGTTGGAGTGGATATCCACCGGCGTTCCCCCGGCGCGCAATTGTGCAGCCACCCGCAGCGACATCACGCGCTCGGGCGACACCTTGCGATCAAGCGGCGACCCTTCCGGAACGAGCATGCTGTGGCGGAATGTCCGGCTGCGCAGGAAATCGAGGAACTGTTCGCGACGCAGAAGATCGGGTGCGATCCGGTTCAGCGTCTGAACCGTCTCCGGCGCCAGTCCGCCGGAAAGCATCGTCTTGAAGTCGGCGTCGGCAAGATACCGCAGTCCGTGCCGCTCGGCCCGCTCGGCAAACTGATGGAAATAGAGCGGATCGTTCACCTCTTCGAGGTACTCGTGCAGGATGTAGTAGTCCGGCTGCTGCCGAAGGTTGTCGGCAGCCATGCGCAGCAGTCTCCCGTAGGTCGAATTGTCGCCCTGCATCGATCGGCCCAGGAATTCGAGCGTCGCACGCGCATTGGCGACGCGGGCTCGCGGATCCTCGATGCCGTGCGTCTGGTACAGCATCGCGTCGCGGACGATGGCGAGCAGGTGCCAGCCGGGCAGCGTGTTGTAGCTGACGAGCGCGATACCCGTCTTGGTGAGATGACGGGCGCACAGCGAAAGAATCCTTTGCTGCACGCCGGGGGGCACCCACGAATAGATGCCATGGGCGATGATGAAGTCGAACGCACCGAAGGATTCGTCGAAATCCATGACATCCATCGCGACGAGACGGATGTTGCCAATCCCGAGCGCCGCGATGGAGGCGCGACCCTCTTCGATCTGAATTGACGAGAAGTCGACGCCGACGAACTCCGCACGCGGATAACCCACCGCCATCGGAATCAGGTTGCCCCCTGACGCGCAGCCGATTTCCAGCACGCGACACCGCTCGACGTCGGTCGCGGCAAACCCGAACAACGATGCGACGGTCGCCAGGTGATCCGGATGCGTCTGCCGGAGCGGCAGGCTTTGATACGGAAACTCGTCGTAACTGGCCCGGAGGTCGGCAGCCATTGCTCGTTCGAACGATTGGATGCGTACGAGGTGGATACGAGGCGAAATTGACCCGGGGCAGGCGGCGCGCGGCAGCGGGCGCGACAGTGACGCCGTCGCCGAAGGGTGTCGGCCGTGATTGTATACGCGCCAGGCTGGCCCGATACCCTAACCTGGCTTCGCGGTCTTGGTGGTGGTGGGCCGTGCTGGATTCGAACCAGCGACCAACGGATCAATCAAGGTTCACCGTAGGAGCGGCCTGTGACCGCGTACAACCCGCGATTCGCGGCCACGGGCTGCTCTGCTACAAGCCATAGAATTTGCCTATGCCTTCCAACGACGCAGCCTCGGCATGTAGTGCACCGCGCTGGCAGAGTCCCAGCAACAGTTTCAACGCGGCACGGCGCACCGGCGCGGGCAATTCGAGCGCGTACAGATCCTGTGGACCGAATGGTGCCAACTGCGTCGCCAGCCAGTTTGCGAAAGTGACGAGTTTTGGCGGCAGATTCATGGCCACGGCCGTCCTGCCGCGTGCGCGCAAGACCAACCGTGGTGACGACGACTCTCCGGGCTCCACGGCGATCACCGTTCCGGAATCCTTGATGAACGGCCGCCACGTCTTCACTGCCACATCATCAATGTAACGATAGCGGTCCTCGGGCACTTCCAGATCGACATCCGAACGGTCTTTGCTCCAGAAATTGCGCACTACCCGCGGGTAATAGATCTCGTCGGCCTCGGACAGATACGCGCCCCACCAACTGAAGGTGCTGTTGGCGAGGACGATCCGTTTCGCCTGCGTCAGTAGCCGCAGCGTGTCTATCGCCGGCAGGTCGAGATAGATCGGTTGGAACCGCGCCAGCGCCGCGCGCACGCGCTCATCGAGACCGAGCCCGCACACATACACACGGCCCAGGTCCGCCATGCCGCCGAGCACTTCACGATAGAAATTCAGGTCGATGGCGCGGTCCAGCAGGAACATGTCCAGCGACTGGCGCAGATGCACGACGACATCCTGCGGTTGCAGCGTGACCGTAGACGGCGCATCCCGAAGGCGGAACCAGCGGCAGATGCGTTCCCGATATGGGTGGTAATACTCGGTGCGTTGAAAATAGCCGTGCAGGACGATGTGGCTCCGCTGCCCGTGACGCAGCAGATAGTCGACGTTGATACCCTGCCCGGTCCAACCCGGCCTCTCGCCCATCACGTAGCGAAGTTGCGGACCCTCGCCGTGCCGGCCGGCCAGCGCCTGCGGGGCATCGATGAACTGATCGCTCCAAGCGCTCAAGCGATCGACAATGCCGGACATGCGCTCCACCTGGCTCCAGACGGGCATGTCGCTCGCCGGTAGGCAGCGCAGCGCAAGGCCCAGTTCCTCGGCCAGGATGCGCCCGAGCGCATACTGGAACAGGTTGTTGCCCAGATGGCCCAGATAGCGGATTTCGACGGTCATGGTTACTTCATAACGAACGCGGGCAATGCTGCGGGGCCAAGGAGTGCCGGCTCGAGACAACGAACAGCGGCACATGCCCCGACACCGAGCGGACTGGGCGAACGGACACGCAACTTGCTCGTTTCACACCGTCGGCACCGCAGCGTCCACAAGCGCAGTACAACGTGCTCATGGGACCGCTCAGTCAATCCGAAAGTTGCGCGTGCGAAGTCACGTCGAAGCGGCGGCTGACACTTGCGGCCGTCCAGGCTGCGAACATATTCGCCAGCACCACCAGCGCGCCCGCCCCTGGACCGGGCGGAGCGCCAACGAGTCGAGGACGCCATCGGTCCCTTATGCCGCCAAGGTCGCTATTGAACTACAGGCCGGCAAGGTTCAGGCGTTAGAGGCTCGACGACGACCGACTGATTAATAACTTCAATCTTCCCCGTGGCGAATGACGCCGCCGGTGCCGTCGCCCGGATCACCCGGTTCGCGAATCTTTCGCAACAAAGGGGACCGACCATCGAACTAGTCACGAACCATCGAGGCGGGGAAACGCCCCTCAAAGTAGTCGCGAAGAACCAATAGCTCGCACTGCACTTCGTTCGGAAAACCAAGTCTTCCGCCACGGCGGTCAACCAGGAGCGAGTCCAAATACGAGTGGAGCCTCGGAGTGTCCCGCCACATCCGCGCAAGCATGTTCGCTATACGTGGAAAGTGCTCAAGGAGCGCTAGGGGGTGCACCTCGGCAGGAAGGCTCTTTATCCATCGCCACGTCGCAGGCAGGGGCTGATTCAGAGGCTGCGTACGCCGCCTGCCCCTTATGTATTCCGCGGAATCTCCGGCGCAATGATTTCCCATTTCATTTGCCTCGAAAGCCGCCAGCGCTGCAACGCCTCAGTCTCGTTTGCCTGACTTCGATCATTCAGGCAAGCGTCGCGCTACGATCCGCTCGCTTGTTGATTTCAATGCGTTCGGGCACGCATACGAACGTCGTGTAGAGCAAGGTGTAAGAATGCCCGACATGCGATTACGCATTATCGGACATTATGACAGCACCGCAACAGCACAGTCGGCCCTTTGATGCCTTGGGCAAGACCAAAATCCGGGAATGGTTGTGGTGACGGCCCAGACTAGGGTCGGAGACTGGCGGTCGGGGACGGCCGCTCCAAAGGGTTCGTCAGCTAGACTGTGCACTCTGCCCGATAACTGGAGCGACGGATGATCAGACGCCGGCACGGAATCCTCATTTACCTGATGAGCTTGGCCGCCCAATTTGGCGTCACATTGGGCTGCGCACCGGCCTCGGCGGCAGATTCGAACGTTGCTGTCGCGGAATACGAGCGTGTGATCGCCAGTCCGGTACGCACGGACCAGGACCGGCGCATGGATGCCGCACGCAAACCCGCTGAGTTCCTGCCGTTCACGCAGGTGAAACCCGGCATGCGGGTACTCGATGTTTCCGCGGGCGCAGGCTACACGTCGCAACTGCTCGCGCTCGCGGTGGGGCCGACCGGAACGGTCTGGGCACAAACGCCTAGGCCGGGACCGACGCTCGCCAAGCGCCTCGCCGAACGTCCCCAAGCCAATCTGATCGTGGTTGAACGTCCCTTCGACGATCCGGTCCCTGATCAGGCGTCGAAGCTGGATCTGATCACCATCGTCCTCAACTACCACGACATTACGTATCAATCGGTTGATCGTGCCGAGATGAACGAGCGATTGTTCGCGGCACTGAAGCCGGGCGGGCGCCTGATTGTGATCGACCATTCGGCCAGGACCGGCACGGGTATTTCGGAGGGAAAAACCCTGCATCGCATCGATGAGGCCGTTGTCCTCGCTGAGATGCGTCAGGCCGGTTTTGTCCTCGATGCCGAAAGCGACTTTCTCCGCAATCCCGCCGATCCAAGGGACCAATCATCGAACGAACCAAAGGTTCCGACGGACAAATTCGCACTACGTTTCGTCAAGCCCCATTAGTACATAGAAAAAAGAGCCAGGAATTGCTTCCCAGCCCTGCATTTTTTCGGTGGTAGGCCGTGGCAGACTCGAACTGCCGACCAACGGATTAAAAGTCGCGGGGACCGAGAAAACCGCGACAACGCAGAGACAACGAAAGCAATAGTATCAACGAGTTATCTTTTCTGCTCGTCTCCCGGCTATCGCCAGTTTTCGCGAGGGAGTGTCCCATCAGTGTCCCACGCAGAGTAGGGTCGAGTGACCTACGACGGACTTCGCCATTAGCGAATAACGCGGGCCGCGCGTCTCGGGTGATAACCCGCTGGGGCATGCGGAGTTCGTGTGGGACGTGCGCTTCGGGCGAGACGACTCGTGAATGCTTTATCCCCGACCGCCACTATTCAGAGTCTCACCTGGCGCGAGCAGCGGTCAGAGGCAGTAAGGTGTTAGCGATGCACACAATCGGTCTCTTGCGATGTTGCGTACGCTTGCGCCCAATACCTTGAGCGCTTCGAGAGGGTGCCAGCGCCCCTGCTGAACGAGCGCGCGCACGTGCTGCCGATATCGCTCCGGGTTGAGCGGCATCTTTCGACGATGTCGCCGCTGATTGCAGAACAAGCGCGGGGCGCAGGGATCAAGCCAGGCCGAAGAAGCCGAGCACCGTCGCCACAAATTTCGGGAAGATCATAAGGAACGCCATGACGACGCAGTTCAAGACGACGTACGGTGCCGCCGCCTTGTAGATGTGGGTGAACGTGGTGTCTGGCGGCGCCACGCCCTTCATGATGAACAGTAGTAACCCGAACGGCGGCGTCATCAACGCGGTCTCGAGGTTCACCAGCATGATGATGGCGAACCAGACAGGATCGAGCCCGAGCGAGTTGACGATCGGCATGAAGATCGGCAGCGTGATCAGCATGATCGCGATCTGGTCCATGAAGCAGCCGAGGAACATCACGATCAGGTTCATGCCGAGCACGAGCACGATCGGCGAAACGTCTAGTCCGAGCACCGCATCGAGCAGTCCGCGGCTCGCACCCGAGAACGCCAGGATCTGGCTGAAGCCCGTTGCAGCCGCCATGATGGCGAACGTCATCACGGTGATCTTCATCGAGTCGAACAGCGATGTCTTGAAGAGCTTCCACGTGAGACGCCGATACGCGGCCGCGAGGAGCAGCGAACTCAACGCGCCCAGCGCGGCGGCCTCGTTCGGTGTCGCGACGCCGATCACGATCAGTCCCGAGACCGAGAAGATGATCACGCCGAGCGGCAGCAGGTTGCGCACGACAGCCATGATCTTCTCGCGCAGCACGACCTGCTCGACGGCGTAATGCGGCGCCTCCTCGGGATGCCGCGCCGCACGAGTGATGATGTAGCCGGCATAGAGGATCGCCATCAGGACGCCCGGAATGATCGCGGCGATCAGCACCTTCGCAATCGAGATGCGACCGATCGAGGCGAGTATGACGGCGAGTGCGCTCGGCGGGATCATCATCGCGAGGCCACCGCCGGCCATGATCGGCCCCATCGACATCAGGCGCGAGTAGCCGCGCTGCTGCATCTGTGGCAGCAGCAGTGACCCGAGCATGGCGGTGTTCGCCATCGTCGAGCCGCTCAGTGCCGAGAACACCGATCCCGAGGCGATCGTCAGCAGCGAAAGCCGGCCCGGGATGCGGCCGATCCACTTGTCGATCGCGTCTACGGCCTGCTGCCCGAGATGCGAATGCCAGAGCACGACGCCCATGAAGATGAACAGCGGGATGGGCACCAGCGAGTAGGAACTCACCGAGCTGAACATGCTCAGCACCAGTTGAAGGAACGCCGGGCCGCCACCCTGCAGCAGCCAAACGCCGACGGTAGTGACGATCAGGAACGCGAACGCGACCGGCACGCCGAGCGCCATCACGCCCACGACACCGCCGAGGATCAGCGACAGCGACAGCGCCCAGTTCATACGGTCTTCCCCTTGACCTGGGCAGCGGCTTCCTGCTTGCGGAGCGATTCGAACTCCGCATCACCGGAGCGGAGCACCGAATACTCGCGGCGAAAAAGCTGAAGCGCGATGCGGAAGAATTCGATCGTCGCGAAAATAAGCCCGATGGCTATCGCCGTGATTAGCCATCCCCGCGGGACCGGATAGATGCCGTCGGTAAGGACGCCGCGGCTGAAGTTGTCGATCGCACCGGCCACCGCCCACGCGCCGATGAATGCGCAAATGCCTGCCGACGCGAGGTTCGCGAAGACGAGTATTCCGCGCCGTGGCCCCGGCGGCACCGCGTCGACCAGGATCTCGACGGCGACGTGCTCCCGGGCCCGGGTCACCCACCCGAGCCCGAGAAAGAGCATCAACAGCATGCTGTGCTGCGACGAACTCGAACACCCAGCCGATCGGCATCCCGAGGAAATACCGGGATCCGACGTCGATCCCGATGCCCAGCATCACGGCAAAGAGTAGGGCGACGGCCGCGTAGGCGAACGCCTGGAGCAGACCGTCGTAGAGGCGCGCGATCATCGTTGGCGGGTCAGGACTCGGTCAGTGCCTTGAGCTTCGGCCCGTCGACCGGGTTCTTGGCGAGGAAGTCGGCCCAGCCACCCTTGTAGGCGCGCGTCGAGGTACTTCTGCGCCTCGGCAGGGGGCAGCGTCACCTTTTCCACGCCCTTGGCCTTGAGGCGCGCGTCCTCCTCTTCGATGTACTTCGCGTAGTACTTCGCGACCTCGGACTCGAAGTCGCGCGCGATTTCCTCCAGCTGGGCCTTGGCCGCTGCAGGCATCTTGTCGTAGGCGGCGCGATTCATGATGATCGCGGAGTTGAGCGAATAGAACGGCGGTTCGATGGCGTACTTCGCGACTTCCTGGAAGCTGTAGTCGAGGATGCCGGCATAGGTCCAGCCGTAGCCGTCGACGACTCCGCGCTCGAGCGCCGAGTAGACGTCCGCCGGGGGCATGGAGACCGGCGTGCCGCCCAACCCCTGCACCAGGGCCGTGTAGACCGGCGAGACGCGGATCTTGAGGCCCGTAAAGTCCGCCTTCTCGATGCGCTTCTTCATGTAGATTCGGAACGCACGACCCGGATTGCCGCTTGCGTTGGCGAGGTAGACGACGTTGCCCTTGTCGAGGTGGATCTTGCGCATCAGGTCGTAGAACCCGTTCTTGCGCATGTCCGCCGGCAGCAGCTTCTGGTTGTACTGGACCGCGAGCGCCTCGGGCACCGTGCCGTTGTAATAGGACGCGATGCCGAGCGCGATGTCGACGACGCCGTTGCGGACCGCGTCGAACTGCTCCAGCGCTTTCACGACCTCCTCGCCGCCGACAAACTGGATCTTGATCTGACCCTTCGTCCGCTCTTCGAGCATCTTCTGCAGGATGAACAAGGGCTGGGCGAGATAGTTCTGCGGATGGTACGGAACGATCCCCTTGAGCACGATCGGCTGGCCCTGCGCCAGCGACGGAACCGAACTCATCGCCGCCGCACCGACTGCCGCCGCCACTCCCTTTACCACCAGGCGCCTGGAACGATTCATGGAAACTCTCCTCCTGTGATTGAACGGCTCGTCGGCCGCTCCGATGGGTCAAGTGGCGATTGCCACCCGCGAGCCCTGTCTATATGGTCGCGGCCTACGGCGCCGCGCCCGGAAAGTACGCCTCGGCATTCTTGTAGAACACCTTCTCCAGCACGGTCTCCGAATAGCCGAGCCCGCGCCAGCGCTCGACCATCATCTCGTACTTGAGCACGGGGTAGTCGCAGCCGAACATGATCGCGGTCCTGCAGCCGCCCGCCGATCTCCCGCTTCAGCGCCGGCGAGAAGGTCTTCGGCGACCAGCCGTGCAGTTCGTAATGCACGTTGGCCTTGTGCAGCAGGATCGCGATCATTTCGTCCTGCCATGGATAGGCCGGACGGGCCGCCAGGATCTTCAACTCCGGAAACTTGGCCGCGACGACATCAATATGCCGCGGGTGGCCGTGGTCGAGGATGATGCCGTCGCCGCCGGGAAGACCCTGGCCGATGCCGGTCAGCCCGGTATGAATCAGTACCGGAATATTGGCGTCGATCGACGTCTTGTAGAACGGATCCCAGATCGGATCACTCGGCGGATGGCCGTGCGTCGCCTGCCCGATGATACCAAAGCCGATGAAGCCCGCCTTCGCCGCCACGCGAGCGCTCGTATTCCTTGATCCCTTCGCTGCCGATACGTCGGGTCGAAGGACAGCCAGTGCCCGAAGATGACGTCGGGATTCTTGCGCTGCACCTCGAAGGTGTAGTCGTGGAACGCACGGATCTCGTCGATCGGCATCGGCGAGAACGCGGTGAGCGCCAGATCCATCATGGCGCGCACCTTGTTCTCGCCGGAACGTCGCGACCATTTCGTCCTCGGTCTGGAACGTTGCCTCGGTGCCCCAGATCCGGCTCTGGCTGTCCTGGGCCTCGGGTCGTCTGGAAGACGTAGCCCCGACGGGTACTCCAGTGGGAATGGCAGTCGAAGATGTCGCATGGGTAAGGTTCCTTCGGAATTGGGGACAGAAGATCGCGTCGCCGGACGGGCGTAGTCGTCGAATGCCCCCGCGGCTTCGAACGGGCACCGAGCGCCTCCGGTCCGGTATCGATTCAGCTCTTGGGACGGCGGTCGAGGAGACGTTTGGCTTGCCTTCCCGCCCGAGATTGGCGACCTCGGCAAGACTACCCTCGTCGCAGAGCTCGACTGCGACCTTCACGCCGAGGTCGCTCTTGCAGGCGTTTCGCGATGTGTTCCGCGAGGCCATCGACGGCTCGACGCGCTCCGCTGCACCTCGACCCGCACCACCATCTCGTCGCGAATGACGCCGTCCTCGCTCGATGCGATCGACCACGCAGATCCACTCGCCGGTCGTCCTTGGATCACTCTTGACGGCCGGCAGGCACGCCATCGGGTAGAGGTTGACGCCACGCAGCTTGACCATGTCGTCGCTGCGACCTAGCGAGCTTGTCCATGCGCCGAAGCAGCTTCCGCACTCGCAGCGCTCGGTCGAGACGATCCGCTCCAGGTCGCGAACGTTGAAGCGGATCACCGGCGGCAGGTGACGATGCAAGATCGTAACCACGAGGTTTCCCGTCTGGCCGTCGGGGACTGGCTGATTGGTATCGACGTCCACGATCTCGAAATAGACCGTGTCTTCCATGATGTGCAGGCCCGATTTGTGACGACATTCGAATGCGCCTGCCCCATCTCGTTGGTGCCGTAGTTGTCGAAGACGTCGCAGCCCCAGGATTCCTCGAGTTGGCGTCGCAGCGCATTGTCGATGTCCGGGCCGAGGTAAGTCGCGATGAACTTGGTGTGCAACTCCCGGATGTCGCGCTTCAGTTCGTCGCGACAGACCTTGGCGAGCTGCGTCAGGTACTCTGGAAAGCTCACCCAGATATTCGTGCCCCAATCGAAAGCAATCTCGAGTTGGCGCCGCGACGGCGTGACGACACCAGAGCCCGTGGTCAGCGGCAACACGCCCAGATAGTCGTGGGCGCCCTTGTAAGATGCACCACCCAGGTTCGCGAGCGAGCAGGTCGCGGGGATCTGCAGCACGTCGCCCGGACGCGCACCCATGACGTAAAGACCGCGGCCGGCCGTTAGGCCGTTGAGTTCCCACTCCACTGGGCCCGACAGCGT
>CAWJLG010000008.1:0-471098 GCA_963843595.1 uncultured beta proteobacterium | reverse complement strand
GCGCCTTGACGTCGAGCCCGACCCAGTCGACCTCCGGCAGGATCCGCGCAAGCCGCCGCGGATACGCGCCGGCGGTGTGCAGCCCGACGGCGAAGCCAATCCGGCGTACCGCGGCGATGGCCTCGCCCAACGCAGACTGCGCCGTCGGCTCGCCCCCCGAGAACACGACCGCGTCGAGCAGCCCGCGCCGGGACTCGAGCCAGGCGAGGACGCGATCGAAATCGAGCTCGTCGTCGCCGCGCGCGGGGATGAGATGCGGATTGTGGCAATAGCCGCATCGCCAGGGGCAGCCCTGGCAGAAGACGACGGCGGCCAGCGCGTCGGGATAGTCGGTCGACGTGAACGGGACGAAGCCGCCGACGCGCAGCGCGCCGCTCGTCGCCGGCGCGGCAGGCGTGGCGTCCCGCTCGCGTCCAGGTGCCGCAGGAGGCAGCCGCAGCGCGAGCGCATCGACGTCCATCGCCGGACCGCGGGCGCGACGGCTACAGCTGCGGATGTGCGCGCGCTTCGCGGAAGAAGCAGCGTTCCGAATGCTCGCCCTTCTTGCCGATGTTGAACGACGCGACGGGACGGTGGTAGCCCATCACGCGGGTCCAGACCTCGCACGGCTGGCGCTCGTCGTCGGTCAGGGTGAGCGCGTCGATCAGGTGCTCGGTTTCGGTCATCGTGTTCATCGAAGGCTCCTGCGTGGTTCGGTCAATGGCGGGAATCATGCGGCGAGCTTGCGCCGCTTTTCGGCGAGCTTCTCCTCGTCGCATACCGGGCAGAACGCATGTTCGCCCTCGAGGTAGCCGTGTTTCGGGCAGATCGAGAACGTCGGCGTCACCGTGACATAGGGCAGCCGGAAGCGTTCGAGCGAGCGGCGGACGAGCGCCTTGCAGGCCGCGGTCGAACTTAACCGCTCGCTCATGTACAGGTGCAGCACGGTCCCGCCGGTGTATTTCGACTGCAGCTCCTCCTGTCGCGTCAGCGCCTCGAACGGGTCGTCGGTGAAGCCGACCGGCAGCTGCGAGCTGTTCGTGTAGTAGGGCGTGTCCGGTGTGCCCGCCTGCAGGATGTCGGGCCAGCGCTTGCGGTCTTCCTTCGCGAAACGATAGGTGGTGCCTTCGGCGGGCGTGGCCTCGAGGTTGTACATGTGGCCGGTCTCTTCCTGGAACGCGACCATGCGCGCCCGCAGGTGATCGAGCAGGCGCACGGCGAACGTGTGTCCGGCCGTCGTGGTGATGTCCTCGGCGTCGCCGGTGAAATTGCGGATCATCTCGTTGATGCCGTTGACGCCGATCGTCGAGAAGTGATTGCGCAGCGTGCCGAGGTAGCGTTTCGTGTACGGGAACAGGCCCTGGTCGATGAGGCGCTGGATCACCTTGCGCTTGACCTCCAGGCTGTCCTTCGCCCAGCCGAGGAGCTCGTCGAGGCGCTCGAAGAGGCCGATCTCGTCGCCGGCGTGGAGATAGCCGAGGCGCGCGCAGTTGATCGTGACCACGCCGAGCGAGCCGGTCTGCTCGGCGGAGCCGAACAGACCATTGCCGCGCTTGAGCAGCTCGCGCAGGTCGAGCTGCAGCCGGCAGCACATCGAGCGGATCATGTTGGGCTTCAGCTCCGAATTCACGAAGTTCTGGAAATACGGCAGCCCGTACTTCGCCGTCATCGCGAACAGCGCTTCGCAGTTGGGGTGGTCCCAGTCGAAATCCGGCGTGATGTTGTACGTCGGGATCGGGAACGTGAACACCCGGCCCTTCGCGTCGCCCGTCGTCATCACCTCGATGTACGCGCGGTTGATCATGTCCATCTCGCGCTGGAGATCGCCGTACGCGAACGGCATCTCCTCGCCGGCGATGACCGGAACCTGCTCGCGCAGGTCCTCCGGGCACACCCAGTCGAACGTCAGGTTCGTGAACGGCGTCTGCGTCCCCCAGCGCGAAGGCACGTTGAGGTTGTAGATCAGCTCCTGGACGCACTGCTTGACCGCATCGAAGGTCATCGCGTCGTTGCGCACGAACGGCGCCATGTACGTGTCGAACGAGCTGAACGCCTGCGCGCCGGCCCATTCGTTCTGCAGCGTGCCGAGAAAATTGACGATCTGTCCGACGGCGCTCGACATGTGCTTCGGGGGACCCGCCTCGACCTTGCCCGGCACGCCGTTCAGGCCCTCGTGCAGCAGCTGGCGCAGCGACCAGCCGGCACAGTAGCCGGCGAGCATGTCGAGGTCGTGGATGTGCACGTCGCCTTCGCGGTGCGCGCCGCCGATCTCCGGCGCGTAGACGTGCGACAGCCAGTAATTGGCGACGACCTTGCCCGAGACGTTGAGGATCAGACCGCCGAGCGAGTAGCCCTGGTTGGCGTTGGCATTGACGCGCCAGTCCTTCTGTTCGAGGTACTCGTCGACCGAGGCCGCGACGTCGACCAGCGTCTTGCGGTCGGCGCGCAGCCGCGCGTGCCGGTCGCGGTAGACGATGTACGCGCGCGCCGTGTCGAAGTACCCCGCGGCCGCGAGCGCGTGCTCGACGACGTCCTGGATCTTCTCGATGTCGGGCGTTCCGCCGGCGTAGCGGTGGCCGAGCACGCGGCCGACTTCATCGGCGAGGCGCGCGGCCTCCTCGACACCGAATTCGCCGGTCGCCGCGCCTGCGCGGACGATCGCCGCGGCGATCTTGCCGAGACGAAATGGCGCGCGAACGCCGTCGCGCTTGACGACCTGCGCCGGCAGCGGCGGCGAAGGCTTCGTTTGCGGCGAACACGGATGCCCCGCCGTCTCAACTTGCGGCATGAATCCCCTCCCGGGTGGTGTGGCTTGCGGGTGGAGGCCGGAAGGGCGCCGGAGCCGGCCTCGACCACAAGATGTTGTAGTTCGAGTGCACCGTATCCCAAGCTCTGGGGGTGAGCAATCGCCCGTGGACGTGGGCTCGGCTTTTCTTGACCTGGATCAAATCCGCCTCGAAACAATGTGGCGGAAATGCAGCATCGATAGGGGGTTAGCCGCGTGACTTGAAGTCGTTTGGAGCCGCGCCCGGCCTCAAGCCGTCGCCGGTCCGTGACCGTCGAACGCCGTTGCATACGTGGTAACGAGCGCCTTTTCCCGCTCCCCCGGCGGAGCGCGTCTTCCACTCGCCGCAGGCGGCGCACCCGCGGCGGCGGTCCCAGTTTCCACCCGGGCAACCGATCAATGTCTGTGCGACGCGGCGCCCGCGGCCATGTCCTCGACCGCAACCGACACCTCGATCTTGCCGGCCTTCTCGAAGACGAGCGTCATCGGGATCTTGTCGCCGACCTTCAACGGCTGCTTCAGGTCGAGCAGCATGATGTGGAAGCCGCCGGGTTTCAGTTCGGCTTTCGCGCCCGGCTTGATTTCGATGCCGGGGATCGCGCGCATCTGCATCACGCCGCCATCCATCCGCATCTCGTGGATCTCCACGAACTTCGCCACCGGTGTCGAGACGTCGACCAGCTTGTCCGCCAGCGCCCCCTTGTTCTGGATGGTGAGGAACGCGCCGCCGGCCTTGGCGCCGGGGGGCGTCGCGCGGGCGTACGGATGATCGATGACGAGATCCTTCAGCGTGTAGTTCTGGGCAAGTGCAGTGGCTGCGCACAGCGCGAGCCCGACGGCGACGGTCTTGTGGAACAGCATGAGTGACTCCTGCGAAAGCGAAGCTCGGGAAACGCGAACCGACGGACCTCGCGGTCAACCGGGAGGCGATCGATCGTGCGCTGCGACGGCAACATTCGCAAACACGTGGCGCAGTGCGGATTTCATCGGCGCATATTCTACGCAGCAACGCCACCGGAGCATCGATTCCATGCGCGATCGAACTCGCAGCGCGAGTCGTGTCGCGGGCGGTTGCCGGCGCCTGGCGGTACGTCGTCGCCCGCCGCTCGTGGCACCGGCGCCTCCCGCCGGCGCATCGGGGTCTTAACCGGATGGTGCAAAGCACAACGTCTTTGGCGTTGACACAGCGGTCCTGAGCCTGTTCAATTGGTCTGGCCACTTGACCAGACCGCCGCCAATCCGGGCCGAGGCGGCACCGGGTGGGTCCAACACCTACGGAGGGAACCATGCGAGATCCGATTCGCGGGATGCTGCGTTGCCTTGCGGCACTCGGGCTGGCTGTTTCGATGGCCGCCGGCGCGCAGCAGCCAATCACGCTGCACGGCGCGGTGCAGTTCAACGACGATCATGCCTTCACCAAGGCATTGGTGCGGTTCCAGGAGCTGACGCAGAAGTACTACGGCAAGCCCATCAACTTCGTCCTGCACAAGAACAGCGAGCTCGGACTCGAGAAGGACTACTTCGCGTACATGAACCAGGGCATCTCGGTCGACTACGGCATCGTGTCGCCGGCGCACATGTCGACGTTCTCGAAGGCGGCGCCATTCATCGACGCGCCGTTCCTGTTCCGCGACCTCGACCACTGGAACAAGGTGCTCGACGCCGACACGCTGAAGCCGGTCGCCGACGAAGTTTCGGCGAAGGCCGACGTGATGCTGATCGGCTTCGCCGGCGGCGGCACGCGCAACATCTTCGCCAACAAGCCGGTTCGCAACATGGCGGAAATGCGGGGTCTCAAGGTCCGCGTCCAGGGTGCGCCGATCTGGAGCAAGACGTTCACGGCGATCGGCATGTCGCCGACGGTGATCGCCTACGACGAGGTGTACAACGCGATCCAGAATGGCGTGATCCAGGCCGGCGAGAACGAGGCGGCGGGGGTCGAGGCGATGAAGTTCTACGAGGTCGGGCCGAACATCAACCTGACGCAGCACGCGATCACGATCCGGCCGATCTGCTTCTCCGGCAAGACGTTCAAGAAGCTTCCGGCCGACCTGCAGGCGGCGATCGTTAAGGCGGGCAAGGAAGCCGGGGTCTACGGGCGCGAGGTCGAATCGAGCCAGGATGCGGCGAAGCTCGAGGCGCTGGAGAAGGCCGGCAAGCTGAAGCGGATTCCCTTCGCCGACCGCGCGGCGATGAAGAAGGCGGCCGATCCGGTGATGGCCGAATACGCGAAGGAAATCGGCGCCGAGGCGATCTACAACAAGATCAACTCGATGTAGCCGACGCGACCGGCCCGACGGAAGACGCGCGCTTCCGTCGGGCTTTTGTTGCCGCCGCGCCGCCGCGCGGCAGCACCGCCAGGGAGCCGCATGCAGAAGTTCATCGACGGATATGGCCGCCTGCTCGACTGGCTGCTCGCCGCCAGCGTCGGCATCCTCGTCGTGCCGGTCACGCTTCAGATCGTCGCGCGCTTCACCCACCTGATCCCGCACTGGATCTGGACCGAGGAGATGGCCCGCTTCCTGTTCATCTGGATGGTGATGCTCGGGGCGATGGTCGGCATCCGCGACGGTTCGCACTTCGACGTGGACGTCTGGCCCGAACTCAAGCCTCGTCCGAATGCCCTGCTGCGCATCGTCTCGAACCTGATCGTCCTCATTTTCGCGCTGGTCTTCATCTGGTACGGCATCAAGTTCGTCCAGTTCGGCTGGAACCAGACCTCCGAACTGGCGGACCTGCCGATGCCCTGGATTTTCGTCGCCTGGCCGCTGGCCGGCTTCACCTGGGTGCTGTTCCTCGGCCCGCGGTTCCGGGCCGATCTGCGCGTGCTTGCGGAGTACGCGAAATGAGCGGCGCTGCACTGACGCCGGGCGTCGCGGCGCTCCTGCTGTTCGGCACGTTTTTCGCGCTGATGATCCTCCGCGTACCGGTCGCCTTCGCGCTCGGTCTCGCTTGTCTTCCGGTGCTGTTCATCGAGCCGCGGTTGTCGCCGATGGTCGTGTTCAACGCGACGTTCAAGGCCTACAACTCGTTCATCCTGCTCGCGGTGCCGTTCTTCCTGCTCACCGCCAACCTGATGAACGTCGGCGGGATCACCGACCGGCTGGTCCGGCTGTCACGCACCATGGTGGGCAATTTCCCCGGGGCGCTGGCGCAGATCAACGTGCTGCTGTCAGTCTTTTTCGCCGGCATCTCGGGTTCGTCCACGGCGGATGCGGCGAGCCAGGGCAAGATCTTCATCGAAGCGCAGGTCAAGGAAGGCTACGACCTCTCGCTTCTCGATCGCGATCACCGCAGTCTCGGCGGTGCTCGCCGTCATCATTCCACCGTCGATCCTGATGGTCGTGTGGGGCGGCGTGCTGTCGGTGTCGATCGGCGCGCTCTACCTCGCCGGGGTCATCCCCGGGATGCTGCTCGGGCTCGCGCAAATGGCGACCGTGCACGTCTACGCCAAGATCCGGCACTACCCGACGTACCCGCGCGCGACGCTGAAGGAGTTCCTCGACGCGGCGATGATCGCGGTCCCGGCGCTGTTCACGCCGTTCATCGTCGTCGGCGGCATCCTGCTCGGCTGGTTCACGGCCACGGAGTCCGCGGCGGCCGCGGTCATCTACGCCGCCGTGCTGTCGATCTTCTTCTACCGGGAAATGGATCGCCATCACCTCTGGACGGCGCTGCTCGAAACGGGAAAGCTCTCGGCCATCGCGCTGTTCTGCGTGGGCACCGCGTCGGTGTTCGGTTGGCTGCTCGCCTATTTCCAGATCCCGAAGGCGCTGCTCGAGAACGTGACCTCCTGGGGCCTCGGGATCATCGGCGTCGGCTTCTTCATCGCGCTGGTGTTCCTCGTCGTGGGCTGCTTCCTCGACGCGATTCCCGCCATCATCATCGTCGGCACGACGCTGCAGCCGCTAGCCGCCTCGGTCAACATGCACCCGGTGTCGTTCGCGATCATCGGGATCGTCGCGCTCGCGTTCGGGCTCGTCACCCCGCCGTACGGGCTGTGCCTGATGATCTCCTGCGCGATCGCCAAGGTGCGCCTGCGCTACGCGCTCAAGGACACGATGATCATGCTGGTGCCGATGCTGCTCGTGCTGGCGGCGTTGATCGTCTGGCCCGAGATTCCGCTGCTGCTGCCGCGGCTGCTGCGTCCCGACTTCCTGAAATAGGAACGTGATGAATTTCACCGCTCTGTCCGAGGGCTTCGGCCTCGAAGTGGCTGGACATCGACCTGTCGCTGCCGCTGTCCGAGGCGACGTTCGCCGCGATCGAGTCGGCATTCTTCCGCGGCCAGGTGCTGGCGGTGCGCGGCCAGCGAGCTCACGCCGCCACAGTTCGCGGCGTGGGCGCGCCGCTTCGGTCCGCCCGAACCGCACGTCATCGACCAGTTCCATCACCCGGACGATCCGGACATCCTGATCCTGTCCAACCGCAAGAACAACGGCGTGCCGCTGGGCCTTGCCGACGCAGGCACTTATTTTCACTCCGACTACTCGTACCTGCAGGTGCCGGCGCGGGCGACCACGCTGTATTCGATCGAGGTGCCGAAGCGCGGCGGCAACACGCTCTTCGCCAATCAGTACGCCGCCTATGACGACCTCCCCGGCGCAATGAAGCGGCGCATCGATCCGCTCGTTGCCGTGCATCACTACGGCAACCGCAAAGTCGACGAGAACGAGAGCCGCACCGCCGCCTCGACGCTCACCGACGAGCAGAAGGCGAAGATGCCGCTGATCACGCACCCGGTCGTGCGCACGCACCCGGTCACCGGACGCCGCGCGCTCTATGCGGTGTCGGGCAGCTCCTACGGCCTCGTCGGGATGCCGGACGACGAGGCGGTGGGGCTTCTCGACGAGCTGGCCGCGCACGCGACGCAGCCGAAGTACCAGCTGAGCTTCGCGTACGGCGTCGGCGACGTCGTCATCTGGGACAACGCGTCGCTGCTGCACTCGGCCACGCTGATCGACCCCGACGACCCGCGCACGCTCTGGCGAATCACGGTGAAGGAACCTGCGCTCACGGCCCACGCCGTGCTGGCACCGACGTTCGTCCGGGCCTTGGGGTCAGAGACGAATTCTCCCGACGGTGTAGCGCCGGCAAACGCGCCGAGAATTCGTCTCTGACCCCAAATTTCGTCGCGTCAGCCCCGCGCGATCGCGAGCGCGTGCCGCCTCGCCGCGAGCATGCCGACGACGAACGCGGTGAGCACGCCGGCGACCACGGCGGCGCCCTGCATGAGCTCGCGGCCGTCGGACCACGCATCGACCGCGGGAAGCAGCAATCTGGCGACGGTCAGCAGGCCCACCGCGAGGCTGATCCCCGCCACGGTGAGCGCCATGACCCGCGACGCGATCGCCGCGGTGCGGTCGGCACGGCGGATCAGCCGGCTGATCCAGACGCCGTTGATCCCGTCGACGACGAGCATGCCGAGCACGAACAGCCCGGCGACAAGCATCGCCTCGGGCACGCCCCCGAAACGGCTCGCCGCCAGCGCGAACAGCGCGGCCTGGGACACGGTGTCGAACGACAACGCGAACAGCGCACCGACGGCGGCAACCGCCCACGGCCGGCGCACCGTGACCACGCGGCCGAGCCATTGCGACTTGAGGCCCGCCGGCGCGACAACGGCCAGCGGATCGGTCGTCAGCACCGCGCGCAGATTGAGAAATGCGAGCCCGAACAGGAATGCGACCGACACGCCCACACCGGTGACCTCGAGCCAGCCCGGCGTCTGCCAACCCGCCGACAACGTGCCGGCGGCCAGCGCGACGACGCCCACGACGACCCCGTGACCCAGCGAGAAGAGTGCCCCGCACAGCCGCGACAGCGCTGGATTGGTCCGTGCGTTGTAGCGCGTCAGGCCGTCGATCGTCGCCAGATGATCGGCGTCGAAGCCGTGGCGAACGCCGAGCACGAACGCGAGCGCGCACAGCGCGGTCCAGGTGGCAGGCAATGCATCCATCGCGGGCGGCCTATTCCGATAATCCACTCGAAAGCGGGGGTGGGACAAATGTGACACATTTTCCTACCGTGGCACAAGCCCCGGAAACGCCCCTGATCTTGACCTGGATCAGGACCGCGGAATCAGGTGCATGTGGCCGTGGTGCTGGTGGGCGCCCGGCATGACGTGCTTGTCGCCCGGTTCGACGGTGATGAGGTTGATCTGCGTGTGACGTACGCCGCGTTCGGCCTCGATCCGCTGCGCGAACGACCGCACGGCGGCGGTCGGGCCTTTCAACGCCACCGTCTCGAGACAGTGCTCGTGATCGAGGTGCACGTGCATCGTCGCGACCACCAGGTCGTGGTGCTCGTGCTGCGCGCCGGTCAGCCGCTCGGCCAGGTCGCGCACGTGGTGGTTGTAGACGTAGGACAGGCTCGCCACGCAGTAGCTCTTCGCCTCGTACCTGACGCGGTTCGCCTCGATCTCGCGGCGCAGCAGGTCGCGCATCGCCTCGGAGCGGCTGGCGTAGCCGCGCTTCGCGATCAGCGCGTCGAATTCCTTTGCCAGCGCCTCGTCGATCGCCATCGTGATCCGTTCCATCGCGTATCCCCGGAGTTGTGCGCCTCCCCCGCCATCGGCGACGGGCGGAGCTACGCTACCACGCGACATGCAGCGTCGGCCACACCTGCGAGGCACCGCTGCCGCCGTCAGCGGACTTCCGCCAGCAGCCGCCCGATCATCGCTTCGGCACGCGCGAGGTAGCCGGCACCGAAGAGGTTGAGGTGGTTCAGGATGTGGTACAGGTTATAGAGCGTGCGCCGCGTCGCGTAGCCCGGATCCGCCGGCCAGATCTCGCGGTAGGCGACGAAGAAGGACTCGTCGAAGCCGCCGAAGAGCTCCGCCATCGCCAGGTCGGTTTCGCGGTCGCCGTAGTAGCAGGCCGGGTCGAAGATCACCGGCTCGCCGCGGGCGAGGCGCGCCGCGTTGCCGGACCACAAGTCGCCGTGGACCAGCGATGGCACCGGCGAATAGCCCGCCAGCAGAACCGGAATCGCGGCGAGCAGCGCCTGCCCATCGCGCTGCAGCTCCTTGCGATCGTGCCGGCGGGCGAGGGCGAGCTGTGGCGCGATCCGGCAGTCGCGGAAGAACTCCGCCCAGTCGTCGCACCAGGGATTCGACTGCGGCGTCGTGCCGATCGTGTTGTCGCGGTACCAGCCGAACTGGGGCGCGGTCGTGCGGTGGAGCTGCGCGAGCGCCCGGCCGAGGGTCGCGTCGCGCCCGCCGGCGCCGAAGTCCAGCCATTCGAGCGCGAGGAACGATGCCCCATGGGCCTTCCCGCAGGCCGCGGGCGCGGGAACGCGAATCGCCTTCGCCTGCCCGAGCTCGCGCAGACCATCCGCCTCGGCCTGCAGCATCGGCAGGCGCGAGGCGACGTTGGCCTTCACGAAGTAGGCATTCGCGCCGAGGTCGACGCGCCAGAGCTCGTTGAGCGAGCTGCCGCCCAGCGACACCCAGCGCGGCGCGCCGGTTTCGCCGCCGATCATCTGCACGACCACGTCGCGCCAGGCGTTCGCCATCGCGGATCAGTGGCGCAACGCGTCGATGCCGCGCGCGACGCCGTCGAGCGTCAGCGGGAACATCCGGGGCCCCAGCACCTGCAGGACGATCTGCGTCGAGCGGGTGTATTCCCAGCCCCGGACGGGCTCCGGGTTCCACCAGATCACGCGGCGATAGTGGTCGACGAGACGCTTGAGCCAGACCACGCCGGGCTCGTCGTTCATGTATTCGACACTGCCGCCGGACTGCAGCAGCTCGTAGGGGCTCATCGCCGCGTCGCCGACGAAGATGAGCTTCCAGTCCGGACCGTACTTGTGGAGCAGGTCCGGAACCGCGACCCGCTCGTGGCGACGGCGCGCATTGTCGCGCCACACGTGGTCGTAGACGCAGTTGTGGAAGTAGAAGTATTCGAGATGGCGGAACTCGGTCTTCGCCGCCGAGAACAGTTCCTCGCAGGCCTCGACGTGCGGATCCATCGACCCGCCGACGTCGAGGAACAGCAGCACCTTGACGCGATTGCGCCGCTCGGGAACGAGGTGCAGATCGAGCCAGCCGGCGTTCTTCGCGGTGCCCTCGATCGTGCCTTCGAGGTCGAGTTCCTCGGGCACCCCCTCGCGCGCGAAGCGGCGGAGCTTGCGCAGCGCGACCTTGAGGTTGCGCGTGTTGAGCTCGACGTCGCCGTCCAGATTCCGGAACGAGCGCTCGTCCCACACCTTGACCGCGCTCTTCGCACCGCTGCCCTGCTGGCCGATGCGAATGCCTTCCGGGTTGTAACCGTAGGCGCCGAACGGACTGGTGCCGCCGGTGCCGATCCACTTCGAGCCGCCCGCGTGCCGACCCTTCTGCTCCTCCAGGCGCTTCTTGAACGTCTCCATCAGCTTGTCCCAGCCCCCGAGGGCCTCGACCTTCTTCCGGTCCTCCTCGGTCATGAGCCGCTCGAACTCCTTCCTCAGCCATTCCTCGGGAATCTCGGCCCGGACGTCGAAGATCGCATTCACGCCCTTGAAGTACGACGCGAACGCCAGGTCGTAGCGATCGAACTGCGCCTCGTCCTTGACCAGCGTTGCCCGGGCAAGGTGATAGAAGTCGTCGAGCGACAGCGACACCACGTTCTTCTCCAGCGCTTCGAGCAGTGTGAGGAACTCGCGCGTGGAGACCGGCAGCCGCGCGGACTTCAGGTGGAGGAAGAAATCGATGAGCATCTGTGTCCCCTTCTCTCACCGGAGAGGGCCTGGACGACGGGCTATCGCGGCCGCTCTAGCCGCCACACGAGGTTGCGCTTCGCCGCCGGCCACTCGGGCGCGATGATGCTGAACACGACTGTGTCGCGCAGGCTGCCGTCGGGCAGGATCTGGTGGCTGCGCAGGATGCCGTCCTGCTTCGCGCCCAACCGCGCGATCGCATCCCGCGATGCGAAGTTGAAGAAATGCGTGCGGAACTCGACGGCGACGCAATCGAGCGTCTCGAACGCGTGCGTGAGCAGGAGCAGCTTCGCCTCCGTGTTGACGGCGGTTCGCTGGACGCGTTTCGCGTGCCAGGTATGGCCGATCTCCAGCCGGCGATTAGCGCCGTCGACGTTGAAGTAGCGCGTACTGCCGACGATGGCGCCGGTAGCCGCCTCGCGGATGACGAACGGCAGCGCGCCGGCCTTGTCGCGCATCTCCAGCGCCGCGTCGATCCACGCCGCGACGCGCTCCGGCGCCGGAACGCTCGTGTACCAGAGCTTCCACAGCTCGCCGTCGGCCGCCGCCGCCTTGAGTCCGTCCGCATGCCCCTTTGCAAGCGGCTCCAGCCCCACGTGCGTGCCGGCGAGGCTGACCGGTTCGACGAATGCCATCGCGTCACTTCCGCCGCGGGTTGCGTGCCGGTCGCGTCCGCTCAGCGCCCGCTGCGCGCCATGAACACCACGCGCTCGAACAGATGCACGTCCTGCTCGTTCTTGAGCAGCGCCCCGTGCAGCGGCGGGATGATCACCTTCCTGTCCGAGCTCTTCAGCGCCTCCGGCGGGATGTCCTCGGCGAGCAGGAGCTTCAGCCAGTCGAGGAGCTCGGAGGTCGACGGCTTCTTCTTGAGGCCCGGGACCTCGCGCAGGCCGAAGAAGACTTCCATGGCCTCCTGCAGCAGCGCCTTCTTGAGGCCCGGGAAGTGGACGTCGACGATACGCGTCATCGTCTCCTTGTCCGGGAAGCGGATGTAGTGGAAGAAGCAGCGGCGCAGGAACGCGTCAGGCAGCTCCTTCTCGTTGTTCGACGTGATGACGACCAGCGGCCGGTGCCGGGCCTGGATCGTGCGCTGGGTCTCGTAGACGTAGAACTCCATCCGGTCGAGCTCGCGCAGGAGGTCGTTCGGGAACTCGATGTCGGCCTTGTCGATCTCGTCGATCAGGACGACGGCGGGCGTCTCCGACTCGAACGCGTCCCAGAGCACGCCGCGCTTGATGTAATTGGCGATGTCGGCGACCTTGTCGTCGCCCAGCTGGGAATCGCGCAGCCGCGACACCGCGTCGTACTCGTACATACCCTGCTGCGCCTTCGTCGTCGACTTGATGTGCCATTGCAGGAGCGGCCTGCCCAGCGCACGCGCGACCTCCTCGGCCAGCATCGTCTTGCCGGTTCCGGGCTCGCCCTTGACCAGCAGCGGCCGCTCGAGCGCGATCGCCGCGTTGACGGCGAGCATCAGGTCGGGGGTGGCGACGTAGGTGTCGGTGCCTTCGAAGCGCATGGTGCGTTCCTGCGGAAGTGCGAAAGGGGAAATGGTAGCCGATTCAGCCCGGCGCGGCGCGCAGCAGCCACTGAGCGAGCCACAGCGCTGCCATGCCCACGATCATCGTCGCCGTCGGGCTCCGCGTTCGCCACGCGACGGCCGCCGCCGCGAGCGCGGCGACGAGCTTCGGATTCGGCGGCGCAAGCGCCACGCTGCCCGGGGCGACGAACACCACCGCCGGCACGACAATCGCAGTCAGCATCGCCGCGGGGACGAATCGCAGCGCCCGCGCGACGAGCGGCGGCATCTCGATGCGCGCGAACAGCGCGATGAACGACAGGCGCGACAGATAGTTGAGTGCGCCGACGGCGAGAATCACGATCCACAGCGACAGCGTTCCGCTCATCGGGCGCCTCGGCGCACGACTTCCGCGACGAGGCCCGCGGCAATGCCGACGACTCCGGCGCAGATCAGCGACAGCCGCATCGGCAGCGCATCGAGCGTTACGACCCCGACGGCGGCAGCGAGTGCCGCGACGCGCGTCGGCCCGTCCTCGAGCGCGGGAACCAGCAGAGCGAGAAAGCACAGCGGAACGATGAAATCGAGCGACCAGGCGTGCGGGATCACGTTGCCGACGAGGAAGCCGACGAGGTTCGACGCGAGCCAGGCCGACCAGAGCAGCACGCCGGTGCCCAGGAAATACGATGCGCCGATGCCCGGATTCCCCGATTCGCGGAACTTGCGGATGGCCGCGGCAAACGCCTGGTCGGTCAGCACGAAGGCGAGCAGATGGCGCCAGCGCGACGGCAGCGGCTTCAGATGCGGTGCCATGGCCGCGCTGTACATGAGGAAACGCAGGCCGACGACGAAGCAGGTCAGCACGATCACGGCGACCGGCGCCTGCGCAGCAATGAGTTGGCTCGCGACGATCTGCGCCGCGCCCGAGAACACGATGGCCGCCGTCGCCGCGGTCTCGAGCAGCGAGAGCCCGGCGGTCTGCGCCGCGACGCCGCACACGAGCCCGAAGGGAAAGATCCCGATCAGGGGCGGCGTCATGTCGCGCACGCCGGCGACGAAATCGGGGCGGGAAAAGATGCGGCGCATGGCGAAGAACGAAGAAATGGGGTCAGATACGAATTTCGTCGTCAGCGCGGAAGCGTTCCCGCGCTGCGAATCGAAATTCGTATCTGACCCCATTTCTCAACCCCATCCCTCACTTCGTGCCGAAGATCTTGTCGCCGGCGTCCCCCAGGCCCGGGATAATGTAGCCGTGCTCGTTGAGGCGGCTGTCGATCGCCGCCGTGTAGACGTGCACGTCCGGATGTGCGCGGTCGACGGCGGCGATCCCCTCCGGCGCCGCAACCAGCACGATCGCGCGTACGTGCCTGCAGCCGGCCTTCTTCAGCAGATCGATCGTCGCCACCAGCGAGCCGCCGGTGGCGAGCATCGGATCGAGGACGAAGGCGATTCGCTCGTCCAGCTTGCCGACGAAGCGCTCGAAGTACTGGTGGGGCTTCAGCGTCTGCTCGTCGCGGGCGAGGCCGACGACGCTGACCTTGGCGCTCGGGATGATGTCGAGCACGCCCGGCAGCATCCCGAGCCCGGCGCGCAGGATCGGCACCAGCGTCACCTTCTTGCCCTTGATCTGTTCGATCCCGACCGGTCCCGCCCAGCCCTGGATCGTCACGGGCTCGAGCTCGAAGTCGCGGCTCGCCTCGTAGGCCAGCAGCCGGCCGAGCTCCTCCGTCAGCTCGCGGAATTTCTTGACGCTGATGTCGGCCTCGCGCAGCAGGCCGATCTTGTGGCGGACGAGCGGATGGCGGATTTCGTGGATGGGCATGGCGATGGGCCGGTGCACGGCAACGTGGCGGCGCCCGCCTGGGGCGAAGCCCTGAGGATAGCATCGGCGATTGCGCCGCAGTCGCGATTCGGCGCCATAATGCGCGCCAACGGGTCCGGGTGCGTGCCAGGAGGGCCGATGCCCTGCGCAGCAAGTCTTGCGAGTAGTGCCGGCCGTCCCGACGAGGTCGGCGCATGACCACGCGCCGCGACGTCCTCCGCGGACTCGCGGGTTGCCTCGCGCTCGCCGCGCCGCTGCCCGGTACCGCGCAAGCCGCATCGAACATCCCCCGCATCGGCTACCTGTCGATGGGCACGGCGAAGTCCAACGGCGTCTTCCTCGACGCGCTCCGGGACGGTCTGCGCGAGCTCGGCTGGATCGACGGCAAGAACGTCGTGCTCGAAGTCCGTTTTGCGGGCGCCAATGGCGGCCTGTTCCCGCAGTACGCGGCCTCGCTCGTGAACGACAAACCGAGCGCGATCGTCACCACCTGCATTCCATCGACGCGCGCCGCCAAGCAGGCCACTCCATCGATTCCCGTCGTGATGTCGATCGACGGCGATCCGGTCAAAGCCGGGCTCGTCGCGAGCTATGCGCGGCCCGGCGGCAACGTCACCGGATCGTCGACGCTGTTCGAGGAGCTCTTCCCGAAATGGCTGGAGCTCTTGGTGGCCGCGGTGCCGAAGGCGCATGACGTCGCCTTCCTCACCAATTCGGACAACCCGGTCGAGCCTTACTACTGGGCGCGCTTCGAGGAAGCCGCCCGGCAATCCGGCGTGAAGGTGCTGACTTTCGGCACCACGAACCCGGCCGAGTTCGAGCGCGTCTTCGAGGAGATGAAGCGCAAGGGCTCAGGTGCCTTGGTCGTCATGACCGAGGCGTTCCTCGCCGGCCAGATCGAGCGCATCGTGCCGCTCGCCAATCGAACACCGCTGCCGGCGATCTACGGATATCGCGAATTCGCGGAAGCGGGCGGTCTGATGAGCTATGGACTGAGCTTCCGCGACCATTACAAGGGAGTCGCGCGTTACATCGATCAGGTCCTCAAGGGCACCCGGCCTGCCGATCTTCCGGTGCAACAGCCGACGAAGATCGAGCTCGCGATCAATCTCGCCACCGCGCGCAAGCTCGGCGTCGCGATACCGCCGCAGCTGCTCGCTCGCGCCGACCGGGTCTTCGAGTGAACCGTCGCCGCTTCCTGACGCTCGCGCCCGGCTGGCTGGCTTTCGCCGGTGGCGTGGGCGCCCGGACGAGGTGATCCAGTGAACGACGCCGCGACCGGTCGTGACAGCGGGCAAACGGGTACGATCCCCGTCGAGCCACGCACCGCACGGTCCTCCATCGCAGCAGGTGAGCCGACTCCTCGCCTGCTCCACCGCGGCCGCCTCTTCCGCAAGTACCTGCTGCTCGTCCTGTCGCTCGTCACCGGCGCGCTGCTGGCGTCCGGCGCGATCAGCGTGTACTTCACCTACCAGGAGACCACGGCGGCGCTGGCCAACCTGCAGCAGGAGAAGGCCGTCGCGGCCGCGTCTCGGATCGAGCAGTACGTCCAGCGGATCGAGCAGCAGCTCGCCTTCGCGTCGCTGCCGCAACTCGGCAGCACCGACGTCGAACTGCGGCGGATCGAGTTCCTGAAGCTCCTGCGCCAGGCGCCGGAGGTGACCGACATCGCGCAACTCGACCCGGCGGGTCGCGAGCAGATCGCCGTCTCGCGTCTCGGCATGGACACGGTCGGCTCGGGCAAGGACCGGTCGCAGGACCCGGCCTTCCGCAATGCGAAACGCGGCCAGCCGTGGTTCGGTCCGGTCTACTTCCGCAAGGAGACCGAGCCGTACATGACGATCGCGCTGCGCTCGGGCGGCGACGCCGGCCCGGTGACGGTCGCCGACGTGAACCTCAAGTTCATCTGGGACGTCGTGTCGCGGATCAAGATCGGCGACAAGGGCAAGGCGTACGTCGTCGACGGCAGCGGCTTCCTGGTGGCCGATCCCGACATCGGCCTCGTGCTGCGCAAGACGCAGCTCTCGTCGCTCCCGCACGTGCAGGCCGCGATCAGCGGCCAGCCGCGGGACGATTCGACGATGCTCTCGACCGATCTCGCCGGAACGAAGGTGCTCGCGTCGGTGGCGCCCATCGAAACGCTGGGCTGGAAGGTGTTCGTCGAGCAGCCGGTGGCGGAAGTCTACGCAAAACTCAACGCGTCGATCCTGCGCACCGGGCTCCTGCTTCTCGGCGGTCTGGTGATCTCGGCGCTGGCCGCCTTCGCGCTGGCACGCGGCATGGCCCGCCCGATCCGCACCCTCGACGAAGGCGCGCGGCGCATCGGCGAGGGCGATCTCGACCAGCAGATCGTCGTGCGCACCGGCGACGAGCTGGAAGGGCTTGCCGCGCAATTCAACCGGATGACCGCGCAGCTCAAGGAATCCTACGCCGGCCTGGAGCGCAAGGTCGAGGCGCGCACCGCGGAGCTGCAGAATTCGCTGGAACAGCAGACCGCGATCAGCGAGATCCTGCGCGTCATCTCGAGCTCGCCCACCGATGTGCAGCCGGTACTGGACGCCGTCGCCGAGCGGGCGGCCCACCTGTGCGACGCGCCGTACGCGCGAATTATGCTGATCGACGGCGACGTGTTGCGTCCGGCCGCCGAATTCTCGATTGGCCCGACCCCCGAATCGCGTCCGGTCCCGCTCGACCGGACCTCGATCACCGGTCGTGCCGCGGTCGACTGCGAAACCGTGCACATACAGGACGTCGTTCCGCTGCTCGACGCGGAGTTCCCCGGCGCGAAGTCGAACATAGTGCGGCTGGGTTGCCGTGCGGTGCTCGCCGTCCCGCTGATGCGCGAGGGCGGCGCCTATGGCGCCATCTTCCTGTATCGGAAGGAACCGCGGCTGTTCTCGGCCGACCAGGTCGCGCTCGTCCAGACCTTCGCTCGGCAGGCGGCGATCGCGATCGACAACGTCCGGCTATTCAACGAGACCCGGGAGGCGCTCGACCAGCAGCGCGCGTCCGGCGAAGTACTGGCGGCGATCAGCAATTCGATCGCCGACACGGCACCGGTGTTCGAGAAGATCCTGGCGAGCTGCGAGCGGCTGTTCGCCGGGAACATCGTCGGCCTGATGCTGGTGCGCGACGGCATGCTCGAGATCGGCGCCTATCACGGGCCCGGACGCGAGGACATGAACAAGCTCTATCCGGTGCCGCTGGCGCGGGACAGCGCGTCGGGCATCGCGATTCTCGATCAGCGACTCGTCAACATCGCCGACATCGAGGCGCCCGACGTGCCGCCGCTGGCGCGCGCTGCGTCGAGGTTCATCGATTTCCGGTCGATCGCCACCGCGCCGATGATCTTCGAGGGGCAGGGCATCGGGGCGCTGTGGGTCGCGCGCTCGTTCAAGGGGCCGTTCCCCGACAAGCAGATCGGCCTGTTGAAGACGTTCGCCGACCAGGCCGTCATCGCGATCCAGAACGCGCGCCTGGTCAACGAGACCAAAGAGGCCCTCGACCAGCAGCGCGCCTCCGGCGAAGTACTGGCCGCGATCTCGAGTTCGATCTCGGACGCGCGACCCGTGTTCGACGTAATCCTCAAGAGCTGCCAGCGATTGTTCACCGGACACGTCGTCGGCGTCACGCTGATCCGCGACGACGGCATGCTCGACGTCGGCGCCAACGCCGGCGCCGGCTACGACGAGCTGAAGACCATCTTCCCGCAGCCGCTGAACCGCGAGACGGCATCGGGCATCGCGATCCTGGACGGCCGGCTCGTGTCCTACGCCGACGTCGACTCCGGCGAGATGCCGCCGAAGTCGCAGGAGGGGTGCCACGTGCTGGGCGCCGGCTCGATGGCTTTCGCCCCGATGCTGTTCGAAGGCCGCAGCATCGGCACGCTGTGGGTCGGCCGCGCGTTCAAAGGCCCGTTCCCGGACAAGCAGCTGGCGCTGCTGAAGACGTTTGCCGACCAGGCGGTCATCGCGATCCAGAACGCGCGGCTGTTCAACGAGACCAAGGAGGCGCTCGACCAGCAGACAGCGGTGTCGGACATGCTGCGGGCCATCAGCCGGACGACGTTCGATCTGCAACCGGTACTGGTGACGCTGATCGAGAGCGCAGCGCGACTGTGCCGCGCCGACAAGGGGTTCGTCTACATCCGCGAAGGGGGCGTCTACCGGATGATGGTCAACTTCGGCTCGTCGCCCGAGCAGGTGGACATCCGTCTATTGGTGCCGGAGTACGGCACGCTGGTCGGGCGCACGGCGCTGACCCGCGACGTCGTCCGGATCGACGACGCGAAGGCCGATCCTACCTACGCCTGGAAGGACGCGCAGGAGAAGCTCGGCTTCCGGTCGATGCTCGGCGTGCCGATGCTGCGCGAGGGCGAGCCGATCGGCGTGATCGCGATGTGGCGCGAGGAGGTCCGTCCGTTCTCGCCGCGCGAGATCCAGCTCGTGACGACGTTCGCCGACCAGGCCGTGATCGCCATCGAGAACGTCCGCCTGTTCAACGAGACGAAGGAGGCACTCGACCAGCAGCGCGCCTCCGGCGAGGTCCTGGCCGCCATTAGCAGCTCGATCGCCGACACGAGACCGGTGTTCGACGTCATCCTGGGCAGCTGCCAGCGACTGTTCTCGGGCCACAACGTCGGCGTCATGGTCGTGCGCGACGACGGTATGCTCGATGTCGGCGCGTACATCGGGCCCGGACGCGACGAGCTGGCCAAGCTCGTTCCCGCGACCGCTCGACCGGAACAGCGGCGCCGGCATCGCGATCCTCGACCGTTCGCTGCTGCAGTTTCCCGACCTCGACGCCGACGACGTGCCGTCGGTGCTGCGCGGAGGGCAGCCATCGTCTCGGCAACCAGTCGATCCTCTTCGCCCCGATGCTGTTCGAGGACCGGGCGATCGGCGCGCTGTGGATCGGGCGCGCGTTCAAGGGCGGCTTCACGGACAAGCAGCTCGCGCTGCTCAAGACCTTCGCCGAACAGGCCGTCGATCGCGATCCAGAACGTGCGCCTGTTCCACGAGATCGAGGACAAGAGCCGCCAGCTCGAGATCGCGAACAAGCACAAGTCCGAATTCCTCGCCAACATGTCGCACGAGCTGCGCACGCCGCTCAACGCGATCATCGGCTTCTCGGAGGTGCTGCTCGAGCGGCTGTTCGGCGACCTCAACGACAAGCAGGACGACTACCTGAAGGACATCCACTCGTCGGGCAAGCACCTGCTCGGACTGATCAACGACATCCTCGACCTGTCCAAGATCGAGGCCGGCCGCATGGAGCTCGAGCGCGCGGCCTTCGACCTGCCCGGCGCGCTGGCGAACGCGCTGACGCTCGTGCGCGAGCGCGCGCAGCGCCACGGCATCGCGCTCGGGCTCGACGTCGATCCGGCGCTGGGCGAGATCGTCGCCGACGAGCGCAAGCTGAAGCAGATCCTGCTCAACCTGCTGTCGAACGCGGTCAAGTTCACGCCCGACGGCGGACACGTCGACGTGATCGCGCGGCGCGAGCCGGGCCGCGTCGTGATCGCCGTGCGCGACACCGGCATCGGCATCGCGCCGGAAGACCAGGCCGCCGTGTTCGAGGAGTTCCGCCAGGTGGGCACCGACTACACGCGCAAGCAGGAAGGCACCGGGCTCGGGCTGGCGCTGGCCCGCCGATTCGTCGAGCTGCACGGCGGGCATCTCACCCTCGAAAGCGCGCTCGGCAAGGGTTCCACCTTCACCTTCGACATTCCGATCACGCCATGAGCCTCATCCTCATCGTCGAAGACAACGACAAGAACCTGAAGCTCGTCCGCGACATCCTTCAGGCCAAGGGCTACCGCACGATCGAGGCCGGCACCGGCGAGGACGGCGTCGCGCCTCGCCCTGGAGCACCGGCCCGATCTCGTGCTGATGGACATCCAGCTGCCCGGGCATCAACGGCATCGAGGCGCTGCGCCGCCTGCGCGCGGATCCGGCCACGTCCGCGATCCCGGTGGCCGCCGTCACGGCGTCGGTGATGCAGCAGGACCGGCGCACGATCACCGAAGCCGGCTTCGACGCCTACATCGGCAAGCCGATCGACCTCAAGTCGTTCCTCGCGACGGTGCGCTCGCTGCTGGAGCCGGACGCCCAATGAGCGCGATGGGCCGCCCCGAGCGCGAAGTCCGGAGTGCGCAGCACGAAGGTACTCCAGTGAGTCCGGCGCCCAAGGTGCTGGTGGTCGACGACACGCCGGCCAACGTCAAGCTGCTGTCCGACCTGCTCGCGGTGAAGGGCTACGCCGTCGTCACCGCCGTCAACGGCGAAGAGGGGCTGGCGAAGGTGGCGGCCGAAGCACCGGACCTGGTGCTGCTCGACGTGATGATGCCGGGGCTGTCCGGCTACGACGTCTGTCGCCGGCTGCGCGCGGACTCCGCGACCGCGCTGCTGCCGATCGTGCTCGTCACCTCGCTCGACCCGCAGCAGGAGCGGGTCAAGGGCATCGAGGCGGGCGCCGACGATTTCCTGTCCAAACCGATCAACCAGCCCGAGCTCTTCGCGCGCGTGCGCTCGCTGCTGCGCGTGAAGTCGCTGCAGGACGAAGTCCGGCGGCAGGCCGATGCGCTGAAGGAGTGGAACGTCAAGCTCGAGGAGCGCGTGGCGGAACAGGTGGCCCAGCTCGAGCGCATGGGCCGGCTGAAGCGCTTCTTCTCGGCGCCCGTCGCCGACGCCATCATCGCCGCCGGCGAGAAGTCGATTCTCGCGCCCCACCGGCGCGAGATCTGCTACGTCTTCGTCGACCTGCGCGGCTTCACCGCGTTCACCGATTCGGCGGAGCCCGAAGAAGTCGAGTCGGTGCTGCGCGACTACCACGCGGCGATGGGAGCGATCGTCTCCGCGTCCGGCGGCACGCTCGACCGCTTCGCCGGCGACGGCATCCTGATCTTCTTCAACGATCCGTTGCCGGTCCCGGAGCCCGGCAAGCAGGCGGCGCGGATGGCGCTCGCGATGCTGGCGGGCTTCGCCCCGCTGCGCGAGCGCTGGGCGAAGCTCGGCTACGAGCTCGACCTCGGCATCGGCATCGCGCAGGGCTTCGCGACGCTCGGCGCGTTCGGCTACGAGGGCCGCTTCGACTACTCGGCGATCGGCGGCGTGGTCAACCTGGCGGCGCGACTGTGCGATCAGGCGCCCCCCGGCCGGGTCCTGATCGACCGGCGCACGCGCGCGGCGCTGGGCGACGACTGGACGGTGCGAGCCCGCCGGCGCGCTATCGCTCAAGGGCTTCACGCATCCGGTGCCGGCGTTCGTGCTGATGGCCGCGCCGGCGTCGTAGCCGACGTCAGGCGCGCCGGCGCGGCCGCAGCAGCGCGTGGAGCAGGATCGCGCCGAACGTCGCCGTGCCGATGCCGCCCAATGCGAAGCTGCCGAACTTGAGCGTGAAGTCGCCGGCGCCAAGCACCAGCGTCACCGCGACGACGATCAGGTTGCGGTTCTCGCCGAAATCGACCTTGTTCTCGACCCAGATCCGCGCGCCGGCCGCCGCGATCAGACCGAACACGACGATGGAGATGCCGCCGAGCACGGGACCGGGGATCGTCTGGATCAGCGCGCCGAACTTCGGCGAGAAGCCGAGCAGGATCGCGATCAGCGCGGCGACGACGAACACCAGCGTCGAATAGATCTTCGTCACCGCCATCACCCCGATGTTCTCCGCGTACGTCGTCACGCCGGTGCCGCCCATGCCGCCGGCGAGCATCGTCGCGAGGCCGTCGCCCGCGAACGCGCGGCCCATGTAGCGGTCGAGGTCGCGGCCCGTCATCGCGCCGACGGCCTTGATGTGCCCCAGATTCTCGGCGACGAGGATCACCGCGACCGGCGCGATCAGCGAGATTGCCGGTACCGTGAACACCGGCACGGCGAACCTCGGCAGCCCGAACCACGCCGCTGCGGCGACGCCGCCCAGGCCGATCGGCTTGCCGAAGCCCATGCCGTTGGCGAGCACCGCGTAGATGGCATACGCCAGCGCCAGCCCGACGAGGATCAGCAGCCGCTGGATCGTGCCGCGCGCGAACACCGCCACGCCCCCGACGCACAGGATCGTGACCAGCGCCATCACCGCGTCGAACGTCGTCGCCGTCGCGCCCTTGACGGCGATCGGGGCGAGGTTGAGGCCGATCACCGCGACCACAGCGCCCGTGACCACCGGCGGCATCAGCGTCTCGATCCACTTCGTGCCGATGCCCATCACGACGAAGCCGATCAGCGCGTAGACGGCGCCGCAGGCGACGATGCCGCCGAGCGCCACGTCGATGTTCGCGTTCGCCCCCGCTCCGGCGTACCCGGTGGCGGCGATGACGACGCCGATGAACGCGAAGCTCGAGCCCAGATAGCTCGGCACCCGGCCACCGACCAGCACGAAGAAGAGCAGCGTGCCGATTCCCGACATCAGGATCGCGACGTTCGGATCGAAGCCCATCAAGAGCGGCGCCAGCACCGTCGCACCGAACATCGCGACCACGTGCTGGACGCCCAGCGCGAACGTCTGCGGCCAGGGCAGCCGCTCGTCCGGGGCGATGACGCCCTCCGTCTTCGGCGTCCAGCGGGGGAAATAGCCGTCGTCACCGGCACGCGCCATGGGTCGGTCCCTCATCACGGTGGAAACTCCGCCATTGAACACCCAAACGGCGCGGGCGTCAGGTGCACAGCGATTGCGCATGTGCGTTTGATCCAGATGAACATCGATGCACGGCACGAGGGCCGGACGCATGGAATCTCGGTATGCTCGTTGCCGTTCGATCGCGTTGCCGGCGTCCGAACCCGACGTCATCCTGGCATGTGCATGCGGACGTCCACCCCGCGAGGAGCGGAAGTTGTCGAGGTCGAGAATCAGGCTCGCGTGGCCGTGGCTGGCACTGGCGCTGGCGATGCTGCTGCTCGCGCCGCCGGCGATGGCGCAAGCCGCGGTCGATGCGGCTATGGGCGCCTCCGCACCTGCCCCTGCCGTCACGCCGACCGCACCGGCAACCGTCGTCGAGGTCTTCGTGCGCGAAGGCTGCCCGCATTGCGGAGAGGCCGAGGCATTCCTCGCCCGCCTCGCCAAGGAGCGGCCCGAGCTTCGACTTGTCGTGCGCGACGTGGGCAAGGAGCCAAGCGCACTCGACCGGCTCAGGGAGCTTGCACGCATGCACGGGGCGGGGGTCGCACGCGTGCCGGCCGTCTTCGCGGGCGGGCAGCTGATCCTCGGCTACTCGGAAGAGGCGAACACCGGCAGCCTGATCCGTGCTGCGCTCTCGGGCGCGCCAGCAGCGCAGCCGCAAGATGGGGCGCCGGCGTGCGACGCCGAGGGATCGCTGTCGTGCGACGCGCCACAGGCGGAACCCGCTCCCGCACCGCAGACCTTCGCGGTCACGCTGTTCGGCCGGACACTGGCGCTCGACGATGTCGGGCTGCCCGCGTTCACGCTGGTCATGGGCCTGCTCGACGGATTCAACCCCTGCTCGATGTGGGTGCTGATCATGATGATTTCGCTGCTCGCCCCGCTCAACGACCGGCGGCGGATGCTTGCCATCGCCGGGACGTTCGTGCTGATCGAGGGCGTCGCCTACTTCGCCTTCATGGCGGCGTGGCTCAACCTGTTCCTGTTCATCGGCCTTTCCCGTGCCGTCGCAGCTCGTCATCGCCGCGCTGGCGATCGTCGCCGGCGTCGATCAACCTCAAGGATTTCTGGGCGTTCGGCTGGGGCGTGTCGCTGTCGATTCCCGAGCGGTCGAAACCTGGAATCTACGCGCGGATGCGGTCGATCCTGCGCGCGGAAAACCTGACCGCAGCGCTCATCGGCACGGTGATACTCGCCATGCTCGTGCAGATCGTCGAGTTCCTCTGCACGACGGGGTTCCCGGCGCTGTTCACACGAATCCTGACGCTGCGCGAACTGGAAGGCGCAACTTACTACGGTTACTTGCTGCTCTATATCGCCGCCTACATGCTCGACGACGTGATTGTCCTGGGGATCGGCGTCGTCACGCTCTCCCAGCACCGGCTGCAGGAAAGGGAGGGACGGTGGTTGAAGCTCGTCAGCGGCGTCGTGATGGTGGGCCTGGGCCTCTACCTCGTCGTCGATGGTTGAGCGGGACGGAACGCGACCGGATCGGCTCGCCTGATCGACGGCCGGCCGCTTCGCGCGTGCCCACGCCTGCCGCCGCGCGGCCACCCGCTACTTTCCTGCGCCAGCCCTCCTTGCGAGATCGATGTCGAGGTATTTCCACGTCGTGCCGAACTGCGCCGGGTAGTAGCCCAAAAGCCACGGCTGCGTGAATGCGTGGCCGATCGGGTACACCTGCATCGCGAGCGGAACGTAGGCGTTGACGATGTCCGCCATGCGGCGGGCCAGCATCACGCGCTGCGGCCCGTCCGGCGTGCGCAGGAACTGCTCGAACGCGGCGTCGTAGTCGGCGTTTCGAAAATGCGCGCGATTCGTGTCCGGGGGCGCCTTGCCCCACAGCGTCTGCAGGATCGAGAACCCGGACGGCTCGCTTGCCCGGTAGCCCAGGTTGAAGATCATCAGCTGGCCGGCCAGGCTCTGCTTCAGGAGATCGTTGAAGGGTTGGGTGTTGATCGTCATGCGCAGGCCGATCGCCGCCATGTTCTTGACCCACAACGTATCGACCTCGCGGCCGAGGCTGTCCGGCGTCGAGCTCTGGACCAGCACCAGCGGCCGCCCGTCGGGCGCTTCGCGCATGCCGTCGCCGTCGCGGTCGCGGTAGCCGAAACGATCGAGCAGCGCACGCGCCGTCGCCGGGTCGTGCAGCGGCTTCCCGGGAAGCTTCGGATCGTGTCCCAGCACGCCGGGCGGCAGCAACTGGTTGGCCGGGCGCGCCTGCCCGCCGTACACCACCTTGATGAGCTCGCCGATGTCGAACCCCAGCGCGATCGCGCGGCGCAGCGCGATCCGCTCGGGCGCGTTGCCGCCGACGACGGGATCGTCCTGGTTGAAGTAGGTGTAGATGAGCGCGGGCACGGTGTAGGGGCGGTAGCCGATCCCTCGCTTCGCGAGCTCGGGCTTGAGCGTCCCGCCGTCGAGCATCCGGGCGAGCACGGTGCCCGAGAGCAGCACGTAGTCGAGTGCGCCCTGATCGAACGCGAGCAGCTCCGGCACCTGCTCGTTCATGATCGCGATCTCGATGCGCGCGAGCGCCGGCAGCCGGCGCCCCTTCATCGTGGCCACGAGCGGTTGCAGCGCGGGATCGTCGGTCGTGGGAAACGCGATGCTGCGATAGCCCGGGTTCGCGTCGAGCACGACGCGCGCGCCGCGCTTCCACTCGCGCAGGCGGAACGGCCCGGTGCCCACGGGGCGTGCGCCGATGCCCTCGCCGGCCGCCTCGACGACTTCCCGTGCCACGGCGAAGGTCGGCAGCGTCGCGAGACGCTCGAGCAGCGTGTAGTCGACCGCTTCGAGCTTGAGCCGCAACGTGTAGCGATCGGGTGCCTGCAGGCCCTCGATCCGCGCGTCGTAGTCGAAGCGGCCGTTCCTCCTTGCCGCGTCGACCACCGGGCGCGCGCCGACGAGAAGGTCGGTGAGGGCGGGGCTCCCGCCCGACTTCAGGTTGGGGTCGAGGAAGCGTTTGATCGAATAGACGTAGTCCTCGGCGACCAGCTCGCGCGGACGCCCCTTGAACGCCCCGTCGTCGGCAAAGCGGATGCCCGGCGTGAGCCGGATCGTCCATGTCCTGCCGCCATCGGTGATCTCGGGCATCCCGGCGGCCGTGTTCGCGACGACGCGCGCCGGCGAGGCGAGGTAGTCGAACTCGTACAGACCCTCGAAGATCGCGCTCGCCACCCGCATCGAATACAGATCCGTGATCTGCTGCGGGTCGAGCAACGCAATATCGGGCAAGGCGAGGCGCAGGACCTTCTCGGATTGCCCGACCGCCGGCAGCGCGCAGGTGACGCCGGCGGCAAGCACGAGGGCGTGCGCCGTCATCCGGGCCCACGTGCGCATCGCCCGGAGTGCCGATACGCCGGGTCGGCGAGGCACGGCATGCACCGACGCGTTTCGCAGCGGGATCGTCATCGCCCGTCCTCTCGCCAGCAGTCTGTTGCAGCGCAACGCACGATTGCGTCGCCGCGCGACAGAATACCGTGGCGCCATCGGCCGCGTGAGGACGAGGGCTCGGTCCACGCCGCGCGCGGCCCCCTTGCATGCGGGCCCTGCAGGGCGTAAACCTGTCGTTCCAGCCGGTCCGTGCGGTCGCCCGACCTGCAGGACCGGCGGTCCGGTTGGGACTGCGCGGAGGAGGCGCCTGCGGCGCGCGAGGCACCGCAGACCGAACCGCGATCGGCGAAAGGAGGACCCATGATGTCGGCACAAGCGCTGATGCCGGTGCTCGAGAAGCAACCGTTCGTGCAGGGATTCCAGCCGCAGCAGGTCGAGAAACTCGCGTCGCTGGCGAAGCTGGTGCATTTCGACCGCGAACAGATCATCTTCCGCGAGGGTGACGAGCGCTACGAGTTCTACCTTATCGCTTCGGGTCTGGTGGCGCTCGAGATTGCGCCGTCGGGGCAGGCGTTCCGCGTGGACACGCTGAGCGCGGGCGACGAGCTCGGCTGGTCGTCGGTGCTGCTGGACAAGGGCAAGTACTTCCAGGCGCGCGCGCTCGAACCCACCGATGCCCTCGTCTTCGCGGGCGCCGACCTGCGCGCCATGTGCGAACAGGACACGGCGTTCGGCTATGCGCTGATGCTGCGCATACTCGGCGTGGTGTCGGAACGGCTGCAGGCGACGCGGCTGCAGGTGCTGGACATGTACTGGCCCGTCGCCGCGCGCGCAGGCGCGTAGCCGCCGACGGCTCTCGAAGGGCGGCGATCAGCCTTTGACGCCGCCCGCCGTCAGGCCGCCGACGACGCGTTCCTGGAACACGGCGATGAGGATGCGAGATCGGCACGATCGCGATGACCAGTGCCGCGGAGATCAGCGGCCACGGGAACGCGAACTCGCCCTGGTAGAGCGTGATCCCCACCGACAGCGTGCGCATGTTGACGCGGTTCATCATCGTCAGCGCGAGCAGGAACTCGTCCCAGGCATTGACGAAGGCGAGGATCGCCGCGGTGAACACGCCGGGCGCCGAGAGCGGCACGACGACCTTGAACAGTGCGCCGACGCGCGAGCAGCCGTCGACCATCGCCGCCGCCTCGAGGTCCGGGGGAATGTCCTGGAAGAAGCTCGCCATCACCAGCGTGCACACCGGCAGCGACAGCACGGCGTAGGGGAGGATCAGCGCGAGATAGGTGTTGAGCAGTGAAAGCTCGCGCATCAGCTTGAACAGCGGCACCATCAGCGAAATCAGCGGGAACATCGCCACCGCCAGCAGCAGCGACATGATGAGGTTGCGGCGCGGGATGCGCAGGCGCGTCAGCGCGTAGGCGGCGAGCGCCCCGACGAATACGCACAGCGCGGTCGACAGCGAGGCGACGACGAAGCTGTTCCACATGAAGCGCAGGATCGGCTGCGCGGTGAACGCCGTCGCGTAGTTGTCGAGCGTCGCGGCTTCCGGCAGGTACGTGATCGGCACCTTCAGGAGCTCGGTCTCCGTCTTGAGCGAGGTCAGCAGGATCCAGACGGCCGGGAAGAAGCCGTTGACCACGACGATCAGCGCGGCGAGCCAGACGACGGTGCGGCGGCTGAAGTTCACGTCACTCCTCCGATCGCCCTGCGGAGCGCCGCGTATAGCGCAGATAGCCCGACGTCGCGACCATCGACAGCACGAACATCAAGCCGGCGAGCGCCGAGCCGTAGCCGAAGTCGAGGAAGTCGAGCGTCGTCTTGTGGATGTACATGGCGAGCGTCTCGGTCGAGTCGCCCGGCCCGCCGCCGGTCATCGCGAAGGGAATGTCGAAGGTCTGGATCGCCGTGATGGTGCGGAAGATCAGCGCGACGAAGATCGCGGGCCGCAGCATCGGCAGCGTGATCTCGACGAACTGCTGCCACTTCGTCGCACCGTCGACCTCGGCGGCCTCGTACAGCGATTTCGGGATCGTCTGCAGCCCGGCGAGCAGCATCAGCGCCATGAACGACGAGGCCTTCCAGATGATCGCGATCGAGATCGCCCAGAATGCGAGCGTGGGACTCGACAGCCACTGCAGCGGCTCGATGCCCAGCGCGACCAGCCAGTTGTTGACCACGCCGGTGTTGTACTCGAAGAACCAGCGGAAGATGAGGCCGGCGAACACCAGCGGCAGCGCCCACGGCAGCAGCAGCCCGAGCCGCACCGGCCACTTCACCGTGAACGGCTTGTTGGCGAGCAGCGCGAGCCCGAGGCCGACGAGGAGTGCGCCGGGCACCGTGACGACGATGTAGAGAATCGTGTTCCACGTCGAGGCCCAGAATCGGTCGTCTTCGAACGCGCGCAGATAGTTGGCCGCCCCGGCGAAGGTCTCGCCCGCGGCGACGTTGTTCGGGTCGACCGTGTGCAGGCTGTTCCAGAACAGCGTCGCGATCGGGTACACGACGATGACGAGCAGCAGCAGCGCCGCCGGCGCGAGCAGCAGTGCGCCGAGCGCGCGCTCGGAGAGGTCGCGGTGCTTCGCGATCGGTGCGTCGGTCATGTCGAAAATGCGGTCGAGCGCCGGCGCTCGACCGCCTCGATCACCGGAACAGCGGCGTCAGCCGGCTCTTCATGTCGGCCAGCGCCACGTCGGTGGTCTTCGTGCCCGCAAGGTACGCGTTCATGTTGCTGCGGATCACGTCGGACACCTGCGGGTACTGCGCCGACACCGGCCGCGACTTCGCGCCCTCGACCACGGGCAGCGCGTCGGCGAACCACGGATTGGCCTTGAGCACCTCCGGATCCTTGTACACGCTCGGGAACACCGGCATGTGCGAGGCCATCAGCGCCTGCATCTTCGACACCTCCGGCGAGGAGAGGTAGCGGACGAACTTCACCGCTTCCGCCTTGTTCTTCGAGAACGCCGACACCGCGACCTGCCAGCCGCCGATGCACGTCGCGCTCTTGCCGCCCGGATCGTGCGGCAGCGTGGTGACGCCGATCTTGCCCTTGACCTTGCTGTCGGCATCGTTCTCGAGCCGGTTCCACACGTAGCCCCAGCTCATGCCGAAGATCAGGTTGCCGGCCTGCATGTCGATGCGGATGCGATCGGTCGGGATCTCGGCGATGTTCTTCGGCAGCACGCCGGCCTGCTTCATCCGGCCGTACAGCTGGAAGGGCTGCCGGGCTTGCGGCGTGTCGAGGTTGAGCTTGCCGTCCCGGGTCAATTCGCTGCCCGCGCCCCAGAGCGGGACGAGATAGGTGCAGACCGTGCCCTCGATCGGCGCGCCGGCCGTCGAGAAGCCCTGCAGCTGCGGAGCCTTCTCGCCGTCCATGATGACCTTCGCCGTCTCCATCATTTCGTCCCAGGTCTTGGGCACCGGCCGCTTGTACTTTTCGAGCAGGTCTTTGCGGTAGTAGAGAAACTGCGAATCGGCGAAATAGGGCAGCGCGACGAGCTTGCCGTTGACCTGGTTGGCATCGGCATAGGCCTTGAGGTACTGGGCGAGAACCTTCGGCTTGTCCGCACCCAGATACGCGTCCAGGGGTTCGGCCCAGCCCTGCGACGCCCACTGCGCCGGCCGGATCACGTCGATCAGCACCACGTCGAGCACCGAGTCCTTCGACGACAGCACCGTCGACAGGTACTGCTGCTGCGCCTCGGACGTCGCGCCACCGACCTCGACCTCGACCTTCACGTTCGGGTTGCGCTTCTGGTACTCGTCGGCGATCTTGCGCATCACGTCGGGCCGCTGCTGGCCGCCGGTGAAGATGCGCAGCGTCGTCTGCTGCGCGAACGCGTTCGTCGCGACGGCGGCGGCCAGCGCCGCCGTCAACCACCACTTCCAGAGCTTCATGCGAATCTCCTCCGGTTGATGAAACAAACGGGGTCAGCGATGAATCTTCGCAGTCGATGGAAAATTCGTCGCCGACCCTACCAGTCGGTACCGCGTATGGCCACCCCCGTCTCCGGATCGAACAGATGGAAACGGTTGAGCGCCAGCGCAACCTCCAGATTCTGTCCGACCGCGAGACCGGCCTCCGGGGGAAAGCGCCCGGTCATCTCGCCCGCATCCGTTGCCAGGCCGATCTTCACGAGCCCGAGCGTATCCGACCCGAGCGGCTCGACGAGCAACACGCGACCGGGCACGCGCACGAGTCCCGTCTCGCCGGTGCCACCGGCACTGATGTGCTCGGGGCGCAGGCCGAACGTCAGCGCACGCCCCACGTGCCGCGCGCATTCTGGAACCCGACCCGGCGGCACCGGCAGGTCGACGCCGCCGACGAGGTGCAGCACCCGCCCGCCCTCGCCGATCCGGCAGGAGAGGAAGTTCATCGGCGGCGAGCCGGTGAACCCGGCGACGAACTTCGCCGCAGGACGGTTGTAGATCCCGTCCGGCGTGTCGTACTGGACGAGGTTGCCGGATTGCAGGACCACGATGCGGTCGGCGAGGGTCATCGCCTCGACCTGGTCGTGCGTCACGTAGACGATCGTGTTGCCGAGCTTCTGGTGCAGCTTCTTGATCTCGACGCGCATTTCCGAGCGCAGCAGCGCGTCGAGATTGGACAGCGGCTCGTCGAACAGGAACGCCTTGGGCTGGCGCACGATGGCGCGGCCCATCGCGACGCGCTGGCGCTGGCCGCCGGAGAGCTCGCGTGGCTTGCGCTCGTACAGGTGCTCGATCTGCAGGATCGCCGCCGCCTCCGCGACGCGCGTGCGGATCTCGTGCTCCGGGCGCTTGCGCAGCCGCAGTCCGAAGGCCATGTTCTCGAACACCGACTTGTGCGGATACAGCGCGTAGTCCTGGAACACCATCGCGATGTCCCGCGCACGCGGCGGCAGCTCGTTGACGACGGTGCCGCCGATCACGATCTGGCCGCCGGAGATGTCCTCGAGGCCGGCGATCATCCGCAACAGCGTGCTCTTGCCGCAGCCGGACGGGCCGACGAACACGACGAACTCCCCCGAGCGCACCTCGAGGTCGATCCCGTGGATGACCTCGTTGCTGCCGTAGGCCTTGACGACGTTCTTCAGCGTGACTTCAGCCATGTCCGCTCCATCGGCGCACCAGGCTCCGGATGCCCGCGGGCGCCTGCCGCCCTGACCGGTCTGGCGCAGTGTAGTCGCGTTCGTCGGGGACGTTGGGCGATTTCACACGGGCACGCTGGTTTGTCCAAGCCCGGCGTCGACGATCAGGTTCTGCCCGGTGACGCCGCGGGCTTCGTCGGACGCGAGGAAGAGCGCGGTGCGCGCAACGTCGTCTTCCGAGAGCCGGAACTTGAGACACTGCTGGTCGAGAAATTCCCGCTCCGCTTCCGGGGTCGTCCACAGCGCCTGTTGCCGGGCGGTCACGATGGCGCCGGGGACGATCGCATTGACGCGGATGTTGCGCCCGCCCAGTTCGCGGGCGAGCACGCGGGTCAAGCCGGCGATCGCCGCCTTCGACGTCGTGTAGCCGACCATCGCCGGGCGCCCGCGCATCCAGGAGATCGAGCCCAGGTTGATGATGGCGCCGCCGCCGGCGGCGGCCATCTGCGGGGCGGCGGCCTGCGCGGCGAAGAACTGGTGCCGCAGATTCACGGCGAGGTTCTCGTCCCAGTACGCCGGCGTGACGTCTTCCATCTTGTGCCGGTCGTCGCGGGCGGCGTTGTTGATCAGCACGCGTACCGGCCCGAACGCCTCCTGCGCGGCACCGACCGCCGCCTGCAGCGCGGCGATGTCGCGGACGTCGCAGCGCCAGTAGCGGACGTCTTCGCCCAGCTCGGCCGCGAGCGCTTGCGAGGACTCGTCGGCGATGTCGATGAAGGCCACACGGCAGCCCTGCCCCGCGAAGCGGCGGACGAACGCGGCGCCGATGCCGGAGCCGCCGCCGGAAACGAAGACCGTCCGGCCGGAAAGATCGGGATAACGCGCGCCGGCGGTCGTTGCTGCGTTCAAGCGTTTCCTCCTCGGCCGCGCAGTGGCGGCAGGCTCGCGTGCGCCCCGGGAACCACGTGCACCGCGGCGATTATTGGACGGCCGCCCCCGCTGCGCCAGTGGCTTCGGGCAATGGGCACCTGCCCGTCGGCTACATCCGTCCCTGACGACTCCAAGTCGTCTATATCATCTATATCACATAGATGACTTGGATGTCCAGCGGGGGTAGAATTCCGGCGCCCGTGCCGCACCGGCCAGGCCCGATCCTTCGCGCCCCCATTCCGATGCCCGACCGTCCCTCCCGTTCCTTCGCCGACCGCCGGCCGCTGGCCGACTTGCGCAGCCAGCGCTGGTTCGCCGCCGACACCATGCGCGCGTTCGCCCATCGCCAGCGCACCCAGCAGATGGGAATGCGGCGCGAGGACTTCCTCGGCAAGCCGGTCATCGCGATCGTCAACACGTGGAGCGACCTCTCACCCTGTCACGCCCACCTGCGCGAGCGGGCCGAGGCGGTGAAGCGGGGCGTCTGGCAGGCCGGCGGCTACCCGGTCGAGCTGCCCGCGCTGTCCGTCGGCGAGGTGATGGTGAAGCCGACGACGATGCTCTATCGCAACTTCCTCGCGATGGAGACCGAGGAGCTGCTGCGTTCGCATCCGGTCGACGGCGCCGTGCTGCTGGGCGGCTGCGACAAATCCACGCCGGGCCTCCTGATGGGCGCGATCAGCATGGACCTGCCGGCGATCTTCTGCCCGGCGGGCCCGATGTCGACGGATCGCTGGCGCGGCCAGAAGACCGGCGCCGGCACGCACACCAAGAAGTACTGGGACGAATTGCGCGCCGGCAACATCACGCCCGCCGACTGGATCGATCTCGAAGGCCGGATGACGCGCTCGGCCGGCACCTGCAATACGATGGGCACGGCGTCGACGATGACGTCGATCGCCGACGCGATGGGCTTTACCCTCCCGGGCGCTTCCTCGATCCCGGCCGTCGACTCGGCGCACGCACGGATGGCCGCCGATTGCGGCGTGCGCGCCGTCGGGATGGTGTGGGAGGACCTCAAGCCGTCGCGCCTCCTCGACGCCGGATCGTTCCAGAACGCGCTCGTCGCCTACATGGCGCTCGGCGGCTCGACCAACGCGGCCGTGCACCTGATCGCGATGGCGCGCCGCGCACGCATCCCGCTCACGCTCGCCGCGATGGACGCGCAGTCGCGGCTCACGCCGGTGCTCGCGAACCTCTTCCCGTCCGGCGAACACCTGATGGAGGATTTCTGGTTCGCCGGCGGCCTCAACGCGCTGCTTTCGCGCGTGCGCCATCAGCTGGCGCTCGCGTCGCTGACCGTGAACGGGCGCACGCTCGGCCAGAACATCGTGGGCGCGCAGGTGTTCGACGACGAGGTGATCCGGCCCTTCGACCGTCCGGTCAGCGCCGGCGGCACGCTCGCGGTCCTCGCCGGCAATCTCGCGCCCGACGGCGCAGTGATGAAGCCGTCGGCCGCCTCGCCGCAGCTGCTGCGCCACACCGGGCCGGCGCTGGTTTTCGACGACCATGCCGAGCTGTCCGCAAGAATCGACGATCCGGCGTTGCCCGTCGACGAGAACACGGTGCTGGTGCTGCGCAACGCCGGGCCGGTCGGCGCGCCGGGCTTTCCGGAGTGGGGCAACCTGCCGATTCCGAAGAAGCTGCTCGCCCGGGGCGTGCGCGACATGGTCCGGATCTCCGACGCGCGAATGAGCGGCACCCATTACGGCACGTGCGTGCTGCACGTCGCGCCGGAATCCGCCGTCGGCGGACCACTCGCGCTGGTGAGGACGGGCGACACGATCGAGCTCGACGTCGAGACGCGACGGCTTCATCTCGCCGTCGCCGAAGACGAGCTCGCGCGCCGTCGTGCCGCGTGGGTTCCTCCGGCGCAACGCTACGAGCGCGGCTACGCGATGCTCTATCGCGAGCACGTAACGCAGGCCAACGACGGCTGCGATTTCGACTTTCTCGAGACCGGGACGGCGAAGCCCGTGCCCGAACCGGACATCTTCTAGCGACCCGCATGCCGTCGGCCGCGTCGGCGCGGGCCGCCGGTCGCGGCGCATTTTCGTCCTGTCGCATTCGACCGACCGCCCCAAGGAGCCACTGCATGGACCTGCCAGTCAACCACTTCAAGCGCGCGATCCTCTCCGGCAGGCCGCCGGTCGGCACATGGCTCTCCAGCGGCTCGACCGCGACCGCCGAGGCGATGGGCTGCGTGGGCTTCGACTTCCTGGTCGTCGACATGGAGCACACGCCGCTCGACCCGCCGCAGATGGCCGACATCCTGCGCGCGATCGCCGGCACGCCGGCGCAGGCCGTGGTACGGCCGCCGTGGAACGACATGGTGATGATCAAGCGGGCGCTGGATGCCGGCGCGCAGACGCTGCTGCTGCCGTTCGTCCAGAACGCCGACGAGGCACGCCGCGCCGTCGCGTACACGCGGTATCCGCCCGAGGGCGTACGCGGTGTGGCCGGCACCCACCGCGGCAGCCGGTTCGGCGCCGTGCCCGACTACCTCAAGGTCGCGGGCAGCGAAATGTGCGTGATCGTGCAGATCGAGACGCTGACCGCGCTCGCCGAGCTCGAGGCGATCGCCGCGGTGTCGGGCGTGGATTCGATCTTCGTCGGCCCGGGCGACCTTTCCGCGTCGATGGGCCATCTCGGCGACATCGGGCATCCGGCCGTGCAGGAGAAGCTCGCTTACGCCGCCGGCGAATGCAAGCGCCTCGGCAAGCCCTGCGGAATCGTCGGCGGCACGCCGGACATGGTCGCGAAATTCCTGTCCTACGGCTATTCGTGGGTGGCCGTGGCCTCCGACATGGCGATGATGATGGGTCGCGCGCAGGAATTCCTGGGCAAGGTCCGCGGCGTGGCTGCCGGCAACGCCGCGTCGGGCAACTACTGATCCGATGAACGCGACGGTTTCGCTCGTCGCCGGTGACGCGCGCGTCGAACTCGCCCCCGATGTCGGCGGCGCCGTCGCCGGTTACACGTTCCGTGGCCGGGACGTGCTGCGGCCGACCGCCGGCGTCGCGCGCACCGGGCGCCTCGTGCGCGGGCACGCCTGCTATCCGCTGGTCCCGTACTCGAACCGCGTCGAGCACGGCCGGCTCACCTTCGGCGGCCGCACCCACCTGCTCGCGCTCAATTTCGGCGATCACCCGCACGCGATCCACGGTGTCGGATGGCAGCGGTCCTGGCGTGTCGTGAGCCGCGACGAGTCTTCCGCGCTGATCGCATTCGATCACGCTGCAATCGGCGAGGACGCCCGTGCCTGGCCGTGGCCGTTTCACGCGTGGCAGTCCTTTGCGTTGACCGCCGACGGCGCGCGCGCGACGCTGACGCTCAAGATCGGCGTGCGCAACACCGGCCACGAACCGTTTCCGTTCGGGCTCGGCTGGCACCCCTATTTCCCGCGCGACGCGGCGACCGCGCTCGGTTTCTCGGCCACCGGCTTCTGGGAGACCGATCCGACGTGCATTCCGACCTCACTCGTCGCGCCGGCCGGGGAGCGGCGTTTCGACCCGCCGCGGCCGATCGGGGCGACCCGCCTCGACAACGTGTACGCGGGATGGAGCGGCCGCGCCACGCTCGTCGACGCGCCACGCGGGCACGCCGTGGACATCGAAGGTGACAGCGCCTGCTCGCATCTCGTCGTGTTCATCGCAGCTTCGGGTGATTTCCTTGCGGTCGAGCCGGTGACGCAGATGACCGACGCGTTCAATCGCGCGGCACGCGGGGAGCAGGACACCGGCACGCGCGTCCTCGGGCCGGGCGCGGCATTTTCTTGTACGATGCGCGTTTCGGCCCGCGCGCTGCCATGACTGTCGACGCGTCACCTTTTCGCTGCGCGCTCGACGCAAGGGCGAGCCTCGGCGAATGCCCGGTCTGGTCGATGGCCGAACAGGTGCTCTACTGGGTCGACATCAACGCGCCCGCGCTCCATCGATTCGACCCGGCGACCGGGAGCAATCACACGATGCCGATGCCGGAGTCGATCGGCTGCTTCGCCCAGCGCGAGGACGGCGGCTTCGTCGTTGCGCTGCGCGGTGGCATCTGGTTCGCCCGGGCCGACGGCACGCTGGAGCGCAGGATCGCCGAGGCGCCCTACGATCCGGACCATCATCGCTTCAATGACGGACGCTGTGACCGGCAGGGTCGGTTCTTCGCCGGCACCATGAACGAAAACCGCGATGCGCCTTCGGCGGCGCTGATGCGTCTGGACGGCAATCTCCGCCTGACCCGCGTGCTGGGCGACCTCACGATCAGCAACGGACTCGCATGGAGCCCGGACGGTCGCACGATGTACCACGCCGACACGCCGCGGCGTGTCGTCCACGCGTACGACTACGACGTGGCGACGGGCGTGCCGAGCCGCCGCCGCGTGTTCGCGCATTGGGACGGCGAATGCGATCGCCCCGACGGCGGCACGGTGGACAGCGAAGGCTGCTACTGGACGGCGCACTACCGCGCCGGCAAGGTATTGCGCATCGCTCCCGACGGCACCACACTCGCCGCGTACCCGGTGCCGGCGATGTGCCCGACGATGTGCGCGTTCGGCGGCGCCGACTTGATGACGCTATACGTGACGACGGCGCGGCAGCAACGCGAGCCCGACGAACTCGCGCGGCTGCCGCAGTCCGGCGGCGTGTTCGCAATGCGGACCGCCATTCCAGGGTTGCCCGAACCGCTGTTCGCCGGCTGACGCGCCTCCCGAGGCGATATCCATGTACTTCGATCCCACTTCGTATCTCCGCGTCGACGCGCCGCAGGTGATGGACACGTCGAGTTCCGGCGCCTCCTTCGCGACGTCAACGGGCGACATCCTCGAGGTGTCCTGTTACGGGCCCGGGGTGTTCCGGCTGCGCCTCGGACCGAACGCCCGCCCCGACTACGGCCTTGTCCAGGGCCGCGCGCAGCCGTGCACGTTCGCCAAGGCCGAACATGGCGGCTGGCGCTTCACGGCGAGCGATGCGGTGCTGGAAATCACCGGCACACCGCTGCGCTTCCGGCTGCTGCACAAGGGCGCACCCGTCTTCGGGTCGATCACCGACGAGCATTTTCGCGGCTGGACGCGCCTGCCCGCGTTCGGCCGGCTGCGCCACGGCAATCAGTGGACGGCTGCGTTCGCGCTTGCCTCGGGCGAAGCCGTGTACGGCCTCGGCGAGAAATTCGGCCCCCTCGACAAGCGCGGGCAGCTCATTCATTCGCAGGTCGTCGACGCGCTCGGCGTCAACACCGGACTTGCCTACAAGAACGCGCCGTTCGCGTGGAGCCCGGGCAACGGCAAGGGCGCGTGGGGGGTCTTCGTCAACACGCCGGGCATGGTGTCGCACGGCGTCGGGCATCCCGACTGGTCGCACCGCAGCTACGCGATGATGGTCGACGACGAGGCGATCGACCTCTTCCTCTTCGCCGCCGAAACGCCGGCCGGCATCCTCGATCGCTATACGCAGCTCACCGGCCGCGCACCGCCGGTGCCGATGTGGGGGCTCGGCCTGTGGGTGTCCCGCGCGTACTACAAGACGCCCGCCGAGGCGGCCGCCGTGGCGGCCAAGCTGCGCGAGCACCGGATTCCCTGCGACGTGCTCACGCTCGACGGCCGCGCGGCGTGGAAGGTCGAGACCCGGTTCAATTTCCAGTGGGACCCCGAGCGCTTCCGCGACCCGAAGGCGGACCTCGACGCGATCAAGGCACACCACTTCCGGATCTGCGTCTGGGAGTATCCGTACGTTTCGGTGCACGACCCGCTGTTCCAGGAGCTCGCGGCGCGCCGCTTCCTGCTGACGACTGCCGAAGGCGATCCGTACGTGTTCGGCTGGGACGTGGCGCCCGGGACGAGCCCCTTCGGCAACGTGCTGACGCCGTTGCCCGAAAGCGGCATCCTCGATTTCACCGACCCTGCCGCCTACGCGTGGTGGCGCGACGCGCACGAGAAGCTGTTCGCCGACGGCGTCGACGTGATCAAGAGCGATTTCGGCGAGCAGGTGCCCGACGACGCGGTTGCCTTCAACGGCGATCGCGGGACGCGGCTGCACAACGTGTATCCGCTGCTCTACAACCAGTGCGTCTACGAGGCCACGGCCAAATTCCAGCGCGAGGAGGATGGCCCGCCGATGGTGTGGGGACGCGCCGGCTGGACCGGCAGCCAGCGCTATCCGATCCAGTGGGGCGGCGACCCGCAAAGCGACTGGGAAGGGCTTGCCGCCTCGATCCGCGGCGGATTGTCGTGGGGCATGAGCGGCGTGCCGTACCACTCGTCGGACATCGGCGGCTTTTACGGCTCGACGCAGCCCGACGCCGAGCTGTTCGTGCGCTGGCTGCAGGCGACGGTGTTCAGCTCACACATCCGCCTGCACGGCGTCGGCGAGCGCGAGCCGTGGGCGTTCGGTCCAGAAGCCGAAGCGATCGCGCGCAAGTGGCTCGCCTTCCGCTACCGGTTGATTCCCTACCTGCAGACGGTGATTGCGCAGGCCGGCGCGACCGGCCTGCCGGTGATGCGCGCCATGGCGCTCGCGTTCCCCGGCAATCGGCTGGTGCGCGGTCAGGAGACGCAGTTCATGTGCGGTGACGCGCTGCTCGTCGCGCCGATCATTCAGGCGGGCGGCGAGGTCGAGATCGCGTTGCCGCCCGGCGCCTGGTACGACCTCAATTCGCGGCAACGGCTGCCGGGGCAGCGCGTGCTGCGCTACAAGGCCGCGCTCGACCAGTTTCCGGTGTTCGGTCGCGAAGGCTACGCGTTGCCGCTCGGCCGCGCCGTCCAGCACACCGGCGAGATCGATCCTGCCCATCCGCTGGAGCGGCTCTGGCTGTTCGGGATTCCGGCGCACGCACTCGACGGCTTCGCCCAGGTGCGGATCGTTCCGGGGGCCGACGGCGCGCACGACGTTCACGCGGCCGCGGGAGTGAAGGTCGAAGGCTTCGGCGACGCGGCCACGCTCCCGGTCCAGCCACTGGCATGAGCGAACATGAGCATCCCGAGGCGTGACCGAGGAGCGACGCTGGCCGTGACGGCCGGGGAGCCGGCAGGCATCGGTCCCGAACTCCTGGCCATGCTCGCCGAACGGCATCGCCAGCGCGCGTTTGCGGCGCGGCTCGTGTTCATCGGCGATCGCGAACTGCTCGCCCGTCGCGCGGCGCGCATCGGTGCCAACGCCGTCTACGTCGATTACGATCCCGCGTCATTTGCCCCCGGGATGGGCGCGATCGAAATCTGGGACCAGCCGCTCGCGGCACCCGTGAGCCCGGGCCACCCGGATCCGACGAACGCGCACAGCGTGCTGCAGATGCTGATGCGCGCCTCCGACGCCTGCGCGACGGGAGGCTTCTCGGCGCTGGTGACCGCGCCGGTGCAGAAGAGCGTTCTGCTCGACGCGGGCATCCCGTTTTCCGGGCACACCGAGTTCTTCGCCGAGCGCACGCACACGCCGCGCGTCGTGATGATGCTGGTCGGCGGCGACGACGAAGCGGCGCTGCGCGTCGCCCTCGTCACCACGCACCTGGCGCTTGCGAAGGTGCCGGCGGCGATCACCCCCGCGGCAGTCCGCGAGACCATCGTCATCGTCGCCACGGAGCTCAAGGCAAAGTTCGGCATCACCGCGCCGCGCATCGCGGTTTGCGGCCTCAATCCGCATGCCGGCGAAGGCGGCCACCTCGGGCGCGAGGAGATCGACGTCATCGCGCCGGCCATCGCCGCTGCGCGCCAGCAGGGCGTCGACGCCTCCGGCCCGCTGCCCGCCGATACCGTTTTCGTGCCCGCCATCGCGCGCGGCTTCGATGCGATCGTGATCATGTACCACGACCAGGGGCTGCCGGCGCTCAAGGCGGTGAGCTTCGGCGGCGGCGTCAACGTGACGCTGGGCCTCCCGTACATTCGCACGTCGGTCGACCACGGCACGGCGCTCGATCTCGCGGCGGATGCGGCGCGAATCAAGCACGCCGACCCGGGCAGCCTGTTCGCCGCCGTGGACCTCGCGATCGAACTCGCCCATTCGCGACCGGCGACCTGAGCCCCGGTCGGCGCGTCGAATGTCCGTCACGCCTCGCCGAGTGCGCCCTGAGTCCACATGCGGACCTTCGCTTTCGTCGCTCGCCTGACATTGGCTGCACTGGCCGGTGGCTTCGTTTCCACCGTAGCGCTCGCCGCGGCACCGGCCGTGACCTACACGGACATGAGCGCGCGTAATCCGCCAAGCGTTCACGCGAGTGGAGACGAAGTGATTCGACTCTACGTGACGGGTGGCGGCTGTCGTTCGGGGACCCACGACATTCCGCCCTCGGTGACCGGCGCGGTGATCGACTTCACCCTCACGTTCAGCAATGTCTGTTTCGCGACGCCGCCAGGTTATCGGTGGACGAGCGACATCGGCCCGCTCGCTGCCGGTACCTACACGGTGAACCGTTTCGCACGGACCGAGATCGGGGTGGGAACGTACACGCCCGGAGCGCTGGTCGGTACGACGACGCTGACCGTCGGTCCGCGCCCCGAGGCTCCCCTACCGGCAAAGCCCGGCCTTGCCGATCCCTCGTTCGGTACCGACGGCGCGACGCGTGTGCTCGAAAGTCCCGCCCGAATCGGAACGTCGATTCTCGGCGCGCAAAGCAGCGGGCGGGTCATCGTCGGCGGTCAGCGACTTCTCGACTCGGGAGCGATCGACGGGACCTTCGGCGTCGATGGCGAACTGCAGCTGGACCGGACCCGCATCGGATTGGTGCAGGTGCTCGGTGCCAACGACGAGATCGTGATCGCCGGCCTGAGAAACGACGCCGCGGCTACGCCCGCGATCTTCCGCTTCTCCCCGCACGGCGTGATGGTCGGCGAGATCGTCATCGCGCCGGCCACGCCAATCCTTGGCTTCCCAACGGCAGTCACGATGCAGCCCGACGGCAGCATCGTGGTTGCGCTGCGCAGTTTCGGGTCGTGCACCGGCAGCAGCTCCTGGTATGCATTTCGTTACAGCCCGAACGGAGCACCCGATCCCGCGTTCGGCGACGGACAGGGCTTCATCGGGCCTTTCCTCGGCGGATGCGTCAACCGCATCTCGCCTGCCCCCGACGGCGGGGTCCTGCTGCTGGGCACGAACGCCGAGAAGGCGGAGCAGACGTTCGTGATGAAGCTGACCTCGACCGGTCGCGTCGACACGTCGTTCGGCCAGGGTGGTGTCGTTGCGGGGACGTTCGCGCTCCGCGCTCCCTTGGTGCTGGAGGATGGCTCGATCCTCCTCGGCGGAAGCGAGTTCTCGCTGCTGAAATTACGCGCCAACGGTTCGCCCGACACCATGTTCGGCACGCTCGGTGTCATACCCAATCAGAGCGGGATGCCACTCATCCTGCAGGACTTCGTGTCGCAGCCGGACGGGAAGCCGCTCCTCGTCGGTGCGCTGCTCGTCACTCCCGGCACGCCGAACATCGACTACATGGACTGGCTCTACCAGCCGGTGCTCGTTCGCTATCGGACCGATGGCTCGCTCGACCCGGGCTTCGGCAACGGCGGAATCACCAAGGTCGACTCCCTGATTCGCGCGTCGTATCGCGGGCCAGCAGCAGCAGTCTCGCTGTTGGGCCTGCGTGGCGGCAATGTCCTGCTCGCGTCGATCGAATCGGGGACGACGAATGGGTTCCATGTCCGTAGCTTCCAGGGAGACGGTGGCAGATCCCCGGTCGTCGAATATTTCAACGTTAGCCTCGGCCACTTCTTCCTTTCGGCCAATCCGGTGGAAATCGATGCCCTCGATCATTCCCCGCCGGGCGGGTGGGTACGAACCGGCCTGGGTTTTCACGCGTTCGCCACGCCTCCGCTGGGCGCGATGCCCGTGTGCCGGTTCTATGTGCCCCCGGGACTCGGAGACTCGCACTACTTTTCGGCCTCGCCCGCGGAATGTGCTGCGGTGAAGGCGATATTCCCGACGCTCATCTTCGAGACAGACGACGCGTTTACCGTCGATCTGCCCGGGCCCATCACGGGCAGCTGCCCGGCAGGCAGCACCCCCGTGTATCGGTTGTGGAATGCTCGCGCGGACACGAACCATCGCTATACGACGAGCGCGGCAGTGCGTGACCAGATGCTGGCCGGGGGTTACGTCGCAGAGGGCTACGGACCGGACAACGTGGCGATGTGCGCGCCGTGACCATACGGGATGGATCACACCTTCGCGACGTCTGACGGCTTGGTCGCCGCCGCACGGCCTGCAGACCTGTCTGTCCCGAGTTCCCATGCGTGAACACGCACCACGCAAGCGCTTCGGCCAGAACTTCCTGGCCGACGTGCATTACATTGCGCGGATCGTCGACGCGATCGATCCGCGTCCGGGCGACAACCTCGTCGAGATCGGCCCCGGCCTCGCCGCGCTGACCCGACCGCTTATCGAGCGCGCCGGACATCTGACCGCCGTCGAAATCGACCGCGACCTCGCCGCCCGTCTGGCGGCCGAATATCCCTCCGACAAGCTGACGCTGCACGTGGGTGACGCGCTCGAATTCGACTTCGCGCAACTCGGGACGAATCTGCGTATTGTCGGCAACCTGCCGTACAACATCAGTTCGCCGCTGCTGTTCCGACTCGCCGCTCACGACGCGCGGCTCAAGGATCTGCACGTGATGCTGCAGAAGGAAGTCGTCGCCCGGATGACCGCCGCGCCGGCCACACCGGACTACGGCCGGCTTACCGTGATGCTGAAAGCGAAGTTCCGGACGACACGGCTGTTCGTCGTGCCGCCCGGTGCGTTCTCGCCGCCCCCGAAGATCGACTCCGCCGTCGTGCGTCTCGTGCCCCTCGGTTCGGCCAAACCCGCGATCGCCGACGAGGCGCTCTTCGCCCGCATCGTCGCGGCGGCGTTCGGCCAGCGCCGGAAGACGCTGCGCAATGCGCTGGCGGACGTCACCGATGCCGCGACGCTGACGGCTGCGGGCATCGATCCGGGTGCGCGCGGGGAGACGCTGGCGGTGGACGACTACGTGCGTCTGGCGAATCGGCTCGCACGGCGACCCGGGCAGACGTCCTGACCGACCCCTCGCGGGCCCGCCGGCCACGGGCGCCGCGGCATCACCATTGCCGATCCGGTCGCTGCGTGGGGCTCTCGATGCGCACGACCTTCTGCCGCGACGTCTCCCCGCGGACGAGGGCGACCGCGCGCGCGTGCACGCCGAACGCCTCGGCGAGGAATCGCATCAGCTCGGCGTTCGCCTTCCCCTCGACCGGCGGCGCGGCGAGCCGGATCTTGAGTGCCTCGCCATGCCTGCCCGCGACCTCGGTGCGCTTCGCCCCCGGCTGGACGTGCAGTGTCAGAACGAGCACACCGTCGTCGTCGCGTCGCCACGGCACATCGGACATCGCGCGGGGGTCAGCGGAAGAGGCTCAGCACGACGCCCTCGAGCCATGCGACCGGGAGCATCAGCACGAGCTGAATCACGACGATCAGAATCAGCGGGGAGAGGTCGAGCGTGCCGCCAACGGGCGGAACGACGCGGCGAATCGGCGCGAGGAAGCGGAACGTGAGCGCGTTGAGCACGCCGGCGAGCGGACCGTCGGGCGCGGTCCATGACAGGATCGCCTGCGCGATCACGACAATGATGAGCAGCCAGAGCAGCGCCTTCAGGAGCTCGACGCCGGCGAGCAGCGCCAGCGTGACGAGCGCGGGCCCGCCCAGGCCGGTGCGCCCGACGACGAGCGCAAGCGCGACGAGCCAGAGGAACTGCGCGACCCAGGCAAGGAACAGCGTCGACCAGTCGATGCCGCGAAATCCCGGCAGCACGCGCCGCAGGGGCTTGACCGCCCAGTCGGTCAGCGCCGTCACCGCCTGGCCGACCGGATTGCGGAACGGCGCCCGCAGCCACTGCATCGCGAAGCGCAGCAGGAAGCTGTACGCCAGCAGCCCGAAGAGGGTGTCGAGCAGAAACTTCAGTGCCTGATTCATCGGTTGCCTCAGGCGTCCTTGCCAAGCGCGTCGCCCAGCTCCCGGGCGCGTTCGGCGGCGGCCTTCACCGCGGCGATGATGGCAGCCTTCACCGCGCCGGCTTCCATCGAGGCCAGCGCGCGCTCGGTCGTGCCCCCCTTGGAAGTGACGTGCGCGCGCAGCGTCGCGGGCTCGAGATCGCTGTCGTGCGCCAGCGCGACCGCGCCGCCGAACGTCGCGTACGCGAGCTTGCGCGCGTCGTCGCGCGAGAAGCCGAGCTCGCGCGCAGCGGCTTCCAGCGCCTCCAGGAAATAGAAGACATACGCCGGACCGCTGCCGGAGACGCCGGTGACGGCGTCGAGCATCGATTCGTCCGCGACCCAGAGCACCTCGCCGACCGCGGCGAGCGCCTCGTGCGCAAGGGCGCGCCCGTTCGCATCGACCTCCGGCCGCGCAAACGCGCCGCTCATACCCTTGCCGATCAGCGCCGGCGTGTTGGGCATGCTGCGCACGAGTCGGTGATATCCACCGAGCCAGCGCCCGAGATCGGCGAGGCGAATGCCGGCCGCGATCGACAGCACCACCGGCGCGCCCGCGCCGACATGCGGCGCGAGCGCCATCGCGACCTCGCGCATGTGCTGCGGCTTGACCGCGAGCACGACGAGGGCGGCTCCGGCGAGCGCCTCCGCCGATGTCGTGGCGTGCAGCGCGGCACCGGGGTACGCGGCAGCCAGTTTCGCCCGCTGCCCGGCGAAGGGCTCGACGACGGCGAAATCCGCCGCGGCGGCGCCGCGGGCGATCATGCCGCCGATGAGTGCGGTGGCCATGTTGCCGCCGCCGATGAAAGTTGTCGTCATTGCCGAGCGCGATTGCGGTGAGAAGGCGAGCTACCTCACCACTATCTCACTTCCTCGCTCCTGCAAAGCCTTCTCCCGTGGTCCGAAGACCGCCGTTCCTACCCGCACCATCGTCGCGCCTTCGGCGATCGCCGCCTCGAGATCTGCCGACATCCCCGCCGACAGCGTGTCGACCGGGAGTCCTGCCGCATGGCATGCGTCGAAGCACCCGCGCAGTACCCGGTACTGCCGACGCTGGACCGCCACGTCGGTGGTCGGCTCGGCGATGCCCATCAGCCCGCGCAGCGTGAGCCGCGGCAACGCCGCGACCACCCGCGCCAGCGCCACTGCGGCATCCGGCGCGACGCCGCTTTTCGTGGTCTCGCCGCTGATGTTCACCTGCACGCACACGTTGAGCGGCGGGGCGCCGCACGGACGCGCAGCGGAAAGCCGCACGGCAATCTTCTCCCGGTCGACCGTGTGCACCCAGTCGAAGCGCTCGGCAACCGGGCCCGTCTTGTTGCTCTGCAGCGGCCCGATCAGATGCCACTCGAGTCCAGCGAGGTCGGCGAGCGCGTCCATCTTGGCCAGTCCTTCCTGTACGTAGTTCTCGCCGAAGGCGCGCTGACCGAGGGCATGAACGGCACGGACGGCCTCCGGCGGAAACGTCTTGCTGACGGCGAGCAAGCGCACACTCTCTGGGGAGCGCCCGACCAGAGCGGCTGCCCGAGAGATACGTGCCATGACTTCTTGCCACGCCTTCTCGTACTGGGACATAATCGAATGACGCCGGCATGCGGCAGATGTGGTGGTACACGACTTGCATGCGATCTCGTGTCGCGCTGCCTGCCGGCGCGCCCGGGGTTGCGCAAAGCACCAGGGATTATAAATGGACATCACCGAACTGCTCGCCTTCGCCGTCAAGAACAAGGCGTCGGACCTCCACCTCTCGGCGGGGCTTCCGCCGATGATTCGCGTCCACGGCGACATCCGGCGCATCAATCTGCCGCCGATGGAGCACGAGGACGTCCATGCCATGGTGTACGACATCATGAGCGACGCGCAGCGGAAGGCCTACGAGGAGAATCTCGAGTGCGACTTCAGTTTCGCGGTGCCGAACCTCGCGCGCTTTCGCGTCAACGCCTTCGTGCAGCAGCGCGGCGCCGCCGCCGCGTTCCGGACGATTCCGACGAAGGTACTCTCGCTCGAGGAGCTGAACGCACCGAAGGTCTTCGCCGAGATGACCAATCGTCCGCGCGGCCTGATCCTGTGCACCGGACCGACCGGCTCCGGCAAGTCGACGACGCTGGCGGCGATGGTCAACCACGTCAACGAGAGCGAGTACGGGCACATCCTGACGATCGAGGACCCGATCGAGTTCCTGCACGAATCGAAGAAGTGCCTGATCAACCAGCGTGAGCTCGGACCGCACACGCTGTCGTTTCCGAACGCCCTGCGCAGCGCCCTGCGCGAGGACCCGGACTACATCCTGGTCGGCGAAATGCGCGATCTGGAGACGATCCGTCTCGCGCTGACCGCGGCCGAGACGGGCCACCTCGTGTTCGCTACGCTGCACACGAGCTCGGCGGCCAAGACGATCGACCGGATCATCGACGTGTTCCCCGCCGCCGAAAAGGACATGGTGCGCGCGATGCTGTCCGAATCGCTGGTGTCGGTGATCTCGCAGGCGCTGCTCAAGACCAAGGATGGCCAGGGCCGGATCGCGGCGCACGAGATCATGGTCGGCACCCCCGCGATCCGCAACCTGATCCGCGAGAACAAGGTCGCGCAGATGTACTCCGCGATCCAGACGAGCCAGGCGATGGGGATGCAGACGCTCGACCAGAACCTGGTCGAGATGGTCCGCCGCAACCAGGTCAACGTCGCCGAGGCGCGCAACCGCGCCGTCAACAAGGACCTGTTCATGGGCGGCTGAAGTCCGTCCTCCGACCCACCCACCGTCGCCCGGGCCCCGCCCGGAGGAGCCCCACGATGGAAGCCGAACGCGCCACCAAATTCATCCACGAGCTGCTCGAACTGCTGGTCAAGCAGAAGGGCTCGGACCTGTTCATCACCGCCGGCTTCCCGCCAGCGCTCAAGATCGACGGCAAGATCGCCCCGGTGTCGAAGACGGCGCTGTCTCCGCAGCACACGATCGAGCTCGTGCGCAGCGTGATGAACGACAAGCAGGCCGCCGAATTCGAGGCGACGAAGGAATGCAACTTCGCGATCAGCCCGCCGGGCATCAGCCGCTTCCGCGTCAATGCGTTCGTGCAGCAGGCGCGCGTGGGAATGGTGCTGCGGACGATCATGACCGACATTCCGAAGTTCGATGAGCTCGGCCTGCCGCCGGTGCTGAAGGACGTCATCATGTCCAAGCGCGGCATCATGATGTTCATCGGCGCCACCGGCTGTGGCAAGTCGACGTCGATGGCCGCGCTGCTCGGCTACCGTAACGAGAACAGCTACGGCCACATCATCACCATCGAGGACCCGATCGAGTTCGTGCACGACCACAGGAACTGCATCGTCACCCAGCGCGAGGTCGGCGTGGACACCGACGGCTGGCAGATCGCGCTCAAGAACACGCTGCGCCAGGCGCCCGACGTGATCCTGATCGGCGAGGTGCGCGAGCGCGAAACGATGGACTATGCGATCTCGTTCGCGGAGACCGGTCACCTGTGCCTCGCCACGCTGCACGCGAACAGCACCAACCAGGCGCTGGACCGGATCATCAACTTCTTCCCGGAAGAGCGCCGGGCGCAGCTGCTGATGGACCTTTCGCTCAACGTCCGCGCGTTCGTCGCCCAGCGCCTGATCCCGCGACGGGACGGCAAGGGCCGCGTCCCGGCGGTCGAGGTGATGCTGAACTCCCCGCTGATCTCGGACCTGATCTTCAAGGGCGACGTGTCCGGGATCAAGGACATCATGAAGAAGTCGCGCGAGCTCGGCATGCAGACCTTCGACCAGTCGCTGTTCAGCCTTTACGAGGCCGACCTCATCAGCTACGAGGACGCCCTGCGCAACGCCGACTCGCTGAACGACCTGCGGCTCGAGATCAAGCTGCACGGCAAGGAAGCGAAGAACCGCAACGTGTTCTCGGGCATCGGCAACCTCGACGTCGTTCCGGAATCGACCCAGACGACCTCCCGCTTCTGAAGCCTGCTCGCGGCCCCGCATAACAGGGCGCAGGACCGCCGGCGGTCCTGCTTGCCGCGGCGGCACACCGCGGGCGCGCCGCGCACCGTCGGTCGTTGCGGCAAACCCGCGCCGCGCGGCGCTGCGGCTCGACTGTGCTAACCTTGTCGGTCCCTGCAATCGCCCGTCCGCCCCGCGCGGGACCTCCTCGATGGCCGGCCTCGACGCCTCCACGCCGCACCCGACCGAGATCAAGCTGCACCAGACCTCACGCGTGCTCGAACTCGCCTTCGACAACGCGCGCGCCTTCCGCCTGCCCTATGAATTCCTGCGCGTCTATTCACCTTCCGCCGAGGTTCGCGGCCACGGCCCGGGCCAGGAGACGCTGCAGACGGGCAAGCGTGACGTGACGATCAAGGAGGTCGAGCCGGTCGGCCATTACGCGATCCGCCCGACGTTCTCCGACGGCCACGACACGGGCATCTACTCCTGGGACTACCTGTACGACCTCGGGACGCGGCACGACGAGCTGTGGCAGCGCTACCTCGAGCGAATGGCGGACGCGGGCGCGAGCCGCGACAAGGCCTGAAGGCGATGAGCGACAGCACCCATTTCGGATTCGAGCAGGTCTCCCCCGAGGAGAAGGCGAAGCGCGTGCGCGGCGTGTTCGACTCGGTCGCCGGCAAGTACGACCTGATGAACGACCTGATGTCGGCGGGGCTGCACCGGTTGTGGAAGCGCTTCGCCGTCGGTGCGACGGGCGTGCGCGCGGGCATGCGGGTGCTCGATCTGGCCGGCGGAACCGGCGATCTCGCGAAGCTGTTCGCCGATCGCGTCGGGCCGGCCGGCGAGGTGGTGCTGACCGACATCAACAGCTCGATGCTCGCGGTGGGTCGCGACCGCTTTCTCGACGCCGGCCGGATCGTTCCCGTCGTCCAGTGCGACGCCGAGAAGCTGCCGTTCGCCGACGCGCACTTCGACTGCGTCAGCATCGCGTTCGGGCTGCGCAACGTGACGCGCAAGGAGAGCGCGCTGGCCGAAATGAAGCGTGTGCTGAAGCCGGGCGGCGTGGCCGCGGTGCTCGAGTTCTCGCGCGTCTGGGCGCCGTTGGCCCCGGCGTACGACTGGTACAGCTTCAACGTGATCCCGCGCATCGGCAAGCTGGTTGCCGGCGACGACGCGAGCTATCGCTACCTCGCCGAGTCCATCCGGATGCACCCGGATCAGGCGACGCTGAAGGCGATGATGGAACAAGCCGGCTTCGGCGGGGTCGAAGTGCACAATCTTGCCGCCGGGGTCGTGGCCCTCCATCTGGGCCGCGTCTACTGAGCGCGGCGTCGCACTCACCAAAGGAGCAGGAAACGTGAACTCCAAAGGATTGCTGTCGATCGCAGCACTGGCCGTGATTGCACTGTTCACCGCAGACTTCGTCGAGGCGAAGCGCCTTGGCGGCGGACGCAATCTCGGTACGCAGCGGCAGAGCGTCACGCCGCCCGCGACGCCGCGCCGCCGCCGCTCCCAGCTCGCCCACCGGTGCCGCTTCGCAGCCGGTGATGCCCGCGCAACCGGGAGCCGCCGCCGCCAGGCCGGCCGCACCGGCGCCCTCCGGGCCGTCACGCTGGCTGGGGCCGATCGCGGGGATCGCCGCCGGATTGGGTCTCGCCGCCCTTCTGTCGCACTTCGGACTGTCCGAGGGCTTCGCCAGCGTGTTGCTCCTGGCCCTGCTGGCGATCGGCATCGTGTTCGTACTGCGCCTGCTGATGGCGCGCCGCGCAACGCCGGGGCAAGGCATCCAGTACGCCGGCGCAGGCAACCTGGGCGGCAGCGTCGCCGGCCGCGACGCGCCCCCGGCCCCCTCGTGGGGCGGGGCGCCGAAGACGGCCGTCCCGGCGACCGCACCGGTGGTCGCCGCGCCGTCGTACGCGAAGCCGCTGCCGCCGGGGTTCGATGCGGCCGGGTTCGTTCGCGAGGCGAAGCAGCAGTTCATCCGGATCCAGGCCGCATGGGACACCGGCGAGCGCGACGTGCTCGCCGACGTGATGACCCCGGAAATGCTCGCCGAAGTCTCGCGCGACCTGGGCGAACGCACGGGACATCGGGCCACTGAAGTGGTGACGCTCGATGCCGAGGTGCTCGAAGTGACGACCGAGGAAGGCCGCCACTGGGCGAGCGTGCGTTTCACCGGGTCGCTGCGCGAGGACGGCGCGGCGCTGCCGAAGACCTTCGACGAAGCCTGGAACCTGACCAAGCCTGTCGACGGTGCGAGCGGCTGGCTGCTCGCCGGCATCCAGCAACTTGCCTGAGCGGTGGCAGCCGTGCCGCCACTCCCGGGACTCGATCCGGCAGCGATACCCGGCGCCCTCGCCAATCGCGTGCTCGAGCGTGAAGCCTGGGCGCGGCAGCGGCTCGCAGCGTTCTCAGGCCGCGTGTTCGTCATCGCGGTCGGCCCCGTCGCGACCGCCTTCCGCGTCGGGACCACCGGTCTCGTCGAGACGTCGCCACGCGCCGAGCGCAGACCGGACCTCACGCTGACGCTCTCCGCGCTCGCGCTGCCGTCGTTCCTCGCGGACCCGCTGCGCTGGGACGCGCTGGTGGCCGCAGACGGCGACCCCGCACTCGCCGCGACGCTGAAGGAGCTCGCGCAGACGCTGCCTTGGTTCGTCGAGCAGGCGTTCGCCAAGGCGCTCGGACCGATCGTCGGCCAGCGCGTCGCCGACGCGGGTCGGCATCTGCTGGCGTTTCCGGAATATGCGGCGAGCCGGGTCGGCGCGAGCGTGGCCAGCTATGCGCGTGACGAAGCGGGGCTGCTCGCGCGCGGCGACGAGGCTCGCGCGTTCGCCGCCGACGTCGCGGCGCTGGCCGCGCGCGTCGATGCCGTTGCCCTGCGTCTCGCGGCGCTCGAAGCCGGCGCCGCGGGAAGCGCGGACCCCCGCTGACCGCAAGCGCGGCGATCGGGCCAGCGCGGCAGGAACCGGCGAGCGCCTGTTCACGACCGCGCGCAATGCCGTCGCCGACGCTCGCCAAGTTCAGCCGACCGCGCCAGTTCGCGGTCGTGAAGCGCGAGCGGCTGTTCCGGCTCATCGACGAGAAGCGGGCACATCCGCTCATCTGGATCGCCGGCCCGCCGGGGGCGGGCAAGTCGACGCTGATCGCGAGCTACACCGAGGCACGCAGGCTGTCCGGCATCTGGTTCCAGACCGACGCCGGCGACGCTGATCCGGGGACATTCTTCCATTACCTGACCCTCGCCGCGGACGACCTGCCCCGCCGCCGCGCGAAGTCTGCCGCGGCGCTGCCGCAATTCGGGCCGGAGTACACGGACGACCTCGCGGGATTCACGCGCCGGTTCCTGCGCGCGTTTTTCTCGCTGTTCCCGCGCGACGCAATGCTCGTCGTCGACAACTTCCACGAGGCCCCTGCGACGTCCGCGTGGCGATTCGCGTTCGCCGAAGGCATGCGCGAGCTGCCGGCCGGACTCAACATCGTGTTCCTGTCGCGCACCGGTCCGCCGCCGGAGATGGCGCGGCTCGTCGCCGACCAGACGATTGCGCAGCTCGATGCTGCCGAGCTCAAGTTCAACGCCGACGAAGCTGCCGCGATCGCTGCACCGGCGAAACTCCCCCCGGCGGTCGTGCGTGAAATCCAGCGCGCGAGCGACGGCTGGGCCGCCGGCATCGTGCTGATGCGCGAACACCTCCAGCGCACCGGAGGCGACCAGCCCGAAGCGCTGCTGCCCGAAGGCAAGGAAGCCGTGTTTGCGTATTTCACGGGCGAAATCTTCGACCGTGCGCGCCCGGAGAACCAGCGCACCCTGATGCTCGCCGCGCTGCTGCCTTCGGTTTCGGCAAGCGACGCCGAGACGATCACCGGCGACCCCGAGGCCGCACGCGTTCTCGACTATCTCTACCGCCGACACGTGTTCACGGACCGCCGCCGCACCGCGACGGAGCCGGTCTACCAGTTCCACGCGTTGTTCCGCGAGTTCCTGCTGGCCGAGGGGCGCGTCCGGCTCACGTCCGAAGAGCGCAAGAGCGCGCTCGACCGAGCGGCGGGGCAGCTCGTGGCGCGCGGCGATCTCGACGCCGCCGCGGCGCTTTACATCGAGGCGCAGGCGTGGCGCGCGCTGGCCGGCCTCGCCCGCCTCGCCGCGCGCTCGCTGCTCGCCGAAGGCCGCGGCAACCGGCTCGCCGAGTGGGTCGCCGCCCTGCCGCCGGCCGAACGCGACCGCGATCCGATGCTGACGTTCATGCTCGCGCAGGCGGTGCTTTACACCGAGCCGCAGCACGCGAAGGCGCTTCTCGCGACCGCGTACGACGGGTTCGTCGCGCGCGGCGAGGTGACGCGCCAGCTGCTGGCCGCCGCGGCAGCCGTCGACTGCCACTACTTCGAATGGGCCGACTTCGCGCCGCTGGATCGCTGGATCAGGGTCTTCGAGCGACGGCTCGATCCGCCACCCGAGTTCCGCGCGATCGCCGACGCGCTGCGGGTGTGGTCGTGCTTCCTGATCGCGCTCCTGTTCCGGCAGCCCGAGCATCCGCGCATCCCCCGCGTTGCCGCCGAAGTCGAGCGGCTGCTGGTGCTGCCCGACGCGGAGTCGGTTCCCGTCAATCAGCGGCTGAACGCCGCATCGATCCTGTTCAACTATTTCAACTGGAAAACGAAGGGCGACACGGCCGACGCGCTGATCGCGCGCGTCACGCCCTGGCTCGACGATCCACGCGCGACGCCGTTGAACCGCGTCTGGTGGAACGTGCACCTGAGCTTCAACCATCAGATCCGCGGCCGGTTCGCACGGGCGCAGCAGATCACGCGCGAGCTCGAGGCGATCGCGCTCGAGCACGGCCTGAAGAGCGTGCTGTTCGAGGTCTACCACGCCGAGGTGTCCTCGCTCGCCGCGGCCCGCGACGCCCCCGGCGCCGCTGCGGCCCTGACGAAGCTGCGCGCCGTGCTCAATCCCGCGCGGCGGATGGACCGCGCGTACTTCCGGCTCCAGGAATCCGGCGTGCTGCTGCTTCAGGGCCGTGCGGACGACGCGGTGGCCGCCGCCGGCGAGGCGGTGACCCTCGGTCGCGAATCCGGGATGCCGTCGCTCCAGATCCCGCACTTCATCGTCCGCCATGCCGCGTGCCGGCTGCGCACCGGCGACATCGCCGGCGCGCTTGCGCTGTATCGCGAAGCCATCGCTGCGGCGGTCGGCATCGACCGACGCAATTTCGAGTACCACGAGCAGCTCGTGATCGCCCATCTTGGGCTCGCGGAGGGACGCCAGGACGAAGCGGCGGCCGTGCTCGCGCGCGTGCTGCCGGCCTGCCGCGAGGACGGCTACTATGCTTTCCTGCGCCATTCGCCCGAGGTGGCGGCCCCACTGTTCGCGCTGGCACTGGTGCAGGGGATCGAGCCCGACTACGTCCGATCGCTGATCCGCGAGCGGCATCTGACGGCGCCGCCGGGCGCGGTCGCGTGGCCCTGGCCGCTCTCGATCCGTACACTCGGCGCGTTCACGCTCGTCCGCGACGACGTGCCGGTCACCTCGTCGGGCAAGGCGCAGAAGAAACCCCTCGAGCTCCTGAAGGCCCTGATCGCCAACGGCGGCCGCGGTGTCGATGCGGCGCTGCTGACATCGATCGTGTGGCCGGATGCCGAGGGCGACGATGCGAAGAGCTCGTTCGACAGCAATCTCTACCGGCTGCGCAAGCTCGTCGCCGTGGATGGCGCGCTCCAGCTCGCGGACGGCAAGCTGTCGTTGAACCCCGCCCTGGTCTGGCTCGACACCTGGACGTTCGACGCCGCGCTCGACGCGACGCCGCCCGACATCGAGGGTGCGCTGGCGCTCTATGCCGGCCACTTCCTTGCGCTCGACGGCGCGCCGGCATGGGCGCTGCCGATGCGCGATCGGCTTCAGGCACGGCTGGCGCGTGCGGTGCTCGCCGCAGGGGCGGACCGCGAGCGTGCGGGAGCCTGGGCAGCGGCCCGCGCGCTCTACGAACGCGCGCTCGAGCTCGACAATCTGGCCGAGGCGATCTACCGGCGGCTCATGGTGTGCCAGCGCGAGCTGGGCGACCCCGCCGGCGCCCTCACGACGTATCGGCGCTGCCGCGAGCTGCTCTCGGTGGTCCTCGGCCGCAAGCCGGCGCCGGAAACCGAGGCAATTCGCGCGTCGCTGGCCGCCGCCTGACGTTCAGCGGTGCTGCGATTCGGCGGTCCGGCGAGCCCGCGTCACGCCGCGTAATCCAGCACGGCGAAAAAGTGGCAGGCGGTGCCGGCGACGACGAACAGGTGCCATACGAAATGGGCAAAGCGCACCCGCGAATCCAGGACGAAGAACACGACGCCGGCGGTATAGGCGAGGCCGCCCGCGACGAGCAGCATCAGGCCCTGCGCCGCCACGCGTTCGACGAGCGGCCCCACCGCGATCAGCACCACCCATCCCATCACCAGATAGAAGCCGGTGGACAGCCAGGGGTGCGACAGCCGGTCGAACGCCTTCAGGGCGACGCCGACCGCCGCCAGCCCCCAGACGAGCCCGAACAGCGTCCAGCCCCACGGACCGCCGAGCGCGCCCAGCGTGAACGGCGTGTAGCTGCCGGCGATGAACAGATAGATCGCGCCGTGATCGAGACGCACGAACACGCGCTTCGCGCGCCCGGCGGGCAGCGCGTGATAGAGCGTCGACGTGAAGTAGAGCAGCACCATCGTGGCCGCGAACACGCTGGCGGCGACGAGATTCGCGGTGCTTCCGTGCCGCGCAGTTGCGAACATCAGGACCGGCACGGCGGCGATCGCGGCGGCGAGCCCCAGGCCGTGGCTCAGGCTGTTGGCGATTTCCTCGCCGAGGGTCTGCGCGCGCTCGCTCATGGCCGTCATTTTCGCACACGCGCCCGGCGCTGACGCGGCTTCCCGGTGTCGGTTCGAGTCTGCGATAATCCGCCCGCCACGTAGCGTGCCGCCGCTCCCGACGGCGTGCGACGGCTCTCCATTCCGATTTCCGACGAAAAGCAATGAAAACACGACCCTGTTTGCGTACCGTCCTGCTCGCCGTGACGCTTGTGGCCGCCGTTCCCCACGCCGCGGCCGCCGACGTCAAGGTTCTGGCCGCGCGCGTGCTCGAGCCGGCGCTCGCGCCGCTGATCGCCTCGTTCGAGCGCGATACCGGCAACAAGGTCAACGTCACCTACGGCGCGACGGGACAGCTGCGCCGCGTCGTGTACAAGAAGAGCGGGAACGACGTACTGATCGCGACGTCGCACGTTATCGAGGATGTCGCGCGAACCGGCACCGTACAGGACGGCGGCCAGCGCGAACTCGGGCGCGCCGGCCTCGGCGTGTTCGTGCGCGAGGGAGTCACGCCGCCCGCGATCGGCACGCCCGAGGAACTTCGCAAATCGCTGCTCGCGGCGAACAGCGTCGTGTACAGCACGATGCCTTCCGGCCGCCAGTTCGGGAAACTGGTGCAGGAGCTCGGGATTGCCGCCGAAATGCAGACGAAGACCACGCGCCTTCCCGACGACGAGGCGGTCGTCGAGCAGGTCCGCGGCGGGAAGAGCGCCGATATCGGCGTCGCCAGCACCCTGCACATCATGTCGAACGCGGGCAAGGGGCTGCGCTTCGTCGGCCGAATCTCCGCGGGCTCGTGGGCCGGCGAGACCTACCTCGCGGCGGCGATCACGGACGGCCCGGCACCGGCCGCGGGGCGCGCGCTCGTCGACTACCTGGCGGCGCCGGCGGCGAAAGCCCGACTCGAGGCCGCGGGCCTGTAGAGCCCCGCATGGCGGTGACGGCTTCGTAACGCGTCCGTCACCGGGTTCCAGTCTCGCCTCGTCGTCGCGAACATCACAGCGGCGCGTTCCGCGCCTTGCCGCAGCGGCGCCGGATGGGTAGCGTCAGCCTGCTGTCAGTCAACCGTCAGTCGCCGCGCCGCCGCGCCTGCGGCTCTGTGCCAGCCCCGACCCCGCACGCCAGCCCCTGCGGCCCGCTGCGTGCAAGCCATTGCCGGAACTCGGTTTTCGGGCGACAGCGCGCGATTCCTGCGCCGCCATGCCCCGCGTTCGGCCAGGTTCCGAATCCGTGAGCGATCCGCCAGCGTCCGCGCGCCACACTGCGCTCCATGCTGCCGAAGCATGGGCAGCACCAAGGGCGCGAACCGCCTGTGCCAGGAACCGGAGGACATGATCATGCCAAGCCGCCACACCCCCGTACTTCCCCGTCATCCCGTGTCCATGGATATGGGTCCGACGATGCGTCGGTCCAACCAGTGGGCGCTCGAGTTCGGCGACGGCGGCGGCATGCCGGTCCATCCGCCGTATCTGTCCAAGGCAGGTCAGCGTCCCGACCGCGGCTTGGCCGGCTGGGCGGCCGCGACCGCGATCGCCGCAGTGCTCGCCCTCGGCATCGCGGTCGAGCTCCTGCCGACCCGCGCGCCCGAGGTCGGGGCAGTCGATGCCGCCGCGAAGGTGGTAGACGCCGCCGCCGCGCGGATGGAGGCCGCGGCCGCGCATCTGCAACGCCTCACCCATGGAGAACGCTCATGATCGCAGCATCTGCACCCGGAACGAGGGCGCCCGTTCGCTGGAACGACTCCGGCCTCGAGCCGCTGCCCTGGTTTCCGTTCACCGTCGCGATGAGCGCGGGCCACGGCGCGGCGGCCGCCGCGGTCGCACAGGCCGCCGAGCGCGCCTACTGGACGCTCGCCCGGGTACACGGGATCAAGCCACACTTCACGCTGTTCGTCCTCGATCGTGGCGACTGGCCGGCGTGGGCGGCGCTGCCCTCGTTCGGCATTCCGCACCGGATCGGCGATGACGCGATCGTCGTCGGCGCGGACCACGACGGGCGCGCCGTCACCGCGGTCGCCTCCGAGCTCGCACGCCTGTTCGAACAGCAGGCGGCACGCACCCCGCAAGTCTTCACCGTCCAATCTCACACGGAGCAATGACATGGGAGTCCGTTTTCTCAAGATCGCCGTCGCGTACCTCGTCATCGGAATCACGATGGGCCTCGTGATGGGCATGCTGCACAACTTCGCACTCGCCCCGGTCCACGCGCACATCAACCTGCTCGGCTGGGCGTCGCTGGCGCTCGTCGGGCTGATCTATCACCTCTATCCGGATGCCGGGAAGACGAAGCTCGCGCAGGTGCATTTCTGGCTGCACAACATCTCGCTGCCGGTGCTGATGGTCAGCCTGGCATTCCTGGTCACCGGCCACGAGGCCTTTGATCCGGTGGTCGGCATCGGATCGGTGGCGATGGTTGTCGCGCTGTTCGTGTTTGCGGCGAACATCTTCTTCAACATGAAACCGGTGGCGCAATGACGAGCGTGCAGAAGGCGGCACCGTTGCCACCCGACGTGGCGACCGAACCCGGAACAACGGATGATGCGACGCTCGTTCCCGGCATCCGCAGCCCGCGCCGCGCTCCGTCCGCGCGAATTGCGCCGGCTCCCCTGCCCGTGACGGCGAAGGCGCCGCGCAAACCGCGGCGCCGCAAGTTCGTGCTCTAGCGCGGCGAACCCCGCGGCAACGCACGTCCGGCGCCCGCCGGCCGCGTGGACGCGTGGACGAGGCAACGGTTGTGCGCCCGCCGGCGTGACGCGAACTCGTTTCCGCGCGTCGGCAACGGCTTCGCCGCTCCCAGGTCAGTCCAGGGACGGAAGCGCGAATCCCTTACAATCCGCGGATGCGGCTCACGCGCCTCGCCAAGATTCTCCTTGTCGCACTGAAACACGGGCTGGACGAATTCCTGCTCGGCCACGAGCGGGTCCGCGGACTGCGCCCGTTCGTCAACGGCATCCTGTTCTGGCGGGACCTCTCGGCCCCGCGCGCGGAGCGCCTGCGGCTCGCGTTGCAGGACCTCGGCCCGCTGTTCGTGAAGTTCGGACAGATGCTGTCCACGCGCCGCGACCTGCTGCCAGTCGACATCGCCGACGAGCTCGCGAAACTGCAGGACCGCGTGCCGCCGTTCCCGTCCGAACAGGTCGTCGCGACGCTGGAACGCGTCTACCGCAAGCCCGTCGACGAGGTGTTCAAGGCGTTCGACCGCACGCCCGTGGCGAGCGCCTCCGTCGCGCAGGTCCATTTTGCCGAGCTGCAGGACGGCACGCCGGTCGCGATCAAGGTGCTGCGCCCGCAGATCGAACAGGTGATCGACAAGGACGTCGCGCTGATGCAGACCGGCGCGATGCTGGTCGAGAAGCTCACCTCGGACGGCAAGAGGCTGCGCCCGCGCGAGGTCGTCGCCGAATTCGAGAAGACGCTCGCCGACGAGCTCGACCTGTCGCGCGAGGCGGCGAACTGCTCGCAGCTGCGCCGCAACTTCCGCCACTCGCCGCTGCTGCTCGTCCCGCAGGTGTACTGGGACTACAGCGGCAGCGAGGTCATGGTGATGGACCGGATGACGGGGATCCCGATCGCGCAGGTCGACCGGCTGGTCGAGGCCGGCATCGATCTGAAGCGTCTGTCGCGCGCCGGCGTCGAGCTGTTCTTCACGCAGGTCTTCCGCGACGGTTTCTTCCATGCCGACATGCACCCGGGCAACATCTTCGTCGCCGTGGACGCCCCCGACTTCGGCAAGTACATCGCCGTCGACTTCGGCATCATGGGCACGTTGTCCGAGGAAGACCAGGGGTACCTCGCGCAGAACTTTCTCGCATTCTTCCGTCGCGACTATCGGCGCGTCGCCACGACGCACATCGAGTCCGGCTGGGTGCCCCCGCAGACGCGTGTCGACGAGCTCGAGGCGGAGATCCGGGTCGTGCTGGAGCCGGTGTTCGACCGGCCGTTGAAGGAGATCTCGCTGTCGAAGGTGCTGGTGCAGCTCTTCAAGGCGTCGCGCCGGTTCAACGTCGAGATCCAGCCTCAGCTCGTGCTGCTCCAGAAGACGCTGCTCAACGTCGAGGGCCTGGGCCGGCAGCTCGACCCGGATCTCGACCTGTGGGTGACGGCCAAGCCGTTCCTCGAGCGCTGGATGCAGAACCAGATCGGCTTGCCGGCGCTGCAGCGGCGGCTCATCTCGGAGGCGCCCTACATCGTCGCCGCGCTGCCGGAACTGCCGCGCCTCATCCACCAGCGGCTGACCGCGCCGCGCGCCGCGTCCGACGAGGCGATCAAGGAGCTCGCCGCCGCCCAGAGGTCGCGCAATCGGCTGCTCGCAGCCCTCACCGCGCTGCTGGCGGTCGTGGCCGCGCTGCTGCTCGCGCGGGTGCTGTAGCCGGCGGCGCGTCGCCGCGCTAGCCCGCCACCTGCAGGGATCCCGGCATTTCGGACGCGCGTGGCCGACCCATTCCGGCCAGCGGGGCTCGACGCAGGAACGAGTTGGCCTCACCCAGAATGAAGCGGACGAGATCCTCGAGCGCCGATTCGTCCAGCTTGTCCGGCGTGAATTCGAGGATCACGGTCTCGAAACGGTCCACGTTGCGCAACGTGACCTCGATCACCTGCCGCCGGTAGTCGGGCACCAGCCGGATCGAGGCGGTGACCGCCGGAGTGACGGTGAAGACCCCCTGGCGGACGTCGCGCGCGTCGTCCTGCTCGGTCCGGTAATGAAAGGTCACCTGCGCGGCGCGCAGCTTCTCCTCGAAGGCCGTCGCCGCGCCGGGCTGCACCTTGATGACGATCGGCGCGTCCTGGGTCATCCGGTAGAAGACCTCGACCTGCTCGAGCAGGTCCCGGCCGCCGTATGCCTTGCGCCGGTACGAGACGAAGCCCTTTTCGTAGCGGGGCAGCGCGATCGTCAGCAGGGGCGGAAGCCGGAACTCGTGGACGACCTGGGGCCGGATGACCTCGAGGTGGCCGAGCGCCTCGTCGAGCCACCTGAATGCATTCCAGAGCAGGCGATCGATGTCGGCGAGCGCTTCCTCGAGCGGCTTGCGCTTGACCGCATCCTGGTCGCGCATCGCATCGGACTGCTCGCGCAGGCGGGCGAGCAACGACGGGTGGTGGGGCGATTCGGCCATGGTGGACGCTCGGTGACGCAAGGAACGGGCCGTTATCTGCCGCCACGCGTCACTGCCGCGGCGGCCCGATGGCGGGCAACAACGTTCATGCACAAGCCATGCCCGGGGCCGACGGCAGATTCGAAGGCCGGACGTCGACGCTCGAATCGGGGCTCGCTGCACCGCGGCAATCGGCGGCGGGCGCGTGGTGAATTGCTATACAATCCCGCGCAGAATGCCGTCCTACCCGGAGACTCGCGCCCGTGGCGCTGCTTGAAATACAGAGCGTTACGCGCCGGTTCGGCGATTTCACCGCCGTCGACAACGTGAGTCTGGCCATCGAAGCGGGCGAGTTCTTCACTCTGCTCGGCCCGTCCGGGTGCGGCAAGACGACGCTGCTGCGGATGATCGCCGGGTTCGACGCTCCCGACGGCGGCCGGGTCCTGCTCAACGGCGAAGACCTCGTCGATCGCGCCCCGGAGTCGCGCCCCGTCCGCACGGTGTTCCAGAGTTACGCGCTGTTTCCGCACATGACGGTGGACGGCAACATCACGTTTCCGCTGAAAATGGCACGAACGCCGTCGGCCGAGATCCCCGGGAAGGTGGCCGCCGCGCTCGAAGACGTCCGGCTCTCCGGATTCGGGAAGCGCTACCCGCACGAGCTCTCCGGCGGCCAGCGCCAGCGGGTCGCGATCGCCCGCGCGCTCATCACCCACCCCGCCGTCCTGCTGCTCGACGAACCGCTCGCCGCGCTGGATGCCAAGCTGCGCGAGGACATGCAGGTCGAGCTCATCAACCTGCAGAAGGAAGTGGGCATCACCTTCGTCTACGTCACCCACGACCAGACCGAGGCGCTGGCGCTTTCGCACCGGATCGCGGTCATGAACCGGGGCCAGGTCGAGCAGCTCGACGAACCGTCGCGCATCTACGGTTTTCCGCGCACGCGCTTCGTGGCGGATTTCATCGGTCACTGCAACTTGCTGGCGGGACCCGTCGTCGCCAACGCCGACGGCATCGTGTCCCTCGACGTTGCCGGCCTCGGCCCGGTACGGGTGGCCGCGACCTCGACGATTGCCCCCGGCCGTCCCGGAACGGTTGCGCTGCGACCCGAAAAGATCCGCATCCAGGCCGCCGCGCCGATCGACACGCCGGACAATCACTTTCGCGGCACCGTCGCGGACCTGCTCTACATGGGCGATGTCACCGTCTATCGCGTCGACACGCCCGGCGGCGGCAAGATCGAGGCGCTGCTGGCAAATTCCGCCTCGGGCCGCGCGAAGTTTTTCGAGGTCGGCGACGCGGTCGAGATGAGCTGGCCCGTCGCCGCCGGCCACTTCATCGAGGAATAGCGCGCTATGCGGGCGCGATCGCGGGAGCGGCTGGGCAAGTGGCTGGTGAGCGGGCCGCCGCTCGCCTATCTCCTCGTCTTCTTCGCGATCCCGACGCTGATCATGGTGCTGGCGTCGTTCCGGACGCCAGGGGAGTTCGGGGGGCTCGCGCCGCTCGTCGACGAGACCGGCAAGCTCGACCTCAACGTCGAGAGCTACGCCCGCTTCCTTGCCGAGCCGGTGTACGCCGAGATCTTCCTCAAATCGGTCTGGTATGCGCTGCTGACCACGTTCCTGTGTCTGGCGCTCGCCTATCCGCTCGCGGCGCTGATCGCGCAGAGCCCGAAGAAATACCGGGATCTGCTGCTGCTTCTCGTCATCCTGCCGTTCTGGAGCAACTTCCTGATCCGCGTCTACGCGTGGATGATCATCCTGGGTCCGCAGGCGGCGCTCGCCCGCGGCGTCAACGGGATTCTCGGGTGGTTCGGGCACGAACCGGTGCCGTTGCTGTTCAGCTCCTTCGCCGTGCTCGTCTGCCTCGTCTACGTTCATCTGCCGTTCATGGTGCTTCCGCTGTACGCGAACCTGGAGAAGCACGACCAGTCGCTGCTCGACGCGGCGCAGGACCTCGGGGCCAACGCCTGGCAGCGGTTCTGGCGGATCACCTTTCCGTTGTCGCTGCCCGGCGTCTACGCGGGTGCGGCGCTCGTGTTCATCCCGGCGCTCGGCATCTTCGCGATCCCGGACATCCTGGGAGGGCCCGAAGACAGCCTGATCGGCAATCTCATCAAGCAGCAGTTCCTCGAAACGCGGGACTGGCCGTTCGGCAGCGTGCTGTCGATCGTGCTGACGGTTGCCGCCCTCGCGCTCGCCGCGCTCGCCGCACTCATCGGCCGTCGTGGCGCCGGGGGCGCGAGGGCCGAGCGTGCGTAGGCGCTCGCTCGGGCTGTGGGCCGCGGCGCTCTCGGCGTACGCGTTCCTCTACATTCCCCTGGTCATCGTCGTCGTGTATTCATTCAACGACTCGCGCCTGAACGCCGAGTGGGTCGGCTTCACGTTCGACTGGTACCGCAAGCTCGCGCAGAACGACGAGATGCTGACCGCCGCCGGCAACTCGCTGCTGATCGCGCTGGTGACGAGCGCGGTGTCGACGGTCCTCGGCACGATGGCCGGGGTGGCGATGCACCGCTACAAGCTGCGTCTGCTCCCCGTGCTGGTGCTCACCCCGATCGCGATCCCGGAAATCCTGATGGGCGTATCGCTGCTGATCTTCTTCGTCCTGCTCAACTTCACGCTCGGGCTCGTCTCCGTGACGCTCGCCCACATCGCGTTCTGCATCGGCTTCGTCGCCATCGTCGTCCGCTCGCGGCTCGCCGGCATGGACGAGAGCCTGACCGAAGCGGCGCGCGACTGCGGCGCGTCGCCCCTGGAAGCCTTCCGCCACGTGACCCTGCCGCTTATCATGCCCGGCGTCGTCGCCGGCGCGCTGATGGCCTTCACGCTGTCGATCGACGATTTCGTGATCACCTTCTTCACGGCCGGCGCGGGGACGGTGACGCTGCCGCTGCAGATCTATTCGATGATCAAGATCGCCGTCACGCCGGAGGTCAACGCCGTGTCAACGCTGTTGATGCTGCTGACGTTGGTCCTGATCGTCGCCGCGTCCAAGCTTTCACCCAGCCTGCTGCGTTCGGAACGAGGAGAGCCGTCATGATGAACCGACTGTACGCCCTGATTGCCACCGCGGTCCTTGCCGTTGCCGCCGCTCCGGCGATGGCCAAGGACCAGCTCCACCTGTACAACTGGAACAACTACATCGCGCCGGAAACGGTGAAGCGGTTCGAGGAATCCTGCAAGTGCGAAGTCGTGCAGACGTACTACTCGGACAACGAGGAGCTCCTCGCCAAGCTCGCCGCGGGTGCCAAGGGCTACGACATCCTGGTCCCGACCTCCAATGCGATGGAAGCGCTGATCAAGGGTGGTCAGCTGAAGCCGATCGACAAGACGCAGCTCACCAACCTGGGCAACATCAACCCGGCCTACCTCAATACACCCTTCGACCCGGGCAACAAGTACTCGGTACCGTACGCGATGTCGCTGACGGTGCTGGGGTACAACGACCAGAAGATCAAGGAGCTCGGCGTTCCGACGGACACCTGGGCCGTCATCTTCGACCCGAAATATCTCGCGAAGCTGAAAGGGCGCGTGACGGTGCTCGACAGCGCCAACGAGCTTTTCGCCGCCGCGCTCAAGTACCTCGGCTATTCGGCGAACGACACCGATCCCAAGCACTGGGAGGAAGCCGCCGCCGTGATCAAGAAGGCAAAGCCGTATTGGGCCGCCTTCAACGCCTCGTCCTACATCAAGGAACTGACCGTCGGCAACATCTGGCTCGTCCACGGCTACTCGAACGACATCTTCCAGGCGAACCTCGACGCGCAGGCCGCCGGGCGGCCGTTCCGGATCATGCACGGGATGCCGAAGGAAGGCGCCGTGCTCGCCGTCGACAACATGGTGATCCACAAGTCGGCACCGCGGACGGACCTCGCGATGAAGTTCATCAACTTCATGCTCGAGGGCAAGAACTCGGCCGAGCTCACCAACCTGATCGGCTCGGGCAACCCCAACACCGACGCGATGAAATACATCAACCCGGAGATCCTCAAGAATCCGGTGATCTTCCCCGACAAGACGATCATCCCGAAGCTCGAACAGCTGAAGGACCTGACCGTCGCCCAGCGCCGGCTGCGCAGCAAGCTGTGGACCGAGATCAAGGCCGGACGCTGAACGCGAAGTCCCCCGGCCGACGCGGCGCCCGCTCACCGGCGGGCGTCGGTGATTCCGGGGTCGCGCGCGTCAGCCGCGCAAAGCGCCGGACGACGCTGGCAACGCGACGCGCCGATCGGGAGCTCGCGCACGCGTCCGGGCCGGCCCGCCGATGACCTCCGTACCGATCACCGTCGAACGCCTGACACCGGCGCGCCGTGGCGACTTCCTCGCCTTTTTCGACCACGAACGCGGACCTGCCTTCGCCGACAACCCGGAGTGGGCGACGTGCTACTGCCACTACCATCAGCTGCCGAAGGCGCTCGAGTGGGCGGCCTTCGACGGCCCGGCGAACCGCGTCGCGATGACGGCGCGGATCGATACCGCGGAGCAGGAGGGGTATCTCGCCTATGCCGGTGGCGCGGCGGTCGGCTGGCTCAACGCGCAGCCGTACACGAAGCTTTCGCACGCGTGCGCGCGCATGGGGATTCCGGCGCCGCCGCTCGACGTGCCGGCACACGAGGCAGGCGCCATCGTCTGCTTCGTCGTCGCGCCGCAGTGGCGGCGGCGCGGCGTGGCGCGCACGCTGCTCCGCGCGGCGCTCGCCGACTTCGCCGGGCGCGGGATTGTCGAAGTCGATGCTTTTCCGCGGAACACGGGTCCGGACGACACCGCCGCCACGGATCACTATCACGGTTCGGCGGCGATGTTCGCCGCGGCCGGGTTCCTGCCCGTCGCCACGCACGCCGACGTCACGGTGATGCGCAGGACGCTCGTCCGGCTTCTATAATCCGCGCATCACCGGTAACGACGTCGCGCCGCGACGCCGCCCGGCCCATGCCAGGAGACCGAAGCCCGGCGCACCACCGCCGCGGCCCGCTCCGCCCTCCCTCGTGACCGTCCCTTCGCGCCCGTCGCTGCTGCCGCATTTCCTCGCCGCGCTCTGCGCGTTCGCGATCGTGTATGCGAGCCTGCAACCGTTCTCGCCGTGGATCGCGCCGGTCGCCGGCACGCCGTTCTTCCTGTTCGGACCGTGGCCGCCGCGCTGGACGCGTTTCGACCTCGTCGTCAACGCGATGGCCTACATGCCCTTCGGATTCTTCGTCGCTCTCGTGCCGCGCCGGCGGCCGCCGCTCGGCCGGCTGTCGGTGGCGGTCGCGGCCGGCGTCGCGCTGTCGTTTGCGATGGAGACGCTGCAGATGTACCGGCCGCCGCGCGACGCAAACCCGTTCGACCTCATCGCGAACACGGTCGGCGCGGCGGGCGGGGGCCTGCTGGCGATCGCGTTCGCGCGCTCCGTGGCGGCTCGCCGCACGTTGCGTGACCTGCGCGAGCGCTGGTTCATGCCGGGCCTGATCGGTGACCTCGGCATCGCGCTGCTCGCGATCTGGCTCGCCATGCAGACCAATCCGGGCATCCCGCTGTTCGCCACGATGTACGAGCCGACGCCGCCGTTGGGCCCCGCAGTCGCGGGGATGGCCACCACCCCCGACGCCGCCGCGGTCATCGTCGAGGCCGCCCACAGCGCGTTCCAGTTGCTCGGGGTCGGGCTGTTCCTCGCGCTCTTGCTCCGCGAGCGCCGCTTTGTCGGCGGCGCCGTCCTGCTCCTCGTCGGCACCGCGCTGCTGGTGAAAGGATTCGCCGCCACCGCGTTGCTCAAGCCTGCCGTGTGGGAGCAATGGCTCGCGCCCGGCGTGTCGATCGGCGTCGCCGCGGGCGCGCTGCTGCTGCTCGTGGCAATCTTTCTGCCGCGCCCCGTCGAAGTCGCGCTGTGCGCGATCGCGCTCCTGTCCTCGCTGCTCGCGACACTGCTCGCCCCGGATCTCCTCCACGCACGGCCGCCGCTGGCGCAGTTCAATGCGCCCTACGGCCACCTGTCCAACTTCAACGGCCTCACCCACACGGTATTGCTGGCATGGCCGATCGCGGCGACCGCGTACCTCTTCGCACTTGCGGCGCGGCCGCGCTGGGGCGAGCCGCACTGACGATGGCGGACTCGTCTGCTATCGTGCGCTCCATGCTGCTTCCGGCCGTCGCCGACGCGATCGATTTCACCCGCGTCCGCCGTGCGCTGGTGATCAAGTTGCGTCACCACGGCGACGTGCTGCTCGCTTCACCCGTGTTCACGGCGCTGAAGCACGCCGCTCCGGACGCGGAGATCGACGGCCTCGTCTATCTGGAAACGGCGCCGATGCTCGCGGGCCACCCGGCGATCACGACGCTGCATACGATCGACCGGCGCAGCCGCGGGCGCGGCCTCGCCGCGTGGCTCGCCGGGGAAGTGCGGCTGTGGCGCACGCTGCGCAGCCGCCGCTACGATCTCGTCGTCCACCTGACCGACCATCGCCGGGGCGCATGGCTGACGCGACTCACCGGCGCCCGGCACAGCGTCGCGCCCGAGCGTCCCGGCGGGTGGTGGCGCAGCTCGTTCACGCACCGGTACCTGTTGCCGCGCACGACGTTGCGCCACACGGTCGAAACCAATCTCGACGCCGTGCGCCGGCTCGGTCTGTGGCCTGCCGACGACGACAAGGCGCTGACGTTCACGCCCGGCGTCGACGCGCACGCACGCGTCGAGTCCCTGCTCGTCGCGCACGGCCTCGTGCGCGGCCGCTTCATCGTCGTGCATCCGGGCTCGCGCTGGCTCTTCAAGTGCTGGCCGGCGCCTTCCACGGCGGCATTGCTGGACCGCCTGGCCGCGAGCGGCATCGCGCTGGTGCTCACCGGCGCGCCCGATCCGGCCGAGCGCGCGCTCGTCGACGCGATCCGCGCAGCGACGCGTGCACCCGTGGTGGATCTGACCGGCACGCTTGCGCTCTCCGAGCTCGGCGCGCTGATCGGCGCGGCGCGCCTGTTCATCGGCGTGGATTCCGCACCGATGCACATCGCGTCCGCGATGGGCACGCCGGTCGTCGCGCTGTTCGGACCGAGCGGCGAGGCCGAGTGGGGCCCCTGGCGCGTGCCGCACCGCGTCGTCGCGTCGACCGCACATCCGTGTCGCCCGTGCGGCAACAACGGCTGCGGCGGGAGCAATCACTCCGATTGTCTGCTGACGTTGCCGGAAGCGCGGGTCGACGCCGCCGTCGCCGAACTTCTCGCCGAGACCGAGCGTCGCGCAGCACGATGACGATGTGGCTGGGACTCGTCCGCCAGCGCTACACGCCCTTCGGTGGTGCCGAGCGATTCGTCGAACGGGCCATCGCCGCGCTCGCCGCCCGGGGCGTCCGGATCAGCGTCTACACGCGTGCCTGGCCGCGGCAGCCCGCGGCGACGGCGCTCGAGCCGGTGATCTGCGACCCGTTCCACGTCGGCCGGCTCTGGCGCGATGCGAGCTTCGCACACGCCGTGCACAGAGCGCTCGCGCGCGACCGGCCCGACATCGTGCAGACGCACGAGCGCATCGCCGGCTGCGACATCTTCCGTGCCGGCGACGGCGTCCACCGCGTGTGGCTGGAGGAGCGCAGGCGCACCGGCAACGCCGCCGAGCGGCTCGCGATCGCCGCCGACGCCTATCATCGATACATCCTGGCCGCCGAGGCGCGCGTCTTCGCCGATCCGTCGCTCAAGGCGGTGATCTGCATCTCGGAAATGGTCCGCGACGATATCCGCACCCACTTCGCCGTTCCCGCCGCCAAGCTGCACGTGATCTACAACGCCGTCGACCCCGCGGCGTTCGGACCGCAGGTTCGCGCCGCGCGCGCGGCGACCCGCGCGGCGCTGGGGTTGCGCGATGACGACGTCGCGTTTCTGCTCCTGGGGTCGGGCTACGCGCGCAAGGGCGTGCCGACGGCGATCCGTGCCCTGGCGCGGCTGCCGAACGAGGCCCGCCTCGTCGTCGTCGGCCGCGACAAGTCGCCGGCGAAGTACGAAGCGCTGGCGCGTCGCGCGGGGGTGGCCGGGCGCGTCGTCTTCGCCGGGCCGCAGTCCGATCCGCGTCCCTGGCTCGGCGCCGCCGACGCGTTCGTGCTGCCCACGCTCTACGACCCACTGTCCAATGCGGTGCTGGAAGCGCTCGCCTGCGGGCTGCCCGTGGTGACCAGCCACCGCTGTGGCGCCGGCGAACTCGTCGTTGCGCACGGCGCGGGATGGACCTGCGACTCGGTGGACGACGCGGCGTTCGCCGAGCGCATGCGCGCGCTGCTCGATCCCGCCGAGCGCGCGCACCGCGGAACCCGCGCCTGCGCCAGCGTCGCCGTGCTGACCCCGGACGCGATGGCCACGCGCCTGCTCGATCTGTATGCGTCGCTCCCGGGGGGCGACGGATTCGCTCGGCTATAATCGGCGGGCCTTTCGACCGCGGCCGCCCGCGCGATCCTGCCCGCGCTGCCGCGGCTTCCCGGCGGCGCGAAGGCCGACCCACCATGTGCGGCATCTCCGGCTACCTGAGCGAGAATCCCCGGGCGCGCGACGCGCTGCCCGCGATGACCGCCGCGCTCGCGCACCGCGGGCCCGATGCGGACGGATTCCACGTCGACGGGCCGGTCGGGCTCGGTCACCGGCGGCTGTCGGTGATCGACCTCGCCGGCAGCCGGCAGCCGCTGCTGTCCGCCGACGGCGCGATCGCCGTGGTGTTCAACGGCGAGATCTACAACTTCCGCGCGCTGCGTGCCGAGCTTTCGGCCGCCGGTCACGTGTTCGCGACCCAGGGCGACGGCGAGGTGCTCGTCCACGGCTGGCGGCAGTGGGGCGCAGGCGTCGTCGACCGTATCGCGGGCATGTTCGCGTTCGCGCTGTGGGACCGCGAGCGGCGCGAGCTGTTTCTCGCCCGCGACCATCTGGGCGTGAAACCGCTCTACTACGCGTGGACGAGCGGCTCGCTCGTCTTCGGGTCGGAACTCAAGGCGCTGCTTCCCTTTCCGGGGCTGCCGCGCGCGCTCGATCTGGACGCGCTCGCGCTCTACCTCGAGTGTCAGTACATCCCGGCGCCGCACAGCATCTACAAAGCGATCCGCAAGCTTGCCGCGGGCCACTGGCTGTCGGTGCGCGAGGGCCAGCTGACGCAGGGCCGGTTCTGGAAGCCGTCGTACGTGCCGAAGCACGCGTTCACGGCAGCGCAGGCCGTCGACGCACTGGACCACGAACTCGCCCGCTCGGTCGAGTCGATGCTCGTCGCCGATGTGCCGCTTGGCGCGTTCGTCAGCGGCGGTGTGGATTCCGGCCTCGTCGCCGCAATCGCGACCGAGCGCGCGGGCCGGGCGCTCGACACGTTCAACCTCGGCTTCACCGGTCACGACGTCGGCAGCGAGCATGTGGAGGCCGAGCGCGTCGCGCGCCACATCGGCAGCCGGCATCATTGCCTGATGCTCGCGCCGGGAGACGTGCTGCCCGCGCTCGATCGCTGGGTCGAGGTGTTCGACGAGCCGTTCGGCGACCAGGCGGCGCTGCCGACGATGCTGCTCGCCGAATACGCGCGCAGGACGGTGACCGTCGTGCTGACCGGCGAAGGTGCGGACGAGGTGTTCGGCGGGTACGGCAACTACGTGAGCCGGCTGCGCGAGGAAAAGCTCACCCGCGTGCTCGGCGCCGCGGGTTCGCCGCTGCCGTGGCTCCTGCGCCGCCTGCCCGGCCGCATCGCGCGCGACCGCGTCCTGAAGGCGGCCGCGGAGCCGCGCGCGCGGCGCTACGCGACGATCCCCAACATCTACGAATCGCTGCTGCGCGGCGAATACTTCACCGCGGCGTTCAACGTCGCAGCGAGCGCGCGCATCGCCGATGTCGCCGAGAGGCTTTATGCCGATTGCGATTCGCCCGCCTATCTCGACCACCTGCTGGACATCGATGCGCGGCTGTGGCTGCCCGACGACCTGCTCGCCAAGGTGGACCGGGCGACCATGGCGTTCTCGCTCGAGGCGCGCGTGCCCTATCTCGACCACGACTTCTACGGCTGGTGCGCGCGTCTCGACCCGGGGCTCAAGATCGACGGCCGCGCGCGCAAGGTCATCCTGAAGCGCCTCGCCGAACGCTACCTGCCCGGCGACATCGTCCACCGGCCGAAACAGGGCTTCATGATGCCGCTCGAGCGCTGGCTCGCGCGCGAGCTCAAGCACGAGATCGGCGAGGCGCTCGGGCCCCGCGGACTCGGCCGGCGCGGACTGGTGCGTCCGGACGCGATCGCACGCCTGCTGTCGGAGCACGCGTCCGGCCGCAAGAACCACGCGATGCGCCTGTGGGTGCTGCTGATTCTCGAGCGCTGGTTCGCCCGCTACGAGCCGGATTTCCGCTTCCAATGACGACGCGAGCGCTGTCGATCGTACACACGGAAAATTCGTGCGGCTGGGGCGGACAGGAGATCCGCATCCTCACCGAGGCGCGCGGCTTCCTCGACCGTGGCCACCGGATCACGCTGATTACGCCGGCAGAAGCGCCGATCGCCCCGGCGGCCGAGCGCATCGGCATTCCCGTGGTCCGCATGGACATCCGCAAGAAGCGCCCCGGCAGCTTCGTTGCATTGCGCCGCTGGCTCGCGGCGCATCGGGCCGGCATCGACGTGCTCAACACGCACAGCTCGACCGACAGCTGGCTCGGCGCACTCGCCTGCGCGACGCTTCCGGCGCCGCCGCCGCTGGTGCGCACGCGCCACGTGTCGACGACCGTGCGCAACCGGCCGACCACGCGCTGGCTGTACACCCGCGCGACCGCGCACATCGTGACCACCGGCGAAGCGCTGCGCCGCCAGCTCGCACGTGACAACGGCGTTCCGCTCGAACGAATGACCTCGGTGCCCACGGGCATCGACCTCGCGCGCTTCGCGCCCGGCAACGCCGCGGCCGCCCGCGCGCAACTGGGCCTGCCCGCGAAGCCTGCGCTGGGCATCGTGGCGACCCTGCGCGACTGGAAGGGTCACGAGTACCTGTTCGAAGCCATCGCGCGCGAGCGCGCGGCGTGGCGCGACTGGCAGGTCATCGTCGTCGGTGACGGGCCGTACCGCGACCGACTCGACGCCCGCCTTGCGGCGCTGGGACTGGCCGCCGAGATCCGCTTTGCCGGGCAGCAGGAAGACGTCGTGCCCTGGCTGCAGGCGCTCGACATCTTCGCGCTGCCGTCCTTCGGGGAGGAGGGCGTGCCGCAGGCGGTCATGCAGGCGATGGCGTGCGGCTTGCCGGTGGTATCCACGCCGGTCGGCGCGATCACCGAGGCGGTGACCGCCGACGTGACCGGGCTCATCGTTCCCGCGCGCGATGCCGCGGCGCTCGCCGCGGCCCTCGCCGTATTGCGTGAGGACGCCGCGCTGCGCGCGCGTTTCGGGGTCGCCGGCCGCGCCCGCGCCGAGCGCGATTTCGGCCTCGACCGGATGCTGGACGCGATGGAGGCGGTGTTCGCCCGCGTCCTGGGGCAAGCCTGACCATGTGCGGGATCGCCGGCTATTTCGGGCAGCGCACTATCGCGGCGGCGACCGCCGGGCGGATGATTGCCGCGCTGCGCCAGCGTGGCCCCGATGCCGAGCACGCGAGGTTCTGGTCGGCCGCCCTCACGCCGACGGACGCCCCGGCGCCGAATGCGCTGCTGCACACGCGGCTGTCGATCATCGACCCGCGTCCGGAAGCCGACCAGCCGATGGGCAACGACGCCGGCGACGTGTGGATCGCGTACAACGGCGAGGTCTACGACTGGGCGGCCGATGCCGAAACCCTGAAGGCGGCCGGCTATCGCTTCCGCACCCGCTCGGACACCGAATTCATCCTGCACGCCTACGAGCACTGGGGCATCGATTTCGTGTCGCGGCTGCGCGGCATGTTCGCGATCGCCCTCTTCGATCTCCGCCGGCGTGTCGTGTACGTCGTGCGCGACCGGCTCGGGTTGAAGCCCGTCGTCTACGCCGAGCAACCCGACGGGTTCGCGTTCGCGTCCACGGTGCGGGCGCTGCTGCCATGGCTGCCGCCGGCGGCGCGCGCGCTTTCGGCCGAAGGAATCGACGCCTATCTCGCACACCGCACGATCCTTGCGCCGCGCACGATCTTCACCGCCATGTCGCGGCTCCCGCCCGCGCACTGGCTCGCCTACGACATGACGTCGCGCCGTGTCGAAACGCACGAGTACTGGCAGCCCGCCCCGACGGCCGAACCGTGGCTGCCGACGTTCGACGCGGCGATCCGGATGCGCACGGTGGCCGACCGGCCGCTGGGCCTGTTTCTGTCGTCCGGCATCGACTCCAGCGCGATCGCCTGCCGGCTCGCCGCGATGGGTTTCAACCGGCTGCAGAGCTTCACCGCGGCGTTTCCGGGCACCGCCTTCGACGAAAGCGGCCTCGCCCGCGCCGCCGCGGACAAGCTGGGCTTGCCGAATCTCGCCGTCACGATACCGCTGTCGATTGCCGATGACTTCGAGCGTCTGGTCGCCGACCTCGACGATCCGTTCGCCGATCCGTCGAGCGTGCCGACCTGGTACCTGGCGCGCGAAACCACCCGGCACGTGAAGGTCGTGCTCGGCGGCGACGGCGGCGATGAACTCTTCGGCGGCTACAAGCGTTACGCGAAGCATCTGCGCACGCGATGGCGCAGCGGATTCGCCCTGCCGTCGCTCGGCGTGCCGGCGGGCATCGGGGGCGGCGGCTGGCAGCGCATCGTCGACGAGATCCGGCTCGACTGGCGTGCCGCCTACGCGCTGCGCTTTTCCGGATTCACGCCCGGCGAGCGCGCGTTCCTTGCCCCCGAGCACGCGCCGTGCGCCCACTATTGGCGGATGCCCGCCGACGACGGGCGTTCGACGCTCGCGACGCTGCTCGAGATCGACCGCCTGAACTACCTGCCCGACTACATCCTGCGCAAAGCCGACCTGACGACGATGGCGCACGGCCTCGAAATGCGCGCGCCGTTCCTCGACCACCACTTCGTGGCGAGCGTGATGGGCCTGCCCGACGCCGAACGGTTCACCACTCCCCCGAAGATGTTGCTCGCTCCCGCGATGGCGGCGCTGGCAGGCGAAGAGCTCTTCGCGCGCAAGAAGCGCGGCTTCAATCCGCCACTCGCCGGCTGGCTTCACGGCGATCTCGCACCGCGCCTGGCGGGACTGGGCGATCGCCTCGCCGCCACGACGCGCGGACAGCTCGTCGCGGCGCGCGTCGACGCATTGCTGGACACGTGGCGGCGCCAGCGACCAGGTCTTGCCGAGCAGGTGCTGCAGCTCGTGCTGCTCGACGCGTCGCTCGCGCAGCTGTCGACGCTGGCGGCGATCCCGTGATGGCCTCGCGCGCGCTGTCCCGTCCCATCGTCATCGGGCTCGCACTCGCGCACATGGCCGCGCGCGCGACAACGTTCCGCCGGCGCCGCCCGACAGAACCGCCGCGCCGTGTGCTGATCGCCCATCACCTGCTGCTCGGCGACACGATCATGCTGACGCCACTCATCGCCAAATGCCGTGCGCAATGGCCCGACGCCGACATCGCGATGACCTGCCCGCTGGCCCACGCGGGGCTCTATGCGGCGCGGCCGTACGGCGTGCGCGCGCTGCCCTACGATCCGCACGACGCGTCCACACTCTCGCCGGTGCTCGCGGAGCGCGGGTTCGATCTCGCGCTGGTCCCCGGCGACAACCGGCTGTCGTGGCTCGCGCGTGCCGCAGGCGCACGCTGGATCGTCGCGTTCGCCGGCGACCGTCCGCGGTACAAGAACTGGCCCGTCGACGAGGAGCGGCCGTATCCGGCCACACCGATGGCGTGGGGCGATCTGGTCGCCGGTCTCGTCGACGGCCCGGCGCCGGTCCCGTATTCGCCCGACGACTGGCCGGAACCGCCTTCCGGCGTGTTCGGCCTGCCGCCGCGGCCGTACGTGCTGCTGCATGTCGGGGCGAGCTCGCCGCTCAAACGCTGGCCCGCGCAGCGCTGGCGCCGGCTCGGCCAACGGCTGGCCGAGGCCGGTTTCACCGTGGCACTTTCGGCGGGGCCGGGCGAGGCAGCGCTCCTCGACCAGGTCGATCGTCGCGGCCGCTGGATGCGGTTTTCCGGGACGCTGTCGGTGGCAGAGCTGTGGCATCTCGTCGCCGGCGCGGAACTCGTCGTGTGCCCGGACACCGGCGTGGCGCATCTCGCGCGGCTCACCGGCGTGCCGACGGTCGCGCTGTTCGGCCCCGGGTCCGCGCTGCTGTCCGGCCCAGGCGAGTTCTGGCGCAAGAGCCCGTTCACCGCGCGTGACCATCCCCGACTTTGCGTGTCGTGATCAGACCATCACGATGAAACGCAACGTCGCCTGGATTCGGCGCTGCGAACGATTCCGCGGCGACGCGCCAGGGCAATGCCCCGAAGCGCGTTGCATGCTGGCGCTCAGCGACGACATGGTGTGGGACGCGGCGTTGGCGCGCCTGGGCAGCGCCCCGGCCTGAGCACCCCTCTGCGGCATGGCGCCGCAGCCAGCCGCGACTGCGCCGGGGATACCCTCGCGCAGTACAATGACGACACTTTGGGCGCGCGGCGTTCGCGCAAGCGCGCCCTCCCGAATCGATGCGGGCGAGCCCCGCGGGCGGGCCGACCCGCGCGGGCGTCCGCAAGGCCATGGCCGACCTTCCTCTTACGCTACTGGCGGCAACGATCACGACCTACTGGTTAATCGTGGGGGCGATGGTCGTCCGACTCCGCCGCCGGACCCGGCGTCGGGTCGGCATCGTCCCGGAGGAGGGTCGCGAGCGCATGATGTGGCTCATCTGGGTGCCGCTGGTCCTCACGTGGATGTCGCTGCCGTGGATCGCGCGCACGCACCTCGGTGCGCCCTTGGGGGTGCCCGAGTTCGCGCTCGCGCTGCCCGCCTACCCGGCGCTGCGCTGGTTGGCCGCCGTCATTGCGCTCGCGTGTCTTGCCGTGACGATCAAGGCGTGGCGGCGGATGGGCAGGAACTGGCGGATGGACGTCAGCCTCGAGAAGCCCGCGGAGATCATCACCGACGGGTTGTTCGCGCGGGTCCGTCACCCCATCTATGCGTTTTCAATACTGCTGATGCTGTGCTCGGTCGTGATCCTGCCGACGCTTCCGATGGCCCTCGTCGCGATCGTCCACATCGTCCTCATGAACCTCAAGGCGCGCAACGAGGAGCGGCATCTGCTGCGCACGGGCGGCGAAACCTACGCGCGCTACCTTGCGCGCACCGGCCGCTTCCTGCCGCGGCTCGGTTCGCCCGGCCTCTGACCGTGCGGCGCCCTTCCGGGGTGATGGCCGAATTCCCGCACTGCCCCATGCCCAGTGCCAAGTGCCGCGCGCTCGCCGCGAGGGTCCTTGCGCTGCTGCTGGCGTTCGCACTGGCGATGGGGCCGGCCGCCCTCGCGGCGCAGACCGCAGCCGCACTGCCGCCCGGCATCGCCGCGCTCGACCGCGCCGACGTCGACCGGATTCTCGCGCTCGACCCGGACCACATCTCCGCCAAGGAGGTTCGCGACGTGCTCGCGCACGCGCCGGCACCCCGGGTCATCGCCCTGCAGGGCAGTGTCGCCGTGGTGACGATGGAACCGTTCGCCGAGTTCCTGATCGCGATGGGCTATCCGGCCGACCGGCTCGCGAATCCGCGCGATGGCGCGCTGTCGTACAGCAGCTTCGGCAGCAGCGAGACGCTGGCGGGCACGCTGGCGTGGTACTACGAGCGCGACGGCATGATGCCGATGCTGATCGGCCACAGCCAGGGCGGCATGCTGGCACTCAAGACCCTGCACGAGCTGGCCGGCGCCTTCGCCACCGCAATTCCGGTCTGGAATCCGCTCACCGACACAGCGGAGCCGCGCACGACGGTCGTGGATCCGCTGACGGGCCGCGAGCGTCCCGTCATCGGTCTCAAGGTCGGTTACGCGGCCGCCCTCGCGACCGGGGCGCTGCCACGGGTCCTGCTCGGGCAATGGTCGATGATCCCGCGGTTGCGCAGCGTGCCCGACACCGTCGAGGAATTCACCGGCTTCACGATTCCGTGGGACCCGATCGCGGGGACGATCGGCAGTGGCGCGCCGTACGCGGCGACGGGGTCCGCCGTCGTGCACAACGTCGTGCTGCCCGCAACCTACAGCCACGTCGGCTTGCCGCGAACGGCGCACCTGGCCGCCGATCCCTCGGTTCGCGCCTGGATCGACGGCTGGACACCCGACACCACTTCCGCGCCGCTGCCCGATGCCGCGGGTGAGGACACGACGAACATCGTCCACGCCGCGGAACTCTGGTACCGCATCAAGAAGCATTGGTGTCAGGAGGCCCAGCGGCTGCTGCGTGCGCGCGCCCTGTCATCGTGAACGGTCGCCTCAACCTCTTCCAGGCGACGATGCTGCGCTGGCGGGAGCTTCATCCGTACAACGCGGTGCATGTCGTACGCGTCCCCGCCCCGCTCACGGCGGGACGGCTCGAGGCGACGATCGCGGCGGAGCTCGAGTCCGGCGGACTCACCGGCTTCGACCTCGACGCGAACCGCCGACGCTTCGCATACCGCGGCGGCACGGCGACGCCCGCGCTCGCGGTGCTGCCCGATACCGCCGATGCGCACGAGTCGCTGCGCGCAGAGATCGAGCGTCAGCTCAACGCGCGCTTCCCGGCCACCGGTCGCTTCGACCCCTTCCGTTTCTTCGCGCGTGCCGAAGGCGACGCGTTTCACGTCGGGCTCGCCTACGATCACTTCGTCGCCGGTGGCGACTCGATTGCCGTGCTATTGCATCGGATCGCCGGCGTCTACTGCGGAACACTGCGGCCCGGTCGCCGCTTCGACGTCTATCCCGCCACCTACCCGGCGCTGCTTCGGCGCCACGCCGGCGCCTTCCTGCGTGGGCTTCCGCAGCTGCGAACGATTGCGGCCGGTTGCCGTCGCTCGTTCCGCCCGCACTACGCGGACTGCGAGGATGGACGCAACGGATTCGTGCACACGCGCGTCGCGCCCCCGGTGCTGGCCGCAGCGGCGCGCACCGCGCATGCGTGGGGCGTCACGCGCAACGACCTCCTGCTTGCACTGCTGCTGAAAACGCTGTCGCCGCTGGCCGCCGGGCGCCGGGGCGAGACGCAGCGCAACGAGCTTGCCGTCGCCTCGATCGTCAACATGCGCGGCGACTACCAACCCGAAGCCGCGGCGACCTTCGGCCAGTTCCTGAGCTCGTTCCGCGTGACGCACCCGGTGCCCGAGGGCATCGGGCTTTCCACGCTTGCGCGCGACGTCCATGTGGAGACCGAGCGGGCCAAACGCGGGAAGCTCTACCTGCAGACGCTGGCGGGCATGGCCGGGGGCGCCTTGATGTGGCGCTTCCAGACGCCTCGGCAGCGAAGCCGGTTCCATGCGAAGAGCTACCCGCTCTGGGGCGGCGTCACGACGCTGGATTCCGATGCACTGTGGCGCGCGGGCGGAGCGAACGCCGCGGCACCCGAGTACCTTCGCGGCGTCCCGACCGGCCCGCTCGCGCCGCTGGTCGTGGCGGCGACCTTCGCGGCGGGCGGTCTGTCGCTCGGCCTGTCCTACCGGACCACCGCGTTCTCGCGCGAGATTGTCGATAATATCGCCGCCGCCCTGGTACGCCACCTCAACGACGTCGCCGCATGAAACCGCGCTTCCTGTCCGCGCTGCTGCTCGCGACCGTTCTCGCGAGCGGCTGCGCCACGCCGCCGCCTGCCGCACCCGAGCCCGCCGTTTCCGCGGCTGCCGCGCCGGTCCACCCCGCCGCGCAGTCCGTCCTGCGGGCCGCCGCGCTCGACCGCGCGCTGGAGGACCGCATCCTCGCGCTCGATCCCGACCGTATTTCCGGCGATGACGTGCGCAACACGCTCGCCCGTGCCCCGACCCCGCGCATCGTGCTGCTGCACGGCGGCATCTATCCGGTCTACCTCGCGATGACCTCGTTCGGCCGGTTCCTTGCCGGCATGGGCTATCCCGAAGCGAGGATCGTCGATCCGCGCGACGGCAGCTGGTCGATCAGTCCGTACGAGAGCAGCACGCTGATCGCTGGGCTTCTCGCATGGCAGTACGAGCACGACGGCGTGCGACCGATGATCGTCGGCCACAGCCAGGGCGGCATCCAGACCGTCAAGGTGCTGCACGAGCTTGCCGGCTCGTTCGGCAGCGAGCTGCACGCGTTCAATCCGTATACCCAGACGCTTCGAGCCGACGACGACGATCGTCGACCCGCTGACCGGGCACGAGCGTCCGGTCGTGGGCGTCTCGATCGCCTACGCATCGGTCGTCGGCACCGGCGGCTGGGCACTGGTGCTGCCGAACCACTGGATCGTCTTGAGCCGGGTGCGCGAGATCCCGGACACCGTCGAGGAATTCGTCGGCTACCGGATCGGCTTCGACCTGTTCGCGTGGGACGTGCCCGGGCTCGAGGGCGTGAAGACCTTCTATCCGAACGGCAAGGCGACCGTCCGCAACGTGACGCTGCCGGCGAGCTACTCGCACGTGTTCGTTCCGGTCACCGCGGATCTCGCCGTCGACGCCGGAGTTGCGCGCGTGGATCGACGCCTTCGATCCGCGCGCGGAGGCCGCGGAGGCGACAGCGCCCGGAGGCGACACCGGCGAACCTCCTGTGGGCCGCAAACGTCTGGCACGACATCAAGCGGCACTGGGCCGCTCGAGGCGCAGCGTTTCGTCCGCGCCCGCCGCGCGCTTCCCCCCGCCTGACGCGCCGCGAGCCGGGAAACGGGGTCACTTGGGGTAAAATTCGACCGTCGCGGCCCCGGGTCGTGCGGCCGGCGGGCGTGTCCGTGGGGCTGTCCGAAAGCGCCGCCGGCCCCTTCCATCCCAACCCGACGATAATTCATGGCGGAACCGCTTGCCGGAAAGGTCGCGCTCGTCACCGGTGCCGCCCGCGGCATCGGCCGCGCCATCGCGCTGAAGCTCGCCACGGGCGGCTGCGACGTCGCCGCCAACTACTACAACAGTGCCGCGGAGGCCGAGGCGCTCTGCGCCGAGATCCGCGCACTCGGGCGGCGCGCCGTCGCGATCCAGGGCAGCGTCGGGGTCCCGGACAGCGTCGACGAGATCTTCACCGAGTTCCGCAAGCACTTCGACCGGCTCGACATCATCGTCAGCAACGCCGCCTCCGGCGTGCTCAAGCCGACGGTGGAAATGACGCTCAAGCACTGGCGCTGGTGCATGGAGACCAATGCGCTGGCGCTCAATCTTCTCACCCAGCGCGCGCTCGAGCTGATGAAGGACGGCGGCCGCATCATCGGGCTGTCGAGCCTGGGCGCATCGCGCGCCATGCCCGGGTACGGGTTCATCGGCGCGTCGAAGGCGGCGCTGGAGGCGCTCGCGCGGGCGCTGGCGCAGGAACTCGGGCCGCGCGGCATCCGCGTCAACACCGTCAGCGCCGGAGTGGTCGACACCGACGCGCTGACCTATTTCCCGAACCGCGAGGAGCTGCTCGCCAACTTCGCGCACCGCACGCCGGCCGGCCCCGTGCTGACGCCGCAGGACGTGGCTGGCGCGGTGTACCTCCTCTGCCTCCCCGAGGCGGCCATGATCAACGGCCATACGCTCGTCGTCGACGGCGGCTTCGCGATTTCGGGCTGATCTCAGGCTCGCGCCCCATGGAACTGGACGCAGGCATTGCCGGCAAGATCGTCATCGTGACCGGCGGCAGCCGCGGCATCGGCCGCGCGGTCGTCGAGCTGTTCGCCGCCGAAGGCGCGGACGTGACCTTCTTCTTTCGCGACAACGCCGCTGCGGCAAACGAGGTCGTCGCCGCGGGAGCCGCCAAGGGGCGGAAAATCGCCGCGCTGAAGGTCGACATCCGCGACGCGAAAGCCTGCGCTGCCGCCGTCGAGAGCGTGGCCGAGCGCTGCGGCCGCATCGACATCCTGGTCAACAACGCCGGGACGATCCGCGACAATCCGTTGGTGGCCTTCGACGACGACGACGTGGACGCGGTGATCGACACCAACGTCAAGGGCGTGTTCAACGTCACGCGCGCGGTGGCGCCCTACATGATCTCGAAGCGCGCCGGCCGCATCGTCAACATCAGCTCGGTCGCCGGCGACAAGGGCGGACGCGGGCAGACCAACTACGCGGCGAGCAAGGGTGCGATCAACGCGTTCACGCGCGCGCTCGCCGTCGAGCTCGCGCCGCGCCGGATCAACGTCAACGCCGTGGCGCCCGGCGTCATCGAGACCGAAATGTCGGCCGACGTGCGCGAGCTGGCCGGCGACGAGGTCAAGTCCCGGATCCTGCAGCGGCGCTACGGCAAACCCGAAGAGATTGCCCATGCGGTATGGTTCCTCGCCTCCGCCTACGCGAACTACGTGACGGGCCAGGTGTTGAGTGTGGACGGCGGCTTCAAAATGGAGTGACGAGAATGGCAACGGAAATCACCAGAGATGAGATCAACGCGGTATTCCCGAAGGTGGCCGAGACCGTGGCGGACGCACTCGGCTGCGACGTCGCCGACGTCAAGCCCGACGTGTCGCTGATCGAGGACCTCGACGCGGAGTCGATCGACTTCCTCGACATGGTGTTCCGCCTCGAGCGCAGCTTCAAGGTCAAGATCCCGCGGGGCAAGATCGTCGAGAACGCGCGCGGCACCCTGACCGAGGCCGAGTTCGAGCAGAAGGGCCTCGTCACCGACGCGGGCATGGCGCAGCTCAGGACTTACCTGTCCGAGGTGCCCGCCGACCGCTTCAAGTCGCCGATGAAGGTCAAGGACATTCCGCGGCTGTTCACGCCCGAGACGTTCTGCAAGCTCGTCATCGCCGCGCAACGGGAAGCCCCGGCGGCCGGCTGACGGCGTGCCGCGTGGGCAGGGTCGGTGGCGGCATGACGGATCATTTCGCGGCGTTCTCGTTCGTCGATCGGATCACCGCATTCGAGCCGGGCAGGCGTGCCCGCGGCACGTTCGCGGTGCCGGCGGACGTGCCGTCGTTTCCGGCCTGCCTCGTCGCCGAGGCGACGGGCCAGCTGGCCGCGTGGGTCGCGATGGCGCACGTCGACTTCCGCACCCGCCCGGTGGCCGCGCTCGCCGGCGACACGCGCTTTCTCGGTACCGTCGCGCCGGGCGACACGCTGACGCTTGCCGTCGAGATCGAAAGCTGCGACGAAGAGGCCGTGGCGTACGCCGGCTGGGCCGAGGTCGACGGCGTGCGGGTGCTCGAGCTCCGCGACTGCTTCGGCGCGATGTTGCCGGTCGAGGATTTCGACTCCCCCGACGCCCTCAGGGAACGCTTCGCGCTCCTGCGTGGCGCTGGCGCCGCGCCGGGACGCTTCCGCGGCGTGGCGCCGCCGCTCCTCGTCGACGGCGCGGGCGCGCACGGCGAGTCCGCGCGGGCAACCCTGCAGGTGCCGGCATCGGCGCCCTTTTTCGCCGACCACTTTCCGCGCCGCCCGGTGTTTCCCGCCACGCTGCTGCTCGATGCGCAGATCGTTCTCGCGATGAGGCTGGCCGGCGAGACTGCCGACTCGGCCACCGGCGCGCCGCTCGTGCCGACGCGGATGACGCGGGTCAAGGTGCGCTCGTTCACGCCGCCGGGCAGCACCCTCGAGCTCGGCGCGCAGTTCGACGCCTGCCGACGGACGCCTGGCAATGGCGCTGACGGCCAGCGCCGATGGCAGGACCGTCGCGACCTCCCGACTCGAACTGGCACCGCGGGGAGCGTCGTGATGGCCCGGCAACGACGCGTCGCGGTCACGGGCATCGGCCTCGTCACGCCGGTCGGCAACGACGTCGCCACCACGTGGGAGGCGCTGCTCGCGGGCAGGAGCGGTGGCGCCGGCATCACAGTGTTCGACGCCTCCGGTTTCTCGACGCGCATCGCCGCCGAGGTCAAGGGCTTCGACGCCGAGGCGCTGATCGCCGATCGCAAGCTCCTGAAATTCTCCACTCGGCCCCACCGCTTCGCGCTGGTGGCCGCGGAGCAGGCGTTCCGCGATGCGGGCATCCGCCCGAGCGCCGCCGACGCCACGCGCTGGGGCTGTGCGGTCGGAGCCGGGATGATGACCTCCGAATACGTCGATCTCGATGCGATCCAGCGTCATTCGGCGCCCGATGGCGAGTTCCATCCGGACCTGCTGCTCACCGACCCGGCCGCCAACGACCCGCTGGTCTTCTGCCGCAGTCAGGCCACCGCCGGCATCTCGCTCCTGACGCGCCGCTACGGCATCCGCGGTTACGCGACGTCGGTGCACACGGCGTGCGCATCCGGCGGCCAGGCGCTCGGCACCGCGCTCAAGCTCATCCGCCGCGGCGCCGTCGACCGGATGCTTGCCGGCGGCTTCGACTCGATGATCAGCCCGGTCGGCCTTGCCGGCTTCTGCCTGCTTTCCGCCGTATCGCCGGACAACGACACGCCGCAGCGTGCGAGCCGCCCGTTCGATGCGACACGCAACGGCTTCCTGCTTGGCGAAGGCGCCGGCTTTCTCGTGCTCGAGGAATGGGCGATGGCACGCGAGCGCGGCGCCCGGATCTACGCGGAGCTTGCCGGCGACGGCAATTCGCTGTCGAGCTACCGGATCACCGATTCGCCACCCGACGGCGACGGGCCGATCCAGGCGATGCGCGCCGCGCTTGCCGATGCGGGCGCAATGCCCTCCGACGTCGACTATCTCAACGCACACGGCACGTCGACGCCGATGAACGACAAGAGCGAGACCGCCGCCACGCGCGTCGTGTTCGGCGGCGACGTGGCGCGCGTCAACGTGAGTTCGACGAAGAGCTCGATGGGCCACCTGATCGCGGCGGCGGGGGCGGTGGAAGTGGCCGTTTGCGCGCTCGCGATCGACCGCGCAGAGATGCCGATCAACGCCAACTACACCGAGCGCGACCCGGACTGCGATCTCAACCTCGTCGTCGGCGCCCCGCGCCGGCAGCGGATCCGCGTGGCGATGTCCAATTCGTTCGGCTTCGGCGGCTCGAACAGCTGCGTCGTGCTGCGCAATCCCGAAGAGGTCGATGGCCGGCCTTCGCGCGCCGGCTGATTCCCCCGCGAGTCGGCCCATGACCACGCCCCGCATACTCGTCACCGGCACCGGCGCCGTCTGCGCCGCGGGCATGACCCCGGACGACATCCTCGCCGCGATTCTCGCCGGGCGTTCCGCGATCGGCCCGATCACGCAGTGGGACACGACGGGCTGGCCGATCGGCATCGCCGCCGAGATCGCCGACCTCAGTCCGCGCGCGCTCGTCGAGGATCGCAAGCTGCACAAGCTCATCCGGCGCTCCGATCTTCTGGGCCTCTACGCGGCCGGTCGCGCGATCGAGGGCGCCGGCATCACCGCGCATCGGGACGCGCTCGACGACGCGGCGGCGGCGACCTGGAGCGACCGCACCGGCGTCTACGTCGGGTCGGGCGGCGGCAACTACCAGAACCAGTACGAGTACTTTCCGCTGATGATGGCGGCCAACGGCGATCTAACCGCGTTCGGCCGCGAGCTCGCGAGCGCGGTGAACCCGATGTGGCTCCTGCGCACGCTGCCGAACAACGTGCTCGGCCACATCGGCATCAAGTACGGGCTCAAGGGCCCCAACGCGTGCATCACCAACCACAGCGTCGGGGGCATGCTGGCGATCATCGAAGCCGCGGAGGCGCTGCGGACCGGCGAGGCGGAGCGTGCGGTGGCCGTCGGTCACGATGCCCCGATCGAGCCGCAGATGCAGCTCTACTACCATCGGCTCGGGCTGCTCGCCTCGGAAGCGCTGCGGCCGTTCGACGCGCGCCACGACGGCAGCCTGTTCGGCGAGGGCTCCGGCGCCCTGGTCGTGGAAACCGAGACGTCGGTGCAGGCGCGCAGCGTGCCGGTGCTGGGCGAGGTCCTCGGCGGCGGCTACGCCTGCGAGGCGGAGGGTCTCGTCGCCATCCGGGACGACGGTGACGGCGTGGCCCGGGCCATCGCCGAAGCGCTCGCCAACGCGCGGCTCGAGCCCGCCGACGTGGGGATGATCGTCGCCCACGGCAACGGGACCCGCGCCTCCGATGTCTCCGAAGCCGCGGCGATCCGCCGTGTCTTCGGCGAGGCGATGCCGCCCGTCACCGCGTTCAAGTGGGCGATCGGCCACCTGATCGCGGCAGCGGGCATTCTCGAGACGGTGCTCGCCCTCGTCGCGCTGCGCGACCGCGTGGTTCCCGGCATTGGATCGCTGGCGGACATCGACCCGGAGTGCGCGGCGCTGCGCGTGTCGTCGGCGCCGCAGACGCCGCGCAGCAACGTTGCGCTGATTCTCGGCCGCGGGTTCGCCGGCACCGACGCCGCGCTGCTGGTGCGCGCGGCCTGATCCGCGGGGCGCGATGACGGACGCCGCCGCGTCACCTCGCTGCGGCATCGACACCGTTGAGATCGCGCGGATCGAGAGGCTGCTGCGCGAAACCCCGCCGGAGGGTCTGGCCGCGTTCTTTTCGGTGCAGGAGCTCGCCGACGCCGGCGACGGTCCGGGTCGGGCGGCGAGTCTTGCCGCGCGCTTCGCCGCCAAGGAGGCCTGCATCAAGCTCTTCCCGCGCGACGCCGCGCTCGCAAGAATCGACCCCGCCGATTTCTCGGTCGCGAGCGACAACTACGGCGCGCCGCAGGTCGTGTGCAGCCGGCGCGCCGCGATCCTGCTCGGCCGCCACCGGATCGGGCGCATCGCGCTCTCGCTCACGCACGACCGCACGAGCGCGTCGGCGGTGGCGCTGGCCGAGCCGGCGACCCTCGACGTGCCGCTTGCCGGAAAGCTCCTGTACCGCTTCCTCCCGCTGCGCCGCGACGTCATCCGCGCCAACCTCGACCGCGTGTTCGGCGCGACCGTGCCCGCGGGCGAGATCGAGCGCCTCGCGCAGGCGCACTATGGACACCTGTGGCGGCTCCTGGGCGAGTTCCTGAAGTTCCGCTGGCTATCATCAGCGAAGAGGGCGGCGCTGGTGCGCGTCGAGAACATCGGTGCCTTCGTCGCCGCCCAGGCGCAGGGCAAGGGCATTCTCGTTCTCACCGGCCACTTCGGCAACTGGGAAGTCGCCACGATCGCCGGCATCGGCAACTACCCGGAGGTCAAGGGCCGGTTCCATTTCGTGCGCCGCGCGATCAAGCCGGCATGGCTGGACCGACTCGTCACGCGCCGCTTCAACCAGGCGGGATTCGGCGTGCTCCCGAAGCGGGGCTCGCTCGATGCGATGCTCGAGCGCCTCGAACACGGCGACGCGATCGTGTTCCCGTTCGACCAGCACGCGCAACCTCCCGACGGCATCCCGGTGGACTTCTTCGGTCACCCGGCGTGGACCTTCAGGAGCCTCGCCATCATCGCGCTCGCCACCGGGGCGCCGGTGCTGCCGGCGACGAGCTGGCGGGAGCCCGACGGGCGCCACGTGCTGCGCTTCGAGGAGCCGATGGCTCCACTCGAATCGGGCGACACGAATGAAGCGATCAGGCGCAATACGCGCGCCTACAACGAGAAACTCGAGGAGCTGATCCTCCGCCGGCCCGAGCAATGGTACTGGGTCCACCGCCGGTGGAAGACCGTGGAGCGCAAGCGCCGCGCCGCGTTGCCGAGATCCGGCCGCTGATTCGCTTCGGCGCGCCGGGTGCGGTCAGGGTGCCCTGTCCGTCGGGTCGACGAGCCGCGGCTCGAGCGCCGCGAAAAGCTCGGCATCGTCGAGCCGGGTCACGCTGTCCGCAACCTCGAGCGCCACCGCACGCGGACCGCGCGGGCCCCAGCGCGCAGGCGACGAGAGCGCCTGCGAGCCGGCGAAGAGGCCGATGACCCCTCCGGGGCTCAGCGCGGCAAAGTGCATGAGGCCGCTGTCGGGAACGACATTGGTGCGGGCAAGATCGAAGAGGCCGATGGCCGAGGGAATGCCCTCCGGCATCGCGCGCACGTAAGGCGGCGCGTCGGCGAGAATTTCCGCCGCGACCTGCTCGCTGCCGGGGTACGCTGCATTCCGCGCGTCACCCGGCGCGAAATGGAGCACCGTCGCAAGGCCGTAGTCACGGTGCAATCGCTGCGCCCACCGGCGCACCTGCGCCGAGGCGGGCTGACGCTGCGCATCGCGCGCCGACAGGCCAATCACCACATAGCTCCCAGGCGCGAGCCCCGCGCCCGCGAGCCACGCGCGAGCGGAATCCCGCCACGCTTCGGGTACCCTAAAAATCGGGTCGGGGCTGCGCGCCGGAAGCGCGATGCCGAGCGGCGATGCGAGGGCGAGCATCCGCTCCACCTCGTGTCCGCCATCGGGGGGGCTCACCGGATCGCTGAGCCGGCGAAAGCGCGCCGGATCCGCAACGAAAGCGATCGTGCGCGCGGCACCCACCGCGAGTGCCCGGGCGATCGCACGCGGGGATTCCTCGCCTCCCGCGGCAATGGCGACATCGAAGCCTTCTCTGCGCAGCGCGAAGAGCTGCCGGGTCTGGCCGAGCGCGGCCGTGACCCGAACGCGACCTGCGTGCCGGGTTCGCTGGTAGACCCACACTCGGGCAACGTCGGGGTTTCCCGCGACGACCGACGCGTTGTAGTCGTTCGCGAGAACGTGCACCTGCGCCCCCGGAAGCGCGCGCGCAAGGTGCGCGATGAGCGGGGTGGTCAGCAGCAGATCGCCGATCTTGTCGCGCTTGACGATGAGTATCTTCACGATCGCACCAACCCGCACACTGCAGGATGCGCCGCGTCACTCGTCGCGGAACTGGCGCGAATGCAGCCGCGCATAAACGCCCTGGCGCGCCAGCAGTTCCGCATGCGTTCCCTGCTCGGCGATGCGGCCGCCGTCGAGCACGACGATGCGGTCGCAGTGCTCGATCGTGGACAGTCGGTGCGCGATCACGATCGTCGTGCGACCGCGCATCAGCGAATCGAGTGCCGCCTGGATCAGGCGTTCTGATTCGGTGTCGAGCGCAGAGGTCGCCTCGTCGAGGATCAGGATGGGCGCGTCCTTGAGAATGGCGCGCGCGATCGCGATCCGCTGCCGCTGTCCGCCGGAGAGGCGGATGCCGCGCTCGCCGACGACGGTCTCGAATCCCTCCGGCTGTGCCCGGATGAATTCAAGCGCGTTCGCCGCCGCTGCCGCGCGCTCGATCGCCTCGCGCGGTGCGTCGTCCATCGTGCCGTACGCGATGTTGGCGGCGATCGTGTCGTTGAACAGCACGATCTCCTGGCTCACCAGCGCGATCTGCCGCCGCAGGTCGGCGAGCCGGATCGCGGCCAGGTCCGTACCGTCGAGCAGGACGCGCCCCGCGCTCGGGACGTAGAACCGCGGAATCAGGTTGACCAGCGTGGTCTTGCCGCCGCCCGAGGGGCCGACCAGCGCGACGGATTGGCCGGGCGCGATGTCGAGGTCGATGGACGCAAGCGCGGCACGGCCGTCCTCGGCATAGCGCTTGGTCACGTGTTCGAAGCGTACGCCGCCTTTTGCGCGCTCGACCGCGATCGTTCCGGTGTCCGTTTCGGCCGGCTCGTCGATCAACGCGAAGACGCTCTCCGCCGCCGTGAGGCCGCGCTGGATCACACCGCTGACGTTCGACAGCGTCTTCAGCTGGTTCATCAGGTTGAGGAGCGCGAAGATGTAGGTGATGAAGTCACCCGCGCCGTACTGGCCGCCGATGCTCTGGCGGATCGCGACCCACAGGATGATGCCGACGGCAGTGGATACGATGATCTGGTTGATCGGTGTTCCGAGTGCGGCGGCCGCGGCCTGCTTCGCCGAGGCGAGGCGCAGCCTGTCGGCGGCGAAGCGCAGCCGTCCCCCCTCGTACTTCTCGCCGCCGAACACCTTGACCACGCGGTGGGCGCCGATCGCTTCCTCGAGCGCATGAGTGAGAGCGCCGGTGCGCTCCTGGACCAGCGCGCTGACCCGCTTCAAGCGCTTGTTGATGCTGCGGATCGCGAGACCGACCAGCGGGAACGCCGCCAGCGCGATCAGCGTCAGCTGCCAGTTCATCCACAGGAGGTACGCGAGCATGAAGGTGATCGTCAGCGTGTTGCGGATGCTGACGGTGACCGCCTCCGACGCGGCCGCGGCGACCTGCTGCGCGTCGAAGGTCACTTTCGAGAGCAGGTGGCCGGCGGAGCTTGCGTCGTAGAACGGCGTGGGGAGCCGCAGAAGGTGTTCGGACGCCTCGCAGCGCAGATCGAAGACGACCCGCGAGCCGATCCACGCGAGGCCGTACTCGCTCACATACGAGCCGATGCCGCGCAACACGAACACGCCGACGATCATGAACGGCAGCCAGAACGTGCTCGCCGAGTCGACCGCGCCCATGTTGTTGAGCAGCGGCTGGATGATCCTCAGCATCATCACGTCGGTCGACGCCACGAGCAGCATGCCGACGATCGCGATCGAGAACACGCCCTTGTAGGGGCGAACGTAACCGAGCAGCCTGCGGTAGAGCTTCACGGGGGAATGGGTCGGGCGCGACGCATGGGCCTTGCAGCGGAAGGTGGCGGCATCGGGGGAAGACCCGCGGGGCGATTATAGCGGAGCCCCTTGGCCCGAAGCGCGGCGGTTGCCGACGGTCCGCTATAATCGACGCCCACTCGGCGCGTGCACGACCGCGCGTGCGCCGCGCTGCGGAACCCTCCGATGAGCTACTACCAGCGTCACGTCTTCTTCTGCTGCAACCAGCGGGAAGCCCCGGAGGCCTGCTGCAACAATCACGGGGCCGCGGAGGTGCAGAAATACGCGAAGGAGCGGATCAAGGCGCTGGGACTCTCCGGCAAGGGCAAGGTGCGGATGAATCGCGCCGGCTGCCTCGACCGCTGCGAGGAAGGTCCGGTGCTCGTGGTGTACCCGGAAGGGGTCTGGTACACCTACGTCGACCGCGCCGACATCGACGAGATCATCGACCGGCACATCGTGCACGGCGAGATCGTCAAGCGCCTGAAGATTTGAACCCGCGGTCGACCGAGCGCCTGCTCATCGACGGCCCCGCCGGGCCGCTCGAGGTCGCGCACAACGTGCCCGAGCACGGTCCTTGCGGCATCGCGCTGGTCGCGCATCCGCACCCGATGCAGGGCGGCACGCTCGACAACAAGGTCGCGCAGACGCTGGCGAAGACGTTCCACGCGCTGGGCTACGCCGCGGTGCGCTTCAACTTCCGCGGCGCCGGCAGGAGCGCCGGCGTCTTCGATCAGGGACTCGGCGAGACCGAGGACGCGCTCGCCGCGCTCGTGCACGCCCGCAAGCGCTTCGGCGAAGCGCTGCCGGTGGCGCTCGCCGGCTTTTCGTTCGGCTCGTACGTGCAGACCCGCGTGGCCGCGCGCATCGCCGCCGAGCGCCTCGTTCTCGTCGGACCGGCCGTCCAGCGATTCGCGATCGACACGGTGCCCGCGGACACCATCGTCATCCACGGCGAGGAGGACGACGTCGTCCCGCTCGCCGACGTGCTGGCCTGGGCTCGCCCGCAGGAGCTGCCGGTCGTCGTGTTTCCGGGCTGCGGGCATTTCTTCCACGGCCGGTTGCCGCAGCTGCAGCGCACGGTCGCCGGAATGTGGCACCGCCGGCATCCGGTGATTCCCGGCGCCTGACGCGCGGCGCGTTTCGTATACTTGCCGTTCCCGCACCGCCGCCCGCAGCGGTCGATTCCGATCAGAGGAGATACCCCATGAGAAATCCGGCCATGGCGCTCGCCGCCGCGTTGGCGCTGTTCGGCGCCGCACTTGTTGGCGGCGCCGAACCCGCCGCCGCGCAGGACAGGATCGACAAGCCGGTGAGGATTCTCGTCGGCTTTCCTGCCGGCGGCACCGCCGACCTGATCGCGCGCGTCGTCGCGGAAAAGCTTCCGGCAAGCATCGGCCAGCCGGTGATCGTCGAGAACCGCCCGGGCGCGATTGGCCGGATTGCCGCCGAAGCCGTGCGCACCGCCGCGCCGGACGGCACCACGATCATGGTGATGCCCATCGGCCCGATGGCCGTGGTCCCGCACGTGTACAAGGACGTTCCCTACGACCCGATCAAGGACTTCACGCCCGTTGCGCAGGGTGTGACGTTCCAGTTCGCGATCGGCGTCGGACCGCAGAGCGGCGCGAAGACATGGGCCGAGTTCGTCGCGTGGGCGAAGGCCAACCCCGGCAAGGCCTCCTATGCAACGTCGGGCGCGGGCAGTCTGCCGCACTTCTTCGGCGTGCTGCTCAGCCGCGAGATCGGCGTCGACATGGTCCAAGTCGCGTACAAGGGTTCCGCGGCGTACATCAACGACCTGATCGGCGGCCAGGTGCCGGCCGCGATCGACGCGATCGCCGACCTCACCGAACTGCACCGCGCCGGCAAGGTGAAGATCCTCGCGAGCTCCGGCGCCGTGCGCTCGACGGCCCTGCCCGACGTGCCAACGTTCGGCGAGCTCGGCCTGAAGGGCGTCGAGGCGATGGGCTGGTTCGGGTTCTTCGCACCGGCGAAGACGCCGAAGCCGATCGTCGAGGCGCTGAACCGCGGCATCAACGCGGCTCTGCGCTCGCCCGACGTCGCCGCGAAGCTCTCGGGCGTCGGCATGGACCCCGCGCCCGGAACGCCCGAGGAGTTCGGCAGGGTCGTCGCCGCCGACTACGCGAAGTGGGGCCCGGTGGTGAAGGCCTCGGGGTTCAAGCCCGATTGAACGAGCAGGCTGCCATCGCGGCTTCGTCCACGCGGGCGCCGACGGCGCCGGGGCGCGGCGACGTCGTCCTCTCCGTCGCCGGCCTGCGCAAGTCCTACGGCACGAACGAGGTCGTCCGCGGCCTCGACTTCGAGATCCGTCGCGGCGAGTGCTTCGGGCTGCTCGGCCCCAACGGCGCCGGCAAGACGACGACGCTGCGCTGCTGCCTCGGACTCATCGACCCCGATGCCGGCACCATCGAGATGGTCGGCGAGCCGGTGCCGCAGGCGGCGCGGCGGGCACGCATCCGCGTCGGCGTCGTCCCGCAACTGGACAACCTCGACCCGGACTTCACGGTCACCGAGAACCTCGTCATCTACGGCCGCTACTTCGGCCTCGATCGCGCCACGCTCGATGCGCGCATCCCGAAGCTCCTCGAGTTCGCCGGATTGGCGAGCAAGGGAACGGCCGGGATCCGCACGCTCTCCGGCGGGATGAAGCGGCGACTCACCCTCGCGCGCGCCCTCGTCAACGATCCGGAACTGCTGATTCTGGACGAGCCCACCACCGGCCTCGACCCGCAGGCGCGGCACCTGATCTGGGACGGTCTGCGCCAGCTGCTGACGCAGGGCAAGACGATCCTGCTCACCACCCACTTCATGGACGAGGCCGAGCGGCTCGCGACGCGCCTTGCCGTGATCGACCACGGCACGATGATCGCCTGCGACACGCCGCGCGCGCTGATCGCCGCGCACGTCGAGCCGGAGGTCATCGAGGTCTATGGCGACGACGCGCGCCATTGGGCCGATGCGCACGGCCGGCGGCTCGCGTCGCGGCTGGAGCTGACCGGCGAGACCGCGTTCTGCTACGCGACCGATCCGCAGCCGCTGCTCGCCGCCCTCGCGCACGCGACCGGCGTCCGGTATCTCCATCGGCCGGCGAATCTCGAAGACCTTTTCATCAAGCTGACCGGGCGGGAGCTGCGCGACTGAGCGTCAGAAACCGAAGATCCGCTCTGCCGTCCGTCCGCGGACCTTGTCGCGCGCCGGATCGGGCAGGCCGTTCACGCGCCGCAGACATCCCGGCATGTCACCGATGGTGTGCGGATAGTCCGAGCCGTACATCACGTTGTCCGCACCGAACACCTTGACGGCGAGATCGAGCACCTCGGGCGCGAACACGACCGCGTCGGCGTAGATCTTCGGCAGGTACTCGGTGGGCCGGTGCGAGGTCTTCTCGCGGCAGGCAGGAATGTTGTCGAAGCACTGGTCCATCCGCGAGATCAGGTACGGCAGCGCACCGCCGCCATGCGCGGCGATGATCTTGAGCTTCGTGTGGCGATCGAAGAAGCCGTCGTAGATCATGCGCGCCACCGCGAGCGAGGTGTCGAACGTGAAGCCGATCGACGCTGTCAGCTGGAAGCGCGACATGTCCATCTCGGCCACTCCGGGCGGCGCGGTCGGATGGACGAGCACCGGCAGGGCCCTGACGTCGATCGCCGCCCAGATCGACGCGAACGCGGGATCGGTGAGCGGCATGCCGGCGATGTTGGCCAGCACCATCACGCCGGAGGCGCCGGCCTTCACCGCGCGCTCGAGCTCGGGCAGCGCGAGGTCCGGATACTGCCAGGGAATCGACGCGAACCAGCGCAACCGATCGGGGTGCGCGGTGCGCGCGGCGGCCATGTCGTCGTTCATGATCTGCGCCGCCTTGAGGCTCACCTCCGGCCCTCCCCAATAGCAGTTGGGGCAGGTCAGCGAGACCACGCCGATGTCCACGCCGTGCTCGTTCATCGTTTTCAGGCGCAAGTCGTAGTCGAACATCGGCGGCACCGGCGTCATGAACGGCGCGCCATCGAGGTGGATCGCGCGCAGCCCTCCCGATACGGCCTTGACCGTGTAGCGCGGGCCGCCGTGCTGTTGCAGCAACTGGAACCACGCCTCGGTCAGGCAATGGGTGTGGACATCGATGACGGGACTCGCCATGCAACGCTCTCCTTCGGGATCGGGGCTTGAAAGGGGGCGCGATCGCGCCGGACGGCTTCCGGAAAGATCTCGAACGTCATCGCGCCATCAGTCGACTTTCGCGCCGGAGTCCTTCACCGCCTTCGCCCAGCGCGGCTGTTCGGCCGCGATCATCGCGGCGAATTCTGCCGGCGTCTGCGGCGGGAACGGCTCCATGCCGAACTTGAAAAGCTGTTCCTTGAACTCCAGCGCCGCCTGGATCTTCTGCAGTTCGGCGGACAGCCGCGCGACGATTTCCGTCGGCGTCCCCGCCGGCGCGACGATGCCCTGCCAGGCCTGACCGTCGAACCCGGGCACCGTCGCCGCGATGGGCGGCACGCCGGTCAGCAGCGTGGTCTGCTTCGCAGCCGAGGTTCCGAGTGCCACGACCTTGCCGGCCCGGATGTTGGGCACGGCGACCGTCGCGTCGGAGAACATCACCTGCAGGTTTCCGGCGAGCAGGTCGGTGAGTGCGGCCGGCGTGCCCTTGTACGGGACGTGCTGGATGTCGAGCCCCTCTTCGGTCTTCAACGTTTCCATGAAGAGGTGATGCGGACTGCCGCTGCCGACCGAGCCGTAGTTGTACTTGCCCGGGCTGCGCTTGATCGCGTCGATCATCTCGCGCACGTTCTTCGCCGGAAACGCCGGATTCGCGATCAGGAAGAAGTTGACGGTCCCGACCGGGGAAACCGGCGCGAAATCCTTGACCGGGTTGATCGGCGACGGCTTGTACAGCGCCGGACTGATCCCGAGCGTCGTGCTGGTCGCCATCAGCAGCGTGTAGCCGTCGGGCGCCTGCTTGGCGACGAACTCCGCGCCGACGAGCGTCCCCGCGCCGGGCTTGTTGTCGATGACGACCGGCTGCTTCAACGCTGCGCCAAGGCGCTCCCCGAGTGCGCGTGCGAGCAGGTCGGTCAGTGCGCCCGGCGGATAGGGTACGACGAGCTTGATCGGGCGATCGGGATAGGTGGACTGCGCGTGCACCAGGGGCGCCGCCAGCGCAATGGCGATGCCGAAGACGCGGGCGAGCCGCGATGCAAGGGTAACCATGGGAGGATCCTTCAAAGACGTTCGGAGGGCAACTTACGGGAGCAACGCGCGCGCTGTCAAGCGTGGGAAAATGGGCCCTTTCGCGCCGCGCGCGACCAGCGCACGTTCGTTGCCGCAATGCCACGCGCGGGCGCATTCCCCTCATGGCCATCCTCGTCCTGTCCACCTCCGCATTCGTCGAACGGCAGCTCGCGGCGCTGCGCGTGCTCGCACCCACGGAAACCTTCTTCACCGACCCCGACGCCGCCCCCGCCGAAGAGATCGAGGCAATGCTCGCCTTCCGCCTGGCGCCCGGCATCGCGTCGCGGTTCCCGAATTTGCGCTTCATCGGCTGTCCGGGCGCGGGCACCGATGAACTGCTCGCCACCCCGGACCTGCCGCGATCGGTGCCCGTGACGCGCGCCGTCGATCCGCTGCAGGGCACGCGGATGGCGCAGTACGTCGCGCTGATGGCGCTGCGTTTCTATCGCGACCTGCCGCGCTGGGAGGCGCAGCAGCGCGAAGCACGCTGGCACCGCCCGGCCCCGCTGCCGGAGCGCGAATTCGCCGTCGGCGTGATGGGCTACGGCTCCGTCGGCGCACCGGTGGTCGACGTGCTCGCGCGGCTTGGTTTCCCGGTCCTCGTGTGGACACGGATGCCGCGCGTGATCGCGAATGCCGAGTGCTTCGCCGGAACGGACGGGCTCGCGCCGTTTCTCGCGCGAACGCGCATCCTCGTCTGCGCGCTGCCCTTGACGCCGGCCACGCGCGGGGTCCTCGACGCGGCGTCGCTCGCCGCGCTGCCGCGCGACGCGTACGTCGTCAACGTCTCGCGGGGCGCCGTGCTGCGCGAGGACGATCTCGTCGCCGCGCTCGACACCGGCCACCTCGCGGGGGCCGCGCTCGACGTCTACGCGACGGAGCCGCTTCCGGGGTCGAGCCCGCTGTGGCGGCACCCGAAGATCCTGTGCACGCCGCACATCGCCGCCGAGCCGCGGGCGGAAGTCGCCGCCGAGCAGTTTATCGACAACCTGCAGCGCGCCCGCCACGACGCGCCGCTCGTCAACGTCGTCGATCGCGCGCGCGGCTACTGACGGGGGTCGGCGACGCGCGGCCGCCGCGTCGCTCGCGCTATACTCGATCGCCTTCCTTGCCTGCGCCGCGCCGATTCCCGGATGACCGCCACCGCCCTCCTGCGCCCGCCCGAGCTGTCGCTGCGCTTCGTTCCCGTCTGGCGCCGGAATCTCCTCGTGTGGAGGAAGCTCGCCATCGCGAGCGTGCTCGGCAACATCGCCGATCCGCTGCTGTACATGCTGGCGCTCGGCTACGGCATCGGCGCCTTCGTCCCGGAGGTCGGCGGGATGAAGTACATCGCGTTCATCGGCACCGGCATGGTCTGCCAGAGCGCGATGTTCACGTCGAGCTTCGAGGCGATGTACTCGGCGTTCTCGCGGATGCACGTCCAGCGCACCTGGGAGGCGATCATCAACGCGCCGGTCTCGCTCGACGACGTCGTGTTCGCCGAATGGATCTGGGCTGCGTCGAAGGCCGTGGTGTCGACGGCCGCGATCCTCGCCGTCATCGTTGCGCTGGGCTTCGGGCATTCTTGGCTCGCGCTGTGGATCCTGCCGCTCGGCTTCCTGATCGGCCTCGCGTTCGGGGCGTTCGGCCTGGTGATGAACGCGCTGGCGCCCGGGTACGATTTCTTCACCTACTTCTTCACGCTGGTGCTGACCCCGATGCTGCTCCTGTCGGGCGTGTTCTTCCCCGTCGACCAGATGCCGGCGTGGCTCGCGGGCATCGCGCAGTTCCTGCCGCTGAAACATGCGATCGATCTCGCCCGCCCGCTCTTGACCGGCAGCGTGCCGGCGAACGTGCCGCTGCACGTCGCGGTGCTGCTGGCGTACGCGGCGGCCGCCTATTACGCGTGCCTGGTGCTGACGCGGCGGCGACTGTTGCGATGACGGAGCGGTTTTTCGCACCCTGCCCGCGGGGGCTGGAGTCACCGCTGGCGGCGGAGCTCGCCGCGCTCGGTGGCCAGTACGTGACGCCGACCGACGGTGGCGTGGGCTTCGCGGGCGGGATCGAGCTCGCCTACCACGCCAACCTCGAGTCGCGGCTGGCGAGCCGCATCCTGTGGCAGGTTTCGCATGGGCGGTATCGGCACGAAGACGACCTCTACCGGCTCGCGAAGAGCGTCGACTGGGAGCGGCACTTCAAGGTCGAGCGCACGCTGCGCGTCGATCTCGCAGCGACGCGCTCGCCGCTGCAAAGCCTCGAGTTCGCGACCCTCAAGGTGAAGGACGCCGTCTGCGACCGTTTTCGCGACAGCCTCAACAAGCGCCCGAGTGTGGACAAGCAGCAGCCCGACGTCCGCATCCACGCCTACCTCACCGACCGCGAAGCGACGCTGTATCTCGACACCTCCGGCGAGCCGCTCTTCAAGCGCGGTTATCGACGCGACGCCGACGAGGCCCCGCTGCGCGAGAACCTCGCCGCCGGCGTGCTCGCGCTCGCAGGCTGGGCGCCGGGCACGACGCTGCTCGATCCCATGTGCGGCAGTGGCACGCTCGTGATCGAGGCGGCGCTCCTGGCCGCCGACCGCGCGCCGGGGCTCGCGCGCACATTCGGCTTCCAGAAGCTCGGCTGGTACGACGGGCCGACGTGGCAGCGCATCCGGCAGCGCGCCCGTGATCGGGTGCGACCCGCACCGGGCGCGGCGACCATCTTCGCCAGCGACATCGACGCGCGCGCGCTCGCGGCGGCGCAGGCGAATGCCGCTCGTGCAGAAGTGACCGAATGGATCGTGGTCGACCAGAGCGACGTGCTCGCCCGTGCCGCGCCCGCCGCCGCGGGCATCGTCGTCGCCAACCCCCCCTATGGCGTGCGGCTGGAAAACGACACGGTGCTCGCGGCGTTCTACCCGAAGCTCGGTGATGCGCTCAAGCAGCGCTTCGCCGGCTGGACCGCGTGCCTGCTCAGCGGCGACCTGCGCCTCCCGAAACTCATCGGCTTGAAGCCCTCGAAAAAGACGCCCCTGTTCAACGGTGCGATCGAGTGCCGCCTCTACCGTTTCGATCTGGTCGCAGGGCGCCCCCAGCGTCCGGCGCGCGGGGACGCCCTCCCGTCAGGGGGATGAAGTCGCCGTCGCGCACCTGCGCGAAGCGCGGCGCGGGACGACCGCGCGCTACGGCGCGGCGACCACCGGCTAGGCGCCGATCGAGGACGGGCGGGCGCTCGTGCGGCGCCCTGGTCCCGCACCGCCGGTCAATGACATGTCGGCGACGGCGGCTCCGCGTCGTCCGCCCAGTGGTCGTCCATCTCCTCGGCGGCGAAGGTCGGCGCGCCGAGAAACTGTCGGCGCAGGAACTCGGTCATCGCCGCTGCGGGAAGCGGGCGGCTCAGCAGGAAGCCCTGCATCGTCGAGCAGCCCATCTCCGCGAGGAAATCGATCTGCGCCTGCGTCTCGACCCCCTCGGCGACCACGTGCAGCTTCAGGGCCTCGGCCATCGTCACGATCGCCCGTGCGATCGCGGCGGCGGCCTCGTTCTCGACGGCGTCGGCGGTGAAGGTGTGGTCGAGCTTGAGCTTGTCGAGCGGCAGGCGGCGCAGGCAAGCCAGCGACGAGTAGCCCGTTCCGAAGTCGTCGATCGCGATCTTCACGCCCATCGCCCGCAGCGTGCGCAGCGTCGAGCGTGCGCCGTCGATGTCGCGCATCAGCGCAGACTCGGTGACCTCGAGCTCGACGTATTCCAGGGGCACGCCGATCACGCGCGCGATCTCGTGCACGCGCTCGGCGAGCCCGAGGTCCCCGAACTGAAGGCTCGAAAGATTCACGCCGATCAGCATCGGCGGCAGTCCCTCCTGCAGCCATGAATTGTGCTGGATCAGCGCGGTCACGAACACCCATTCCCAGATCGCCCCGATGAGACCCGCTTCCTCGGCGGCGACGATGAAATGCTTCGGCAGAACCATGCCGAGCGTAGGATGATTCCACCGGATCAGCGCCTCGATGCCGACCAGGTCGCCGGTGTGCACGTCGATCTGCGGCTGGTAATGCAGCTCGAACTGCTCGTCCTCGATCGCGCGCCGCAGATCGTGCTCGAGCGAGAGTCGCTCGGCCGTCGCCTGCCGCATCGAGTCGCGGTAGAAGGAATAGCGGTTGCGGCCTTCGGCCTTCGCGTCGTACATCGCGACGTCGGCGTTCTTGAGCAGCGTGTCGAGGTCCTCGCCGTCGCGCGGGAAGAGCACGACGCCGATCGAGGCCGACACGAAGACCTCGTGCGAGCCGATGACGATCGGCTGGGCCAGCGTCTCCAGCACCCGGCGCGCGGCGCGCGCGGCCTGCTCCTCGGTCGACACTCCGTTGAGCAGCACGATGAATTCGTCGCCGCCCTGGCGACAGACGTCTCGCTCGGGCGACCGGCTCTTGCCCTGCGGCGCGCCGGGCTCGAGGCGCAGCACGCGCGTCAGCCGCTGGGCGACGATGCGCAGCAGGTCGTCGCCGACCGCGTGGCCCATCGTGTCGTTGATGCGCTTGAATTGGTCGAGATCGAGAAACATGATCGCGAAAGCCTTGCCGTCGCGGCGCGCGTGATCGAGCGTCTCGGCGAGCTTCTCGTGGAAGCGCAGGCGGTTGGGCAGCTCGGTCAGCACGTCGTAGTAGGCAAGGCGGTGGATCTGCTGGATCGCCCGTGTGCGCTCGGTGGCGTCCTGCACGGTACCGACCACGCCGTTTGCACGGCCGTCGACTTCGCTGCGCGCCTCTCCGAGCAGGTGGACGTTCAGAACCTCACCGTCGCTGGTGTTCACGCGCACGTCGAGGCCGTCCGGCGTCTCGCCGTGCGAGAGCCTGATGATCCAGCGGCGGAACGCGCGCCGGTCGTCCGGATGCACGAACTCGACCAGTGCCACGGGCGTCGGCACGAACAGCTGGGGATCGAGGCCGAGCATGCGGAAGACCTCCGGCGAGCAGACGACGCGATTGATCGTGCGGTCCCACTCGAAGCTGCCGACGCGCGCGATGTGCTGCGCCCGGGTCAGGTGCCGGGCCAAGCGGCGCTGGGCACGGCTTTCGCGCCGCACGGCGTGGCGCGCCTCCTTCAGCTCGCCGACCCGCTTCAGCACCCGCGCGTGGAGGCACTCGAGCTCGGTGTCGAGCCGTGACAGCCCCCGCTCATCGGCCGGCCGGTCGCGTGGCGACTCCACGGCACCCTCCCTGAACCGCTCGAGTCCGTCCCGAAGATTGTGCAGGAGCCGCGCGAGCGGGTATGCGACGCAGGCCACCGCGAGGCTCGACAGCAGCGCCGCAGCGACCAGGAAGAACACGCCGGTCACCCAGCCGAGAAGGTAGGGCCCGAACAGCGCCAGATGGACGAGCGCGACGACCATCCCCGCTTGCGCGGCGAAGCTTGCGGTAAAGCGCCAAAGCCCTTCGGTTCGGGGTTCGGCGAATGATTTTGGCCAAAGGGGTAATCTGGGCACGGTCACACACCGTGGTGTGGTGTCGAGCGGCCGGTCGCCAGGGTGCGTCCCCGATCCTGGAAATCGCTGCCCTGTAACGTCGGCACGCCCGACCGCTAAATTCGAGCAAGGAGCGTGCCATGCGGTCTCATGACGCGCCGTCCGCGGCAAATGCGCGGTGCGGCCCCGGCTGCGTCCGTGGCGCCCGACCTTTTGCGTCACACGCGGCTCGGCACTGTCCCTGGCCGGGGCCGCGTGAGCGTGACCGCGCGAGCGGCAGGGGTCGCGTCCTCCCGAACGCGCCAGCGAAGGGGCGCCACCTCACGGGCCGTCACGCCCGGTCCGCCCGGCGGGGTCGCCTTGCCCGAGGCAGGGTCCCGGCGATCCGCGTTCAAGCATAGGGCTCGACGGCAGCTCGCAGGGACCCTGATAAGATTGCCCTGTTACTCATTCGCTCCCGATCATCGCCATGTCGCTCTTCCTCCCCGCCCGCCACTACGTCTCCGATCACACCCAGTTCATGAGCGACCTGCTCGAGAAGAAGCCGGAGCTCGCCAAGGAGCAGCAGAAGGGCCGCGCGCTCTGGTGGGACAAGCGGCCGCAGGAGCTGGCCGAGCGCAAGACGATGGACGAAGGCCGGGTTGCGCAGACGGCGTACGTCTACCAGAACGAGTAGCGGTGTCACGGCGGCGCCGTGACGCGTTCCGATCGGTCCCGCACGCCGCGAGACGCGGCCCTCCGCGATTCAGGTGTGGCGCACCCGAACATGAGTGAGTTCCGCGCATCGCCGCGTGTCGCGATCCGGCCGGCGCGCGCCGACGATGCGCCTGCGATCCTGTCCATCCATACGCGCGCGATCCGGCTGTCCGCCGTGTCGCACTACACCGAGGCGGAGGTCGACGCGTGGGCGAAGCGGGCGACACCCGAGTGCCACGTCGACGCGATGCGCACGCGCCGGATCGTGATCGCGGAGGTGCCCGGTGCGGACGGCCCGCGCATCGTCGGCTTCGGGCAGCTCCACCCGGGTGAAGGCATCGTCGAGGCGATCTACGTCGACCCGGAGTACGAGCGGCAGGGTATCGGCACGGCGCTGTTCCGCGCGCTCGAGCGCGACGCGCGCGCGGCAGGATTGCCTGGACTGCTGCTCGAAGCGTCGCTCAATTCGGTCCCCTTCTACGAGGCGATGGGCTGCCGGCAGGAAGGGCTCGACCGGCACGAGCTGGCACCCGGTGTCCACATCGCCTGCGCGGTGATGGACAAGCGGTTCGGACCGGCATCGGTGTAGCCGCGTGGCCCTACACCTGCAATGGCGGGCGATGTTGCCGCCGACGCTTCGATGACGCTCGGTCGATCGCCTGACGCTCGCTGGTCGCCCCGGCAGCGGATTGACCCGGGACACTCGCACGCGGGCCGTTCGACCATCGCGTTCCTCGCCGCGCTCGCCGTGATCGGCAGCATTGCGACCATCGAGTTCGTCGCGCTGATCCGGCATGGCCGCGGACCGCTCGCGCCACCGGTCAGCACGCCGACATCGATGCCGGGGAAATCCGCACCGACCATCGGCTGGATCGACGACCCCGCCGGTGACGCCATCGCGGGACCGAGGATCTACATCAAGGGGTGGGCGCTCGATCCCGCGGGAATCAAGGCGATCGAAGTGCGTTTCGACGGCAGGACCTATGCCGCGCGCCACGGCATTGCCCGCGCGGACGTCGCGGCGGCAAGGCCGGGCTATCCGGACTCCGCAACGCCAGGTTTCGAGTTCAGCGGTGATTTCAGCGCGGAGCTCGCCGGCCTGCCCCCGGGTCGTCGCGAGCTTGCCGTGGTCGCCGTCGGCCGGCTCGGCAACGAGAAGCTGCTCGCGACGAAATATCTCGTCCCGGCCGTGGACGAGTCGCCCTGGCGCGCGCTCTACGTGGCGCGGCACATGGAATCCACCGCACCGTTCTTCGTGCTTCCGGGAGTGTCCGGCGTGTCGCTGGGCGGGCCGCGCGAAATCGACACCGCGTATCTGCCCTATGTGTCGCCGACGCTCAAGGTCGGGATGCGCGTGCCGATCCTCTACCTGCGCACCACGCTGGGGGCCTCCGGCGACTGGGTCTTCGATCCGCACTGGAACGTCGAGCGCAGATGCGACGGCAAGCGGATCGCCGAGGATTCGCTCGCCGACGTGCTGCACTACGCGATCGAGCACAAGGTCCCGGTGCTGCTGACATTGAACGGCGGCGTATGGGCCGACGCGCAGTGCGACGTTCCGGCATGGGACGTCAACGATCACCTCGAGCAGGACAGGCGGAATTGCCAGTGGAACCAGGACAACGAGGTGATGGCCGACGATTACCTCAAGCACCTGCCCGGCTCGCTCGAAGCGCCCGAGCTCGGCCGGATGCTGACGTTCAACGTCTACGCCGCCCAGAACCGCCACTACAAGAAGCGCAATCTGCAGGCCGCGGGCAGGATCGTCGCCGCCTTCGCGCGCGAGCATCCCGAACTTTTTGCCGGCGTCAACCTCGATCCGGACACGTATCACAACCCGTTCTACGACGAGAAGCAGTGGTACGACTACAACCCGGACATGCTGCGGCAGTTCCGCGAGTGGCTGCAGGGAACGGGGCCGTACGCGGGCAAGGGCGGCCCCGGCGTGCCGGACCTCTCCGCCTATCGCCGTGCGAAGCCGCTCACGCTCGCGGACGTCAACGCGCTCGCGGCGAAAACCTGGACGGATTGGAGCGATGTCGATCCGCCGCGCCAGTTTCCGCACGAAGGTCGGCCCTTCTGGGAAGACCGGTGGACCCACGAGTGGGAGCTCTTTCGCCGGCATACCGTCGACCTCCACTACGATGAACTGTCGCACTGGCTTGAGGAAGTCGGAGTACCGGCGGCGCGGATCTTCTCGTCGCAGGGATTCATGGGGCCTCATCCGGCCGCGATGCCCTTCGCGGTGCGGCTGGCCAGCCCCTCGAAGAACTACGACACCGGCGGCATGTCCGTCGAGGGCGCGATCCCGAAATACGGCCATCTCGGCGCGATTGTCTACGGCCCCGGCGCGCAGAACGACATCCGGATGGAAACGCCGGACAGCCTCTTCGCCACGTTCCACCGGATGGATCCGGGCTGGGCGGTCGTCGAGTTCAACACTGCCGACCTGCGCGATCCGAAGACGCTGCCGACCTACGCGGCGGGCTACCGGGCATTGACCGAGATGTTCAACTACGGCGCCCGACTCGTGTCGCCGATGGCGTGGAACGGTTCGAACGGCCTTGCGGCGAACGAGCCCGGCTACGTCTCGTACACCGCATGGCGCAACACACCGCTCGAGGACGCACTGAAGGACTTCGCCATTGCGCACGCGTACGTGCCGCTCGGTACCCGGCTGTGGACGTTCGGCACGCCGCGCGTGGCGAGCAATGACGGCTGGGGCGGCGAGGCGGGCACCACGCTCGCCGCGGGCAACGGGTTCCTCGATCTGGTCGCCGCCGGGCGGCGGATGACGCTCGTGTCGCCGGCAAATCTCGCCCTGCAATCCTCGGACACGGACCTGCTGGTGGTCGGCGTCGACGCTTCGGCCGGACTCGCCGGCGTGCGCGTCGAAGCGCGTGCCGGCGCGGGGCCCTGGCTCGGGCTGGGGCCGGAGCACGACGTGCGCGCGCTCGAGCGGTCCGCCGCCGGATTGAGGCTGCCGCTCGCGTGGCCGGCCGCGCTCGCGGCAGCCGACCAGCTCCGGCTCACGTTCGCGCTCGCGACTGGCACCTCATCGCTGCGCGTGCGGCATGTCGCGCTTTATCCGCGGGCACGCGGCGCGAACCCCGCCCGCTGACGGGGCCGGCTCGGCGAGGCTTCCTCAGGACGCCGGCGCCTTCCGGAAGAGCACGGCGCCTTCCTGCATCCACTCGCGCTTCAGGTCCTGCGACATCCCGGCGTCGGTCGCGTCGACGATCGCCCAGGCCCAGGGGGGCAGGGCCTCGGGCGGAAGTGCGGCACCGAGCTTCAGGTGGACCCCCGCCTGGTTGCGCAGCGGCGTGTCGGCGGCATTGAGCGGATAGACGACGAGCTCGGCCCAGCCCTGCTCGTCGCGGATGCGCTCGAAGTACGAGCGCGTGAACATCCACTTGTCGTCGAGCTCGCGAAAGATCGGGTCCGTGCGCGGCCGGCTGCGCACCGTGTAGTCGGCGACCATCCGCTCGAGAAACTGCATCCCCTCCGTCGCCCGCTCCGAAGCCGTTGCCTGGGCCAGGACGCGCTGGTAGGTCAGGTTGAGGATCACGTTGCCGGCCTCGAACGGTTCGAAGAAGATCGCCCAGCCGCCCGGACGCAACGCGCGATGGCACGATGCGAGCACCCGCGCCGGATCCAGGATGTGATGGAGGATCGCGGCCCCGACGGCCAGGTCGGCCACACCGGTGCGGTAGCTCGCCGCCGAGGCGTCGGCGGCGACGAGCCCGAAGCGCTCCGGGCGTTCGGCCCGCTTGACGATGAAGTCGCGCAGGATCGCGAGCAGCTGCGGGCTGATGTCGGTGGCGATGATCGTCGCGTCGGGAAAGCGATCGGCGAGCGGCAGCACGGAATTGCCCGACCCCGAGCCGATGTCGATGATCGTGCGCGGTTCGCCCAGGTCGTGCGCCGCGCGCAGCGCGTTGTCGAGCAGCCAGCGCCAGTAGTCGACATCGAGATAGGCGCGGTGATAGTCCTCGGCGTTCTCGAGGAACTGCGCCGTGACCCCGACCTTGGCGGCGCCCACCGCGCTGGCTGGCGTGAGGATGCCGACAAAGCGCGCATCCCCGGCACCCAGGTCGACCAGCGGCTCGGTGAAGATGTCCTCGACGCGCATGGTCAGCTTCGCGACGGCTGTGACGGCATGGGCGACCGGCAGCTAGCGCTCGTCGGCCCTGATCTCGACGTACGCGCGGTCGCGCATCTGCCGCACCCAGTCGGCAAACGCCTCGTCGGACTTGCGCTGGCGCAGCGCGAGCCGTGCCTGCTCGCGCTGGCGCTCGACCGTGATGTCCTGCGTGCGTCGCTCCTCCACCTGGATCAGGTGCCAGCCGAATGGCGAGCGGACCGGCTGCGACAGCTCGCCGGGTTTCAGCTTGTTCATCGCCTGCTCGAAGTCCGGGACCGTGTCACCCGGCGAGATCCAGCCAAGGTCGCCGCCGCGACTCGCGCTGCCGTCCTCCGAATTGAGGCGGGCCTGATCCTCGAACTTGGCGCCCAGGTCGATCCGCTCGCGAATCCGGTCGATCTTCGCCTTCGCATCGGCTTCGGATGTGATTTCGCTGACCTTGACGAGGATGTGCCGCACGTGCGTCTGCTCGACGACCGTCTGCTGGACGCGGTTTCGCGTCTCCAGCAGCTTGACGATGTGAAAGCCGCTCGCCGAGCGCAGGATGCCCGAGACATCGCCGGCCTTCATGCCGCGCACCGAATCGGCGAACACGGTGGGCAGCCGCGCCGGCGCCCGCCAGCCTAGGTTGCCGCCCTGCAGTGCGTCGGGCGCATCGGAAAACCCGGCTGCGACCTGCGCGAAATCCGTTCCGCTCTGGATCTGCTTCTGCGCCTCCTCGGCGCGCCGCCGTTTCGCATCGATCTGCTCGGGCGACGCCTGCTCCGGCACCAGCACGAGGATGTGCGCCAGGCGGTACTCGGTGTCGCCGCCGGTCTGCGCATTGACCGTCGCGAGAAACTGGTCGACCTCGGCGTCGGTCACCGTGATCCGGCTGTCGACCTCGCGGTCGCGCAGCCGCTGCACGAGGATCTCGTTGCGGATGTCCTCGCGGTACTTCGCAAACGCGATCCCCTCCTTCTCGACCGCGGCGCGGAACTGCTCCGGCGTGAGCTTGTTCTCCTGGCCGATCCGCTGGACCGTGCGCTCGACCGTCACGTCGTCGACGCGCAGCCCGTTTTCCTTCGCGAGCTGGAGCAATACACGCTCCGTGATGAGTCGTTCGAGCAACTGCTTCTCGAGCACGTCCGGCGCCGGGGCGGCGACGTTCTGCGATTTCATCTGCTGCAGCACGATGCGTTTCTGCTCGTTGATCTCGTTCTGGGTCAGCGCTTCGTCATTGACGATGGCGACGACCCGATCGAGCAGGACCGCGCGGTCGAGGGAGACGGGCGCGCGCGCGGCGGCAGCCGGCGTGCGGGGTGGTCGGCGGCGCCCGGCGCGCGCGGCGCCGCGGATGGCGCCTGGGCCGCGGCGAGCGGCGCCGCGACCATCGCGGCGAGCACGAAGCCGCGAACGGCGGCGCGCGCGAGGAAGCGAAGGACAGCCATGCTCAGTATTCCTGGAAATAGTCGGCGGTATCGCGCGGCGATACCGCCGGGTCGTTGCTCTTGAGATAGCCCGGGACGCTGCGGCGCAGGAGATCGAGGGGGTTCGTGCCGAAGCGCGCGAGGCCGTTCAGTTCGATCTGCAGGTACACCGATGTCGTGGTCGTCTGCGACGTCGTCGTCAGCCGGTGGCCGACGAGGCGCAGCGTCCAGCACCCGGCATTGTACTCGGCCCCTGCCACCGCCTCCAGCGTCTTGCCGTCGACCAGCGAGTAGTTCCAGCGGCCCATCACCGACCAGCCGGCGGACAGCGGCCACTGTCCGGCGATATCGAATTGGCGCAGCTCGGAGGCGGACCCCGGCTCGTTGACGAGATTGCGGTTGTATCGATAGCTCGCGCTGAACGCCTTGCCCGGCGCCGGCGTCCACCGCAGCGCGGCGTTGAAGCTCTCGAGCTGGCCGGCATCGAAGTTGTACTGCGTGCTGCCGGCGAGATACCAGGCGTCGGAAAGGCGACCGTCGCCGACAAGCAGGACATCCGTACTCGAGCCCGACCGCGGCGTCTCGCCGGGCAGCGTTACCCGCTGGTCGGTGAAGTAGAAACGGTCGCCGATCGCGAGCCGCAGCCGCTCGGCGCCGGTGGCCGGATCGAGGAAGCGCGACGTCAGCGCGACCGTGACCTGGTTCGCGTCGCCGATCCGGTCGTTGCCGAGATAGCGGTTGGCGACGAACAGCTGACCATACGTGAACTGCTGCTGCGCAGTGTCGAACACCGGCGCGCTCGACTGGTTGCGGTACGGAATGTAGGCGTAGAACGCGCGCGGCTCGAGCGTCTGGACCACGCTCTGCCCAAGCACGTTCCAGTCGCGCTCGAACACGAGACCGGCGTCGACGCTCGTCACCGGCACCACGTAGCCGAAGCTGTCGCTGGCGGCGCCCGTGTCCTGCATCGCGTACTCGCGCATGTGCACGCCCGCCTGCGCCGCGAAGAACCAGGCGGCACCCTGCCGCGACCACGTCGCCGTCGGATAGGCGTAGACGCGGTCGCCCTGCGGCAGCGCCGACTGCCGGAACCGCGCGTACTCGCCGGTCGCGCTCCACGTCAGGTCGCGCCAGTCGGTCTCCTGCAGCGTCGCAACGACCTGCGGCAGCCGGTTGTAGGGCGGCGTTGCCGGCGGCGCGGTCGGGTCCTGCAGCGTCTGGAACGCCTGCGCGCGCGCCAGCACCGACAGCGGCCCGCGCGTCCAGGCGACGCCGCCCTCGCGCGTCAGCGTCGACTGGGAGGTCAGGGCCACGCGGTCCGAAAGGTCGGCGAAGTAGGTGGCATCGGACACCTTGTTGAGGTTCCAGTACGCATTGAGTCCGGGCACGGCAGCAATGTTCTGCCCGTGCTTCCACGACAGCAGATAGCGGTTGGTCCCCGTGATCCGGTCGTCGTGCAGGTACTGGGCGTCGGCCTCACCTTGGAAAGACTCGGTGAGGTAGCGGCCCTGCGCATCGATCTGCAGGCCGCGCTTGGTCATCAGGCGCGGCATCAGCGTCGCGTCGTAGTTGGGCGCGAGATTGAAGTAGTACGGGACCGCCACCTCTAAGCCGCGAATGCCCGTCGAGCCGAGGATCGGCGTGAGGAATCCGGACTTGCGCTCGTTCGACAGCGGAAACTCGAGCCACGGCGAATAGGCCACCGGGGCGCCGAGAAAGTACAGCGTCGCATTGTGGCCCGTGCCGACCATGCGCGTCTTGTCGACCTCGAGCTCATCCATGCGCACGTACCAGTCGTCGCGCGGCGCGACACAGGTCGTGTAGCTCGCGTCGGTCACCTCGTAGCGTTCCGGACCGGCGAACCGGAGCTCCTTCGCCGAGCCGCGGGCGCCATTCTCGCCGATGAAAAAGCGGGGCCCGGTGAAAAAGCCGGTCTCCGTGTCGCGTTTGAACCGCGCCTCCGGGCCGGCAATGAAGTCGGTGCCGCGGCGGAGCAGCACGTCGCCCTTGCCCCAGATCTCCTGCGCCGCAATGTCGTAGTGCAACCATTCGGCGAGCACGGTCTCGCGGCGCGTGCGCAGCTCGACTTTGCCTTCAGCCTCGACATACTTTTCCGCCACGCCGTCGATCCGGTTCGCGCGCACGAAGACCGCGCCTCCCCCGGCTTCGAGCGGAGACGGCTGCAGCGATGGACCGGGCAGCGCCTCGCCAGGCCGCGACGGCGCGGGGCGCCGGGTCACCGGCGGCTCGAGATCCGGCGCGAGCCGCAGGATCGGTTCCGGCAGCGTCGGCGCCCCGCCCGCAACCGGTGCCGGCGTCTGGGCCGCCGCGACCGGTACGAGCACCGCCGCGAGCGCGAGGGCGAGGGCGAGGGCGTGGAGCGAATCCTCATCCGATGGGGGAGGGTCCAAACAGGCGGAAGACCGGGAGCGCTGCCAAGGCCGGTGCTAAAATGCCGCATTCTAGCGTGCCGCCTTTGCGCGGCCCTCCGCTCGGGCAAGCCGCCATGCACGAGGACGTTTCGACGCGGCCTGGCTGAACCCTCCGCACGCCTGTTCCCGCCGATGCCTGTTCCGTCCGCCACATCCCCGAGCACGTCGGGTGAGGCACGCCTTTCCGCGCTGTCGACGTGGGTCGCGGCGGTCCTCGGCACGAGTGCGTTCACCGTTGCCCCGGCATCGGCCGACGCGAGCTTCCGCCGCTATTTCCGCATCGTCCCCGAGTCACCGTGGCACGGGCGCGCGACGCTGATCGCGATGGACGCGCCGCCTCCGATGGAGGACTGCCGTCCGTTCGTCCGCGTCGCGCGGCTGCTCACGGGCGCCGGTGTGCATGCCCCCGACGTGCTGGCCGAGGATCTCGCGCGCGGTTTTCTCCTGCTGTCGGATCTCGGCGATCGCACGTACCTCGCGGCGCTCGACGCCGATTCGGCCGCCGGGCTCTATTCGGACGCGATCGACGCGCTCGTCCGCTGGCAGCTCGCGACGCGCGATGGCGCGCTGCCCGCGTACGACGAGGCGCTGCTCGCGCGCGAGCTCGCGCTGTTCCCCGACTGGTACGTGGTGCGCAAGCTCGGCGTGACGCTGACGCCCGCCCAGACGTCGGCGCTCGCTGCGACGTTCCGCCTCGTGCTCGACAACAATCTCGCACAGCCGCGCGTGTTCGTGCATCGCGACTATCACTCGCGCAATCTGATGGTCTGCACCGCGAATCCCGGCGTGCTCGACTTCCAGGACGCCGTCATCGGGCCCGTCACCTACGATCTCGTCTCGCTGCTGCGCGACGCCTACATCGCGTGGGACGAAGCGCGGCAGATCGACTGGGCCGTCCGCTACTGGAAGCGCGCGCGCGCTGCAGGCCTGCCGGTCGGCGAGGATTTCGCCGCCTTCTGGCGCGACTACGAGTGGATGGGCGTGCAGCGGCAGCTCAAGGTGCTCGGTATCTTCGCGCGCCTCGCCTACCGGGACGGCAAGAGCGGCTATCTCGACGACATGCCGCGCGTGTTGGGCTACCTTCGCGGCGCCTGCGCGCGCTACCGGGCGCTGGATCCGCTGTCGCGCCTGCTCGACCTGCTCGAGCAACGCACGCCCACGGCCGGCTACACGTTCTGAAGCGCACGCCCGTGACCATCGGTGCGATGATCCTCGCCGCCGGCCGCGGCGAGCGGATGCGTCCCCTCTCCGATGCCGCGCCGAAGCCGCTGCTCGAGGTCGGTGGCAAGCCGCTGATCGTCTGGCAGATCGAAGCGCTGGCTCGCGCCGGACTGCGCGACATCGTCATCAACGCTTCGCATCTCGCCGACCGTCTCGTCGGCGCATTGGGCGACGGCGCGGCGCTCGGCGTGCGTCTCGTCTGGTCGATCGAACCGGAAGCGCTGGAGACCGCGGGCGGAATCGCCACCGCATCCGCGCTGCTGCCGGAAGGGCCGGCGCTGATCGTGTCCGGCGACATCTGGAGCGCCTTCGACTATGCCTCGCTGCTGTCGCGCGCCGCCGCGATGACGCGCGCGCCGGACGGCGCACGCGTGCACCTCGTCATGGTGCCCAATCCGCCGTATCATCCGGCCGGTGATTTCGCGCTTGCGGACGGCGCCGTCACGCTCGGCGGGGCAGCCCGATACACCTACGCCAACATCGGACTCTACGACACGGCGCTGTTCCGTGAACTTCCCCGCGGCGCCAGGCTCAAATTGCTTCCGTTTTTTCACCGCTGGATCGCCGCGGGCATCGTTTCCGGCGAACGGTGGGACGGCCCGTGGGCCAACGTCGGCACCCCCGACGACCTGACCGAACTCGATGCCGCACTGCGGACACGATCCGCCCGACCCGGACACCCTCGATGAACGCAACCGTTCCCCACAATCCCCTGCTCGATTTCGCGGGACTTCCCCGTTTCGACGCGATCGCCGTCGTGCACGTCACCCCGGCGATCGACGAACTGCTCGCCCGCGCCCGCGCGACCGTGGAGGCGGTTGCGACCGACACGCGGCCTGCGTCGTGGGCGACGATCGTCGAACCGCTGGCCGACGCGCTCGACCAGCTCGAACGCGCGTGGGGCGCGGTGCGGCACCTCAATGCCGTCGTCAACACACCGGAACTGCGCGACGCCTACAACCACAATCTGCCGCGGATCACCGCGTTCTACACGGACCTCGGACAGGACCTGCGCCTGTTTTCCCGCTACCGCGCGCTCGCCGCGGTACCCGAATACGCGCAGCTCGACGCGCCGAAGAAGAAGCTCATCGACAACGCGTTGCGCGACTTCCGCCTTTCCGGTGCCGAGCTCCCCGACGACCGGAAGGCACGCCTCAAGGACGTCGAGGAAGAGCTCGCCGCGCTGTCCGCGAAGTTCGACGACAACGTGCTCGACGCGACCAACGACTGGGCGCTCTACATCGCCGACGCAGCGGAGCTTGCCGGCGTCCCCGCGGACGTCCTCGCGGAGGCACGGGCGGCGGCGCAGGCCGAGGGCAAGCCTGGCTGGAAGCTCACGCTGCGCATGCCGTGCTACCTGCCGGTGATGCAGTACGCGGACAATCGTGCGCTCCGTGCAACGCTGCACCGTGCGTACGCGACGCGCGCCTCCGATCTGGGCGCCAGGCCCGAGTGGGACAACACCACGGTGATCGACCGCATCCTGGCCCTGCGGCAGGAGGCGGCCAGGTTGCTGGAGTACTCCACCTACGCCGACGTGTCACTCGTGCCGAAGATGGCGAACTCCGTCGACGAGGTGCTCGCGTTCCTGCGCGACCTCGCCCGTCGCGCGAAGCCGTTTGCCGAGCGCGACTACGCCGAGCTCGCCGCGTTCGCGCGCGACGAACTCCATCTGACCGACTTCGCGCCCTGGGACATCGCGTATGCGTCGGAAAGGCTCAAGGCGAAGCGCTACGCGTTTTCCGAGCAAGAGGTGCGCCAGTACTTCCCCGAAGACAAGGTGCTCGCCGGCCTGTTCCGCGTGGTGGAGACCATCTACGGGATCGTGATCCGCGAGGCCAGGGCCGCCGTCTGGCATCCTTCGGTGCGCTTCTTCGAGATCGTCGATCGCGACGGCGCATTGATCGGACATTTCTACCTCGACAGCTACGCGCGCCCGGGCAAGCAAGGCGGCGCGTGGATGGACGACGCCATCAACCGCCGGCGCGCCGGCGCACAGCTGCAGCATCCGGCCGCCTACCTCACGTGCAACCTTTCGGCGCCGGTCGGCGGCAAGCCGGCCACATACACGCACGACGAAGTGATCACGATCTTCCACGAGTTCGGCCATGGACTGCACCAGTTGCTTACCGAGGTCGAGGTCGCCGGCGTGTCCGGCATCCAGGGCGTCGAGTGGGACGCGGTGGAGCTTCCGAGCCAGATCATGGAGAACTGGTGCTGGGAGTGGGACGTCGTCCGCCACATGAGCGCGCACATCGACACCGGTGAGCCGTTGCCGCGCACGCTTTTCGACCGGATGCTTGCCGCCAAGAATTTCCAGAGCGGCCTGGCGATGGTACGGCAGCTCGAGTTCGCGCTGTTCGACATGTTGCTGCACTCGGACTACGCCCTCGCTGGCGGCGGCCGCTGGGCAACGCCGATGGCGCTCGCCGAGGAGGTGCGCGCCGAGGTCGCGGTGGCTCCCCGCGCAGACTACGACCGCGGAATCCATGCGTTCGGCCACATCTTCGCCGGCGGCTACGCCGCAGGCTATTACAGCTACAAGTGGGCGGAAGTGCTGTCGGCCGACGCTTTCAGCCTGTTCGAGGAGGCGGGCGTGCTCTCGCCCGACGCCGGCGCGCGATTCCGCGACGAGGTACTGGCACGCGGCGGCAGCCGACCGGCGATGGAGTCGTTCGTGGCCTTCCGCGGGCGGCCGCCCCAGCTCGATGCCCTTCTGCGGCATAATGGAATGGTCGTGTCCGGTTGAAGGAGGAGCCATGGCAGTTGCTTCGAATCGGTTGGCACTCGGGTGCGTGATGCTGGCCGCGGTCGTGGCGGCCGGCGCGGCCGCCCAGACGCAGGTCTACCGTTACACCGACAACGAAGGTCGGGTCATCTACAGCGACAAACCGCCACCGCCGGACGCGAAGAGCGTTCAGGCAAAGCGCCTGGGGCCGAACTTCATCGAGAACAACGAGCTACCCTTCGCCGCCCAGCAGGCGCAGCAGCGGTTCCCCGTCACGCTGTACACGTTCGCCTGCGGCGAGGTGTGCCAGAACGCCGAAGGCCTGCTCAACCGCCGCGGCGTCCCCTTCACGACGGTCAACGTCGAGGACCCGAAAGGCGCCGAGCAGCTCAAGACGCTGACGGGCGAGCTCAACGCGCCCGTGCTGCAGGTCGGCGACAAGCTGGTCGCCAAGGGCTACAACGAGACACGCTGGCAGTCGATGCTCGACGACGCCGGCTACCCCAAGACACCGGCGCCGAGGCGGATTACCCAGAACCGCCCGGCCGCGGAACCTGCGGTGGCGAAATCGGATGTCCTCCAGTCGGCACCGGCCCCCGGTGCCAGCGGATACCCGAAGGACTGACGGGCCCCACGCGAGTTCGGCAAGACGTGCCAGCCCGGCCGCCCTTTGTGGCGTGCCGAGAAGGGCGGTCGTGGGCGCCCCGGCAACCTCCGCCGCCATGGCGAAGACTTGCGGGACGGTCGGGCGCCATTCGCATCCAGGGGCATCCGCCTCCCTGCGAATGTGGCGTCGTCCGACATCGACGACGTGCTCGCGGCACGCCAGGAATCGCGGTCGAGAAGGCCTCACGTGAAAATTGCCACCTGGAACGTCAACTCGCTGAACGTCCGCCTGCCGCGCCTGCTCGCGTGGTTGCCGGTCGCACGCCCGGACGTGCTCTGCCTGCAGGAGACCAAGCTCGAGGACGCGAAATTCCCGCGCCAGGAAATTGCCGACGCGGGATATGCGGCGCATTTCACCGGCCAGCGCACCTACAACGGCGTCGCGCTTCTCGTTCGCGACGGGCTCGGCCCGGCAGCCGACATCGTGACCGCGCTGCCCGGTTTCCCGGACGAACAGAGGCGCGTGATCGGCGCGACGATCGCCGGAACTCGCGTGTTCGGGCTCTACGTGCCCAATGGCCAGGCGGTGGACTCCGACAAGTATCGCTACAAGCTTGCCTGGTGCGCGGCCATGACGACGTACCTGCGCGATGAGCTCGCGCGCCATCCGGCGCTCGTCGTCGCCGGCGACTTCAACATCGCGCCGGAGGACCGCGACGTCCACGACCCCGCGGCCTGGGCCGGTCAGGTCCTGTGCTCAGACGCCGAGCGCGCCGTGTTCCGGGACTGGCTGGAACTCGGCCTCGCCGACAGCTTCCGGATTTTCGATCAACCGCCGAACACCTTCAGCTGGTGGGATTACCGGCAACTCGCGTTTCCGAAGAATCACGGACTGCGCATCGACCACATCCTGCTGTCGGCTTCGCTTGCGGCCAGGTGCACCGCCTGCCGCATCGACCGCAGCGCGCGCAAGGGCGACAAGCCTTCCGATCACGCGCCGGTGGTGGTCGAACTGAACGCCTGACGCAAGCGACTCGCGCTGCACTCGCATTGCGCGAGGCGCACCCGTGTGCGACGGGTCGCGTGGGCGGCCCGGACGCGCCTGCGCCACGCGCGGCTGCTAGACTCCGCGCGCCATGGTCTTCGCGTCGCCGATCTTCCTGTTCCTGTTCCTGCCGGTCACGCTCGCCGCCTATTTTGCGGTGCCGCGCCGCGCACGCAACGCCGTGCTGCTGGTCGCCAGCGTCGTGTTCTATGCGTGGGGAGAGGCCCCGTACCTCATCCTCGTGGCAGCGTCGGTCCTCGCCAACTGGGGCTTCGGTCTCGCGATCGGCCGCGCGCGCGACCCGGGCGTCCGTGGCCGCTGGCTCGGCGTTGCCGTGGCGGCGAACCTCGGTACGCTGGCCGTGTTCAAGTACGCGAATTTCGCGATCGCCAACGTCAACGCGCTGGCGCCGCTCCTCGCGCTCTCGCCGTTCACCGTCACGGCGATTCCGCTGCCGCTCGGGATCTCGTTTTTCACGTTTCACGCCATCTCCTACGTCGTCGACGTCGGCAAGCGCAACGCGAACGCAGAACGCCGGCTCCCCGACTTCGCCCTGTACATCCTGCTGTTCCCGCAGCTCATCGCCGGGCCGATCATCCGCTGGCGCGACATCGCCGCGCAGATACCGGCACGCGAAACGCGGATCGCCGACATCGCATGGGGCATCCGCCGGTTCGTGCTGGGGCTCGGCAAGAAGGTGCTGATCGCCAACACGCTCGGCCGGGTTGCCGACCAGGTGTTCGCGCTGCCGGGGACGGAACTCACGCCCGCCCTCGCGTGGCTCGGGCTCGTCTGCTACACACTGCAGATCTACTTCGATTTCTCCGGCTATTCGGACATGGCGATCGGGTTGATGCGGATGTTCGGCTTCCGGATTCTCGAGAACTTCAACTATCCCTACATCGCCACGTCGGTGCGCGAGTTCTGGCGCCGTTGGCACATCTCGCTGTCGAACTGGTTTCGTGACTACCTCTATGTCCCGCTCGGCGGCAACCGGCGCGGCACGGTACGCGCCTACGCGAACCTCGTCGTCGTGTTCCTGCTCTGCGGCCTGTGGCACGGGGCCAGCTGGCCGTTCGTGCTCTGGGGAATCTGGCACGGGCTGTTTCTAGTGGTCGAGCGGGCCGGTTTCGATCGCGTGCTGGACCGGCTGGGGCCGCTGCGTCACCTCTATGCGCTGGCCGCCGTGATGGGAGGCTGGGTGCTGTTCCGCTGCGAGACGCTGGCGCATGCGCTCGACTTCTACGCCGCGCTCGGCGGACGGACGGGCGGCGATCCGAGCGTCCGTCCCCTCGCGCAATTCGTCGACCCGCTGGTCGCGACGACGCTCGCGGCCGGCATCATCGGCTCGATGCCGGTTGCGCGCGTGTTCGCGGCACTCGCGGGAAAGCAGCACCGCCGGTCTCGTCGTCGATTTCGCGTGGCTCGCCGCCGTCGGCACGCTCGCCGCGGCCGCGCTCGCGGCCGGTACCTACAATCCGTTCATCTATTTCCGGTTCTGATGCCGCCATGTCCGTGAGTCTCGCCGTTCCGCATCCGCCTCAGTGCCGCCGCCGGCGCCGGACACGCATCCGCGACGCGATCGTCTCGCGATCGTGCTGTTCGCCATCCTGCTCGCAACGGGGCTCGGCGGTGCGATCGTCAAGCGCGGGGCCGCGTCGCTGACCTTCGAGAATCGCGCGACCGCACCGTGGCCGGCGCCGCCCGGCTCGGTGGCGGCGCTGCGCGCGTGGACCGCCGCTTTCGAGCGCGCATTTGCCGATCGATTCGGTGGGCGGGACGGTTTGAACCGGCTGCATCATTTCGCGCACGCGGTCGTGTTTCGCGTCTCGCCGGTGCCCAACGTGCTGATCGGACGCGACGGCTGGCTCTTCTTCCTCGGCGAGGACGGCAAGTCCATCGACCGCGACTTCCGCGGCATCGCACCGTATCCGGCGGACGAGGGGCGGGCCGTCGCCGCCGAGATCAAGCGCCGCCACGACTGGCTCGCCGCGCGCGGCATCGCCTACGTCGCCCTGATTGCTCCCGACAAGGCGACGATCTATCCCGAGCATCTGCCCGCGTGGATCGTCCGGGCGCGCGAAACGCGCCTCGACCGGCTGTATGCAGCGCTTGCCGCGTATCCCGAAGTGGCTCGTCCTCGACGTGCGCCCTGCACTCGTTGCGGCGAAGGCGCGTGGGCGCCAGTACTTTCTGTCGGACTCCCACTGGAACCTCCAGGGCGCCGCCACCGCCTACGACGCCCTTTCTGCCGCACTCAAGCCACGCGTTCCTTCCTACCCGGGCGCGCCGGCGGCGATGCCGCCGTACTCGCCCGGCGTCGACTACTACAGCGGGGACCTCGCCCAGATGATCGGGGTGCCGAAATGGTTCCGCGAGGACGACGTGGCGCCGCTCGCCAAGGTGCTGGCAAACCAGGGGCGCCGCTGCGCGCAGCGTACCGACGGCGCCACGGATGCCGCGCGCGAGGAGTGGGCCTGCGCTACGCCGGGGTTGCCCTCGGCAATCGTCTACCGCGATTCGATGGCCATTTCGCTGATGCCGCTGCTCTCGGAAAACTTTCGCCGCGTGGTCTACGTCTCGGACCACGCGCTCGATCCCGCATTGATCGAGCGCGAGCGGCCCGATGTCGTGATCGAGGAGATGGTCGAGCGCATGCAGCACGCACCGCTCGCGCAGCCGCTGCGCTAGGGCTGCCGGCGTCGCGGGAGGATCAGCTGCTCTTCTTGAGTTCGGCCTCGAGTCCCAGTTCCTGGATCTTCCGGGTCAGCGTGTTGCGACCCCAGCCCAGCCATTGCGCTGCCTCCATCCGATGACCGTCCGTGTGCGCGAGGGCGCGCAGGATCAGCGTCTTCTCGAATTCCTTCTCGAGGCGGTCGCCGACGGCGCGCTCGCCGCGAACGAGCGCCTGCGCGAGCTCGCGATCGAGCGCATGCCGCCAGTTCGCCTCGCCACCGCCTTCGGCACCGGCGCCGGCAGGCGCTGCGCGCACCTCCGGCGGAAGATCGGCGACCTCGATCCGCTGACCCGGCGCCATCACGGTGAGCCAGTGACAGACGTTCTCCAGCTGACGCACGTTTCCCGGGAACGGAAAGGCCGCCAGCACCTTCAGCGCATCGTCGGACAGGATCTTCGTCTCGACGGCGAGATCGCGCGCGCTCTTCTGCAGGAAGTGACGCGCCAATGGCGCGATGTCTTCCTGTCGCTCGCGCAGCGGCGGCAGACGCAGGCGGACCACGTTGAGGCGGTGCAGCAGGTCCTCGCGGAAGAGCCCTTGCCGCACCCGTTCCTCGAGGTTCTGGTGCGTCGCGGCGATCACGCGCACGCTCGCCTTCAGCGGCGAGTGGCCGCCGACGCGGTAGTACTCGCCGTCGGAAAGCACGCGCAGCAGCCGCACCTGCAGGTCCATGGGCATGTCGCCGATCTCGTCGAGAAACAGCGTTCCTCCTTCCGCCTGCTCGAACCGGCCGCGACGCGAGCTCTGCGCCCCCGTGAACGCGCCACGCTCGTGGCCGAAAAGCTCGGACTCGAGCAGATCCTTCGGAATCGCGGCCGTGTTGATTGCGACGAACGGCCCCGCCGCCCGCGGGCTGTGCCGGTGCAGCGCGCGCGCGACGAGTTCCTTGCCGGTCCCCGATTCGCCGGTGATCAGCACCGTCGCATGCGATTGCGACAGCCGGCCGATCGCGCGGAATACCTCCTGCATCGCCGGTGCCTGGCCCAGCATTTCCGGCGTCTCCGACACGGCCGCGGCGGCCGGCGGTGCGGCAACCTGGGACTGGGTCGTCGCGCGACGAATGAGCGCGAGCGCGTGGTCGACGTCGAACGGCTTGGGCAGGTACTCGAACGCACCACCCTGGAACGCCGCCACCGCGCTGTCCAGATCTGAATAGGCAGTCATGATGATGACCGGAATCTGCGGAAAGCGCTCTTTCACCTTGTTGAGCAGGACAAGCCCGGACTCGCCGGGCATTCGGATATCGGAAACGAGTACCGATGGCTGGCTGACAGCGAGCGCCTGCAGGACCTCGTAGGCCGACGCGAACGTCTTGTAGGGCAGCCCTTCGCGGGCGAGCGCCTTCTCCAGCACCCATCGGATCGAACGGTCGTCGTCGACGACCCAGACGGATTTCATCGCCGTACTGCGCTGGGGATCATAATCGTAAGCGTACATCCTCTCGTCTCCGGATTATCCGCCCGCACGGGCCGATTCGAGCGGGAGAAGGATCGTGAACACGGTGCGCCCCGGCTCGCTTTCGCACTCGATCGTCCCGTTGTGCTGGGCGACGAAGGTCTGTGCCAGCGTAAGGCCCAGTCCGGTGCCGCCTTCGCGGCCCGAGACGAGCGGGTAGAAGATCCGGTCGCGGATCTCCGCGGGAATGCCGGGGCCGTTGTCGGCGATCGACACCGCGATGGCGAGGCGATGGCGCTTCTTCGCCAGCGTCACGTAGCGGGCGACGCGGGTGGTCAGCCGGATCTGCGGGTCCTTCGTCGTCCCGGCGAGCGCCTGGGCCGCATTGCGCACGATGTTGAGCACCGCCTGCGTCAACTGCTCGGCATCGGCGTCGAACTCGGGCAGGCTGATGTCAAAGTCGGTGAGAATCGCGACTTGTGGAAATTCGGCCTGCACCACACCCTTCACCCGAACGAGAATTTCGTGGATGTTGGTGCGCCGGTACGTCGGCAGCCGGTGCGGCGTCAGCAACCGGTTGACGAGCGACTGCAGTCGGTCGGCTTCGCCGATGATCACCTGCGTGTACTCGATCAGCGGTGCGCGATCGAGCTCGCGCTCGAGCAGCTGTGCCGCGCCGCGGATGCCGCCGAGCGGGTTCTTGATCTCGTGCGCGAGGCTGCGGATGAGCTCTCGATTGGCCTGCTGCTGCTCGAGCAGGCGTTCCTCGCGCGCGATCTTCAACTGCTGGTCGATGTGCCGGAATTCGAGCAGGAGCGCGCCCTCGGCAACATCGACGGGCGATACGGTGCACGTGAGGTGCAGCCTCGGCTTGCCGATGACCCCGAGTTCGAGCTCCTGCTCGGTGTACGACGCGCCGCTGCCCACCGCCTTGTCGATCGCGGCGAGAAGTTCGGCCGGATCGGCGAAGACAGCGCTCGCGAAGTGGCCGATCAGCTGCTTTTTGGAAAGCTCGAAGAGGTTTTCCGCGGCCGGGTTTGCGTACGCGACCCGCAGCTCCCGGTCCAGAAGCAGGACTGCGGCGGCAAGGAGCTCGAGACCTGCGTAGGCGCCCTTCGTGTCGGCGCCGGTGAAGGACGGAAGAAAGCCGAGTTTCACGATGCGAGTGGGTGCGGGATGTCCCGAGCACGTTGCGGGAAGGGCGACCCCCAGTCTTTAGCAATATCTGCGCCGGAGCGTCTTCCCGCGCGAGCCTCGCGCGGACTGCCGGCGGCGGTCGGGTCAACCAAGTGAATCGCGGACGTCGGTGGTGCTTCGCCCGGCTGCGGCCAGCGCTGCCAAGCGGGCGTCACTTCACCGACTGCAGTTCCTTCTTCAGCGCCTCGACGTTCTTTTCGTGCACGTTGACCGCCTGGCGCAGACGCGCGATACGCTCGCGATACTTCTCCGCGCTGGAGCGCTCCTCGGGCAGCGGAACTGGCGCGCCGTCGGCATAGGTCGTCCGCGCGTCCGCCAGGAGCTTTTCCTCTGCGGCGAGCTCGTCGGAAAGGACCTTGCGCCGCACGTCGTCGCGACCTTTCTGCGTTGCGGTGTCGATGCGCGGAAACCCGGCCGGAGTCGGCGTCGACGCACTCGACCGGCCCGACGCGTTCCCCGCAGGGCCGGCGCCGGCGCCGCACCCGGCACGTTGAAATAGGACGAGACGCCCGACTTCGTGAGACAACGATACATCGTCCCGTCGACCACCTCGGGCTTGTTCACGCAGCCGGACTCGCGCGCCTTTTCTGCAAGCGTCACGCCGAGGGCTTCGCCACCGGTCAGCGCGGCCGCGATCGTCGCGACACCCGCGATCAGGCACCAGCGCAGGGCGCGCGTGCACCGGGAACTGGCACGAGAACAGGAAGCGGGCGGCATCTGGAGTCGAGTGTAAGGGGAAATGCGCCGGAAGGCGAACCAAGCGAAAGGGGCGAACCTTGCGGGTCCGCCCCTCCCTCCCCATGCCCTGCAAGCGCGCAGCGCGTGGCGCCGGTTTACAGGCTGTAGTACATGTCGTACTCGATCGGATGCGTGGTCATGCGGAAGCGCGTGACCTCCTCCATCTTGAGATCGATGTACGCGTCGAGCATGTCGTTGGTGAACACGCCGCCGCGAGTGAGGAAATCGCGGTCCTTGTCGAGATGCGACAGCGCCTCGTCGAGCGATGCACACGGATGCGGCACCTTCGCTGCCTCCTCGGGCTCGAGATCGTAGAGGTTCTTGTCCATCGGGTCACCCGGGTGAATCTTGTTCTGGATGCCGTCGATGCCCGCCATCAGCATGGCGGCGAACGCGAGGTACGGGTTGGCCGTCGGATCCGGGAAACGCACCTCGATGCGGCGGCCCTTCGGGTTGGGCACGTACGGAATGCGAATCGCCGCCGAGCGATTGCGCGCCGAGTAGGCGAGGTTGATCGGCGCCTCGAACCCGGGGACGAGCCGCTTGTAGGAGTTGGTCCCCGGGTTGGTGATCGCGTTCAGTGACTTCGCGTGCTTGATGATGCCGCCGATGTAGTAGAGCGCGGTCTCCGACAGACCGGCATAGCCATCACCGGCAAAGAGGTTCTTGCCGTCCTTCCATACCGACTGGTGCACGTGCATGCCGGAGCCGTTGTCGCCCACGATCGGTTTCGGCATGAACGTCGCCGTCTTGCCGTAGGCGTGCGCGGTGTTGTGGACCGCGTACTTGAGCCGCAGCAGCCAGTCGGCGCGCTGCACGAGCGGCGCGAATTTGGTGCCGATCTCGCACTGACCGGCGTTGGCGACTTCGTGGTGGTGCACCTCGACCTCGACGCCCATCTGCTCGAGCGCCAGACACATCGCCGAGCGGATGTCCTGCAGCGAATCGACCGGCGGGACCGGGAAGTAGCCGCCCTTGACGGTCGGACGGTGGCCCATGTTGCCGCCTTCGAACTTCTCGGCGGTCGACCACGCGGCTTCGCTCGAAAACACCTTGCAGTAGCTGCCCGACATGTCGGACGACCACTCGACGGCGTCGAAGACGAAGAACTCGGGCTCCGGCCCGAAGTAGGCGACGTCGCCGATACCGGAGGCCTTGAGATACGCCTCGGCGCGCTTGGCGAGCGATCGCGGATCGCGTTCGTACCCTTTGCCGTCGGACGGCTCGACCACGTCACAGGTGATGTTGAGCGTCGTCTCGTCCATGAACGGATCGATGTAGGCCGAACCCGGGTCGGGCATCAGCAGCATGTCCGACGCCTGGATGCCCTTCCAGCCGGCGATCGACGAGCCGTCGAACGCGTGCCCCGCCTCGAACTTGCTCATGTCGAACTGCTTGGTCGGAACCGAGACGTGCTGCTCCTTGCCGCGGGTGTCGGTGAAACGGAGGTCGACGAACTTCACCTCCTTGTCCTTGAGCATCTTGAGCACGTCGGCGGGGGTAGTCATTGAAATCTCCTGAGAAAAGCGTCCTGAAAGCGTACGATGCACTGCAAAAAAGGCGACACCACAAAAGCTAGAACTATGCCATACGAAAATCGGCCGAAAAATCCTTTTGCACAGGCCTCGATGCACAGCCAGCAGCCGCACCGGAACACAGGGTGCGCCGCCTTGGTGCAGACGGGCGAAGGGGCGCCTCGCGCTGGTGCAAACGCGCTCTCCGATTCGGCCAACGGCTGTTGCGATGCGTCATCGAATCCCCATCCAAACGGATCGCGCGCGACAAGTTGACGGATCCGCGTTTCCATTTGATTCTAATTTATTGATTTCAAAGGGATGCATAGTCATGGCTCCCTCGCGCCGAGCGCACCACAAAGGTGCGCGCACGTCGGCCGCCTCTGCTGGCCACAGAATTCGATCAGGGGTAGAAGAGATAAAGTCGATACCCTGCCTGCGTGGTCGCACTGGCATCGATGAACAGTCGTACTGCCACATCGCTGTTCCCCGGAATGCCGGCGCCCACGTCCGCCGCGCCGGTCACGTAATCCGCGGGCGCGAGCGCGCGGCGCACGACGGTCTGGTCGGCCGCATCGGTGAGCGTGAGTTCGAGATGCGGATACGCAACCGGCCATGCGGTTCGATTGCGCAAGGTCGCCGACAGGATCAGAAGCCCCTTGTGCGCCGCATCCGCCTGAAGGTCCGAGGCGTCGATCGCAAGCCCTCCGATTTCGTGCAGCGGGCGGATCGCGCATCCGGCGAGCGCACACATCGCGGTAAGCGCCGGCTTGGTGCCCGGCCAGCGCGCGGCAACGGCATCGCGAAAATGAAATACCACCTGGCCAACGAAAAGCACGACGAGCACGGGTACCGCGACCGTATATAGGATGCCCGTGCCGCGCCGCGTTTTCTTCCGCTTTTCCCAGGCGAATCGCTCGTCGTAGGCGATTTCCTCGGGCGCGGACGCGCGGTGACCCGTGGCCGATTCGGCCCGCCCTTCATCACGACGCGCCACTTCCCCGGGCGCGTCATCGCGATTCGGAGGCTCGAGCGCATGGGCGTCGCGCAATGTCACGGTCGCCGGACCGTGCGCCAATTCGTCATAGTCTTCGTTGGCCTGGACGCGCGGCGACGGGGCGAGCGAGATCAGGTGCGCATTGCCGTCGAACACGGTCTTGCAGTGCCCGCAACGAACCTGCCCGGCGCGCATGGCGAGTTGCGCCGAGGTCACCCGAAAGATCGTCCGGCAACCGGGGCAGCGGGTGTACTTTTCCTGGGGCATCGCGGACAGCGCGTCAGTCACTGCGCAGCGGTAGGGGACAGCGGCAACGGGCGCCGGTCAGCGCAACGCATCGCGGCGCACGCCGCACAGCGCAACCCAGCCCTCATCCTCTTGCCAAACGTCCATATTAAACCAACGGGCATACGCCGCGATGACCTCGCCGGCTTGCGGCGGCAGAATCCCGGAGAGCACGACGCGCCCACCCACCCGGACGCGTGCCGCCAAGGCGGGAGCGAGCAGGACGAGCGGGTTGGCAAGAATGTTGGCGATCACCACGTCGAACGGGCGAGGGTCGGCGGCGGCGAGCGCGTCGGGAAGAACGAACGTGGCGGTCACCGCATTCGATTCGGCATTGGCAACGCTGGCCGCGATTGCCTGCGGGTCCACGTCGGTACCGACGAGGCGACCGGCGCCGAGGCGACCGGCCGCGATCGCCAGAATGCCGGATCCGCAGCCGTAGTCGAGCACCGACTCGCCGGGCGCGAGCTCGCACGCGAGCCAGCGCAGACAGAGCCGCGTCGTCGGGTGCGACCCCGTGCCGAATGCAAGTCCGGGGTCGAGAATGAGGTTGACCGCAGTCGGATCGACGGGGTCGCACCAGGAGGGGACGATCCACAATCGGTCCGCCACGTGGATCGGCGCGAACTGCGCCTGCGTCGCACGTACCCAATCCTGCTCGGGAACGGCCCAGGTTTCGTGGGGTGGCACAGCCGCACCGATGGCGGCAGCCGCAGAGGCGAGGGTCGACCCTGGATCGGCACCCAACGGGAACAGCGCGGTGAGGCGGCTCACCGGCCACCACGTCGCCGCGGGGGTGCCGGGCTCGCCGTAGAGGGGGGTCTCCGCCGCCGTACCTGCGGACGGGTCGCCGATGTCGACGGACAGCGCGCCGAAATTCATCATCGCGTCGGCCCACGCGTCGGCCGAGTCGGCACCGGTGTCGAAGCGGAGCGCGACGTAGGCCACGGCCGCCGTCCCTGCCGCGAAGCGGGAATCAGCCCGCCAGCTTGCGCTTGGCGAGCTTTTCTTCCAGGTAGTGGATCGACGTGCCGCCGCGCAGGAACTTCTCGTCGAGGAGCAGTTCCTGGTGCAACGGGATGTTCGTCCTGATCCCTTCGACGACCATCTCGGACAGGGCGACCCGCATCCGGGCGATCGCCTGCTCGCGGGTGTCGCCGTAGGCGATCACCTTGCCGATCAGCGAATCGTAGTAGGGCGGAACGAAGTAGTTCTGGTACACGTGCGAATCGACGCGGATGCCGGGACCTCCGGGCGCATGCCACGACGTGATGCGCCCCGGCGACGGGACAAACGTGTAGGGGTCCTCGGCATTGATCCGGCACTCGATCGCGGCGCCGCGCCGGACCACGTCGCGCTGGCGGAAGCGAAGCTTCTGGCCCGCAGCGACGCGGATTTGTTCCTGGACGATGTCGATGCCGGTGATGAGCTCGGTGACCGGGTGCTCGACCTGTATCCGCGTGTTCATCTCGATGAAGAAGAATTCGTCGTCCTGAAAGAGGAACTCGAACGTTCCGGCACCGCGATAGTTGATCTTGCGGCACGCATCGGCGCAGCGCTCGCCGATGCGGACGAGCGCGCGCTGGCTGATTCCGGGCGCGGGCGCCTCCTCGATGATTTTCTGGTGCCGGCGCTGCATCGAGCAGTCCCGCTCGAACAGATACACCGCGTTCTTGTGTTCGTCGGCAAGCACCTGGATCTCGATGTGCCGCGGATTGCCGAGGAACTTCTCCATGTAGACCATCGGATTGCCGAACGCCGCCTGCGCTTCGGCGCGCGTCAGCGCCGCCGCGGATACCAGCGCCGCCTCGGTGTGGACCACGCGCATGCCGCGGCCGCCGCCCCCGCCCGATGCCTTGATGATCACCGGGTAGCCGATCGCGCGCGCGATCTTGACGACTTCCTTGGGGTCGTCGGGCAGCGCGCCCTCCGACCCCGGCACGCAGGGCACGCCCGCCTTGATCATCGCGGCTTTCGCGCTGACCTTGTCGCCCATCAGCCGGATCGTGTCGGAGCGCGGGCCGATGAACACGAATCCGGAGCGTTCCACCTTCTCCGCGAAATCGGCGTTCTCCGACAGGAAGCCGTACCCGGGATGGATCGCCTGCGCGTCGGTGACTTCGGCGGCCGCGATGATTGCGGGAACGTTGAGATAGCTCTGCGCCGAGGCTGCCGGTCCGATGCACACCGACTCGTCGGCAAGGCGCACGTACTTCGCCTCCCGGTCCGCCTCCGAGTGAACGACGACCGTCCGGATGCCGAGTTCACGGCATGCGCGCTGCACGCGCAGCGCGATCTCGCCGCGATTGGCGATCAGGATCTTGCCGAACAACTGATCCGGATTCTTCGGGACGACCGCGGACGACGGCGAGCGCAGCGCCAAGGGATCAGCCGATCACGATCAAGGGTTGCCCGAACTCGACGGGCTGGCCGTTCTCGACGAGGATCTGCTTCACCGTGCCGGACTTGTCGGTCTCGATCTCGTTCATCAACTTCATCGCTTCGATGATGCAGAGCGGATCGCCCGCCTGGACCGTGTCGCCGACCTCGACGAACGGCTTGTTGCCAGGCGAGGCGGAACGATAGAACGTCCCGACCATCGGGCTCTTCACGACGTGCCCCTCCGGCTCGGCGGGTGCCGCAGGAGCCTCAGCCGGACCCGCCGAGGCGGGCGTGGCTGCGACCGCCGTCGTGCCGGGCACGGTGTGGACACTCGCGGGCGCCGGGACCATGACCGTCTGCGGTCCGGGGGCGGTGGCGCGGGTGATTCGCACGCGTTCTTCGCCCTCCTGGATCTCGAGCTCGGCGATACCCGAACTCTCGACGAGCTCGATGAGGGTCTTGAGCTTGCGCAGGTCCATGGTCAGCTCCGCGGCGTCGTGCGCATTGAGTCGCCGTGGGCTCCCGGCCGCGCCCCCCGGGCCGTCGCATCGTCAGGACGTGGGGCGCGCAACGCGCACCGGTGGCCCCCTCGGGACGCGAAATGGGGATCGGTGTCGATCACGCCCCCTGCTCTTGCGGCTCCCGCCGTCGCGGTCGCTGCCCTGCGAGGTTCGAATGCCATCGCTTGCGCAGCCTCCTTGAATCGATAACAAGACAAGGAGTTTGACGCGGATCGGCCCAAATTGCCAGTGTTAGCGCAAGATCAGCGCATTCGACCTTGAGGCGAGGGGCGACGCATAGGCCCTGAGCCGGATGCGCTTCGGCCTCGGCCGATCGGCGGCGGGCGCCGATCATGCGCAGAGGAAAGGTCGCTAACCGGCGCTTTTTCGTGCAAATTGAAAGCCGTTCACAACAACCGACCGACGATCGCGTGAAGCTTCTGCTCCTGCAGCGCCCCCAGTTGCGTATGGACAATCCGCCCGCTGCGATCGACCACGACCGTGAAGGGCAGCGCCATCACGCTGTTTCCGAGGGTCCTGGAGAGTTCCATCGCCCCGTATCCGCCGATCAGCACCGGGTAGTTGAGGCCGATTTCCTGCGCGAACTCGCGCACCTTGTCCGGTTGGTCGACGGCGATGCCGACGAACTGGAGCCCCTTGGCCCCATGCTCGGTCTGGGCGCGAACGAATGCCGGCATCTCCTCACGGCAAGGCCCGCACCACGTCGCCCAGAAATTGATGACCAGCACCTTGCCTTTCCATTGCCCGAGCGACTCCTGTTTTCCGGCGGGGTCGGGCAGCGAGATCGCGAGAAGTGCGTCGGCGTTTGGCGCAGCGGCACCGGGTGCGCGTTGGCCAAGGTACGCGCCGAATCCCGCCGCCGCGATTGCGGCAACAGCGATCGCGCCCCATGCGAGAAATCGGCGGCTCATCGGCTGTGGAATCGCGCGAGAGTGAGCGTTGACATACGGTCGTGAGCCGGACAAGGCGCGGTCGTGCGGGATCTCATTTGAACCAAATCCTGCGGGACGGCGCCGCATCCACCAGTGCTCCGGGTGGAGCGTTCGCAGCGGGCAGCGCCAACGTGATTTTCTGCACCTGGGGCGGATAGCACACCCCCGCGTCGGCACAACCCTGCGACTCCGCTGTCACGACAACCGATGCCCCGGCGGCGATCCTATCGAGTGGCAACCGCACGATGATCTGCCCGCGGTAGGTGGCGACCCTGCCGAAGAACGGGTCTTCCTTCACCTTGCCCGCCGGGAGGTCCGGCGCCCCGGCAAGCGCGACCGGCTCGACGCTGAATTTGAGCCGGTCCCGATACAGGTAATAGCCTTCGGCAATCGCAAACCGCGCTTCGACGGTCCGGTCGTCGAGTCCCCGCGCGCTGAACGCGAAGGCTCGTTCCGGTTCCAGCAGCCTGCCTTGCGCAACCGCGGCCAGCGGCAACGACAGACCCAGCGCGACCACGGCTCCGGCAAGGCAGGCGCGTGCGCGACGGACCTCAGCCGGCGGCCGGGGCACTTGTCTCGTCGTCGATCCAGTCGAGGTAGGGCGCGAATCCATCGGTCATGGGGACAGCGACGATTTCCGGAAGTTCGTAGGGGTGTCGGGCGCGGATCGCCGCCTCGACCTCCGGGTAGCGTGCCGCAGCCGTCTTGATCGTGACCGGAAACTCCTCGGCAGTTTCGATCGCGCCTCGCCAGTGATACAGTGATTCCCCCGGTGCGCCCACGCTGACACATGCGGCGAGCCGGGCTTCGACCAGCGTGCGGGCCAAGGCCCGCGCCGAAGCCCGGTCCGGCATCTGCGTCAGCACCAGGATCGCCGCACCGGCCAAGAGGCCTCCCATGAGATTCGTCTTCCTCGCGATTGTACTGGCTTTCCCGATGCTCGATCTCTACGCGACGGTGCGCGTCGCGCGATGGACCGGGGTTCCGGTCTGGGCATGGCTCGGGATGTCGCTCGTCGGCGGCTTTCTGCTGCTCGCGAACGAGCGTCTCGCCTTTCGCGCCAACATCGCGGCGGCAATGCACGGCGAGCAGTGGGTACTGCGCGGACTCCTCGACAGCGGGCGCAAGGTGCTCGCCGGCTTCCTGCTGCTGCTTCCCGGCGTGATCAGCGATGTGCTTGCGCTGGTGTTGCTGGCCTTGCCGCTCAACGTGGGGCGCCGGTTCGAGCCCGTGGCTGCGGCAGGGCGTGCCCGCGCCGCGCGCGGCGACGCGCTCGAGGGGCACTTTCGCCGCCTCGACTAGCGTTCGGTCCCCTGCGGGGGCGGCGCGCGGTTCCCGGCGCCGGTCGACGGCTATTTCATCCGGTCGAGCACCGTCGGCTGCGCCTTGCCGGCGCGTCGGTAGGACCATACGATCATCACGCTGCCGACGACGATCATCGGCAGCGACAACCACTGCCCCATCGAGAGACCCAGGGCGAGCAGGCCCAGGAAGCTGTCGGGCTCGCGCGCGTACTCCGCGACGAACCGGCATCCGCCGTAGCCCACCAGGAAAAGTCCCGATGCGGCGCCCGGCGGCCGCCGCCGCCGCGTGTAGAACCACAACACGACGAACAGCAGCAGCCCTTCGAGCCCGAACTGGTAGAGCTGCGACGGATGCCGCGGCTCGGGACCGGCTGCGGGAAACACCATTCCCCACGGCACGTTGGTCACCCGCCCCCACAGTTCGCCGTTGATGAAGTTGCCGAGCCGCCCCGCCGCCAAGCCGAGCGGCACCAGCGGGGCGACGAAGTCGGTGACGTCGAGAAAGCGCTTCCCCCGCCGGTGCGCGAACAGCCACAGCGCAAGGAGCACGCCGAGGAACCCGCCGTGGAAGCTCATCCCTCCCTGCCAGACCGCAACGATCTCGAGTGGATGGGCAAGGTAATAAAGCGGCTTGTAGAAGAGCACGTAACCCAGCCGCCCGCCGAGGATGACGCCGAACACGCCGTAGAACAGCATGTCGTCGACGTCGCGCGGATGCCAGCCGGTGAGCAGGTTCTGCCGTGCCCGGATCTTGCCGAGCACGGCAAACAGCACGAACGCCGCCAGGTACATGAGCCCGTACCAGCGAACGGCGACCGGGCCGACCTGGAACGCGATCGGATCGAATTGCGGATGGACGAACATGCGGCGGGAGGTGGCGGGACGGCCTGCGCTAAAATCGGTCGATTATACGCAGTCGCCATCGGCCGGCCGTCTCGCCGCCCGCCCCCGTTCGAGGAGTTCGCCGCATGTCGTACAACCGCCGTTCCAAGCTGATCACCCAAGGCATCGCCCGCTCGCCGAACCGCGCCATGCTGCGCGCCGTCGGCTTCCAGGACGGCGATTTCGACAAACCGATCGTCGGCGTCGCCAATGGCCACAGCACGATGAATCCGTGCAACGCCGGCATCCAGCCGCTCGTCGACCGGGCGATGGCGATGCTGAAGGAGGCGGGGGCCATGCCGCAGGTGTTCGGCATCCCGACCGTCACTGACGGCATCGGCATGGGCACCGAAGGCATGAAATATTCACTGGTGTCGCGCGAGGTGATCGCCGACGCCATCGAAACCTCGGTCAACGGCCAGTGCATGGACGGCGTGGTCGTCGTCGGCGGCTGCGACAAGAACATGCCGGCCGGCATCATGGCGATGGCGCGGATGAATGTCCCGGGCATCTTCGTCTACGCTGGCACGATCAAGCCGGGCCACTGGAAGGGCCAGGCACTCACGATCGTGTCGCCGTTCGAGGCGGTCGGCGCGTACACGGCCGGCACGATGTCGAAGGAAGACTACGACGGCATCGAGAAGAATGCCTGTCCCAGCGTCGGCGCCTGCGGCGGCATGTACACGGCGAACACGATGTCGTCGTCATTCGAGGCGCTCGGGATGAGCCTCATGGGCAGTTCGCAGATGGCCTCGCCCGATCCCGAGAAGGCCGATTCGGCGGCGCAGTCGGCGCGCGTGCTGGTCGAGGCGATCAAGAAGGACCTGAAGCCGCGCGACATCATTACCCGCAAGTCGATCGAGAATGCGATCTCGCTCGTCATGGCGACCGGCGGCTCGACCAACGCGGTCCTCCACTATCTCGCGATCGCCGCGGCGGCGGAGGTCGAGTGGACGATCGACGACTTCGAGCGCGTGCGCCGGCGCGTACCCGTGCTGTGCGACCTCAAGCCGTCCGGCAAGTACGTGGCCGTCGACTTCCACCGGGCGGGCGGCGTGCCGCAGGTCCTCAAGATGCTGCTGAACCACGGACTGCTCCACGGCGACTGCATGACGATCACCGGCCGCACGATCGCCGAGGAGCTCGCCGCCGTTCCCGATGCGCCGCGGAAGGATCAGGACGTGATCCGGCCGTGGGATGCGCCGCTCTATCCGCAGGGCCACCTCGCGATTCTCAAGGGCAACCTTGCGCCGGAGGGCTGCGTGGCGAAGATCACCGGCCTCAAGAACCCGTCCATCACGGGCCCTGCCCGCGTGTTCGATTCCGAACCCGAGGTGATGGACGCGATCATGGCCAAGAAGATCAAGGCGGGCGACGTGGTCGTCATCCGCTACGAAGGCCCGAAGGGAGGGCCGGGCATGCAGGAAATGCTGGCGCCGACCTCGGCGATCATTGGTCAGGGACTGGGCGAATCGGTCGGCCTCATCACCGACGGTCGCTTCTCCGGCGGCACCTGGGGCATGGTCGTCGGGCACGTGGCACCCGAGGCCTACGCCGGAGGCACGATCGCGCTGGTGCGCGAGGGCGACTCGATCACCATCGACGCGCACAAGCTGCTGATCCAGCTCAACGTGCCTGACGAAGAGCTTGCCCGGCGCCGTGCCGCGTGGAAGCGGCCGCCGCCGCGGTACACCCGCGGGCTCCTCGCGAAGTACATGCGGCTCGTCTCGCCGGCGAGCAAGGGCGCGATCACGGACAGTGGCGAATGACACATTCGCAGCGCCACCGCGCTAGGCGTTGCTTGCCTGCGGCGCAGGGCCTTGCGAGGCACCACTCCGAAGGCATGTCCCGCCCCCTCATCCGTCCTGACCCGAGCCCTCGCGACTCATGACTTCGACACCATCTCTTCGCTGCAATCGGCTCATGGGCATCCTCCTTGCACTCGCGGCCGGCGGTTGCGCGACCGCGCCAGGGCCGGGTGCGTCCGCCCCGGCTGTTGCATCTTCCACGGCCACACCGCCGACCGCGGCGGCCCGAACCGCGGCGGCGGCCTCCTATCTTGGATCGGTGACCGTCGTGAATGCCGGTTTCGAATCCAATGTGCCGGGCATCGACGGCAACCCGGAAGGGTGGTATTCGTATCAGCATGCCGGACCGGAGTCCTACAGGATCTCGCTCGACGGCGAGACCGCGCACAGCGGTCGGCAAAGCGTGCGCATCGACAACATCGGTCCGGAGATCTACGGCACGCTGGCGCAGATCGTGCGCGGACCCCAGTTCGCCGGCAAGACGGTGCGCTACACCGCCTGGCTCAAGACGCGCGGGGTCACCGGAAACGGTTGGAGCAAGGGAACCGGACTGGCGCTGACCGTCTATGCCGGCGGCCAGACGGTCGGCGGCACCAATTTCCGCAAGACCGCATTCGGTGGAACCACCGACTGGACGCGGCACGAGGTCACCGCCGCCGCGCCGCCCGGGACGGAGCGCGTCGACATCGAAATCTCGCTGACGGGCCCGGGCACCGTCTGGGTCGACGACGTGATGCTCGAAGTCCTACCCGCGGCGCCACGCTGATCGCGCCCGGCACAGCCCGAGACAGGACAAAGATCCGGCCATGCTGCACTGGCTTGCCCTGGCAGGCGCCATCGCGCTCGAGATCGGCGGCACGGTGTCGATGAAGCTCTCCCACGGCTTCACCCGGCCCCTGCCGTCGGTGCTGTTATTCGTCCTGTACGGCCTGTCGTTCGCGCTGATGACCGTGGCCGTCAAGCGGATCGACATCAGCATCTCGTATGCGATCTGGTCGGGCGTGGGCACAACGGCGATCGCGCTCATCGGCGTCGGCTGGTTCAAGGAGTCGCTCACCGCCGTTCAGATCGCAAGCATCGTCGCGATCGTGGCCGGCGTCGTCGGATTGCGCGCCGGAGCATGAACGATTCGCGCCCCCGACCGCTGTCGGCATCGGCAGAGCGCGTGCAGGCGGCGCTGCGCGCCGCCGGACTCGATTGCACCGTCACCGAGCACGCAACGCCCGCACGCACGTCCGCCGAGGCGGCAGCGACCCTCGGTTGCTCGATCGGCGAGATCGCGAAATCGCTGGTGTTCCGTACCGACGACGACACGGCACTGCTCGTCGTCGCGAGCGGCGCCAACCGGGTGGACGAGGCCAAGCTCGAATCCCTCGCCCGAACCCGGATCCACAAGGCGGACGCTGCGTTCGTCCGCGCAGTCACCGGCTACGCGATCGGTGGCATTCCGCCGCTTGGGCACGCGCGCCTGCTGCAGATCTACGTCGACCGCGATCTGATGCGCTACGATCTCGTCCATGCTGCCGGCGGCACGCCGAATGCCATGTTTCCGATCCGACCGCCCGACCTGGTCCGCGCGTCGGGGGGAATCATCGCGGACATAGCGCTGTTCACCCCATGATGACTCGAGCTCGATTGATGGCCCCCCTCCTCCGCTCCGCAGGGCGCTTCGTTGCCGGCGCGACTCTGGTTGTCCTCGCGGGATGCGCCGGTTTTCAGTCAACGGGGTCCGGTCCTGCCGCCGAAGCCCCAACGTACCGCGTCGGGGATCGCTGGGTCTACCGCGCCCAGGACGGGTTTCGCGTCCCGGTGGTCTGGGACGAAACGCACGAGGTCACCGCCGTCGGTGCCGACGGCATCACCGTGCGCATCGCGCAAAAAGGCCCGACGGTGGACAGCGTGCGCACCGAGCGCTGGGCAGCACCGGGGCGTGTTCTCGTCGGCGCGGTTTTCGACGACGAAACGCGGCGTTTCTCACCCGCGCTCGACCGCTACGCGTTTCCGCTGCAGGAGGGCCAGTCCTGGAACCAGTGGGTCGACAACTACAACGAGTCCACGCGCAAGGACGGCCAGATCAACCGCTACGTGCGCGTTCGCGGCTGGGACAAGATCACCACGCCGGCCGGCACGTTCGATGCGATCGCGCTGCGCGTGACGATGCGCCTCGACGACGAGGAGTTCTGGCGCTACGCGACGACGTGCAACTACCTGGTCTGGTACGCACCCGCGGTCCGCGGCCATCGTCCGCGAGGAAAAGGACGCGGAATATCGCGAGAAAAGCGACCCGATGGACGGCATGGCGTGCGATCCGCAGCCAGCACGCGACGATCGAACTGGTTCAGTTCACCGCCGGCCGCTGATTCAGCCTGTGTCCGCCTCCTCGACGGCGCCCGCACGAGCGGTGCGTCCCGGCGAACCGCGGCCGCAATACGCGGGACGCATTCTCGGCGGTCAGAGACCGAGCCGTTGCCAGATCGTCGTCGTCAGCGAGGCCTGATTCAGCGTGTAGAAATGCAGCCCCGGCGCGCCTCGGCCGAGCAATCCGTCGGCGAGTTCCGTCACCACGTCGAGGCCGTACGCCCGGATCGAGGCCGTGTCGTCGCCGAAGCTCTCGAGCTTCCTGCGGACCCAGCGCGGAATTTCCGCGCCGCAGGCGTCGGAGAACCGCGCGAGCTTGGTGAAGCTGCCGATGGGCATGATGCCGGGCACGATGGGAACATCGACGCCAACGGCGGCGGCGGCGTCGACGAAATGCCAGTAGCTGTCGGCATTGTAGAAATACTGGGTGATCGCCGAGTTCGCCCCGGCCTCGACCTTGCGCCGGAACGCCAGCAGATCGTCGTGCGGCGTCTTCGCCTGCGGGTGGTACTCCGGATACGCCGCGACGTCGATGTGGAACCAGTCGCCCGTCTCCTCGCGGATGAACGCGACCAACTCGCTCGCGTAACGGAAGTCGCCCACGTCCGCGCTTCCCGAGGGCAGATCACCGCGCAGTGCCACCAGATGCCGGATGCCGTGGGCGCGGTATTGGGCCAGCACCTCGCGGATCGACGCACGGCTGCCGCCGATGCACGAGATGTGCGGCGCGGCGTCGAGCCCCTCGGCGCGGAATTCCAGCACCGTCGACAGGGTTCCTTCGCGCGTCGAGCCGCCGGCGCCGAAGGTCACGGAGCAGAACGCGGGCTTGAGCTGCGCGAGTTGGCGTCGCGTCGCACGCAGCTTCTCGATGCCCTCGGGCGTCCGCGGCGGGAAGAATTCGAGGCTGCAGAGCCGAGGCGCGGACATCGTCGTGCCGGAGGACGAAGGGCGGGGAGCGCTCATTCCTTCCGGCTCGGAATCAGCGCGGCCAGCGCCCAGGAGATCAGGCTGTAGACGATCGCGCCGAACACGCCCGCCCAGAAGCCGTCGACCTTGAATCCCTCGAGCCATGAGCCGACGGCCCAGAACAGGAGGCCGTTGATCACGAAAATGAACAGACCGAGCGTCAGCACCGTGACGGGCAGCGTGAGCACGACGAGCAGCGGGCGGATCAGCGTGTTGATCAGGCCGAGCACCAGCGCGGCGACCAGCGCGGCGGTGAACGAACTGACGTGAATCGACGTGAAGATGTAGGGCAGCGCGAACAACGCCAGCGCATTGACCAGCCAGACGAGCAGTAACCGCATCGAGAGCCTCCCTGCGACAGCTCAGTGCGCCGACCCGGCACACCAAGGTTTGAGCACCGCATACAGCGTTGAATTGACCGGCGCGGCAACGTGCAGCTCGCCGGCCATCCGGGCGACCGCTCCTGCAAGCCAAGGTGCCTCGAGCCGGTTCCCCGCCACGAGGTCGTTCAGCATCGACGATCTCATCTCGGCCGGCAGCCCGTCGGCGAATTGCAGCTGCTGCGCCACGAAATCGTCGGCAAGCGCGATGCCGCGGGCGCGCCCGACGGTCCACGCCTCGCGCATCGCGGCTTCCAGCACCGCCCGCAGGTCCGGGTCCGCACGCACCACACCGACCGGCTGGCGTGCGACCGCCGTCGTTCCGGACATCGCGACCAGAAACACGAATTTCTGCCACAGCGCCTGCCGGACGTCGGCGACGGCTTCACCGTCCACGCCGGCGGTCCTGCACGCCGCGGCCAGCGCGTCGGCCACCGGCCGCTGGGATGGCAGCACCGCGCCGAAGCGCAGCCGCGCCATGGTTCCCGTGTGAACGATCACCCCCGGTTCGCCGATCGTCGCGGCGATATGCGCCGTTCCGCCCATGACGCGCTCGGTGCCCACCACGGCGGCGATGCGCTCGATGCTTTCGACGCCGTTCTGGAACGGAACGACCACGCCCCCGCGCGCGATCAGCGGCGCGATCTGTGCCGCTGCCGTTTCGGTGTCCCAGAGCTTGACCCCGAAGAACACGACATCGGGCGGCGAAAGCGCGGAGGGATCGTCGGTCGCCGCCGGGTGCGCAAGGTGCACGTCGCCCAGTGCGCTCCGCACGCTGAGGCCGCGCTCACGAATCGCGGCAAGGTGCCGGCCACGCGCGACGAATGCGACATCGTGCCCGCCTTGCGCGAGCCGCGCACCGAAGTAGCCGCCCACGCCCCCGGTACCCATCACGACGATTCTCATCTGCGCCTCCATGCGTGGATCACGGCCCGCTCACCCGCAGCAACGGGACATCCTGCGTGCGCGACCGGTCGCATGAACCGGACCCTGTCCGTACGCCCCTGCGATCCGGGACGCCGTGTCGACATACGGCAACTCAATACCGGTAGGTATCGGGCTTGTACGGCCCTTCGGTGTTCACCCCGATGTACCGTGCCTGCTTGTCCGAAAGCGGCGTCAGCATCGCGCCGAGCTTCGACAATTGCAGCCGCGCAACTTTTTCGTCGAGGTGCTTCGGCAGCACGTAGACGCCGACCGGATACCTGCCCGCACCGGACTGCGCATCGCCCCACAGTTCGATCTGCGCCATGACCTGGTTCGTGAACGACGAGCTCATCACGTACGACGGGTGCCCGGTGCCGCAACCCAGGTTGACGAGTCGTCCTTCGGCAAGCAGGATGATCCGCTTGCCGTCCGGAAAGATCACGTGGTCGACCTGCGGCTTGATGTTCTCCCATGTGTGCTGTTTCAGACCGGCGACGTCGATCTCGTTGTCGAAGTGGCCGATGTTGCAGACGATCGCCTGGTTCTTCATCCGCTTCATGTGATCGTGCGTGATCACGTCGATGTTTCCCGTCGCGGTGACGAAGAGGTCGGCCTTGTCGCACGCGTAGTCCATCGTCACGACGCGGTAGCCTTCCATCGCGGCCTGCAGCGCGCAGATCGGATCGATCTCGGTGATCCAGACCTGGGCGGAGAGCGCCCGCAGCGCCTGCGCCGAGCCCTTGCCGACGTCGCCGTAGCCGGCCACGACGGCGACCTTGCCCGCGATCATCACGTCGGTCGCGCGCTTGATGCCGTCGACCAGCGACTCGCGGCAGCCATAGAGATTGTCGAACTTCGACTTCGTGACCGAGTCGTTGACGTTGATCGCGGGGAAGCCCAGCCGGCCTTCCTTGTGCATCTGGTACAGGCGCTTGACGCCGGTGGTCGTCTCCTCGGTGACGCCCCTGATCGAGGCCTTCAGATGCGAGTAGTACTTCCGGTTCTTCGCGAGGCGTGCCTTGATCGCGGCGAACAGCGCCGTCTCTTCCTCGTTCGTCGGATGGGCGATACAGGTCGGATCGGTCTCGGCCCGCGCGCCGAGGTGCACCAGCAGCGTGGCGTCGCCGCCGTCGTCGAGAATCATGTTCGGCCCGATGCTGCCACCCTGGCCGTCGCGCCACTCGAAGATCCGGTGCGTGTATTCCCAGTACTCGACGAGGCTCTCGCCCTTGTAGGCGAACACCGGCGTGCCGCGCGCGGCAATCGCGGCAGCGGCGTGGTCCTGCGTCGAGTAGATGTTGCACGACGCCCAGCGCACCTCCGCGCCGAGCGCCTGCAGCGTCTCGATCAGCACCGCCGTCTGGATCGTCATGTGCAGGCTGCCGGCGATGCGCGCGCCGCGCAGCGGCTGCAGGGGCGCGTACTCCTGGCGGATTGCCATGAGCCCCGGCATCTCCGTCTCGGCGATGGCGATTTCCTTGCGTCCCCAGTCGGCGAGTTTCAGATCGGCGACCCGGTAGTCGGGCGCCTGCGGGTCGGCGAAGGCCTTGCTCTCGGTTGCAGCGTTCATCGGTCACTCCATCGTTGGTGACCGCGACGCGGGGAAGGCGGGACGCCCGCTCGTCACCCCGTGCGCGAGTCACGGTTCAACGAGCGCGGTTGCGAATGGGACGGCCCCGAGCCTGGCAGCGGACCGTCGCGGATGGACGGGCGGCTGTTGCAACGCTCCTCGGGGTAGGCCGCGGATTCTACCTCAATCGCGCCGCGTTGGGCGCGACGCGCCCACCAGCACGGCGCCGCGTTTTCCGCCGCTTTTCAGAGCAATCGCGGCTGCGGGTCCGCCGACGGCGCATCCGAGGGCAGCGGCGACGCTTCCTGTGCCAGCAGCGCCCCGGTCAGCGTGGACTCCCGCCGGTAAAAACCCTCGGTGTGAAAGGTCTCGGGAAGCTTGAACAGCTCGTAGTCGAGGTGGTGACACACCTCGTGCACCAGTGTGCGCAGGAACGTCCTGAAGGCGACCACCTTCTTCAATGCCGCCGTACGCATCCAGACGGTAATCCGCGCGCTCGTGCCGCCGTCGCCGGGCTCGTAGAGACCATGCAGTTCTCCGGTTTCGTCGGCCGGACGGCAGGCCAGCACGCGGACCCGGATCGGCGGGACACGATATCCGGTGACGAGGCGATCGATGATCGCCTGCGCCGCTTTCTGCACGTCGGTGCGATCGTCGGCGACGAGCCCGTTGCGCAGGCGCGCTACTGCACTGCCCAAGGCGACGCCCGCCGGCAGGTCGAGCCGCTCGATCGCGTCGCTCTTGCGATAGATGCGCTGCCGAGCGGCGGAAAGGCGCGCGTAGTAGGCGAAGGGCATGGGCGGGAAGTCGGGTCGGGCAGTGCGGTGCTCACCAAAGTGAAAGGGCCGCGCACGCGACCCTTTCCGTTCTATCGACGCCTGTCGCGTCGCGAAGAAGGACGTTACGCCTTCTTGATCTTCTCGAGCATCTTGAAAATACCCTTCGACGAGCCGACGAACAGACGCTTGTAGGCCTTGCCGAGACAGCGGCGCTCGAGGGTGTTGCGGCGGGTGCGGGAACGTTCTGCCATGGGACTCTCCTTGATCAGTGCGGCAATTGCGTTTGGATTGCGAGCTCGGATGCCGACCGGCGAACGGCCCCCGGAAAGAATGTGATTCTACCTCAAAAACCCCTGCCGGATGAAAGGGTTGCAAGCGAGCGCCCGGCGTCGCCGCGCGGCCCCGAGCGAACTCGCAGGATCCTGGCGTGCGCCCGGATCGGGTTGGCAGGCGCCCGAACGGTGCAGGCGCTCCGCCGTCAGCGCTGCCCGATGCGCAAGTCGCCGAAGATGCCGGCCATTTCCTTGGTCAGCGACCGCGCGTATTGCGGCACGCCGCGCACCTTCGCGCCCAGCTCGGCGGCGGCGCGCCAGGCCCAGCGCGGATCGCGCAGGAACGCGCGCGCAAGCGCGATCAGGTCGGCATCGCCGGCCGCGACGATCGCCTCGGCCTGACGGGCCTCGGTGATGAGCCCGACCGCCATGGTCGTCATTCCCGAGGCGCGCCGGATCTCGCGCGCGAACGGGACGTGAATCCCCGGCTGGCTCGGAATCTTCTGCGCCGGCGACACGCCGCCGCTCGACACGTCGATCCAGTCGCAGCCGCGCGCGGCAAGTCGCCGCGCCAGCTCGACCGCCTCCTCCAGCGTCCAGCCGCCGTCGACCCAGTCGGTGGCCGACACGCGGACACCCAGCGGTCGACCCGCGGGCCACACGGCGCGCACGGCGTCGAACACCTCGAGCGGAAAGCGCACGCGATTGTCGAAACTCCCGCCGTAGGCGTCGCCACGGCGGTTCGCGAGCGGCGACAGGAATTCGTGCAGCAGGTAGCCGTGCGCGAAATGCAGTTCCACCGCGTTTATGCCGAACTCAAGCGCGCGACGTGCCGCGGCGACAAACGCGTCACGCACACGCGCGAGCCCGGCCGCGTCGAGCGCCGCGGGCGGTGTCTCGCCCGCGGCATGCGGCACCGCGGACGGCGCAAACGGTGTCCAGCCACCCGTGGCAAGGGGAATCTGCATGCCTCCCTCCCACGGCCGTTGCGATGACCCCTTGCGTCCCGCATGGGCAAGCTGGATCGCCACCGGCATCGGCGGCGCCCGCCGCCGCGCGCGGCCGAGCACATCGCCGAGCGCCTGGCCGGTCGCGTCGTCCCAGAGTCCCAGACAGCCCGGTGTGATCCGGCCGTCCGCGGTGACGGCCGTTGCCTCGATAGTCAGCATGCCGGCACCGGACAACAGGAGCTGGCCCCAGTGAATGAGGTGCCAGTCGGTCGCTCGGCCCTCGTCCGCCGAGTACTGACACATCGGCGAGACGACGATGCGATTCGCAAGCTTGACGCCGGACAGCGGGAACGGGTCGAACAGATGCACGGCAATCTCCGGGGAATGGCGATGTGATCGGGATGGAGCGCCGACAGCACGCTCAGCGCGGCGGCGTGCCGAGCACGCGCTCGCGAAAGCGCTCGAACCCAGGGTCGCGGTCCGAATACCGGTCGGCGATGGCGCCGCGCACGCGATCGCGCTCCGCCGTGATGAAGGCGGCAAGCGCCTCGCGCTGATACGGCTCGAGATTGCGGTCGGCCGCGAGGAGGATCTCGGCCGCGAGCGCCGCGTCGACGTCGTCGACGCCGGCGAGATAGAGCCGCCCGTCCGCGGGCAGGTGGCGAAAGAGCTCGGCGAGGGCGTGATCCGGCGACGGCGAGCCGACGACCACCGCTTCCGGCCAGCGCACGGGCGCGTCGCGTACGGGCGGCCACGCCGCGCCGAGGTAGTGATCGGGCGTCCGCACCATCCTGCCGTCGTCCGGAGCCTCGCGCGCCGGGATTGCACGCACGATGAGCCCCATCCAGCAACCGGCGTCGAAGCGCGACGCGAGGCGTCGGCGAAGGTGAGCGATATCCGGTACCGACATCGGTCTAGGTGCGCGCCGGCGCGGATCCGGCGCCGCGCGGAAGCGGGCGACCCGCGCGGCCTACAGGCCGGCCGCCGCGCGCAGCGCGTCGGCCTTGTCCGTGGCTTCCCACGTGAACTCGGGCTCGTCGCGGCCGAAGTGTCCGTACGCGGCGGTCTTGAGGTAGATCGGGCGCAGCAGATCGAGCATCTGGATGATGCCCTTCGGCCGCAGGTCGAAGTGCGCGTTGACCAGCGCGGCAATCTTCTCGTCGGAGATCTTGCCCGTGCCCTCGGTGTAGACCGTCACGTTGATGGGGTGCGCGACGCCGATGGCGTAGGAGAGCTGCACCTGGCACTGCGACGCGATGCCGGCAGCGACGATGTTCTTCGCGACGTACCGCGCCGCGTAGGCGGCCGAACGATCGACCTTCGAGGGATCCTTGCCCGAGAACGCGCCGCCGCCGTGCGGCGCCGCGCCGCCGTAGGTGTCGACGATGATCTTGCGCCCGGTGAGCCCTGCGTCCCCGTGCGGGCCGCCGATCTCGAAGCGCCCCGTCGGGTTGACGAGGTACTTGGTCCCCTTGAGCATGTGCTCCGGCAGGACCGGCTTGATGATCTCGTCGATCACCGCCTCGGCCAGCGCCTTCTGCTTTTCGTTCATGCTCGGATGGTGCTGCGTCGACAGGACGACGGTGTCGATCGCGACGGGCTTGCCGCCCTCGTAGCGCACGGTCACCTGCGACTTCGCGTCCGGACGCAGCCACGGAAGGCGGCCGTCCTTGCGCACCTCGCTCTGGCGCTGGACGAGGCGATGCGCGTAGTAGATCGGGAACGGCATCAGCGTCGGCGTCTCGTCGCAGGCATAGCCGAACATCAGGCCCTGGTCGCCGGCGCCCTGGTTCAGGTATTCGTCGGAGGCGTGGTCGACGCCGCGTGCGATGTCGGGGGACTGCCTGCCGTAGCACACCATCACGGCGCAGCCGTCGGCATCGAAGCGCAGCTGCGGATCGTTGTAGCCGATCCGGCGGATCGTGTCGCGCGCGATCTGCGCGAAGTCGTGCTTGTGGCGGGTCGTGATCTCGCCGCTCATCACGACGAGGCCGGTCGAGACGAGCGTCTCCGCCGCAACGCGACCGGTGGGTTCATCCGTTAGAATCGCGTCGAGCACCGCGTCGGAGATCTGGTCGGCGACCTTGTCCGGATGACCTTCCGACACCGATTCCGACGTGAAGAGAAAGTTGCTCATTGCCGTATCAGCCTCGTTCGAGTTGCGCACACCGCCGCGCGCGGCTCGCCTGTGCCGGCGGCCCGGCCGCCCTGCCCGCGGCGCATCGCAAAAGCTTGAATTCTAGCAGATTTCGCCCCCGCCCCGACGCCTTGCCGGACTCCGGCCCCGGACCCTCCCCATGACCGCGCGCATCGAGCAAGCCACGCCCGCCGCGATCGCGCGCGCCGTGTCGGCACTGCGCGCGGGAGAACTCGTCGGCTTTCCCACGGAGACCGTCTACGGACTCGGCGCGGACGCCAGAAACGCGGACGCCGTGCGCACGATCTTCGCGGCGAAGGGACGGCCGGCGGATCATCCGGTGATCGTCCACCTCGCGACCTCGGACGACATGGAAGCCTGGGCGCGCACGGTCCCGGAAGGCGCGCGTCGGCTCGCCGCCGCGTTCTGGCCCGGACCGCTGACGCTGATCCTGCCGCGGCGCGCCGACGTCGACGACATCGTCACCGGGGGCCAGGACAGCGTCGGCCTGCGCGTACCGTCACATCCGGTCGCGCGCGCCTTGCTCACCGCGTTCGCGGACGGCATCGCGGCACCGTCGGCGAACCGTTTCGGTCGCATCTCGCCGACGACGGCGCGGCACGTTGCCGACGATCTCGGCGATGCGCTCGCGCTCATTCTCGACGGCGGCGCCTGCGCCGTCGGCATCGAATCGACGATCGTGGCCTTCGTCGCCACGGACCCGGTGCTGCTGCGGCCGGGAGTCATCGACGCCGCCGCGCTCGCGCAGGTCCTGGGGCGCCCGCCACGCGCCCCCGACACGACCGGAGCCCCGCGTGCCTCCGGTACGCTCGCGTCGCACTACGCACCAATGACGCGTGCGACGCTGGCGAGTCCGGGCGCGCTGCACCTCGAAATCCTGCGTCGGCAGGAACGCGACGAGAACGTCGCGGTGCTCGCGCGGGCGGCGGCCCGGCCGGCCGACTTCAGCGGCGCGTGGATCACGGCGCCTTCGACGCCGGACGCGTACGCGCACGACCTCTACGCGAACCTGCGCACGCTCGACGCGGCGCACGCCGACGAAATCCTCATCGAAGCGCCGCCAGCGGAGCCGGCGTGGGACGCCGTCAGCGATCGCCTCGCGCGCGCCACGCACGGGAGCGACGACGATCGCGACTGACCGCGATGCGTATCACGTCGCGCCGGTCGCCTCCGGGGCCTCAACAGCGCCCCGCAAACGCTCGCTCGAGGAACGCGGCGATTGCCGCAGTTAGCTCGTTCTGCCGGGACTCGAAATAGTGGTCAGCCCCGCCGATCGTGATCTGGCGCGAACAGCCGTCCCGGGGCAGGTGCGCGACGCGGCCGGGCGCGCTTTCGCGCACCGCCGGGATCTCGTTCTGCGCCAGGACATCGAGCACCGGCTCGCCCGGCGACACGTCGAAGTCGCCGAACATGCCGACCGGAACCCAGGCGTCGATCTTCGCCGCGCCCGGACGCGCAAGATAGGCATTCGCCATCGCCGCGCCCATGCTGTGCGACACGACCGCAACACGCGCGGCACCGCGCGCACGGACCAACGCGACCGCGGCGGCGATCCGGTCTCCGGCTTCCGGAAACGTCGCGCGGTAGTCGTCGCGCGGCGCGTCGGCCGCGAGCACCGGCATCTGCACCGCGATGGTCGTGAACCCGGCCTCGGCGAGGCCCGTGCGCACGCCGCCGACGAGGCCGAAATCGGGATGCACCCCCAGACCATGGACGACCACCACCGCGCCCTTCGCAGTGCCGGCGGCCTCGGTCAGAATCGCGAGCACTTTCGGTCGCGCCGGCGTGGCGAGCCAGATCGCGTCACCGACGACAAGCGAAGGCACCACCTCCTGCGCCCAGCGCTCCTCGCGCGCATAGTCCGCCGCATCGGCTGCGAACGAGCAGGCAGCGCCAGCGAGCAGCGCAGCCACGAGCAGCCACGACACGAGCCGCCGCATGCGATCGCGCCACGACACCGCAGGGGCTGCTAGCATCTCGTCCGAAGCTCCATCGGAAAATCATACGCCATGCCGGCAGCTCACCCGCCCGTCATCGTCGTCGCTCCCGATTCGTTCAAGGGCTCGCTCGACGCGCCCGCCGTTTGCGCGGCAATCGCACGCGGGCTCGGCCGGGTGTGGCCCGACGCGGACATCCGCGCGCGGCCGATGGCCGACGGCGGCGAGGGAACGCTCGACGCCGTGCTGGCCGCGGTCGGTGCGGAGGGGCGACGGCAAATTCACACCGTCGCCGGTGCGGGCGGCGCGCCCACCACGGCGGCATGGGGGTTGCTCGATGGGCGTGACGGAAAGACCGCCGTCATCGAAGTCGCGCAGGTCGTCGGCATCACCGATCCGGCAGGGATGCGGGTCCCGGTCGGCGCGCGGTCGACGCGCGGCGTCGGTGAGCTGATCCGCGCACTGCTCGACGCCGGCATCCGGCATTTTCTCGTCGGCCTGGGCGGCAGCAGCACCAACGACGGCGGCGCCGGGATGCTGGCGGCACTCGGCCTTTCCCTGTCCGACGCCGCAGGCCGGTCCGTGCCACCGGTGCCCGACGCGCTCGCGAGCGTCGCCACGGTCGGGGCCTCGGCGCTGGACCCGCGGCTCGCGCAATCGTCGATCACCATCATGTCGGACGTGAACAACCCGCTTTGCGGCACGCGTGGCGCGACGGCGATCTTCGGTCCGCAGAAAGGTGTCGACGCGGACGACGTCGCACGCTACGACGCCGCGCTCGCGCATTTCGCGGTGCTCGCCGAGCACGCCCTCGGCCGGAGCGCCGCGGCGAATCCGGGCGCCGGCGCTGCGGGTGGGCTCGGCTTCGCGCTGCAGTTGACCGGCGGCGTGTTCCGCTCCGGCGCCGAAGTCGTCGCCCAGCGGATCGGACTCGACGATGCGCTCGCGGGCGCCGACTGGGCGATCACCGGTGAAGGGCGCAGCGACGCGCAGACCCTGCTGCGCAAGGCGCCCTTCGTCGTCGCGGAAAAGGCGCGTGTGAAGGGCGTCCCGGTCACCCTGCTTTCCGGCGCCGTCGATCCGGCCGCGCTTGCGGAGCTCGGCCGCACGTTCGACGGCTGCATTGCGCTGCCCGCCGGTCCGGCGACGCTCGCCGAATGCATCGCCGGCGCCGACGCGCTGCTCGCGGACCGTGCGGAGCAGGTCGCGCGCGTGTTCGCGGCCGGACGGCGTTAGCATGCGGACGCGCCGGCTGGACACGCCGCCGTGTGCCCCTATTTCCCCTGATAGTTGGCCGGCAGCCAGGTGGCAATGGACGGGAATACGCACAGCAGCACGATCGCAATCACCATCAGCACGAGGAACGGCAGCACACCCCAAACGATCTTGCGCAGCGGAATGTCGGGCGCGATCCCGTTGATCACGAACAGGTTGAGGCCGACCGGTGGATGGATGAGCCCCATCTCCATCAGTACCGTCATGATGACGCCGAACCAGATCAGATCGAAATCGTGCGCCTTCAGCGCCGGCAGCAGCACCGGCGTCACCATCAGGATGATGGCCACCGGCGGCAGGAAGAAGCCGAGCATGATCAGCAGCACATTGACCCAGAAGAAGAACGCCCACTTCGAAAGCGGAAGCGCGGTCAGCCACTCGGCGGCGCTCTGCGTCACGTGCAGGTAACTCATCACGTACGTGTACAGGAAGCTCATCGCGATGATCAGCATGACCATGCACGACTCACGGACCGTGCCGCCGAGGATCGTCCGCAGGTCCGCCCAGCGATAGCAGCGGTAGATCAGCACGACCATCGCCAGCGACGCGGCCGCACCGATGCCGGCAACCTCGGACGGCGTTGCCCAGCCGCCGTACAGCGCGACCATGATCAGCGCGATCACCACGAGGAACGGAACGAAGCGCGGCAGCGTCTCCAGCCGCTCGCCCCACGTGAAATGCTCCTCTGCGGGCAGCGTGATCCCGCCAGCGGCGGCGGCACGCGCGGCGCTCTGACGGTCGCGTCGGTAGCGGAATACCGTCCATGCGATGAACATCGCCGTCAGCAGCAGTCCCGGTCCGACGCCCGCCATGAACAGCTTGCCGATCGACTGCTCGGCGGCGAGCCCGTACAGGATGAGCGTCAGCGACGGCGGGATCAGGATGCCGAGCGTGCCGCCGGCGGCGATGAGGCCTGTCGCGAGCGCCTCCGAATAGCCGCGCGCACGCATCTGCGGAATCCCCGAGCTGCCGATCGCCGAACATGTCGCCGGCGAACTGCCGCACATCGCCGCGAACACGCTGCAGGCGAGTACGTTGGCGACACCGAGGCCCCCGGGCACGCGCGAGAGCCAGCGGTTGAGCGACGAATACAGGTCCTCGCCGGCGCGCGACTTGCCGATCGCCGCGCCCATCAGCACGAACAGCGGGATCGTGAGCAGCGTGAAGTTGTCGAGCTCGGAATAGATCGTCTCCGCGACGAGCCCGATGTTCGCCGCCGGCATCAGTGCGAACATGAACGCGAGCGCGACGCCGCCGACGGCGAACGCGATCGGCATTCCGGAAAACAGCAGGACGAACGTCGCGCCGCCGTAGAGGAGGCCGATCTGGAGCGTGCTCACGCGGGGCCTCCAGTCCGGCGCCTGCGCCGGACCGCGTCGACGTTCACTCGGCCCTCCGCACGTTCCGCCCATCTTGTAGCGCCCGGTTGTCGGGCGCCCTCGATCGCGCGCCGACGCGCGCTTCGCGCCTGGCCTTCGGCCGGCTTGCTCACTCGGTCTCCCCCGGCGCGCCGCGCAGCATGCCGAAGCGCGCCGACGGGATCTGAACGGCGAGCTGCAGGCACAGCAGCGTCATCCCCAGCGCCATGAACAAGTAGGGGATCCAGAGCTTCGGCCCCCACACCGAGTTGCTGGCGCGGCCGTCGGCCCAGGCCTCGCCGAAGAACTCCCACGATTTCCATGCCACGAACACGCAGACGGCGAGCGACAGCACGTCAGCCAGCGTGCGTCGGAACCGGTTGATGCGCGCCGGCAGGAGCCCGTCCAGCACCTCGATCGACACGTGGCCGCGGTGAAGCTGCGTATAGCCGGCACTCATGAAGGTCGCGATGATGAGCAGCATCACCGCCAGCTCGATTTCCCAATCGGTGGGCCAGTGCAGCCAGTAGCGGACCACGACCTCGAACACGAGGACGCCCGCGCAGCCGACGATGACGAATCCCGACAGGTAGCCGAACCACGTGTTGAGCGTGGCAAGCGTGCGGGTGAAGCGAAGCCAGACGCTCATCGTCGTGGCGGGCGAATCATCCGGCTGACGATCTCACTTCACCGCCGTCGCCATGTCCAGCCAGCGCCTGCCGTCCTTCACGTTCTTGGCAAATTCCTCCCAGGCGGTCTCGCGCGCGATCGTCCGCCACTTGGCGAACGCCGCGTCGTCCATGTCGAACACCTTGGCGCCGTTCTTCGCGTAGACGTCGGCCATACGCTGGTCGTCCGCCTTCGCCGCGTCGAGCGCGAACGCCTCGAGGCTCGCTCCGACGTCGACGACGATCTGCTGCTGGTCCTTCGGTAGGCTGTCGAAGACCGACTTGGAGATCACGAGCGGCTCGAACATGTACCAGAACGTGTTCTTGCGCGCGGTGGTCACGTTCTTGCCGGTCTCGTAGAGCCGGAAGCTGATCAGCGACGTCGACGACGTGATCGCCGCATCGAGCACACCCGACTGCATCGCGCTGTAGATCTCGTTCGACGGCACGTTGGTGATCGCGGCACCCGCCGCCTTCAGCATCATGTCGACTTCCTTGCTGCCGCCGCGGATCTTCATGCCCTTGGCGTCGTCGGGCGCGACGACCGGCTTGGCGAGGCCCGCGATGCCGCCCGCCTGCCACACCCACGTCAGGATCTTGATGCCGCGGTCCTCGAGCAGCTTCGACCACTCCTTGCCGATCGGAGCGTCCTTCCAGCGCAGACCCTGCTCGTAGCTCGTGATCAGCGCGGGCATCAGGCCGAGGTTCGCTTCCGGCACCTCGCCGCCACCGTAGGCGATGGGCAATACCGACATGTCCAGCGCGCCCTTGCGCAACGCGCTGAATTGGGCGAAGGTCTTCACCAGCGAGCTTGCCGGATAGACCTCGACCTTCAGCGCGCCGTTGGATCGCTTCTCGACTTCGGCGGCGAACCTCTTCGCGAGCTGGTCGCGGAAATCGCCCTCGGTGCCCGTCGCGGCCGGGAACTGATGCGAGATCTTGAGCACGCGCGGCTGCTGCGCGGCGGAAGGGAATGCGAACGACAGCGCGAGCGCAAGCGTCGCGGCGACGCAGGCGCGCCGGGAAAGGATGTGCATGGGGTCTCCTCCGTGTGGAATAATTGTCCGCGAAGAATAACACCGGCGCGCAGCTGGCGTTTGCGCACCGCCGCAACGCCGGGCGGGCTCCGGCAAGCCTCCGTCGCCAATGAACGCCAACCTATACGCACTGTTCGAGAGCCACTTCGGCGAGGACCCGGAGCAGCCGTTTATCATGATCCCGGACGGTCCGGTCGTTCATTACGACGAACTGGCCGCGGCATCGGCGCGGATCGCGAACGCGCTGGTCGCGGCCGGTTGCCGCCCCGGCGACCGCGTCGCGGTGCAGACCGACAAGCACTGGCCCGTGCTGGCGCTCTATCTGGCCTGCCTGCGCGCGGGGCTCGTCTACCTGCCGCTCAATACCGGCTATCAGAAGGGCGAGCTCGCGTACTTCTTCGGCGACGCCGAGCCGCGCGTGATCGTGTGCCGGCCCGAGGCGGAAGGCGTGCTCGCGCCGATCGCGCCAGGAACCACGGTGCTGACCCTCGGCGCTGCGGGGGGCTCGCTCGACGAACATGCCCGCAGCCAGCCGGCGACATTCGCCACCGCCGTCTCGCGGCCGGATGATCTCGCGGCCATCCTCTACACCTCGGGCACGACCGGCCGATCGAAAGGTGCAATGCTGACGCACCGCAACCTCGCGGCGAACGCCCTGACGCTGGTCGAGGAGTGGGGCTTCACCCGCGGCGACGTGCTGCTGCACGCGTTGCCGATCTATCACGTGCACGGCCTGTTCGTCGCGATCCATTGCGTGCTGCTCGCCGGCGCGCGGATGCTGTGGCTGCCGAAGTTCGACGCGGGGCAAGTGACCGGGCTGCTGCCCAAGGCGACCGTGATGATGGGTGTGCCGACGTTCTACACGCGGCTGCTCACCGAGCCCGGGTTCTCGAGCGACACGTGCCGCAACGTCCGGTTGTTCGTCTCCGGCTCCGCGCCGCTGCTCACGGAGACCTTCGACGCGTTCCGCGACCGGACCGGACACACGATCCTCGAACGTTACGGAATGACCGAGACCGGCATGAACACGTCGAACCCGCTCGCCGGACCGCGGCTCGCCGGCACCGTCGGTCCGCCGCTGCCCGGCGTGTCGATCCGGATCGTCGACGAGGCAGGCGTTCCCTGCGCACCCGGCACGATCGGTGCGATGGAGGTGAAGGGCCCGAACGTGTTTCCCGGGTATTGGCGGATGCCGGAGAAGACGCAAGAGGAATTCACCGCCGACGGCTACTTCAAGACCGGCGACATGGGCGAATGGACGCCCGAGCGCTACGTGCGGATCGTCGGCCGCGCCAAGGATCTCGTGATCACCGGCGGGCTCAACGTCTACCCGAAGGAGATCGAGGAGCGCATCGACGCGATGCCCGGCGTCGTCGAGACGGCCGTGATCGGCGTTCCCGACCCCGACTTCGGCGAAGCCGTGACGGCCGTGGTCGTCGCCCGGCCCGGCCACACGCTGACCGAGGCGGCGATCGTCGGCGCGCTGAAGAGCGAGATCGCGAGCTTCAAGGTGCCCAAGCGCGTGCACTTCGTCGCAGAGCTGCCGCGTAACGCGATGGGCAAGGTCCAGAAGAACGTGTTGCGGGAGGCCTTCGCGAAAACCGCATAGCGCCCACCGGCACCGCCGGCACTCAGCGCTGCCAGGTGCTCCACGACTTCCACAGCATGTACGCGGCGAGGACGTAGAGCAGGAACGCAAACGCCTTCTTGAGCTTCTTTACCGGCCAGCGATGTGCCGTTCGTGCCCCAACCGGCGCCAGGACAACGCTGCCGGCGACGATGGCGATCAGCGCCGGCCAGTAGATGTAGCCCAGCGTGTGCGGCGGCATGTCGGTCTGGCGCAGTCCCGCGATGATGAAGCCGACGGTGCCGGCGACGGCGATCGGCAGGCCCAGCGCCGCCGAGGTCGCCACCGCGTTGTGGATCTTCACGTTGCACCAGGTCATGAACGGCACCGACAGGAATCCGCCGCCTGCGCCGACCATGCTCGAGATGAGACCGATGCCGCTGCCGACGCCGAACAGACCCGCCTTGCCGGGCAGGTCGCGGTGGGGCGCCGGCTTGCGATCGAGCAGCATCTGGGTGGCCGAGAAGGCGACGAACACACCGAAGAAGCCCGCCAGCATGGCCGTCGACATCCCGCCGACGACCTGCGGGCCGAGCAGGGAACCGGCGATGATGCCCGGCGCCATGCCGGCCACCACGCCCCAGAGCACCGCGCCGTGCCGGTGATGCTCGCGCGCCGACGAGATCGACGTGAAGATGATCGTCGCCGTCGACGTCGCGACGGCCATGTGGACGACATGGCTGACCGGAAAGGCTTGGCGCGTGAACAGGATCGTGAGTATCGGCACCATCGTCATTCCGCCCCCGATGCCCAGCAGTCCGGCGAGAAAGCCGACCAGAAGTCCCAGTACGACGAATGCGACGATGAGTGCCGGATCCACCGCGCCTATCCCTTTCGCCGGGCGAGCCTGACGATGATCGACCACTCGGCCGGATCGACCGGTGTGATCGACAGTCGATTGCCGCGCTGGAGGGTGCGCATGCGGGCAAGGCCCGGATGGGCGCGGAGCTCGGCAAGCGGTACGAGGCGCGTCTTCTCGACGAGCTTCACGTCCACGTGGACCCAGCGCGGCGCTTCAGGCGTGGCCTTCGGATCGTAGTAGGTGCTTTTCCGGTCGAACTGCGTCGCGTCCGGATAGGCCGGGGTGGACACTTCGACGATGCCGGCGATGCCTGGCTCGGGACAGCTCGAGTGATAGAAGAACGCGCGGTCGCCGACGCGCATCTGATCGCGCATGAAATTGCGCGCCTGATAGTTGCGCACACCGACCCAGGGCGTCGTCCGGTCCTTCGCCGCGGCGAGATCGTCGATCGAAAACTCGTCCGGCTCGGACTTCATCAGCCAGTAACGCATGGCGCCCCGGAAAAAATCGCGGCGCCGTCACCAGCGCCGCGCCTGTCTGGGTAATCGCGGGACTTGTTGCCGCGCCCGAGTAAGAATAGGTGTTCCCCGCAGATGCCGTACCACCCGTCATCTTGAACCTGGGTTCAAGAGGGTCGCCCGCCGGGGCCTTCAGGCGCTTCCGCATGGGAGCGCACACCAGCCCGCTGGAGGCAGGGCAACCTCGCTAAGTTAGCATTGGTTCAAAGAGTGTATGGGCAGTTCGAACACCGCAGGGAACATTGAGAACGCCGCCACGACGCCGATGTCGCGAAGGCGCTTGCTAGATCGGCTTGTTGCCGGTGGCGAGCGCCTGGTCGATAGCGGTATGCATGTCGACGATTCTACGCCGCACACCGGCATCGTCAATGACCGCGGTCATGGACTGCGGCGGCGGTGCACGGTTCGCCGCGTGCCGTTCGCGCAGCAGGTCGTGCGTGATGTTGAGCGCGGCCATCACCGCGACGCGTTCGGTCGCCGCGCCTTTCCCCGCATCGCGAATCTCGCGCATGCGGCGATCGAGGAACGCCACTGCATCGAGCAGCTCGGCACGTTCGGATTCCTCGCACGCGACCTTGTAGTCGCGGCCGAGCAGCGACACCTCCAGCGTGATCGACGGCGGGTTCTTCCCCGTCATGCGGCGGTCTCGGGCAACCGGGCGAGCAGGGCGTCGAGCCGCTGCTTCGCTTCCGCCACACGGCCGGCGAGGGTCTGGTTGCGGGCGTTCGCGGCCGCCAGCTCGCGGCGCAGCGACTCGTTCGCGGCCCGCAGCGCGCGCGTATGCACGATCAGCGTCGCGAGCTTCTGCTCAAGCGCAGCGAGATCGCGAACGAGTCCGCTGTCGACCGGCGAATGCACAGATGTTGCTTCGGACATCATGAGATCACTCTAGTCTCTGGCCACACATCGCGTCAACCGCCGTCGCGTGCGCCGTTGGACAGCTGCCGGTCGCGAGAGGTTCGTAGCGTACAGCGATGACCTCGAGTTCCTCGACGCCGCCTGGCGTGCGCAGGGTCACGGTGTCGCCCTCGCGCGCCTTGATCAGCGCACGGGCCATCGGCGACACCCAGCTGATATAGCCGCGCGCCGTGTCGATCTCGTCTACGCCGACGATGCTGACGGTGCGTTCCTCGCCGCGCGCGTTGCAGACGGTGACCGTCGCGCCGAAAAACACCTGGTCCGCGTTGCCGTCGTCGGGACGCGCCCCTGGATCGACGACCTCGGCGAGGTCGAGGCGGCGCACGAGGAAGCGGATCCGGCGATCGATCTCGCGCAAACGCTTCTTGCCGTAGATGTAGTCGCCGTTCTCGGACCGGTCGCCGTTGCCCGCCGCCCATGCGACGATCGCGACGAGTTCGGGACGCTCCCTCTGGACGAGCGCGTCGAGTTCCGCCGACAACCGCGCGAACCCGCCGGGCGTCATGTAGTTGCGCGCCCCGGCCGGCAGCGGTGAGGCCGACTCGAGTTCGGCGTCCTCGTCGACGGCATCGGTTTCGCGGGTGAAGGCTTTGCTCATGGTGCGGCGGGCGGCTCCCGCTGGAGCACGGCGGGGGGGTGAATTATAGGCCACGCGCCCTATAATCGATGCGCCGCGCGGTGCGGCGATTCCCGTTCGCCCGCGCAGCGCCGCATGAGCGATTCGGTGACACCGCGCGCCCTTTCCCGAGCAATGTTCGCAACCCCCGTCGGCGTCGCGACGGTGCTGGGCGTTCTTGTGCTCGGCGCGCTGGCGGTTCTGGCCGCGTCGCTGGCGACCGGAAGCGTCGCGGTGGATCTGTCGACGGTCTGGCGTGCGCTGGCCGGCGAAGGGCGCGACACCAGCGCCGCAATCGTCCGCGACCTTCGACTTCCGCGTGCGCTCGCCGCGTTCTCGACCGGCGGTCTGCTCGCGGTGGCCGGCGCCTTGCTGCAGGTGCTGCTGCGCAATCCCCTTGCCGATCCCTACGTGCTCGGCCTTTCCGGCGGCGCCGCAGCCGGTGCGCTGGCCGCGATGCTCCTCGGGCTCGCGGCGTTCGCGCCGCCGGCCGCGTTTGGCGGCGCGCTGGTGTCGACGCTGCTGGTGTTCGGTCTCGCCCGCACCCGCGCCGAGCAGGCACCGTGGACTTCGGCGCGGTTGCTCCTGACCGGCGTCGTCGTCGCGGCCGGCTGGGGCGCGCTGATCTCGCTGCTGCTCGCGCTGTCGCCCGACGCTCAGGTGAAGGGGATGCTGTTCTGGCTCATCGGCGATCTTTCGGGCACGACGCTCGCGGTACCCGGGCTCGTCGTCCTTGCCACCGTCCTCGTCGCCGCGATGGCGATGGCGCGTGACCTCAACGTACTCGCCCGGGGCGACGACCATGCGGCCGCGTTGGGGGTCGCGGTGCCTCGCATCACGCTGGTGCTGCACGCGCTCGCCGCGCTCGCGACCGCCGCCGCGGTGACGACGGCAGGCAGTGTCGGTTTCGTCGGTCTCATTGTCCCGCACGCTCTGCGCCTCGCCTTCGGCAACGATCAGCGGCTGCTGCTGCCGGCTTCCGCGCTCGCCGGCGGCGCGCTGCTCGTGTTCGCCGACACGCTTGCGCGCACCGTCGCGGCGCCGGTGCAGCTGCCGGTCGGCGTGATCACGGCACTCGTCGGCGTGCCGGTGTTCCTGTGGCTGCTGTCGCGGAGCCGGACGTGAACGGCGCGCCGCGCCTCTCGTGTCACGGGCTTGTCCTCGAAATCGCCGGGCGAACGCTGTGCGAGCGCCTCGACTTCGATGCCCGGCCCGGCGAGTGCTGGGCGATCGTCGGCCCGAACGGGGCCGGCAAGACGACGCTCGTCGCCACACTCGCCGGCCTGCGCGCACCCGCTGCCGGGACGATCGCCTACGACGGCACGCCGCTCGCCTCCCTGTCGCCCCGCGCGCGGGCGCGCCGACGTGGTCTGCTGCCCCAGGACAGTGTGGATTTCTTTCCCGCGACGGTGCTGGAGACGGTGCTCGTCGGCCGCCATCCGCACCTTTCGCGCTGGCAATGGGAGTCGGCAGCCGACGTCGAGTGCGCGCGGGCCGCCCTCGCCACCCTGGGTCTTGGCGAGCTCGAGGCGCGCGACGTGCGCACGCTGTCGGGCGGGGAACGACGACGTGTGGCGCTGGCGGCGCTCGTCGCCCAGGAACCCGCACTTTGGCTCCTCGACGAACCCGCATCGCACCTGGACCTCGGCCAGCAGGTCGACGCGCTCGGAACGCTGGCCGCGCTGGCCCGCGAGCGCGGGCGGACCATCGTCATGGTCGTCCATGAATTGCACCTCGCGCTACGCTACGCCGACCACGCGATCGCCATGGGTGCGGGCCGCGCGGTGGCCGGCGTGGCAGACGAAATCCTGACATCGGAACGGCTGTCGGCGCTGTTCGGCCACCGGCTTGCGGCCGTCGGGAACGGTGCGGCGCGGACGTTCGTTCCGCTCTAGCCGGAGCACTAACGCCGCGCGTCGGCCAGCGCGCCGCACAGTGCTTCCACCCCGTCGACGAAGCGCGGGCCGGCCCGATGCAGCAGGTTCGCGTCGACCGTATACAGATGACCGCGGGCGACGGCGGGCTGCGCGGGCCAGCGCTTCCACAGGTCGAGCCACGCGGGACGCACCGCATCGCTGGCGCCGGCGACGATGACGTCCGGTTGCGTCGCCAGCACCGCTTCGACGCTCACCAGCGGTGCCGGTGTGACGAGCGCGGCGAACACGTTCTCGCCACCGCATGCCGCGAGCGCCTGAGTGATCAGGTGGCGGCCGCCGATCGTGTACACCGGCTGACCCCAGATCTCGTAGAACACGCGCACCGTTGGGGTGCCGGCGTATTGCGCGCGCAGCCGCGCCAGGCGTTCGCGAAATTGCTTCGCTTGCTGGGCAGCGGTGGCGCGGGTGCCCGCGAGCTCGCCCAGACGCTCCATGCCGTTCGCGATGCCGTCGATGGTCCCCGGATCGAGCGTGAACACCGGAATCCCGCGCGCGCGGAGGACGGCGACCTGCGCCGCCACCGTGTAGGGCCAGGTCACGACCAGGTCCGGGGCGAGAGCGACGATACGCTCCAGATCGAGCGCATGGGCGTCCCCCACGCTGGGCAGTGCCTTGGCCTCCGGCGGCCAGTCCGAACCCGCCACGGCACCGACGATGCGTGGGCCCGCGCCCACCGCATACAGCAGCTCGGTCGCATTCGGCGCGAGGCTCACGATGCGGCGCGCGGGTTGCGCCAGCGTGATTACCTGTCCCGCGTCGTCGCGGACCTCGGCCGCGCCCGCGGCCAATGCGACTGCCGCTGCGACGGCACCAACGGTTGCGACGAGCCGCCGCGCGAGGGGCCGGAGGCCGCGCATTACGGCTGCCACCGCAGGTTAGCGAAGAAGGTCGCGCCACCGGTCGAGTAGTCGGCGGCGAGCTGATAGATCTTGTCGAACACATTGTTGCCGCGGACGACGAGCGCCAGTCGCTTCGCGAGCTGCCACTCGGCCGTGAGATTGACGATCCCGTAGCCGCCCAGCTTGCGCGCGTTCGCAGGATCGTCATAGCGCAGCGACGACGCGACGAACTCGACGCCGAGCTGTACCGGCCCTGCCTGCTGCAGCACCGACAGCGCGCCGTGCTGCTTCGCGCGCCGTGGCAGCAGATTGCCCGTCGCGTCGTCGGCCGGGTCCTGCAGATCGAGCGATGCCTTCACGCGGGTGTCGCGCCACGCCAGGTCGAGCCCCAGCGTGAAGCCCTCGAGCGTCGCCGCCGCGACGTTCTGCGGCAGGCAGTTGAAGCTCGCGTCGCACTGAAAGACGATCAGGTCCTCGACCCGGTTGCGGTAGCCGAGCGCCCGCGCCTCCCAGCGCGCATCGCCGTGGACCGCCGTCCAGTAGACGCCCGCTTCGATGTTGCGCGATGTCTCGGGCACGAGGTCGGGATTCGAGAAGCCGGGGTAGTACAGGTCGTTGAACGAAGGGGCCTTGTAGCCGCTGCTCGCGCCGGCCGTGACCCGCCATGCCGGCGACAGCGTGTAGCCGAGGGCGACGCCGCCCGTGGTCTTGCCGCCGTACTGGCTGGAATCGTCATGACGCAGATTCGCCTGCAGCGCGAATGCGTCGTGCCGCAGCTGGTAGATGCCCGTCGCCGAGTTGGTCGTGCGCTCGGTCACCGCGAATCCCGGATCGGTCGCCAGCACTTCCTGGCGCCGCTCGCCGATCACGGACAGCGCGCCGCGCGGCAGCGTGAAATCGTTCTGCCACACGAGTTGCCGCTGCGTGGTCTTGAACGGAAAGTTGCCGAAACCGGTCTGCGACACCGAATCGTCGCTGCCTTCGCCGGCGGTGACGATCGACGTCCAGGCATCGGCCAGCCGGTTCCGGCTCACCGCCGCCCAGGTCTCGAGCGTCGTGATCGTCCGGTCGTCGAAGCCCGGACCGCCGTCATACTGATTGTTCAGCCGGTTGCGCAGGTAGCGCGCGACGAGCTCCTGCCCTGGCGCCCAGGGCAGCGCGAGACTGGCACTCGCGTTTTCCGTCGAGTAGCCGTCGCGGTCGCCGTTGAAGCTGACGTTCTGCGGATCGACGATCGCGTTGAAGCCGCGGCTCTGCGTCCCGCCGGCCTGCACGGAGATGCGCAAGGGCCCGACGGCGCCCACCACGCCACCATTGGCGGCCCAGGTGTCGTAAGTGCCGTAGCCGGCGGAAAGATTGCCCTGCCACGCGGTGCCGTCGGCACGCTTGGTGAACACCTGGATGACGCCGCCGATCGCGTCGGCGCCGTACAGGCTCGACGCCGGACCGCGCAGGATCTCGATGCGCTCGATCTGGTCGAGCGGGATCGCTTCCAGCGACGTCGCGCCGACCGACGACGACCCGACGCGCAGACCGTCGACGAGCACGAGCGTCTGTCCGCGGTTCGCGCCACGGAGGAACGCGCCGGACGTCGATCCCGGCCCGCCGTTCTGCGTGATCTCCACGCCGGGCTGGCGCTGCAGCAGCTCGGGCAGACTCTGCACTCCCGACCGCGCGATCTCGTCGGCGCCGATGAGGGTCAGGTCCGCAAGCAGCTCGGCGACGGGTTGCGGCGCGCGGGCGGCGGTCACGGCGACCGGATCGAGCGTGACGGCCTTCGGTACGCCGCTCTGCGCGGTGACCGCGGGCGACAACATCATCGCGAGCAGCCCGCACATGGCCGGGAACGAACCGACGTGCGTGCTCGCCGAGCGCGCGTAGTCCGCCGTCGCGCAAGGGAGTGAGGCGTGGGACATGACGAATCTCCGCGTGCGCCGCGCAGCCCCGCACGGCGTATAGCGAGCGGCAGCACGAACGAGGGGTCGACGCGGGATTGCGTGGTGACGGCGCGCAGCGAACGCACCGACGACGACGACGGCCGCGGCAACGCCTCTCCGCGTTGCGCTTCACAGCTGGCCACGGACGCAGCAGGCGCACCGCGGGCCGTGCGCAGGCCGGTCTCCGGGCTTGCCAGTCTTGACCGTCCGCCTTCCCGTCGTAACGACAGTGGCGATGGGACGGCCCGCACTGGCCCACCGTTGCGGGGGCAGCCGCGGCATGGCGCGCCCCGATCGGCGCGGCACCGCGTTCCCGTTTCATCCGCCGCGAGGGATTCGCGGTGGACACCTGCGGGGAAGATTTTACCGCAACAATGGATCGTCGCTACGCGGGACCCATTGGCAGTTCACCACCGGAGGAGCGTCCCCATGCCAAAGGCAGCCTTGCGCATCAGCTGCCTGCCGTGCCCTTGATAAAGGCAGCCCTTATCATGACCGCTTCTACCCGGACTTCGTCGCCGAGCTGACCGACCGCCGACTGTTCGTCGTCGAATACAAGGGCGGCGATCGGTTCACCAACGAGGATTCCCGCGAGAAACGCGAAATCGGCGGCGCCTGGGCCGCGGCGAGCGGCGGGCGCTGCCGCTTTGTGATGGTCACCGATGCGGCAACCGCCGGACGCTCGGTGAGCGCCCGGCTGCGCGCGGCTCTTGCATGAACCGCCGCGCAGGCAGACGGCGCAATGCGCTAATCGGCAAACATCTCCCGCAGCACGGCAAGCATCGGCGCGGCATCGACCCGGCCCAGGCGGCGCACCAACCGTACGCGGTCGACCGCGCGCATCTGGTCGAGCGCGATCGAGCCGTTGCGCCGCGCGAAGCGCACCTGAACCCGAAATGGATAGCTCTTGATTGTCGACGTGAGGGGCGCGACGATTACAGTCCCGAGATGCGCGTTCAACTCGTTCGGTGAGACGACCGCGCCGGGGCGCGACGCGGCAATCTCCCGTCCGACGACGGGATCGAGATTGACGAGCCAGACTTCACCGCGCCGCGGAAACGCCGCCGCTACCATGTCCAATCGCCATCGGCTACGTTGCCGGGTGCCAGGCTGCCCCAGAGGTCTTCCCGCTCGCCTGCCGATTCGCGCGCCGCATCGGCCCAGCCAGCGCGCGCCGGCCGCGCCAGCGAAAGCACGATGCTCCGTTCCCGCACCTCGATTGTAAGTGGCTGGTCGAGCGCGATGCCGCAGGCCTCCACGACCGCCTTCGGCAGCCGTACGCCCTGCGAGTTGCCGATCGTCACCAGCTTGGTTTCCATGAACAACTCCGTCGTAATTACATTGTAATTATGTCACGCTGGGAGCGGTCAGTCCATCGGCCGTTGCGCCGATGCTCGCGACGGCGGGTGCGTCCGCGCCGGCGACCCTTCAGTCAGTGGACACTTTGGCTCGCGTGACGGTCGCTGCGGCGGCATCGTGCGCCTGCCCCTCCCGACTGATATAATCCGCGCCCTTCCAACGACCTCTGCTCCCACCGGATAATGCCGGTTCCGGGGCGCGCGCCTTGCCGAAAAAGCTCTACATCCGCACGTTCGGCTGCCAGATGAACGAGTACGACTCGGACAAGATGGCCGACGTGCTCGCCGCCGCCGACGGCCTCGCGCTCACCAGTCGTCCCGAAGATGCCGACGTCATCCTGTTCAACACCTGCTCGGTGCGCGAGAAGGCGCAGGAGCGCGTGTTCCACGATCTGGGTCGCGTGCGCGCGCTCAAGGCCGAACGGCCCGATCTGATTATCGGTGTCGGCGGCTGCGTGGCGAGCCAGGAAGGCGCCGCGATCGTCAAGCGGGCGCCGTACGTCGACGTCGTGTTCGGGCCGCAGACGCTGCACCGGCTGCCGCAGCTCATCGCCGAACGACGAGCGACGGGCCGGTCGCAGGTCGACATCAGTTTTCCCGAGATCGAGAAGTTCGACCACCTCCCGCCGCCGCGGGTCGAGGCGGCCGCCGCGTTCGTCTCCATCATGGAAGGCTGCAGCAAATACTGCACGTTCTGCGTGGTGCCCTACACGCGCGGCGAGGAAGTGTCGCGTCCCTTCGACGACGTGCTCACGGAGATCGCCGATCTTGCCGACCAGGGCGTGGTGGAGATCACGCTGCTGGGTCAGAACGTCAACGCCTATCGCGGCCGTATGACCGGCAGCGGCGGCATTGCCGACTTTGCGACGTTGCTCGAGTATGTCGCCGAAATCCCCGGCATCGAGCGGATTCGCTACACGACGTCGCACCCGAAGGAGATGACGGCGCGACTCATCGCGGTGTACGGCAAGGTCGACAAGCTGGTCTCCCACCTCCATCTGCCCGTGCAGTCCGGCTCCGACCGTGTGCTCGCCGCCATGAAGCGCGGCTATACGGCGCTGGAGTACAAGTCGATCGTCCGCAGGCTGCGTGCGGAACGCTCCGACCTCGCGTTGACGTCCGATTTCATCGTCGGCTTCCCGGGCGAGACGGACGCCGATTTCGCGCTCACGATGAAGCTGATCGACGACGTCGGCTTCGACGGCGCCTTCAGCTTCACCTACAGCCCGCGCCCGGGCACGCCCGCCGCCGAACTCGACGACCAGGTTCCGGCAGCGACGAAGCAGGCACGGCTGGAGCGACTGCAGGCTGCGCTCGACGCGCAGTACCGCGCCGGCAGCGACGCGATGGTCGGCACCCGTCAGCGCGTACTCGTCACGGGTCGCGCGGTCAGGGATGCGCGCGAGCTTTCCGCACGCACCGGGAACAACCGCGTGGTCAACTTCGCCGGTGATTGCGCGCTCGTCGGAACCTATGCCGATGTCACGATCACCGCGGCGCTGCCGCATTCGCTGCGCGGCGAACTTGCCGACGCCGATTGACGCATCGGCCGCGAACGCGGCAGCAAGGCGCACGTCCAATCGCCGCGTGCGGTCGACTCCACGAATCCACTGTTGAGGCAACCAAGATGTTCCCCAAGCCACCCCCCTTCCGATCTTCGATGGCCCGCGCCATCCTCGCGCTGGCGGGTGCCGGCCTGGTGCTCGGCGGCTGCGCGACCGTGCCCGGAGCGCCGGAGGGGCCCGGCGCGGTGACTTCCGCGCAACCGGCGACCGACACCGCAAAGATCGCTGCCGCGGTGGCGGCCGGCGTGACGGCCGGAAATGCCGCGAGCGCGCGTCCTGGCGCGTCCCCCGCCAGTGTCGCGCAGGCGGTAGGCGCGGCCGCCGCTGCGGCGACGGGCCCGAAGCCCTTCGCCGACGTGATCAAGGACGCGAAAGAGACCGCCGGCCTGTTCCACGTCTGGCAGAAGGACGACAAGCTGTGGCTCGAGATCGCGCCCGAACAGTTCGGCAAGCCGTTCCTGTTCACCGCGAACCTGTCGCGCGGCATCGGCGAGCAGGGCGTCTACGGCGGGATGATGTTGATCAACCGGATCGTCGAGTTCAAGCGCATCGGCACGACCGTGCAGCTGATCGCGAAGAATTACACGTTCACCGCCGCCAGGAACGAGCCGATCGCGCAGGGCGTTCGCGAAGGGTTCACCGACAGTCTCGTCGGTGCGACGACGGTGGTCTCCCAGCCGCATCCGGAACGCAGGACCGTGTTGATCGACGCCAATGCCCTGTTGCTCGCCGACATTCCCGTCGGCGAGCGATTCACCACCGGCGTCCACATGCGCAATTACGCGTTCGACGCGAAGAACTCGAGCTTCGAGAATGTGCGCAACAGTGCCGACCAGACCTCGCTCGTCGTCTCGGCGCACTACTTCAACCCCAAGGCGACGCTGCCGCCGCCCCCGACGCCGACACCGCCGCCGCCGAACCCGTTCCCGCCATTCACGAAGCTGCCGGACGGACGCAGCCTGTTCCTCGGGTACACGTACAACTTCGCGACGCTGCCGGAGCCGATGACCACCCGCCGCTCCGACCCGCGCGTCGGCCACTTCGACATCGAGGTCTGGGACTTTTCGAGCGACGCGCGGTTCACGCCGCGCACGCATTATGTCGCCCGCTGGCGCCTCGAGAAGAAGGATCCGGCGGCCGCGCTGTCGGAACCGAAGGAGCCGCTCGTCTACTGGATCGACCGCACGGTGCCGGAGAAGTACCGCGAGACCGTGCGCGCCGGCATCCTCGAATGGAACAAGGCGTTCGAGAAGATCGGCTTCAAGGACGCGATCGTGGTCAGGCAGCAGGAGGCCGACGCGTCGTTCGACACCTACGACGCGCGACACTCGACCGTGCGCTGGTTCGTCGCCACCGATGCCGCGTTCGCGATCGGGCCGTCGACCTTCGATCCGCGCACCGGCGAGATCCTCGACGCGCAGGTCGCGATCCCCGAGTCGTGGACGCGCGGCGACCGGACGTTCATCACCGAGCAGGCCCCCGGCGCCGCGGCGGCGACGGAACCCTTCAGCGCCCTGCCGGACCGCGAGGGCTACCGCTGCACATTCGCGAACGAGGCACTTGCCGAGATGCAGTTCGGGCTCGATCTGCTCGCGGCGCGCGGCGAGCTCGAGCCCGGCACGCCGGAGGCCGACGCGTTCGTCAACGCGGCGCTCAAGGCGGTCGTGATGCACGAGGTCGGCCACACGCTCGGGCTGCGGCACAACTTCCGCGCGTCGACGGTCTTTCCGCTGGCGAAGATCGCGGATCCCGAGTTCAGCCGCGCGAACGGGATCTCCGGCTCGGTGATGGACTACAACCCGCTCAACATCGCGGTCAGGGGTGAGCAGCAGGGCGCCTACGTCGAGCCCTCGCTCGGACCCTACGACTACTGGGCGATCGAGTACGCGTACCGGCCGCTGCCGGCCGGGACGGAGAACGAGGAGCTTGCCAGGATCGCTGCGCGCGGGGCCACCGACCCGTTGCTTGCGTTCTCGTCGGACGAAGAGGCGATCGCGGGCCTGGATCCTGACGCGAGCCAGTTCGACCTCGGTTCCGATCCGCTGCTCTACCTGCAGAAACGGCTGCTCATTTCGCAGGAGCTCTGGCAGCGCCTGCAGGCGCGTCAACTCAAGCCCGGCGAATCGTACGACGTGCTGCGGCGCAGCTTCGACGCCGGGTTCCGCCAGGTCAGCCGCGCGGCGGGACTGGTCGCGAAGTACGTCGGTGGCGTCTATTACGTCCGTGACTATGCGGGCACGGGCAACCTCCCGCTCACGCCGGTGTCGCCGGACCGGCAGCGCGCCGCCCTCGATCTCCTCGCAACCAGCGTGTTCGCCGCCGACAGCTTCCGCTTCAAGCCCGAATTCCTGCGCAGCATGGGAATCGACTACCTCGACTACGGCTCGTTCGCCAACCGGTTCAACCCCGATTTCAGCCTGCGCAGCCGTGTGCTCGGCCTGCAGACCGCGGCGCTCGGCCAGGTGCTGTCCGACACGGTCCTCGCCCGCCTGCTCGACTCCGAGATCAAGGTCGCGCATTCGGGTGAGGCGCTGTCGTTGACCGAGCTCTTCGCGACGCTGCGTGCGTCGATCTGGAGCGAGCTCAAGACCGGCGCCTCGATCCCGGCGCCGCGCCGCGACCTGCAGCGCGAGCATCTGCGCCGGATCGCCGGAGCGCTCACCCGTCCCGCGGCGACGACGCCCGCCGACGCGATTGCGCTCTTCCGCGAGGAGGCGAAGACGTTGGCACGCGAGATCAAGGCCGCGGCGGGGAAAGGCAAGCGCGACCGCGAGACGCTTGCCCACCTGATGGATGCGGCCGGCGCGCTGGACGAGGCGCTGAAGGCGCCGTTCCTGCGCCAGGGCGTCTAGCCCGTCGCCATGCGCCGGCGCCTTTTCATCACGATGGAGGATGTGACCGGATGAACGACCGCCGCGGGCGCCAGAAACTCGAGCTGGCACCGCTCGACAACCGCGCGCTCGCGAATCTCTGCGGCCCGCTCGATGCCAACCTCCGGCAGATCGAGGCAGCGCTCGACGTCGCGATTGCGCATCGCGGCGGAACGTTCACGCTGTCCGGCGCGGCGGCGCAGACCGCGCGCGCCGCCCGCGTACTCGAGCAATTCTACGGCCGCGCCGAAAAGCCGCTGTCGGTCGACGACATCCAGCTCGGACTGATCGAATTCGGCGGCGATCGCCCGCCCGCGGCGCAGGCCCCGGCCCCGGCGGACGAGGGCGTTCAGGCGCTGCGCACGCGGCGCGCCGACCTTCATGGCCGCACGCCCAACCAGACGCGCTACCTCAGGGACATCCAGGAACACGACATCACGTTCGGCATCGGCCCCGCCGGCACCGGCAAGACCTATCTCGCGGTCGCCTGCGCCGTCGATGCGCTCGAGCGCGACGCGGTCAAGCGGCTCGTGCTCGTGCGTCCCGCGGTCGAGGCCGGCGAGCGGCTGGGGTTCCTCCCGGGCGATCTCGCGCAGAAAGTCGATCCCTATCTGCGCCCGCTCTACGACGCGCTCTACGACCTGATGGGTTTCGACAAGACCGGCAAGCTGTTCGAGCGCAGCACGATCGAGATCGCGCCGCTCGCCTACATGCGCGGCCGCACGCTCAACCACTCGTTCATCATCCTGGACGAGGCGCAGAACACCACGCCGGAGCAGATGAAGATGTTCCTGACCCGGATCGGCTTCGGCACCAAGGCGGTGATCACCGGCGACGTGACGCAGATCGACCTCGCGCGGGGCCAGAAGAGCGGACTGATCGAGGCCGACCGCGTGCTGTCCGGCGTGCGCGGCATCGCGTTCACGCGGTTCACCAGCGCCGACGTCGTGCGCCACCCGCTGGTGCAGAAGATCATCAGCGCCTACGAGCGCGACACCGAGGCGAAGCGCGCGGCGGGCGAGCCCGACCGCTGAAGCCGATGTCGCTTCCGAACCCTCGCGCCCGCCGGCGCGGCGGCGACGCGGCCGCACCGCGGCTCACCCTTGCGGTGCAATACGCCGTCGCCGAGGCGACGCTGCCGCGCCCGGCGGCGCTGCGACGCTGGGCGAAGGCCGCGCTGGAACGGGATTTCCGCGCGACGATCCGGTTCGTCGGCGCGCGCGAGGGACGCACGCTCAACTCGCTCTACCGCGGCAAGGACTACGCGACCAACGTGCTGGCGTTCGTGTACGATGGCACGACGCCGGCGACCGGCGACCTCGTGCTGTGCGCGTCGGTGCTGCGGACCGAGGCGAAGGCGCAGGGCAAGACGCTCGCCGACCATTGCGCGCACCTCGTCGTCCACGGAATGCTGCATCTGCAAGGCCACGATCACGACACCGCCCGCGCCGCGCGGGCGATGGAGGCGCGCGAGACCGCGGTGCTCGCGGCGCTCGGCATCGCCGACCCGTACGCGCCGACGCCCGCCCGGCCCGCGTCGGGTCGAACGCGCTGACATGGCCGACGCCGACAAGCCCGACACGCGGCCGACGCTGCTCGAGCGGCTTTCGGCGTTCCTGACCCGCGAGCCGGAGGACCGCGAGGAGCTGCTGGAGCTCCTCCACGGCGCCTACGAGCGCAAGCTCCTCGACGCCGACGCGCTGTCGATGATCGAAGGCGTGCTTTCGGTCTCCGAGACGACGGTGCGCGACATCATGATTCCCCGCGCCCAGATGGACGTCATCTCGATCGACGACGAGCCGGAAGGCTTCATTCCGCTGGTGCTGGAGACGCGTCACTCGCGCTTTCCGGTGATCGGCGAGAACAAGGACGACGTCGTCGGCATCCTGCTCGCGAAGGAGCTGCTCAACTACTACGCGAATCCGGAGAGCTTCAACCTGCACGACACGCTGCGGCCCGCGGTGTTCGTGCCGGAATCCAAGCGCCTCAACGTGCTACTGCGCGATTTCCGCGCCAATCGCAACCACATCGCGATCGTCGTCGACGAGTACGGCGGCGTGTCGGGCCTGATCACCATCGAAGACGTGCTTGAACAGATCGTCGGCGACATCGAGGACGAATACGACTTCGACGAAGCCGAGGACAACATCATTCACGAGGCAAACAGCCGCTACCGGGTGAAGGCGCAGACCGAGATCGCCGACTTCAACACGCACTTCGGCACCGACTTCGCCGACGACGAGTTCGACACCGTCGGCGGCCTCGTGCTGCAGGCGTTCGGCCGGCTGCCCAAGCGCGGCGAGACCGTGACGATCGGCGAGCTGCGCTTTCGCGTCGTGCGCGCCGACAGCCGCCGTCTCCACACGCTGCAGGTCGAGCCGGTCGTGCCGCCGTCCGCCCCCCAAGCGCCGGTCGCGCCGCCGCCATGAGCCGTGGCGCTCCGCTTCGCGCCGCCATCGCGCTCGTCGCCGGCGGCGCGACGGTCTTCGCGTTCGCGCCGTTCGGCGCGTCGTTGCTCCCCTTCGTCACGCTCGCGCTGCTCGTCGTGCTCTGGCAGGACGCCGCGTCGGCGCGCACCGCCGCCGGCCTCGGATTCGCGTTCGGCGTCGGGCTTTTCGGCGTCGGCGTGCCGTGGGTCTTCATCGCGCTCAACACCTTCGGCGGAATGCCGGCGCCGGTGGCCGCACTCGCGACCGCGGGTTTCTGCGCCTACCTCGCGCTCTTCCCCGCGCTCGCGGGCTGGCTCGCGACCCGGTGGACCGCGCCGCGCACGTGGCCGCGCGCGCTCGCCGCGGCCGGGGCGTGGACACTCGCGGAATGGGCGCGCAGCTGGGTGCTCTCCGGTTTCGGCTGGCTGGCGGTGGGCTACGCCCAACTGCCCGACGGTGGCGCGACGTGGTTCGCCGGCTACGCGCCGGTCGGTGGCGTGTTCCTGGTGACGCTGGCGACGGCGCTCGGTGCGGCAGCGCTCGCCCTCGCCATCGACGCGTTCGCCGGTACCGCCGTGCGCCGCGGACCCGTATTCCTCGCCGCGGTCGCGGCGCTTGCCGTCATTGGCGACGCGCTGGGCCGGATCGAATGGACACGGCCCTTCGGTCACCCGGTCGCCGTGTCACTGGTGCAGGGCAATGTGACGCAGGACCTCAAGTTCGATCCGGATTTCCGACGCAACACGTTCGTGCTCTACACGGACCTGATCGCGCAAAGCCGCGGGCGTCTCGTCGTGCTGCCGGAAAGCGCGTTTCCCGTGTTCGCCGACGAGGTGCCGGACCCGGTACTGCTCGGGATCCTGCGCATGGCCGCGGCCCGCGACGGCGACGTGCTCGTCGGGATGTTCACGGCCGAACCGCCACTGCCCGGCCGCGACGAGCTCCGGTATTACAACAGCGTGATCGCGCTCGGCGCGTCCGACCTTCAGCTCTACCGCAAGCGGCATCTGGTGCCCTTCGGCGAGACGATCCCGCTCGAATTCGCGCTCGCACCGCTGCTGCGCACGGTCCTCGCGATTCCGCTCGCGAGCCAGACGCCCGGGAACGCCGCTCAGGCAGCGCTGAACGTGGCGGGACAGAAGGTCGCCGTCAACATCTGCTACGAGGACGCGTTCGGCGCGGACATCCGGCCGCAGGCGCGCGAGGCCACGCTCCTGGTCAACGTCACCAACGATGCATGGTACGGGCGCTCGCTGGCGGCCGAGCAGCACAACCAGATCGCCGCGATGCGTGCGCTCGAATCCGGCCGGCCGATGCTGCGCGCCACGAACACCGGTATCACTTCGGCAATCGGCCACGACGGCCGCGAAATCGCGCGGCTGCCCTGGTTCACGCGCGACATCCTGGAGATCCAGGTGACCGGGCGGCAGGGTCTGACCCCGTACGTGCGGTTCGGCGACGCATTTGCTGCCGGCCTTGCCCTGACTTTGCTGGTCGCGGCGGCCGTTGCCGCGCGCCGGGCGCGGCGCTAGCCACGTCGCTGCACGGCCTCCGCGTTCACCACGTTGATCGGCGCGCCGGCGGCGTAGGCGACGACCTGATCGAAGATGTCCGAGAACTGGACTTCGTACTCGTCGCGCGAAACATAGCCGATGTGCGGCGTGCAGACGACATTGTCCATGGTGAGCAGCGGGTGGCGCGTGTCGCGCAACGGCTCCTCTTCGTACACGTCCACCGCCGCCATGCCGGGCCGTCCGGCGCGCAGCGCATTCACGAGCGCCCCCGGCTCGATCAGCGGCGCCCGGCTGGTGTTGACAATGAGCGCGGTCGGCTTCATGCGGCCGAGGTCGGAAGCCGTCACGATGCCGCGCGTCGCCGCGACGAGGCGCATGTGCAGCGAGATCACGTCGCACTCCTCGAAGAATGCCGCCTTGCTGCGTGCGGCCGGGTAGCCATCGTCGCGCGCCCGCGCCAGCGAGGCCTCGCGCGCCCAGACCAGCACGTTCATCCCGAATGCCCTGCCGTATCCGGCGACGACGCTGCCGATCCGACCGTACCCGTATATCCCCAGCGTTCTGTCGCGCAGCGTGCTGCCCACGCCGATCTGCCACTTGCCCGCCTTGAGGGCGGCCATCTGCTGCGGGATTTGCCGCATTGCCGCGAGGACCAGTCCCCAGGTCAGTTCCGCGGCGGCATAGGACGGCGTGCCGGCGTGCATGTTCGAGGACACGATCACGCCGAGCCGCGTGCAGGCATCGACATCGATGTGCGGATACACGCTGCGCTGGCTGATCAGGCGCAACTCGGGCAGACGCTCGAGGAGCGCTGCGCGGATCTGCGTGCGCTCCCGTATCAGCACCAGCACCTCGGTCTCACGCAGGCGCTCGGCCAACGCATCGACGTCCTGCACATGGTCGTTCCAGACGGTGACGTCGTGGCCGGCCAGCTTGTCGAAGCAGCGTAGCGTCCGCAGCGTGTCGTGGTAGTCGTCGAGGATGGAGATTTTCATGGCTCCCCGGATCTGGCGGCCCGTTCCCGTGCAACGGTAATGCGCTGCCGATGGTTTTGCAAAGGAACGGGCGTGTGGCGTCGCCCGCACGTCCCCGAAAGACGTCGAAAGCCGGTAAAATCGCAAGCTTTTGAAGAAGTTGCCGACGACGCAGGATTCCCGTTCCGCCGATGCAAACCTTTCAGCAGGTCATCCTCGCCCTCCAGGACTACTGGCACCGCCAGGGCTGCGCGCTCCTGCAGCCCTACGACATGGAGGTCGGGGCCGGCACGTCGCACACGGCGACGTTCCTGCGCGCGCTCGGTCCCGAGCCGTGGCGGGCCGCGTACGTGCAGCCGTCGCGCCGCCCGAAGGATGGCCGGTACGGCGAAAATCCGAACCGGATGCAGCACTACTACCAGTACCAGGTCGTGCTCAAGCCGTCGCCGGCGGACATTCTCGACCTCTATCTGGGCTCGCTGACCGCGCTCGGCTTCGACCTGAAGAAGAACGACGTGCGCTTCGTCGAGGACGACTGGGAAAACCCGACGCTGGGCGCCTGGGGACTGGGCTGGGAGGTCTGGCTCAACGGGATGGAAGTGACGCAGTTCACCTATTTCCAGCAGGTCGGCGGCATCGACTGCGACCCGGTGACGGGCGAGATCACCTACGGGCTCGAGCGGCTCGCCATGTACCTGCAGGGCAAGGAGAACGTGTTCGACCTCGTCTGGGCCGAGTGGGAGGAGCGCGGACTGCGCAAGCAGCTGACCTACCGCGACGTCTACCACCAGAACGAGGTCGAGCAGTCGACGTACAACTTCGAGCAGTCGAATGCGCCGAAGCTCTTCGAGCTCTTCTCGTTCTACGAATCCGAGGCAACACGGCTGCTGGAGGCGAAGCTGCCGCTGCCCGGCTACGAGATGATCCTGAAGGCCGCGCACACGTTCAACCTGCTCGACGCGCGCGGCGCGATCTCGGTCACCGAGCGCGCCGCCTACATCGGTCGTATCCGCACGCTGTCGCGGCTGGTGGCGACCGCCTACGTCGAATCGCGCGAAGCGCTCGGGTTCCCGATGCTCGCGCGCGAGCATCGAAGGGCGGCGGCATGACCGCCGCCACGCTTACGGTCGAACTCTTCACCGAGGAGCTGCCGCCCAAGGCGCTGAAGCGACTGGGCGAGGCCTTCGCCGAGGGAATCACCAACGGTCTGCGCAACCGCGGCTTCCTGCAGCCGGCAAGCGGCTGGAAATCGTTCGCGACCCCGCGGCGACTGGCGATCAGCGTCACCCACGTGTTGTCGAGCTCGCCCGACAGGCAGCAATCCGTCAAGCTGATGCCGGTCAGCGTCGCCCTGGACGCGCAGGGCAAGCCGACCGAGGCCCTCACGAAGAAGCTCGCCGCGCTCGGCCTCGGCGCCGACGTGATCGCCGGGCTCGAGCGCGCCAGCGACGGCAAGTCCGAAGCGCTGTTCCTCAATCGGCGGGTCCCGGGAGTGACGCTTGCCGATGGACTCGGCGCGGCGCTCGATGAGACGGTCGGCAAGCTGCCGATCCCGAAGGTGATGAGCTACGCCGGTGCCGGCAGCTACTACAGCGACGTGAAATTCGTCCGGCCGGCGCACCGGCTGCTCGCGCTGCACGGTCCCGACATCATCCCCGTCAACGTGCTGGGGCTCCACGCCGATCGGCTCACCGGCGGGCACCGGTTCTTGAGCCACGACGCGATTCCGATCCCCAATGCCGACGCGTACGAGGAGACGCTGCACGCCGAGGGCAAGGTGATTGCCGGCTTCGCCGAGCGGCGCGGCGCAATCGCAACCGCGCTCGCGGCGGCTGCGGACGGGGCAACGGTGATCATGCCCGACACACTACTCGACGAAGTGAACGCGCTGGTGGAATGGCCGGCGGTCTACGCCGGCACGTTCGATCCGGCCTTCCTCGCCGTGCCGCAGGAGTGCCTGATCCTGACGATGCAGCAGAACCAGAAGTATTTCGCGCTTGCCGGTGCCGACGGCAAGCTCCGGAATCGCTTTCTCGTCGTCAGCAACATCGAGACTGCCGACCCGGCGGCGATCGTACAGGGCAACGAGCGGGTGCTGCGGGCGCGTCTGGCCGACGCCAAGTTCTTCTTCGACCAGGACCGCAAGCAGAAGCTCGCGGCGCGCGTCGCCCGGCTGTCCGGCATCGTCTACCACAACCGGCTCGGCACCCAGGCCGCGCGCGTGGATCGGCTTCGCTTCCTCGCGATCGGCATCGCCGAGCGCATCGGCGCGGATGGCGGCATGGCGGACCGCGCCGCACTGCTCGCCAAGGCTGATCTCGTCACTGACATGGTCGGCGAGTTTCCGGAGCTGCAGGGCACGATGGGCCGCTACTACGCGCAGCATGACGGCGAGCCGACGGCCGTGGCCGACGCGATTGCGCAGCACTACTGGCCGCGCTTCGCGGGCGACGACCTGCCCGCAAGCGGTGTCGCGCAGGCGGTCGCGCTGGCCGACAAGCTCGAGGCGCTGGCCGGCCTGTTCGGCGTGGGCCAGGCGCCCACGGGCGACAAGGACCCTTTCGGTCTTCGCCGCGCGGCGCTGGGCGTGGTCCGCATCCTGATCGAAAGGCAGCTCGCGCTGCCGCTCGATGAGATCATCGATCTCGCTTTCGGCGCGTTCGACAGGGTGCCCGCGGTCCGAGACGCCCGGACCGATCTTTCGAGCTTCCTCTACGACCGGCTGCGCGGCTATCTGCGCGAGGCGGGCTACACGGCCAACCAGATCGCCGCCGTCGTCGATGCCCGTCCTGCGAAGATTCATCTCGTGCCGGCGCGTCTGGCCGCCGTCCAGTCCTTCGAGACGTTGCCGGAGGCGGCGGCGCTCTCCGCGGCGAACAAGCGGATCGTCAACATCCTCAGGAAGTCGGGCGACGAAGCCGCGAGCGCGGTCGATCGCGCACGGCTGACGGCCGGTGCCGAACACGACCTTTACCTCGCCTTCCAGAAACTCGAACCGGTCGTCGATGGCCACTGCGCGAACGGCGACTACGCCGGCGCGCTGATGGCATTGGCGACGGCGCGGCCCGTGGTCGACCGCTTCTTCGACGACGTGATGGTGATGGCGGACGATCCCGCGATCCGGGCCAATCGCCTCGCGTTGCTGGCCGGGGTCGCCCGGACGATGAACCGCGTCGCCGACATCTCGCGGCTCGCGGCGTGATGCGCGCCGCGTCCGCCACCCATCACCGCCGGACGGCGCGGCAACGCCCGCGGAGCTGACCGCCATGGTCCAGTTCGCCTCCGATGCCGTGGCGTCCACGCGAGCCGGCAAGCTGATCGTCATGGACCGGGACGGCGTGATCAACCGCGACAGCGATCAGTTCATCAAGACGCCCGACGAGTGGCGGCCGATCCCGGGCAGCCTCGAAGCGGTGGCGCGGCTCAACCACGCCGGCTTTCGCGTCGTCATCGCGACCAATCAGTCCGGCATCGGCCGGGGCCTGTTCGACATGGCGATGCTGAACTCGATCCACGAAAAGATGCACAAGGCACTCGCTCTCGTCGGCGGGCGCATCGACGCGGTCTTCTACTGCCCGCACACGGCGGACTCCCAATGCGAATGCCGCAAGCCGAAGGCCGGCATGCTGCGCGAGATCGGTGTTCGTTACGGGATCGAGATGTCCGGCGTCCCCTGCATCGGCGACAGCCTGCGCGACCTCCAGGCGGCCGAGGCGGTCGGCGGCCAGCCGATGCTGGTCCTGACCGGCAAGGGCGAGAAAACGCTGCGCGAGGGCAACTTCCCCAAGAACACGGTGATCTTCCCCGACCTCGCGTTCGCGGCGTCGGCACTGCTTGCCGGCGACTGAACACCGGGCGCAGCGCGATGTCGGGCTTTCGCTCCCTGCTGTTCCTGCTGTTCCAGACGGTCGTGACGCCGGTCTATGCGGTCGTGATGCTGGCGCTGTTCTGGATCCCGCGCGTCCCGATGTACAGGATCGCGGCCTCGTGGTGCCGGATGAACCTGCGCGGCGCGCGCTGGGTGTGCGGCATCCGGCACCGGGTCGAAGGCGCCGCGAACATTCCACCGTCCGGAGTCCATAACCCGCCGCACATCGTGATGTCGAAGCACAGCTCGACGTGGGAGACGCTGGCGCTGACGATGTTCTTTCCCCCGCTCGCCTACGTCGCCAAGAAGGAGCTGTTGTCGATCCCGTTCTTCGGCTGGGGATTCGCGCTGGCGTCACCGATCACGATCGACCGCAAGGCCGGCATCGACGCGATGCAGCAGATCGCGACGCAGGGCCGCGTGCGCTTCGCGCAGGGCTTCTGGATCGTCGTCTATCCGGAGGGAACCCGGATCCGCGCCGGCACGCGCGCCAAGTACAAGACCGGCGGGGCGCGGCTCGCGCTCCAGCTGGGCGTTCCGATCGTGCCGGTGGCGCACAACGCCGGATGGATCTGGCCCAAGGGCGTCTTCGGGAAGCGTCCGGGAACGGTGACGATCTCGTTCGGCGCTCCGATCATGCCGGACGGCAAGGATCCTCAGTCGCTGACCGCGGAGGTCGAGACATGGATCGAAACCGAAGTCGCGCGCTTGGGGAGGCCGACGTGAGAGGTGTGTGCGCGGCGGGCGATCATGCCGCCATCGCATATCTGCGCCTCGACGACCTGCCCGGTGGTCGCGGCAGGCGCGAGGACGGTCATGCCCGGCGCATCGCGCTGGCCGGGCACGATGTCGATTACCGCCTCGTCCGGGCCCGCCGGCGGTCGATCGGCATGCAGATCGACCTATCGGGCCTGACCGTCCGTGCGCCACGCTGGGTGACGATCCGCGAGATCGAGGGTGCGCTGGTCGAGCGCGCCGAGTGGGTCGTTCGCACGCTCGCGGAATGGCGCGGACGCCGCCGCGACGTCCTGCCGCGTGAGTGGAAAACCGGGGCGCGCATCGTGTTCGCGGGGCGCGAGCTCGATCTGGCCGTGTACCCGGCGCGGAAGAAAACGATCGCGGTCGACTTGTTCCATCTCACGGTGCTCCACCCCGCCGCGCAGGACGAGCGGCAGGTCGCCGGATTCGTCGCCCGCTGGCTCAAGGACGAGGCTCTGCGCCTGCTGGAGCCGATGGTGGCGGTCCTTGCCGCGCGAATCACGTCGCGCACGCCGCCGCTCAAGCTCTCGAACGCCCGGAGCGAATGGGGGAGCTGCACGCACAAGGGCCACATCCGGCTCAACTGGCGCCTCGTGCAGCTGCCGCCGGAGCTCGCCACGTACGTCGTCGCGCACGAGGTCGCACATCTGGTCGAGATGAACCATTCGCCGCGGTTCTGGGCGCTGGTCGAGACGCTGTTCCCGGATCACGCGCCGGCACGCCGCGCGCTCGACGACTGGACGGCGCTGCTCGACGCGTAGCCCCGCAACGCCTCCCACGCGCGCGCTGTTATGGTCCGGTGGCGGGCGCCTTCAGGGCCGGTACGACCACCTCGAGTCCGGCCTGGGTTCGCAGCAGTTCCGCGAGTGCCGCGGCCAATTCGCCGCCCGAGCGCGTGTCGCGCCACGCACCGTCGCGCGACGCGAAATGAAACCCGCCGGCCCGGGCGGCAACCCATATCTCACGGTTCGGCACATGCCGATTGACGATCAGCTTGCCGCCGTCTTCGCACTCGATCTCGAGGATGCCGTCGTTGAGGCTCCAGTCGACGTCCACGTCGGAGTCGGCAAGCGCAGCGTCGAGCGCCTCGCCGATGGCGGCGAGCGCGCGGTCGGCGGCGGCGATGAATTCGCTGTCGGTGATCATGGTTGGCGGCAGTCGGAGGAGTGGTCGCGTGATAGGATTCCGCTCGATGTTACGTGATTTCGCCGCACAGTTACGCACCGTCCGCAGCGCGGTTATCGTCGTCGCGCTCCTCGCCCACCCGCTGTCCGGGTGCGGCATCAAGGGCCCGCTCAAGCTCCCGGCGACCAAGCCCGTCGCCGCCGAACCCGCCGCAGAAAATCCGGCCGCGGGGACGCCGCCGGTGCAAGCGCCTGCCGCGTCCGATGCCGGCGGCAGCGTGCGCAAACCGTGAGTGCGTTCACCTACATCGGCGGCGAGCTCCACGCCGAGCGGGTGCCGCTCGCGGAGGTCGCGGCGCGCTTCGGGACCCCGTGCTACGTCTATTCGCGGGCGGCGCTCGAAGCGGGGTACCGGGCCTTCGACGGGGCGTTCGCGGGCGTGCCGCACCTCGTCTGCTACGCGATGAAGGCGAACTCGAACCTGGCGGTGCTGAACGTCCTCGCCCGTCTCGGCTGCGGCTTCGACATCGTCTCCGGCGGCGAACTCGCACGCGCGCTCGCTGCGGGCGGCAATCCGGACAAGGTCGTGTTCTCGGGCGTCGGCAAGACGGAAGCGGAAATGGAGGTCGCGCTCGCCGCCGGGATTCTCTGCTTCAACGTCGAGTCCGCGGCGGAGCTGGAGGCCCTGAACGCCGTTGCCGGCCGTGCCGGCAAGCGCGCGCCCGTGTCATTCCGCGTCAACCCCGACGTCGATCCGAAGACGCATCCCTACATCTCGACGGGCCTCAAGGAGAGCAAATTCGGCGTTGCCTTCGCCGACGCCCGTGCGCTCTACCGGCGCGCCGCCGACTTGCCGCACATCGCCGTTCGCGGCATCGATTGCCACATCGGTTCCCAGGTCACCGACCTATCCGCGTACGTCGAGGCGGCCGCCAAGATGTTCGCGCTGGTCGACGAGATCGAGGCCGACGGCACGGCCCTCGACCATATCGATCTGGGCGGCGGGCTTGGCATCCGCTACCGGGACGAGGAGACGATCGATCCGTACGAGTTCGCGCTCGCCATCCGCAGTGCCGCGGGGACGCGCCCGCAGAAACTGCTGTTCGAGCCGGGCCGCTTCCTCGTCGGCAACGCCGGTGTCCTGCTCACGCGCGTGATTCATCTCAAACCCGGCGCCGAGCGCAACTTCGCGATCGTCGACGCCGCCATGAACGACCTGATCCGGCCGGCGCTGTACGACGCGTGGCACGCGGTCGACGCCGTGCGTCCGCGGGAAGCCCCCGTGCACAACTGGCAACTCGTCGGACCGATCTGCGAAAGCGGCGATTTCCTCGCGCACGACCGGGCGCTCGCCCTCGCTGCCGGGGATCTTCTGGCGATCGGATCCGCCGGCGCCTACGGCTTCGTGATGAGCTCGAACTACAACTCGCGCCCGCGCGCCGCAGAGGTCATCGTCGATGGTGCGATGGCGCATCTCGCGCGACGGCGCGAGACGACTGCCGATCTGATCGCACACGAAACGATCCTGCCCTGAATCGCGCGCGAACTCCCGTTGCGTGGATGTGCGAATTCGCAACAATCGCGAACGCAAGGCTCGGAATCGGTTCGGAAATCTTGCAATTCGAAAAAATCTGGCTAGAATTCAGGCAGCAGGTAGCAGTGGGTTTGTCAAGAGGTCGCTGAATATCGCAGTCTCGAACGACGATCCGCGCCGCCTGCGAAGCAGAAGCAAATAACAGTTACAGAAACTCAGACAGGAGAAATGAAATGGCTGACATGATGTCGATGATTACGCCGGCCGCTGCGGCTCCGGCGCCCAAGAAAGCGACCAAGAAGAAGGCAACGAAGAAGAAGGCAACGAAGAAGAGGGCCGCCCCGAAGAAGAAGGCGGCGAAGAAGGCGACCAGGAAGAAGGCCGCCCCGAAGAAGGCAGCGAAGAAGACGACGAAGAAGAAGGCCGCCAAGAAGACCACCAAGAAGAAGGCAGCGAAGAAGACGACGAAGAAGAAGGCCGCCAAGAAGACCACCAAGAAGAAGGCAGCGAAGAAGACGACGAAGAAGAAGGCCGCCCCGAAGAAGAAGAAGGCGGCGAAGAAGGCGACCAAGAAGAAGGCCGCCCCGAAGAGGAAGGCCGCGAAGAAGCTGTAAGCCCGCGGCAATCCAGGTCCGCCACCAATCCGGGCGGACGACGAAACAGGCGACGCCAAGCGTCGCCTGTTTTGTTTTCCGGCGCCGCTACGATGCCGCCCGAGTCTGCCACCCGAGCCGCGATGCGTTGCGCAAGACCGCCGCCGCGCGTGTCAGTCCGCCGTTGCCACCGCCTGCCCGGGTCGTCGTGCGCCCCCGCGCGGTCGCGCGGTGCGCCGCGAACGCCGGGTCGGTCCGCAACTACCCTCCGCGGGAATGTCGGACCTTCGGTGATGCCGATGCGGCCGCCGGCTTGGTCGCAGGCGCGGTCCGCCCCTTCTGGGGGGCAACGGGTTTCGCCTTCGTCGAAAGGATCCGAATGCCGGTCGGGCGCGTGGCCCGGCCGGCATTCGGTGCGAGGTCGCTGATGATGCGCAGCTGCTGGCCCACCTTGACGGCATTCTGCGCCAGGCCGTTCCAGCCGCGGATGTCCTGCGCCGTCACCGCGTAGCGCGAGGCGATACTCGCCATCGTGTCGCCCCGCCGCACCCGGTAATAGAACGTGCGGCCCTGAGGCACGGTCGTGAAAACCGCCTTGTCCAGCGACTCCTCGGATTCGGCCGACGCATGCTGCGAGGGCACGAGCAGCGCATGGCCGATCGGCACCCTGGCCCTCGGCCCGATCCCGTTGACGGCGCGCAGTGTTTCCACCGACATGCCGAATCTGGCGGCAACCGCCGGCAGCGTCTCGCCCGCCCGCAGCCGATGGGCCCGCCACGACACGAGGGGCTGATCGAGAAGATCGAGCTTCGCGGCGAACAGCTCGGCCTTGTCGATCGGAAGCAGGATCGTATGCTCCCCGGCGCCCGCGATGACCGGCCGGTTGTGATGCGGATTGAGATACTGGAATTCGTCCATCGGCATCTCCGCGAGCTCGGCGGCGCGGGCCAGGTCCATTCGGCGCGTCGTCTTGACAACCGCGAAATAGGGCGCGTCCGGGATGTCCGCCAACTCGAGGCCGTACTTCGCCGGATCGCGGACGATGTTCTTCACTGCCTGCAGCTTCGGCAGGTAGTTGCGGGTCTCGTCGGGCATCGCGAGGCTCCCGTAATCCGTGGGCAGGCCGGCCTTCTGGTTTCTTGCGATCGCCTTGGCCACGTTTCCCTCGCCCCAGTTGTAGGCGGCAAGCGCCAGCTGCCAGTCGCCGAAATCCCCGTACAGCTTCTGCAGGTAGTTGAGCGCACCGTCCGTCGCGGCCAGGACGTCCCGCCGCGAATCGAACCAGAAGTTACGCTTCAGGCCGTAGTGATCGCCCGTCGACGGCATGAACTGCCAGATGCCGGACGCGCGGCTGGTGGACAGGGCAATCGGATTGAATGCGCTCTCGACCATCGGCAGCAGCGCGATTTCGAGCGGCATGCCGCGCCGTTGGACCTCGAGGACGATGTGATAGAGGTAACGCCGGCTGCGATCCACCATCCGGGCAACGTAGTCGGGACGCGACGAGTACCACTCCTCCCATTTGACGACGTATCTGTCGTCGAGGTCGGGCATCGCGTAGCCCTTGCGGATCCGATCCCACAGATCCTCGTTCGGCGACGGCAGCGGCTCGAGCTCGGCGTCGACCAGCGGCGGAAACGGATCGGACAGTGACAGCCGGTCCGGTGCGGGCGCGTCCGATATCCTCGGCGGCGGCTCCGGCGGCCCCATCGCCGTCGGTGGCTCGGGTGGCGCATCGATCGTCGCGCAGCCTGCGACGACCGCCGCGAGCACGACAAGAATGAGGGGCGTCAGTCGCAATTCGATCGGGGATGCACGTCGTCGCCGCGCCGCTGCATCGCGCCGAGGTCCGGGGATGGTAGGGGTGCCGACGTGCCGGCGTCAATCACTGCCCGGCTCAACGGAACCCGTCCTTCCACTCGCGCAACGTCGCGAACGCGGCCACCGGATCGGCCAGCGTGCGCCCGGCATGCGCTTCCGCGGCCCCCAGCACGTCCGACTCCGTGACGCGCAAGAATGGGTTGGTCGCGCGCTCGTCGGCGATGGTCGAGGGTACCGTCGGCACGCCGCGGTCACGTTTGTCGCGCTCGCGCACGATGCGCTCCCGGAGAGCCGGATTGCGCGGTTCGACCGCCGCCGCGAAGCGGAGGTTCGCCAATGTGTACTCGTGGGCACAGTACACGCGGGTCGCGGGAGGCAGCGACGCGAGCTTCGCGAGCGACGCGGACATCTGCGCGGCCGTGCCTTCGAACAGGCGCCCGCAGCCGCCGGCGAACAGCGTGTCGCCGACGAACGCCGCCATGTCGCCGTCGATCTCCCCGACATAGGCGATGTGCCCCGCGGTGTGTCCGGGCACGTCGAGCACGGAAAGCGTGCAGCCGATGCCGGGGACGACGATCGCGTCCCCCTCGCGCAGCGCGTGCGTGCGGCCCGGGATGACCTCTCCCGCCGGCCCGTACACCGGCACCGCGAACCGCCTGAGCAGCGCAGTGTTCCCGCCCACGTGATCGCCGTGGTGGTGAGTGTCGAGGATCGCCGACAACTCGAGGCCCTCGCGCGCGAGAAAATCGAGCACCGGTTCGGCATCGCCCGCGTCGACGACGGCCGCGTGGCGCCCTTCGCGCAGGAGCCAGATGTAGTTGTCGCTGAAGGCGGGGATCGGGATAATCGCCGGCATGGACGCATCTTCCGGAGCGCCGATCGACGTGTCAACGACGCTGGCGGGGTGGTTCAGGACATCACTGGGCCGGTATCTGCTTGCCCGAGAGCAGGCATGGTTCGATCGCACGGTCGCCGACATCTTCGGGTTCCACGCGATCCAGGTCGGGCTGCCGGAATGTCCGTTCCTCGCCCAGAGCCGGATCGCGGCCCGCTGGACCGTCGACTACGATGCGCCCGCCCAGGTGCGCGCAGACCCGCACTGGCTGCCGTTTCCCGAAAGCTCGCTCGATCTCGTCGTGCTGCCGCACGGGCTCGAGTTCACCGCCGATCCGCATCAGTTGCTGCGCGAAGCCTATCGGGCCGTGCGGCCCGAGGGCCAGGTGGTCATCTCCGGCTTCAATCCGTTCAGCCTGTTCGGCGCCAAGCGCTACTTCGGACGCGAGCAGGCCCCTCCCTGGAACGGCAGCTTCATCGCGCTGTACCGCCTCAAGGACTGGCTTTCGCTGCTCGGTTTCGAAGTCACCGGCGGCGGACTCGACGCCTATGTCCCGCCGCTCGCCAGCGAACAATGGCGCGCGCGCTTCGGGTTTTTCGAGACCGCAGGCGACCGCTGGTGGCCGATCGCCGGCGGCGTGTACTACCTGCGCGCCACGAAGAAGGTTCTCGGCATGCGCGTGATCACGCCTGCCTGGGAACATCGCAAGCACGGGCTCGCGGCCGCGCCACGGCAGGTCCGCGAGAGCGCTTCGCCATGACCCGTGCGGTCACGATCTACACCGACGGCGCGTGCAAGGGCAACCCCGGGCGGGGCGGCTGGGGCGCGGTGCTGACGTGGGGTGACCACGAGAAAGAGCTCTTCGGCGGCGAGCCGGTGACCACCAACAACCGGATGGAACTCACCGCCGTCATCCGCGCGCTCGAATCGCTGAACCGCGGCTGCGATGTCGATCTCTACACCGACTCGCAGTACGTGAAGAACGGCATCCAGACATGGATCCACGGCTGGAAGAGAAACGGCTGGAAGACCGCGGACCGCAAACCGGTCAAGAACGCCGAGCTTTGGCGGGAACTGGACGACCTCTCGGCCCGGCACGAGATCCGGTGGCATTGGGTCCGCGGACACAGCGACCATCCCGGCAACGAACGCGCCGATGCGCTGGCGAATCGCGGCGCGAGCCTCGTCGCCTGAAGGTCGCGGCGCGCGTCCCCGACGAATTCGCCTGCCCCTGACTCAGGCGGCCCCCGATTCGCGCTCGATCCTGCGCGCGAACACGATCATTTCCTTCTCGGCCTGCCGGTCGCCACGGGCCTGCGCGACGGCAATTCCGCGGCGATAGGCGGCCAGTGCCTCGTCTGCGCGGCCCACGGCCGCAAGCGCCTTGCCGTAGATCTTCCATGCGGCGGTGAAATTCGGATCCAGGGCGACAGCGCGCTCGAGATGCAGCGCGGCCCGTTCGGCGTCGCCGGACTTCAGATATTCGCTGCCGAGCGAGAAGCGCAGCAGCGCTCCGTCACGGCCGGCCGCGAGCAGCTTTTCGAATCCGGCGACCGCCGGGGGCCGCGCATCCACGCTACTTGCGGATGAACTCGCCGCTCTGGCAATCGATGCGCCGCATCGGGTAGATGACCTTGTGGTCCTCGAGCTTGTTCTCGTGCTTGTCCTGGACCTTGCCTTCGACGGTCGCGTACAGCCAGCCCTCGGAGCCCCTCCGGTAGATGATCCGCTGCGGGAATTCCACGGCCGTGTTCTCGAACGTGAAGATCTCGTCGTTGCGGCCGTCGGCCGTATCGAGCGTCCGCCCCATGAACTTGTAGGCGTTCTCCTTGGCCTTGTTGCCGGACGGCTGATCGACGTAGAACATCCCGTCCGGACGGTTTTCGATGCGCAGGTACTCGTAGTCCTGCGTCTTGTCGCCGCGCACCGTGTGGCTGACACCGAGCATCAGATTGCCGCGCAACGGCAGCCAGTGCTCGCGATACTCGCGCTGATTGACCGAGCCGCGCCAGCATCCGTCAAGCCAGGCGAACACGACGAGCGGGCCGGGATCGGCTTTGGCCGGGGCCGGCGCTCCCGCGTCCACGCCCTTCGCCACGGACGGCTTGGCGTCGGTCGCAGACTTGGCCGCGGCAGCCTTCGCATCTGCGGCCTTCGGTGCGCCTGGGCTCGTCCCGGCCGCCTTGGATTCGACCGGAGCGGCCTGCGCGGTAAGCGTGTTCGCCGGCAGGGATTCGGTCGACCGCAGCATCCCGGGGCGCGGCGGGATGCGCCGTCTGGGTGTGCGTCGCGAATGCCGGGACGGCGAACAGAACGAGCGGCAATACAAGGCGGAAGCGCAACTTCGTGAATCGAGGCATGGGTCTTTTCCGTTGTTGATGATCATTGCGGCCGCGCGAGCGGCAGGTTCAGCAGGAGATTCTGCGGCTTGAGCTTCAGCCGGTGCTGCGCGTCCATCGCCATCGCCAGGTAGACCGGCCGGCCCGCAATGGCCGGCCGCATGTCCGCAGGATCCGCGAACGTGAGTTCGAACAGGCAAAGCAGCCGTCCCCTCCGCTCGTCGTCGACCTCGGCCCGATTGTACAGATCGTTGAGCAGCGCACTGGCCTCGGCGTCCAGTCCAACGTGCCATACCCAGCGCTCATCGTCGATTTCGCGCTGCGGACGGATCGTCACCATGACGCCGTGGAAGTGGGCGATCCACCGTTCGAGCACGCGACACAGCGCATCGAGGGCCGGGCCGCCCTCGATTGAGGCTGACCGCCAGGTCGTGACGCTCGTCGCGGTCCCAGTAGGTCGGCGCATTGTCCGCATCCAGCACGTCGAGTTCGACCGTACGCACCTGGGTTCGGTTCTGTTGCAGGAGCTCCCCCAGGCTGCCGAATCCGCCGGTCATCGCATACCGCTCCACCGCCGTCTCGTCGGCTGCCATCACCGTGCCGTCCTCGCGCAGCGCAATCTTCTGCGGCCGAAAGAGCAGTTCCGCCGCACGGGCCTGCAGCGGATCGGCATTCGCCCCCAGCACGTGGCGCAGGAGGATCTGCGACAGCTGGTGCACGAACACCGGTGGCACATCGACCCCGTCGCGAAACAGCGCCACGTACGCGGCTTCCAGCGACGGCGCGGACGTCAGGCGTTGCCGGAAACGAAGCCAGATCGCGTAGTTGTCGCGCGCATCGGCATCGGCAAGTGCGGCGAGCTCGGGCGCAGCGACGGCGGCACGCGGTGCGGCGAGCAGCTTGTCGTGCAGCGCGAGCTCGGCGGCGCAGGATTCGGGGACAGGCGCGAGTTCCGGGCGCAGCAGCGTCGCGCGCAGGAAGGCGTCGGTCAGCGTCAGCCGGCCATCGGCACCGACGGCCAGGAGCCGGTAGCCGCAGGAAGGCCAGAAATCGGGCATCGCAGGAAAACGAAGAGCCACGCTCCTCCGCCGCGGACGCCGCGGAATGCGTGGCCCGTGTCAGACGGTTCAGCCGCCGAGCAGGGCTTTCTTGAGGTCGGCCTGGACAGGCTTGTCGCCGAGCCAGATCCTGGTGAGCGCCTTGTTGAATGGCTCGCCAGCGATCGAGCCCTTCGCCGTCCCGTTGAAGCCGATCTGCGTCGCCCCGTCGACGAAATCGAGCGTCACGACGTTGCCTTCCTTGACCTCACCGAATCCCTTCATGATCGAGGTCAGCTGGTCAGACTGCGTTTTCACGGCGGCCATTTCGGCTTCGCTGTTGTTGTCCTTCATCCCGTCGTTTAGCGCATCGACGAGTTGGTCGGCCGACAGATTGCGCAACAGGTTCATCTGGATCCGGCGCGGCCCCTTCGCCAGAACCCCGGCAAGATCGCCGGCCTTGGCGGGCAGGAAAAGGCTCGCGACGTAGATCTTGAGCATGAACCGGGTACGGATGCCTGCGCCGTTCAGCACCAGGTCCTGGCCGCCGACGGTGACCTTGTCATCGAGCTTGACGCCGGCGACTTCGGTGGCGAATGCCGGGACGGTCACGAGGAACGCGAACAGCGCGACGAGAAGTTTGCGAAACATTGCGAATCCTCCGGGTTGGAGTGAGGTCGAAGCGCTATCTTCGAGGCCGGATAGCCGCGAAACGGGTCGCAGGCAAGGCGCGCCGCGGCGAGCGACCGGAATGTACCTGCGGGTACATGAGGATCGCGAGTGAGGCGCAACGCGGCATGCGGCCCGTCCTCGCGGACTAGACGGCCTCGAAGATGCCGGCGGCGCCCATGCCGGTGCCGATGCACATCGTCACCATGCCGTACTTCTGCTGGCGGCGTTTGAGGCCATGCACGATGGTCGCGGTGCGGATGGCGCCCGTTGCGCCCAGCGGGTGGCCCAGAGCGATCGCGCCGCCCAAGGGGTTCACTTTGGCCGGGTCGAGCGACAGGTCGCGCATGACGGCGATGCTCTGCGCGGCAAACGCCTCGTTGAGCTCGATCCAGTCGATCTGGTCCTGCCGGATCCCGGTCCGGCGCAGCACCTTCGGGATGGCGGCGATCGGCCCGACGCCCATGATCTCCGGCGCGACGCCAGCGACCGCGAATCCTACCCAGCGGGCAAGCGGGGTGAGACCGAGTTCCTTCAGCACCGCTTCGCTCACGAGTATCGCGGCACCGGCACCGTCCGACATCTGCGAACTGTTGCCGGCCGTCACCGAGCCCTTCGCCGCGAACACCGGCTTCAGTTTCGCGAGGCCCTCGGCCGACGTGTCGGCGCGCGGACCTTCGTCGCGGTCGAACTTGCGCGCCTTGGTGACGACCTTGCCGCTTGCCAGATCGGGAACGTTGTCGCGTACCGAGTAGGGCGAGATCTCGTCGGCGAACTCGCCGGCCGCCTGCGCGGCAAGTGCCTTGCGGTGCGAATCGACCGCAAAGGAATCCTGCACGTCGCGCGACACCTTCCAGCGTTCTGCGACCTTCTCGGCGGTCAGTCCCATTCCATACGCAATGCCGAGATTCTCGTCGCGGGCGAACACGTCCGCGTTGAGCGAAAGTCGCCCGAGCATCGGAATCATGCTCATGCTCTCCGTGCCCGCGGCGATCATCACGTCCGCCTCGCCGGTACGGATCCGGTCGGCGGCGATCGACACCGCATTGAGCCCCGACGAGCAGAAGCGGTTGACGGTCATGCCCGCCACCGTATTCGGCAAACCAGCCAGCAGGAGACCGATCCGGGCGACGTTCATTCCCTGCTCGTACTCCGGCATCGCGCAGCCGACGACGACGTCCTCGACGCGGCTCGCGTCGAGCTGCGGCACCTGCAGCAGCACGCTCTGCAGCACGTGCGCGAGCAGCGAATCCGGGCGCGTGGACTTCAGCGCTCCGCGCGGGGCCTTGCCCACCGGGGTGCGGGTGGCGGCGACGATGTAGGCGTCCTGCATTTGCTTGGTCATGGCAGCGTTTCCCGTCAGTTGCGCAGCGGCTTGCCGGTCTTCAGCGTGTGCGCGATCCGTTCCTGCGTCTTCGCGTTGCGGAGCAGCGCCATGAACTCGGCACGCTCGAGCTCGAGGAACCAGCGCTCGTCGACGAGGCTGCCGGCGTCGAGCTCGCCGCCGCAGAGCACGCGCGCGACGCGTAGCCCGATTTCGAAATCATAAGGCGAGATATAGCCGCCGTCGCGCATGTTGAGCAGCAGCATTTCGAGCGTGGCGATGCCGGTCCTGCCGGCGACCGGAACGTTGCGCGCGGGTTCGGGCGGCCGGTAGCCGGCGTCCGCCATCGCACGCGCCTGTCCCTGCGCCACGTAGAGGATCTCGTAGGGGTTGAAAACCACGAGATCGGACGGACGCAGATAGCCGATCTCCTTCGCTTCGCCGGCGCTCTTGCCGACGCGCGCCATCGCGATGGTCTGAAAATAACTGCGCAGGAACGGGAAGTGGTCCGCCTGGCCGCCTGCCGCGCCGCGTGCGACCTCCTGCGACGCGCGCACGGCGAACTCCTTGCAGCCGCCCCCCGCCGGAAGCAGGCCGACGCCGACCTCGACCAGGCCGATGTACGACTCCAGCGCCGCGACGGTGCGGTCGCAATGCAGGATGAATTCGCAGGACCCGCCGAGGGCCATGCCGCGCACGGCCGCCACCGTCGGGATCAGGCTGTACTTGAGGCGCTGGGCGGTCTGCTGGAATTTGGCGACCACACCTTCGATCACGTCCCACTGCCCGGCCTTGAGCGCGGGCTCCAGCGAGGACAGGTTCGCGCCGAGCGAGAACGGCTCTTTCGGCTGCCAGAGCACGAGGCCCGCGCACTCGCGCTCGGCCCGGTCGATCGACGCGAGAACGCCGTCGAGGACATCCTCGCCGATGGTGTTGGCCTTCGACTTGAACGACACGATCGCCACGTCGTCGCCGAGATGCCACATCCGCACTGCAGGCGTCTCCATGATCGTCGTGCCGGCGGGCCACGTCTCGCCGAGAACCGGATCCGGAAAGTGCTGCCGCTGGTAGACGGGAAGCGTCGACCGGGGACGGAACGCCTTGGCGCTGGCACTGTAGGCTCCCTGCGGCAGATGCACGCCCTTGGCCGCCGGCCCATCGTGGACCCACTTCGGCAGCGGCGCGCTGGCAAACGTCTTCCCGGCGGCGATGTCCTCGGCCACCCAGCCGGCAACCTCGTGCCATCCGGCCGCCTGCCAGATCTCGAACGGCCCCATCGACCAGCCGAATCCCCAGCGCAGCGCCAGATCGACATCGCGCGCATTGTCGGCAATCTCGGCCAGGTGGTACGCCGTGTAGTGGAACAGGTCGCGGAAGATCGCCCATAGAAACTGCGCCTGCGGATGCGGGTGGGCGCGCAGCTTGGCGAACTTCTCGCCCGGATTCCTGATGGCGAGGATCTCGGCGACCGCGGGATCGATGACGCCGTCGGCCTTGCGATAGTCGCGCGCCGCCGGGTCGAGCACCTGAATCTCCTTGCCGACCTTGCGGAAGAAGCCCGCCTTCGTCTTCTGGCCCAGAGCGCCCTGCGCAATCAGCGCCGCGAGCACCGGCGGCGTCCGGTAGAGGAGGTGCCAGGGGTCGTCCGGCAGCGTGTCCTGCATCGTCTTGACGACGTGCGCCATCGTATCGAGCCCGACGACGTCGCAAGTGCGGTACGTGGCGCTCTTGGCACGTCCGATCGCCGGACCGGTCAGTGCATCGACGACGTCGAAGGAGAGCCCGTATTTCTCCGTGTGCGCCATCGTGGCGAGGACCGAGAAGATGCCCACGCGATTGGCGACGAAGTTCGGCGTGTCCTTGGCGCGGATCACACCCTTGCCGAGCGTGGTGACGACGAACGTCTCCAGCTGGTCGAGGAGCCTGGGGTCCGTATCCTTCTGCGCGATCAGCTCGACCAGGTGCATGTAGCGCGGCGGATTGAAGAAGTGGATCCCGCAGAACCGTGGCCGTATCGCGGCGGGCAGCGCCTCGGCCAGCGCGTTGATCGACAGGCCGGAGGTGTTCGACGCGACGATCGCGTGGGGTGCCAGGTGCGGACCGACTTTCGCGTACAGGTCGCGCTTCCAGTCCATGCGCTCGGCGATCGCCTCGATGACGAGGTCGCAGCCGGCGAGCGCCGGCAGGTCGCGATCGTAGTTCGCCGCGTCGATGTAGGCGAGGCGGTCCTTGGTCGCAGCCGGCGCCGGCTCGAGCTTCGCAAGACCGGCGAGCGCCTTGTTGACGATGCCGTTCGGGTCACCCTCCTTGGCGGAGAGGTCGAACAGAACGACGGGCACGTCGGCATTGGCGAGATGAGCGGCGATCTGCGCGCCCATGACGCCGGCGCCGAGCACGGCCACCTTGCGGACGAGGAAACGGGATGTGGAGGACATGTCTCGAGGATAGTCTGGGGACGCCGAAGCGTCGGGCTGCGCCCGGAGAAGCGGCGCGGACGGTGCAAAACATCACGCCGCAGGGGCGGACCCTGCGGCGTGGCGTGACGTGGTGAAACGCTCCTTCCCGGCTATTTGAACACGTACTTCACCTGCGCGCCGACGATGTCCACGCTGGTATCGTAGGACCCCTTGATCAACCCATACAGCTGGGTGTTTCCGCCGTTCTGGTTGAGGTCGGGGCCGCTGATGAATTCATGCGCGTAAGCCAGGTCGAACTCCCAATTCGGGGTGAAGTTGGTGTGCACGCCGAATGCCAACCAGGTGCGGTCGCCGTCAGGCAGCCCTGGTGTGCGGCCGGTATCGTTGGTCGGGGTCTCGTCGTAGGCAACGCCGCCGCGCAGCACCCATTGGTCGTTGATGTGATAGTTGACGCCGGCCGACACGCGCCAGCTGTCGCTAAAGTTCCAGTCCAGAGTGCTCAACGGCGTAGTCGCTCCGTTGCGATAGATCGCCAGCTGCTGAATGCTGCTCCAGCCCGTGTACTGCAGATCCGCCATCACGTCCCACTGCTTGTTGATCTCGCTGAAGATCGACAGGTTGGCCGTATCGGGCATCTTGATCGACAGGTTGACGCCCCCGTTGGCCAAGGTGCTCGCGTTGATTCCGTTTACGAGTAAGGCGCCGATGGGGGCCACCGGCGACGGTAACGGGCCGAGATTCGCCGCCGTCGGGTTGGTGAATTCCACGTTGCCGCTGACCTCGTACTTGACTTGCGAGCGATAGGCGGCCCCGATCCGGGTCTGCGGCGTCACTTGCCACAGCACGCCGACGTTCCAGCCCCAGCTGTCGTCGTCGCCGGTGATCTTGACGCCGGATTGAAGGCCCGCAGCCGAGCCGATGAGCGCCGGCGCAGCGGCGGCCGGGATCTGTCCGGCCGCGACGAACTGGCCGACCCCCTGCGCAAAAATGCCGGCGTAATTGGCGTTCTTGGTGAGCTCCGCCTTGAGCCGCTGATAGCTGAAGCCGCCGCCGACCGTCAGGTTCTTGGTCGGCTCCCAGGAAAGCACCGGATTGATGTTGATGGTTTCGACCTTGGACTTGATCGCCTGGAAGCGTCCGAGCCAGTCGGAGTCGTACTCCGTCTCCAGTCCGAAGGGCGCGTTGATCCCGAGGCCGAACGACCACTTGTCCGTGAACGGGACGCCCAGGTACATGTTCGGTACGACCGCACAACCGCCCGCGTCGCCTCCGGTTCCGCCGAGCGACTGGCCGAACGCCGCCTGCGACCCGTTGTCATTGAACTTGGCGGACGGGCAAATGACGTTGGCCGAGACCACAATCTCCGTCTTCGTCAGGCGCACCAGACCCGCCGGGTTGTAGAAGATCGTGCTGACGTCCTCGGCTGCCGCGGCACCCCCCGCATAGGCGTGCCCGAGTCCGCTGGCATTCTGGGTCTGCAACCCGAACGCTGCGCCGAAGGCCTGGCCGGCGCCCAAGGCCATTGCGGCGCCGGCGATCGCGACGGCGATCCGGGTGCTGCGGAAGGGGATATTCATGATGGTCTCTCCTCGTTTGACGCGGGCGCTCATCCACACTGACGAGATCCTCGCAATCGGTGGGGGCAACGTCTTCTTGGGGGCCGGTATCGTTTCCGGCTTCAGCGAGGGAAATATACACCGTCGGCCCCGGCGCCGCGGCTCGGGAAACGCGCCATTGACGGGGATCAAGGGAACCTGTTGCGTCCCGGGCACGAATCCATGCCGCCGTACCTCAGGCCGGCGGAATTTCCCGCGGCCGGCGGTCATCGCCGACCGCGACGTAGGTCAACGTCGCCTCGGTCACCTTCACGATGATCTCCTCGGCCGGATGCCGCTTGCGCTCGGCGTAGACCTCCACGTTCACCGTGATCGAGGTCCGCCCGACTCGCGCGATGTCGGCATAGAAGCTCACCAGATCGCCGATCAGCACCGGCTGCTTGAACACGAACGAGTTGACGGCAATCGTCGCGATCCGCCCACGCGCCCGGCGCGATGCCGGGATGCTGCCCGCGATGTCGACCTGCGCCATGATCCAGCCGCCGAAGATGTCGCCGTTCTGGTTGACGTCGGCCGGCATCGGAACGACCCGCAATGCGGGCTCCTTGTCGGGCAGCCGGGCATGCTCGCCGGTCATCGCGAGTCCCGCGGTTGCGATCGACGCACACTCGCTGCGGCGGACACCGCCGCGACCCTGCGCCGCTCGCCGTCGGTCGCCGCGTTCACGCTGCCTGCTTCTTTGCCTCGTCGCGCAGTTCCCGGCGCAATATCTTGCCGACGTTGGTCTTCGGCAGATCCGTCCGGAATTCGATGTCGCGCGGGACCTTGTAGCCGGTCAAATGCTCCCGGCAATGCTTCATCACCGCATCCGCGGTCAGTGCGGGGTCCTTCTTCACGACGTATAGACGCACCGCCTCGCCCGATTTCGGATCGGCGACCCCGACCGCCGCGCATTCGAGCACGCCCGGATGCATCACGACCACGCCTTCGATCTCATTCGGGTAGACGTTGAAGCCAGACACCAGGATCATGTCCTTCTTGCGGTCGACGATGCGGATGAAGCCGCGCTCGTCCATGACGCCGATGTCGCCGGTCGCGAAGAACCCATCCGCGGTCATCACCTTGGCGGTCTCGTCGGGCCGCTGCCAGTAGCCGGCCATGACCTGCGGTCCGCGGATGCAGATCTCGCCGGGCTGCCCGAGCGCAACATCCTTGCCGGCGTCGTTGCGCAGGACGACCTCGGTCGACGAGATCGGCAACCCGATCGAGCCGTTGTACTCCGGCAGGTCCAGCGGATTGATCGTGGCCGCCGGCGAGGTTTCGGTCAGGCCGTAGGCTTCGATCAGCGGCATCTTGGTCACCTGCTTCCACTTTACGGCCACCGCCTCCTGCACCGCCATCCCGCCGCCGAGCGTGATGCGCAGCGTCGAGAAATCGAGCTTCGCGAACTCGGCATTGTTCACCAACGCATTGAACAGCGTGTTCACGCCGGTGATCACGCTGAACTTGTACTTCGCCATTTCCTTGACGAAGCCGGGGATGTCGCGCGGATTCGGGATCAACACGTTCTCGCCGCCGATCGTCATGAACGTCAGGCAGTTCGCCGTCAGCGAGAAGATGTGATACAGCGGCAGCGGGGTGATGACGATCTCGCGTTGGTTCGCGTCGAGGAAGGGCTTCAGCCACGCGCGCGCCTGCAGCAGGTTGGCAACGATGTTCCGGTGCAGCAGCATCGCGCCCTTCGCCACCCCCGTGGTGCCGCCGGTGTACTGCAGGAACGCGATGTCGTCGTGCCCGATCGGCACACGCTCCAGCTTGTGCCGGCGCCCCTCGGCCAGCACGTCCGACAGGCGCAGCGCGCCCGGCACGTTCCAGGCCGGGATCATCTTCTTCACGTGCCGCAGCACGAAATCGACGATCAGTCCCTTGAAGCCCAGCATCTCGCCGATGCTCGTGACGATCGCCTTCTTGACCTTCGTCTTCGCGATCACTTCCTGCAGCGTGTGGGCGAAATTCTCGACGACGACGATCACCTCGGCACCGGAGTCGTTCAGCTGATGCTCGAGCTCGCGCGCCGTGTAGAGAGGGTTGACGTTGACGACCGTGCATCCCGCGCGGAGCGTGCCGAACAGGCAGACCGGATATTGCAGGATGTTGGGCATCATCAGCGCGACGCGGGTGCCCTTCACGCAGCCCTGGCTCTGCAGCCAGGCGCCGAAGGTGGCCGAAAGCGTGTCGAGCTCGGCGAAGGTGATGCTCTTGCCCATGCACGTGAACGACGGGCGCGTCGCGTACTTGCTGCAGCTCTCCTCGAAGACGTCGCGCAGCGACGCGAATTCGTTCACGTCGATGTCGGCAGGAACGCCCTTGGGATACTGCTTGAGCCAGATTCTTTCCACGATCCTCCTCCCTGCCGCGTCAGGGACGCGGATGTCGCAATGTCAGTGGCAGTCCTGCGCAACGGCCGTCCGTCATGGCCGCCCGCGCCGCGGCGGGGCAGTCTTGTCGTTGCGAACGGCGTCGAGAAATCCTACACCAGAAGTCGAGCTCCCGCCGTCCTGCAGCGGGTCGCGAATGCGGCAGCTTGCCGCATCACGCGACGGCGAGTCCGGGTTTGTAGGCGCGACCCCCTTCGGCGAAGTGAAGCGGTCCGCCGCGGAAGGGCGCGAAGCCGGTGCCGAAGATCGCGCCGGCATCGACCAGATCGGCGTCGGCCACGATGCCTTCGGCCAGGGCCGCCTTGGCCTCGGCGACGAAGGGCGCGATCAACCGGTCGGCGAGTCCCGCCGGCACGGTACCGGGCGATTGCTTCGCGGGGCGACCCGTCGCGTAATCGTAGAAACCCCGCTTCGTCTTGCGGCCGAGGTGGCCCGCCGTCACCAGCTCGAGCAGCTTCTTGGGTGGCGCAGCATCGGGCGAGAGCATCTTGCCCACGGCAATGCAGATGTCCAGGCCCACGGTGTCGGCCAGTTCAATGGGACCCATCGGCATCCCGAACGCCAGCGCCGCCTCGTCGACGGTTTCCGGCGCAATGCCTTCGTCGACGCAACGCATCGCCGCCATCAGATACGGCGCCAGCACCCGGTTCACGAGGAAGCCCGGCGCGCTCTTCACCGGCAGCGGCAGCTTGTCGATCTGCCGGACGAACGCCGATGTTTTCGGAACGAGCGCGGCGTCGGTCTGCTTCCCCACGACGATCTCGACCAGCATCATGCGCGGCACCGGATTGAAGAAATGCAGGCCGATCAGCCGGGCCGGGTCCTGCATCGCCGTCGCGATCTTCTCCAGCGGAATCGACGACGTGTTGGTGGCGAGGATCGCGGTGGGCTTCGCCTTCGCCTCGAGCGCGGCGAACAGGCTGCGCTTGGCGTCCAGGTTCTCGAAGATCGCTTCGATGATGACGTCGGCACGCGCGGCACCTGCACCGGCGACGTCCGGGATGAGCCGATCCGTGGCATCGCGGACGCGCCGCGGATCCTTGAGTCGCTCGGCGAAGAGCTTCGCCGCCCGGCCCATCGCCGGCGCAAGTCGCTCCGCGTTCTGGTCCTGCAGGCTCACCGTGAGGCCGCGCAGCGCGCACCATGCCGCGATGTCGCCGCCCATCGTGCCGCCGCCGACGACGTGCACGTGGTCGGCCTTGAACTCCCCTTCCTTGCCCAGTGATTTCAAGCGCTCCTGCAGACCGAAGACGCGGATCAGGTTGGCCGCGGTCGGGGTCTTGAGCAGCGTCTGCACGGACTCCGGATCGCCCGGTGCGGCCGCCAGCGCGTTGCCGTCGTGCTTCACCCACAGGTCGAGGATTGCGTAGGGCGCGGGATAGTGCTCCCGACGCGCGCGTTTCGCGACCTGCTTGCGCGCCTGGCCCGCGATGAATCGCCTTGCCAGCGGGTTCAGCGTCAGCGATTGCGCAAACCCCAAAGCATGCGGCGGAGGCAGCGCCTTCAGCACGCCGCGGGCGGTGTTCTCCATGATCCGCGCCGGCACGCATTCGTCGGCGATGCCGAGCTTCTTCGCCTTGCGGGCGTCGATCGTCTTCCCGGACAGCAGCAGGTCCAGCGCCGCGGGCGCTCCGGCGAGCCGAGGCAGTCGCTTCATCCCGCCCCACCCGGGAACGATGCCGAGCATCACCTCGGGCAAGCCGAGGCGCGTTCCCGGATCGTCGACGACCACGCGGTAGCGGCACGCGAGCGCAAGCTCGAGGCCTCCCCCCAGGCAGAAGCCGCGCACCAGCGCCAGCGTCGGGTAGTTCACCGCCGCCAGCCGCTCGAACGTGTCCCACCCGCGCTTGACGAGCGCGACGGCGTCGGCCTCGCTTTGCACCGAGCCGAATTCCGTGACGTCGGCCCCGGCGATGAAGCCATTCGGCTTGCCCGACGCAATGATCAGTCCGGTCGGCGGCTCCCGGTCGAGCACATCGAGCGCTTCGTTCAGCTCGACTAGCACCGCGGCGGACAGTGTATTGGTGGTGGCGTCCGCCCGGTCGAAGATCAGGCGAGCGAGACCGTCGGCCTCGCGGGTGATGGTCCAGTGCTGCATCGTCATTTTTCCTGTTGGATGGCCCGTGGCATCGTCGTTCGGAGGCGCTCGAAGCGGCCCGCAATGTGGAACACGAGATCAAATCCTTTCCACGAGCATCGCGCCGCCGAGGCCGCCGCCGATGCAGATGGCCGCAATGCCGCGCCGACCCCCCGTGCGCCGCAGCACGTTCAGCACGTGCAGGACGATCCGCGCTCCGGACGCGCCGACCGGGTGCCCGAGCGCGATCGCGCCGCCGTCGACGTTGAGTTTCGACTCGTCGATCTTGCCGAGCGGCGCGTCGAGCCCGAGCTCGTCCCGACAGTAGTCGGCGCTCTCCCATGCCCGTTCGCAGCCGATCAGTTGCGCCGCGAAGGCTTCGTTGATTTCCCACGCGTCGAGATCGTTCAGGCCCAGGCCATGGCGCGCGAGGATCGGCGTCGCCGCGTGGACGGGACCGAGCCCCATCTGAGCCGGATCGAGGCCTGCCCATTCGCAATCGGCGATGCGGCCGAGCGGCTCGAGCTTGTGCCGATCGACGGCGCGCTGCGATGCGAGCACGAGCCACGCGGCGCCGTCGGTGACCTGCGAGCTGTTGCCCGCGGTGATGTTGCCGTACTTGCGATCGAAGAACGGCCTCAACTTCGCCAGATTGTCGGCGGTTGAATCCTCGCGTACGCCGTCGTCCGCGGCGTAGAGTCTGCCCGTCTTGTCGTACAGCGGCACGATCTCGCCGTCGTAATGCCCGGCTTTCTGCGCAGCCAGCACGCGCTGGTGGCTGCGCGCCGAGACCTCGTCCATCTCGCGCCGGGAGATCCCGAAGCGAAAGGCGAGGTTCTCCGCCGTCTGTCCCATCAGCAGCCCGACCATCGGATCGGTCAGTCCCTTCATGAGGCCGATCACCGGGGCGAGGTAGCCGAGACGAAACTTCGCCGCGAGCGCCGCGCGCTGTCCGAACGTCTTCGCCGCGTACCAGTTCGACAGCCAGAGGACCATCGCGTCGGAAAACAGCAGCGGTGCGCGCGACAGCGCGTCGACTCCTCCGGCCAGGACGAGGTTCGAGCGTCCAGTGCGGATGTTCGCCATCGCCGAGTCGAGGGCCTGCATCCCCGACGCGCAGTTGCGCATCACGGTCCATCCCGGTACCCGATGCCCGCAGCCCATGCGCAGCGCGACGACTCGCCCGATGTTGACTTCGTCAGGGGCGGGCGCAGCGCAGCCGAGAATCACCTCGTCGAGGTCCGTGGCCGCGAAGCGCTGCCGGACGAGGAGTTCACGCCCGGCGGCGGTCGCGAGGTCCGACGCCGCGAACGGCCCCGGGCGATTGCGCGCCTTCAGGAACGGCGTACGGGCGCCGTCGATGATGTAGATGGGTTCGGTCATGGTTCGTTCGTTCCAGATGTCGTCGCCGCGCCGCAGGGCGACACGGCAGGCGGGGAGTTCGGGCACGGTCGGGTGGCGCGCCGCGACTGCCGCCGAGACCTCGATACGGCCCCGGCAGCCATACGCACCGCAGGTTCGCGCTCCCCGGCGCTCCGTGCGTTCGCGCCCGACGCGGCAGGCGTCTACGCGGCAGCCTTGTGTACCACTGCGGTGGCGACCGGTTGTTGGGCAGCCCCCGAGCCGAGCTTCATTTCCGACGCTCCGAGATCCTGCGCGAAATCGTCGACGCGGATCACCTTCGCGGTGAGGTCGCGCGCCACGAGCAGCGCGGTGCCCTCCGTGGCATCGATGATGCCGGCCGTTTGCGCCCGCGCGACGAGCACCTCCAGACCGGCGCCGGGGGGAAGCTTCGTATCCAGGCGTCCCTCCTTGGCGGCAAGCCTGATCTTGGCTTCGACGGGCTCGGCCGCCAGCGTCGCGAGCAGCGCCCGCTCGATCTGCAGCACGGGTCCGTCGCCCGAGCGGGCGATGAACATTCCGGCGGTCAACCGGTCGCGCGTCGCCGAGGGCGCGATCAGCAGTTTGGCCACCTCGTGCCCCAGCTTGTCCGACGGCACCACATACGGCCGCCCGAGGGGAAACACGATCCTGCGCATCAGGGCTGCCAGCGCGCGATTGGGGAAATTCGAGATCACGCCCTCCAGCGCCGTCTGCGCCCTGAACATCGCGTCCCAGATGGCCCAGTGCATCAGCGGCGCGTCGGCTTGCTGCCGACCTTCGTCCTCGTAGCGCTTGAGCGTCGCCGAGCACAGGTACATCAGCGACAACACGTCGCCCAGCCGGGCGGAGAGCTTCTCCTTGCGCTTCAGCGCACCCCCGAGCGACCCCATCGACACGTCGGCGAGGAACGCGAGCGCCGCGGAAAAGCGCGTCAGCTGCTGGTAGTAGCGCCGCGTCTCGGGCGCCACGCCGTCCGGCACGCCGACGAAGTGCGATCCGGTGAGACCGGTGACCAGCGTGCGCGCGAGGTTCGCCAGCGTGAAGCGCAAGTGCCCGAACAGCGCCGCGTCGAACGCGACCGACGCCTTCGCCTTGTCGGCCTCGCGCGTTGCGGAGATTTCCTTGAGCACATACGGATGGCAGCGGATCGCCCCCTGCCCGAAGACGATCAGGCTGCGGGTCAGGATGTTCGCGCCTTCCACCGTGATCGCGACGGGAATCTGCATGTACGCGGCGCCGATGAAATTCGACGGTCCGAGGCAGATGCCCTTGCCGCCGACGATGTCCATCGCATCGTTGACGACCTGCCGTCCGCGCTCGGTCAGGTGCAGCTTGGCGATGCCCGACACGACCGCCGGCTTCTCGCCCAGATCGATGGCGGTGGCCGTCAGGACGCGAGTCGCGTCCATCATGTACAGGTTGCCGCCCATCCGCGTCAGCGCTTCCTCGATGCCCTCGAACTTCCCGATCGGCGTCTTGAACTGCTGGCGGACGCGCGCGTATCCGCCGGTGGCGCGCACCGCCAGTTTCGCCATCCCGGTGCCCGACGAGGGCAGCGATATGCCGCGGCCGGCGGCGAGGCATTCCATCAGCATCCGCCACCCGCGCCCGAGCATCGGCTGTCCGCCGATGACCCAGTCCATCGGAATGAACACGTCCTTGCCCCAGGTCGGGCCGTTCTGGAACACCGCGCTCAGCGGCATGTGCCGACGTCCGATCTCGACGCCGGGATGCGTCGCCGGGATGAGCGCGCAGGTGATGCCGATGTCGTCCTTGTCGCCAACCAAGTGGTCCGGGTCGTAGGCGCGGAAGGCGAGGCCGAGGAGCGTGGCCACAGGACCCAGCGTGATGTAGCGCTTGTCCCAGGTCACCCGAAGACCCAGCGTGCGCTTGCCCTCGTGCTCACCCCAGCAGACGACGCCGTAATCGGGGATCGACGCCGCGTCGGACCCCGCGTTCGGGTTGGTCAACGCAAAGCAAGGGATCTCGAGGCCTTTCGCGAGGCGCGGCAGGTAGTGCCGCTTCTGCTCGTCGGTGCCGTAATGGGCGAGGAGCTCGGCCGGTCCCAGCGAATTGGGCACCATCACCGTCACCGATACGGTGCCGGAATGGGTCGAGAGCTTCGTCATCACCTGCGAATGGGCGTAGGCGGAGAACCCGAGTCCGCCGTATTCCCTGGCGATGCTCATGCCGAGAAAGCCCTTGTCCTTGATGAACTGCCACACCTCGGGCGGGTTGTCGCGGTAGACGTTGGTCGTCTCCCAGTCGGTGATCATCTCGCACAGCCGCTGGACTTCGTTGTCCATGAACCGCTGCTCGTCAGTGGTCAGCTTCGGCGCCGGGACGTCGAGGAGCTTGCGCCAGGCCGGCTTGCCGGAAAACAGCTCGCCGTCCCACCAGACCGTTCCCGCCTCGATCGCCTCGCGTTCGGTCTGCGACATCGGGGGCATGACCTTGCGGAAGGCGCCAAACACCGCATCGCTGATCAACGCGCGGCGCAGCGCCGGCACCAGCAAAGGAAGCGCCAGCACGACGAACACGACGGCCAGGGTGACGGTCAGCGCCGTCGGCAGCAGGCGTCCCGCCCACGCGACAACGAGCGCGACAGCGATCGTCGCGCTCCAGAAGACGCCGCCGGCATTGACGTACGCCAGCGCCAGCACGCCGACGAGGATGGCTACGACCCAGAGGATGGTGAGCATCGGGGGCTCCTTGCGTGGGGTGACATAACGGGGGTTTGCGGAAAATCGTGCGGCGGCCGTGGTCAGCGCGGCCTGGCCAGGTCGCCGTCCAGCGCATGACCGGCGTCGTTGGCGTCGGGTAACGGCGAAGTGAGCCCGGCCAGGAGAAACGGCGCGAGACGGCGTAACAGCATTTCGTCGTTGCCGGCCTCGGTCGGGGTCAGCTCGGCGATGAGCTTGAGCGCGTCGGTTCCGGCCAGCGTGTACGATAGCGCGCCCATGATGAAGTGCAGCCGCCAGGAGAGCTCCTTGGGCGGGAGGTCGGGCAGCGCCCGACCAAAGGCCGTCTTGAAGCGGGCGATCATCACCGCATACTGCTCGGAGAGGAACCGGCGGATGAACGGCGCGGGATCCGCGTACGCCCGGCCAAGCAGGCGAAGAAAATTCTCTCCCCCCCGCGCGGGATCGCGGGCAAGACTGAGCGCGGGAACGAACATCGCAGAAAGGATCTGCTCGCACGGCACCGCATCGGGCGCGGCGCGGTGTTCCAGGTCGGTCAGCAGCGCGACGCGCTCCTGGTTCATCGGATCCAGGCGGCGGGTCAGTACTGCCTGGAAGAGCTCCTCCTTGCTGCCGAAGTGATAATTCACCGCGGCCAGATTGACGCCCGCCGTCGCCGTAATCGACCGCAGACTCGTTGCCTCGAATCCGTGCTCCATGAAGAGGGCCTCGGCGGCATCGAGTATCCGGTCCTTCGTGGCGTGGGGACCGCGCCCTTCCGCGAGTGCGACGACTTTGGCTGCCGTCGCGATCCCACCGTCCGTGCTTTCGTCCCTCTGATCCATCCGATGAATGACCTCAAATTTCGGTTTCGACGAATACATTCCAACAAACGTTCGTTTGAATCCTAAGTTTGTTCTCGCGCGGAATGTCAATCTGCAGCGCAATGTCGCGACGACCGTTCGAGCGGACCGCTCGAGAAAGTCGCGGTGCAAGCGCTCACCATCCATCCAAGCCGTTGATCGACGATGGTTCAGCCACGCTGCCGATGATCTCGGACGAAATCTTGCCGCGGCTGGAAGGTGAACTGCCGGGCGTCGGCGATCGCCGCACGGGTCCTGCGGGTCTCGATACTCCGACCCCGCGCACGCGGCGCGTCAGTCCGACGGTGCCGCCGCGTAAACCGCTTCGATCCGGTCCTTGTACCGCTCGAGCACCAGCGGACGCTTGAGCTTCAGCGTCGGCGTCAGCAGGCCGTTGTCCACGCTCCACGGAGCGTCGACGGCAACGACGCGGCGCACGCGGACCCATCGGGGAAAGGCCTTCAATTGCTCGTTGGCGCGCCTGGCCAGCGCCTTGTCGTCGCCTGCCTGCGTGACCGCGAGCAGCGTCAGGAACGGACGCCCTTCGCCGACCAGCATCACCTGCTCGAAGACCGGATCGTGGAGTATGGCGATCTCCACGTCCTGCGGCGGAAGCTTCTCTCCATTCGACAGCACGAGCACGTCCTTCGCGCGCCCGCGAATGTAGATCCGCCCTGCCCGGATTTCGGCGAGGTCGCCGGTATGCAGCCAGCCGTCGGCGTCGATGGCCATCCGCGTGGCCGCTTCGTCCCGCCAGTAGCCTCGCATCACGCTCGGTGCGCGCACGAGCAGCTCGGCACCGGCGGCGAGGCCGACCTCGACACCCGGTAGCGGCGGCCCTACGGATTCCGGGTCGTTGTCGTCGTCGCGGTTCACGGACACGACCGGTGATGCCTCGGTCATTCCGTAGCCTTGCACCACGGGAAGGCCGAGCCCGATGAACCTCCGCGCGATCGCCGGGTCCAGGGGAGCGCCGCCGACGACCGCAAGCCGCAGTCGACCGCCCAACCTGGCGAGGATCGGCTTCGCGACGATCGTGCGCAACAGCGGCACCAGCAGCTTGTCCAGCGCGGTCGCCCCGCCAAGACCCACCCGGGCGCCGCGTTCCACGCATTGCGCGAACAGTCGCCGCTTGAACGAAGACTTGGCAAGCGCCTGGTCGATGCGCGCGCTCATACGGTCCAGGATCCGCGGGACGGCGAAGACGATCGTCGGCGCCTGCGATGCGAAATCTTCGGCGAGTTGCGCAAATCCGCGCGCGAATACGACCTGCGCGCCGAGCAACAGCGGCAGATAGTAGCCGCCCGTGCGCTCGAACATGTGCGAGAGCGGCAGCATCGACAGGAAGCGATCGTCCGGCCGCGCCATTCCGGTCTGCGCGCAGGCACGGACGTTGGCCAGGACATTGGCGTGCGACAGCATCACGCCCTTGGGCCTCCCCGCAGTCCCCGACGTGTAGCAGATCGTCGCGAGCGCGTCCTCGGGCAGGGCGCGAATCTCGGGCTCGCCCGCCGTCTCGGGCAAGAACTCCGCACGTGTCAGCGCGTCCACAACGGGCGTTGCGGCGGGAACGTGGCGAAGCACGACGACGGGCGCCCGGGCGCTCGTGCGATCGCGACGACCGGCAAGTGCGGCGGCGAGGCGGGCGTTTTCGACCAGCACCAGCTTCGCTTCGGCGTTGCCGACGCACCACGTCACGTTGTCCGGCGTGTCGTCGACGAAAAGCGGAACGACGACGAGGCCGAGCCCGAGCGCCGCGAGGTCGATCGCCACCCAGGTGACGCCGTTGCGCGCGCAGACGACGATGCGATCGCCGGACACGCACCCTGCGCGCCTGAACCCCTCCTGCCAGCGCGCCACGAGTGCCGCCAGCTCGGCGACGGTCACGTCGCGCCACGCGTCGCCTTCGAAATGCCGGTACAGCCGGGCCTCGGGGCGTCCCAGATGCTGTGCGAACAGATCCGCGATGTTGCCGGGCATGCTTCCCTCGAGGGTGTCCCGCTGTCGACCCGACCGGGACGGTCCGATTCTGCCGGTTTACGGGATCGCGGTAAACGAAACGGCCGCACGGTGGCCCGAGCGAACCGACGCCCGCGCACACGCCTTGGCTATACTTCGCCTCACCGGAGGAGAGATGGCATGAGCACGATCTCGATCACGAAGAAACACCATCTGTCGCACAAGAAGGCCAAGGAAGCGGCGCAGAAGGTTGCCGACGACCTCAACTCGCGCTTCGACCTCGGCTACACCTGGCGCGGGGACTGCATCGAGTTCGCGCGGCCGGGCCTCGCCGGCGAGCTCCATGTCCTCAAGGACGAAGTCAGGCTCGACTGCAAGCTCAACTTCCTGCTCACCGCGCTCAAGCCCGCGATCGAGAAGGAAGTGCACAAGGAGTTCGACAAGCGTTTCGGAAAAACGCAGGCCTGACGCAACCCGTCAGCCCGGGGCCGGGGCCGCGGCCGCATTCGCCGGTGCCGTACGGCCGAACGGGTCGGGAAAGGGCGCCAGGTCGCCGCCGTACACGGCGTCGAGCAATGCCGTCTCCCGGGCGGCGATCGTCGCCAGGAACTTGCTGGCGCCGCCCATCCGCCGGAACGCGTTGAACCCGCGCTCGAGAAAATCGTGCAGCACCGCCAGTCCCGCGAGCCGCGCCGGCTGGCGCATCATCACCATTGCCGCGTGGATCAGCGGCTTGTTCACATAGCCGTCGAGCGCCGAGCCGATGTCCACGATCAGCCGGATCTGCCGCTCCCGGTCCTGCCGTTGCCCCATCCTGCAAAATGCCCGGCAATACTCGGCCACGCTGAATCGCCCGTCGGCCCGCGGCAGTCGTGCCAGCAGTGCGCGGTCGAGTTCCTGCGACAGTACACTCAGTTCCACGGCATGCGCGATGGTGCCGATCACCCGTGCGGGGAGCATCCGCACCATTACAGGCACCACGCGGGCGAGATCGGCATCCCGCTGCGAGAAATCGCCGCCGCCGTACAGATCCGCCTGGAAAAATTCTATCGCACCGAGATAGCGCGGCTGCTGCGCGAGATCGTCGTAGGTCATCCGCAGCCGCTTCGCCTGCCATTGCCCGAGTCGATCGAGGGCGCCGGCGAGGATCGGATTCGCGCGTCGATCGGCGTGGAGCTGCGCAACGCGCTCCAGTTCGTGGATCAACGCGGCTTGCGCGGCGTGGGCAAGCGGTGGAGGAATCGGTGCAGTGGCCATGGCAGACGACGACGAACATCCACTCAATGCGCGAAGCACAACCTGGCGACGCATCGATAGTCTAATCGAGAGTGCGGCCCGTAAATTAGATTGTTTCGTCTAACCAGCGCCGCCAGAATCGGGCCATCGCCGCCGCGCCGAAACCGGGCGCGTGCCGGTACATTCCTTTAGATGATCAGTCGTCGCACCTTCCTCGTCGCCGGAGTCGCCGCCAGCGCCGGCCTCGCAGCCGCATGGTGGCTTCGCGGGGGACGTCGACGCGTAACCGATGCGGCGATGCGCGGCGACAATGCGCTCGCCGCGCTCGATCCGCAGGCGCCGGCGATCATCGTCGCTATCGTGCCGGTGCTGCTCGACGGCGCGCTCCCCGCCGGAGATCCCGACCGTGCAGAAGCGGTTCGCGAAACCGTCGCAAACGTGAGCCGCACCATCGCTGGCCTTCCTCCGGCTGCGCAAGAGGAGTTGTCCGAGCTGTTCGCGCTGCTGGCGTTCGCACCGGCACGCATCGCGCTCGCGCGTGTGGCAGCACCGTGGACCGAGGCCCGGCCCGACGCGGTCGCCGCGTTTCTGGAACGCTGGCGCACCAGCCGCTTCGATCTGCTGCGATCGGCCTACGACGCGTTGCACCAGATCGTCCTCGCCGCGTGGTACGGCAACCCGAAGAGCTGGGCGGCGATCGGCTATCCCGGGCCGCCGGCATTGCGTTGATGACCACCACCGCCAATCCGCTGGTGTCCGACCCCGTCCGCGCCGGTATCGCGGAAGGCTGGAGGGTGATCGACGCGTCGACGCTGGACGTCGACCGCACGTTGGAAGCCGACGTCGTGATTGTCGGCACGGGCGCCGGGGGCGGCACTGCAGCGGAAATTCTCGCCCAGGCAGGCCTTCGCGTGCTGCTGATCGAGGAGGGCCCGCTCAGGAGCTCGACCGATTTCCGGATGCGCGAAGCTGACGCCTATCCCGATCTGTACCAGGAATCGGCGGCGCGCAAGACGAAGGACAAGGCGATCAACATCCTTCAGGGCCGCTGCGTCGGGGGCGGCACCACCGTCAACTGGACCAGTTCGTTCCGCACGCCGGAAACGACGCTTCGGCATTGGGCGGATGCCTACGGGCTCACCGGCTTCGGCACGGCCGATCTCGCATCGCACTTCGCGCGGATGGAGGCGCGGTTGTCGGTCGTGCCCTGGGACGTGCCGCCGAACGCCAACAATGACGTGCTCGCCCGAGGCGCCGCGAAGCTCGGGATTCCGACTGGGTCGATCCGCCGTAATGTGAGGAACTGCTGGGATCTCGGCTACTGCGGAATGGGATGCCCGGTCAACGCGAAGCTGTCGACGCTGGTCACGACGATCCCCGGCGCGCTGGCGCGTGGCGCGACGCTCGTCACCCGCGCCCGCGCCGTCACGCTCGACATGCAGGGCGACCGCGTTGCCGCGCTGCAATGCCTCGCCATGGATTCGCGTGGCACGGCGCCGACGGCGCGCCGGATCACGGTCCGCGCGCGGGCATTCGTGGCTGCCGCGGGCGCCATCGGAACCCCGGCGCTGCTGCTGCGCAGCCGCGTGCCGGACCCGGACGGCGTTGTCGGCAAGCGCACCTTCCTGCATCCGGTGGTGGTATCGGCGGCGGTGATGCCGGAAATCGTCGCCGGCTACGCCGGCGCGCCGCAATCCGTCTATTCCGACCACTTTCTCGACACGTTGCCCCTCGACGGCCCGATGGGCTACAAGCTGGAGGTTCCGCCGCTGCACCCGGTTCTTGCCGGGATCACGCTGCCCAATCACGGCATGGTCCACGCCGGGTGGATGCGGGAGTTCCCGCGGATGCAGGTGCTCCTCGCGCTGCTGCGCGACGGCTTCCGCGCGGAAAGCCCGGGCGGCACCGTAATGCTGCGCGACGACGGGACGCCGGTGCTCGACTACCCGTTCACCCCGTATGTCTGGGATGGCGTTCGCCGCGCATTCAAGACAATGGCGGAGATCCAGTTCGCCGCCGGCGCCCGTCGCGTGATGCCGATCCATGGCGATGGCACTGGCTACGCGAGCTGGAGCGCCGCAAGGAGCGCGATCGACGGCTTTGCGCTGGCCCCGCTCGTCACGACGGTCGTCAGTGCGCACGTGATGGGCGGCTGCCCGTTCGGGTCCGAGCCGCGGCGGGCCGCTGTCGATGTCACCGGCCGCTACCATCATCTGCGCAACCTCTACGTGATGGATGCGTCGCTGTTCCCGACCTCGATCGGCGCGAATCCCCAGCTTTCCATCTTCGCGATCGCGGCGCGTCTGGCCGACGGTCTGGCAACCTCGCTCGCGGCCCGTTCGTGACGCTGCCCCCCGGGCGCCGCCATCCGTCGCGGCGCGCGGCGCGGTTCTGCGTGGCGATTAGTGTGATTGCTCTAACGCCGGCCGGTACATTGAAATCAATCGCGGCATAACGCGAGACCGTTCACCCCCTCGAAAGGAATTCACATGCTGAAGCAAGCCTCGTATCGTCAACCGAATCAGATGACCGAAGCCGCGCTACGCCGCCTCGCGTCAGGTCTGGCTCGCCGGCCTAGGCGCCGCCGTCGTCACCCGCGACTGGGTGCAGAATGAAGCGGGCGGTGTGTTCAAATCGCTGGTCAAGGAAGGAACCGCCGTCGAGTCGCGGGTGATCCGGTTTGTGGGCGACCAGATCGAAACGTCGATGACCCGAGCCAACCACGCGTGGAGAAGCACGCGGCGGACGGTGGAATCGACCGTGAAGCAGGCGGCCGAAGGTGCGGTTGCCCTGGCACAACAGATCTATCCGAAGTCGCTGCCGAAGATCGAGCTTCCATTTGTCGCGCCGAAGGCAAAGGCCAGGTATCCCGCCGCCAAGGTCGCGCGTGCGAAGAAGGCGGTCCGCACCGGCAAGGCCAAGGTCGTGCGCAAGGCGAAGCGCGCGGTAAAGGGAGCGACGAAGCGCGCGTAATTCGGTAATATCGCGTCGCCGCCATTGCAACGCATCAGGGAGGTTCATGTCGGGACGCACGGCATCCGGGCGCTTCAACGGTGCCCGGATGCAGGAAAGCAGTCGCGCGCGTTCCGGCGTGGGCCTCGCCCTCGCCGGTGGCGGACCGTTGGGTGGCATCTACGAGGTCGGCGCGCTGCTGGCGCTGAGCGACTCCCTCGACGGAGTGGATTTCAACGATCTCGATGTCTACGTCGGGGTTTCGTCCGGCGGGTTCGTCGCGGCCGCGTTGGCGAACGGCATCTCGCCGGCGCAGATGTACCGGATCTTCATCGACGACGGCATCGACGCCGCGCTCAGGCCGGAGATCTTCCTGCGGCCCGCGTTCGCCGAGTTCGCGCAGCGGGCGCTGTCGCTCCCGCGACTGGTGCTGCATGCTTTGCGAAAGTACCTCCGCGATCCGTTCCGCCACGGCGTGATGGAGTCGTTCTCCATCCTGTCGCACGCCGTGCCGACCGGTGTGTTCGACAACGGCGCGATCGACCGTTTCCTGCGTCACCTGTTCGCGGCGCCGGGAAGAACGAACGACTTCCGCAAACTGCGCCACAAGCTTTTCCTCGTCGCCACCAATCTGGATACCGGCGCCTCGGTGAGATTCGGCGGCCACGGTTACAGCCATGTGCCGATTTCGCTCGCGATCGAGGCCTCGTCGGCGCTCCCCGGCCTGTTCCCGCCGGTCGCCATCGAGGGCGTCCACTATGTCGACGGGGCGCTCAACAAGACGCTGCATGCGTCCGTCGCCCTCGAGGAGGGCGTCCAGCTGCTGCTGTGCGTGAATCCACTGGTGCCCTTCGATGCGAGCCGCGCGACCGGGCGCGACCACCTGACCGTCGCGAAGCTCAACCAGGGCGGGCTTCCGCTGGTGCTCGCGCAGACCTTCCGCGCGATCATCCATTCGCGGTTGAAGGTCGGCATGGAGAAATACGACCGGCAGTATCCCGGAGCCGATGTCGTGCTGTTCGAACCCGATCGGGAAGATGCCGACATGTTCTTCGCGAACATCTTCAGTTATTCGCAGCGCAAACGGCTTTGCGCCGCCGCCTACCGCAAGACGCGGCACAACCTGATCGCGCGCGCCCGGGTACTCGCCCCGCAACTCGCGCGACACGGCATCCGGCTGCGGCTGGACCGCCTCGACGACCCGGGCCGCAACATCCTCGACGCGGTATGCGACCCGCGCCCGTTGCGCACGTCCCCGGGTAATGCCGACGTGCGACAGACGACGCGCGATCTCGCGCACGCGCTGGACCAGCTCGAGCGCTGGCTCGCCCGCGCGCACTGACGCAGCGACGCACGGGCGCGGTGCGGATTGCCGTGCCGACGGCGGGGTAATACACTCGGCGCCAACCTGAATCCACCGGCCCCGCGTCATGGCGGAAAAGAAGCGGCCCCGCCGCACGCGCGAACGCATCCTAGAAACGAGCCTCGTCCTGTTCAATCGCTTCGGCGAGCCGCACGTCACGACCGCGGACATCGCCGACGAGATGAACATCAGCCCGGGAAACCTCTACTACCATTTCCGCAACAAGGACGAGATCATCGGCGAGCTCTACGCCGCCTATGAGGCGCAGGTACTGCCGCTGCTGGCCGCGCCCTCGTCCGGCGAGGAAGCCCGAGCCGACGTCGAGGATCTCTGGCTGTTGCTGCATCTGCTGTTCGAGCGCATCTGGCAGTATCGCTTCCTCTATCGCGATCTCGACGAGCTCGCTTCGCGCAATCGCAAGCTCGGTGCCCGCTTCGGCGAACTGCTGCGGCGTGGTGCCGCCACCGTCGTGGCGTTGTGCCGCGGCATGGTGGCCAGCGGATCGATGCGCGCCTCGGAACAGGAAATCGCCGCCGTCGCCCAGAATGTCGTGTTGGTGGCGACGTACTGGACATCGTTCCAGCGGCTCACCAACACATCGCGCAATGCCGACGCCACCGTCGATCTCGGCCGTGCCGCGTATCAGGTCCTCGCGCTGGTGTCCCCCTACCTCGTCGGCGACGCCCGCGCGCTTCTCGATCGGCTCGGCGCCGATTACCTCTGAAGGAACCCCCATGGCGAAGAAGTGGGCCCGTTTTCCGCATGCGGACAAGGCGTACCTCTACGATGCCGCAGGCCTCAAGAAGCACTGGTCGCGACTGCACAGGGGCGATTGCGAGCCGCTCCCCAAGGACGCTGCGGTCCTCGATGCGTGGCGGCACTTCCACGCCGGCGACTTCGGGGCGGCCGTCGAAGCAGGGCTCGCCGTAGCCGGCCCCGGCATCAATGCAGCGGTCAAGGCGCAGGCGATCTACGCCCATTACCTCGAGAAAGCGGACAAATCCAGGCTGGCGCTGTTCGAGGAGGCGGCCGGTTGGGCCGACGAGCGCCGGGGCGCCGCACCGAAGGACGCGAACGCGCACTACCTGTACGCCTTCGCGCTCGGTCGCTACAGCCAGGGCATCTCGGTCGCCAAGGCGCTCGCGCAAGGCTTTGGTGGCCGGATCAAGGAAGCGCTCGGCACCGCGCTGAAGCTCGAGCCAAGGCATGCGGACGCCCACATCGCGTTCGGGTCGTACCAGGCGGAGGTCATCGACAAGGTCGGTGGACTCGTCGCCGGGATCACCTACGGTGCCAAGAAGGATTCCGCGCTGGAGCACTATCAGAAGGCGCTCAAGCTCAATCCCGAATCGGCGATCGCACGCATCGAGTATGCCAACGGCCTGATCACCCTCTTCGGCAAGGGACGCATGGCCGACGCGGAGAAGCTGTACAACGAGGCGGCTGCCTGTACGCCCGCCGATGCGATGGAGCGACTTGACGTCGAACTCGCACGGTCCGAGCTCGAGTGATGCCGCGCGCGTTCAGCCGGCGCCGACGGCCTTGGCCGCGAGCGCAGGATCGAGCCGGCCGCGCCACGGCCAAGGGGCCAGCAGCGTGGTCAGAACGAGCTTCTCGAACTCCGGCTGGAACTGCGCGATCACGTGCTCGGGATCAGGACAAAGTCCGCGATCGGTGATGAGCCCGAATTGCACCTGTTCGTCGTAGGACAGGATCGAAACACCCATCGCGATGTCGCCGGCCTGCGGCACCCAGAACATGAACCGGTCGATCTTCGCGCCAGCCATGTACAGCGGCTGCTGCGGGCCCGGTACGTTGGTCATCACGGCGGTGCCGTTCCGGGCAAGCGCCATCAGCAGCTGGTCCTGCAGCACTTTCGGGCCCGCCCCGACGGCCGCCAGAAGGCCGAGCGTCAGGATCGGCTGGTAGCTGTCCTTCAGCGCCTGCATGTTCGCGCGCACCGCGTACAGGCGTTCGACCGGGTTCTCGATGCCGATCGGCAGGTCCAGGAAGACGAGCCCGAACTGATTGCCGAGCTTGTAGGCCTTTTCCGGCGGGCGCAGGTTCACCGGCACCAATGCGCGAACCATGACGCCTTCGGTCGCGTCGCCCTTGCCGACGAGATACTCGCGCATCGCGCCTGCGGCACAGGACAGCAATACGTCGTTCACCGATGCGCCGAGCGCCCTGCCCACGACCTTCACCTCGTCGAGCGGAATCGGTTCCGCCCACGCAACGCGCTTGGCGACGCCGGGCTTCCCCTTGAACCGGGTCAGCGAGTCCTGGCCCATCAGCGCGAGTTTCGCGAGCTCTGCGGTGATGGCCCCGCCCTGCCCGGCCAGCGCCACGGCTTTCGCCGGATCCTGCCAGAGCTCGACCCCTTTCTCGATCAGCGTCGCGCCCACCTTCAGGGCCGCCTGCATGGCGCCGGCGAACGGTTCCATCAGTTGCGCTACCGGATCGGCCGTGGTCTGCCGGCGCTCCTTCCTTGCCGGCGGCGGCGGCATCGCCGGCGGGCCGTCCACCGCCGAATCGGTCATCGACAACAGCACCTGTACGAGCGCAATGCCGTCGGCGTAACAGTGATGGATCCGCGCGATCAGCGCGCTGCCGCCGTCGTAGTGGTCGACCAGGTGGAACTGCCACAGTGGACGCGCGGGATTGAGCGGCGTGCTCGCGAGCCGGCTGACCAGCGTCTGCAGTTCCCGCTTGCCGGCACGCCCGGGGAGCGCGACGTGGACGACGTGATGATCGAGATCGAACGCCTCGCCGCTTTCCCAGTACGCGCCGGCGGCGGACTGGACCGGGCGTTGCAGGAATCGCCTGAAGCACAGGAAGCGCTTGTCGACCGTCGCCTTGAGTCGGTCGAAGGCGACGCGCTCGCGGAAGATCAGCACCCCGCAGATCATCATCAGATTGCCGGGGTGATCCATCCGCAGCCACGCGGTATCGACAGCCGATATCTTTTCGCGCCAGGGCTGGGCCATGCAAACCGGGGGTGGCTGTTGGAAAGGGCCGGTGGTCTCGAGTCGAACGTAAGGCGAAGCCGGACCCGGCTTCTCCGCACGCGGTTTGCGCGCGTTTTCGCCTTCGCGCTAAAGTAGCACAAACCCCGCGCAGGGGAACACCCGCCCAGGAGGCACCATGGCCGCCGCACCGAAGAAGGACGACCTGAAAACGCAATTCGAGGCGGCCGCCGCCGCTGCCAAGAAGACGAAAAAGAAGCCGGACAATGCGACGCTCTTGAAGCTGTATTCCTACTACAAGCAGGCCACCGACGGTGACGTGAAGGGCGACCGGCCCGGCGGTTTCGACTTCGTCGGCGGCGCCAAGTACGACGCGTGGGCCAAGCTCAAGGGAATGAGCAAGGACGACGCGATGCAGAACTACGTGAAGCAGGTCGACAAGCTCAATCGCGCGTGAACGACCGCCGCTAGCGCTGAGTTACCGATGCAAGAAAGGCCCCGCGCCGAAGACGCCGGGGCCCTATGGCGGGGTGCCGTGAAGCCTTACGACTTTGCGGACTTCGCCGCTGCCGTCTTGCGTGCGCGTTTCGCGGCCGTCTTTTTCGCGGGCTTGCGTCCGGCTGCACGCCGCGCAACGGGGGCCGCGACACCACTCGATTTGAGCAGACGGTTCACCGCGTCGGACAGTTCGTCGACGCGGGATGCGAGGCGCTGGACGTCGTTCTGCGTGTAGACGCCGAGCTTGGACAGAGCGCGCTCCACACGATCCTCGAAGACCTGCTCGAGCTTGTCCCAGGTTCCGCCGGCCATTTCCTGCATCTCCTTTGCTTTCGCCTTGGCGGCGCCGCGCGCGGCAGCCGCCGTGTCGGATGCCGCCTGCTTCGTCTTCTGCTCCAGCCGCTCGCCCTGCTTGACCAGCGCTTCGAATACCTTCATGCCTTCCGCCTGAGCCCGCGCAAATGCGCCGAGTCCGGCCAGCCAGATGTGATGGGACGAGTCGAACACCGATTGCGCCAGCTCCTTCGGTCCCGTGCCTGCCGCACCTTCCATCGCCGCCTTCGCCTTCTTCAACATCGCCTGGTCTCCCCGCTTGGTCCGCCATCGACCGGTTCCATCCCAGAATGCATTCTAGGCCCCGGATTCTAGAGCAACCATTCTAAAGCTTCACCGCGGGCAGGCCGCGCCCGACAGGCCCGCCGGTATAATCGATTCGCAAGGCGCAGGGACCGTCGATCCCCCCGGGTGCAGGCAACGGCGTCGGATCGGCCCGCATCGCCGCCACCGCGGCGCGACCCCGGACACACCGGGGCCGCCACCGAATCCCCCCAAGGAGGAAATTCATGGCGTACTTCGTCACTGGCGCGACCGGATTCATCGGCCGTTTTCTCGTCGCCAACCTGCTGCGCCGGGGCGAGCCGATCTACGTGCTCGTCCGGAAGAGCTCGCAGAAGAAACTCACGGCGCTGCGCGACGACTACTGGCACGCCACCGACAAGCAGGTGATCCCCGTGGTCGGGGATCTGGGCAAGAAGCAACTCGGCGTGGCGGACGCCGACCTCCGCAAGCTCAAAGGCAAGATCAAGCACTGTTTCCACCTTGCCGCCATCTACGATCTTGCCGCCACCGCCGAGGATCAGCAGCTCGCCAACGTCGAGGGCACGCGCCACGCCGTCCAGTTCGCCGAGGCCGTCGGTGCCGGCTGCTTCCATCACGTGAGCTCGATCGCCGTCGCGGGCTTGTACGAGGGGGTGTTCCGCGAGGACATGTTCGAGGAGGCCGAGGACCTCGACCATCCGTATTTCCGGACCAAGCACGATTCGGAAGGCGTCGTCCGCCGCGAATGCAAGCGGCCGTACCGGATCTACCGGCCCGGATTCGTCGTCGGCCACTCGCAGACCGGCTACGTCGACAGGATCGACGGCCCGTACTACTTCTTCAAGGTCATCCAGAAACTGCGTCGCGCGCTGCCGCCGTGGATGCCGACGATCGGCATCGAGGGCGGCCGCATCAACATCGTACCCGTCGATTTCGTCGCCGACGCGATGGACTATCTCGCCCACAAGAAGGGCCTCGACGGCAAGTGCTTCCACCTGACCGACCCCGAGCCGCACCGGATCGGCGAAGTGCTCAACATCTTCGCCAAGGCCGGGCACGCGCCCGAGATGACGATGCGGCTGAACGCACGGATGTTCGGCTTCATCCCGGCGCCGATCCTCTACGGCCTCGGCTCGCTCGCACCGGTCAAGCGGATGATCAAGGCGGTGCTGACCGACCTCGGCATTCCGCGCGATGTGTTCCAGTTCATCAACTGGCCGACACGCTACGACAACCGCGAGGCGACGAAGGCGCTGAAGGGCTCGGGCATCTCGGTCCCCCGCCTCGATGCGTACGCGGCAAGACTGTGGGACTACTGGGAGCGCAACCTCGATCCCGACCTCTTCATCGACCGCACGCTGTCCGGCCGCGTCCGCGACAAGGTCGTCGTCGTCACCGGCTCGTCTTCGGGCATCGGCAAGGCGACGGCGCTGAAGCTTGCCGAGGCCGGTGCGAAGGTGATCCTCGTCGCGCGCGGCGAGGAGAAGCTCGTCGAGACGAAACGGGAGATCGAGAAGCTGGGCGGCAAGGCGTGGATCTGCACGGCGGACGTCTCCGACATGGCGTCATGCGACGCGCTCGTGGCGCGGGTGCTGAAGGAGCACGGCGCGTGCGACTACCTGATCAACAACGCCGGCCGCTCGATTCGCCGCGGTGTCATCAACTCGTTCGACCGCTTCCACGATTTCGAGCGGACGATGCAGCTCAACTATTTCGGGTCGCTGCGGCTGATCTTCGGCTTCCTGCCGAAGATGATCGAGCAGAAGCGCGGCCACATCATCAACATCTCGTCGATCGGTGTGCTGTCGAACGCTCCGCGGTTCTCGGCCTACGTCGCGTCGAAGTCGGCGCTCGACTCGTTCTCCGCCTGTGCCGCGTCCGAGTTCGTCGACAAGGGGATCAACTTCACGACGATCAACATGCCGCTGGTGCGCACGCCGATGATCGCCCCGACCAAGATGTACGAGAACGTGCCGACGCTGTCGTCCGAGCAGGCCGCCGACCTCGTCGTGGAGGCGATCGTCTACAAACCGGTGCGCATCGCCACCCGACTCGGAATCTTCGGCGCCATCTGTCACGCGGCTGCGCCGAAGCTCACGCAGATCATGCTCAACACCGCGTTCAACATGTTCCCGGACTCACCCGCCGCACAGGGCAAGAAGGCAGGCGAGGCGTCCGCGCAGCTCTCGCCCGAGCAGATGGCCTTCGCCCAGCTCACGCAGGGGATTCACTGGTAGGACCTGCGCTGTGGAAGCAGGGGCCCCTACCGCGAAGTCAATCGGCGGCGACGCGCTGCGCGCCGCCGCGGGCCGTTGCTGCCACCGCACCGCCCGGTTCGGCGTTACCTGCAGCGCGGCGCAACTCGGTGGCCACGCGTTCGTAGGTCCGGGGATCGGCGAGCATTGCGTTGTGGCCCACGCCCACGACCTCGATGTTTTCGACGCCGGCGAGGCGCGCGCTCGTCTGCGGGGCCACCATCGAATCGTGCCATGACCACAGCGAGACGATTCTCGTCGGCGGCGGCGAACCTTCGTCGCGATTCAATTCGGCGAGCCACTCGCTGCCCGGACGGATCTGGGCAAGGCATGTCCCCGGAAACAGCCACGCGTGGACGCTGCCGTGATGCGGCGTCGCGAGCGTGATCAGCACGCGCACCTTGGACGCCCCGTACTGGCGCAGATAGGCCCTCGCGACGAGCCCGCCCATGCTGTGGCCCACGATGGCCACCTGGCGCGCCCCGGTGACGGCAAGCACGGCGTCGATCTTGGCGGCCACCTGCTCGGCGAAGAACTCGATCGACGCAAGCGGCGGCCCGTAGGTGAGCGCGTAGACGGGGCCGATTCCCTGCTGCAAGAGGTGACGCCTCAATCCGAGCCATACGCCCGCATTGCATAAGACGCCGTGCACCAGCAGCACCGGCAGCTCGGCAGGCGCCGGCGCCGGGTCGTCTATCAGCCGACGGTAGAGCGCCTGCCGGGGCCCCGACCGCGCGAGAGCTCTCGACTCGTCCCAGAGCAGACGCAGACTCGCCCACGCGCCGATGCGGGCGGCCGGCGGACGCTCCGACCGATAGACCCATGCCAGCGCGATATAGAACGCCGCGAATGCGCCCGGAATCCCGATCATGAGCGCCAGCCCGCCCGCGGCATAGGGCCACACGCTCGCGCCATGCCACACGGCATACGCAGCCCAACCGATATAGGCGGCGGTGCCGCCGAACACGACCGTGCCGAAGACGAGGGCGATGATCATCGCCGGCTATGTTACCGCGCCGGATCGCCCGACCGACGCGGACGCCGCAAGTCCGTCCGGCCGGCGCAAGTGGCCGACCGGAGCCGCTCCTTCGCATCGTCACCGTTCGCTGACGGCGAGGTACTGCGATACCTGCGCCCAGTGCGTACGCCAGCTCTTGAGCGCGCCGATCGTCGCCGCCAGGTCGGGAATGAGCACCACACCCGGCAGGGTCTTGCGCACGCGCCGGGTCATTTCGCCGCCAGCCCACAACGTGATCGTCTGCGGGAGTTGGCGTCGCAATGTCGCCAGGCCCTCGCTTGCCTGCCGCACCGGGAACGCCGCCGAGAACGACAGCGCCACCAGATGAACCTTGTGCGCGAGCGCCGCTCGGCGCACGTCCTCGATCGGCGTCTGCACGCCAAGCGAAATGCACTGCGCGCCCTCGGGCACGAGCAGCGCTTCGACCATCAGCAACCCGAGGCCGTGCTGCTCGCCCGGAAAGGTGGTCAGCAAGACCCGCGGGTTTCCCGACTGCCGCGGGAAGGCGTTGATCGCCGTGCGCAGCGCGACCTGCAGCTGTTCGGTATAGAGGTGCTCCTCGAAAACCTGCAGCTCGCCGCGCATCCATGCCTCTCCGACCGCAGTGTTGAGCAGCGTCACAGTCTCGAGGACGAACGTCTGCAGCCCCTGGCGCATGAGCATGTTCGCGAGCGCGAGCTGCAGCCCGGCGGCATCGTGACTCTGCAGCAATGCAAGGGTGTCGCGTTCGAGTTCAGGCGCCAGCACATCGCGCCGCGGGCCGGTGCGTTCGTCAGCGAGCGAATTGAGCTCGTCGAGCGTGCTGTGGATGATCTTGCCGGGTCTCATGCCGACGTCCATCAGGCGCTTGATCGCCCGCAGCTTGGCGACCTCCGCGACCGTGTACTGGCGTTCGCCGTTGTCGTCCCGGCCCGGCTTGGGGAAGCCATAACGGCGCTCCCACATGCGCAGAACGTCTTTGGAAAGGCCGGCCTCGCGCTCCACGGCGCTGATGTTGAGCAGCAGGCCCGGATTCTCGGTGGGTCGGTTCATTGTCCAGGACACCTTATTGACACAGAGAAGTTAGATCGTTATTGTACAGGCAGAAACAAGGAATGTCCATGACAAATAGATGGTTTAGGCGCCCCACTCGGCCCGCAATGTCCAACCCCACCCGGCTAACCGGCATTCGCCGCCCACGTGGTCGCACCCCCCTCCGTGTCGTTCAAATTGCCGCCATGGCGCTCGCGCTCGCCGCGACGGGCGGCCCCGGCTTCGCGGCGAGCCCGGCGGCCGGGGCGCAGCCGACGCCCGCGTCCGCCGCCGAGTCCGACTGCCCGTCGCTGCTCCGCCACACGCTGAACAGCCTGCAGACCGGTCAATCACAATCGCTTTGCCAGTACCGCGGCAAGGTGCTGGTGATCGTCAACACCGCGAGCTTCTGCGGCTACACCTATCAGTACGAGGGACTGGAGGCGCTGTACCGGAAGTACAAGGACCGCGGCCTCGTGGTGCTTGGGTTCCCTTCCAACGACTACGGCTCCCAGGAGCCCGGAACGAACAAGGAAATCGCCGAGTTCTGCCGCACGACGTACGGGGTGCAGTTCCCGATGTTCGAGAAAGCCGCCGGAAGCAAGCTCGTCGCGAGCCCGGTCTACGCCGAATTGATCGCGAGGACCGGACAGCCGCCGAAATGGAACTTCCACAAGTATGTCGTGGATCGCGGCGGTACGCGCATCCAGAGCTTCGGCAGCGACGTCGAACCGACGCAGAGCGGATTTGTCGGCACCATCGAAAAGCTGCTGGCGGAGAAGGCCTGCGTCGTAGCTGATCCGCCTTCCAGCCGGCTCGTCAACACGCCTTCGACGAAGTTCGCGCGCGTCGCGGACGATGAGGCGCCGTGCGTGGCCTGCGGACTCGTGCCGTGCCTCGACGAGAGCTGGGTAAGCGAGTTGGCGGACGACAACGACCCGAAACGTTTCGCGCAGGCAGCGGTATCTGGGCGTCGGCTCGGCGCCTGTCGACTGAACGCACCCGCCGCGCGGGGTCGGTGCCGGAACGGGCCGTTCGATCGTACGAAAGGGAGAGCTCAGATGCGGATTGCAGTCGTGGGGGCCGGTATCGCCGGACTGGGCAGCGCGTGGCTGCTGCACCGGCAAGGACATGCCGTGACCCTGTTCGAGGCCGACGCGCGACTGGGCGGCCATACGCACACGGTCGACGTGACGCTCGACGGCGTGACGGCACCGGTCGACACCGGCTTCCTCGTCTTCAACGACCGAACGTATCCGCACCTGCTGGCCCTGTTCGCCGAACTCGGCGTCGACAGCGTGCCAAGTGAAATGACGTTCTCGGTGCGCAACGACGACGCCCGCCTCGAATGGGCGGGCACGGACTTCGCCTCGCTGTTCGCGCAGCCGCGCAACGCGCTTCGTCCCGCGTTCTGGCGAATGCTCGCTGACGTCCTGCGCTTCAACCGTGACGCGACGGCGATGCTGCAGCGCAACGCGCTGTGGTCGATGTCGCTGGCCGAGTACCTGGAACACAAGGGCTATTCGGCCGCGTTCCGCGAGTGGTATCTGCTGCCGATGGCCGGCGCGATCTGGTCGGCACCGCAAAGTGAGGTCCTCGCCTTTGCGCTTCCCAGCTTCATCCGCTTTTGCCACAACCACGGACTGCTCGGCATCGCGGGCCGTCCGCAATGGCGGACCGTACGCGGCGGCGGGCGGACGTACGTCGCGAAGATCGCGGCCGGCCTGCCCGACGTTCGCGCCGCCACGCGGGTGACGTCGGTCCGCCGCCGCGCCGGCGGCGTCGAGATCGCGGCCGGCGGCCGGAGCGAGCGCTTCGACGGCGTCGTGCTCGCCTGTCACAGCGATCAGGCGCTGACGCTGCTGGCCGACCCGTCGCCGAACGAGAGGCTGCTCCTGTCATCGGTGCGCTATCAGCCCAACCGGGTTCTGCTGCATACCGATTGCGCCTTGCTGCCCAAGTCGCGGCGGGCCTGGTCGGCATGGAACTACCTCGCCGCCGCCGATCGCGACGGCGAGCGTCCCGTCGCCGTCAGCTATCTCATCAACAAGTTGCAGCCGCTCCCGTTCAAGACCCCCGTGATCGTCACCCTCAATCCGCCATACGACCCCGAACCGGGTACCGTGTTGCAGGAGTTCGAGTACGCGCATCCGCTGCTCGACGGCCGTGCACTGGCCGCGCAGTCGCGCTTCGCCCGGCTGCAGGGCGATCGGCAAACCTGGTATGCCGGCGCCTGGCTCGGCCATGGATTCCACGAGGATGGCCTGGGCTCCGCGCATGCAGTGGCCGCGGACATCCAGCGCCGGCAGGCCGATGCCGCGGTGCGTCGCACCGAGCGCGCGGCAGCGTAGCACTGCCCATCCGCCGCCTGTCCCGCCGCCCGCAATGACCGCCGCCTTGCTCGCCGACGCCGGCCCCGACGACACCGCCGAATCCGGGAGCGCGACCGCTGCGTCACCCGTGGCCGGCTGCACCCCTGCATTGATTCACGGCGACGTGATGCACCGGCGACGGCGCCCCGCCGCAAACGCGTTCCGGTATCCGGCGTACTGTCTGCGCCTACCGCTGTCGCGCCTGCCCGAACTCCCGGGACGGGGCATCGCACACAACGCGCGCGGCACGGTGTCCTTCCACGACCGCGATCACGGCGCGCGCGATGGCAGCGATCTCGAGGGATGGATCCGCGCCCTGCTCGCCGTGCACGGTATTGGCGCCGACGGCGAGGTCGTCGTGTACGCCTTTCCGCGGATGTTCGGCTACGTGTTCAATCCGGTCAGCTTCTGGGTCTGCCACGATCGCGACGGCGGCGTGCGCGCGGTGCTGTGCGAGGTGTGCAACACGTTCGGCGAGCGACACAACTACCTGCTCAGCCATCCCGATGGCCGCCCGCTCGTTTCGGGGGAGACGCTCGGCGCCCGCAAGGCCTTCCACGTGTCGCCCTTCTGCGAAGTCAAGGGACACTACGCGTTCCGGTTCCACTTCGGCGCCGACCGCTGGCTCGCGCGGATCGACTATTTCGACGACGACGGCCCGCAACCGCTGCTGGAGACTGCGATTTCCGGGCGCGCGTCGCCGCTCGAGCGCGCCGCAGTGCGCGGCCTGGTGTGGCGGTACCGCCTGTTCACTCTCGGCGTTGTCGTCCGCATCCACTGGCAGGCGCTCAAGCTCGCCGCCAAACACGTGCCGTTCTTCACCAAACCCGACCTGCCGCAGGAGAGTACATCCCGATGACCAGTCTGGAGAACACGGCCGACGCTACCGTCGCCGCGCCTGCGGGCGCGACGCGCAGCCCGCCACCTCACGCCGCACCGGCGTCCGCGCGAATGCTCTTCGCGCTTCTCACGCGTCTGGCCTGCGGTGAACTGACGATTCACACGCCCGCGGGATCGACGCACCGCTTCGGCCCGGGCCGCGACAGCGCCGGTCGCGGCGAATTCTCGTTCGCCGACTGGCGGCTCGCCCGCGACGTCCTGGCCGGCGGCGACGTCGCATTCGCCGAAGCCTACATGGATGGTCGCTGGTACACGCCCGATCTCACGGCGCTGCTGACGGTCCTCGCGCGCAATCACGCGGCGCTGGAGCAGGCCTTCTACGGACGCTGGTGGCAGCAGGCGCTGTTCCGGCTCAGGCACTGGCTGAATTCGAACAGCCACCGGCAGGCGCGCAGGAACATCGTCGCCCACTACGACCTCGGCAACGATTTCTACGGATTGTGGCTCGATCCGACGATGACGTACTCGTCGGCGCTGTTCGGCGGCGACACCGGGCGCACCCTCGCCGCAGCGCAAACCGCGAAGTACGAGCGCATCCTCGCCGAGCTGGCGCTACCCGCGGGGGCCCGCATTCTGGAAATCGGTTGCGGCTGGGGCGGCTTCGCGGAGGCCGCCGCGCGCGCCGGCTATCGCGTCACCGGCCTGTCGCTGTCCGACGCGCAGACCGCGTACGCCCGCGAGCGGCTCGCGCGCGCCGGGCTCGCCGATCGCGTCGAATTCCGGCTCCAGGACTACCGCGACCTGCGGGGCCGCTTCGACGGCGTCGCGTCGATCGAGATGTTCGAGGCGGTCGGCGAGAAGTGGTGGCCCGCGTACTTCCGCAAGCTGCGCGAGGTGCTGGCCCCGGGCGCCCGCGCGTGCATCCAGACCATCACGATCGCGGATGCCCGGTTCGAGCGCTACCGCATGCAATCGGATTTCATCCAGCAATACGTCTTTCCCGGCGGCATGCTCGCCTCGCCGTCGCGATTCGCCACGGAGGCGCACCGCGCGGAGCTCACCATCGACAATGCGCTGGCATTCGGACCCGACTATGCCGCGACGCTCAGGCGCTGGCGGGACGCGTTCGATGCCGCCCTGCCGCAGGTGCGCGCGCAGGGCTTCGACGAGCGATTCATCCGCTGCTGGCGGTTCTATCTCGCCTACTGCATCGCCGGCTTCGACAGCGGATCGACGGATGTCCACCAGTACACGCTGGTCGCGCGCTGACCGGAACCTCGGTGTGGCGGTCGCTCTCGCCGCGACGATGATCGTCGGCACCGGCGCCGGCGAACCACAAGGTCGTTCCTGCGCCGCCGCTGCCGCCCTCGGTCGCGGCGCTTGCGCCGGAGTTGCGGCCGCAAGGCGGCGGCGAAATGACCTTCCTCGGACTGTCGATCTACGACGGTTGGTTCTGGGGAGAGGGCCACGTGTGGCGCCCCGACGCCACGTATCTGATCGACCTTCACTACCACCGCAGTCTCGACGGCGTGCGCATCGCCGAACGGAGCATCGCCGAAATCGAGGGCATCGGCCGCGGCACACCGGAAGAGCGAACGCGTTGGGGCGAGGCCATGCGGCGGATCTTCCCCAACGTCGACAAGGACGACCGGATTACCGGCCTACATCTTCCGCCCGGCATCGTTCGCTACTTTCTCAACGGCGCCTTCATCGGCGAGGTCGCCGATCCGCAATTCGCGCGCGCGTTCTTCGGCATATGGCTCGACCCGAAGTCGTCCCGCGCCGATTTCCGCAAGAAGCTCCTCGGCGAAACGCCGTGAGCGCCCCGCAGGACTGCAGCGAGACGTGTTGCGCTACTCGTAACCGGTGCGCGGCGAAGAGAACGCCGTGATCGCGCACGCGGCGCACGGTGCCGGAGCGACGCCACGTCTGTCGCTGCCGGCCGTCTTCGCCTATGGCCTGTTCGGCATGCCGCTCGCGATGGCGGCACTGCCCCTGTACGTTCACCTGCCGAAGTTCTATGGCGACCACCTCGGCGTCAACCTCGCGCTCCTCGGGACGCTGCTCCTCGTCCTCCGGCTCGCCGACGGCATTCTCGATCCGTTGCTCGGCGTCTGGAGCGACCATGCTCGTTCGCGCAAGCGCCTGATCGCCGCGGCGGCCCCGGTGCTGGGGCTCGGAATGGTGGCGCTGTTCTTCCCGGTGCCGCGCGCGGAGGGCCCGCTCGCCGTCTGGCTCGGCCTCGCACTGGCAATCGTCTATGCCGCATTCTCGCTGGCAATGATCAACCACAACGCATGGGGCGCAGAGCTTTCGCAGGATCCCGACGAGCGGACGCGGATCACCGCGGTGCGGGAAGGCCTGGCTCTGGTCGGCGTGGTCACCGCCAGCGTTGCGCCAACCCTCCTCGCCCCGCCCGGTCAGGCGGAGAGCGGGTTGCCGATCTTCGCCGCGCTGTTCGCCGGCTTCGTCGTGCTGTGTGTGGCGGTGACGCTGCGCGCGCCTGCGGCCCCGCGGCCAACGATCGCACCGGGTGCGACCTGGACTGGGCTCATCGCGCCGCTGGCCGATCCTTTGTTTCGGCGCCTCATCGCCGCATTCATGGCGAACGGCATCGCGTCGGCCATTCCGGCAACGCTCGTGCTGTTCTTCATCGCCGACGTGCTCGCGGCCGACGCGCAGCAGGGCTGTCTTCCTCGCGCTGTATTTCGTCGCCGGCGCCGCCGGTCTGCCGGTCTGGGTGCGCCTGTCCGCGCGCCTGGGCAAGGTGCATGCGTGGGCGATCGCCATGGTCGCGGCGATCGTCGCGTTCGTATGGGCTTGGGGCCTGTCGGCCGGGGACACGAAGGCCTATGCCGCGATTTGCGTCCTGTCGGGGCTTGCGCTGGGCGCCGATCTTGCATTGCCCCCGTCACTGCTCGCCGACGTGATCGGCCGCGACGGCGAGCAACGGCCCGCCGGCGCCTACTTCGGGCTGTGGACGCTGGCCACCAAGCTCAATCTCGCGCTCGCGGCCGGTATCGGGCTGCCCCTGCTCGCGGCGCTTGGCTACAGCCCGGGAACCCGATCTCCCGGCGCGCTGTCCGCGCTCGCCTTCGTCTACGCTGCAGTACCCTGCGCGCTCAAGCTCGGCGCCATCGCCACGCTCTATCGTTTCCACGCCCTCGCAAGGAGGAACGCCTGATGCTCAAGCCCACGCTTGCGGTGCTCGCCGCCGCCGTCCTCGTCGGTTGCGCAACGACCGACGTCACCGACTACCGATCCGAAAAACCGCCGCTCGATCTCGCGCAGTATTTCAACGGCACCATCGACGGATGGGGAATGTTCCAGGACCGTTCCGGCAAGGTGCTCAAGCGGTTCTACGTCCGCATCGACGCCAGGTGGGAAGGCAATCGCGGGACGCTGGATGAGCACTTCGAGTATGTCGATGGCGAGAAACAGCAGCGCGTCTGGACGCTCACGAAGGACGAGGACCGCTATACCGGCACCGCCGCCGATGTCGTTGGCACGGCACAGGGCCAGGCGCAGGGAAACGCGCTGCACTGGAACTACGTGCTCGCGCTGCCCGTCGACGGCAAGGTGTGGAACGTGGACATGGACGACTGGATGTACCTCATCGACGAGAAGACGATGCTGAACCGGACGACGATGTCGAAATTCGGCTTCCGTGTCGGCGAGGTGACGCTCTCGTTCCGCAAACGCTGAGGTCGTCGTGCGACTTTTCGCGCCGCTCAATCCACCCCCGCCCGCATGGCCCGAGGCACGTATCTGGGTCATCGGCGCGTCGTACGGCATCGGCGCAGCGACGGCGCACGCTTTGCTGGCCGCCGGTGCGCGGGTGGCGCTCTCGGCCCGCTCGGAAGACAAGCTGCGCGGCGTCGCGGAGAACAGTCCGCGCGCGCTGATCGCCCCGCTCGATTTCACGAAAGGCGCCGAGGTCGCGGCGGCGTGGGAGCGGATCCGGTCCGAATGGGGCGGCTGCGACCTCGTGCTCGTCGTCGCCGGCACGCACAAGGAGATCCGGGCGTGGGAACTCACCGAAGCCGACGCCGACGCGCTGCTCGAAGTCAATCTGAACGGGCCGATCGCGACCGTCGCCGCGGTGCTGCCGGGCCTGCTCGCCCAGGGTAACGGCGGCATCGGGATCGTGTCGAGCGTTGCCGGCTACCGCGGCCTGCCGAAGGCGCTCATCTATGGCGCGTCGAAGGCGGCGCTGATCAACTTCACGGAGACCCTGTATCTCGACCTCCATCCCAAGGGACTGGCCGTCTACCTCATCAACCCGGGCTTCGTCGCCACGCCGCTGACGGCGAAGAACGCGTTCAGAATGCCGCACCTCATCACCGCCGAAGAGGCCGCACGCGAGATCGTCGCGGGGATCGAACGCGGCGACTTCGAGATTCACTTCCCGCGCGCGTTCACCCGGCAGCTCAAGCTCCTTCAACTATTGCCGTACCGCCAGTACTTCGCCGCGGTGCGCAAGGCGACCGGCCTGTGACGGCGCTCGATACGCGCGAAGCGGTGGCGCGCGCCGTCGCGTTCTACGAAGCGCTCACGCCCGACGACGTCGACCGGATCGGCGATGTCTACGCGCCCGATGCATTGTTCCGCGACCCCTTCAACAATGTCCGCGGCGTCGCCGCCATCCGACGGATCTTCGCCGACATGTTCGAGAGGCTCGCCGATTGCAAGTTCACGATCCTCGCCACCGTCGTCGACGAGGGTGGTGCGCTGCTGACCTGGGACATGACGTTCCGCATGCGCTCGTACAAGTCGGAGGTCGTGCAGAAGATCCACGGGGCGTCGCATCTGAAATTCGACGCCTCCGGTCGTATCGCGTACCACCGAGACTACTGGGATGCTGCGGACGAGCTGTATGCGAAGCTGCCGCTGATCGGCCCGGTCATGCGCTATCTGAAGCGCCGGCTCGCCTGAATCAATCGGCGCGGAGTCCGGAAAGCGCCGCGGGCGGCGATCCGCGCCCTGCCCTGCGTCGCTTGCTTGGCGCGCAGAAGGCGACCGCGCACGACGCCGGTCGGGTTCAGCCGCCCCGCAGCATGGCCAGCGCGCGCAGCGCGAGCAGGAGGCCGTTCGCGACCAGCAGCCCCGCGATCAGGCGCAGCACACCGGCGCGCGAAAGCGCATGGTGCAACCGGTTGCCGAACCAGAAGCCGCCGAACATGAACGGCAACAGTGCCGCCGCCGCAACGAGCAACGGCAACATGCGTAAGCAGTCCGGTCGCGACGAAGACCGTCGTTCGCACGAACACCGACAGCGTGACCAGCACCGAGGACGTCGCGCGCAGTGTGGTCTTGTCGCGAATGCGCGCCGACAGATAGACCATGTAGATGGGCCCCCCCGTTCCGAAGAGGACGGACACCACGCCGCCGACAAGCCCGATCGGCCAGGCCCAGAAAGGTCGCACCGACCGCCATTCGCGGCGCCCGGCGAGGAGGTAGAGGCCATAACCCGTGACGAACATCCCGAGCGCCAGCAGCGCCGGACCGCGCGGCAGATTGACGAGCAGCGTCGTGCCGGCGCCGATTCCGATCAGCATCGCGGGGATCAGCCACCGGAACTCGGTGAAATCGGCATGCCGCCACTGCCGCCAGCTCGCGTTCGCCGTCGCCGTGCAGTCGAGTGCGGTCACCAGCGGCACCGCAAACGTAAGCGGGAAGAAGTGCGCAATCGCCGGCACCGCAATGATCGACGAGCCGAAGCCGGTCGCGCCGAACATCGTGTAGGCGGCGAAAACGACGAAGGGGAGGGCGGCCAGGACGTACCACGGCGCGTCCGGCAGCCAGGCGGTCATCGGATGCGTAGCATTGCGGGGCGGTTCGAATCTAGCACGGCAGGATCGGTCGTCACCGACTTTGACCCCGAGGGCGGGAATCGCTTATAATTCCGCCCCTTGGCGAACTAGCTCAGCTGGTTAGAGCAGAGGAATCATAATCCTTTGGTCCGGGGTTCGAGTCCCTGGTTCGCCACCAGACACCCGAGGGCTTGCAGCGATGCAAGCCCTTTTCATTTGCTCCCGCCCGGCGCAACACGCTCGCATGCGCCAGCCGTGACCCACCAGCGGCGGTCGGCCTGCACCGGCGCTTCCGGCCGCGCCCCGCGGCAACCTCTTCACCGTTGACCTGCCGCAGCCCGCATTGTCCTGTGCCCGTTTACCATGTCGACGACGCGGCCGCTTCGGTTGTCGGCCGGCAAGAGGAGAGCGATCCATGGCACAGGACACCCAGCGCCTGCTCGACGCGCTGCGCACCTTCGAGCACGGCAAGATCGTCACCGCGCGCGAGGCGGTCGCGCTGATTCGCGACGGCGACACGCTCGCCACGACCGGTTTCGTCGGCATCGGTTTTCCGGAGAACATCGCGGTTGCGCTCGAGGAACGTTTTCTCGAGTCGTCGAAGGAGTCGCCCGAAGGAATCGGCAATCCGCGCGATCTGACGCTCGTCTATGCCGCCGGCCAGGGCGACGGCAAGGACCGCGGGCTCAATCACCTGGGCTACAAAGGTCTCGTCAAACGCGTCGTCGGCGGCCACTGGGGCCTGGTACCCAAGCTTCAGGCCCTCGCCGTCGGCAACCAGATCGAGGCGTACAACCTGCCGCAGGGCGTGATCACGCACCTGTTCCGCGACATCGCCGCCGGCAAGCCCGGAACGCTGACGCGGATCGGCCTCGACACCTTCGTCGACCCGCGTCACGGCGGCGGCAAGATCAACGCGAGCACGCAGGAGGACCTCGTCACGCTGATGCCGATCGGCGGTGAGGAATACCTGTTCTACAAGGCGTTCCCGATCAACATCGGCATCATCCGCGGCACGACCGCCGATCCCGACGGCAACATCACGATGGAGCACGAGGCGCTCACCCTCGAAGGCCTCGCGATCGCGATGGCCGCGCGCAATTCGGGCGGCATCGTGATCGCGCAGGTCAAGCGCATCGCCGAGCGCGGGACGCTCAATTCACGGCAAGTGAAGATCCCGGGCATCCTCGTGGATTGTGTCGTCGTCGCCGAAAGACCCGAATACCACTTCCAGACGTTCGCCGAACCGTATAGCGCGGCGTTCGCCGGCGAGATTCGCGTTCCGGCATCGACGATCGCGCCCATGGAGATGTCGGAGCGCAAGATCATCGCCCGTCGCGCGGCGCTGGAGCTGCGCCCGAACAGCGTGGTGAACCTCGGCATCGGGATGCCCGACGGCGTCGCGAGCGTGGCCGCCGAGGAGAAGGTCATCGACCTCGTCACGATGACCACCGAGCCGGGCGTGGTCGGGGGCATTCCTGCCGGCGGCCTCAACTTCGGCGCGGCGACCAACACGCAGGCGATCGTCGACCAGCCCTACCAGTTCGATTTCTACGACGGCGGCGGGCTCGATCTCGCATTCCTGGGTCTCGCCCAGGCGGATCGCGAAGGCAACCTCAACGTGTCGAAGTTCGGGCCTCGCCTCGCCGGCGCCGGCGGCTTCATCAACATCAGCCAGAGCGCCAAGTCGGTGGTCTTCGTGGGCACGTTCACCGCGGGCCGTCTCGTCATCGACGTCAGGGACGGCAAGCTCGCGATCCTCGAGGAAGGCAAGGCAAGAAAGTTCGTCCACGAGGTCGAGCACCGGACGTACTCCGGCGGGGAGGCGCGCAAGCGGCGGCAGCCCGCGATCTACATCACCGAGCGTTGCGTGTTCCGGCTCTGCGACGAAGGGCTCGAGCTCACGGAGGTCGCACCGGGAATCGATCTCGAGCGCGACGTCCTCGCGCAGATGGATTTCCGGCCCGTAATCCGCGGCACGCCGCGGCTAATGGACGAAGCAGTGTTCCGCGATGGCCCGATGGGCCTGCGCGACCGGATGCTCGCGATCCCGCTCGCGCAGCGGCTCACCTATGCGCCGGAGCAGAACCTCTTCTTCATCAATTTCGAGCGTCTGGCGATCCGCGCGCCACGCGACATCGAGGACGTGCGCGTCGAGATCGAAAGGACGCTCGCGCCGATCGGCAAGCGCATCTATGCGATCGTCAACTACGACAATTTCTCGATTGCGCCGGAACTGGTCGACAAGTGGACCGAGATGGTGAAGGGATTGGTGGAGCGCTACTACTGGGGCGTCACCCGCTACACGACGTCGAGTTTCCTGCGCATGAAGCTCGGCGACGCGCTGGCGCACCGCGGGCTCGCGCCGCACATCTACGAGTCGGCCGAGGAGGCACACCACCACCTGCGCGACTTCGGACGGGCGGCCGACTGACGCGATTGCCTACGGTCGCAGTCAAGGCGGCAATCGACTTCGCTCGCGGCGCGCGACGATGGAACTCGACATCCGCACGACGGCCTGGTGTCGGCTGCTGCGCATCGCGTGCCTGGCAGGCGTGTCAGCGTGGCTGAACACGCGCTCGCTCCCCGGGAGGATCGTGTCGTGCGTGTGCGCCCTCAGACGACGGTCCACCGCATCTGTCTGCACGCGACCAGCTCGCGCAACTCGCCCGTGCGCACCACCGATTTGCGCGGCTGGCTGATCGCTTCCGATCGCAGCGGGAAATTGAATCCGGGCACGATCCAGGTGCGAACGGTCAGGCGCGCGCCCAATGTGCGGTTGAATCCGGTGCCTTCAACCTTGAACGCCTCGAAATCGCCGGCCGGGACCTTCACCCATTCGCGGCCGACGACGTGGTAGTCGAGGTACGACTCGTACACCTGCGCCCCTTCGCTCACGCGAAACCGCGTCGTCCATTTCCGTCCCACCTGCAACTCTGCGGGAACCACCTGCTGACGCGGATCGTAGAGCCGGTCGCCCGTCTTGATCAGGTTGCCCATGCTGTCGAAGATCGACCTGCCGTCGTTGATCTCGACCCGATCGAGGTCCGCATCGACGCGCGTCACGCGGATGATCGCGTCCGGCCGCTTGCCACCGAAGATGGGGTCCGACACAGCGTAAACCGCTCTGTCGCCCACCGTGTACGCGCGAAGGTTCGGGTAGGTGCCCGCGGACGCGGGATTGGGCCATGGTCGCATCAGCACCGGCACGGGCAGCCCCGGCCGGATCGCCAGGTCGGGCGGGGCAGTACGCGCCGAAAGTGTCGGTGTCGTCTCCGGGGAAGCGGGCACGGAGGATTCGCCGGCCGTCGCGGCAACCGGTGACGTCGCTGGCGAGGATTCCGGCAGCGAGATGGTCGCGGCCGCTGGCGACGCGGGGGCCGGTGTCACCGTCACCACAGCTGCCGCCTCCGCCGTGGCCACAACCCGCCGCCGCTCCTCGTCGGCCCGCAACAGGTGCCCTAGACGATTCTGTGCGATCTCGTTGAACTTTCCGCTCGGATAGTCGCGCAGATATCCGATCCAGTCATCCGGGTGGGTCGACCCCTTGATACGGTTCCAGGTGACCAGCTCGCGCTCGAATTCCTGCTCAAGCTCGGCTTCCGAAAGCTGGGTGTTCGTCGGAAACAGGAAGATGTCGCTTTCCAGTGACGTCGACTCCCATGGCACCTGCGCGCCCTTCGACGCCACGCGGACGGCAAGACGCACGCGCTTGAGCGCATCTTCCAGCCTTACGCCCTTGGCCGAAAGCTCACGGACAAGATTCTCCGTATACAGCCCGTTGTCGCCGCGGCCGTCGGCGGCAACGCTTCCCGGCGCAGTCGAGAAAGCGAGCAGGCTGCCTGCCGGCGCGTCGAACTGGCTCAGGCCCTTCTGTGCAGGGCGGAAGCTCGCACCGAAAGGATTGTCGCGGCAGGCATCGAGAATCAGAACGAAGACCTTCTCCCGCGCCTGCGCGAGGTCCTTGAGTAGGACGCCGAGATCCAGGCACTGCCCCGGCAGGTCAGCCGCGCTACCGACGCGCGCATCGACCGGCAACAGATAGTTGCGCCAGTCCGTCTGCGCGCCGTGGCCGGCGTAGTAGAAAAATACCTGTTTCGCCTCGCGGCTGCGTGCCGCCGCACCGAACCTGGCCGCCGCCTCGCGCAATGCGTCGCGCGTGGTGTCGGTCGCGAGGGTGACGGTGAACCCCGCGCGCTCCAGCAACGCACCGACCGCCTTCGCGTCGTTGATTGCGTTTCGCAACGGCGCAAACGGATAACCGTTGTTTCCTACCACAAGCGCGAGGCGCGACGCGTCGGCCGCGCCGCGGACAGGCAACACGCCGCTGCCGGCCAGTGCGGCGGCGGCGCCGAGCCGCAGGAAGCTACGTCGTGATTCGCGCACCGGCGATCCGTTGTCTACGGACGGCGCGCGTCGACCGACACGCCCGGTCCCGCCCGGGCCAAGTGGAAAGCCGCCTCGATCCAGGGCGGCCCGGCGAAAGATCCGGGCTAGGGCTGGGTCTTGGTCCAGGTCGCATCGGGCTTGTACTTCGTCATCGCAGCCGAAACCGGCGCCGAGTCCGACACCGATTGGGCGGCAACGCCGGTCGGCAGCAGCGCCGCCAACGCGAACAGGAAGCCGAGGTACCGGCGCAGGCAATGGATCATGGTCGGGGCTCGGGACGGGACGCCGGGAAGTGTACCGCCGATTTCATCCACCCCGTCCGCTTGAAGAGTGGACAGAGGCGCGTCAGCGCGCGAGTCTGGCACAATCCGGCGATGGTCGATCCCGCGTTCGCCAGCCAGATCAACACGCACCGCGGCTATCTGCTCCGGGTGGCCCGGCTGCAGTTGCGCGACCAGGATCTCGCCGAAGATGTCGTGCAGGAAACCCTGGTGGCGGCGCTGGCGGGGAGCGGCTTCTCCGGCAAGTCGAGCCTCAAGACCTGGCTCACCGGAATACTCAAACACAAGATCGTCGACGCGATCCGGAGGAAACAGCGCGAGCCGCAGGCGGTCGCCTCTTTCGGCAGCATCGAGAACGAACTCGACATCGGCGACTTCGACGCCCTCTTTACCGAAAATGGAAGCTGGGACTCGCCGCCTGCCGACTGGGGCGACCCGGAGGAATCGCTCAACCGTCGCCAATTCATGGAGGTGATGGACTTCTGCCTGGAAAAGCTGCCGCCGAACACCGCGCGGGCGTTCATGATGCGGGAGGTGATGGAGCTCGAAACCGAGGAAATCTGTAAGGAATTGACGATCACGGCGAATAACCTCTGGGTCATCCTGTATCGGGCCAGGATGGCGCTTCGACAATGCCTCGAGCAGAGCTGGTTCGCGGGCAAGGGCGCCCGCGGTTGATTCCGGGTCCCACGCTTCCCATCAGCACGACCGGACAAGCCCCGTGTTGCACAAGCTGACCCACGCCATGACCTGCAAGGAAGCGACACAGCTCGTGTCGAAGATGCAGGACCAGCCGCTCTCGTTTGGTGAGCGCGTCAAACTGCGCCTGCATCTGCTGATATGCGCGGCCTGCTCACGCTTCGAACGGCAGATGCAGATGCTCCACGCCGCAATGCGCAAGTACCGGGAATGACGCCCGGGTCCCGCGGCCGCAGCCCACGTTCGCCGTTTCCGGGGCTGCCCGTGATGCCGGGCGCCCCGTCGCCGGACATGGCGGGAGGGCCCCCGAAGGCGCCCCGATGACGCGCGCCGGCCGCGCGCTATCATTGTCGGATGCGCGCAGTTACCGTCAATGGCCAGCTCCATCCGCTCCCGACGAGCCCCACCACGGTCGCCGACGTGCTGCGTGACCTCGAGTTTCAGGGCAAGCGCATCGCAGTGGAGCTGAACGGCGACATCGTTCCGCGCAGCCGCTATGCTGAAACGTTCTTGGCGCCCGGCGACAAGCTGGAAATCGTTGCGGCGGTCGGCGGCGGCTGACCGCGCACGGGGGTAAAATCACCCCCATGAACGCTCCTCATGCCCCTGCCGCCGCGGTCGCCGACCCGCTGGTCGTCGCCGGTCGCGCGTACGGCTCCCGTCTGCTGGTCGGTACCGGCAAGTACAAGGATTTCGGTCAGACGCGCGCTGCACTCGTCGCCTCCGGCGCGGAGATCGTCACGGTTGCGATCCGCCGCACGAACATCGGACAGGATCCGAACGCTCCGTCGCTGCTCGATGCCGTGCCGCCATCCGAGTTCACCTATCTCCCGAACACGGCGGGCTGCTACACGGCCGACGACGCCGTGCGCACGCTGAAACTCGCGCGCGAACTGCTCGACGGCCACGCGCTGGTGAAACTCGAGGTGCTCGGCGACTCCCACACGCTGTTTCCCAACGTTCGCGAAACGATCAACGCCGCGGAAGTGCTGGTGAAGGACGGGTTCCAGGTGATGGTCTACACCTCGGACGACCCGATCATCGCCCGCGAGCTCGAAGCGATCGGCTGCGTGGCAATCATGCCGCTCGCCTCGCTGATCGGCTCGGGGATGGGCATCCTCAATCCGTGGAACCTCCGCCTCATCATCGAAGCGGCCACGGTGCCGGTGCTCGTCGACGCGGGGGTCGGCACCGCATCGGACGCGGCGATCGCGATGGAGCTGGGCTGTTCGGGCGTGCTGATGAACACGGCCATCGCGCTGGCGCAGGACCCGGTGCGGATGGCCCGCGCGATGAAACTCGCCGTCGTCGCGGGCCGCGAGGCGTTCCTCGCGGGCAGGATGCCGCGCAAGCTCTACGCGGCGAGCCCCAGTTCCCCGACCTCCGGCCTTATCGGCTGATGGCGACAGTGATGGCGCCAGGCGCGGCGGCCGCGGGGCTTGCGCTGGGCGTGGCATTCGTCGCCCTGGGCGTGCACTCGACCCCGCTCACGCCGCGGGAAGTCGCCACGACGTGCGCGGAAGCCGAAGATCCCGCCCACTGCGGCCGGCTTGTCGAGGCGGTGCAGTTGAAGCGGCTGCCGTCGCTTGCGGTACGCGAAGGGGCGGTGCTCAAGGTTTCGCTGTTCCCGTCGGGGACGGCGACATTCACCGACACCGAGGCGCTCAACGGCGGACGTACGTTCAGCCTGTGGGACGCCTACAGCGACATCAACGCGGTGCTGCTGTACACGACCGACGGCGACACCATCGCCTTCGTTCTGCTGCAGAGGGCGAGCGGGCGCACCGTCGAGCTGCCGTCCGAGCCCCGCGTGTCGCCGGACCGGCAACGTCTCGTCACCGCCGATTTCTGCGCGACACGATGCGTCAACGAGCTCGCCGTGTGGCGAGTCCTGCGCGACGACGTGCGCAAGGAACTCGTGTGGTCACCTGCGGCGGCATGGGACGAGGCGACCGCGGCGTGGAAGGATCCGGACACCGTCGTAGTCGAGTACACGACGGCCGGCGCGGCGAAGCAGGCCACGCTGGAGCGGCGGCTGAGCGATGCGGGTTGGAGGCGCGCGAGTGCACCGTGACGATCCGAACGTCGGGATGATGCGCAGCCCACCGACAGCGCAGCGCGAGGACGGCGCCAGGCGGCCGCTTCGTCCGGTGCGCAGCTTCGTGCTGCGTCAGGGCCGCATGTCGCCGGCGCAGCAGCGTGCCCTCGACACGTTGCTGCCGCGCTACGGCGTATCATTCCAGGCCACTCCGCCGGACTTCCACCTGTTGTTCGGCCGCCACGCACCGCGAGTGCTGGAGATCGGATTCGGCATGGGCGAGACCACCGCCGCGATCGCGCAGGCCCGGCCCGACGACGACTTCATCGGGATCGAGGTGCACGGACCGGGCGTCGGCAGCCTGCTCAAACGCGTCGCCGAACTCGGCCTCTCCAACGTGCGGGTAATCCAGCACGACGCCGTGGAGGTCGTCGCGGCGATGATCGCGCCGGAATCGCTCGCCGGCATCCACGTGTTCTTTCCGGATCCGTGGCCCAAGAAGCGCCACCACAAGCGACGCCTGCTCAAGCCCGATTTCATCGGCGAACTCACGCGCCGGCTGGCGCCTGGCGGCTACCTGCACGTCGCTACGGATTGGGAGGAGTACGCGCACGAGGTTCTTGCGTCTCTGGCGGCCGAGCCGCGGCTCGCGAACACGGTCGATGGTTTCGCCTCCCGTCCGGGCTACCGACCGCTGACCAAATTCGAGACGCGGGGACTGAAGCTCGGCCACGGGGTCTGGGACATGATCTTCAGGCGCCGCTGACGCGAACCTCGCGCCGCCGACATCTGCCCAGCCCGCGCACGCGCATGAACCTCGCGCCGAATCCGCATCTGCAGGCCGCTCCCGCGCCAAGGGTCGTGGCCATCGTGGTCGCCTACGCGGACGAGCGCAACCCGATCGCCATCATCGACCGGATGAGCGCTTTCGTCGACCACACGATCCTCGTCGACAACACGCCTCGTGGCCACCGGCTCGTCACGCAGCGGTGCGCGAACGAGGGTCTCACGATCATCCGCAACGCGAACCGGGGCGGACTCGCGGGGGCCTACAACGCGGCCATTGCCCGGGTGCGAGACGTGCGCCCGACGGCAACGCACGCGCTCCTTCTCGATGACGACACCGACGTCGAGGACATCGGGCCGTTCCTGACCTCGGCGGTCACCCGCGCGATGGCAGCCGCGGAAGATGTGGCCGCCGTTGCGCCGACGTACGTCGATCGCGCCACGGGCATCCGGCTCGCTCCGATCCAGTTATCGCGCTTTCGCTGGCGCGTGCTGCCGCGACGACTCAAGGAACCCGTACCCGTATCGTTCCTGATCAACTCGATGTCGCTGTGGCGCATGGACGCGTTGCAGCGAATCGGTCCCTACGACGAATGGCTGGCCGTCGACCACATCGACACGGACTACTGCCTTCGCGCGCGCACATTGGGGTACCGGCTGGTGCTCAATCCGGGCGTTGCCTTCGGGCACGCGATCGGCGAGCGCCGGACATACCGGCTGCTCGGCCGCACGCTGCAGTCCGGAGGACACGATCCCGCGCGCCGCGAATCCATCGGACGCAATACGGTGATCGTCGCCAGACGCCACGGGTGGCGATGCCCGGCATTCGCGGCGCTGGCGCTGGCGCGACTCTTCTACGAAACGCTGGGCATCTTCGTGGCGGAAGATCAGCGCGCGGCGAAACTCGCTGCGCTGGCGCGCGGCGTCACGTCGGGGCTTCTGGCGCGGGCTCCGGCGCAACCCCACGGGGAGATCGCGGAGCCCCGCGCGGCCACCGGATCCTGAGCTCGCCCACGGCCGCCGAACCCGCGGCAGCGGGGGATCGGTCGCGAACGCGCCGGTACTGCGATCGGCGCCACCCCGTCGTTCGGCGTGGCGGGAGTCCCGTCGTTACGGCGTCGTCACGTCGCCGCGAACGCCGTGACCGGCACCGACCATGGCTCCTCCCAGTGGATTCCCCAGCGAAAGCACGGCTCGCGGTGGAACTCGACCTGCGTGAAGCCGGCGCCCTCCAGCTCGCGTCGCAGCCCCGTTTCGGAGAAGACCCGCATCTCGAGCGTATTCCCCGGCCCGCCGTGAAAGACGAGGTCGGAAAATTCCTGGTGTCTTCCATCCGCCGTCCGGTTGACGAGCACGTGCGTGCCGCGTCGATCCTCGATCGCGTACTGGTGCAATTCGGGGAAATGTTCGACGGTCTCCCCGTGCATCGTGAACGGAACCGTGAGCACCAGCAGGCCACGCGGCTTGAGCAAGCGCCGCAGATTGCGGAAAGCGCGCGCCACCGGCGGATCGACATGCTCGAAGACATCCGAGCTGATGACGAAATCGTACGCCCCTTCGTGCTGCGGACCCGGTGCCTGGATATCGAGCGCGGGCTCGGTGTGGTAGAAGGTGTTCACATAGCGAAAACGGCGCGCGAGCAGGTCCGCATACTGGTCAGGATCGCTCATGCCGATGCCGGTCAGGCGTCCTGCATCGGGCGGGAACTCGCGCACGGCCAGCGACTTGCCGAACAGCCCCGTGGACAGGTGGTGGATCACGGCGCGATAGCGCATGATTGCACCGCAGGTCGGGCAGCATCCGCCCTCGCGCTGCAACTCCCCGATGGGCATCGCGCCGCGGGCCGAGCAGAGATTGCATTCGAAGACCAGCGTGCCCGGCGCCATGCGCCGCGGCGGGACGGCACCGGCCATTCCCGTCAACCGATGGCCAGCGCGCACGCCGCGGCGCAGGATGTTCAGCAGGACGCGCGGCGACTTCATCGAACCGTCGTCACCGGCGCTCCGCGCCTCGACTTCCCGTCTGCCGCACGGGAACGGGACATCAGGCGTTGCCCGGCGCGGCCAGCGCGAGCATTTCCGAAAGCGTGCGCCTGGCGACCTCGCGGGAGAAGTGCCGGCGGACGTTCTCGCGGCCGCCCGCGGAAAGCTTGTGCCACAGCACCTCGTCGCGGTAGACACGTTCGATCGCGTCCGCGAAGGCCGCTGGGTCGTCGGCGACGACGACGTTCGCCTCCGGTGCGAGATGCATGCCTTCCACCGCGGCGGAAGTCGCCACGACCGGCAACCCGTAGCTCATCGCGAGGTTGACCTTGCCCTTGACACCCGCGCCATAACGCAAAGGCGCGATCGAGAGGCGGGCGTCTTCGAAGTACGGCGCCACGTCGGGCACGTAGCCGACAACGGCAAGGTCCGGCGCCGCGAGCGCGGTGACCGCCGCCGGGATCTCGCTGCCGATGATCGTCGTGACCACCCCCGGAAGTCGTTGCCGCACGTACGGCAACACCTCCTTCGCGTACCAGAGCACGGCGTCGGTGTTGGGCGGATGCTGGAAGCCGCCGATGAACAATAGTCCCTCGCGCTCGGCGAACGGCTTGCCCTTGGTGAAAAGCTCGTGGATGTTGGAAACGATCATCACGCGCGCCGCGGGTGCGAGCTCGGCGATCAGCGCGCGCTCGACGGTGGACACCACGAATGTGACATCGGCGCGCCTGATGAGCGCGAGCTCCTCGTCGCGTCGCACCCGCGCCGCGGCCTGGGCAACGGCGCCGCCGGCGAGGTCGGCCAGGCGCGCCTCGCGCAGGAAATGGAGGTCGACGGTGTCGAAGACGACGAGGGCGCGTGGCGCACGCGCGCGAACCTCGGCGAGGTGCTTCGCCGCCACGTCGCAGCGCGACATCACGACGACGTCGAATTCGCCCCCGCGTTCGGCAAGCAGCGCCGCAAGCGACTTCGGGTGCGGATAGAAAAGCACCTCGATCCCCACCCGCTGCAGGTCGGGCACGTAGGGGGCGCGATACTCCAGATTGTCGGCAACGAAGGTCACCTTGCACCGAAGCTCGACCAGCAACTCGAGCAGGGCGCGCATGCGCACCGAGCCGGAATCCAGATCGGGAGTCGGCATCCGTGCGTCGATGACGAGCACGCGTCGCAGCACGCCGCGATCCCGTTCCGGGCCCGGAGGAGCGCCGGGCAGCGGGCGGTCGGCGAGGGCGGTCCGCCATTTCGCCGCGAACTTCGCGCGGTTGAGAATCTGGTGGCGCTTGACGCCGGTCGCCTCGTCGGTACCCGCCGTCTGTCCTTCGAAATGAACGACGCTCGCTCGCGGCTGGTAGTACACCTTGCGTCCAGCGGCGCGCACCGCGAACGCAAGATCGGTGTCTTCGTAATAAGCGGGGGCGTAGCGCACGTCGAAGCCGCCCAGCGCGCGGAACAGCGCCGCCGGAATCGCCACGCAGGCCCCCGAGCAGTAGTCGACCTCGCGCAGATAGCTGTATTCGGGGCGGTCGGGATCGTCGCCGCGACCGAAATTCCACGCCGATCCGTCGCGCCACACGATTCCGCCCGCTTCCTGCAACCGCCCGTCCGGGTAGAGGAGCTTCGCGCCGACGAGACCCGCCTCGGGCCGCAGCGAAAAGGTCTCCAGCAATGCGTCGAGCCATCCCGGCTCGACGATCGTGTCGTTGTTCAGGAATACGAGGAACTCGCCGCGCGCGAGCTCGGCACCGCGATTGCAGCTGTCGACAAAGCCGAGGTTCGCCACGTTGCGTTCGAAGCGCACGCCGGAAACCTCTCGCAGCGCCTGCACCGCCGGCTCCGGCGACGCGTCGTCGATGACGATCACCTCGTACGATCCCGCCGGCGTGTTCGCAACCACGCTCTTCAGGCAGGTGAACGTGAGAAGCGCGTGACCGAACACCGGGATCACGATCGAGGCGCGCGGTGCACCCTCCACGGCCGGGATCACGAGCGGCGCCACGCGCCGTTTCGATGCGACGCCGGTACGCCGCCCGCGGGCGAAAGCCGCGTCCGCGCGCAATCCGCGCGCGAACCGCCCGATACAGCGCAGTGGGCCCGCTGTCGCGCAGGATCCGGTACGCACGCCCTGCGCGCATCAGCGTCGGCGCCAGCGGTGACCACGCCGAGGGTGCGGATCCGGCGGGTGACGCGACGGCGCCGCCGGCACCCTCCGCGAATGCCGGCGCCGACAGTGCGGCAATCGCACCGAGCGCATCGAGCCGCCGCTTGAGTTCGGCGCGTGCCTCGGCGCGCCCGCATTCGACGCCGGCCACGAACAGTTCGGCGAGCGAGAGTTCGCCCGCTGTCCCGCCGGCTTCGAGCCCGAAGTGGCGTTCGGGGAGGCCGGCGATGATCGCAGGATCGTGGGAATGCACGTCGGCCAGCGGCGCGAGGTAACGTGCCCGGTATTCCGCAGGTGGCGAGGCGCCCGGTTCGCGGTTTGCCGCCCGTTCGCGCGGCGACCGCTCGGCGACAATCCCCGCAGCGCGCTGCAAGGCTGCGTTCCAGGCCTCCGCCGGGGCGTCCCACGGCAGCAGCGTTGCCTGCGCACGGCCGGCGAGGCGCTCGCCGACAGCGCCCAGCGCCGACGCCACGATCGGCACGCCCGAGGCGATCACCGTCGACAGCGTGTACGAATAGCTCTCGGGAACCTGCGCCGGAAAGAAGACCGCATCCGGCCGCTCCGCCGCGAGCAGCCACGCGAAGTCGGCGTCCGCATATTCGCCGTGCACGGTGACCGGTGCCGCGGGCATCTGCAGCAGCGGCGACATCGTTCCGCCCAGAACGTGGAACACGAGTGGCAGCGCGCGGGCCTTCGCATCGGCCGCGCACGCGGCGACCACCGAGAGCCCTTTGCCGGCGGACAGCAGTCCCGGTACCACCACGCGCACGACGCGTACCGGCGGCGCGGCCGCCGGCTCCGGATGCGGCCAGACCTCGAGCGGCAGTCCGGGAAGATGACGGGCCATGCGCTGCGCGAGGTCCTGCGACGGGACGATTCGCCTGTCCGCAGCGCGCAGCCACGTGTCGAAGGTCGCGCGCCACGTCGCGATGTCGAGCCCCCATTGCGCCGGCCGACCGGCGAGGCATGCGGTGCAGCCGTCCGCGTCCGGCTCACCGCAGTAACGGCCATCGGGGGCGTTGAGATGATATTGCGGGCAGATCGCGTAGTAGTCGTGCAGCGTGCAATCGCAGGGCACGCCGAGCGCCTGCGGCAATTCGAGGATCGCCTGCGGGAGCAGGTGAATGTGGTGGAAATGCACCCGCGCGGTGCCCAGTCCGCGCAGGACGGCCGCAAGCGTCGCGAGGTCTTCGGGCAGCGTGAAAAATGCCGTCGCGCCGCGGCCGGGGTGGTGGAGCCTGATCGTCTGCCCGGCAGCCGATTCGACATACAGCACTTCGCATCGGTCGGCGACGAGCGCGGCGAGATCGTCCATGTGCCGCCGGACACCGCCGCCCCATGGATGCGAGACGAAGGCGATGCAGGGGCGTCGCCCTTCCGCCAGGCGCGCGAATTCCGCGCGCGAGTCGACGTTGGCGATGGGGGGAATCACGGCAGGCAGCGGGAGACAGGTCGGGCGCCTGGTACGCGAGGCGTCGGACAGCCCGCTATTCTAGCCGCGAGGCCGCAGCCGCGCGAATCCGCACGCTCAGCCGAGATCGAGGATCACGGGCTGATGATCGGATGCCTGCGTTGCCTGATCGACGGTCAGCGCTCGCACCCGCGGCCCCAGCTCGTCGCTGACGAAGATGAAGTCGCAGTGCAGCTCGCCCACATCCGGGATCCATCTTGCTGTGGATGCAGAACGTCGCCGGGTGTGGCACCCCGGGATGGGTGAGCTCCCACGCATCGGTGAGAGGCGGTGTCCCGTCGGCGAACGGCGCGACCATTCGCGCGTGTTCCTCGGCATCGGGTTCGTGATTGAAGTCGCCGGTGATGATGGTCGGCTTCGGCCGAACGTAGGTCTGGAACGGGCCGCCGTCGCTCATCGTGATCCGGCCGTCGCGCGCGTGGCCGTGACCGTCCGCGTAGATCATGCGCAGGGCCTCGACCTGCGCCATGCGCTGACGGCGCGAGTAGTACTCCAGATGCGTCGTGATCACCCGCACGTCGCCGAACGGCGCCGCGATCACCGCTTCGAGCGCGATGCGCGGCATTCCGGCAACCCCCGGATCCGCGGGGTAAGGGAGCAGATGCCGGTAGACCTGCTTCACCGGCAGCCGCGACAGGATCATGTTGCCGAAGCGGCGTCGGCCGGTCTCGGCGGGGTGGTCGACGGCGATGCCGGGCACCGCGGTGTATCGGGGGAACAGCGTCGCCAGCACGGCGAACTGATCCTCCCCGGAGCTGCCGCCGAGCCGGGGATCGGGAAAGTTGTCGGCGATTTCCTGCAGGCACAGGACGTCCGCGTCGGCAATGCGTTTCGCCTCGGCGGCGATGCGCGCGGCATCGACCTTGAGATCGATGCCGCGACACCACTGGACATTCCAGGTCATCACTTTCATCGTATTCCGGCCCTCATGAAACTCTGCACGAACTGCCGCTGGAACAGCAGAAAGGCAACCAGCAGTGGCGCGGTGGTCAACAGTGTCGCCGCGGTGATGATCGACCAGTCGATCCCCTGGTCGGTCGCGGAGAAGACCTGCAGTCCGACCGTCAACGGCCGCGACTCGACCGAGTTGGTGATGATCAGCGGCCACAGGAAATTGTTCCAGTGGTAGCTGACGCTGACCAGCGCATACGCGATATACACGGGGCGCGCCAGTGGTACGTAGACCTTCCACAGCACCTGTAGCGGCGTGCATCCTTCGACGCGAGCAGCCTCGTCGAGCTCGCGCGGGATCGTCTTGAACGTCTGGCGCAGCAGGAAGATCCCGAAGGCGCTCGCCATGTACGGCAGCCCGATGGCGACGATGGTGTCCTTGAGTCCGAGTGCCGCCATCGTCCGGTAGTTTTCGACGATCAGCACGTCCGGCATGATCATCAACTGCACGAGCACCAGCGCGAACAGGACATTGCGCCCGGGAAACTCGAAGCGGGCGAAGGCATAGGCGGCCAGCGTGACGAGCACGAGCTGCACGGCGAGCGTCATGGTGACCAGCATCACCGTGTTCACGAAGTAGCGCGCGAACGGCGCGGCGGCCCAGGCCTTGACGAAATTCTCGAGCGTGAGCGGCGCGGTCAGGACGAAGCGCGTGGAGAACTCGCCCGGGTGGAAGGCCGTCCAGAACGCGTAGACGAGCGGAAGCACCCAGAAGGCGCCGAGCAGCCACGCGCCGGCGGTCTCCAGCGCGTGCGTCGTTCCCCGCGAGGCGTAGACCTGGCTCACTGGTAGTGGACCCTTCGCTCGAGAAACCAGAACTGGGCCAGCGCCGCCAGTCCGAGTATCGCGAGCAGCACCATCGTCAGCGCGGCAGCGTAGGCGGAATCCCAGAACCGGAATCCGATCTCGTAGATGTAGTAGAGCAGCAGCGCGGTCGCATTGTCCGGGCCGCCACGCGTCATGACGACGATGTGGTCGACCAGCCGGAACGCGTTGATCACCGCGTTGACGAGCACGAACAGTGTCGTCGGCATCAGCAGCGGAAAGGTGATGCGCCGGAAGAAGTACCACCGCGACGCCCCCTCGATCGCCGCCGCTTCCGCGAGGTTCGGCGACATGGACTGCAGTGCGGCCAGATAGAAGATCATGAAGAAGCCGGCTTCCTTCCACACGGTCACGACCATGATGCAGGACAGGGCCGTGCTCTTGCTGCCGAGCCAGTTGTGGCTGCTCGCGCCGAACGCTTTCAGGATCTGTTCGAGCAGCCCGTATTCCGGCGTGTAGAAGAACAGCCAGATGTTCGCGACCGCGATCATCGGCAGGATCGTCGGCGTGAAATAGGCAAGGCGCAGGAACCCGCGGCCGGCGATCCGCCCGTTCACCCAGACGGCCATCAGCAGCGCGAGCGCGATGGATGCGGGGATCGTCCCGACCGCGAACCAGAGATTGTTCGACAATGCCTGCCAGAAGATCGGGTCCTCGGTGAGCTGGCGGTAGTTGTCGAGACCGACGAACTTTGCCGGACGCGCACCCTTCGGCGTCGACAGGAAGCTGTGCCACAGCGTGGCGACGGTCGGGTAATGCGTGAACAAGGCGAGCAGCGCCATCGCCGGCAGCAGCAGCAGCCAGCCGTAGAGCCATTGGGCGCCGCGGGTCATGCGCAGCGGTCGCGAAGCGAGGTCACACGGGCGGCGGCGGCGCGCCCGAAGGCGCGCGCCGATTCCGCGATTGGGTTATTTGTAGCTGCGCAGCAGCCGCTCCGCCTCGCGCTGTGCGTCCTTCATCGCCTGTTCCGGCGTCTTGGTCCCGGTCAACGCCGCCTGCAGCCCGTCGTTGAGCGCCTTGGTGACGCGCTGGTTGTCGTGTGTCGACAGCTCGGCCTTCGCGTACGGAAGCTGGTCCCGGGCGACCGCGGCCGCCGGGAATCCGGCGACGTACTGCTTCATCACCGGCGTTTCCCACGCATCGGCGCGCACGGCGACGTACCCCGTATCGATGCCCCACTGCGCGGCGCGCTGCGGCGTGGTCACCCACTTGACGAACCTGAACGCGGCGTCGCGCTGTGCGGGCGTCGACTTCTTGAAGAGGTAGAAATTGCCGCCGCCCGTCGGGCTGCCCCGCTGCTTGCCCGCGGGCAGCATCGCCACCCCGAAGTCGAATTTGGCGTTCGTCCGGACGTTCGTGAGATTGCCGGTGGTCGTCCACATCATCGCCACCTTCTTCTCGAAGAAGTCCTTCGGCGTCGTGCCCCAATCGACGATTCCTTCCGGATGCACCTTGTACTTGTTGACGAGGTCGACCCAGTACGTGAGCCCTTCGATGACCTCGGGCTTGTCGTAATAGGTCTGCGTGCCCGCGGGGTTCATCAGGTTGATGCCGGCCTGGATCGCGAGCGCCTGGAACAGCCAGTACGGAAAGCCCGACGACGGGATCTCGATGCCCCACTGCGTCACCTTGCCAGACGCGTCGCGCTTGGTCAGCTTCTGCGCGTACTCGACCTGCTCCCTCCAGTTCGCGGGCGGTCGGTTCGGATCGAGCCCCGCTTCCTTGAACGCTTCCTTGTTGTAGTACAGGACGATCGTCGAGCGCTGGAAAGGGATACCCCAGGTCTTGCCGCCGGTCTGGCTGTTCTCCATGAACGCCGGATAGAAGCTCTTCAGCCACGCCTGGTCCTCTGGCGTCTTGATGAGGTCGTCGAACGGGACGATCGCGTCCTCGTCGATCAGCGTGTACATGTCGGTCGACAGCAGGATCGACGTCACCGGCGGCTCGCCGCTCTTTACCGCCGTCAGCGCCTTCGTGATCGACTCCTGGTAGCTGCCCGAGTAGATCGGTTTCAGCCTGATATTCGGATTTTCCTTCTCGAACTCCGCGGCGAGCCCGTCGATGATCTTCGTAATCGGTCCGCCAACCGCGACGGGGTAGTAGAACGGCACTTCGACCGGCGCCTGCGCCGCGGCGGCGAAGGACAGCAGCGTCGCAACGAGCGCCGCAGCCAGCGCGCGCCAACCGCGGGTGATCTTCTTCATGTTCATGACGACTTCCTCCTCTGGCAAGACGAACAACGCGCGATGCTACGCGAGCATCGTTGCGGATTCCTGACGCGCGGACTCGGGCCGCCGGGTACCATCGCGTTCGAACAGATGCTGCGCACCGGGCGCCCAGGACAGCCACGCGGCATCGCCGCGCGCAAGGCCGCTGCTGCCGGGGACGCGCACGGCAACGGCCGCCGTGCCCAGCCGGCACGCGACCAGCGAGTCGGCGCCCAGGTACTCGACGCTCTCGACGCGCGCGCGCGCGCCGCGCTCTAAGCCCAGCTCGATGTGCTCGGGCCGCACGCCCAGCGTCAGGCCGGCGCACTCGGCCGGCGCGATGGCGGGCCCGTCGGTGCCGGCGATCACGGCCCCAGCGGCGCCCGGCTCGAGCGGCAGCAGGTTCATCGGCGGCGTGCCGATGAACCGCGCGACGAACGTGTTCGCCGGCGTTTCGTAGAGATCCACCGGCGCGGCGTTCTGCTCGATGCGACCCTTGTTGAGCAGAACGACGCGGTCGGCCATCGTCATCGCCTCGACCTGATCGTGCGTGACGTAGACCATCGTGATGCCGAGCTCCCGCTGCAGGTTCCGGATCTCCGCGCGCATGTCCTGGCGCAGCTGGGCGTCGAGATTGGACAGCGGCTCGTCCATGAGGCAGACCGGCGCCTCGTTGATGATCGCGCGGCCGAGCGCCACCCGCTGCTGCTGCCCGCCGGACAGCTGCGAAGGCTTGCGATCAAGGAGCTGCGCGAGACCGAGCAGGCCGGCGACACGGTCGAGCCGTCGGTCGAGGTCGGCGGGGGCGACCTTGCGCACGCGCAGCCCGAACACGAGGTTCTCCGCCACGGAAAGGTGCGGGAACAGCGCGTAGCTCTGGAACACCATCGAGATGTTGCGTTGCGACGGCGGAAGGCGCGTCACGTCGCGACCGCCGATGAGAATGCGCCCGCCATCCGCCTGCTCGAGGCCGGCGATGAGCCGCAGCGTGGTCGATTTGCCGCAGCCCGACGGACCGAGCAGGACGTTGAGCGTGCCGGCGTCGAACGAGAACGACAGCCCGTCGACCGCGCGCACCTGTCCCTCGGCAGTCGTCCAGTGCTTGCTGACATTTTCGGCGACGATAGCCGACAAGTACGGGCTCCCCGGAAGAACGAGGCGGCAGGCGGTGACGGGATTCGAACGAGGCGACGCGCGGCACCTGCCGCCGCGTCGGGACGGCAGCGCATCATAGCACCGGAGCCGGCGCGCCGGCGCGTCAGCGAAACAGCGCCGCGAGCGCGGCGCCGGGATCCGCGGCGCGCATGAATGCCTCTCCGACGAGGAAGGCATGGACGCCCCGGCTGCGCATGCGCGCCACGTCCGCCGGCACCAGGATGCCGCTTTCGGTGACGACGAGCCGGTCCGACGGAATGCGCGGCAACAGGTCGAACGTCGTGTCGAGCGACACTTCGAACGTGCGCAGGTTGCGGTTGTTGATGCCGACGAGCGGCGTCTTCAACGCCAGCGCGCGGTCGAGCTCGTCCGCATCGTGAACCTCGACGAGCACCGAAAGCCCGAACGACGCCGCGTACGCTTCCAGCGCCGCAAGGCGGGCATCGTCGAGGGCGGCCACGATCAGCAGAATCGCATCGGCGCCCAGGGCGCGCGCCTCCGCGACCTGGTACTCGTCGATGATGAAGTCCTTGCGCAACGCGGGAAGCGCGCACGCGGCGCGCGCCGCCGTCAGGTACTCCGGTGCACCCTGGAAGAACGGGCGGTCGGTCAGCACCGACAGGCACGCGGCCCCGCCGGCCTCATAGCGCTTCGCGATGGCCGGCGGATCGAAGATCGGCCGCAGAATACCCTTGCTCGGGCTGGCCTTCTTGATCTCGGCGATCACCGCGGAGCCGCCGGCGGCGATCTTCGCCCGCAACGCGCCGACGAAATCGCGGACCTCGTCCGCTGCGCGCGCTGCGGCCTCGACCTCCCGCACCGAGCGCGAACGCCGGGCCGCCGCCACCTCCTCCGCCTTGGCGGCGAGGATCCGCTTCAGGATGTCGCGTTCGCTCACGCCGTTACCCGCCGTGCGTCCGGAACCACGGTTCCGCCGGCCCTCACGCGCCCCGGGCGGCGAGCTTCTGGGTTGTCGCGACGAATACCTCGAGCTTCCGCTGCGCCGCCCCGGAGGCGATGGCGGCACGCGCTCGTTCGATGCCTTCCGCGATGGTGGCCGCCACATCGGCGGCGTAGAGCGCGGCGCCCGCATTGAGCACGACGATCTCGCGCGGCGTACCCTCGACGCCGCCGAGCGCCTCGAGAACCATGTCCTTCGACTCCGTCGCATCGGCGACCTTGAGGCCGCGATTGCTGATCATCCGCAGGCCGAAGTCCTCCGGATGGATCTCGTACTCGCGAACCTCGCCGTCCTTCAGCTCGCCGATCATCGTCGCCGCACCGAGGGACACCTCGTCCATTCCATCCTTGCCGTAGACGACCAGCACATGCTTGCTGCCCAGGCGCTGCAGCACGCGGACCTGGATGCCGACGAGATCGGGGTGGAACACGCCCAGCAGCTGGTTCGGCGCACCGGCGGGATTGGTCAGCGGGCCGAGAATGTTGAAGATCGTGCGCACGCCGAGCTCCTTGCGCACCGGCGCCGCGTACTTCATCGCGGTGTGGTGCGACGGCGCGAACATGAAACCCACGCCGGTCTCGTCGATGCACTGGGCGACGGCCTCCGGCTTGAGCATGATGTTGGCGCCCAGCGCCTCCAGCACGTCGGCCGAACCCGATTTCGACGACACCGAGCGGCCGCCGTGCTTGGCCACGCGCGCGCCGGCCGCGGCCGCAACGAACATCGACGCGGTCGAGATGTTGAACGTGTGCGACGCATCCCCGCCGGTGCCGACGATGTCGACCAGATGGTCGCGATCGGTCACCTCGACCCGGGTGGCGAATTCGCGCATGACCTGCGCGGCAGCGGCGATCTCGCCGACGGTCTCCTTCTTCACGCGCAGTCCGACGGTGAGCGCCGCGATCATCACCGGCGTGACCTCTCCGCTCATGATCCGCCGCATGATCGACAGCATCTCATCCGGAAAGATCTCGCGATGCTCGATCGTGCGTTGCAGCGCTTCCTGTAGCGTAATGGGCATGACGGTTCCCTGTTTCGTCGTGGTTGGCGTCGGGGCGGCGGAATGGCAAATGCGTGTGCGCGGAGGCGAGCGCGCTCAGCGCCGACCCTCGAGAAAATTACGCAGCAGCGCGTGGCCGTGCTCGGTCAGGATTGCCTCGGGATGGAACTGCACGCCTTCGACGGCGAGCGTCTTGTGACGCACCCCCATGACCTCCCCGTCGTCGTCGGCCGTCGCGCTCACCTCGAGACACTCGGGCATCGTCGACGGATCGATGGCCAGCGAGTGGTAGCGGGTGACCGAGAACGGCGAAGGCAGCCCGGTGAACACGCCGCGCCCGTCGTGCGTGACCGGTGACAGCTTGCCGTGCATCACGCGCCTGGCGCGAACGATGTTGCCGCCGAACGCCTGCCCGATCGCCTGATGCCCGAGGCATACGCCGAGGATCGGGATCTTTCCCGCGAACCGCTGGATGAGCGGAACCGAGATTCCCGCTTCGTTGGGTGTGCATGGCCCGGGCGAGATGACGATCATCGCGGGCTCCCACGCCGCGACCTGCTCGAGCGTGATCGCGTCGTTGCGATGCACGTGGACGTCGGCGCCGAGTTCCCCCAGATACTGGACCAGGTTGTAGGTGAAGCTGTCGTAATTGTCGATCATCAGCAGCATGCGGCCCCCTCGAGCCGGCTAAGGCGTTGATTTTCCGATCCCGGTGCGCAAGGCCGCCGACCGGCCTGCGAGCGGACCCGAAGCTGCCGGAGCCCTGGTGCACGAGGGCCGCCGGGCGCCTTGGGCGCGAACTCCTGCGGGAAGATCGGCGCGCGGCGAACTAGCGCCATCGCCGCCGGGCGGCGGGCGAGAGGTGCGGCAGAGGCGAATGTGAATGGCGTAACGAACGGGAAGCCATCACAGGACGTTACCTTGGGCGCCGCATTCCCGCAAGAGTACGCAAGACCGCAGGCGCGGGCGGCAGTGCGCATCCTTGCCCTCCCCCGTCCGGTCGGGCAGGATTGCGAAGCCGGTCGTCGCGATACGGCCATGACCCTCCATTCTGCAACGAGGAGCCGTCCGGCCGAGAAGCGAATGACCTTGGCCGGAGTGCGCGTGTGCATGGCACGACGGTGTGCGACGATCACGGCGCGCAACCGCGGGTCGATCGCGGACACCGGCCGACGGCCGGCAGCATGACGGACCAACGGCAGGGGAGCTTCTCAGGTGACGGCAACGGAAGAAGCAGCGAACGCGGCGCGTCCACCGGACCGGCTGCAGCAGGCGATTGCACTCCATCAGCGAGGTGAGCTGGCGCCTGCGGCCGGTCTCTACCAGGAGGTGCTCGCGCAAGCGCCGGCGCAATTCGACGCGCTGCATTTCCTGGGCATCCTCGAGGCCCAGCGCGGCAACGCGGCCGCCGCCGCCGATCTCCTCGGCCGCGCCGTCGCCGTGAATCCCGCTCACGCGGCCGCGCACTCCAATCTCGGCAACGTGCTGAGGAGGATGGGTCGCCACGCCGACGCGCTGGCGTGCTACGACCGTGCGCTTGCGCTGCGACCGGACCACGCCGAGATGCTCAACAATCGCGGGGCCGTGCTCGACGACCTCGGTCGCCACCACGAGGCACTCGCGAGCTACGAGCATGCCTTGCGCCTCAGGCCCGATTTCGCGGAGGCGCTCGGCAATCGGGGCAATGCGCTCCGACATCTCGGGCGCAACGGCGAATCACTCGCGAGCTACGAGCGCGCCCTGCAGCTCAAGACGGACGACCCGGGGCTGTTCAACAGCCGCGGCGCCGTCCTGCAGGCCCTCGGGCGGATCGAGGAGGCGTTGCGAAGCTACGAACGCGCACTGCAGCTCGACGCCGGACACGCGCAGGCGCTCAACAACCGCGGGACCGCGCTCCAGGCGCTGGGACGCGATGCCGAAGCACTGGCAAGCTACGACCGCGCGCTCGCCGTCCGACCCGATTTCGCGCGCGCACTGGTCAATCGCGCAGATACGCTCGCGTCGCTGCATCGCTTCGAGGACGCCATCGCGAGCTACGAGCGCGCACTGCGAGTGCTTCCGGACGATGCGGACGCACTGGACCGCCGGGGCGCCGCGCTGCAGGCTCTCGGGCGCCCCGCGCAAGCGCTGGCAAGTCACGAGAGTGCGCTGCGGCACGCGCCGCACCGGGCGCAGACGCACAACAACCGCGGCGCGGCGCTGCTGGCCCTCGGGCGCGACGAAGAGGCGCTGGCGAGCTTCGCGCAGGCACTCGCGCTGCGGCCGGACTTTGCCGAGGCACTGAACAACCGAGGCAATGCGCAACAACGTCTCGGCCAAATCGACGCTGCCCTCGCAAGCTACGATCGGGCGCTGATGTTGCGCCCCGGTTACCCGGAGGCGTTGAGCCATCGCGGCGCCGCGCTGTGCGCTCTCGGGCGCCACGAGGAAGCGCTCGCGAGTTGCGAGGCGGCGTTGCGCGCGCGCCCGGGCTTCGTCGGCGCCCTCTACAACCGGGGAAATGCGCTGGTCCGCCTGCTGCGCCACGAGGAGGCGCTGGCGAGTTACGCGCAGGCGCTCGAACGCCAACCGGACCACGTCGATTCGCTGAACAACCGGGGCATGACGCTGCAGGATCTCGGCCGCAGCGACGAGGCACTGGATTGCTTCACACGGGTTCTTGCCCTGAAGCCGGACGATCCGACCGCCCACTGGAACCTGGCGCTGTGCCGGTTGCTGGTCGGCGACTACGAGCGCGGCTGGCCCGAGTACGAGTGGCGCTGGAGTGCCCGCAGGCTGGAGAAGCGAGCGCGCAGCTTCGCGCAACCGCTCTGGCTGGGAAGCGAGGACCTGCATGGCAAGACGATCCTGCTGCACGCGGAGCAGGGGTTCGGCGACACGTTCCAGTTCTGCCGCTTCGCGACGAACGTGGCCGCGCTGGGCGCGAGAGTGCTGCTCGAGGCACCGGCGCCGCTCGCGGAACTGCTCGCGAGCATCGACGGCGTCGAGCGCGTCTACACGGCCGGCGAACCCTTGCCGGCGTTCGACGTCCACTGCCCGCTGCCCAGCCTGCCGCTCGCCTTGCACACCACCCTAGCCACGCTTCCGGCACGCGTCCCCTACCTTCGCGCCGATCCGGATCGTGTCCGCGGCTGGGAGGCGCGGCTTGGCGCCAGCGAACACCAGCGCATCGGACTCGTCTGGTCCGGCGGGGCGGGTCGCCACGTCCGCCACGATCGTTCGATCCCGCTGTCGCTGTTCGCCGGGATGCTGCCGGACAACGTCCGATACGTGAGCCTGCAGAAGGAGCTACGCGACGCCGACCGCGCTGTGCTCGCGCAACGCGGTGACATTCTTCACTTGGGCGACGAGCTGCGCGACTTCGGCGACACTGCCGCGCTCGCACAGCTGATGGACCTCGTCATCAGCGTCGACACCGCAGTCGCCCACCTGGCGGGGGCGCTGGGAAGACGGACCTGGATCCTGCTGCCGTTCGCGGCAGACTGGCGCTGGCTGCAGGCCCGCGAGGACAGTCCGTGGTACCCGACGGCCCGGCTGTTCCGGCAGCCGCAGATGGGCGACTGGCCGGGCGTCGTCACGCAGGTACGGCGCGCGCTGCAATCGCTGGCAGCCGGTTAGCGTGCGATTCCCCGACGGCGCCGCCACGCGCGGAAGCGGTGCCGGAAACTGCCCGCGACGCTGGTCGGCGCGCGTCGCCGGTCAGGGCTCGGCGTCGAGGCCCTGCTGCACCATGTCCGCGGCACGCAGGACGGCGCGCGCCTTGTTCTGCGTCTCCGTCCACTCGGACTCCGGGACGGAGTCGTGGACGATGCCGGCACCCGCCTGCACGTAGAGCGTCCCGTCCTTGATCACGGCGGTACGGATCGCGATCGCGGTGTCCATGTCGTCCTGGAAACTGACGTAGCCGACCGCGCCGGCATAAGGGCCCCGGCGCGTGGGTTCGAGTTCGTCGATGATCTCCATCGCGCGCACCTTCGGCGCGCCACTGACCGTGCCTGCCGGGAAAGGCCGCCCGCAGCACGTCGAGGCTGTTGTACCCGGGCGCGAGCGCCCCCTCGACGTTCGAAACGATGTGCATGACATGCGAGTAGCGCTCGACCACCATCCGGTCGGTGACCTTGACGGTGCCGATCTGCGCGACGCGCCCGACATCGTTGCGGCCGAGGTCGACGAGCATCACGTGCTCGGCGATCTCCTTCGGGTCGGCGAGCAGCTCCTGCGCAAGCTTCTCGTCGGCGTCGCGCGTCGACCCGCGCGGGCGCGTGCCGGCGATCGGCCGCAGCGTCACGGCATTGCCTTCCTTGCGCACGAGGATCTCCGGCGACGCACCGACGACGTGGAAGTCACCGAAGTCGTAGAAGAACATGTACGGTGACGGATTGAGCGAGCGCAGTGCGCGGTACAGCGAGAGCGGCGACGAGGTGAACGGACGGCGCATCCGCTGCGAAAGCACGACCTGCATGACATCGCCCGCGGCGATGTAGTCCTTGGCTTTGCGCACCGCCGCCTGGAAGGCCTCGGCGCCCGATTCGCTCGTGGCCTGCGTCAGCGTGGTCGCCGTCTGGAACGGGATCGCGACGGACTCGCGCAGGCGGCGCCGCAGCGCCTGCAGGCGCGCCGAGGCCTTCGCATAGGCGTCGGGCTCGCCGGGATCGGCGTAGACGATCAGCGAGATCTTGCCGGCGAGATTGTCCACGACGGCAAGTTCCTCGGTGAGCAGGAGCAGGATGTCGGGCACGTCGGCGAGTCCGGGCGCCGGCGGCGGCGCCGAGTCGGCAAGGCGGTGCTCGATGTAGCGGACGGTGTCGTAGCCGAACATGCCGGCGAGCCCGCCGCAGAAGCGCGGCAGCCCCGGCTGCGGTGCCGCCCGGTAACGGCGCAGGAACTCCCCGGCGAACGCGAGGGGGTCGCCCGCGTGCCGTTCGACGACGGTGCCGCCCTCCTCGACCTCGATCGCGGTGCCGCGGGCGCGTATGCGCACCTTCGCCGGCAGGCCGATGAACGAGTAGCGTCCGAAGCGCTCGCCGCCGACCACCGATTCGAGCAGGAACGTGTACGGCGCGTTGGCGAGCTTGAGGTACAGCGACAGCGGCGTATCGAGGTCCGCGAACGACTCGAGGACCAGCGGAATACGGTTATAGCCCTGCGCGGCGAGCGCGCGGAATTCGGCTTCGGTCATGACGCTTCGACGATCGGTTCGACGCGGGGGAACTGCGGGGGCCGGCTCGCCTGGAGCGCGCGACGCCAGGCGCGAACGGTCAGGTCAGCGGCGCCAGCGGCGCTGGCCGTTCGCGTGCCGCAGGCAGACCTGCGCGGCGGCGCGTTCGAAGACAAGGGTGTCGAAGCTCACTGGGGGTTCACGGCAAACCGGACGCGATCGGGGATCGCGAGCAGTGTAGGGACTATACCATCGGCATCGAGGCTTTGCACCGGCTCCCCCTCGTTGTATCCGTGGGGCAGCACCAGGACCGGGCAGCCGGCGGCGCGCGCGGCGGCGACGTCGTTGACCGAATCGCCGACCATCAGCAGTTGCGCCGGGGCAATGCCGAATGCCGCCGCGACGTGGAGCAGCGGCGCGGGGTCCGGCTTTTTCGCCGGCAGGTCGTCACCACCGATCACCTGCGCGAAATAGCCGGCGATGCCTGCGCGCTCCAGATGCGGCCGCACGAACCGCGTCGCCTTGTTGGTGATGACCGCGAGCGGGAATCCCATCGCCCGCAGTCGCGTGAGCGCCTCCGCCAGTCCCGGAAACGGCTTCGTCTCGCGGCCCAGTTGCGCGGCGTAGTGTCGCTGATAGCCCGCGAGCGCCGACGCGATGTCGGCGTCCTCGATGGCGGCCGGCGATACGCCGGTCGCCCGCGCCAGTACCCGACGCACGAGATTCGGCATGCCCTTGCCCACCATGTCGCGGATCTCGGCCTTGGGCAGCGCGGGAAGTCCCAGCTCCTCGAGCAGCGCGTTCACCGCGCCGGCCAGATCGTGGATCGTGTCGAGCAGCGTGCCGTCGAGGTCGAAGGCGATCGCACGGATCGCGAGCACCGGGGGCTCGGTAGGGGCAGCAGGCGCAGCCACGCTCATCCGCCCTTGGCGAGCTCCGCGCGCATTCTCGCGATCGTCGTCGGGTAGTCCGGCGTGCCGAAGATCGCCGACCCGGCGACGAACGTGTCGGCGCCCGCCTTGGCGATGGCGCCGATATTCTCGATCTTCACGCCGCCATCGACCTCGAGCAGGATGGGCCGTCCGGTCCGCTGCTGCGCCGCGTCGATCCGCGTCCTGGCCGCCTTGAGTTTTTCGAGGGCGTGCGGAATGAACGACTGGCCGCCGAACCCGGGATTCACCGACATGATCAGCACGAGGTCGAGCTTGTCCACGGTGTGGTCGAGCCAGTCGAGAGGCGTGGCCGGATTGAACACGAGCCCGGCCTTGCACCCGCAATCGCGGATGAGTCCGATCGTGCGATCGACATGATGGGAGGCCTCGGGATGGAAGCTCACGATCGTCGCGCCGGCCTTGGCGAAATCGGGAACAATGCGGTCGACCGGCTTCACCATCAGATGCACGTCGATCGGCACCGTCGCGTGCGAGCGAAGCGCCTCGCAGACCAGGGGTCCGATCGTGAGGTTGGGGACGTAGTGGTTGTCCATCACGTCGAAATGGATGAGGTCGGCGCCGGCGGCGATCACCGCACGCACTTCGTCACCCAGCCGTGCGAAATCCGCCGACAGCAGCGAGGGCGCAATCTTGTAATCGGGCATGGTTATAATCGGGAGCGGGGTTCGAGGGGACAGGACCGATGAACGATCCCAAGAAGTACGACGTCAGCGTTGCGGCGGCGGCGTCCTATGTCGCCGACCAGTCGGACCCGTCGCGCAATCAGTACGTGTTCGCGTACACGATCACGGTCACCAATACCGGGACCGTGGCGGCACAGTTGGTGAGCCGCCACTGGATCATCACCGACAGCGAGCACCATGTCCAGGAAGTCAAGGGACAGGGTGTGGTCGGCCAGCAGCCGTTGCTCCGCCCCGGGGAAAGCTTCGAATACACCAGCGGCGCCAGCCTGCCGACCCCCGTGGGCACGATGCGCGGCACGTACCAGATGGTCGCCGAGGACGGTCAGGCGTTCGACGCCGCGATCCCCTCGTTCACGCTGTCGGTGCCGCGCGTACTGCATTAGTGCGCCTAGCGCCGGTCCGCGGGCGGGTTGCGCCGCGACGCTTTTCGCTTCGGACCCATCGTCCACCATACAATGCCGACCGCGATCAGCAGCGCCACCAACGCCTCGAGGAAGATCCACCCCATCCGATCGCGTTTCCCTGGTTTACCCGGCGCCCTCGCCGCGGCAATGTGCATGGCCGTGTGCGTCGCCGGCTGCACGACGGCGCCGCCGACACCTTCCCCGGCCGTCCCCACGCCGTCCGTACGGTACGTGCCGGTCGGCTGGTCGGCACTGCCCGGGTGGAGCGACGACCGCGTGCAAGATGCGTGGCCCGCCTTTCTCGCCGGCTGCCGCGCCCTCGTCGACGCCCCACGCGCGCGCGCGCGCTGGCTCGCGGCATGCGCGGCGGGAGAATCGATCGAGCCACGCGATCCCCCATCGGCGCGGGCCTTTTTCGAGCAGCATTTTAGCCCATACGAGGTGCGTGCCGCTGACGGCAGCGATCGCGGTCTCATTACCGGGTACTACGAGCCCCTGCTCGAAGGCAGCCGCACGCGGACGGCGCGCTTCGCCGTTCCGCTCTACGCGACGCCGGACGATCTGCTCATCGTCGACCTCGCGTCGCTGTATCCGGATCTCAAGGGACGCCGACTGCGCGGGCGCGTCGAGGGTCGGCGCGTCGTGCCCTACTGGTCGCGCGCGGAAATCGAGGCCGGCAGGGCACCGTTGGCGGACAAGGTGCTTGTCTGGGTCGCGGACCCCGTCGACGCGTTCTTCCTGCAGATCCAGGGTTCCGGACGCGTGCAGCTCGCCGACGGGAGCGTAATGCGCATCGGCTACGACGATCAGAACGGGCACGCCTACCAGTCGGTCGGTCGCATCCTGGTCGAGCGGGGCGAGCTTCCGCTCGAAGGCGCAACGTTGCAGGGAATCGTCGAGTGGGGACGGCGCAATCCGTCGAAGCTGACTGCACTGCTCGACGAGAACCCAAGCTACGTGTTCTTCCGCGAAGTTCCGCCGCCGGTACCGGGCTCGCTCGACGCAGCGATCGACGGTCCCCTCGGCTCGCTCGGCGTTCCGCTGCTGCGCGAGCGGGCGATCGCCGTCGACCCGCGCTCGATCCCGCTCGGTACCCCCGTCTATCTCGCGACGACCGACCCGCTGTCCGGGCGCCCGCTCGAGCGCCTCGTGCTGGCGCAGGATACGGGCGGCGCCATCCGCGGCGCCGTGCGCGCCGATTACTTCTGGGGTTTCGGCGAGGCGGCCGCACGCGCGGCGGGTCGCATGCGGCAGTCGGGGCGACTGTGGATGCTGTGGCCACGTGGCGTCGACCTTCCCGTATTGTCGCCGTGACGCCGACAGACCCATCGCGGGCCGCCGGTGTAGGAGCGTCGGTCACGATCCGCGCGGCCGCCCACCCGGGCCGGCGCCTCCGACCCTGCAAAAAAAGCCGGCGCCATGCAGGCGCCGGTTACGGAAATGCGACGCCGGCCGGAGTCGGCGCCGCGGGGGATCGTGGCCGGATCAGGAGCGCGCGCACATCACGACACCCTCGTGCGTCCAGCCCAGGGCCAGCGTCTGCTGGAACGCCTCCGGCGTGACGGTGAAGCGGTGGTTGATGTCACCGGCCGTCGTCGGGTTGTTGAAGAACCGGTGCACTTCCAGCGTCCCCGCCGGGCACTGACCATTCACCGGCGGCGTCGCCGAGAACGCCATGCCTTCGAATGTCCACGCCGAGAACTGCGTCATCACCGCCTGACACTCTGCCGCGTCCGCGGTGAAGAAGTGCGAGTCCGGGCCCTTGGGCGGCATTCCGTAGAAGCGACAGACCCCGCGCGACCCCGATCCGACGTTGAACGCCTGCCCGGTGCGCTGCCAGACACCGCCGGCGTCGAGGGCGGCGACTTCGCCGGGATTGGCCGTGACGAAGAAGTGCCCGAGCGTGCCGTTGAAGAACTCGACCGCTTTCGTGCCCTGTCCGGCCACCGACGCCGACCACGGTGCGCGTCTCGATCTCCTTCGCTTCGATCACGCCATCCGGCTGCAGCCAGCCATGCACCTCGACGGTGACCCCTGCGACGAGCGGGGCGTCCTCGACGTTGATTTCCGTGGCGGGCGTCACGTTGACGAGCTTGTCGTCGACCTTCCAGACACCGACGAAACCGTTGGCGCTCGCGGGCAACTCCGTGACCACGCCCCAGAACTCGAGCGCCGGTACCGGCGCACCGTTGCCCGCCGTCGTCTCGATCTTGACCGCGACCAAGTTGCCTGCGGTATCCAGCGCACCCTTGGCTTCGACGCTCGCCCCGACCGCGAACGCGCCGTGTTCGGGGTCCAGCACCGTCGCCGCCGACACCACCACCGTGCGTCCGCCGATCACCCAGTCGCCGATCAGACCATTCGCCGGAAGCGCTTCGATCAGGCCAACGAGCTCGACCTTCCCGGGAACCGGCACGGAGCCGCCGGTCGTGCCCGACTTGACCTCGATCTTGCTGGCGACGATCGCGCCGCTCGTATCCGGCAGACCGTTGACCTCGACGATCGCGCCCACGACCAGCGCGCCATGCTCCTGGTCGAGTCGCGTCGTGCTGACAACGATCACCGGTCGGCCGGCGACGTTCCACGTGCCCAGCAAACCGTCGGCAGGGAGGCTGACGATCGTGCCCTGAACCTCGCCGTCATCGTCCGTTTCGTCCTCGCTTTCGCTGCCGACCTCGTCGTCGCCCGAGGACCCCGATCCCGGCCCGGAACCGACTCCGGTCTGGACCTCGATCCTGATCGCGAGCACCGGTCCGTTGGCTTGTTTGGTGCCCTTGACCTCGACCTGCACGCCGACCTCGATCTTGCCGTCCTCCTGGTCGAACTTCGTCGACGAATCGGTCTGCACCGGCTTGCCGTCGATGGTGAAGCTGCCGATCAGTCCGCTGGCCGGCATCGCCTGGACCACGCCCTTGATTTCGACGGTGCTTGCAGAGGATGAAGCGTCGTCCTCCGGTGAGGAACCGTTGCTGGCGTGAGCGCCGATGACGACGAACATCGATAGCAGCCAAAGGCCTGCCAGCGCGACGCTCCGATGGATTCTTCCTTTCATATGAAGCCTCCCGGGTTGAATGCGAACCGGACTCCGCGCTCACCCATGACTGCCGGCTGCGGTATCCCAATGTCATAAACAATAAGGCGTGGGAATTTATTCCACAAGCCTCCCCGACAGACGGTCGACGTCACGCGCGGGGCGCCAATGCCCCGTGCCGCACGCATACAGGCCGCGGGCTCGGGTGTCGAACAAGGGTGTTCGCGCCGGGAAGTGGGCGTAACACGACCCGGGTCGGGGCGCTGCCGATCCCGGGTCAGGGACGGCGCACATCGGCGCCGACGACGACGGCTCGTGGCAGCCGTTGAGTTTCAGAAAAAGAGTGGGTGCTTACACTGCGGGCATGGACTGCCTGCAGGACCGTGCGTCGGCAAGCGTCCCGAACCCTTCCGGGCACATTGCGGATAACCGCGCGGCCGCCTCCGGCCGGGCGGGTGGCGCCGCGGCGGCCGCCTCCGGCCGGATCACCCCGCCGCGGACAGCACGCCCTCGGCCTGCCGATCCGCGTGGTACGACGAGCGCACGAGGGCGCCGACCGCGGCGTGCCGGAAGCCCATGGCGAGGGCCTCGCGCTCGAACATCGCGAACGTGTCCGGATGGACGTAACGCAGCACGGGCAGATGGCCGGCGGTCGGCTGCAGGTACTGGCCGATGGTCAGCATGTCGATATCGTGCGTGCGCATGTCGTGCAGCACGGTGAGGATTTCGTCGTCGGTCTCGCCCAGCCCGACCATGAGCCCGGACTTGGTGGGGATGTCGGGAAAACGCTCCTTGAACGCCCTCAGCAGGCCGAGCGAATGGTGGTAGTCCGACCCGGGACGCGCCTGTCGGTAGAGGCGGGGCACGGTCTCGAGATTGTGGTTCATCACGTCGGGCGGCGCCTGGCCCAGGATTTCGAGTGCGCGGTCCATCCGGCCGCGGAAGTCCGGAACCAGGACCTCGATCTGCGTCGCCGGCGAATGCTCGCGGATCGCGCGAATGCAGTCGACGAAATGGCCGGCCCCGCCGTCGCGCAGATCATCGCGGTCCACGCTCGTGATCACGACGTACTTGAGCTGCAGCGCCGCGATGGTGCGCCCCAGATTGAGAGGCTCGTCGGCATCGAGCGGCAGCGGCCGTCCGTGGCCGACGTCACAGAAGGGGCAGCGTCGCGTGCAGATGTCGCCCATGATCATGAACGTCGCCGTGCCCTTGCCGAAACACTCGCCGATGTTCGGACATGAGGCCTCCTCGCACACCGTGTGCAGGTGGTGCGCGCGCAGGATCTTCTTGATCTCGTTGAAGCGTGGCGACGCGCCCACGCGCACGCGGATCCATTCCGGCTTCGGGAGACGCTGCGCCGCGACGACCTTGACGGGAATGCGCGCGGTCTTCGCTTCGCCCTTGTGCTTGACGCCGGCCGCGTTGGCCGCGGGGGGCTTCGGGATGTCGTCCATGATCAGCGTGCGGAAAGGCGTTCTGAGAGAATCGGTGCCAACGCCGCGCCGGCGGCTTCGACGGTGCGCGCGACGCCAAGATCGGCGACCTGCGTCACGGCAAGTCCCGGATAGCCACAGGGATCGATGTCGGCAAACGGCGCGAGGTCCATCGCGACGTTCACCGCCAACCCATGGTAGGTGCAACCATTGCTGACCCTGAGGCCGAGGGCCGCGATCTTGGCTTCGCCCGCCGGCAGGCGGACATAGACACCCGGCGCTTCCACTTTGCCGTAGCCGGAAATGCCCAATGAATCAAGCCATCGTACCACGCTACCCTCCAACCGGCGGACCATCTCGCGCACTCCCCGCCGCTGCCGCCGCAGATCGAACAGCACGTAGACAACGAGCTGGCCGGGACCGTGGTAGGTGATCTGTCCGCCGCGGTCGACCTTGAGCGCCGGAATGCCGTTGTCGCGCAACAGATGTTCGCGCCGCCCGGCAAGTCCGAGTGTGTACACCGGCGGATGTTCGGTCAGCCAGATCTCGTCCGGCGTGTCCGCGGCGCGACCGGCGGTGAACGCCTGCATCGCACGCCAGGTCGGTTCGTACTCGGTGCGGCCCAGGTTGCGGACAACGACATCGGCCTGCGCGGCGGCAATCGCCGCCATCACAGCACCATCGCCACCATCGGGTGGGACGTGAGGTCCCGGTAGAGGTCGTCCAGCTGCTCGCGCGAGATCGCATTGACCGTGCACGTCAGCGAAAGGTACTTGCCGGCCGACGACGCGCGCATCTCGAGCGTGGCGGGATCGAAATCCGGCGCGTGCTTCTGCACGACGTCCACGATCGCCTGCGCGAAACCGTCCTGCGTGCGCCCCATCACCTTGATCGGGAACACGGTCGGAAAGGTCAGCAGCGATTCGGCGGGCGGCGTCGGGGTCGTCGTCATGGCGTCTCCAGACAGCCAATATGCGGGCGCCTCCAGCGCGGCGCAACCGGCACTGCGCTCAGGCGCCTTGCGGGTACATGTACTCGCGGGTCAGCGGATGCGGCAGGCGGCCGTCGGCGTACGGGCGCCCGGCGAGTACCTGCCACAGCGACAGCCAGCCGCGATCGAACGCGTGTGCCGACCCTGCCATGTAGATGCGCCAGACCCGGAACCGCTCCTCGCCGACTTCGCTCCGCGCGGCCTCCGCATTCGCCTCCAGTCGGTCGACCCAGTGCCACAGGGTCTTCGCGTAATGCTCGCGCAGCGCTTCCGCATCGATCGGCTCGAGGCCCTGGGCGGCCATCGCCTCGATCACGCTGGACACGTGGGCGAGCTCGCCGCCCGGGAACACGTACTCTTCGACGAAATCGCCGATGCCGCTGCCGAGACTGTCTGCGCCCAGCGGGTTGTGCGTGATGCCGTGGTTGAGCACCAGCCCCCCGGGTTTCATGATCCGGCGGATCTTGCCGAAGTACCGCGGAAAGCGCTTGATGCCGACGTGCTCGAACATCCCGATGCTCGCCACCTTGTCGTAGCTCTCGTCCTCGGGCAGGTCCAGGTAGTCGCGCAACTCGACGCGCACGCGGCCGGCGAGGCCGCGCGCAGCGATCTCGGCACGAGCGTATTCGAGCTGGTTCTGCGACAGTGTGATGCCCGTTGCGTCGACGCCGTAGCGCTCGGCCGCGTGGATGATCAGCGCGCCCCAGCCGCAACCGATGTCGAGGAACCGCTCACCCGGCACCAGCTGCAGCTTGCGACAGATGTGGTCGAGCTTCTGCTGCTGCGCAACGTCGAGGCCGTCGCCGTCGTTGCGATAGTAGGCGCACGAATAGACGAGCCGCGTGTCGAGCCAGAGCCGGTAGAACGCGTTCGAAACGTCGTAATGCTGACGAATATTGACGCGGTTGCTGCGGTGCTGGTGGAGCCAGAGCCGGACTTTCGCCCCGACCGGGTCGCGCCCGTGCGTGATCTCGCCCACCATTCGCTCCGCGACCGCCAACGCCCGGCGGGCCCCGCCCGAAAAATCGATGTCATTGCGCACGTAGGCGCGCGCCAATGCCCCCATCGCCGGTGTGGCGAGCGCCTTGAGGCCGCGCCACGTACGGGCGACGATCTCGAGTTCCGGCGCGGGCGACAAGGGCACCCGACCACCGTCGGGCAACACCACGGTGACGGGGAGATTGCGTCCGCGATACCGGGTGGCAACGATCTTTTGCAGCGATTCGGCCATCCTCGTGCTTTGCTCAAAGGGCGCGTGTCGCCGTCCGCAGGGACACGGACGCCAAGCGCCGCCGCGACCGTTCTAGTGTAGCAAGTTCGCCGCTCGCCCGAACAGGGTCGGGAAGACTTGCCCGGCGAACGCGCACTGTTACCATCGGGTCATCGTTGACTCAGCCACCGATGCCCGGCCCCGGACCTTGTCCAAACCTGCCGCGGGACGCCGTGTTCCCGCCTTCAATGATCGCCATTTCCGCGATGCGCTCGCGCAGTTCGCGACCGGCGTCACCGTGATCTGTGCCCGGATGGCGGACGGACGTTACACGGGCTTCACCGCCAATTCGTTCAATTCGGTATCGCTCGATCCGCCGCTCATCGTGTGGAGCCTCAATCTCGCGGCGACCAATCTGGCGGCGTTCGAGGCCGCCGAGCGCTATGCGGTCAACGTGCTCGCGGACGATCAGGTCGAACTCGCGCGTCGGTTCTCGCGCCCGCACGCCGACCGGTTCGCCGGCGTCACCTACCGGATCGGCGCCGCCGGGGCGCCGCTGATCGAAGGCTGCGTCGCGTGGTTCGAGTGCCGCCACTATGCGCGACACCGGACGGGCGACCATGTGCTGTTCATCGGCGAGGTCGAAACCTGCGAGCGCCGCAGCGGCCCTGCGCTCCTGTTCCACCAGCACCGCTTCGGCACGACGCATCCGCCGGATCGCGGCGACGGTCCCGCCTAGCGCTCGGGGTCGGTCGTGCGGGGCGCTATTTCGGCTTGTGCTGCTGGAAGAGCGCGTACATCCGGCGATACATCGGCCCGGGCGTACCGCCGCCGAACGGGCGGCCGTCGACGGTCGTCACCGCCAGCACCTCCTTGGTCGACGACGTCAGCCACCACTCGGCGGCGGCGAAGGCCTCCGCGCGGTTGACGGGGCGGATTTCGAACGGCAGCCCCGCCTCGCGCGCGAATTCCTCGACCGCGCCGTAGGTGATGCCCGGCAGGATCAGGTTGTCTTTCGGCGGCGCGACGATCTTCCCCTCGATCACCGCGAGGACGTTCGACGCCGACGCCTCGGTGAGGAAGCCATCGCGGAACATCACCGTCTCGATCGCGCCCGAATCGGCCGCCAGCTGGCGCATCAGAACGTTGCCGACGAGCGAGATGGTCTTGAGATCGCAGCGTCGCCAGCGATTGTCCTCCGCCGTGACCACCGCCACGCCGTTGGCGAACTGATCGGCGGTCGGCGTGGCGAGCGGATTGCTCATCATGAACACCGTCGGCGGCACACCCTGCGGAAACGCGTGGTCGCGCTTGGCCACGCCGCGCGTGACCTGAAAATAGATGCCCTGATCGTCGAACGGCTGGCGATCGATGAGCGAGCGGACGATCGATTCCCATTCGGCATCGGAGTGCGGGTTGGCGAGCCGGATGCCGTCGAGGCTGCGCTGCAGGCGGGCGAGATGCTGCGGCATCCGGAACGGTTGCCGCCGGTACACCGGGATCAGCTCGTAAACGCCGTCGCCGTAGATGAACCCGCGATCGAGCACCGGGATCTTCGCGTCTTCGATCGGGAGATACTGGCCGTTGAGGTAGACGATCATCGTGGCTCCGAAAGTCGATCCGGTGTGCGCTGCGGCGCGTCGGTTCGTGGTTGCAGCGTCCGGAGAATGCATTCGCCCGCTCGCGCCCTCATTTGAACCACAGGCGGACGGTGTCCCACGCCCGTCCCAGGATGCTCGCCGAAGGCACCTCCGCGAGCGCCAGCAGCGTGAATTCGGCGATCGGCTTGCCCTCCAGCGCGACCTTGACGATGCCGACCTTCTGTCCACTGGCTACCGGTGCGACCAGTGGCTCGGTCGCCGTCATCGTCAGCTGGAGCTTGTCGGCCTTGCCCTTGGGCAGCGTCAGGTACTGGTCCGCGACAAACCCGGCAGCCACCTCGTTAGTGGCGCCTTTCCATACCCGCAGCGTCGTAACCGGCTGCCCCGACGCGTACAGCTGGACCGTATCGAAGGCCTGGAAACCGTAGTTGAGGAGTTTCTGGCTCTCCGTCGTTCGCGCCGCGTCGGACGCCGCTCCCAGGACGACCGACAGCAGCCGGCGCTGCCCGCGCTTCGACGAGGCGATGAGACACCAGCCCGCCGCGTCCGTGTGCCCGGTCTTGACCCCGTCGACGTACGGGTCGATCCACAGCAGGCGGTTGCGATTCGGCTGCGTGATGTTGTTGTAGCGATATTCCTTGAGCGAATACAGCGGGTAGTACTCGGGGTAATCGCGGATCAGCGCCGCCGCGAGGCGGCCCAGGTCGGCGGCGGTCGAATAGTGCTGCGGATGGGAGAGCCCCGTCGCGTTGACGAAATGCGTGTTGGCGAGGCCGAGACGGCGCGGCCTCCTTGTTCATCCGCTCGGCAAACGCCGCCTCCGAACCGGCGACGAGCTCCGCCAGTGCGATCGACGCATCGTTGCCCGATTGCACGATCATGCCGCGCAGCAGCTCGTCCACGGACACCGCCTTGCGCGGCTCGATGAACATGCGCGAGCCCTCCGCACGCCACGCGGCTTCGGACACGTTGACCATCTGCGACGGCGTAAGGGTCTTGTCGCGCAACGCGCCGAATGCAAGGTACGCCGTCATCAGCTTGGTGAGCGATGCCGGCTCCCGCCGCAGCTCCGCGCCTTCCGCCGCGATCGGCTGGCCGCTGCTGACGTCGAGCAGGAAGTACGCGGGTGCGGCGATCGCCGGAGCAAGGACCGGCGCCGGCTGCGCGAGCGCCGCACCGGCAAGCGCCAGGACGGCCAGCGCCAGGAATCGGGTAGGGGACATGTAGACGCGGCGGGCAAAAGTACAGAATTATAGCGGCGACCGGAGATCGGCCCGCGGGCGATTCGGCAACAAGCCATCGTGATCCACCGATTTGAACGACCTGCCGTCGTGCGCCCACCCGTCCTGATGATGGCGCTCGTGCTCGCAGGTTGCGCGACGACGGCCCCCACCGGAACCGACTCGACCGCACTCGCTTCGCTGTTCGCGGCGGAGCGCGCGTTCGCCTCGATGGGGGTCGCGGACCGCATCCGTGCGGCGATCTCGCGCGGACGTACGGCACGCTGAAAACGACAGGCGTCGCCCCGGCGCGTTGCCGCTCCCGAGCGGGTGGTACGTTCACCTGTGGGCGCGCGACGCCGAGGGGCACTGGCGCATCATCGTCGCCACCGTGCTCGACAGCGACGCGGCATCCTGAGACGTGCCGCAACCAACTCCGTCACCCCACGAATGCCGGGGCAGTCCGCGTGCGGGAATAGCGTCCCGAAGCGAGGTGTTTGCCGTTCACACAGTCGCCGAACGAGGCGGGTCTTCCCGCCGGGAAGGATGCCATGCGAACTCGGTTGCATATTCTGCTGGGCGTTGTCGTCGCCTTCGTCGCGCTGTCCGCACAGGCGACGTTCCACACGTTCCGTATCGACGAGGTATTTTCCAACGCGGACGGCACGGTGCAGTACGTCGTGCTGCGCGAAGCGGAAGGTCTTTCCGGTCAGCAGTTCCTCGCCGGCCTTCCGTTCACGAGCACGCATGCCGGGACCACCAAGACCTTCACGTTTCCGGCGAACTTGCCGAGCGGGGCGACGGCGGGGCGAAAGGCCCTGATCGCGACGCAGGGCTTTGCTGCGCTCAACCTCGTCACGCCCGACTACGTCGTCCCGAACGGATTCATCGCCACGGACGGCGGTACGTTGAACTACGCCGGCGTCGATCAGGTCACCTACGGTCCGCTGCCGACCGACGGGGTGACCGCGATTACGCGTACGGGAACACCACTGCCCAATGCGCCGGGCAATTTCGCAGGGGCGGGCGCGTCCGTTCCCGCGCTTCCCGTGACGGCCGTCGAGTTCTATCGCGCCGCGACCGATCACTACTTCATCAGCGCCCTGCAACCGGACATCGATGCGCTGGACACCGGCCGTTTCCCGGGCTGGGTCCGCACGGGCCTTGGCTTCCGCGTGTTCGCCACCGCCGTGGGCAATCCGGGTGCGAGCCCTGTGTGCCGGATCTACATCCCGCCGCCCGGCGATTCGCACTTCTTCTCCGCGTCGCCGGACGAGTGCGCCGGCACGCTCGCGAAATTTCCGACGCTCGTCTTCGAGTCGCCCAGCGTGTTTGCCGTCGCATTGCCGGACGCGACGACCGGCGCGTGCCCTGCGGGAACCATTCCCGTCTACCGTGTTTTCGACAATCGCGCCGATCCGAACCACCGCTATACGACCGACCGCTCGACGCGGGACGCCATGGTCGCCAAAGGCTACGTCGCGGAGGGCTATGGACCGGACGCGGTGATCATGTGCGCGCCACCGTCCGCGCCTTTCACGCCGATACCCGCCAGCGGTGCCGGCACGCCGGGTGATCCCGGTATGCCAGCCGACCCAGGATATCCGGGCTACTCCGGTTAGCCCCGTCGATCCAACGGGGAGACCGACCCGCGACCGCCGGTCCCGGCGGCCGCCGTCCGAATCGGGCGCGATCGGGCGCGCCTAGCGGTGGAGGAACGCGAAATCGACGTCGGGCTTGCGATCGGCGACGATATCCGTCAGCGCGCGACCCGATCCGCAGGCCATGGTCCATCCAAGCGTGCCGTGGCCGGTGTCGAGGAAAAGATTGCGGTAACGCGTCGCGCCGACCAGTGGCACGTTCGACGGGGTCGCCGGGCGCAATCCGGCCCAGAATTCCACGCCATCGCGCTCGCCCGCATCGGGAAAGAGGTCGAACGTCCGTCGCACCAGCGCCTCGCAACGCACGGCATTGAGCGTCGTGCTCGGGCCCGCCAACTCCGCGGTTCCGGCCACGCGCAGCCGGTTGCCGAGCCGTGTCGTCACGATCTTCTGCGCGGGGTCGGTCAGCGACGCCACGGGCGCGCCCCGGTGCTCGCCGACGCTGATCGTCGCCGAGTAGCCCTTGACGGGATACACGAGACACGGCACGCGCAGTGGTCGCAGCAGGTCCGGACTGAAGCTGCCCAGCGCCACCACGTACGCGTCGGCCGACAGCAGTTCCTCGCGCTGCGCTTCGTGCATGCACCGGACGCCGCGCACCGCGTCGCCCTCGGCGACCAGCGACACGACGGTCGTACGCCACCGGAAGGTCACGCCGCGCACGGCGGCGCGGCGCGCGAGTTCCTCGCTGAACTTTCGGGCGTCACCGGACTCGTCGGCACCGGCGTAGATGCCGCCGACGAGCCGATCGCGGCACTGCGCAAGCGCGGGCTCGATCGCGACACACTCGGCGACGGTCTTCACGTCGCGCTCGCAGTCGAACTGGCGTATCAGTTCGGCAGCGGTCGCTGCCTGCGCGAACTCGTTGGCCTGCGTGTGAAATTCCAGAATGCCGCGCTCCAGGTGGTCGTACTCGATCCCCGTTGCCGCCCTCAACGCGCGCAGGCAGTCGCGCGAATAGAGTGCGAGACGCAGACAGTGGATTGTATTGCGGCGCGTTCGCGACGGCAGGCACTCGACGAGAAACTGCAGACCCCACCGCCACTGCCGCGGATCGGCTCGCAGCCGGAACAGCAGCGGCGCATCCTCCCTGCCCAGCCACTCCAGGATCTTGCGCGGCGCGCCGGGATTGGCCCAAGGCTCCGCATGCGACGCGGAGATCTGGCCGCCGTTCGCGAACGACGTCTCGAGCGCCGGCCCGGGCTGGCGATCCACGACGGTGACCTCGTGGCCGTCGTCGGCCAGATACCAGGCCGCCGCGACACCGACCACGCCGGCGCCGAGGACGATGACGCGCATCAGTCAGCGACAACGGGCTCGACGTGCTCCGCGATCGGGATGCAGCTGCAGAAAAGGTTGCGGTCGCCGTAGACGTTGTCGACGCGCGCAACCGGCGGCCAGTACTTCGCCTCACGCAGCGAGGCGACGGGGAAGGCGGCCGTTTCCCGGCGATACCGGTGCGGCCACTCGTCGGCGGCGACCGCCGCGGCCGTATGCGGTGCGTGCTTCAACGGATTGTCCGCGCGGTCGGCACGGCCTTCCTCGATGGCGCGGACTTCGTTGCGGATCGCAATCATCGCAGCGACGAAACGGTCGAGCTCGGCCTTCGACTCGCTTTCCGTCGGCTCGATCATCAGCGTGCCGGGAACCGGGAAGCTCATCGTAGGAGCGTGAAAGCCGTAGTCCATCAACCGCTTGGCGACGTCGTCGACGGCAATGTCGGCGGCGTCCTTCAACGGTCGCAGATCGAGGATGCACTCGTGCGCCACCAGTCCCCCGGGGCCCGCGTACAGCACCGGGTAATGCTCGGCGAGTTGCTTCGCGATGTAGTTCGCGGCGAGGATCGCGCTCTCCGTGGCCGCGGCGAGCCCGTCGCCCCCCATCATCGTGACGTACATCCATGAGATCGGCAGGATCGACGCGCTGCCGTACGGCGCCGCGCTCACCGCACCGACCGTGCGCTGCCCCGGCAGATAGCGGTGTCCCGGCAGGAACTTGGCGAGGTGCGCGCCGACAGCCACCGGGCCGACTCCCGGCCCGCCGCCGCCGTGCGGTATGCAGAACGTCTTGTGCAGGTTGAGGTGCGAGACGTCCGCCCCGAACTCGCCTGGCGCAGCCAGTCCGACCAGCGCATTGAGATTGGCACCGTCGACGTACACCTGACCGCCGCACGCGTGAACGATTTCGCAAACGCGCCGGATACCGGCCTCGAACACGCCGTGCGTCGACGGGTACGTGACCATGATCGCCGCGAGGTCGGCGCTGTGGGCCTTGGCCTTGGTCTCGAGGTCGGCCAGGTCCACGTTGCCGTCCTTGTCGCAGGCGACGACGACGACCCGCATCCCGGCCATTTGCGCGGACGCCGGATTGGTTCCGTGCGCGGACGCAGGAATCAGGCACACGTTTCGGTGACCTTCGCCGCGGCTCGCATGGTAGGCGTGGATCGCCAGCAGGCCCGCGTACTCGCCCTGCGACCCCGCATTCGGCTGCAGCGACACCGCCGCATAGCCCGTGGCTGCGCACAACATCCGTTCGAGATCGGCGACGAGTTCGTGATAGCCCTCGGCCTGGTCGGCGGGGGCGAATGGATGCAAGTGGGCGAATTCGCGCCACGTCACCGGAATCATCTCGGCGGTCGCATTGAGCTTCATCGTGCACGAGCCCAGCGGAATCATCGCCCGATCGAGGGCGATATCGCGATCGGCGAGCCGGCGCAGGTAGCGCAGCATCTCCGTTTCCGAGTGGTAGCGGTTGAACGTGGGATGTGAAAGGAACGCGCTTTTCCGCGCGAGGCCGGCCGGGAGGGCGCCGGGCGCCGCGGCATCGAGGTGCGCGACGGTGAAGGGCACGTCGTCGGCGCAGAAGATCTGCCAGATGCGCTCGACGTCGGCGCGGGTCGTGGTCTCGTCGAGCGAGATTCCGAGCGTGTGATCGTCCACCACGCGGAAGTTGACCGCGTAGTCGACGCCACGGGCAAGGATCTCGCGCGTACGGGCGCCGCTGGTGATCGTGAGCGTGTCGAAGAACGCCGCGGTCGGCACCGGGAAGCCGAGCCGCTCGAGGCCCGCCTTGAGAATTGCGGTCAGCCGGTGCACGCGGCGGGCGATCGTCTTCAGCCCTTCCGGCCCGTGGTACACGGCGTACATGCTCGCGATGACCGCGAGCAGCACCTGCGCGGTGCAGATGTTGGAGGTCGCTTTCTCGCGGCGGATGTGCTGCTCCCGCGTCTGCAGGGCAAGGCGGTAGGCAGGGCCGCCGTCGGCGTCGACGGTGACGCCGACGAGGCGGCCCGGCATCGAACGCTTGAAGTCGTCGCGCGTGGCGAGGTAGCCCGCATGAGGGCCGCCGTACCCCATCGGCACGCCGAACCGCTGCGTGGACCCAACCGCGACATCGGCGCCCCACTCGCCGGGGGGCGCGAGCACCGTCAACGCGAGAATGTCCGCCGCGACGATCACGAGCCCGCCTTGCAGATGGATCGCGTCGACGAGTGGCGAATAGTCGCGCACCTCGCCGTCGCTTCCCGGATACTGCAGCAGCACCGCGAATGCGCCGGAGGCGGCCGCATCGGCCGCGGGTCCCACGATCACGTCGATGCCGAGCGGGTGCGCACGGGTCCGGACAACGTCCAGCGTCTGCGGAAACACGTCGGCCGCGACAAAGAAGCGCGTGCTCTTGCTCTTCCCCATGCGCTGGCACAGCGTCATCGCCTCGGCGGCGGCAGTCGCCTCGTCGAGCATCGAGGCGTTGGCGATCGCCATCCCCGTTAGGTCACAGACCATCGTCTGGAAGTTGATCAGCGCCTCGAGACGACCCTGCGATATTTCCGGCTGGTAGGGTGTGTATGCCGTGTACCAGGCCGGGTTCTCGAGGATGTTGCGCAGGATGACGCCCGGCGTGTGCGTGCCGTAGTAGCCCTGCCCGATATACGACTTGAGCACCTTGTTCCGCGCCCCGATGGACTTCAGGCGCGACAAGGCAAGGGACTCACCGACGGGCGCCGGCAGCGAAAGCGGCTTCGCGCGGCGAATGGCTGCGGGAACGATGGCGTCGATCAGCGCCGCACGCGAGGCGTAGCCCAGCACCGCGAGCATCGCGGCCTGGTCCTCCGGTGGGGTCCCGATGTGCCGCGCGAGAAACGCGTCGTGTTGCTCGAGCGCGGTCAGCGTCGGAGCGCCGGTGGGGAGCGTGGATCGAATGTCGTTCATGGGCGTCGTTTCGTTTTCCGATGCCGCGGGCGGCAGAGGTGGACGTTGCCTGCGGCTAGGCCTCGCCGATCGTCGCTTCGTACGCCTTCGCGTCGAGGAGGCTTGCCACGGCGGCGGCATCGGCGGGCTTCAACTTGAAAAGCCAGGCCGCGTAGGCGTCCTTGTTGACCTCCTCGGGTGCGTCGTCGAGCGCGGAATTGACGGCGACGACCTCCCCCGCAATGGGCGCGTAGATGTCCGAGGCCGCCTTTACCGATTCGACCACCGCGCATGCCTCCTCGGCAGCGACCTTGCGTCCCACCACCGGCAGCTCGAGGTAGACAAGATCGCCCAGCGCTTCCTGTGCATGGTCGGTGATGCCGACGGCAACGGTGCCATCGGCTTCGGTGCGCACCCACTCGTGGGATGCCGTGTAGCGGAGATTGGCGGGAATGTTCACGTCGGCTCCTTGCGTTGAGATGGGTCGGAAACTTGCAGGGGAACGGGTTCTGGTGCGATGCGGCCGCAAGGCGCGTCGTCGGTTCGACCAGGTCAGGTGGCGGCAACGAGCGCCTTGCCGTTGCGCGCGAACGGCGGCTTGACCACGCGTGCGGCAAGCTCCTTGTCGCGCACGACGACTTGTACGGCGTCGCCGGGTTGCACGCCTAGGGGCACGCGGGCAAGCGCGATCGATTGATTGAGCGTCGGGCCGAACGTCCCGCTGGTGATCTCGCCATCGCCGCGCGCGGTACGGACGCTCTGGTGCGCGCGCAGCACCCCGCCCTTTCCCGGCAACACGAGGCCGACGAGCTGCCGTTGGGCAGGGTGCGCGAGCAACGCCGCTTTGCCGACGAAGTCGCGCGGACTTGCCAGATCCACGGTCCAGGCGAGGCCGGACTCGAGCGGCGACACCGTTTCGTCCATGTCCTGGCCGTACAGATTCATTCCGGCCTCGAGTCGAAGCGTGTCGCGGGCGCCGAGTCCTGCGGGACGCACCCCGACCGCCGCGAGGCGGGTCCACAATTCACCGACGCGCGACGCGGGCAGCACGATCTCGAAACCGTCCTCGCCCGTGTAGCCGGTGCGCGCAATGAACACGTCGCCCCATTCGCCGTCGATTGCCGCGGCGCTGAACGGCTTCAGCCCGGCCGTTGCCGATTCGCTGCCGGGCAGTGCCTGCCACACGCGGACACGCGCGTTCGGTCCCTGGACGGCGAGCATTGCCAGGTCCTCGCGCGGGTTCAGCGCGAGTTGCGGCGCCCGTTCTGCGATCAGCCGCCGGAACCACGCGATGTCCTTGTCCGCCGTGCCGGCGTTGACGACGAGCCGGAAGAAGTCCTCCCGCAGGAAATAGACGATCAGGTCGTCGATGACGGTACCGCCGGGCGTGAGCAGGCACGAATAGAGCGCCCGGCCCGGGTCCTTCAGTTTGTCGACGTTGTTCGCGAGCGCATAGCGCAGGAATGCGCGAACGCCGGTGCCGGTGAGATCGACGACGCGCATGTGCGAAACGTCGAACATCCCTGCGTCACGGCGTACCGCGTGGTGCTCCTCGAGCTGGCTTCCGTAATTGACGGGCATGTCCCAGCCGCCGAAATCCACCATTCGTGCGCCGGCGGCCCGGTGGATCGCGTTCAACGGTGTGGTCTTGAGCACGAAATTTCTCCCGACGCAAAAGAAAAAGGGGCGGAACGGTCGGACCGTTGCGCCCCGTCTGTCCTTTTACCTGAGAGATTGCGGCGCGGTCGACGGCGCCGGTGCCCCTTCGGTGGGCCGTCGCAACAGCGGGTTGCGCGGCCACTCTCCAGATCCGACTTGCGTCCGCGCAGTCCCTGTTGCCTGAGCGGTTGCGGGAGTTGCGCCTTCGGCGGCGGCGGAGCCTCGAGGACCACGCCACTCTCTCCTGCACGGACGCGCGAAGGTTAAGCGTTCGCCGCCGCGCTGTCAAAGCCGGCGGTCGGCACAAAAGACAAACCGGCCGCGGTTGCCCGCGGCCGGTCCGTCAGCAGCGCCTCGGCGCGCGCCTACTTCTTCAGCGCAAGTATGTACGCAACCAGCGTCTTTATGTCCGCGTCGCTGACCGCCGGGTTCGGCGGCATCGGGACGGGGCCCCAGACGCCCGAACCACCGGCCTTGACCTTCGCGGCGAGCTTCGCCGCGGCGCCGGCATCGCCCTTGTACTTGGCGGCGACATCCTTGTAGGCCGGGCCCACGATTTTCTTGTCGATCCCGTGGCAGGCGGTGCAGCCGCTCTTCTTGAGCAGATCCTCACCCGCATCGGCCTGTGCCGCCCCGGCGACAGCGAGCCCCGCGGCGGCGAGCACAGCAGCAGCGAATTTCATCGATTCTCCGTTTGAGAAAGTGGTTAGGGGTCAGTATTTTACCGGAACCGCCCCCCGTCGCCACTCGACATCCCGGCGGTCGATGCGCCGGTGCCGCCGGCGACCTCGGCGCCCCGATCAGTCCAGCGCCGACTCGATGTCGGCCAGCGCTCGGACCGGGGGCAGGCAATGCGTGCCGCGACAGATCCAGGCAAGCGCTCCGGTCGGCGGCGGCGGGCCCTTGGCCAGCGACGGGGGCGCCGCGATGCCGGCAATGTTGAACACCCGGACCGAAGGCCGGAATTTCCGTTCGAGCGCCCGCTGCCAGTCGGCACAGAGTCCGCGCTCACCGGTCAAGAGGACGAACGCCGGCGGGTCCAGGGCGTCTTCCAGCGCAATGAGCAACGTCGAGTACCCACCCGGGGAGCGCGCGAGCGAAGGCGCGAACAGCCGCAGCGCGCGCTCCGCGGCGTCGACATAACGTGTCTCGCCGACCAGATGCCCGAGAGCGATGAGTGCCGCCGCGGCAACGCCGTTCCCGGACGGCGTGGCGTTGTCATGGCCCGGCTTGGGTCGCTGAATCAACGGCTCGTGATCGTGGCTGGTGAAGAAGAGGCCGCCGTGCTCGCGATCCTCGAACTGCGCAAGGAGGAGATCGGCAATCTCGCGCGCCCACGCGAGGTCCTCCAGCCGGAACCGCGTCTGCAGGAGTTCGAGCAACGCAGCCAGCAGGAACGCGTGGTCGTCGAGGTAGGCATTGAGGTGCGCGCGGCCCCCCTGGCGCGTGGCAAGCAGGCGCCCGTCTCGCCAGACGGTACGGTAAAGGGCGTCGGTCGCGGCAAAGGCGAGGTCGGCCCACGCCGGTTCGCCGAGCGCACGCGCAGCTCGGGCGAGCCCCGCAATCGCCAGCGCATTCCACGACGTCAGTATCTTGTCGTCAAGGCCGGGACGCACGCGGTGCGCGCGCGCCGCGAACAGCGCTGCCCGCGCGCCCGCGAGCCTCGTCTGCGCGTCCGGCAGCGTCACGGACAGGCGCGCGGCAACGGCGTCGAGCGGCTCGGCGATTCGCAGGTTCCACGCATGTCCTTCGAAGTTCGGCGCGCCGTCCAGGCCCCAGTGCGGCGCGGCGACGGCGAACTCCTCGGCGGAAAGCAACCTCTGCACTTCCTCCCGCGCCCAGACATAGAACCGGCCCTCCTCGCCCTCGCTGTCGGCGTCCAGGCTCGAGTAGAACGCACCGTCACCGGAGCGCATTTCACGGGTCATCCACCCGACGATGTCGCGCGCGACGTCGGCGAAGCGCCCCTCCTGCGTGACCCGTGCGAGGTCGGCGTAGCCCGCGAGCAGCGGGCCATTGTCGTAGAGCATCTTCTCGAAATGGGGTATCGACCACTCGGCATCGACGCTGTATCGGCAGAAGCCGCCGCCGAGCTGGTCGTGGATGCCGCCGTCGGCCATCGCCGCAAGGGTGCGGCGGACGATCGTGAGCGCCTGGACGTTGCCGCTGCGCGCATGCTGACGCAGGCAGAATTCGAGATCCGCCGGATGCGGAAACTTGGGCGCCGAACCGAAGCCGCCGTGCTGCGGATCGAAGCTGTGCTCCAGTCCGGCCAGTGCCTGCGCCGGAGCTCGCGCCGGCAGCGTCGCGTCGGCCGCGGCTTCGGGCTCGAGCGTCGCAAATGCGTCGCGCAAGCGCGCGTTCTGCTCGGCGATCGCCGCGCCCTGCTCACGATAGGCGGCGGCGATGCGCGGCAGCAGCGACATGAATCCGGGACGGCCGTACCGCGACTCCTTGGGAAAGTACGTTCCACCGAAAAAAGGCTCGCCCGCAGGGGTCAGAAACATCGTGAGCGGCCACCCGCCGGACTGCCGCGTGAGGAGCGCATGCGCGGTCTGGTAGATCTGGTCGATGTCCGGTCGTTCCTCGCGGTCGACCTTGATGTTGACGAAATCGGCATTCATCGCCGCCGCCACGGCGGTGTCCTCGAACGATTCATGGGCCATCACGTGGCACCAGTGGCATGCCGAATAGCCGACGGACAGGAGGATCGGTCTGTCTTCGCGCCGGGCGCGAGCGAGCGCTTCCTCACCCCACGGATACCAGTCGACGGGATTGTCGGCGTGCTGCCGGAGATAGGGACTGGTTTCGCCCGCGAGACGATTAGCCATGAGGGGGCGCCGGCACCGGCAACCGGCGGGGGCGTCAGGTAATGACTTCGAACGCCACGCGCTCGAAATCGGCACCGCGCTGCAGCAGTCGCGTCAGTCGATAGCGGCGCTCCGGGGTCCCGTCCATCGAGCGCAGAACGCGGCTGGGATTGAAGGTGCGCGGCGGCAGGATCAGCGAGGTCTTGTCCTCGGGTGTTTCGGTCAGGAGCAGTGCCGCCAGCGGCGGGTCCTCCTGGACGACGGTCGACAGTGCGCGCACCGCGAGGGTTTTCGGCGCGCCCGGCCAGAATCGCAAGGCCAGCGCCAGCGTGCCGTTCGCGTCCAGCGCGACCCGGGTAACGTAGCCCAGACGCACCCGCTCGTCGTCGCGGACCGTCACGAGCTGGTCGAGCTGCCAGCGATGGAGGGTCGGTGCAGCACCGACGAGCTGGGCCTCGCGCCACTCGTAGCTGCCCTTCCAGCGTTCCCACGCCCATGTGCGCTCGGCATCCTCCTTGCCCCGGTCGTAGTCGGTAAGCGCCCCCAGCGTCTGCAGATGCTGCGCCCCCTGGAAGGTAAGGCGTCCGAGGGGGTCGCGCCGCTCGAACGTCCGGCCGCCAATGCGGAAATAGGCCGCGGCGAGTCCGCCGGTGCACAGCTCGACCGTCGTGGCGGGGATGTCCGCGGGGTGCCGTGGCAACTGGTACCAGCGCGCGTCCAGATGCCCCAGCAGCGTCGTGCACTGCTCGGCGCTGCAGTCGTGACCGAGCTGCAATTCGGCGGGGTTGGCGCCGGTCTGCAGGCGTTTCAGTCGCCCGCGAACGCTCGTCCCCAGCTTGCCCGGGTACCCGAAGCGCATCGATGCCGGCGGATTGCGCGGTGCCGCCGCGGCGAGCGTCATTCCTTCGGCGACGTCGAGATCGATCGTGAGCACCGGACCTTCGCTCTCACGCTGCTGCGCGTACGGAAACACCTTGCGCGCCCACATCGCCAGCCAACGGTCGGCAAGCTCGATCTGCTTCACCGTCATCGCGCACGGATCGGCAAGCCCGAGCAGCAACGCATGGACGTAGGTCGAATAGCACGAGATGCCCACGCCATTGGGCATGAGGTCGTCGGATACCGCCGTCACCGCACATTCGAGCATCTCGGCGAGACGGTAGTACGCGTGCAACTCCTGCCAGACCGTCGACGGCACCGTGCGCCGCGCGAGGCCGTGCACGAGCACGAGCTGTTTGCCCACGTAAAGTCCGCGCTGCAGGAGCTTGGGCTTGACCCCGGCCAGGTCGGGATCGCCTTCCAGCAGCGGCTTGAGGCAGGCGGAGTACTGCTCCCACAGCATCTGCCACAGCGCGATCGCCTGTTCCGCAGCCTCCAGTTCACGGTCGACGGCCGGCTGCGACTTGCCCGCGTATCGACGTGCGAGCTCGGTGTGCAGGTAGGCGGCCTGATCGCGCATCACTTCGGCGATCGTCGCTCGCTCCCGCGGCGCGAATTCCGCCGCTGCCAGCGCCTTCAGCTGCCCGACGACCGCCTCGTGGAGCTGGGCGACGTTCGTGAACGGCAGCGCTTTCGCCCACTTTCTTGCACCTTCCAGATCGGCGAATGCGAGCGCCGGCGTGCCGGGCGCCGGCGTCGCGGTCGGTCCGAGCGCGCCTGGAACGGGAATGGCGGGGCTAGTCGAGTCGGGCATGGTGGGCGGGATCAGGCACCGTCGATGGCGCGGCGAAGGTCACGCGTCAGATGGTCCGCAAAACCGGGCGGCAACGGACGGAGTGCGGCATCACGCTGACGCGCGCCCCAGACCGGATGCGGGAAATGCGAATCGTCGGCAAACCGCGGAATGACGTGCCAGTGCAGATGGGGGGTCACATTCCCGAGGCTGGCGAGATTCATCTTGTCCGGTGCGAGTTGCGCACGCAGTGCGGCTTCGGTCGCCCATACGACACGCATGAGGTGGTCGCGATCGGCAGCATCGAGGTCGGTCATTTCACGGACGTGGGTCGTCCAGATCACCCTGCAGAAGCCGGGAAACGGTTCGTCGGCGACGACCACCCGGCAGCGCGCATCGCGCCATACGGTGCGGCCGCCCTCGTCATCGCAGAACACGCAGCGTTTCGTCATCGCAGGCTGACGCCGACAGGGAACGCCATCGCTCGTCCCGGCCTGACTCCGTCGGCTTTATAGCACAAACGCCCTCGGCGGCGCCGTCGTGGCGCGACCGGATGGCGCCGCCAATACGGCGTTCGTCGGGCCGCAGTCAGACGAGGACGCGCTCGATGCCGCCGCGGCTCGCCTGCTCGACGTAACGGGCCATCCAGTCCGCGCCGAGCAGGTGCCGCGCGATCTCGACGACGATGTAGTCGGCCTTGGTTCCGGCATCGTCGTCGAAGCGGGACAGACCCTGCAGGCACGAAGGACATGACGTGAGTATCTTTACCTCGCCGCCGAAACCGTCGGCGCGCAGCGCGTCCGCGCCCGCGCGCATCGACTCCTCCTTGCGGAAGCGCACCTGCGTGGACACGTCCGGACGCGTCATCGCCAGCGTCCCGGACTCGCCGCAACAGCGCTCGTTGAGCGCGACCTTCGTCCCCATCAGCGCATTGACGACCTTGACCGGGGCATGCACCTTCATCGGTGTGTGGCAGGGATCGTGATACATGTAGCGCGTGCCGGGGACCCCGTCCAGCGCCACGCCTTTCTCGAGCAGATACTCGTGAATGTCGAGCAGCCGGCAGCCCGGGAAGATCTTCTCGAACTCGTACTTCTCGAGCTGGTCGAGACACGTCCCGCACGACACGATGACCGTCTTGATGTCGAGATAGTTGAGCGTGTTCGCTACCCGGTGGAAAAGCACGCGATTGGCGGTGATGATCTGCTCGCCGCGGTCGTGGTTGCCCGACGCGGTCTGCGGATAGCCGCAGCACAGGTAGCCCGGCGGAAGCACCGTCTGCGCGCCCAGATGGAACAGCATCGCCTGTGTGGCAAGGCCGACCTGCGAAAACAGCCGCTCGGAGCCGCAGCCCGGAAAGTAGAACACGGCGTCCGAATCCTCGCTGACCTTCGCCGGATCGCGGATGATCGGGACGATTGTCGCGTCCTCGATGTCGAGCAGTGCGCGCGACGTCCGCCTGGGCAGCCCGGACGGCATCGGCTTGTTGACGAAGTGGATCGCCTGCGCCTTCAGGGTCGGCTTGCCGACGCTTGCCGGGGGGCGCTTCGTCTGCGCCTGGGTCAGACCGAAGCGGCGCGCGATTCCATGTGCGAGACGCTGCGCCTTGAAGCCCCAGTCGAGCATCACCCGGCGCGTCAACTTGATCGTGGCGGGATCCGTCGCGTTGAGGAAAAACATCGCGGCGGCCGTCCCCGGCGTTGAAGCGCTTGTGCCCCTGTTTGCGCAGCAGGTTGCGCATCGCGATCGAAACGTCGCCGAAGTCGATGTCCACCGGGCACGGATTCCGGCACTTGTGGCACACGGTGCAGTGTGCCGCGACATCGGCGAACTCGTCGAAATGGCGCAGGCTGACCCCGCGGCGCGTCTGCTCCTCGTAGAGGAACGCCTCGATCAGCAGCGAGGTTCCCAGAATCTTGTTGCGCGGGCTGTAGAGCAGGTTGGCGCGCGGTACGTGCGTCGAGCAGACCGGCTTGCACTTGCCGCAGCGCAGGCAGTCCTTGACGGAGTCCGCGATGTGGCCGATCTCGCTCTGCTCGAGGATCAGGCTTTCCGCGCCGAGCAGCGAAAAGCTGGGGGTGTAGGCGTTGGAAAGGTCGGCGGCCGGAAGCAGCTTGCCGGCGTTGAAACGACCCTCCGGATCGACGCGGCGCTTGTAGTCGGCGAAGGGCGCGATTTCCTCCGGCGTCAGGTATTCGAGCTTGGTGATGCCGATCCCGTGCTCGCCGGATACGACGCCGTCGAGGTTGCGCGCGAGCGCCATGATCTTGCCCACCGCCGCGTTCGCCTCCTGCAGCATCGCGTAGTCGTCGGAGTTCACCGGCAGATTGGTGTGGACGTTGCCGTCCCCGGCATGCATGTGCAGCGCGACGAAGACGCGGCTGCGGCGGACTTCCTGGTGAATCGCATAGCACCGCGCAAGGACGGGCGCGAACGCGAGGCCGGCGAAGATTTCCTCCAGCGGAGCCTTCAGCTCCTTCTTCCAGGACACGACGACCGAATGGTCCTGCAGGGCGGGGAACGTGGTGTCGATCCGGTCGAGCAGATCCTCCCATCGCGCGCGCACTTCGCGGATAAGCGCGCGCGCCTCGTCCGCCTTGGCGTCGACGAGCGCCTGATCGGGCCGCGCCTCGTCTGCAGGCGGGGTCGGCAGCGGGCCGGCGAAGAATGCCGCCAACGCGTCGCACAGTTTGAGCTTGTTGCGAATCGACGCCTCGATATTGATTCGCTCGATCCCGTCGGTATAGTCGCCGAGCCGGGGGAGCGGGATGACGACGTCCTCGTTGATCTTGAATGCATTCGTGTGCTTGGCGATCGCCGCGGTGCGGGAGCGCTCGGCCCAGAACTTCTTGCGTGCGTCCGCGGAGACCGCGACGAATCCTTCGGCGCCGCGCGCGTTGCAGATCCGGACCACCTCGGAGGCGGCCTTCGCGACGGCCTCGTCGGTGTCGCCCGCGATGTCTCCGATCAGTACCATCTTCGGACGGCCGTGGCGCTTCGCCTTGGTCGCGTAACCGACCGCCTTCACGTAGCGCTCGTCCAGATGTTCGAGCCCGGCGAGCACCGCACCGTGCGGGCGCGTATCGAGGTACTGCTTCACCTCGACGATGGCCGGCGTCGAATCGCGCACCTGGCCGAAGAACTCGAGACATACGGTGCGCACCGCCGGTGGCATCCGGTGCACCACGAAACGGGCGCTGGTGATGAGCCCGTCGCAGCCTTCCTTCTGGATGCCCGGAAGCCCGCCGAGGAACTTGTCGGTGACGTCCTTGCCGAGGCCCGCCTTGCGGAACGAGGCCCCGGGCATTGCCAAGGTCTGACGGCGCGTCGCGGTCCTGCCGTCGCGGCCGTACCAGACAAGCTCGAACGTTGCCACGGCGGCGTCGTGGATCTTGCCCAGGTTGTGGTCGAGGCGGGTGACTTCGAGCCACTCCGCGTCGGGCGTCACCATTTTCCACGACACCAGATTGTCGAGGGCGGTCCCCCACAGCACGGCTTTCTTGCCGCCTGCGTTCACGGCGACATTGCCGCCGATGCACGAGGCGTCGGCGGAAGTCGGATCGACCGCGAACACGAAGCCGCCTTCCTCGGCGGCGTTCATCACGCGCCGGGTAACCACGCCCGCGCCGGCGTCGATCGTCGGCGAAGGCTCCGTGCGTCCCGGCAGCGTGACGAATTCGATCGCGGACAGGCGCTCCAGCTTCTCCGTGTTGATCACCGCCGAGCGGGCGGAGAGCGGAATCGCGCCACCCGTGTATCCGGTGCCTCCGCCGCGCGGAATGATCGTCAGCCCCAGTTCGATGCATCCCTCGACCAGCCCGCGCACCTCGTCCTCGGTATCCGGATGGAGAACGACGAACGGGTATTCGACCCGCCAGTCGGTCGCGTCGGTGACGTGCGACACGCGCGCGAGCCCGTCGAACGCGATGTTGTCCTTGTGCGTCCAGCGCGCGAGCGTGCGCACCGCCTTCCGGCGCAGTGCGACGGTTTCGCCGAACGTGCGCTCGAAGCGGTCGACCGCGCTCCGCGCGGCGACGAGAAGCTCCGCGACCTTGCCGTCACGCTCGACATCGGCGCCCGCGTTGGCCGTACGCCGTTTCTCGATCTCGGCGAGGCGGTGGCGCAGCGCCTCGACGAGCATTTGCTGGCGCTTTGGATTGTCGAGCAGGTCGTCCTGCAGGTACGGATTGCGTTCGACGACCCAGATGTCGCCGAGCACTTCGAACAGCATCCGTGCCGAGCGGCCCGTTCGACGTTCACCGCGAAGCTCGTCGAGCAGCCGCCAGCGTTCGGCGCCCAGCAGACGAATCACGATTTCGCGATCCGAGAACGACGTGTAGTTGTACGGGATCTCGCGCAGCCGCGGGGTCTGCGCGGGCGGGGTCGCGACGTCGAGGAAGCGATCGGTGACGGTGTTCATGGAGCCGACAAGTTTACCGCAGCGCAACATGACACGCTCTGTCGACGTCGACGCGACTACTCCGATCACCCGGCGCACGTTGCGGGCTTCGTCGCCGCGTTTGGCGATCCGATCGTTAGCCGTGTGCCGACGTCAACCGCGAATCCACGCCAGCCCTTCAGCCAGCACCCAGTACCTGGCGGCCTTGCCAAGTGCGATGAAGACGGCTGCCGCCAACGCGTTCTGCCGCAGCCAGCCCGACGCCACGCAGAGCCCATCTCCTGCTACAGGCACCCATGCGAGCAGGAGCGCGGCCGGCCCATATCGTCGCATCCAGGCCAACGCGCGGTTCTCGACCGGTTCCGGAAGCACCCGTCCGACAAGATAGGACGTCATGCCGCCCAAGGTATTGCCCAGCGTGGCCAGCGTCACCGCAGGCCACTTGAGCGCAGGCGCTTCGTGCAGCAGCGCCAGAAGAACGACTTCCGAATTGCCGGGCAGCAGCGTGGCCGAGAGGAAGCTCGAGAGAAAGAGACCACCGAGGCCCAGCGTCTCCAGGGAGCCGTTCATGAGGACGATGGTACGACGTTCGCGCCGGGGTCATTCGAGAGTGGCAGCTCGTCGGGCGATTCCAAACTCGCGACGCACCGCCGCTTATGTGCTCAGCGAGCGTATGTGGTCGCGGCGTAGAACGGCGGGGCCGGGACCGCGTCGAACCGTCGGTAGGCGATGGCCTCCGCGATGTGCGGCGCTCGGATCGGATCGCTGGCGGCGAGGTCCGCAATCGTTCGCGCAACCTTGAGAATCCGGTGGCAGGCGCGCGCCGACAGCGAAAGGCGCGACAACGCACGGACCAGTATCGCGCCTCCTTCGGCATCGGGCCTGCAATGAACGTCGATCTCGCGCGGATGCAGCAGCGCGTTCGCCGTTCCCTGCCGCGCCATTTGCCGCCCGCGCGCCGCGATTGCCTGGGCACGGACCTCGGCCGTTGTGGGACCCGCGCCCGAACCGCCGCGCATCCCGGCAACGATTGCGTCCGGGGATACCGCCGGCACCTCGAGACCGAGATCGATGCGGTCGAGCAGCGGTCCGGAGACCCGCCCGCGGTAGCGCATGACGCGATCCGGGGTGCAATGGCAGCGTCCGCTCGCATGCCCCAACCAACCGCAGGGGCAAGGATTCATCGCCGCGACAAACTGGAACCGCGCCGGGAAGGTACATTGCCGGGCGGCCCGCGAGATATGGATGACCCCGGATTCGAGCGGTTCGCGCAGAACTTCGAGCACCCGCCGGTCCCATTCGGTCAATTCGTCGAGGAACAGCACGCCGTGATGGGCAAGCGACACCTCGCCCGGTCGCGGGTCGCTGCCGCCACCGACCAGCGCGACCGCGCTCGCCGTGTGATGTGGCGCACGGTACGGCCGAACACCCCAGCTCGAAAGCGAAAACCGGCCCGCGAGCGAGGCCAGCGTGGCAGCGGCGAGCGCCTCGTCGTTCGACATGGGCGGCAGCAGGCCCGGCAGGCGTGCAGCCAGCATCGACTTGCCTGTACCCGGCGGCCCGATCAACAGCAGCGAATGTTCGCCGGCCGCCGCGATAGTCAGTGCCCGCTTCGCCTGCGCTTGGCCGCGCACATCGGCAATATCCAGCGCCCCCGAAGCGGTCGAGTCGCCCGCCCCGCGTGAAGCGCCGGGATCCTCGCGCGGACCTGCCGCTGCATCGAGCGCTTTGCCGCCGGCAAGATGGGCGCATACGGCGAGCAACGAGGCAGCCGGATAGACATGCGCGTCGCGGACCAGCGCAGCCTCGGCTGCGTTGGGCGCGGGAAGCACCAAGGCCCGGCGGTCGCGGGCCGCGGCAAGCGCAATCGGCAGCGCGCCGCGAATCGGTCGCAGCGCACCGGTCAACGCAAGTTCACCGGCGAATTCGTGTCGATCCAGCGCTGCGCCGGGTATTTGACCGGTCGCCGCCAGAATGCCAACCGCAATCGGCAGGTCGAATCGTCCCGATTCTTTCGGCAAATCCGCCGGCGCGAGGTTGACGGTGATCTTTCGGGCCGGGAAGTCGAACTGCGCGTTCTGGAGCGCGGCACGGACGCGCTCGCGGGATTCCTTGACCTCGGTGTCAGGGAGGCCGACGAGATGGAACGCCGGGAGCCCGCCGGCGAGATGAACCTCGACGGTGACGAGCGGGGCGTCTAGGCCGGACAGGCCGCGCGATAGAACGACGGCGAGCGACATTGGAGGCCTGCCTCACGCCATCGCCGCGCATGGAACGATCCCCACCGCTCGGCGCGCTGGCGCTCGCTACTTGTCCGCACCGGACGGTGGGAATCGCGCCTCGAGTTCTGTCAATCGCCGCTCGAGCGCCTCGAGTTTCTCGCGGGTCTTGAGCAGCACCTGCGACTGAACATCGAATTCGGCGCGCGGAACCAGATCGAGCCGCGCGAGCCCGCTCGACAGCATTGTCTTCACGTTCTTCTCGATGTCCTTCGCCGGGCTGTTCTGCAGCGCCTGCCCGATCTTCGCGGCGAGTTCATCGAAGGGCTTGGTATTGAGCATGAGCGCGTCCTTCATTGGGGAAGACGATAGGCAATCGAGTCTAGCAAACAACCCCGAACACGCGCGCTAGGCCCTTCGGTCGACGCGCGACATCGTTTTGGCGGGAACAAGCCACCACTGCCCCAGGTGCGTGCAACGCATCGAGCCGACGCACCGATATTGTGCGCGCAGCCGTCGCAGCCGATGCTGCGATGCGGCAAAATACGTACAACTTATTGAAAAATAGCGTGTTTTTTAATTGGCACACGAAATGCTGAGCATTCATCTGCAGTGACTCACATTCTCAGCATCCCGGCCCACCACTTCAAGGAAATTGTCATGTCCACGCCCCTCCGTCGCCATACCGCTGCCCTGGTGCTTGCGACGTCCGCGCTATTCGCGGGCGGCGCGCTTGCCCAAACCACCGCTGCGCCTGCTGCCGCGCCGGCGCCGGCGCCAGCATCGACCCCCGAGCACACGATCACGGCGAACGTCGGCCTGTTCAGCGAATACATCTTCCGGGGCATCGCCCAGACCGCCGGCAAGCCCGCCGTCCAGGGGGGCTTCGATTACGCGCATTCGAGCGGCTTCTATCTCGGCACGTGGGGTTCGAACATCAGCTGGCTCCAAGACTTCGGCGCGTACACCCGGTCCAGCCTCGAGTGGGACTTCTACGGCGGCTACAAATCCAATTTCCCCGGCAGCGACGACTGGGGCTACGACGTCGGTACGCTCTACTACTACTACCCCGGCACGCGCAATCCCGGCTTCGCCAATGCCGACACGTGGGAGGTCTATGGCGCGATCAGCTGGAAGTGGCTGAGCGCCAAGGTCAGCTACAACCTCCAGGACTACTTCGGTGCGCAACCGACGGGACAGAAGACCGACGGCACCGTCTACGTCGATCTCTCTGCCGCGTACCCGGTCGGCGAAACGGGAATCGCGCTGCTCGCGCACTACGGCATCCTCGATGTCCGCCACGACGCAAGCGGCGACGCGAAGGTCGGATACGACGACTGGAAGCTCGGTGCTTCGTACACGGTGCCCGACGGCGCGTTCAAGGGACTCGAAATCGGCGCCTACTACACCGGCAACAACGCGAAGTCGGCCTTCTACACCGACCTCACCGGCTACGACACCGCGAAGGACCGCGGCGTCGTCTACGTCAAGAAGACGTTCTGACGCCGTCCCGCTGCGCACAACGGAAAACCCAACCGCGAGGACACCATGAAACTGGTCACCGCCATCATCAAGCCGTTCAAGCTCGACGAGGTCCGCGAGGCCCTGTCGGCGATCGGCGTCCAGGGAATCACCGTCACCGAAGTCAAGGGTTTCGGGCGGCAGAAAGGCCACACCGAGCTGTATCGCGGCGCCGAGTATGTCGTCGATTTCCTGCCGAAGGTGAAGATCGAAGCCGCGATCAAGAGCGACATGCTCGAGCGCGTCATCGAGGCGATCGAGAAGTCCGCCAATACCGGCAAGATCGGCGACGGCAAGATCTTCGTCTTCGATCTCGAACAGGTCGTGCGCATTCGTACCGGCGAGACCGGTGCGGAAGCGCTGTGAGGGGAACACCATGAAGCGATTGATTGCACTTCTTGCGCTTGCCGGGGCACTCGGTCTGGCTAGCGCCGCATATGCCCAAGACAAGACGCCCGAGATGAAGCCCGATGCGGGCAAGCCCGCCGCGACGGCTCCCGTTGCCGCGGCGCCCGCAGCCGCGGCGGCAGCCGCGCCCGAAGCCGCACCCGCCGCGACGGCGGCACCCGCGCCGACGCCGAACAAGGGCGACGTGTCGTGGATGCTGCTGTCCACGGCACTCGTGCTGATGATGAGCGTGCCCGCGCTGGCGCTGTTCTATGGTGGCATGGTTCGGTCGAAGAACATGCTCTCGGTGCTGATGCAGGTGTTCGTCGTGTTCTCGCTGATCACCGTGCTCTGGTGCGTGTACGGCTACAGCATCGCGTTCACCGAGGGGAACGCCTACTTCGGCGGTCTGGACCGGCTGTTCCTGAAGGGCACGTTCGATTCGGCCAAGGGCGAGTTCGCGATGGCCGCGACGTTCAGCAAGAACACGCCGCTGCCAGAGCTTGTTTACGTCGCGTTCCAGGCGACGTTCGCGGCGATCACGGTCTGCCTGATCCTCGGCGCCTTTGCCGAGCGCGCGAAGTTCTCGGCAGTGCTGCTGTTCTCGGTGCTGTGGTTCACGTTCTCATACCTCCCGATCGCGCACATGGTCTGGTTCTGGCCCGGCCCGGACGCCTACACGGCGGCCAACGTGGTCGACGCGCAGAACGCGAAGGCCGGCCTGATGTGGCAGTGGGGCGCGCTCGACTTCGCGGGCGGCACCGTCGTCCACATCAACGCCGGTATCGCCGGCCTGGTCGGCGCGATCGTGATGGGCAAGCGCATCGGCTACGGCAAGGAGGCGATGGCCCCGAACAACCTGCCGATGACGATGATCGGAGCCTCGTTGCTGTGGATGGGATGGTTCGGCTTCAACGCGGGTTCCGCGCTCGAAGCGAACAACTCCGCCGCCCTCGCCTTCATGAACACGTTCCTCGCCACCGCCTGTGCCGTATTGTCGTGGACCTTCGGCGAATGGCTGTTCAAGGGCAAGCCGTCGATGCTCGGTGCCGCTTCGGGCGCCGTCGCGGGCCTGGTCGCGATCACCCCGGCTGCCGGCAACGTCGGCATCCCGGGGGCGTTCGTGATCGGAACGGCCGCCGGGCTGGTCTGCCTGTGGGGCGTGAACGGCCTGAAACGGTTGATCGGCGTCGACGACTCGCTGGACGTGTTCGGTGTCCACGCGGTCGGCGGGATTCTCGGGGCATTGCTCACCGGCATCTTCGTGTCGCCGGATCTCGGCGGACCGAGCGTGGTCGCCGACTGGGTCACCGGCAAGACCGAGTTTCCCGGATACATGGCGCAGCTCTTTATCCAGGCGAAGGCTGTCGGCCTCACGATTGTCTGGTCGGCCGTGGTCGCCTATGTTTCGTACAAGATCGTCGATCTGGTGGTCGGGCTGCGCGTCAGCGAAGAGGAAGAGCGCGAAGGCCTCGACATCAGCTCGCACGGCGAGTCGGCGTACCGGATGTAGGTCCCGCTGCAACCATTACGCTGCGCGGTGGATCCGTCCGCCGCGTGGCGTAAATCGAGGGGCCTCTCTCCCTCGACGCATCAAGGCAGTTTCTCCTCGGTGGCTAATCGGGGCGCCCCTCACGGCGCCCCGTTTTTTTCGTCCCCGCGAAGACCGGTGCGCCCGGTCGTCCCGGCCGCTGCCGGTCCTGGAAGCGCGCCGCTGTCGTCGGCTACAATCCGACCTCCACGCACGAGCCAAAGCCCGTGGTTCCCCATCTCACGACCGCGCCTGTCGGACCCCTGCAGTACCGCGAGCAGCGGTTCATCGAACGGATGCCCGACATCGACGTCGAGCAACTCGCCGAAGCCGCCGTTCCCGCATGATCGCCCCCGAATATTGCCAGTTGATGGCGCGCTACAGTCGTTGGATGAACGAGCGGCTGTGCGCGCTCCTGTCGGAGTTCGCGGACGAGGAACGCAAGCGCGATCGGGGTGCGTTTTTCGGCTCGATGCACGGCACGCTGAACCACCTGCTCTGGGGCGACCGCGTGTGGCTCGGCCGATTCATCGGCGACGCGTGCGCCCATCCCGCATTCGGCCGCGACATGTATGCGGACTTCGACGGTTTGCGCCGCGAGCGCGATATCACGGACACCCGGATTCTCGACTGGGCCGGGCACGTGACGCCGGAATGGCTCGGCGGGGAACTGGTCTATACGAGCGCGGCCGATGGCAAGGTCCGGATATTGCCGCGCGCGGCGGCGGTGGTGCACCTCTTCAACCACGGCACGCACCATCGCGGCCAGCTGACGACGCTCATCCGGCAGGCCGGGCGGGATCCCGGGGTCACCGATCTGCCGTGGCTGCCGGGCCTCACGCGAGTCGGCGGCGATTCGGCCTAGCGCGCTCGCGCCTTCTTCGCACGGGGATGCGCGGCGTCGTAGACCTTCGCCAATGCCTGGAAGTCGAGGTGTGTGTACACCTGCGTGCTCGCGATCGACGCGTGGCCGAGCATCTCCTGCACGGCCCGCAGGTCCCCGGACGATTGCAGCACGTGCGAGGCGAACGAATGACGAAGCATGTGCGGGTGCACATGCCGCGGCAGGCCCTGTTTCACTGCCCACACCGCCAGCCGGCGCTCGATGGCGCGCGGCGTGATTCGCGCGCCGGATCGCCCGACGAACAACGCCCTCGTTTCCACGTTCTTCATCATCGCGCGAACGGCGAGCCACTTTTTCAGCGCCTCGCGCGCCGCGGCCCCGACCGGAACGATCCGTTCTTTCGCCCCCTTGCCCCACACCCGCACCTCCCCGGTGTCGAGGTCGAGTCTGTCCACATCGAGCCCGGCGATCTCCGAAAGGCGCAAGCCGGACGAATACGCGAGTTCCAGCCACGCCCGATCGCAAATCGCAAGCGGTTCGCCGTCGGCGATCTGCACCAGACGCACGGCCTCATCCGGGGACAGTGCGGCCGGAAGTTTCTTCGGCGAGCGGGGTGCCTTCAGTCCGGCGCAAGGGCTCTCCTTGATCCCGCCGTTCCGATCCAGGACAAAGCCATACAACGCGCGCCACGACGACAGCATGCGCGCGAGGCTTCGGCCGGCGAGGCCGCGGGCGTGCAGCGTGGCGAGAAATCGCCGCAGCTGCGGCGCAGTCAGCCCTGTGAGCGCGGCATCCCCGGCAAGGTTCGCCAGCGCGGAGGCATCGCGCAGGTACGCCTCGCGCGTGTTCGCCGGCCGCCCGGTTAGATACATCGCGAATGCATCGAGCAATTCGCGGTTGGCCGGCGCAATCGCGCGGGATGCTGGTGGCGGTTTCGGGTTCGCCAACGGGGCCGGTGTTGCCGGGTCAGGCCGGCGGCAGGTAGCGCGCGGTTGCCACGCTCGCGAGTTCCGCGAGCCGCGTGAGGTAGACCGTGCCCATCCCGGCATAGAAGCGTTGCGGATCCTCGCTCGCGAGCCCCAGCATGCCGAACGTGTGGGCGGTGCGCAGCGGGAGGAACGCGAACGACTTCAAGGCGTCGCTCGCGTCGAACCAGTCCCGCGACTCGAACGGCGAATTCGGTCCGCAATAGGGTGCCCCGAGCTGGTCCGCGTACTCGCGCAGCTCGTGGGTCGTCGCCGCGAGCTCCGGAAGGTAGGATTGCTCGGGCACCTTGCCCCACAGGCGGGCAGTCACGTGGGGTACCGCGAAATCCTCCTTGAGACTGTGATAGAGGACGGCGAGCGTCGTCTCGAGGTCCGCGGCGGCAAACAACGCAAGCGTCGACCGGTGTAGCTTTTCGCTGATCTGGTCGTTCTCGGTGCCGAACCGGATCATCTCCCGCAGCCGGCTCTCGAGCTCGCCGTTCTTCTCGCGCAGGGAGACGATCTGCCGCTCGGCAATCGGTATCGCGTGGCCGCCATGCGGATGCGGCACGAAGATCTCCGCGATCATGTCCGCGTAATCCTCGAAGAACTTCGGGTTCTGCTGCAGGTACTCCGCGACGGCCTTCGCGTCCATCGACACCATTCCTTCGTTATCGTGTCCGGCTCCAGCGCGCAGCTTCACGCGGCGGAAGCGTCCCACGTGCCCTCGAAGACCGTGACGGCCGGGCCGGTCATCGCGACCGGAGTGCCGGGCCCCTGCCATGCGATCATCAGCGCCCCGCCACGCGTCTCAACCCTGACCACCCGGTCAAGCAGGCCGCGCCGAATGCCCGCAGCCACCGCGGCACATGCTCCGGTGCCACATGCGAGCGTCTCTCCCGCGCCGCGTTCCCACACGCGCAGGCGAATGTTAGCGCGATCCACCACTTGCATGTAGCCTGCGTTAACACGCTGAGGAAACCGCGCGTGCCGCTCCAGCGCTGGCCCCTGCGTGGCCACTGGGGCGGACTCGACATCGTCGACCACCTGCACGGCGTGGGGGTTGCCCATCGACAGTGCCGTGATCTCCACCGTCGTGCCGTCCACCTCCACGGGCTGCACGAGGGCGTCGCTTTCGCTGACGAACGGAACGTCGGCCGGCGCGAAGCGGGGAACGCCCATATCCACGGTGACCTGCCCGTCATCCGCGAGCTCGGGCGCGATGATCCCGCCGGCCGTCTCGACGCGGATTGCGCGCTTGTCCGTGAGGCCGTGGTCGCGGACGAATTTGACGAAGCAGCGCGCGCCATTGCCGCACTGCTCGACCTCGCTGCCGTCGGCGTTGAAGATCCGGTAGCGAAAGTCGACGTCGGGATGCGTCGCGCGCTCGACCACCAGAACCTGGTCGCAGCCCACACCGAGCCGTCGGTCGGCCAGGCGTTGCAGCTGCTCTCGCGTCAGGTCGATGCGCTGTCGAATGCCGTCGAGGACGACGAAATCATTCCCGAGTCCATGCATCTTGGTGAATTGCAGCGTGGTCATGGTCTGGAACCGATGATCTCACCGACCGGCAATTCACCGCGTCGTGCAAGGGTGAAGCGAGCGCCCCCAACGACGGCGATGCCGGAAAGCTCGTACCGTGCGCGTCCTTCCCGCAGCACGCGATCCATGACGCCGACGACCGCCGCGGCACTGGTGCGCGCGTCGATCTCCACCCGCGAATCTGCGCCCGCGCGCAACGTTGCCGGCGCGGCCAGCGTTCCGGTCGCGAGCTGCCCGCCTTCTACTACGACCTTCGCTTCGAGCGCGTCGACGACGAGATCCCGGGGATTGGGGTTGTTCACGGTCAGCACCAGGCGAACCCGCGTGTCATCGGGTGCCAGCCGCGCCACGCGCACGTGCGCGAGTTCGACCGACGGCGACACTAGCCGAGGAGGAAGCGCCGCGCAAGCCGCGGCACCTGCCAGGATGACGAAGAGCGCTGCAATCCTTCGCGCGAGCATCGGGCAGGCGTTCCATCACAGGTTGAACCGGAAATGCATGACGTCGCCGTCGTGCACGATGTACTCCTTGCCTTCCAGCCGCATCTTGCCGTGCTCCTTCGCTCCGTGCTCGCCCTTGCACGCGATGTAGTCTTCGAACGCGATGACCTCGGCGCGAATGAAGCCCTTTTCGAAGTCCGTGTGAATCACGCCGGCAGCCTGCGGCGCCGTTTCCCCGGCGTGAATGGTCCAGGCGCGCACTTCCTTGGGCCCGGCCGTGAAGTAGGTTTCCAGGCCGAGGAGCCTGTAGCCGGCATGGATGACGCGGTCGAGCCCGGGCTCGTTCAGCCCCAGATCTTGCAGGAAAGCGAGCTTGTCCTCGCCTTCGAGATCGGCGATCTCGGCTTCGAGCGCCGCGCAGACCGCGACGACCGGAGCCCCTTCCTTCGCGGCGTGGGCCTCGACCTCGGCGAGCAGCGGGTTGTCGTGAAAGCCCCGCTCGGCGACGTTCGCGACGTACATCGTGGGCTTCATCGTCAGCAGGAAGAACGGCCGCAGCAGCTCCTTCTCCTCGTCGTAGAGCTCCGCCGTGCGCGCAGGCCTGCCGCCATCGAGGACGGTTTCGACCTTCTTCAGCACCGCTACCAGGCGGATGGCCTCCTTGTCGCCTGCGCGCGCCGGTTTTTCGTACTTGGCGACCTGTTTCTCGACGGTGGCAAGATCGGCCAGCGCGAGCTCGGTATTGATCGTCTCGATGTCGGAAACCGGCTTCACGGCCCCGGACACGTGGACGACGTTCTCGTCCTCGAAGCAACGGACCACGTGCGCGATGGCGTCCGTCTCGCGAATGTTGGCGAGAAACTGGTTGCCGAGCCCCTCGCCCTTCGACGCCCCCGCCACGAGCCCGGCGATGTCCACGAACTCGACGGTCGCCGGAATCACCTTCTCCGGCCGGGCGATCGCAGCCAGCGCCGCAAGCCGCGGGTCGGGAACCTCGACGATTCCGACGTTGGGTTCGATGGTGCAGAACGGATAGTTTTCCGCCGCGATGCCCGCGCGGGTCAGCGCGTTGAAAAGCGTCGATTTGCCGACGTTCGGCAGTCCGACGATGCCGCATTTGAGGCTCATCTATCTGTCCCTGGTATGGAGCGCCAGCATGGCGCGCTCGAAGTCGCCGTCAGCGATTGACGGCCATGCGGCAAGGCCCTTGTCGAGCGCCGCCTCGATGGCCGTCCTCTCGTCCCCGCGCGGAGGGCCGAGAACATAATCCGCGACATCCTGCTGCGGGATCGCCGAATCTCGGGGGTGACCGATGCCGATGCGCAGCCGCCAGAATTCGGGCGTGCCGAGCTGGGCCGCGATGTCGCGCAAGCCGTTATGCCCCGCGTGACCACCGCCAAACTTCAGCTTCACTTCACCGGGAGGCAGATCGAGCTCGTCATGCGCAACGAGAATCTCGTCGGCCTCGAAGGCGAAGAAACGGGCGAGCGCCGCCACCGAGCGCCCGGAAACATTCATGTAGGTGCCCGGCTTCAGCAGCCTCAGGGTTCCCGTTGCACGCGCCACCGAACCGTGGAATCTGCCTTCGCTCACGAACGCGGCCGACAGCCGCGCCGCCAGCCGGTCGGCGAACCAGTACCCGGCGTTGTGCCGCGTGGCATCGTACTCGCGGCCGGGATTGCCCAGGCCAACGACGAGTCGGATCGGTACACCCATGTGCGGATTCGGTAGCGAGTTTCCGGCCGGCGTCGCGTCGCCGCTGCCGCAACAAAAAGGCCCGCCGGAATGCGCGGCGGGCCTTCGTGCCGGAGCGACGGCGAAGGCTTATTTCTTCTTTTCGTCCTTCGCAGGTTCCTTCTTCTCGACCGCCTTTTCGCCCGGTTTCGCCTCGGCGGCCGGAGCGGCGGCCGCCGGGACCGCACCTTCGGCCGTCACCGCGACTTCCTCGACCTCGGTGTGCGCGCGCGGAACGACCGCCGTCGCGACGACCGGATCGAGCTTCCCGTGGCTGACCGCGGAGACGCCGGACGGAAGCTTCAGGCCAGACACGTGGATCGACTGGCCGACGTCGAGCGCCGACAGGTCCACCTCGATGTACCCGGGCAGGTCCCGCGGAAGACACGTGATATCGAGCTCGGTCATCACGTGGCTGACGATCGCGCCGGAGACCTTCACCGCGGGGGAGTTCTCGCCGTTGGCGAAGTGCAGCGGAACCTTCATGTGGATCTTCTTGTTCTCGTCGATGCGCTGGAAATCGACATGCAGGATCTCGTTCTTGAACGGATGCATCTGCACGTCGCGCAGCAGCACCTTCGTCGCGGTGCCGTCGAGCTTCATCGTCAGGATCGACGAATGGAACGCCTCGTTGCGCAGCGCATGGAACAACGCGTTGTGATCGAGCTCGATCGGCTGGGGGGCGGCTGCGCCTCCGTAGACGATGCCCGGGGCTTTGCCGGTCCGACGCATCCGGCGGCTGGCGCCCCGGCCTTCCTGCGTGCGGGCGAAGGCGGCGAATTCGAATTGCATGGTGCAACTCCCGATGTCTGCGGCCTTCCGGGGAGGATCCCTCGGGGTCCGGCCGGTCGTCCGCGGTTGGCGACATCCCGACCGCGCCAAGCGCGCCCGGGGAAAGCCTTGAATTCTAACCTGAAAACGGTGGTTTCGGCCAGCGCGGCGTGTCCGCGTCCGGTCACTCGGTGAACAGCGAGCTCACCGACTCCTCGTTGGCGACACGGGTCATCGTCTCGGCGAGCAACTGCGCCGACGACAGCTGTCGGATCCGGGGGCAGGCCTGCGCCTCGTCCGTAAGCGGGATCGTGTCGGTGACGACGATCTCGTCGAGTTCCGAAGCGGCAATCCGCGCCACCGCACCCCCCGACAGGACGGGGTGCGTGCAGTAGGCGAGCACCTTCTTCGCACCGTGTTCCTTGAGCGCCGTGGCCGCCTTGCACAGGGTGTTCGCGGTGTCGACGATGTCGTCCATGATGACGCAGGTCCGCCCGCTGACGTCGCCGATGATGTTCATGACTTCGGCCACGTTGGCGCGTGGGCGTCGCTTGTCGATGATCGCGAGGTCGGAATCCAGGCGCTTCGCGATCGCGCGGGCGCGAACCACCCCGCCGACATCGGGTGACACGACGAGCAGATCGTCGTAGTTCTGCTTCCAGACGTCGCCCAGCAGGATCGGCGTCGCGTAGATGTTGTCGACCGGGATGTTGAAAAAACCCTGAATCTGGTCGGCGTGCAGGTCCATCACCATCATGCGATTGACGCCGGATGTCGTGATCATGTCGGCGACGACCTTGGCGGTGATCGGCACGCGCGCGGAGCGCGGGCGCCGATCCTGCCGCGCGTAACCGAAATAAGGCACGCAAGCGGTGATGCGTCCGGCGGAGGCGCGCTTCAGCGCGTCCGTCATCACCAGAATCTCCATCAGATTGTCGTTCGTCGGCGCGCACGTCGACTGCAGGATGAAAACGTCGCGGCCGCGGACGTTCTCGAGCAACTCGACCATCACCTCGCCGTCGGAGAACCGCCCGACGACGCATCGGCCGAGGCTGGTATTGAGATGGCGGCAGACGGCCTCGGCGAGTTTCGGATTCGCGGTGCCGGTGAAGACTCTCATTCGTTCAAGCCTCATGCCGCCCGCTCAAACGAACCGCGCAGGCCGCCCGCGAGGAAAGCGGCCTGCGCGTCGTGAAGTGGCTGGGGAGGAAGGATTCGAACCCTCGAATGCCGGAATCAAAATCCGGTGCCTTAACCAACTTGGCGACTCCCCAGCGGAAAACCGGTGCGCCCGCCGAACCCTCGGGCACACGAAATACCGCATGGATCCCGTTCCGGGGTCACGCAAAACGGACCAGCGGATGGACCGCAAGCGACCGGGCGACGAAACCGTGCATCATCGAAGGCCGCGCCTCGAATGCCGCCTGGGCCTCCGCCTCGGATGCGAACGGCGCGTACACGCAACTCCCCGACCCCGTCATCCGCGCCTGCTGCGACCGCTCGCGCAGCCCCGCCAGCGCCTCGGCAATGTCCGGAAAACGAGCCACCGCGATGGGTTGCAGGTCGTTCCGTCCATAACCCTCGGAAAAGACGTTTATTTTCGCCGAGGGCGTGTCGCGTGTCAATTCACGATCCGCGAAAACCGTCGCCGTCGCGACGGCGACCGGCGGCACAATGACCGCGTACCAGCGCGCGGGAAGGGATACCGCGGTGAGCTGCTCGCCGACGCCACGCGCCAGCGCCGGCCGGCCGAACACGAAGAACGGCACATCGGCACCCAGCCCGAGCCCGAGCGTCATCAGGCGCGCCCGTGGCCAATTCAGCCGCCAGAGCCGGTTGAGCGCAAGCAGAACCGACGCCGCGTCCGAACTTCCGCCACCCAGTCCGCCACCCGCGGGAATACGCTTGGTCAGCGCAATCTCGACGCCCAGCGGTGTTCCGCTTTCGCGCTGAAGCGCGTGCGCCGCGCGGACCGCGAGATCCTGGTCGGGCGCAACGCCCGAGTGTTCGGTGCGACGGATGATTGCAGCATCATCGCGCAGCGAGAGTTCGATCGTGTCGCCGTGGTCGAGCGCAACGAACAGCGTTTCGAGGGTGTGAAAGCCGTCGTCACGGCGTCCGGTGACGTGCAGGAACAGGTTGAGCTTGGCAGGCGCCGGGACGATCAACGTGTCCATCGCGCGCCCACCTAGGGCGATTCCGGACCCAGCCAGCGGTCGATGGCCAGGCGAACCTCCACGTCCGGCCACGCAAGACGCATCCGCGACGGCCGACGGGAGGCAGCATCGGCATACGCGTAAACGATTTCCCATCCCTCCTGCCGCAGCACAACGGGCCGGCCGGCGACATCCGGCTCGATCGTCGCCGGGGCCCGAGGCTGGGGAACGCCGCGCAGCCACCAGGCGAGACCCGATACCGGGAGAGGAACGCCCAGAGTGCGTTGCGTAAGCTTCTCCCAATCGGTCGCTTCGGTGACCGAGCCGTCGGCAAGCTCCACTCGCGCGTCACCTGAGGAGCCGGAAAGTCGCGCGACCGTCTGGCCGAGCGGCGTGTCGAGCGTGATCGTGTCACGGTCGACGGCGTGCACCCAGACAAAGCTGCCGGCGATTCCCTCGCCGCCGCGTCTTGCGGACAGGCGGCCCTCGACCGAGAATGGCTCGTCCGCGGCTGTCCCCGGGGAGACCGGGACCGCGGTGTGCATTGCCGCGCACGCGGACAGCAACATGCCCGCCACGGCAAGCAGCGGCATCGCGAAGGCGCGCGGCACGATCGGCTTCAACGCGCGAGACGGCGCATCGTCTCCAGCAGGACCGCGTTGTCCGGCGATAGCTTGAGTTGCGACTGCCACAACTCGCGCGCGCGGTCGCGCTCGCCCTTCGCCCACAGCACCTCGCCCAGATGTGCGGCGATTTCCGCGTCCGCCCGTGCGTCCATCGCGCGACGGAGATACGTTTCCGCGTCGTCGAGCCTGCCCTGACGGAAAAGCGCCCACCCCATGCTGTCGAGGATGAACGGATCCTCCGGCGAGAGTTTGTGGGCGCGCTCGATGAGGGCGTATCCCTCGTCGATGCGCTTGGTTCGGTCCACCAGGGTATAGCCGAGCGCATTGAGTGCCTGTGCGTTCTCGGGTTTGAGCTCGATCAGGCGCAGGAGCCGCGACTCGGCGACGTCGAGCTTGTCGAGCTTCTCGGCGACCATCGCCAGGTCGTAGAGCAGATCGGGTTGATCGGGCTGCTCGACGAGCGCCTGCGTCAGCACCGCGTACGCGCCCGCATTGTCCCCCGCGTCGCGCAGCAATTGCGCCTCCGCCTGGCGCACCTGCGCTCGCTGCTCGATGGTTACCGCGGGCAGCTCGGCGAGATATCGCTGCGCCTCGTCGTTGCGCCCGAGTTTCGCCAGCATGGCCGCGGCGCGCAGCTGGGCGAGCCACGCGCGCTCGCCGTCCGAAACCGCGCGGTAGCGATCGTAGGCGAGCTGATAGCGACCGGTCTCCTCCGCGATCTGGGCAAGATAGATGTCGACGGCCCCGCCCTCGCCGTAGTTCGCCTGCTTGAGTTCCACGAACAGGGCTTCGGCGATCGTCCAGTCCTTCATCTGTACCGACAGCGCCGCCATCGCGAAGCGGTACTCGAGGTTCGTCTTGTCGCCGGTCCAGAGTTTCTCGAAGATGTTTCGCGCTTCGCCATAGCGCTTCTGATCGACGAGGAATTGAGCGAGCGAGGCCGCGGCCGCCTTCGACGTCGGTTGCGATTCGAGGAACTCCGTAAGGTACGCGATGGCCCGCTCCGGCGACTGCTTGCCGAGAATCTCGCCCTTGAGCAGTGCGGCACGCTCCCAGCCGGGTTTCAGGGCCAGCGCCCGCTCGATGGCGCCGACGGCCGCCGACGCCGACGCGACATCGCGCATCCCGGTGTTGAACGCCGCAAGGGCCACGGCGAACTGAGCCTCCGGAAGCGTCGGGTACGGTTCCGCGAGCGAAGACACCAGCCGGAACGTCGCGCCTCGATCCGGCTCGTGGGCGAGCAACCGATTGAGCTGGAGGAAGATGTCGCCCGGCGACTGCCCTGCCGCAATTGCATCGGCGAGCACCCGCTCGATCTCGAGCTTGAGATCCAGCGTACTCGTACCGCCGTCGAGTCCCGCGCCGCCGGAGCCCGAGAGCCCCGCAATGACCTGCCTGGGTCGCTCGGCCGTGGGCTCGAGCTCGGACCACAGGCGCGCGGATTCGAGAGCGAGGCTCCGCTGCCGCGCCGCGAGGCCGATTTCGGTAGCGCGGCGGGCAAGCCGCGCGTCGCGCGTGTCGCGTGCCGCCTCGAAATACGCGCGCGCGGCGATCGCGGGCTCGCCACGCTGCAGCGCGATGTCACCGACCAGCAGGCGATACATCAGCTCGGCGGAGAGCCCGGTCGTCGCATCCGCGCGGGAGGATTGCGGGGGAGCGCTGGGGACGAGTCCCGGACCCAGAGACTGCGCGGCGACCGGCGAGGGAAGCGCAGCAAGGGCCAGCCCGACCGCCACTAGCGTAGACCAGAAACGGCGAAATATGCTTGTCATCCAGATACCTTGCGGCGCGGATCTGACCGCCGCCACCGCGAACACGGCGCGCCTTCGTTCGGACCGCAGATCATCTTAGGGTATATTCGGCGGCGCACCAATCCCGCCAAGACCGGTCAACATGACGCCCGTCGCCGAACGGGCGTCGACGGTTCGCCGATGCCCGAACTCCCCGAAGTCGAAACCACACGTCGCGGACTGCACCCCCACGTCGCCGGCTGCAGAATCGTCGCGGTGCACGTATACGACCGGCGTCTGCGGTGGCCAGTTCCCGAGACCCTTCCCGGGAAAGCCGTTGGCCAGATCATTGAGCGGATCGACCGGCGCAGCAAATACCTGTTGTTCCGCCTGGGCGAGGACACGCTGCTCGTCCATTTGGGCATGACCGGTACCCTTCGGCTGTGGAGGTCGCCGCCCCCGCGCCAACCACACGACCACATCGACATCGTTCTCGACTCGGGGGTCACGCTCCGTTACCACGATCCCCGGCGCTTCGGCGCCATGCTGTGGGTCCCGGGACGGGCGGACGAGCACCCGCTTCTCTCCCGGCTCGGACCGGAGCCGCTCTCGCCGGCGTTCGACGCCGACTATCTCTGGCACGCGACTCGGCGCCGAAGCGCGGCAATCAAGCTGACGCTCATGGACAACCACGTTGTCGTCGGGGTCGGGAACATCTACGCGAACGAATCGCTGTTCAGAGCGGGAATTCACCCGACAACCCCGGCCCGGCGGATCTCGCGCCGCAGGCTCGGTCGACTGGTCGACGAGGTGCGCTCGACGCTCACCGACGCCATTGCAAAGGGAGGCTCGACGCTGCGCGATTACGTCGACAGCTCGGGCAAGCGCGGATATTTCCAGCTCGACTACTTTGTCTACGGCCGGGCCGGCCTGCCGTGCCGCGTCTGCGGCAACGCAATAAAGTCGGTTCGCCAAGCGGGTCGGGCGACGTCGTATTGCCCGCGTTGTCAACGCTAGCTCATGACCGGACCCCCGGCGGCGGGCCCGCGGCATGGGAAATGCTTATGGCCTGCAATAGGGGTGGTTTTCCCTGGCGAGCCCCGTGGCGATGCGGCGGCGTGATGACGCAGGAGAGCGGCATGGTGAAGTCGAGGGACCTTGCAGCGCGATTCGAAGCCTACGGCGACTGGCGACGGCGGCTCTCCGCCGGTATTTCGGCGTTGCACGAGTGGTTGGCCGAACAGGACCTGGCCGACGCCCAGATCGACCTCAAAGTCCAGCGTCTGCTCGAGCGGCTCCATCAGGACAAGCTCGTCGTGGCATTTGTCGCGGAGTTCTCCCGCGGGAAGTCCGAGCTCATCAACGCGATCTTCTTCGCCGACTTCGGCCAGCGCCTGCTGCCGTCTGCAGCCGGGCGCACGACGATGTGCCCCACCGAACTGCTGTATGACGCGACCCGCCCTGCTTCGATCCGCCTGCTGCCGATCGAGACGCGGCTTCGGGACGCGTCGGTGTCCGAATTCAAGAACTATGCGGACGAGTGGGTAACGATTCCGCTCGAACTGTCGTCGCCGGAGAAGATGAGCGAGGCCTTGGGGCGCGTCAGCCAGTTGAAGCGCGTTCCCGTCGCCCTGGCGCGAAAATACGGCCTGTCCGACGACGAGGGCGTTCTTGCAGCCGTCGATAACGACGGCGAAGGTGCCGTCGACATTCCGTGCTGGCGGCACGCCGTGATCAACTTTCCGCACCCGCTGCTGCAGCAGGGGCTCGTTATCCTCGACACCCCGGGCCTCAACGCGATCGGCACCGAACCCGAGTTGACGCTCAACCTGCTGCCCAACGCGCACGCCGTGCTGTTCATCCTCGCCGCCGACGCCGGCGTGACGAAGACGGACCTCGAGGTGTGGAACCGGCATCTCGCGGGCGACGACTCGTCGCAGAAGTCCGGTCGCATTGCGATCCTCAACAAGATCGACGGGCTGTGGGACGAGTTGAAGCCCGAGCACGAGATCGCCGCGGAGATCGACCGGCAGGTGAAGACCTCGGCCGAGCTCCTCGGCCTGCCGCCGGCGCAGGTCTACGCCGTGTCCGCGCAGAAGGCGCTGCTCGCGAAGGTCAGCGGCGACGACGCCCTGCTCGCGAAAAGCCGCGTTCCGGTGCTCGAGGACGCGCTGTCTAGCAAGCTGATCCCGGCCAAGCGCAACATCGTCGGGGCGGCTACGCAGGCCGAGGTCCGCACGCTCGCGGCCGGCGTCCGCTCGATTCTCGAGGCACGCGTTGCGGGCGTCGCCGAGCAGCTCGCCGAACTGCGCGCCTTGCGCGGCAAGAACCAGGACGTGGTCGTGCACATGATGGACCGTATCCACGAACAGAAGGACCTGTTCGAGCGCGGTCTGCAACGCTACACGGCGCTGCGGACGGTTTTTTCGGAACAGACCAACAGGCTCCTCGACCACATCGGACTCGACGCACTGCGGACGAACGCCACCCGAACGCGCCGGCAGATCGAGGACAGCCCATTCACCAAGGGCATGCGCGGAGCGATGAACGACTTCTTCGCCTCGATTCGCGCCGACCTGGCCGAAGCGGCGCGGCAGTCGTCCGAGATCCACGACATGATGCTGGCGATGTATGCACAGTTCGCGAAGGAACACGGTCTCGACCACTTCGGTCCGCCCCCGTTTTCGATGCTCAAGTACCAGAAGGAAATCGACCGGCTCGAGCGCGCATACAACCAGCACTTCAACACGCTGTGGAACATGGTGAGCAAGGCGAAGTTCGCTCTGATGAAGCGCTTCTTCGAGACGATCGCCTCGCGCGTGAAGCACGTCTACGTCATCGCCAACCGCGACGCCGAGAGCTGGCTGAAGGCGGTGATGGCGCCGCTCGAGACACAGGTCAAGGAGCATCACCTGCAGCTGCGCCGGCGGCTGGAGAGCATCAAGCGCATTCACCGGGCAAGCGGTGAACTCGAGGAGCGTGTCGCCGAGCTCGAACAGTCCGACGAAGCGCTGGTCGCGCAGATGCGGGCACTCGAGTCGGAGGTCGCCGCGATCGACGCCATCATCGAGCAGACCGACGCGCTTCCTGTCGCCGCGAACGCCTGAACGGGCGTCTGCCCGGTAACGCCGCCGTTGCCTCCCACCGAGCCGCTGCCTCGCAGCAGACCGACGCGGGCCGACACGTCCTACGGCGCTTCGACAGGGGCGCGGCGAACGTGATCCCTGCGACTATCCATCGCGGCCCCCAGCTTCGGCGGCCCTCTTCGCAGCCATCAGTCGCTCATATTTCTGCTGCAGCGCCTCCCTGCTTTCGACGTGGTCGGGATTGACCGGGATGCAGTCGACCGGGCAAACCTCGACGCACTGCGGCTTGTCGAAGTGTCCCACGCACTCGGTGCATTTGGCGGGATCGATCACGTAGATCTCGGGACCCTGCGATATCGCCTGGTTCGGGCATTCAGGCTCGCACACGTCGCAGTTGATGCATTCGTCGGTAATGATGAGGGCCATGGGGAGGGGTGTGCGATGAGCGCGAGGGAGACCCCCGCGCCGCGGGGTCCGGGTGTCAGCGCCGCCCGGCGGCGAATTTCGCCTTCAACCGGTCGTTGACTGCCGGGTGCACGAACTGCGAGACGTCGCCGCCGAAGCGGGCGATCTCGCGCACGATGGTCGCCGAAACGAACATGTATTGCTCCGACGGCGTCAGGAACAGCGTTTCTACCTCCGGATAGAGATTGCGGTTCATGCCGGCCATCTGGAATTCGTATTCGAAGTCCGACACGGCCCGCAGTCCGCGCAGGATCACGCGCGCTTCCTGGGCGTGAACGAAGTCCATGAGCAGCGACGAGAATGCGGTCACCGTGACGTTGGGCAGCGGCGCGAGCACTTCTCGCGCCATCTCGACGCGCTCGGCGGTCGAGAACAGGGGTCGCTTCGATTCGCTGTCGGCGACGCCCACGACGACACGGCGGAACAACCGCGCGGCGCGCCGGACGAGATCCTCGTGGCCCCGGGTCAGCGGATCGAACGTACCTGGGTAGACGACCGTGAGCATGGCTGGGGAATCCGGAGCCGGGCTCGCCGCGCGGCGAGCGAGTGGAGGTTCTCGAACGCGAAGGCCGCGCGGATCACGCGTCAATGCTCGGGGTGCCGCCTCGCGAAAAGATGATAATGCACCTGCCCTGCCTTGTCGCGGCGCCATGCCGCGAGCGCTGGCGGCGGTGACAGATCACGCCCGGCTTCGGCGTAGAGGACGCCGCCGGGGGCGAGCCGCTCGGCGCAACCGGGCAGGAGCCACGGCCACGGATCGTCGCGAAAGGGCGGATCGGCAAAGATGACGTCGAAGTCTCGTGTTTCCCGCTGAAGGAACGTCCGCGCATCGGCGATGTGGAGTTCCACCACGGCGGCGCCGAGAGCTTCGACGTTGGTGCGCAGTCCGTCGATGACCCTGCGGCTGCGGTCGACCGCCACGACGAGCGCCGCGCCGCGCGATGCGGCTTCCAGCGTCAGGCCGCCGGCACCTGCATACAGGTCGAGGCACCGTTTTCCGGTCAGCTCCTGGCCGAGCCAGTTGAAGAGCGTCTCGCGAACACGGTCCGGGGTCGGGCGCAGATCGTCGCCGGGAGCGAACCGGACGGTCCGGCCGCGCCACGCGCCGCCGATGATGCGGATCCGGTTTGCAGAGGCGGTGGACAAGGGTGAAACGCAAATGGATAAGCCGCCACTCGCGGCGGGGACCGCGCGCGCGGGTAAAATTATACCTTTGCCCGTTTCCGTGCCCGGCCCCTGCGGCGCCGCGGTACGCCTCCAGCGACACTCACGTCGATGTTCGATCTCTTCAAGCGCAAGTCAGGCGAGGCGGCGGCGACGCCCGGCGAAGAAAAGCAAAGCTGGACGGCGCGGCTCGCGGCGGGGCTCGCGAAGTCCCGTGAGAAGCTCGCCGGCGCCCTCGCGGCCACGTTCAGCCGCAAGACGCTCGATGACGAAACACTCGAGTCGCTCGAAGCCGCGCTGATCGGCGCCGACGTCGGAATGCCGGCAACGCAGCACCTGCTGGACGACCTCAAGGCGCGCTGGAAGAAGGCGGGCGGCCAGGGCGATCCGCAGGCGATGCTGAAGGTCGCCTTGCTCGAGCTACTCGCGCCGCTCGAGAAACCGCTCCTCGTCACCTCCGCGCGTCCGTTCGTGATCATGCTCGCCGGAGTGAACGGCGCGGGAAAGACGACCTCGATCGGCAAGCTCGCCCGTCATTTCCAGGCACAAGGACTCTCGGTGCTGCTCGCCGCTGGAGACACCTTCCGGGCCGCTGCCCGCGAGCAGCTCGCGGCCTGGGGTGCGCGCAACGATGTCGCCGTGATTGCCCAGGAGGGCGGGGACGCGGCGGCGGTCATGTTCGATGCCATCGCGGCGGCAAAGGCGCGCGGAATCGACGTGGTGCTCGCCGACACCGCGGGGCGGCTGCCCACGCAGCTCCACCTGATGGACGAGATCCGCAAGGTCCGGCGCGTGATCCAGAAGGCCGACCCGAATGCCCCGCACGAGACGTTGCTGGTGCTCGACGCGAATACCGGGCAGAACGCCCTCGCGCAGGTGACCGCATTCGATGCCGCCCTTTCGCTCACCGGACTCGTCATGACGAAGCTGGACGGTACCGCCAAAGGCGGGGTGGTCGCCGCCATCGCCAAGCAGCACCCGGTGCCGCTGCGCTTCATCGGGGTCGGGGAGGGCATCGATGATCTCCGACCATTCGTGGCGGCGGAATTCGTCGACGCGCTCGTCGGCTGAGCCGGTCGTGCGGATCGGGTGTCGGCCGATAGTGGCCGAAGGTCGGCCATGTCTCCCCCGTCTTCCGGTCCCGCGCAGACCCAGAGCGACCGCGACCGCTCGCCGCAAGCCGCGACAGTAAGCATGTGCTCACTTTCGCCGATTCGACCACCTCATCGAGATATCGCACCCGTATCCGCCTCGATTCGTGCCGATGCCGGCGGTCCATCAGGCCCGGATTCGGGACCGGCAGCATGATTGCCATATACCTGATCGATTTGATCGGGAACTTTCGCCATGCTTAGCACTCCGATGCGGTGAGTGCTAAAATTGCACTTGCCACGGAGAGCAGATAATTGCTGCCCCGCCGCGGGCCCGACGAAGGAGACCGATACGATGACGACGTCCGCACTGGCCTTTCCGACCCCCGCCTCGCTCGGAAGTCTGGATCAGTACATCCAGGCGGTGAATCGCTTTCCGCTGCTGACGGCCGAGCAAGAGGTAGCGCTTGGCCGCAAGCTCGTTCGCGACAACGACCTGGATTCCGCCCGGCAACTGGTGCTGTCGCATCTGCGCCTGGTGGTTTCGGTCAGTCGCAACTACCTGGGCTACGGGCTGCCGCAGGCCGACCTGATCCAGGAAGGCAACGTCGGCCTCATGAAGGCCGTCCGCCGCTTCGATCCCGAACGCGGGGTCCGGCTCGTGTCGTTCGCCCTGCACTGGATACGCGCCGAGATGCACGAGTACATCCTGCGCAATTGGCGGATGGTCAAGGTCGCCACGACCAAGGCGCAGCGCAAGCTCTTCTTCAATCTGCGCAGCATGCGCTCGAGTCTGGCGACATTGTCCCCGACCGAGGCGCGCGCGATCGCGAAGGATCTCGGCGTCAAAGCGGAAGAAGTGCTGGAGATGGAAACGCGATTGACCGGGCGCGACATGTCGCTCGATCCGCAGCCGGACGACGAGGGAAAGGCCGTGTCGCCGATTGCGTACCTGACCGACGCCGAGGACGAGCCCGCGCAGATCCTCGAGCGCAACGAGACGGCGGCTCTCCGCACGGCGGGCCTGCATCTCGCGCTGGCAAACCTGGACGACCGCAGCCGCCGGATCATCGAGGCGCGCTGGCTGCGCGAGGACGATCCAGCCACGCTTCAGGATCTCGCCGACGAATACGGTGTTTCCGCCGAGCGGATCCGGCAGATCGAGAGCAAGGCGCTGAAATCCATGCGCAGTCATATCGGCGCGGGCTGAGCCGCGCCGGCTCCGCGATGGCAAAGCGCCGGCCCCGTGCCGGCGCTTCTCCTTACGGCGCCCGAAGGCCCCTGCCGTGCCGGCGACGCGTCGCGCGTACGGCAGCGCCCGCCCCGTCGCAACGTTGCCGCTACAGCTCGACCTGGGTGCCGAGCTCGACGACCCGGTTGGTGGGCACGTGGAAGAAGTCCGTCGCCTTGACCGACATCTTCGACAACGCGACGAATACCTGTTCCCGCCAGAGCGCCATGCCTGGCGACACGGTTGCGATCAGCGTCTCGCGGGAAACGAAGAACGACGTGTCCATCATGTCGAACACCAGGCCGCGCTCGGCGCATGCCTCGAGAAGCACCGGAACGTCCGGTTCTTCGACGAATCCGTAGTGCGCCTGCAGCTTCCAGAACTGCAGACCCAGATCCGTGATCGTGATTCGCTCCGCGGCCGGCACCCGCGGAATGTCGCGCGTATGAACGGTCAGAAACACGGTCCGCTCGTGCAGCACCTTGTTGTGTTTCAGATTGTGCAGCAATGCATGCGGAACCCGGTTCGACGTCGACGTCAGGAAGACCGCGGTTCCGGGCACGCGCGGCGGAGGGCTCGCGCCGATGCTCTCGATGAACGTGTCGAGCGGCATCGAATCCTCGTCCAGGCGGTCCATCAGGATCGAGCGGCCGCGCTTCCAGGTCGTCAGCAGCGTGAACACGAGCCCGCCGATCAGCAGGGGAAACCAGCCGCCCTCGGGGATCTTGAGTGAATTCGAGGCGAGGAACGCGAAGTCGATCGCGAGCAGCGGCGTGGCGATCGCCACCGCAGGCGGGATGCCCCAACGCCAAACGCGGCGCATGACGACGTAGATCAGCACTGAGTCGATCATCATGGCCATCACGACCGCGATGCCGTAGGCTCCCGCGAGATTGTCCGAGCTGCGGAACCCGAGCACCAGCAGGGTGACGGCGACGAACAGCGTCCAGTTGATGAACGGCACATAGATCTGCCCGATCTCCCGCTCCGACGTGTGCAGGATCTTGAGCCGCGGGCAGTAACCCATCTGGATCGCCTGCCGCGTCAGCGAAAAGGCGCCCGAGATGACGGCCTGCGAGGCGATCACGGCGGCCAGCGTCGACAGGATGACCAGCGGAAATAGCGCCCACTGCGGCGCGAGGAGGTAGAACGGATTCTTGATCGCGGCGCCGTTGGCGAGAACGAGCGCACCCTGGCCGAAATAGTTGAGGACGAGCGCCGGCATCACCGCGAACAGCCATGCCCTTCGGATCGGCGAGGCGCCGAAATGCCCCATGTCCGCGTACAGCGCCTCGGTCCCCGTGACGGCCAGCACGACCGCCCCGAGCGCGAGGAACGCGGCAAGCGGGTTCGCGAGGACGAAAGCCACCGCATGGTGCGGGCTGATCGCCGAAATGACCCCGGGCCGTTCCGCGATCTGCAGAAGGCCCAGCACGGCGAGCACGCCGAACCACACGCACATCACGGGCCCGAACAACACCCCGACCGACGCGGTTCCGCGTCGCTGTATCCAGAACAGCCCCACCAGGATCATCACCGACACCGGTACGACGAAGCGATGCAGCGCCGGCGCCATGATTTCCAGGCCTTCCACCGCGCCGAGGACCGTGATCGCGGGCGTGATCATCCCGTCGCCGTAGAACATCGCGGCACCGAAGATGCCGAAGCCGACCAGCCACCAGCGCGTCCGCGAGCGATGCGTCATGCCGTGGGAGACGAGCGCGGTGAGGGCGAGGATGCCGCCCTCTCCCCGGTTGTCGGCGCGCATGATCAGCGTCACGTACTTGAGGGTGACGATGATGATCAACGCCCAGAAGACGATCGAGAGCAGACCGTAGACGTTGGCCGGGTTGAGCGGAAGTCCGTGCTCTCCGGTGAACACGACGCGCATCGTGTAAAGCGGGGAAGTCCCGACGTCGCCGAACACGACGCCCAGCGCGCCGAGGACGAGAGGCGCCATGCGCTTCTTCGGACCCGCCGCGACAGTCACGCAACGACCCCCGCGCGGCGCTCAGGCGCCGTTGTCTTCGCCACGGCGCGCGAAGCGGATGTTGAGCTGCTTGAGCTTCCGGTAGAGGTGCGTGCGTTCGAGACCGGCGCGTTCCGCAACGCGGCTCATGTTGCTCTGTTCACGGCCCAGGAGCTGCTCGAAGTAGATGCGCTCGAAGGCTTCCCGCGCATCACGCAGCGGGAGGTCGAAGAACCGGGCCGTGATTTCCGGCGGCACGGCGTGCTGCGCCGCGGCGGCCTCCCCGAGCAGACGCTTGACGTGATCGGGCGTAACGTCGCCCTGCGCCGGATTGAGCACGATGTTCGCGATGACATTCTGCAGGTGGTCGAGATTGCCGGGCCAGTAAGCGTTGGCCAGCGTCGTCATGGCCGCGCTCTGAAGTGCGGCCAGCGGCCGCGCGACGCCCTGCTGGGCGTTCTGCTGCTGGAGCGCGATGTCGCGCCAGAACCGTTCGATCAGCGCCGGGATGTCCTCGCGCCGCACCCGCAGCGGCGGCAGCAGCACGGCGCCCGCGGAAAGCGCGGACAGGAGCGCAGCGTCGAACTTGCCTTCCGCCGCGAGGTTTCCCAATGGCTCGGCGCTGGTGCAGACCAGCGTGACGTTGGCCTTGGCCGCCTTCGGCAACAGGAAGCCCAGTCCTTTCTGCTCGGCTTTCGAGTACAGCCCGATCTCCGCGAAGTAGAGCGTTCCGTCACGGGCCTCCTCGAGCAACGCAAGAGGATTCGCAGCCAGACGCGCACCGGTCGGCAATGCAACCCACGGCGCGTCGGGCACGCGCAGCGCCTGCGCCGCAGCGTCGTGGCCCGTCCCCGGCTCGCCGAGGATGAGCAGCGGTCTCTTGGCCAGCAGCACCTGCTCGATGGTTCGCTCGACGTCGCGGATGACGGCGCTCGCACCAAGGGCGGCCAGCGAAATCCGCCGCGGCTCCTTGGTCATCGCGATCTTGAGCGCGCGCGACACCGTCCCCAGGAGCTTCTGCAGCCCAACCGGCTTTTCGAGGAAGTCGAACGCGCCGATCTTGGTCGCCTCGACGGCGGTTTCGATCGTGCCGTGACCCGACATCATGACCACGGGCATCGTGAGCTGTCCCGACGCCGCCCATTCGCGCAGCAGCGTGACGCCGTCGGTGTCGGGCATCCAGATGTCGAGCAGCACGAGCGCGGGCTGCTGCCTCTGGCGATAGCTGCGCGCCTCGGTGGCATTCTCGGCAAGGCTGACGCGGTACCCCTCATCCTGAAGGATTTCCGAAAGCAGCTCGCGGATGCCGACTTCGTCGTCGACGATCAGGATTTCCTTGGTGGACATCATTGCGCCTATCCTACGCTGCATTCGAAGCCGGGAACACGAGCGTCACGCTCGCGCCGCGCGGAGCGCGATTGGCGAGTTCGACGCGACCGTGGTGTTCCTCGATGATCTTCTTGACGATGGCGAGCCCGAGCCCGGTGCCCTTCGCCTTCGTCGTGACGTACGGTTCGAACGCGCGATGCAGTACGTCGGCCGAAAATCCGGCGCCGGCGTCCCCGAACGACAGGATCACCTCCTCGCCGCGCCGCTCCAGCACGATGTCGTAGCGGGGCTCGGCGACGTCGGCCTGCGCGTCGATCGCATTCTGGATGAGATTGTGGAACACCTGGCGCAGGCGGGTGGGTTCGCCCTGGATCACGAGCGGTTCGGCGGGAAGGGACAACGCGACATGCGGCCGAAGATTGTCGTACAACGCGAGCACGTCGAGCAAGAGGTCCGGCACGTCGACGGGCTTCATCGTCCCCGGACGCGGCTGTCGCGCATAGATCGCGAAATCGTCGACCATCTGCTTCATCGCGGCAACCTGACCGATGATCGTGTGCGTGCCGCGCTTGAGTGCCTCGAGGTCCGAGCCGTCGAGCTTCGAACCGAGCTTCATTTCCAGCCGTTCCGCGGAGAGCTGGATCGGCGTCAGCGGATTCTTGATCTCGTGCGCGAGGCGGCGCGCGACTTCCGCCCAGGCTGCGTCGCGTTGCGCGTGCGCAAGGTCGGTGACGTCGTCGAACACCACGACATACCCGGCGACCGGCGTCCCCGGCAGCCTCGACCCGCGCAAGAGCAGGGCGCGCGTGAGCGTCGCGACGGCGAGCTCGGCCTGCTTCTGCCATTGGCCGTCGCGGCTCGTGCGGAAGCTCTCCGCCACCAGTCCTGCGAACGACGCCAGCGCGGGCAGTTTGCGTCCCCAGTCGGCCAGCGCTGTTCCCGTCAGGTCGGCCAGCGGCTGCTGCAGGATGACCGCCGCGCTCGCGTTGGCCGTACGCAGCCGGTAGCGGTCGTCGAAGGCAAGCACGCCGGCCGACAGGTTGCCGAGAATGCTCTCGAGGTACGCGCTGGTCGTCTCGATGGCGCGCCGGCTCTCCTCGGTCTTCTGCTGAGCCTCGGCGAGTTGCGCCGTCATCGTGTTGAATGATTCGGTGAGCACCCCCAACTCGTCGCGCGAAGTGACCGGTTGCCGCCGGGTGAAATCCCCCTGCGCCACCGCCCGCGTGCCCTCGGCGAGAAGACCGAGCGGCGCGGAAAAGCGTTCCGAAAGAACGACTGCGAGTCCGAGCGCCGAGGTCAGGGCGAGCAGCAGCGTCAACGTCAGCGTCAGCGCGTACAGCCGCCGCAGCGCCTGCCGGGAAAAGGAGATCTCCTGGTAGTCACGCGAACCCGCCTGGACCTTTTCGATCTCCTCGGCGAGGCCCTTGGGCACCGGCTCGACAACCTGCAGCACCCTGAGCGGCTCGAGCGCGTCATCGCTGTTGACCGGAACGAGGACGCGCAGCACGAGCCCGCCCTCGGGCGCCTGCTCGATCGCGGAAAACGTCTGCTGGAGTCGTGCACGGCGCAGCGCCTGGGGCGGCGGAGGTTCGGGCGTGGCGGTCGAACCCCCGATACCGGCGACGGCAAGCAGGGTCCCGGTGGACGAATACAGCGCCGCCTCGGACACACCGGCCTGCTCCGCGGCGCGATTCAGACGCGCCGCCGGCGCTCCCGGCCCCGGATCGGACATCGTGAGTGCGATCTGCCCCGCCTTGTTCGCGGCCTCCTTCAGCAGGTAATCGAGGGCGTTGCGGCCGAGGTTGAGGCCGCCTTCGAGCGCGCGGTCCACGCGCACGTCGAACCAGCTCTCGATGCTTCGTCCCAGGAACTGCACCGAAACCGCGTATACAAGGGCCCCCGGCAATACCGCGACGAGCGCGAACATGAACACCAGGCGAACGGCGAGGCGCGAACCGAACGCGCCGCGCCTCAGGTTGCGTCGCAGATGCCACAGCTGCACGCCGACGATCAGCATCAGCAGCACCACCATCGTCCCGTTGAGGACAAGCAGCAGATCGTAGCGACCGGCGAACAGTTCGGTGTTCGCGGAGGCGGTCGCCAGCAGAAAGAGCAGGATCGCCGACAGGCAGACGAACGCCAGCAAGAGCCAGCGCAGGCCGCGCGACGACAGCACGCGGTTCACGGCGTGAAGCTCCAGCGGTACCAGTCGGAGCTGAGCGTCCATTCGCGTGCCGCAAGCGCGTTCACCTGGAACGGCTTCGGCAACTGGTTGACGTCCAGCCTCAACCGGACCGCGGCCTCGTAGCGGACGCCCTTGGCGAACTGCTCCCGCCCGGCGACGGGCCGCGAGGTCACGCGCGACAGGAGGCGCTCGACTTCCTCGAGCGAGTACGGCGTCTGCGCGAGAAGGCCGCTCGCGACGCGGTACTGGCGTGTCAGCGCGTTATAGGAGACTCGATACTGCGTGGTGTGCGACAACACCTTTTCGTCGAGCCAGTACCAGCGCGGCCGGACGACCTCGAACTCGAGCAGGAAGTAGAGCGGGATACCCTTCTGCAGGGCCTCGTCGAGCGTCGGATTGATCGCGAGTTCGAATTCGGCGCTCAAGTCCCACGTGTCCTCCTCCGCGCGCAGCTCGGCCGCCTTGACGAGGATGGCGTCTGCCCGCGCGACCAGCGGCGCGAGCAGCCAGGCGAGCGCGACGAGCAGCGCAAGTGCGACGGCCCCCACGCGCGCGCGCCACGGGCGGACGTTTCGGGTACGAGCGGCGAAGGGAGACGCAGAGGGCATGCCGACGGGCGGGGCGATGGGCGCGGGGCGCAGGCGCCGCCGACGAAGGGGCAGGCCGGGTCCGCGCGGCGCGCATTCCCGTCAAGCCTTGCGGAGCAGGGCGTAGAAAAACCCGTCCTGATTGTGGCTCGCGCCGGGCAGCGAAGGCAAGAGTTGGCCACCCTCCCGGGCCACCTGCGCCGGAAAGGTGAGGGTTTCGCGCAACGCGTCGCCGCGTGACTCGAGGAAGCGGTCGATCTGGACGTCATTCTCGTCGCGAAATACCGAGCAGGTCGCGTAGAGGAGCCTGCCCCCGGGGGCAAGACACCCCCAAAGCGCCGCGAGCAAGCGTTCCTGCTGGCGCGCGAACCCGTCGATGTCGGCCTCACGCCGCAACCACTTGGCATCCGGGTGCCGGCGCACGACGCCCGACGCCGTGCACGGAACATCGGCGAGAATCCGGTCGAATGCGCGCCCGTCCCACCACGTTGCAGGTTCCGCAGCGTCGCCCGCGACGACGCGGAGACCCGGACCGTCGAGCCGCAGACGCGCAAGATTCTCGCGCACGCGCGCGAGCCGACTCTCGTCCACGTCCAACGCGACGAGATCGATGTCGGCGAGCTCGCGCAGGTGAGTGGTCTTTCCGCCGGGCGCCGCGCAGGCGTCGAGCACACGCATGCCATCCTTCACGTCGAGCAGGGGCGCGGCGAGCTGGGCGCCCAGGTCCTGCACTGAAAAGGCGCCGTCGGCATAGCCCGGCAGCTGCGGAACCGGACGCGGGACGTCGACGATAACGCCCGCTTCTCCGGCAGCCGAGGCCGCAATGCCGCCCGCGGCGAACGAGGCGAGCAGGCTCTCGCGTGTGGCGCGGCGCCGGTTGACGCGCAGTGCGAGCGGGGGACGCTCGTTGCCGGCGGAAAGGATCGCCGCCCAAGCCTGCGGGTACTCGCGTTGGAGGCGACGTACCCACCAGGCAGGGAAGGAATAGCGCGCCACCGGATCGGCGCGGACTGCCTCGCCGAGCGCGACGCGTTCGCGCAGATATCGGCGAAGCAGGGCGTTGACGATCGACTTGGCGGCCGGGCGGGCAATCTGGGCCGCGACGCTGACCGCGTGGTCGACGATGGCGAATGCGGGCGCCCGCGTGTGCTCGATCTGGTAAAGGGCGACCGCCACGAGAAAGGGCAACCCCGGGTCGCTGAACGGCTTGGCCGCAAGCCGCATGACCAATGCGTTGAGGGTGCCCCAGTGCCGCACCGTGCCGTACGCGAGTTCCTGGACGAGGGCGCGGCGCCGGCCGGCCTCGTCGCCCTCGGCAGGAGCCACGCTCGCCAGCGCCGCGGGTAGCGTCGCACCCTCCAGTACGCGCCGGACCGCCAGAGCGGCAAGCCGCTGCGCTTGCTGCAACGCTGTGCCCGCGATCCGTTACCGGCCGGCCATCGCGAGGAGCCGACGCACACGCTCCTCGGTGGACGGGTGCGTGCTGAACAGTCCTGCAATGCCGCCACCGGTCAGCGGGTTGACGATCATCATCTGCGCGGTGGCCGGGTGCGCCTCGGCAGTCTCCAGGGTAAGGCCCTTCGCGTAATGCTCGATCTTGGCCAGCGCGTCGGCGAGCGCGCGGGGATCGCCGCAGATCTCCGCCCCGCCGCGATCGGCGTCGAACTCGCGCGCGCGGGAGATCGCAAACTGGATCAGCATCGCGACGATCGGCGCGACGATCATCGCCAGCAGGGCGACCAGCGGATTGCGTTCTTCGCCATCGCGTCCCCCGAAGAACAGCCCGAAATTCGCCAGCGCCGAGATCGCGCCGGCGATCGACGCCGTGATCGTCGAGGTCAGGATGTCGCGGTGCCGAACATGGGCGAGCTCGTGCGCGAGCACGCCCCGCAGTTCGCGTGCCGTCAGCAGCTGCAATATGCCTTTCGTCGCCGCCACCGCGGCATGTTCGGGGTTGCGCCCGGTAGCAAAGGCGTTGGGCTGCGCTTCGTCGATCAGATAGACCTTCGGCATCGGCAGGCCGGCACGCCCGGCAAGTTCGCGGACCAGCGCGAAAAGCTGCGGCGCGGACGTGGCGTCAACTTCCTGCGCCCGGTACAGCGAGAGCACCATCCGGTCCGAAAACCAGTAGGCCCAGAGATTCATCGCAGCGCCCATCGCCAGCGCAAGCATCATGCCCTGGCCACCGCCCAGCAACGCACCCACGACGCCGAACAGCGCCACGATGCCCGCCATCAACATTCCGGTCTTCATCCAGTTGCCGATCATCGTCCCGCCCGCGTCTTGCCGATCCGTGTTCCTTGGTACCGGCGGAATTGCCGGCGTGCATTAGATGCCGCCGCCGCGCGAGGATTCAACCGGTCGTTGCGGCGCGACTGCGTCGTCGCCCCTCATGACCGCTCATGCCTTGGGGTTTCGAATCGGCGGCCGCGGGCGAGGCGGCGACCTGCCGCATAGGCGGCCGCAGGCAGCCGCTTGCCCCCCGCCGGCTGCAACTCGAGGATCCTGAGCGCTCCGGCACCGCAGGCGACCACGATCGCCGTCGAGTCGGTGCCAAGCACCGTCCCCGGAACGACGGACGCCTGATGTTCGGCCCCCGGCTCCGCGCGCCAGACTTTCACCAGGTCGCCGTCCAGCGCGGTAAACGCGCCGGGCGCGGGATCGAAGGCCCGTATCCGGCGATCGAGCTCGGTTGCCGACGACGTCCAGTCGATCGCTGCCTCGTCACGGCGCACTTTCGGAGCGTACGTGCTGCCTGCGACCGGCTGCGGGGTCGCCGCGAGGCTCCCGGCGCTCGCCAGACGCGCCAGCGTCGCCACGATCGCCTCGCCGCCGACGGTGGCAAGACGCGACTGCAGCGTCCCGGTCGTGTCCCGCGGGGAAATCGCCACGCGCACCGCGTCGACCATGGGCCCGGTATCGAGGCCGGCGTCCATCTGCATGATCGTGATTCCGGTCTCACGGTCTCCGGCGAGTAGGGCGCGCTGGATGGGCGCGGCGCCCCGCCAGCGCGGAAGCAGGGAGGCATGGATGTTGAGGCAGCCGTACCGTGGCCACGCGAGTATTGCCGGAGGCAGGATCAACCCGTACGCGGCGACCACCAGCACGTCGAGCGCGATTCCGATGACCGGCGCGCGGGCCTCGTCGGTCTTCAGCGTCGCCGGTTGCCGGACGGGAAGCCCACGGTCCTCCGCCAGCGCCTTCACCGGGGAGGGCAGGACCTTGAGGCCCCGCCCCTGAGGCCTCTCCGGCTGGGTCAGGACCATCCGAACCGGGTACCCGGCGTCGAGAATGGCGGTGAGCGCCGTCGCCGCAAAGGCCGGCGTGCCGGCAAAACCGATCCGGAGCATTACCGGCGCAGCCGGCTCAGCCGGCAAGCCGTTGCTTCTTGCGGGCCCGCGCCGAGAGGCGTGCCCGCTTCAGCGGCGAGAGGTGGTCGACGAATACCTTCCCTGCGAGGTGATCGATTTCGTGCTGGATGCAGACGGCAAGCATGCCTTCGGCGTCGAATTCGAACGGTGTTCCGCTCTCGTCCAGCGCCCGCACGCGCACCTTGGCCGCACGGGTGACGTTGTCGTAGTAGCCGGGGACCGACAGGCAGCCTTCCTCGCACTCCGCTTCGCCCTCGGCCGACAGGATTTCGGGGTTGATGTAGACGCGCAACTCGTCGCGAGCCTCCGACAGGTCCATGACGATCACACGCTTGTGCACGTCGACCTGGGTGGCGGCGAGCCCGACGCCCGGCGCCGCGTACATGGTTTCGGCCATGTCACGGACGAGCTTGCGGATTTCCGGGGTCACGGCGGCCACCGGCGCGGCGACCTTGCGCAATCGCGGGTCCGGATACTCGAGGATCGTCAGAAGCGCCATGACAATTCGGCCGTGCGTTGGATTCCGTCCGGGGCAAAGGTGCCCGAGAATGGTTTTCGAGCGTCCGAGCTTGCAAAATGCAGACTCGGGATGCAGAATCCGCCCTAAGCCCTTATTTTGCGGCGGTTTAGGACGTTAGCAACCCCGCCCCTACCGGAAGAGGCTTTATGCGTCAGAAGTTTAGCATACCCCTGCGCATCGCCGTGGCCGCCGCCGCGTTGATCGTTCTTGCCGTCGCTCCCGCGCGTGCGGACGACGTCCGGATCAACGACCAGGTCCCCGACCGTTACACGGTACAGAAGGGCGACACCCTGTGGGGAATCGCCGGCAAATTCCTCAAGGACCCGTGGCGATGGCCCGACATCTGGCGCCTGAATCGGGACGAGATCCGGAATCCGCACCGGATCTATCCGGGCGACGTCATCGTCCTCGACAAGTCCGACGGACAGTGGCGATTGCGCGTCGACAACTCGGCCGTCCGGTTGTCGCCGTCGGTGCGCGCGTCGCCGCTCGACGCCGAAGCCATTCCCAGCGTGCCCCCGGGCGATATCGAGCCCTATCTGACACGACCGCTCGTCACAGGGCCGGACGGCCTCGCCGATGCCCCCGAGATCGTCGCGGGAAAGGATCAGCGCGTCGTGCGCGGGCGCAACGACATCGTCTACGTCGCCGGGCTCGACCCCAAGGCCGGGGACCTCTGGTACATCTACCGCAAGGGCCGCACGTTCAGGCCGCTCGACGCCGATACTTTCCTCGGCGAGGAGCAGCGCTTCCTCGGCACGGCCAAGGTCGAGCGCTTCGCGGACGTTTCGACGGTGCGAATCGCATCGGCGAGCGAGGAGATCCTGCTCGGCGACAGGCTGGTACCCGCACCGCGCGAGCAGTTGATCAACTACGCGCCGCACGCGCCCGTGAAGGACGTCAATGGCCGGATCATCGCGCTGGGCCGCGACTCGGCCGAGGTCGGCCGCGGGTGGATCGTGACCATCGACAAGGGGGCCGAGGACGGCATGGACATCGGGACCGTCCTCGCGGTGTACCGCGGCGGGTCGGCGATCAACGATCCACGGCCGTCAAAGGAGCCCGACCGGATCGCGCAACTGCTCGAGCAGACCAAGGTCTATCAGCCCGAGCGCCTGATCAGGCTTCCAGACGAGCGCGTCGGCCTGCTGTTCGTGTTTCGTGTCTTCGACTGGGTCTCCTACGGCATCGTCCTGAACACGACGGATCCGGTCAACCTCGGCGACTACGTGCAAAAGCCGTAGCCGCCGGGCGCCTTTTCGCGCCCTCGCGCGCGGCCGTCGGCGCGGCGCAATGAAGATCGACGCCCGCGTCGAGGCCTGGACATCGCTGCAGGTGCTGGGCATCGCACCGCGGCCACTCGTTGCGCTGCTGCGCGCCTTCGGCGGCCCCGAAGCGGTTCTCCGGGCAACCTCCGCCCGACGGCGCGCCGTCGTCCCTGCCGCGACCGCCGCCATGTTCGACGCCGGACCGGATCATGACCGGCTCGGCGCCGCATTGGCATGGCTTGCCGCAGATACCGCCCACGAACTCGTGGCATGGGACGACCCCGATTATCCACAGTCGCTGCTCGAGATCGGCGATCCACCGCCAGTGTTCTATTGTCTCGGGCGGCGAGACCTTCTGGCGCGCCCGGGTTTCGCGATCATCGGGAGCCGCAACGCGACCCCGCAAGGGGCAGCCGACGCGGAGGCGTTCGCCGCCGCGCTCTCCGCCGCCGGGCTGACGATCGTCAGCGGCATGGCGATCGGCATCGACGCGGCGGCGCACCGTGGGGGCCTTGCCAATGCCAGCAGCAGCATCGCCGTGGTCGGAACGGGACCGGACCGCGTATACCCAGCGAGCAACCGCGACCTCGCGCACGAGCTCGCAGAGCGCGGCCTCATCGTCTCCGAGTTTGCGCCGGGGACGCCCCCCCTGCGCGCCAATTTTCCCCGGCGAAACCGGTTGGTGAGCGGACTCGCGCGCGGGGTGCTCGTCGTCGAGGCCACGCTGTCGTCCGGGTCTCTCATTACCGCGCGCCTGGCGGGGGAACAGGGCCGCGAGGTTTTTGCGCTTCCGGGCTCCATCCACTCGCCGTTTTCGAAGGGCTGTCACAAACTGATCCGCGAGGGCGCCAAACTCGTCGATACCGCCCAGGACATCCTCGACGAGCTGCGGATCGCGCAATCAGTCCCGTCGATGCCGCGACGTCCGGTCGGAGACGATTCCGCGCTGGATGCGGAACAGCGAACGGTGCTCGAAGCGCTCGGCCGGGCTCCACTGGCGCTCGATACGATCGCGGCGCACACCGGCCTGCCGGCGCAGACGATCGCGTCGACGCTGCTCGGTCTGGAGCTCGCGGGTCGCGTGGCGACCGTTCCCGGAGGCCTCTGGCAGCGCATCGAGTAGCGCCCGGGTCTCGCGCGCTCGCGTACGCGCACGCGCGCGTTGGCGTCACTCGACCAAAGGTTTTCTTGCCCCGGTCGGATTTACTTCGGTACTATCTGCCGCTCTTCGCGCCGCCATTCCCATGTCCAAGTCGCTGATCATCGCCGAGAAACCGTCCGTCGCCGCCGACATTGCGCGCGCTCTCGGGGGGTTCACCCGGCACGACGACTACTTCGAAAGCGACGGCTACGTCCTTTCCTCGGCGGTCGGGCACCTGATCGAGATCGGCATGCCGGAGGACGAGGAGGTCAAACGCGGTAAATGGACCTTCGCGCATCTGCCCGCAATTCCATCGAAGTTCGCGCTCAAGCCCATCGAGAAGAACGAAAACCGGCTGAAGACGCTCCTGCGCCTCATGAAACGCAAGGACGTGGGCGCACTGATCAACGCCTGTGACGCGGGACGCGAAGGCGAACTCATCTTCCGCTACATCGTCCAGTACGCGAAAGCGGCCAAGCCGGTCAGACGGCTCTGGCTGCAATCGATGACGCCGGCCTCGATCCGCGACGCCTTCGCCGCGCTGCGCACCGACGAGCAGATGCGTCCGCTCGCTGACGCAGCCGTGTGCCGCTCGGAATCCGACTGGCTCGTCGGCATCAACGGCACGCGTGCGATGACCGCCTTCAACTCGAAGTCCGGGGGCTTCCAGCTGACGACGGTCGGCCGCGTGCAGACGCCGACGCTCGCGATTCTCGTCGAACGCGAAGAGAAGATTCGCGCCTTCCGGCCGCGTGACTACTGGGAGGTCATCGGGACGTTCCGGGCGAGCGGCGGCGAATATACGGGTCGCTGGTTCGACGAAAAGTGGAAAAAGAAGGATGAGGACCCCGATGCGCGGGCCGAGCGGATCTGGGAGGAGGAAAAGGCGCGCGCTCTCGCCGCGAAATGTGCGGGACATCCGGGCACCGTCACCGAAGAATCGAAGCCGTCGACGCAGGGCGCGCCTCTGCTCTACGACCTCACCAGCCTCCAGCGCGAGGCCAACGGCCGGTTCGGGCTGTCGGCGCGAACCACGCTGTCGCTTGCGCAGTCGCTCTACGAGAAGCACAAGGCCCTGACCTATCCGCGGACCGATTCCCGCGCGCTGCCGGAGGACTATGTTCCGACCGTCATGGCGACGATGGAGGCCCTTAAGGACAGCAGCGCGTACGGCACGTTTGCGGCGCAGGTGCTCAAGCAGAAGTGGGTGAAGCCGAACAAGCGGATCTTCGACAACGCGAAGGTCTCCGACCACTTCGCGATCATCCCCACGCTCGTCCAGCCGAAGCATCTCAACGAGCTCGAGGCGAAGCTCTACGATTTCGTCGTCAAGCGCTTCCTTGCCGCGTTCTATCCTGCCGCGGAGTTTCTGGTCACCACGCGAATCACGCGGGTCGCCGACGAGCCGTTCAAATCCGAAGGCAAGGTCCTCGTCTCGCCGGGCTGGCTGGCCGTGTACGGCAAGGAAGCCCGGGGCGAAGAGGGAACGCTTGCCGCGGTGAAGCCCGGCGAGAAGGTGACCACCGAGAAAATCGAGGTCGCGGCCGGGACCACCCGCCCGCCGCCGCGCCTCAACGAAGCCACGCTGCTCTCCGCGATGGAAGGCGCGGGCAAGCTGATCGACGACGAGGAACTGCGCGAGGCGATGCGCGAGAAGGGTCTCGGCACGCCGGCCACGCGCGCACAGATCATCGAGGGACTCATCAGCGAGAAGTACATCCACCGCGACGGCAAGGAGCTCGTGCCCACGGCCAAGGCGTTTTCGCTGATGACCCTGTTGCACGGCCTTGGCGTGCCGGAGCTGTTCTCGCCCGAGCTCACCGCGGAGTGGGAGTTCAAGCTCGCACAGATGGAGCGCGGCAAGCTCAAGCGGGAAGCCTTCATGCGCGAGATCGTCGAGATGACCGAACACATCGTCGGTCAGGCCAAGGGTTACAGCAGCGACACGATCCCGGGCGATTTCGGCACCCTTACGACGCGCTGTCCGAAATGCGGCGGCGAGGTGCACGAGAACTACAAGAAATTCCAGTGCCAGTCATGCGACTTCGGGTTCTGGAAGATCATGGGGGGTCGGCAGCTCGAGGTCGCCGAGGCCGACACGCTCCTGCGGGAGCGGCACGTCGGACCGCTCGAGGGCTTTCGCAGCCGCCTCGGCCGGCCGTTCACCGCCTCGCTCAGGCTCAACGATGCCGACGAAGCCGGATTCGACTTCGGCGACGGCGGCACAGGCGACGACGGGACCGAGGCACCGGACTTCTCAGGACAGGAACCGCTCGGGTCGTGCCCGAAGTGTTCGGCACGCGTATTCGAGATGCCCCAGGCGTATGTCTGCGAGAAGGCCGTGGGCCCCGACAAGAGTTGTGACTTCCGCTCGGGCCGCGTGATCCTGCAGCGTCCGGTCGAACGCGCGCAGATGCAGAAGCTCCTCGCGAGCGGCCGGACCGACCTGCTCCAATTCGTCTCCGCCCGCACTCGGCGGCCGTTTGCCGCGTTCCTCGTCCGCCAGCCCGACGGCAAGATCGGCTTCGAGTTCGAAGCGAAGCAAGCGACCGCCGGGAAGGGCGCGCGACCGCGCGGACCCGTGGCGCTGAGGGTGCTGGGCTCGCACCCCAGGGACAAGAAACCGGTCGAGGTTTACGCGGGCCGCTACGGGCCGTACGTGAAGCACGGCGACGTCAATGCCACCATCCCTGATCGCGACAAGGTCGACACGCTGACGCTGGACGAGGCGCTTGCACTGCTCGCGGCAAAGTCCGCGCAAGGCGGCGGCACGCCGCGAGCGAAACCGCGACGTGCGACCGCGACGTCCAAGGTAGCAGAGCCCGATGCACCGTCTCCTGCCTCTCCTGCCGCAAAGGCGGCGCGCAAGCCGGCGACCAGACCCAAACCCGCGGCGAAGCCGCCAGCGAAAGCCAAGCCGGCCGCGAAGACGCGACGCAAGTCGGCGAAGTGAGCGGCGGCGTCGCCGGCGGCGGCCGGGCAGGGCGCTACACGGGCCCCAGTGCCTAGACGTCGAGGTTACGAACGCCCAGCGCGTTGTTCTCGATGAAGGCCCGGCGCGGCTCGACCTGCTCGCCCATCAACGTCGAAAAGATCTCCTCCGAGGCGATCGCATCCTCGATCTGCACGCGAAGGAGGCGCCGTACGGCCGGATCCATCGTCGTCTCCCAGAGCTGTTCGGGGTTCATTTCGCCCAGCCCCTTGTAGCGCTGGATCGACACGCTGGCGCGCCCCTCGGCCAGCAGCCAGTCGATGGCATCCTTGAACGACTTGGCGCCCTGCTGCTTGTCCCCGCGCCGAACCGTCGCGCCGGCATGAATGAGTCCCTCCAGCACGTTGGCGGCCGCGCGGATCTGGGCGAAGTCGCCGCTGGCGAGCAGGTCCGCGTCGATCGCGCTCACGTGTGGCGTCCCATGGTGCGTGCGCACGATGACCAGCCGCCGCGTCTCGGCCGTCGCATCGTATCGCGCCTCGACCCGAACCTCCGGATCGGCGATCGTCGATTCGAGCGTATGGGCACTGGCGAGGGCGGCCTCCTCGCTTGAGAGGTCGATCCGCACACCGGACAGCAGCGCGTTCATCGCCGCCGGGTCGACGAGCCGCGCAAGCCGGTCGATGACGGCCTCCGCGAGCAGATACTGGCGCGCCACGGAGGCAAGGGCTTCCGCGGCAAGGGGCGGCAGTCCCGCCCCGGGGACGAGTTCGGCGCCCTTGAGCGACACCTTGAGCAGGTGCTGCTTCAGTTCATGGTCGTCCTTGAGATAGACCTCTTCCTTGCCCTGTTTCGCCTTGTAGAGCGGCGGCTGGGCGATGTAGATGTGGCCGCGCTCCACCAGCTCCGGCATCTGGCGGTAGAAGAACGTCAGGAGCAACGTGCGGATGTGCGACCCGTCGACGTCCGCGTCGGTCATGATGATGATGCGGTGGTAGCGCAGCTTGTCGGCATCGTATTCGTCCTTGCCGAAGCCCGTGCCCAACGCCGTTATCAGCGTGATGATCTCCTGCGAGGAGACGAGCTTCTCGAACCGCGCACGCTCGACGTTGAGGATTTTGCCCCGAAGCGGCAGGATCGCCTGGAACTTGCGATCGCGTCCCTGTTTGGCGGACCCGCCGGCGGAGTCGCCTTCGACGAGGTAGATCTCGCACAGCGCGGGATCCCGCTCCTGGCAGTCGGCGAGCTTTCCGGGCAGCCCGAGCCCGTCGAGCACGCCCTTGCGGCGGGTCAGTTCGCGCGCCTTGCGCGCCGCCTCGCGCGCCCGCGCCGCATCGACGATCTTGCTGCAGATGATCTTCGCGTCGGCCGGGTTCTCGAGCAGGAATTCCGCGAGCTTCGCCGATACGATCTCCTGCACGATCGGCTGCACCTCGGACGAAACGAGCTTATCCTTGGTCTGCGACGAGAATTTTGGCTCGGGAACCTTGACCGACAGGACGCAGGTGAGACCTTCGCGCATGTCGTCGCCGGTGGTCTCGATCTTGGCCTTCTTCGCGATCTCTTCCTTCTCGATGTAATTGTTGAGCGTGCGCGTCATCGCCTGACGCAGGCCCGTGAGATGGGTGCCGCCATCACGCTGCGGAATGTTGTTGGTGAAGCACTGCACGTTCTCCGCGTACGAATCGTTCCACTGCATCGACACCTCGACGGTGGTGCCGTCCTTTTCCCCTACGGCGTGGAAGATCTTCGGATGCAGCACCTGCTTGCTGCGGTTCATGTATTCGACGAACCCCTTGATGCCTCCGGCATAGGCGAAGTTCTCGCTCTTCCCGTCGCGCTGATCGATCAACTCGATCTTCGTGCCGTTGTTGAGAAACGAAAGCTCGCGTATGCGCCGGGCGAGAATGTCGTAGTGAAACTCGACACGTCCGAAGGTCTCGGTGGCGGCCATGAAATGGACCTCGGTGCCCCGGCGATCCGTGGTGCCGGTGACCGCGAGCGGCGCCACCGCCACGCCACGCCTGAATTCCATCTGGTGCGCCTTGCCGTGGCGCCAGATCTTGAGCTTGAGCCAGTCGGAAAGCGCGTTGACGACCGACACCCCGACTCCGTGGAGTCCGCCCGAAACCTTGTAGCTGTTCTGGTCGAACTTGCCTCCCGCATGCAATTCGGTCATCACGATCTCGGCAGCCGATCGTCTGCCTTCGTCGTCCTCCTTGATGTCGGTCGGGATGCCGCGGCCGTTGTCGACCACCGAGACCGAGTTGTCGGCATGGATGACGACCTTGATGTCGTCGCAATACCCCGCCAGCGCCTCGTCGATCGCGTTGTCGAGCACTTCGAACACCATGTGATGGAGGCCCGTCCCGTCGGACGTGTCCCCGATGTACATCCCAGGACGCTTGCGCACAGCGTCGAGCCCTTTCAGCACCTTGATGCTGTCGGAGTTGTAGTCGTCGCCGTTGTCGACCGGCTTCGGAATGGCTGCTGTCATCGTGTCTTTCGGTTGACTTCACTGCTGCCCAAAACGCCGGCGCCGACTCGTGGGTCGGCGCCGCAGGGATACGGTCGAGTCGTCGGCGCGTCAGATTCGCATCGGCATCACGACATACTTGTAATCGTCGCGATCGGGGACGGTTACCAGCGCGCTGGAGTTCGCATCACCAAAGGCGAGCTGGACCCTGTCCGTCGAGAGATTCTGCAGGGCGTCGAGCAGGTACGTGATGTTGAAGCCGATATCGAGTGGATCGCCCTTGTAGGCCACCTCGATCTCCTCCTCGGCCTCCTCCTGTTCGCTGTTGGTGCAGATGATCTTCAATTGATCCATCCCGAGCACCAGGCGAACGCCCCGGAATTTCTCGTTCGACAGGATCGCGGCGCGCTGCAATGCGGCAAGCAGCTCCACCCGCGAGAATTCGAGCTTCTTCGCGTGTCCCGTCGGAATGACGCGGTTGTAGTCCGGGAACTTGCCGTCGACGACCTTGCTGACCAGCTCGACGTTGGCAAACCGGAACCGTACCTGGTTGGCGAGCACGTCGACGGTGACCGCCTCGTCGCTTTCGGTCAGGAGCTTTCCAAGTTCCAGCACCGTCTTGCGCGGGAGGATCACCTCCTGCCGCTGGTAGCTGCCGGCCACCCCAAGGCTCGCCCAGGACAACCGGTGCCCATCGGTGGCCACCGCCTGCAGCGAGTCCTTGTCGATCACGAGCAGCATGCCGTTCAGGTAATACCGGATGTCCTGCTGCGCCATCGCGAACTCGACCGACTTCAACAGCCCGCGCAGGTCACGTTGCGGCAGCGACAGCGTCTGCAGCTGGTCCTCGCCCAGACCGATGCGCGGGTAGTCGCCGGCCGGCAGTGTCTGCAGATTGAAGCGCGAACGTCCGGCCCGGACCGTCATCTTCGTGCCGCTGGCATCGACATTGAGTTGCGCGTCTTCCGGCAACGCGCGCAGCAAGTCCTGCAGTTTGCGCGCCGCCACCGTAATGGCCTGCGTTTCCTTGCCGGCCAGCTCCGCGTGCGCAGTGATCTGCATTTCGAGATCCGTGGCCGTGACGAACAGCCGTCCGTCCCTATGCTCGAGCAACACATTGGCGAGAATTGGAAGCGTATGCCGCCGCTCGACGATGCCGGCCACCGCCTGCAACGGTTTCAACAGCGCATCCCGCGCGATCTGCTTAAGTTGCATTGAATAAACCGTATAACAGCTAATAGGAGATGGCCCGCATCCGGAACAAGTGACAAAGGCGTTTCACTATCAGCAGGTTGGAATCAGACAAACCTTGTGGATAACTCGGGTTGGAACAGCGGAGCGTTTGGGGGTTTTTTCCAATTGTCAGGATCTGACCGGTTAACCCACAAATTATAGACGCGAAGGCAGCCTTTTTCCAGGAAAAAACCGCACCATTTCATGCTCAAAAACATCGCGGAAGCCATGACATCGGCCGTCAATTGCGCAGCACCTGCAGGAGGAAATTGACGTCATGGTTGATTTCAGGCACCGCTTCGCGCAGCTTGGCGATCTGGCGACAGGCGTGGAGCACCGTCGTGTGGTCGCGTCCACCGAAATTGCTACCGATCTCGGGCAGCGAGAGTTGCGTCAATTCCTTGGCCAGCGCCATGGCCACCTGGCGCGGACGCGCGAGCGCTCGTGACCGCTTCTTCGAGTGCATGTCGGAAATCCGGATCTTGTAATAGTCCGCGACGGTCTTCTGGATATTCTCGATCGAGACCTGACGGTTCTGGACCGCGAGAAGGTCACGCAGCGCCTCCTTGGCCACGGCAAGGGAGGTTTCGTGACCATGGAAGGTCGCGTAAGCCATGATCCGTTTGAGCGCGCCCTCGAGTTCACGGACGTTGGAGCGAATGTGCTTGGCGATGAAGAACGCAACCTGCTCGTCGAGTCGAAGGCCGAAAGCTGTGGCTTTGGACAGCAGGATGGCGACGCGCATCTCGAGTTCGGGCGGTTCGAGCGCCACGGTGAGTCCCCAGCCGAAACGCGAGATCAGCCGCTCCTCCATCCCCGAAATCTCCTTCGGGTACGTGTCGCAGGTGATGACGACCTGTTTGTGCGCCTCGATCAAGGTGTTGAACAGGTAGAAGAACTCTTCCTGCGTGCGGCTCTTGCCGTTGAAGAACTGGATGTCGTCGACGAGCAGCAGGTCGAGCGAGCGGTAGTACCGCTTGAAGTCGTCGAACGCCTTGTGCTGGTAGGCGCGGACCACGTCGGAGACGTAGGTCTCGGCGTGGATGTAGCGAATCTTTGCTGCCGGATTGGCGTCCAGAATGTGGTTGCCGATCGCCTGGATGAGGTGCGTCTTGCCGAGTCCGACGCCACCGTACACGAACAGCGGATTATAGGAGGTCGGATGGTCGGCCACCTGCAGGCCTGCGGCGCGTGCGAGCTGATTCGCCTTGCCGGCGACGAAGTTCAGGAAAGTGAACGACGGGTTGAGGCTTGTCTGGTCGGTGCGCCGCCCCGGCGCGACCCGAATCGGTTGCGGTGGCAGGACAGGGGACACCGGGTCGGTGGCCGGTGCCGGGGGTGGCGCCGGATTGACGCGGAGCGCCGCGGGAGCGTCATCGGCCACGCCAAATGAAATCGTGACGGGGCGCCCTTCCGCCGCGGCCGCGAGCTGCCCGATCCGTTCGGAGAACCGCTCCTTGACCCATTGCAGGACGAACCGGTTGGGCGCGAGCAGCCGATACCCGTCCTGATCAGGCAGGACCGCAAGTGGCTTGATCCAGGTATTGAACTGCTGGGGCGTGAGTTCCTGCTGGAACGCCTCCAGGCAGTGCTGCCAGAAAGCCGGGGCGAGCGTCATGCGGGCGAAATCCTCATCTTGTGGAGCCCCCGCGACACGATGGGCGGGGGATGGCGGGCAGCTTCGGAGAGATGTCACCCTGGTCGGCTGACGGCACGTCGCGCAGGCATCGAACCGAACCGCGAGGTCTGGATTCCCAGTACCCGGACGCGAAGCTGCTGCGATGCCGTGCGTTTTTCGCGGACCAGGGGGCGTATTGTAGCGCCGCAGGGAAGAGTTATCCACAGGCCAAAGATCTGGCTGCGTTCGTCGAAGGTATTCGAAATCCGCGACAGAGCATTGACAGATGCGGCCATAATGCGTTTAAATTCAAAGCTTTTTTCATTCAAGGCAGCCGATCATGAAACGCACCTACCAACCTTCTGTCGTCAAACGCAAGCGGACGCACGGGTTTCGCGCCCGGATGAAATCCGTTGGCGGCCGCAAGGTGCTGTCGGCGCGACGCGCCAAGGGTCGCGCGCGGCTGGCCCCCTGACGCTTGCGATCGTCGTGGGCGACGGCGGCGCCCGCCGCTATCGTCTGACCGGCACCGGCGCGTTCGAGGCAGTGTTCCGATTCGGGCGACGCCGCGAGGGTGAGTTCGTACAGTTGTTGTGGATGCCCGCGCGACGGCGTCCCCGGACGTGCCGGCTTCGTGATTGCCCGGAAGTGCCTCCCACGCGCGGTTGATCGCAACCGGGTACGACGGTTGTTTCGCGAAGCGTTGCGGTTGGCCCGACCGGCGGTGGAACCTTTCGACGTGATTCTCCGGCTGAAGCGCGGATGTCCGCCCGCCCGTTTCGAGGTGGTTGCATCCGAGGCGGCGCAACTGTTGTCGTCGCTCGTTGCCGGGCGGGAGGGGTCGTGAGAACGGTGCTGCTGGCGCTGATCCGCGCCTATCAGTACCTGTTGCGGCCTCTTCTCGGATCGAACTGCCGGTTCTACCCGAGTTGCTCCGATTATGCTCGGGAAGCGGTCGAGAAACATGGCGCTGTCCGTGGCTCCTGGCTCGCCATTCGCCGCATTTCCCGCTGTCACCCTTATCATCCTGGCGGCTACGACCCGGTGCCCTGAGCCAACACGCCGAATCCCACTTTCGCGGGTGCACGAAAGGCCGCACTCGCAGACACGCAAGGCCGTCATGGATACGCAACGATTAATCCTGTTCGTGATCTTCTCGTTCTCCGCGCTCTTCCTCTGGGAGGCGTGGCAGAAGGAGCAGCGCCCGGCCCCGCCGCCGGTCGCCGCGCCGGCAGCCAAGACGGGCGCGAGTGCCGGAGTCGCCCCCGATCTTCCTACGGCCACAGCACCCGGTGCGGGTCCAGCCGCGACCGCGACAGCGGTACCGGGCGCCGCGCCGACCACGGCGGCAGCAGGCAAGCTGGTGACGATCAAGACCGATCTCTACTCGGCGGAGATCGACACGGTAGGCGGCGTGATCACCCAGGTCGCGCTCGATCGGCATCGGGACACGCTCGATACCGGCAAGCCGTACTACGTGCTGTTGAAGACCGCCGACCGGACCGCGGTTGCGCAGGCGGGGCTGCTCGGTGCCGGAATGCCCAACCATCGGACCGAATACGAGGTGCTGCCGGGACCGCGGGAATTGGCCGCCGGCGCCGATCAACTGGAGTTGCGGCTCCAGGCCGTGGCACCGAACGGCGACAAGGTCGTGCAGGTGCTGACCTTTCACCGCGGCAGCTACCTGATCGATGTCGCATTCGACGTGACCAATGCGGGGACCGCGCCGATTGCGCCGTTCGCCTATTTCCAGCTCACCCGCGACACCAAGACCACCGGGTTCCACAACCCCATGGCCCCTGTCGCCTATACAGGCCCGGTGATCTACAACGAGAACGACAAGTTCAAGAAGGTCGATTTCGCCGAACTCGACAAGCTCGCCGCCGACCCCCAGCGCAAGCTGCCGTACACCAAGACCGCCGATAACGGCTGGGTCGGGATGGTCGAGCACTATTTCGTCGCGGCGTGGCTGCCTTCCGACGAGCAGAAGACGCAGCGCGAGTTCTACGCGCGCAAGCTCGACGGCGGTCTGTATTCGGCGGGTGTGATCGTCCCGCTCCCGACCATCGCTCCAGGAGCGACCGGCGCGGTCAAGGTGCCGCTTTACGTGGGACCGGAGGACCAGAACCAGCTCGCCAAGCTCGCCAAGGGGCTCGATCTCGTCGTCGACTACGGAATCTTCACCGTGATATCGGCGCCCCTGTTCTGGCTGCTGCAGTGGCTGCACGGCCTGCTTGGCAACTGGGGCTGGGCGATCATTGCGATGACGATCCTCATCAAGAGCGCCTTCTACCCGCTGAATCACGCCAGCGCACGGTCGATGGCCAAGATGAAGGTGATCGCGCCGAAGCTCAAGGCACTGCAGGAGCAGTACGCGAACGACAAGCAACAGCTGCAGATGAAGATGATGGAGATGTACAAGACGGAGAAGATCAACCCGCTCGGTGGATGCCTGCCGATCCTGGTCCAGATCCCCGTGTTCATCGCGCTGTACTGGGTGCTGTTGTCGGCGGTCGAGCTCCGCCACGCGCCGTGGATCGGCTGGATCCACGATCTGTCGGCGCCGGACCCTTGGTACGTACTGCCGGTCATCTACGCAATCACCGCGTATCTGCAGGTGAAGTTGTCCCCGACGCCGATCTCCGATCCGGTGCAGGCGAAGGTGATGCAGATCATGCCGATCGCCTTCTCGGTGATGTTCATCTTCTTTCCGTCGGGCCTGGTGCTCTACTGGCTCATCAACAACTGCATTCAGATCTTCCAGCAGTGGCACATGAACCGCGTGCTCACCAAGGAAGCCGAAACGGCCGCCGCGAAGCGGCGCTGAGCGCGGCCCCGGCCGCGACACGCGGTCGCTCGCGCGGTAAATTGGCCGGATGACGCCGTCGCCGGACACGATCGCTGCCATCGCGACACCGCCCGGCCGCGGCGGCGTCGGTATCGTTCGCGTCTCGGGCACCGGCGTGCCGGCCATCGTCGCCGGCATCGTCGGGCGCAATCTCGCGCCGCGGCGCGCCACCGTCGCCACGTTTCGCGGCGGCGACGGCGAGATTCTCGACCAGGGAATTGCGCTGCATTTCCCGGCGCCGGAGTCCTACACCGGCGAACACGTCCTCGAACTGCACGGCCACGGTGGACCGGCGGTCCTGCGCCTGATTCTTGCCCGCATCCTCGAACTGGGCGCGCGGATCGCGGATCCGGGCGAGTACACGAAACGGGCGTTCCTGAACGGCAAGCTCGACCTGGCGCAGGCAGAGGGCGTCGCGGATTTGATCGACGCGGCCACGACCACCGCGGCACGCGCGGCAGCACGCAGCCTCACCGGCGAGTTCTCGCGCGAGATCCACGCGCTGGTCGATGAACTCACCGAACTGCGGATGTTCACCGAGGCAACGCTCGATTTCCCCGACGAGGACCTGGAGTTCCTGCGGGCCGCCGGCGCTCGGGACAAGCTCACGGCGATCCGATCGCGGCTGGCGGCGATCGAAGCCCGCGCGGCGCAGGGAGCGCTGCTGCGTGAGGGTCTGGCCGCCGTGCTGGTCGGACAGCCCAATGTCGGCAAGTCGAGTCTGTTGAACCGTCTTGCGGGTGAGGACGTGGCCATCGTCACCCCGATTGCCGGCACCACCCGCGACGCCGTGCGCTCGCAGATCGAGGTTTACGGGGTTCCCCTGACCGTGATCGACACCGCCGGCCTGCGTCCGACCGACGATCCGATCGAAACCCTGGGCATCGAGCGCACGTGGGGCGCGATCGCGCAGGCCGACCTTGCGCTGGTGCTCGTGGACGCCGTGGCCGCGGCCGAGGCGGTGCCGGCGGCAGATGCGGCAATCGTTGCGCGCCTGCCGACGAGCCTGCCGTGCATCGTCGTCCACAACAAGATCGACCTCGCGGCGCGGTCCCCGCACGTCGAGACCCGTCACGACGGCATCGACGCGCGGCGCCACGTCTGGCTATCGGCGAAAACCGGCGCGGGAATCGATGCGCTGCGGCACGAGATGCTCAAGATCGCCGGAGCCCACGAGGACATGGCGGGCGCGTTTCTCGCCCGCGAGCGCCACCGGGTGGCGCTGCGTGCCGCGGGATCCCATCTCGCCGCCGCAGAGGCGCATCTGTCGGCCGCCGTCCCGCCGCTCGAGCTTTTCGCCGAGGAATTGCGCGAAGCGCAGACGGCGCTGGCAGCGATCACCGGGGAGTTCAGTGCCGACGATCTGCTCGGCGCAATCTTCTCGCGCTTCTGCATCGGGAAGTAGCGGCATTGCGCCGCGGACCGTAGGCACGCGATGCGAACGGGTCGTAAAATGATGACATCGGCCGGTCCGGCACGGATCGACGGTGGAACCAGCGGTCATTTCCGCAAGGGATGCCGGCTGATCAAGCGACCTGCCCCGGTCCGGAGGCGGGAGCATGTTGTTGGGGCGGTGGAGCTCGTCGCCAGCGGGCGTACCCGTTGCGGCCGTCCGCACAGGTACGAGATGGTCAAGAGATGGTCAACCTCCAGCTCCCGTTGTCACGCGAATTCGCGCAGTTCGTGAACCACCAGAAGATCGCCGATTCCCGGAAGTCCGAAAGCCGGAAGCGCTCGAGCGGCTGCAGGCGGTCCTCGACGCCGCCGGCGTCATTTGCCGGGGAACGGTCGGAAAAATGATCGAGTGGTACGCAGCCGCCATCTTCGCGCTCACGATCGTCATCGTGATCGCCAACATCGTCGATGGCACGATCGCCGCGCTGATCGGTGTCGTGGCAATGGTGTGGGTCGGCGTCATCACGGAGACCGATGCGTTCGGGCTCGTGGACTGGAACGTGATGGCGATTCTGGTGAGCGTCTGGGTCATCGCCGGCTACTTCGGACGGACCGGTGTGCCCAGCTGGCTTTCGGTCCAGGCGTTACGCCTGTCGGGCGGGCGGCCCGGCCTGCTGGTGGTCATCCTGTCCGCGCTGGCGGGATTCATCTCGATGTTCGTCGACAACGTCGTGGTCATCCTGATGATGGCGCCGGTGGCGCTGCCGCTCGCGAGGGCATTGAAGCTGCCCGTGACACCGGTGATCCTGATGATCGGATTCTCGGCGAACTTCATGGGCTCGGCGCTGCTGCTGGGCGATCTTCCGCCCCAGATGCTGCACAGCGTGTCGGGCGCGGAGTTCGGCGACTTTATCTGGCAGAAGGGTCGACCCTCGTCCTTTCCCATACTGACCGTGACGTTCGCGGTGACGCTCGCCGCGATGTATGCCTACGGGTTTCGTCGGCGCAGCCGGCAGACCGTCGACATCGACCAGCTCGGCATCGAGACGCACATCCCCAACAAGCTGTTCGCCATCATCGTCGTCAGCTGGTTCCTGTTGACGGTGCTCGCGATGGCGTTTCGGCAGGTGCTGGGCGTCAAACTCGGGTTCATCGCCATGACTGGAGCCGTTACCCTTGCCCTTGCACTCGAGGTGCTGGGCAAGCGGGCCAGGGCGCCGAGTTTCGAAGAAATACTCACCGAGCTCGATTGGCGTGCGGTGTTCTTCTACATTGCGCTGTTCGCGCTGGTGGGTGGGCTGGAGAAGGTCCATCTCATCAACGTGCTCGCCGACGAGCTGCGGCCGCTGTTTGCCGAACGCTACGTGCTTGCCGCGTCGCTGCTGTACTGGATCACGATACCGATCGTTGGCGTCGTCGAGCACGACGCGTACATCCTGACGTTCCTGTACACGATCCGCGATCTGCAGGCGGAGGGCGTGAATCCCTGGCCGCTGTGGTGGATGCTGCTCTGGTCCGGGACGCTGGGCAGCAACCTGACCGTTGCCGGCGCCCCCGCCCTATTCGCGGCGCTCAACATCTGCGAGCGCGAGGAGAAGCGCAAGGTCTCCCTACGGGAGTTCCTCGCGTGGAGCGTGCCGTTCACGCTGATTGCAACGACTGTCTGCTATGCGTTGGGCATGGCCATCTGGGTCCTACCAGTCGCCCGATAGGGCAAGAGCGAGACGACCTCATGTTCAAGCACATCCTCCTTCCCACCGACGGCTCCCCGGCATCCCTTCGCGCGGCCGGTGCCGGCGTCGAACTGGCCAAGGCCCTGGGCGCACGCGTTACCGGTTTCTTTGCCGCACCTGCGCCGACGCCATTGGTGTACGAGCACTTCGTGCCCGTGGGATACATGCCGCCGGAGCGGCATGCAGAGGTGATCGAAAAAGCGGCTCGCCGATACCTTGGCGCAATCGAGAAGGCGGCCAAGGCCGCGAATGTGCCCTGCGAGTTGGTTCACGTGACCAGCGACTTCCCCTGGGAATCGATCCTCGAGGCGGCGAAGCGGCACAAGTGCGACCTCATCTTCATGGCCTCGCACGGACGCAGCGGAATGGCGGCGGTGCTTCTCGGCAGCGAGACGCAGAAAGTCCTTGCGAACTCGCGGATACCAGTGCTCGTGTACCGCTGAGGGCCGATGGAGCGGCCCTCCGAACGTTCGGCCAAGGTCCGGCGGCGCGAGGCATGCGCCGATTGGGCCGAAACCGCGCCGCATGGTCAGGAAGGTCGCCGGCCGGTGTCCGGCGCGCAAGCGCGACGCTATCGAAGCATCGCGGGATCGACGACATGGCCTGGGACCCTCGTCTGTACCTGACCTTCTCCAACGAGCGGCTGCGGCCGGCGCTGGATCTGATCGCGCGCATTCCTCTCGCCGCACCGCGCACGGTCGTCGATCTCGGGTGCGGCGCGGGCAACGTCGCCCAGGTTCTCGCAGCACGCTGGCCCGACGCGACGATCACCGGCGTCGACAGTTCGGCGCCGATGCTGGCGCGGGCACGCGCCGCTTCAGCGGGCAACGCGCGGCACGCGTGGGTGGAGGCCGATCTCGCCGAGTGGTCTCCCATCGCGCCGGCCGATGTCGTCTTCAGCAATGCGGCGCTGCATTGGCTCGACGGACACGCGGCGTTGTTTCCGCGTCTGCTTTCGTTCGTGGCAGCGGGCGGTGTGCTCGCCGTGCAGATGCCCGACAACTTTTCGCAGCCGTCGCACACGGCGTTGTACGAGGTCGCCAGCAGCGAACGTTGGCGCCATCGACTGGCGTCGCTCGTCCGCCCGCAACCGGTGGCGGCGCCGATCGACTATGCGCGGTGGCTCGACCAGGCGTCCGCGATCGACCTTTGGACGACCGAGTACCTGCATCTGCTCCCCGCGTCCGCGGACGCCGGTCATCCGATCGTCGCCTGGATGAAAGGGGCGGCGTTGACGCCGTTTCTGGAGCGACTCGACGCCGACATGCAATCGCACTTTCTCGCCGATTACGCGGAGCGCGTCACCGCCGCATATCCGCCGTTAGCCGACGGCCGCGTGCCGTTTCCGTTTCGCCGCCGCTTCATCGTGGCAGTGCGCTGAATTGCCGCACGTCAGATTGGTAAGGCCACTTGGCCGCGCGCATCTGCGGATTACGACACGGCGCGGTCGCGTGCTAAATTCGACGGTCGACGAACGCTCCGGCCGGCCGGGGGGGCGTTGTCGTTTTCCAATGCCACCAATCGAGCCGCACGATGACCCATCCCGAATTGCATTCCGACCTCGCCGCCGCGGAGAAGGCCGTAGGGGCGCCGCCCTATGTGCGGCATCTCCGCCTTCTGCAGTGGGTGCACAAGATCGCCGAACTGACCAAACCCGACCGCATCGTCTGGTGCGACGGTAGCGAGAGCGAATACGATCGCCTGTGCGTCGAGATGGTCGCCGCGGGTACGCTGACGAAACTCCATCCGGCCAAGCGGCCGAACAGCTATCTCGCGTTCTCCGATCCGTCGGACGTGGCGCGCGTCGAGGACCGTACCTTCATCTGCAGCGCGAAGGAAGAGGACGCCGGCCCGACGAACAACTGGATGGAACCGGCGGCGATGCGGCGCACGCTCGACGGACTCTTCGATGGCTGCATGCGCGGGCGCACGATGTACGTCGTCCCGTTCTCGATGGGTCCGCTGGGCAGCCATATCTCGCACGTCGGCATCGAGTTGACCGACAGCCCGTACGTCGTGGTCAACATGAACCTCATGACCCGGATGGGCAAGGCGGTGTACGACGTGCTGCGCGCGGATGGCCCCTTCGTCCCCTGCGTGCATTCGGTTGGCATGCCGCTGGCGGCGGGGGAGCGCGACGTTCCCTGGCCCTGCAACAAGGATCACAAGTACATCGTGCATTTCCCCGAGACGCGGGAGATCTGGTCGTACGGTTCGGGGTACGGCGGTAACGCACTGCTCGGAAAGAAGTGCTTCGCGCTGCGGATCGCGTCGGTGATGGGACGCGATCAGGGCTGGCTCGCCGAGCACATGCTCATTCTCGGGGTCACCTCGCCGTCCGGTGAAAAGACCTACATTGCGGGCGCCTTTCCCAGCGCCTGCGGCAAGACCAACCTGTCGATGCTGATTCCGCCCGCGGGCTTCGACGGCTGGGAGGTGACGACGGTCGGTGACGACATCGCGTGGATCAAGCCGCACGCCGACGGTCGGTACTACGCGATCAATCCGGAAGCGGGCTATTTCGGCGTGGCGCCGGGGACGTCGTACGAGACGAATCCCAATGCGATGGAGATGCTGCGCGAGAACGTGCTGTTCACCAACGTCGCGCTGACCGACGACGGCGACGTGTGGTGGGAAGGGATGACCAAGACGCCGCCTGTCCACTTGACCGACTGGCAGGGCCAGTCGTGGACCCCGGATTGCGGGCGCAAGGCGGCTCACCCGAATGCGCGGTTCACCGTCGCGTCGGTCCAGTGTCCGTCGCTCGATCCGGCGTGGGACGATCCGGAGGGCGTTCCGATCGACGCTTTCGTGTTCGGCGCCCGGCGCAGCGACACCGTGCCACTCGTCGTCGAGGCGCGGTCGTGGGCGGAAGGGGTGTACAAGGCGGCGACGATGGGTTCCGAAACGACGGCGGCCGCGACGGGGAAGATCGGCGAAGTCCGCCGCGACCCGTTCGCGATGCTGCCGTTCTGCGGTTATCACATCGGCGACTATTTCGCGCATTGGCTGGCGATGGGCAAGGCGATACCGAAACCGCCGAAGATCTTCAACGTGAACTGGTTTCGCACCGACGAGAACGGTAAATTTGCGTGGCCGGGTTTCGCGCAGAACATGCGCGTGCTCCAGTGGGTTATCGAGCGCTCCCGCGGCCGCGGCCGTGCGGTCGATACCGCGTTGGGGCTCGAACCCGCCTACGACGACCTGAACTGGACGGGACTCGAGTTCCCGGCGGACCGGTTTGCGCAGGTAATGAAGGTCGACTCGGGGATGTGGACGCGCGAACTCGCGGCCCATGACCAGCTCTTTGCGAAGCTCGGCGCGAAGCGTCCGGCGGAGCTCACCGCTGAGCGAGCGCGGCTCGGCAGCAGACTGTCCGCGTAGCGGCGGCATTGCCGGCGCCGGCGGGGCAGGTTTGAAGGGTTGTGGGTTCTCTCTCCACAACCCTTTGTTTTTATTGGTTCTTGATTGGTTCTTGTATTCTTGCTCGGCTACACCGCGAGCAAGGTGTCGACTTCCGCTCGGCGCGGGGCGCCAAGGCGCCCACCGAAACGGGTGCACTTGATCGCCGCTGCGATGTTGGCGAATCGGGCGGCGCTTTCGACGTCCTTTCCCTCCCCGAGTCCGAGTGTGAAGGCGCCGTGCCAGACGTCGCCCGCGGCCAGGGTATCGACGACGTTGACGGTGGGCGGGGCGAGACGTCGCTCGCGACCGTCCTCGATCCAGAGGAAGCCCTCGGCCCCCAAGGTCACGCCCACAATGGCGGCCGGCGCGATGGCCGCGAGCCGCCTCAGCCCGGCGCCTGGGTTATTGGTGCCGGCCGCAAGCGCCAATCCCGGTTCCGAAAACGCCGCATGGGTGGCGCGCCTGGCCAAATCGCGCAGGCCTTCGACCGGGCCGACGTCGCCGTCGAACACGGCGGGCTTGCCTGCGATTCGCGCGGCATCGAGGAGAGCGGAAGCGCCCGCCGGCCAGCGGACGTCGGTCAGCACCGCGTCCGCTTCGGCGACACGCGGCAATGGAAGCCAGGAGGCGTCCTGGTCGAGGGCCGGATCGTTGTAGGCGCAGACGAGACGTTCCCCGTCGTTCGCGATCAGTATGGCGGCGGATGGGGAGACGCAGCCTCGAATTCGGCGCACGGCGGTGACGTCGACGCCTTCCGCGGCGAGTTGGCCGACGATGCGGTCGCCAAGGGCGTCGTCGCCGAGCCGGCCCCAGTAGTGGGCTTCGCCGCCCAGGCGAGCCACGGCAACGCTGGCGTTGGCCGCCATCCCGCCGCCGGATTCGGTGAACGCCGTCGCCAGCAGCTTGGTTGGGCGCGATGGGATCGTCCCGACCTGATAGATCGCGTCCAGCGCGGACATGCCAAGGCAGATGATTCGTCGCATCAGGGAAGCTCAGGAGCCCCCGGATTCTACGCAACGCGATTCGGGAGTCCAACCAGGGCCTGGGGCTAGCCGGTCAGGTTTCACGTGGAACAATGAACCGCGCCTCGGTCGGAAGATCGCGGTACGGCCACCACCACGGATTTCCCAAGCTGACGCCGGCCCACGAGATTCGAGCCGGCGGCGAACACCTGGATGCGCGATGCGGCGCCGGGCGGATCTTGGGTGACCGCGCGCTCCTGGTACCGGAAGCAGCGGCCTGGGGCCGGGCGGGGAGCGCCGCCTGATCGCCTCGTTTGCGTACTCACGTTGGCGGACGGACGCGTCACGGATTCGCGCCTAGTGGAGGCAAGGTGCGTTCGACCCCGCGAATATCGCGTCGGAGTGTGCCGGACGGACTCGCCGCGGACGGCGATCGCAGCGCTGGGGGCGACACGCCGAGCCGGGGGCCTCCGCGGTGCCCGGTACGGAGCGGAACGCCAAGGTCGGCGAGGGCACGCGGTCGCCGACCGGATTCCTTGGGGATCCAACGACACCAAGGCGGTGCGAACGCGGGCCCATGACCTGACCGGCCTCCGCCGGGCCAATGGCGCCCCCCGGGCACTGCGAGTGTCGCCGTCTGGTGCTGGGCATGGACCGCGCGCGACGCGCATCCCGGCGTTGACCGGGACGACCGATCGTTGCGACTTGGTCATTTTGCGGTGGCGCAGGCCATGCCCGGCACGCCCGCGTATTCGCCGCCGCGGCCGTCGCGCGGGTTGGATCGGCCCGGCATCGAAGTCGGGCGATGACCCCGGGGGCCTTGGCCGGCGGGGCCTGCACGTTCCACGTGAAACATCCGGCCGCGGGCACTGGAGCGCGAGCGAATACTTCTCCGGCACCACGGTTTGCCGTATGATGCGCCCTCCCGCGTCGCAATCGCGTCGCAAAATCAACAAATTGTCTCATTAAATCATGAACTTTCCGACGCGCTTTGACGTCATCGTCGTCGGTGGCGGCCACGCCGGCACCGAAGCGGCGCTCGCGTCGGCGCGGATGGGCCGCAAGACCCTCCTGCTCACGCACAACATCGAGACGCTGGGGCAGATGTCGTGCAACCCCTCGATCGGCGGCATCGGCAAGGGACACCTGGTCCGCGAAGTCGATGCCCTCGGCGGCGCCATGGCGATCGCCACCGACGAAGCCGGCATCCAGTTCCGGACCCTCAATTCCAGCCGCGGCGCCGCGGTCCGGGCGACGCGAGCCCAAGCGGATCGCGTGCTTTACAAGCAGGCGATCCGTCGACGGCTCGAAAATCAGCCGAACCTGACGCTCTTCCAGCAAGCCGTCGACGACCTGCTGCTCGATGGCGACGGCGCTGATGCCCGGGTGACCGGCGTGATCACGCAAATCGGGGTTCGTTTCGAGGCCGGAGCCGTCGTGTTGACGACGGGAACCTTCCTGTCCGGCCTGATTCACGTCGGACTGCAAAACTACGAAGCCGGACGCGCCGGTGATCCGCCCGCGAAAACGCTGGGTGCCCGCCTGCGCGAGCTTCAACTTCCCGCCGGGCGCCTGAAGACGGGAACGCCGCCGCGGCTGGACGGGCGCACCGTCGATTTCTCGGTTCTCGAGGCGCAGCCGGGCGACGAGCCGGTGCCGGTGTTCAGCTTCATCGGCCGGCGCGAGATGCATCCGGCGCAGGTGCCGTGCTTCATCACGCACACCAACGAGCGCACGCACGAGATCATTCGCGGCGGACTCGACCGCTCGCCGCTTTTCACCGGCGTAATCAAGGGCGTCGGCCCGCGCTACTGCCCGTCCATCGAGGACAAGGTCGTGCGTTTTTCCGAGCGTACGAGCCACCAGATTTTTCTCGAGCCCGAGGGCCTCGCGACCAACGAGATCTACCCGAACGGCATCTCGACGTCGCTGCCGTTCGACGTTCAGCTCGCGCTCGTGCGCTCGATGAAGGGGTGCGAGAACGCGCATGTCCTGCGCCCTGGCTACTCGATCGAGTACGATTACTTCGATCCGCGCGCGCTGAAGGCGACGCTGGAGACGAAGGCGATTTGCGGCCTGTTCTTCGCGGGACAGATCAACGGAACGACCGGATACGAGGAGGCGGCCGCCCAGGGCATCCTCGCCGGGATCAACGCGAGCCGATTCGTCCGCGGCGAGAGCGGCTGGTCGCCGCGGCGCGACGAAGCCTACCTCGGCGTTCTCGTCGACGATCTGATCACGCGCGGGGTTTCCGAGCCGTACCGGATGTTCACGTCGCGCGCCGAGTATCGACTGCAATTGCGTGAGGACAACGCCGACCTGCGGCTCACCGAGGCCGGCCGCGCGCTCGGCGTTGTCGACGATGCGCGCTGGGAGATCTTCTCCCGCAGGCGCGACGCCATCGCACGCGAACTCGAGCGACTCAAGACGACGTACGTGAACCCGAATGTCGTCGCAACGCACGACGCGATGCGCGTGCTCGGACAACCGATCGAGCGCGAGTATTCGCTCGCCGACCTGCTGCGCCGGCCCAACGTCAGTTATGCGTCGCTAGCCACGCTGCCGGCCGCGGGCATCGCGACCATCGATCCGGCCGTCGCGGAGCAGGTCGAGATCGCGACCAAATACGCTGGCTACATCGAGCGCCAGCACGATGAGATCGCGCGCCACCGGACGCAGGACGAACAGCCGCTGCCGGTCGATCTCGACTATCGAACCGTGCGCGGGCTTTCCGCCGAAGTGCAGCAGAAACTGAATCAGCACCGACCCGAAAACATCGGTCAGGCGTCGCGCATCTCGGGCGTCACGCCGGCGGCGATCGCGCTTCTGCTCGTCCATCTCAAGCGTGGCTTCCGCATGCCGCCTTCGGGTGAGGGCACGACGGGCGAACGGCGATCGGCATGATCGCGGCACTCGATCTCGACGAGGGGCTCGCGGCGCTCGCGGCGCGCGGAATCACGCTGCCTGCGGGCGCAGGAGGGAAGCTTGCCGCCTATCTGGCGCTGCTCGCGAAATGGAACCGGACGCACAACCTGACGGCAATCCGTGATCCCGAGCGGATGGTCACGCATCACGTGCTCGATGCACTCGTGACGCTGCCGCATCTTCCTGCGCGCGCCGGCGTGCGCGTTCTCGACGTCGGCAGCGGCGGCGGAGTTCCGGGCCTTCCGCTGGCGATCGCGCGTCCCGCGTGGCAGGTCGTCGCGCTCGACAGCAACCACAAGAAGGGCGCGTTTCTGCAGCAGGCGATCATCGAGCTCGCGCTCGCCAATGCGCAGGCGACGACGTCGCGCGTCGAGGACTACGTGCCGACCGCGCCGTTCGACGTCGTGATCTCGCGCGCCTTCGCCGACCTTGCGACCTTCGTCGAGACGAGTGCGCGGCATCTCGCTCCGGGAGGCGAACTGGTCGCGATGAAAGGCGTCTACCCGGACGAGGAGCTTGCGCACCTGCCCGCGGGCTTCCGGGTGAAGGCATTGCCGACGCTGACGGTTCCCGGTCTCGATGCCGAACGGCATCTCGTCATCATCGAGCGCGACACGTGAGCCTCGCGCATGACCCGCCCATCGAGGTGAAAGCCGCGCCCGTGACCAAGATCATCGCAGTCGCAAACCAGAAAGGCGGCGTCGGCAAGACGACGACCTCCGTCAACCTCGCCGCCAGTCTCGTGGCGATGAAGCGGCGCGTGCTGCTGGTCGATCTCGATCCGCAGGGCAACGCCACGACCGGCGCCGGCCTCGACAAGCGGGCACTGGTGGCGACCGTGTATCACGTGCTGCTCGGCGAGCGAAAGATCGCCGATGTGCGCGTGCCGTCGCCGACCGGCGGCTTCGACGTCGTGCCGGCGAACCGTGAGCTCGCCGGCGCCGAAGTCGAGCTGGTGGACCTGCCGGAGCGCGAGATGCGGCTCAAGGACGCGCTTGCCGAGGCACTGCAGCAGATGCGCGCCGCGATTACCGAGGTCGCGCCCGAATACGATTTCATCCTGCTCGACTGTCCGCCGTCGCTGTCGCTGCTCACGCTGAACGGGCTGTGCGCCGCGGATTCCGTGCTCATCCCCATGCAGTGCGAGTACTACGCGCTCGAGGGGCTGTCGGACCTCGTGCAGACGCTGAAGAAGGTACGCGCGCATCTGAATCCGCGTCTCGAGATCGAGGGCCTGCTGCGGACGATGTATGACCCGCGCAACACGCTGGCCCTGAACGTGGCCGCGGAGCTGGAGAAGCACTTTGGCGAGAAGGTGTACCGCACGGTGATCCCGCGCAACATCCGTCTCGCCGAGGCACCGTCGCATGGGATTCCGGCGCTACGTCTCGACAAGACCTCGAAAGGCGCCATCGCGTACCTGGCGCTCGCCGGTGAGATGCTGCGCCGGATGGAAGCGGAGCACCCCGCGCCGGCCGCGGCGGCGGCGTGACGCGCGGCCCAGGAGCCAGACGATGATCCGACCCAAGGGGCTCGGCCGCGGCCTCGACGCGCTGCTTGCAGGCTCCGACGAGGCCGGCACGCGCGATTCGCTGCAGACGCTCGCGATCGATCGATTGCGACCCGGCAAGTATCAACCGCGCACGAAGATGGACGAGGCGTCGCTCGAGGAACTCGCCGCGTCGATTCGCGAACAGGGAATCATGCAGCCGATCCTGGTGCGGCCGGTCGACGGCGGCCGATTCGAGATCATTGCGGGCGAGCGGCGCTGGCGCGCGGCGCAGCGGGCCGGGTTGCGCGAAGTGCCGGCACTGGTGAAGACGGTGCCCGACCAGGCGGCGCTCGCGTTGGCGCTGATCGAGAACATTCAGCGCGAGAATCTCAATCCGCTCGAGGAGGCGCAGGGGATCCACCGCTTGATCGCCGAATTTGGCCTCACCCACGAGGCCGCCGCGAAGGCGGTCGGGCGCTCACGCAGCGCGGTCACCAATCTGCTGCGGCTGCGCGAGCTCGCCCGACCCGTGCAGGAATACCTGCTGGGCGGCAAGCTCGACATGGGCCACGCGCGCGCCCTGCTCGGCCTTTCGAGCGCCGGCCAGCAGACAGCGGCCGCGTCGCGTGTCGTGGCGCAGGGCCTGTCGGTGCGCGAAACCGAGCGTCTCGTGCATGCGCTCGCCCATCCGCGGACGGGGAAGGCGAAACGAACGCCCCGCGCGGCCGATCCGGATCTCGCACGTTTGCAGGAAGAGCTGGCCGAGGCGCTGGGCGCAACGGTCGCGATCGAGCCGAAAAAAGGCGGCTCCGGGCGCCTGGTGATCAGCTATTCGAGCCTCGAAGCGCTCGACGGGATCATCGCAAAGCTGCGCTGAGATCCGGCGCGCAGCAGCGAACGCGCGTCGCGGCACGCAGCGCGCGGCAGCATGGGCAACCGCGCGCCGCGAGCACGCGGGAGGGTCAACCGAGCTGCTTCAACAAGGTCTCGGCGCCGGAGACCTCGTACTTGCCCGGGGCCTCGATGTTGAGGGTCTTCACCACACCGTTGTCGACCAGCATCGAAAAGCGCTGGCAGCGCATGCCGAGTCCCTTGGCCGTGAGGTCCAGCTCGAGGCCGAGTGCCTTGGTGTAGGCGGCGCTGCCGTCGCCCATCATCCGCACCTTCCCCGCCGTCTTCTGGTCGCGCGCCCACGCGCCCATCACGAACGCGTCGTTGACCGACATGCAGATGACGTCGGACACGCCTTTGGCCTTGAGCTTGTCGATGTTGGCGGCGTAGCTCGGCACGTGTTTCGCCGAGCAGGTTGGGGTGAACGCGCCGGGCAGGCCGAAGATCACGACCTTCTTGCCCTGGGTGAGCGCATCGATCTTGAATTCGTTCGGCCCGATGCTGCAGCCGTTGCCTTCAACTTCGATGTACTCGGACAGCGTGCCCGCAGGCAGCTTGTCGCCGACCTTGATCGTCATGGAATCTCCTCGCGGATGGTGGGCTGGACAGAGCGGTCGAGAATCGCAGCACTGCGTCCGGATTTCAACCCCATCCTCTGGACGGGCTTCCGCGACGGGGGTAGCGTTGCGACCTTGGAGCCGTGCTCGGGAGGATACGCCATGGCAACGCGCAGCAAGCCGACCGTCGCAGCGCGCAAGACGCTGCTCCTCGTCGCCACCCGCAAGGGACTGTGGACGCTGACCGCAGATGCAGCCCGGCGCAGCTGGGCGCTCGCCGGCCCCCAATTTCTCGGCAACATCGTCCATCACGCGGTACTCGATCCACGTGACGGCAAGACGATTCTGGCGGCAGCCCGCACCGGACATCTCGGCCCGACGATATTTCGCTCGCTCGATCGCGGGCGCACCTGGAAGGAAGCGATCCGGCCTCCCGCGTTCCGCGAAGGTAGCGGGCGCACCGTCGAGCACACGTTCTGGCTAACGCCGGGGCACGTGTCGGAACCCGGGGTCTGGTATGCCGGCACGTCCCCGCAGGGTCTTTTCCGATCGAGCGACGGCGGGGCGACGTGGACGGGCGTCGACGGATTCAACGAGCATCCGCAGCGCAAGACCTGGTGCGGTGGCGACCAGGACGGAACGCCGGACGGCCCGAAGCTGCACTCGATCCTGGTGGATCCGCGCGATCCCGCGCACCTGTACATCAGCATGTCGAGCGGGGGCACGTTCGAATCCGCGACGGGCGGGACCGACTGGCGGCCGCTGAACCGGGGCGTGAAGGCCGACTTCCTGCCGGTCCCGGATCCGGAGTACGGTCACGACCCGCACTGTGTGCGCCTGCATCCGGCGATGCCCGACCGCCTGTATCAGCAGAACCATTGCGGACTCTTCCGGCTCGACCGCCCGGCGGAGCGCTGGACCGATATCGGTGGCGGGATGCCGAAATCGGTGGGGGCGATCGGTTTCCCGTTGGTCGTGCATCCGCGCGATCCGGATACCCTGTGGATATTTCCGATGGACGGGACAAAGGTCTGGCCGCGCGTCGCGCCGGCCGGCCGGCCGGCCGTCTATCGCTCGGTGAACGCGGGACGAACGTGGCAGCGCCAAGCGACGGGGCTGCCCTCCGCGCAAGCCTGGTGGACGGTGAAGCGACAAGCCCTGGCCGCGGACCAGAATGCAACAGTGGGCATTTACTTCGGCACCACAAGCGGTGAACTGTGGGGGAGCCGTGACGAGGGCCGTACCTGGAAATGCCTGGCGCGGCACCTGCCCCATATCTACGCGGTGGAAGCGGCGTGACCCATGCGCGGCCGTGATGACACCGGTGCCGCGACGATCCGGGTGCGCCTGCCCGGCCTCGTCGACGCCTATACCGGTGGCACGCGCGAGATCGAGCTACCCGTTTCGGGGGCGCCAACGGTCGCCGAAACGCTCGCCGCGCTCGACACCCGCTACCCGGGCCTGCGTTTTCGCCTCGTCGACGAGCAGGGCGCGGTCCGCCCGCACGTCAAGTTGTTCGTCCAAGCGAGCCTCGTCCGCGATCTCGGGGTGCTGGTTCCGCGCGGTGGCGAACTCATGATCGTCGGCGCCCTCTCCGGCGGTTAGTCGCCTGCGGGCACGGCCCCGATCCATCGGGGTGCGGCACGCGCGCCGCCGGCTCATTGCGGCGCACCATCTTCATTGCCGGGCAATGCGGGGAACCGCTATAATTCGACGGTTTGGTTAAGCCGGTAGGGTCCCGCGTTCCCGGGGCGCACCGCGCAGGGTGATTCCCCCGCTCAAGTCACGACCGTTCCGCACCGTCCTCAAATGGCAGGCGATCGTCACGCTGGCGATCGCGGCGATCGCCGGAATCTGGGCAGGGTGGCACGGAGCGCTGTCCGCGGCACTGGGCGGTGTGGTCAACCTGTCGGCCGGCGTGGTGTTCGCGTTCATCCTGCAGCTGTCGCTGGGTGACGGGCGGCCGCGGGGTCCGGCGGTTCCGCTCGTGGCGATGTTCCGGGCGGAGGCGACCAAGGTGATGCTGATCCTCGCCCAGTTGTGGCTGGTGTTGTCGACGTACAAGGACATCGTGCTCGGGGCATTCTTCGCTGCGTTCGTGGCCACGGTGATCGTGTTCAGCATGGCATTTTTCGTTCGCGACTAGGATTCCGGGACTAAAGCGATGGCTGCCGGCACCGAACTGACCCCCACCGAATACATCCAGCACCACCTCACGTTCCTGGCGAAGCCGGTGACCGCCGAGGGCGGGTTCTGGACGCTGCACTGGGACACGCTGATCACGACGCTCGTCATCGGCGCGCTGACCTTCGGCTTCATGTGGCTCGTCACCCGCAAGGCGACCTCGGGAGTGCCGTCGAAGACGCAGGCCTTCGTCGAGCTCACCGTCGACTTCGTCAACGAGCAGGTCAAGGGCATCTATCACGGCGAGAGCAAGATCATCGGCCCGATCGCGCTGACCACTTTCGTGCTGGTGCTGTTCCTCAACGCGATGGACTTCCTGCCCATCGACATCATGTCGTGGATCTACACCAACGTATTCCACGCCAAGTACTTCCGCGGCGTGCCCACCGCCGACGTCAACACGACGTTCGCGCTCTCCCTGTCGGTGTTCGCGCTGATGATCTTCTACAGCATCAAGATCAAGGGACTCGGCGGCTGGATCCACGAGCTCTTCTGCTCGCCCTTCGGCAGCAACCCGCTGCTCTGGCCCGCGAACCTGCTGTTCAACGCGGTCGAGTACGTGTCGAAGCCGCTCTCGCACAGCCTGCGTCTGTACGGAAACATGTACGCCGGCGAGATCATCTTCATGCTGCTCGGACTGTGGGCGGCGACCGGCATCGTCGGCGCGGTCTTCGGCGCGGTGCTGAACCTCGGCTGGTCGATCTTCCACATCCTGATCGTCGCGCTGCAGGCCTACATTTTCATGATGCTGACCATCGTGTACATCTCGATGGCGCACGAACACCACTAAGCGTCCCGTCTCGTTCTGCCGTCCAACCCCGTTCAAGAAAGGAAAGCAAATGGACCCGAAGATTCAACTGCTGGCGATGATCCAGGCCTACACCGGTGTGGGCATCGGCCTCATGATCGGCCTGGGCGCGCTGGGCGCGTGCGTGGGTGTGGGCATCATGTGCTCGCGCTTCCTGGAAGGCGCGGCCCGCCAGCCGGAGCTCATGCCCCAGCTGCAGGCGAAGGTGTTCCTGCTGCTCGGCCTGATCGACGCGTCGTTCATCATCGGCGTGGGTCTCGCGATGCTGTTCGCCTTCGGCAACCCGCTGCTCGCGGTCGTACGCTAAGGGCTCCCGCGCCAATCACACTGCCAGGGGGCAGCCATGAACATCAACCTGACGCTGCTGATGCAGGCCGTCGCGTTCGCGGCCTTCATCTGGTTCACGGCGAAATTCGTGTGGCCGCCGCTGATGCGCGCCATCGACACCCGCCAGAAGCAGATCGCCGACGGCCTGGCCGCCGGCGAGCAGGGCAAGCAGAGCCTCGCCAGCGCCGAAAAGCGGATCGCCGACATGCTGGCCGAGGCCAAGTCGCACTCGCACGAGATCATCGCCCAGGGCGAGAAGCTCAAGAGCGAGACGATCGACGCGGCGAAAGCGGAGGCCAAGGCCGAAGCCGACCGCATCCTCACGGCCGCGAAGGCCGAGATCCAGCAGGAAGTCGCCCGGGCGAAGGAATCGCTGCGCAACCAGGTCTCCGATCTCGCCGTCGCCGGCGCGACCAAGATCCTGAAGCGCGAAGTCGACGCCAAGGCGCATGCGGATCTCCTCGCCGCGATCCGGCAGGAACTGTAGGCGACGCGCGCCATGGCCGAACTGATCACGATTGCCCGCCCGTACGCCGAAGCCGCGTTCCGGCTGGCCCGCGAGAAGAACGCCCTGCCGGCCTGGTCGCAGATGCTGCGACTGGTCGGCGCGGTGGTTGCCGACCCGCAGATGGCCGGAGCGCTCGACAACCCGAAGCTCACCGCCGGGAACAAGGAATCGCTGGTCCTCTCGGTTTGCGGCGACAAGCTCGATTCGCTGGGGCGCAACTTCGTCCGCGTGCTGGTCGAGAGCGATCGCGTCACGCTGCTGCCGCAGATCGCTGCGCTGTTCGAGGATCTCAAGAACGACGCGGAGGGCGTGGCCCAGGCGACCATCGCCTCCGCCTTCGCGCTGTCCGATGCGCAGGTCGCCGAGCTCAAGGCGGCGCTGGAAAAGCGCTTCGGCAAGCGGATCGAGGCGACGGTCAGCGTCGACCCATCGTTGATCGGTGGCGCGCGGGTGACCGTCGGCGACACCGTGATCGACGGGTCGGTGCAGGCGCAGCTCGAGGCGATGGCCAACCAGTTGCGGGCCTAATTTCCAAATCACCGTGACGCCGGCAGCAGGCCTTCCGGCGCGACGCGAGGAACCATCATGCAGTTGAATCCTTCTGAAATCAGCGAACTGATCAAGAGCAAGATCCAGAACCTGGACACCGGCGCCGAAGTGCGCACCCAGGGCACGGTGGTCTCGGTCACGGACGGCATCTGCCGCATTCACGGCCTCTCCGACGCGATGGCCGGCGAAATGCTGGAATTTCCGCAGAACACCTTCGGCCTCGCCCTCAACCTCGAGCGCGACTCGGTTGGCGCGGTCATTCTGGGCGCGTACGAACACATCACCGAGGGCGACACGGTCAAGTGCACGGGTCGAATCCTGTCGGTGCCGGTCGGTCCCGAGCTGATCGGGCGCGTCCTCAATGCGCTCGGCCAGCCGATCGACGGCAAGGGTCCGGTCAACGCCAAGGAAACGGACGTCATCGAGAAGGTGGCGCCAGGCGTGATCTGGCGCAAGAGCGTGTCGCAGCCGGTGCAGACCGGCTTGAAGGCGATCGACGCGATGGTGCCGATCGGACGCGGCCAGCGCGAGCTGATCATCGGCGACCGCCAGACCGGCAAGACGGCGGTGGCGGTCGATACGATCATCAACCAGAAGGGCAAGGAACTGATCTGCGTCTACGTCGCCATCGGCCAGAAGGCGTCGACGATCAAGAACGTCATCCGCAAGCTCGAGGAAACCGGCGCGATGGCGTACACGATCGTCGTCGCGGCGACGGCCTCGGAATCGGCGGCAATGCAATACATCGCGCCGTACTCCGGCTGCACGATGGGCGAATACTTCCGCGACCGCGGCCAGGACGCGCTCATCATCTACGACGACCTGACCAAGCAGGCGTGGGCATACCGGCAGATCTCGCTGCTGCTGCGCCGCCCGCCGGGCCGCGAAGCCTACCCCGGCGACGTGTTCTACCTGCACTCGCGGCTGCTCGAGCGCGCTGCGCGCGTCAATGAGGAATACGTCGAGAAGTTCACCAAGGGCGCGGTCAAGGGCAAGACCGGATCGCTCACTGCGCTGCCGGTCATCGAGACGCAGGCCGGCGACGTGACCGCGTTCGTGCCGACCAACGTGATCTCGATCACGGACGGGCAGATCTTCCTCGAGACCGATCTCTTCAACGCCGGCATCCGGCCCGCGATCAACGCCGGCATCTCGGTGTCGCGCGTGGGCGGCGCGGCGCAGACCAAGATCATCAAGAAGCTCGGCGGTGGCGTGCGTCTCGCGCTCGCCCAGTACCGCGAACTCGCCGCGTTCGCGCAGTTCGCGTCCGATCTCGACGAGGCCACCCGCAAGCAGCTCGACCGCGGCCGGCTCGTCACCGAGCTCATGAAGCAGCCGCAGTACGAGCCGTTGCAGGTCAACGAGATGGCGGTGACGCTGTTCGCGGTGAACAAGGCCTACTACGACGACGTGCCGGTGGAGAAGGCGCTGGCGTTCGAGTCGGCGCTCCGCGCGTACCTGAAGAGCAAGTACGGGTCGCTGATGGACAACATCGAGAAGACCAAGGACCTCTCGGCCGACGACGAGAAAGCGCTCGCCGCCGCGGTCGAGGACTTCAAGAAGAACGGCGCGTACTGATCGACAGGGGTCAGATCCGTAATACGACGCAGCCAAGCGTTGCCGCACTCCGGTCAATCGCGCGTCGTATTACGGATCTGACCCCCAGGAAGGACAAGAGCCATGGCGGGATCGAAAGAGATCCGCAACAAGATCAAGAGCGTGCAGAGCACGCGCAAGATCACGAAGGCGATGGAGATGGTCTCGGCCTCGAAGATGAAGAAGGCCCAGGACCGGATGCGCGCGTCGCGGCCTTACCTCTATCGTGCTCTGCAGATCGCGATGCACGTCGCGAAGGCCAACACCGAGTACAAGCATCCGTTCCTCGCCAGGCGCGAGAACGTGAAGCGCGTCGGCGCGATCCTCGTCACCACCGACAAGGGTCTGTGCGGGGGGCTGAACACCAACGTGCTGCGGCTGGTCACGCAGGCACACAAGGAATGGCGCGCCAAGGGCCTCGAAGTCGACTACGTCGCGATCGGCGGCAAGGGGCTGAGCTTCCTCGGCCGCCTGGGCGCCAACGTCGTCGCCTCGGCGGTGCAGATCGGCGATCGCCCGCATCTCGACAAGCTGGTCGGGCCGGTGAAGGCGCTGCTCGACAAGTATCACGACGGCGTGGTCGACGAGGTGCACATCTTCTTCACGACGTTCGTCAACACGATGCGGCAGGAGGCGCGGCACGGGACGATGCTGCCGATCCCCGAGAAGTTCCGCACGCCCGAGGGCGAGGAGAGGGTCGTCGAGGCACAGGAGGGCTCGTGGGACTACCTGTATGAGCCGGACGCCAAGGAACTGCTCGACGCGGTGCTCCGCCGCTACGCCGAGGCGCTCGTGTACCAGATGGTCAACGAGAACATGGCCTCGGAACAGTCGGCGCGAATGGTGGCGATGAAGGCGGCCTCCGACAATGCGGGCACGATCATCGACGAGCTGCAGCTCATCTACAACAAGTCGCGCCAGGCGGCGATCACCAAGGAACTGGCGGAAATCGTCGGCGGCGCAGCCGCCGTATGACGCAACGACGCCAAGCTTTCAGGAATCCAGCGATAGACCTCTAGGAACGGACATGAGCCAAGGAACCATCGTACAAACCATCGGCGCCGTCGTCGACGTCGAGTTCGCGCGCGACGCGATGCCCAGGATCTATGACGCGCTGAAGATGGACGAGATCGGGCTGACGCTGGAAGTCCAGCAGCAGCTGGGCGACGGCATCGTGCGCACGATCGCGCTGGGCAGCGCCGACGGCCTGCGCCGCGGCATGAAGGTCGACAACACCGGCGCGCCGATCACGGTGCCCGTGGGCACGAAGACGCTGGGCCGGATCATGGACGTCCTCGGCCGCCCGATCGACGAGCGCGGGCCGGTTGCCGCCGAGAAGTCGATGTCGATCCACCGCAGCGCGCCGTCCTTCGAAGAGCTGTCGCCGTCGACGGAACTGCTCGAGACGGGCATCAAGGTCATCGACCTCATCTGCCCGTTCGCCAAGGGCGGCAAGGTGGGCCTGTTCGGCGGCGCCGGCGTGGGCAAGACCGTCACGATGATGGAGCTCATCAACAACATCGCGACTGCCCACTCCGGCCTGTCCGTGTTCGCCGGCGTCGGCGAGCGCACCCGTGAAGGCAACGACTTCTACCACGAGATGATCGAGTCCGGCGTCGTCGACAAGGACGACCTGTCGAAGTCCAAGGTGTCGATGGTGTACGGCCAGATGAACGAGCCGCCGGGCAACCGGCTGCGCGTCGCGCTGACCGGCCTCACCATCGCGGAATCGTTTCGCGACGACGGTCGCGACGTGCTGCTGTTCATCGACAACATCTACCGCTTCACGCTCGCCGGTACGGAGGTGTCCGCACTGCTCGGCCGGATGCCGTCTGCGGTGGGCTACCAGCCCACGCTGGCCGAGGAAATGGGCCGGCTGCAGGAACGGATCACGTCGACCAAGACGGGCTCGATCACGTCGATCCAGGCGGTGTACGTGCCGGCCGACGACCTGACCGACCCGTCGCCGGCGACGACCTTCGGCCACCTCGACGCGACCGTCGTTCTGTCGCGCGACATCGCGTCGCTGGGCATCTATCCCGCGGTCGATCCGCTCGATTCGACCTCGCGCCAAGTCGACCCGCACGTGATCGGCGAGGAGCACTACAACGCCACGCGGGCGGTCCAGTCGGTGCTGCAGCGCTACAAGGAGTTGCGCGATATCATCGCGATTCTCGGGATGGACGAACTCTCCCCCGAGGACAAGCTGGCCGTGGCGCGGGCGCGCAAGATCCAGCGCTTCCTTTCGCAGCCGTTCAGCGTCGCCGAAGTGTTCACCGGCTCGCCGGGCAAGTACGTCTCGCTCAAGGACACCATCAAGGGCTTCAGCATGATCGTCAACGGCGAGTGCGATCAGCTGCCCGAGCAGGCGTTCTACATGGTCGGCCCGATCGAAGAGGCGTTCGAGAAGGCGAAGACGCTGCAGTAAGGCGGTGAACGGATGAAAGGGTGAAGGAGTAACCAGTGGCCCACACGATTCTGGTGGATGTCGTCAGCGCGGAAGAGCTGATCTTTTCCGGGGAAGCGGAGTTCGTCGTCGTGCCCGGCGTGGTCGGCGAGCTCGGCATCTACCCGCGCCACGCCCCGCTGCTGACGCAGATCAAGCCGGGCGCGCTGCGCATCAAGGTGCCGGGCAAGGACGAGGACGAGCTCGTGTTCGTGCAGGGCGGGTTCCTCGAGGTGCAGCCCAAGCACGTGACGGTGCTGGCCGACACCGCCATCCGCGCCAAGGATCTGGACGAGGTCAAGGCGACCGAAGCCAAGCGGGCGGCCGAGGAAGCCATGCAGAACAAGAACTCCGAAGAGGAAATCGCGACCGCGGAAGCCGAGCTTTCCATCGCGGTGGCGCAACTCGAGGCGATCCGGAAGATGCGCCACCGGGCCTGACGTCGAGGCGCCTCGCGGGCGCTCGCGCTGCAATGCGGAAAAGGGGGCGGCTGCTGGCCGCCCCCTTTCCTTTGCCCCAAGTCATTGTCGTGCCACGTTAATCGCGCTAGAATGTTGCATCGCAGCAAAATGCGGATGATTTGGCCATGACGGACCTCAACACGACGATCGATCGCGCCTCGCCGATTTCCCGTGGGCTAGCCAACGTGCTCGAGCGGCGCCTGAAGTCGGCGCGCAACCGCTATACCGGGCGCCTGCAGTCGGCGGCCTCGGCGACCATCGCATCGGCGGCAACCCCGAAGACGCCGCTGGAACTCTGGCAGGACGCCTGGCGGTTCTCGGTCGATGCGGCCCAGCGCTCGGTCCTCTTCCGGGATGCGTTGCGCGAGCGCGGCAACAACAGGCTGGCGAATGAGCAGGCCGGCAGGCCCACGCTGCTTCATCAGGGTATGAGACGTTGTTCGACGGCCTGTGCGCCGCCGCGTCTGATGGCATAGCGCGATGATGACCGAATTCCGCAATCGGATGTACGACGACATCGCCGTCGGCGCGACCGAAACCGCGAAGCGGACGGTCTCCGCGGCCGAGGTCGAAGCCTTGGCGATGGCCGCGGGGGAGGTCGATCCGTTCCACCTCGAAGGTACCAACCCCGCGCGCGGCGAAGCACTGGCGGCGCCCGGTGCCGCGGCGATCGCGATGATCTCGGGCATGCTGCTTCGCCGGCTGCCCGGCCCCGGCAGCCGGATCGTCGGTACCCAGCTCCACTATGCAGGAATGCTCCGCGCCGGCGACACGCTGACTGCGACCGTGACGGCGAAGGCGAAGCACGAGCGCGGCCACAAGATCGATTTCGAGTGCGTCTGCACCAACCAGCGTGGCGAAACCTTGGTCGAGGGAATTACGACCGTCGCCGCGCCGACCGCGGTAGTCAAGTACTCGAATGTCGCCACGCCGGAGGTCATCCTCCGTCGCAACGACGGGTTTGCGAAGCTGCTCGCCCAATGCCAGGGTCTTTCGCCCGTCACCTGCGCGATCGTCCACCCCTGCGACCGCGATTCGCTGCTGGGACCGATCGAGGCCGCCCGGCGCGGACTCATCATCCCCGTGCTCGTCGGGCCGGAAGCTAAGATTCGTGCGGTCGCGAAGGCCGAGGGCGCCGACATCGCGCCGTACCGGATCGTCTCGACCGAGCACAGCACGGCGGCCGCCGAGCGTGCCGTGGCCATGGCGCGCGGCGGGGAAGTCGAGGCGCTGATGAAGGGCAGCCTCCACACGGACGAGCTGATGGCCGCCGTGGTGCCGTCGGCCACCGGCCTGCGCACCGCGCGCCGGATCAGCCACGTGTTCGTGATGGACGTGCCGACGTACCCCAAGCTGCTGCTGGTGACCGACGCCGCCGTCAACATCTTTCCCGATCTGGAGGCCAAGGTCGACATCGTGCAGAACGCGATCGAACTTGCTCGTGTGCTCGGCATCGAGAAGCCGAAGGTCGCGATCCTGTCCGCGGTGGAGACGATCAATCCGAAGATTCAGTCGACGCTCGACGCCGCGGCGTTGTGCAAGATGGCCGATCGCGGCCAGATCACGGGCGGCACGCTCGACGGGCCGCTGGCGTTCGACAACGCGATCTCCGCCGAGGCCGCGCGAGCCAAGAAGATCGTGTCGCCGGTGGCGGGTCACGCCGACATCCTGCTCGTGCCCGATCTGGAGGCCGGCAACATGCTTGCCAAGCAGCTGCAATACCTTGCCGGAGCCGACGCGGCCGGCATCGTGCTCGGCGCGCGTGTCCCGATCGTCCTGACGTCGCGCGCCGACAGCGTGCGCACGCGCCTCGCCTCGATCGCGGTCCTGAAGCTGGTCGCGCACAGCCGCCGCCCGCCGGGCGCACGCGGCAGCTGACGCGTCGGTGATGGCCGACGCGATCCTCGTCCGGGGCGAAGGCGACCGGTTGAGTCACGACGGCGCGATCGCGCAACTCGGCGGCCGGTGACCGGCACGACCCGTCTCGACAATCCGCAATCGCGCGGCGCATGATCGCGCGATGCCCGCCCGCACCGCTCCGCCTCCGGACATCCGCGTCGAAAAGGACACGCTGGGCGAAGTGAGCGTGCCCGCCGATCGGCTCTGGGGTGCGCAGACGCAGCGCTCGATCGACAACTTCCCCATCGGCCGCGAGCGCTACCGCTGGGGTCGCGCCGTCATCCGTGCGTTCGGCCTCGTCAAGCAGTGTGCGGCCCGGGCCAACGCCGAGCTCGGCGAACTTCCTGCCCACCAGTCGGCGCTGATCGTCCGTGCTGCGCAGGACGTGATCGACGGACGGCTCGACGCGGAATTTCCGCTGGTCGTCTGGCAGACGGGCTCCGGTACCCAGTCGAACATGAACGCGAATGAGGTGATCGCCAACCGCGCGATCCAGCTCGCGGGCGGTGTCGTGGGCTCGAAGCGGCCGATCGATCCGAATGACGACGTCAATCGGGGACAATCGTCGAACGACGTCTTTCCGGCGGTGATGCACATCGCCGCCGTCGAGGCGGTCGAAGCGACGCTGCTGCCTGCCGTGCGGGCGCTGTCGGCAACGCTCGCGGCGAAGGCCGGCGAATACGCGGGGCTGGTGATGCTCGGCCGCACGCACCTGCAGGACGCCACCCCCGTCACCCTTGGGCAGGTCATCGGCGGCTGGGCCGCACAACTCGACGACGCAGAGGCGACGATCCGCGCCGCGCTGCCGAATCTTCATGCACTCGCACTCGGCGGCACCGCGGTGGGGACAGGCCTCAATGCGCATCCCCGCTTCGGCGAGGTCGTCGCGCGCGAGCTCGCCTCCGCGACGGGGCGTCCGTTCGTCGCGGCACCGAACAAGTTCGCGGCGCTGTCCGCGCACGATGCGCTGGTCACCGCCAGCGCCGCACTGCGCACGCTGGCCGGCGCGCTGATGAAGATCGCCAACGACGTGCGCTGGTACGCGAGCGGACCGCGCGCCGGGATCGGCGAGATCACGATTCCCGACAACGAGCCGGGATCGTCGATCATGCCCGGCAAGATCAACCCGACGCAATGCGAGGCGCTCACCCAGGTCGCCGTGCAGGTGTTCGGCAACGACCACGCGGTCGCGTTCGCGGGCTCGCAGGGCAATTTCCAGCTGAACGTCTACAAGCCGGTGATACTGCACAACGTGCTCGAGTCGACGGTACTCCTCGCCGAGGCCGTGCGATCGTTCGACGAGCGCTGCGCACGTGGCATCGCGCCGGATACCGGTCGCATCGACCGTCACGTCACCGACTCGCTGATGCTCGCGACCGCGCTCAATCCGCACATCGGCTACGAGAATGCCGCGCGGATCGCGCTCGCCGCCTATCGCAACGGGACGTCGCTGCGTACGGCCGCGCTCGATCTCGGCGTCGTGACCGCGGCAGACTTCGACCGCTGGGTGCGGCCCGAGGCGATGACGCGCCCCGGCGACGGCTGAGGGCGGGCGGCGCGGGCGTCAGGCAGCGCGGCGTGCCGATCCGGCGGCGAGCTGCTGTTCGGCCAGCGTCACCCAGTAGCTCGCGCCGATCGCCAGCGCGTCGTCGTTGAAGTCGTAGTGCGGATTGTGCAGACCGGGCGTCTCCGGGCCGCGGCCGGATCCGAGCCATACGTAGCAGCCTGGTTTGGCCTCGAGCATGAACGCGAAGTCCTCGCTGCCCATTTCGGGCACCGGGTCGGTATCGACGTTAGCTGCGCCGACGACCGCCGTTGCCGCAGCGATCGCGTGCTTCGCTTCGCCTTCGGAATTGACCGTCGCGGGGTAGCGGCGCTCGTAGCGCACCGTCGCGCTCATCTCGAACATCGACGCGATGCCGGCGACGATCGTGCGCATCCGCTGCTCGATCAGGTCCTGCACGTCGCGCCGGAACGTGCGCACGGTGCCGCGCAGCACGACTTCCTGCGGGATCACGTTCCACGTGTCGCCGCCGTGGACCTGGGTGACGCTGACCACGCCCGCGTCGAGCGGGTGCAGGTTGCGGGCGACGATCGTCTGCAGCGCGCTGATCGCGTGCGCCGCGAACAGCATCGGATCCTTCCCCTGGTAGGGCATCGCCGCGTGCGCGCCTTTGCCGGTGACGACGATCTCGAAAATATCGTACGCGCCCATCAGCGGTCCCGGCTTCGTCGCGATGGCACCGAGCGGCATTCGCGGCCAGTTGTGCATCCCGTAGACGGCGCGCATCGGGAAGCGGTCGAACAGCCCTTCTTCGACCATCACGCGGCCGCCGCCTTCGTTCTCCTCGGCCGGCTGGAAGATGAAGTAGACGGTGCCGTCGAAGCGCCTCGTGCGCGCGAGCGCAGCGGCGGCGCCGAGCAGCATCGTCGTGTGCCCGTCGTGACCGCAGGCGTGCATCTTGCCGGCCGTCTTCGACGCATGAGTCACGCCGCTCTTCTCGTGAATGTGAAGCGCGTCGAGGTCGGCGCGCAACCCGATGGCGTCGCCGCCGGCGCCGTTTCGCAGCACCCCCACCACGCCTGTTTTCGCAAGACCGGTGTGCACCTCGAGGCCGAACGAGCGCAGCTTGTCGGCGACGAACGCGCTGGTGGCCGTCTCCTCGAACGCGGTCTCGGGATGCGCGTGGAGCTGGTGGCGCCACGTCTTCATTTCGGGGACGAGGGCGGCGATTTCGGCGACGAGCTTCATGCGAACTCCCGGGCGAGTTGGCCGACTGCGGCGGCAGGCGGGGATGGTAGCGCACCCGGGCGTCGACGCCGAGCCCTGCGGTAGAATGCGCGGGTCGTCACTCACTGGTTCGATCATGTCCGCCGATGCTGCCGCCTTCGACCTTCTCGTCATCGGCGCCGGCATCAACGGAGCGGGGATCGCCCGCGACGCCGCCGGTCGCGGCCTCGCGGTGCTCGTCGTCGAGCAGGACGACATCGCCTCCGCGACATCGCAGTGGAGCACGAAGCTCATCCACGGCGGTCTGCGCTATCTCGAGTACTACGAATTCCGGCTCGTGCGCGAGTCGCTGTCCGAGCGCGAGGTGGTCCTGCACCAGGCGCCTCACCTCGTCCAGCCTCTGCAGTTCGTGCTGCCGCACGAGCCGCACCTGCGGCCGGCGTGGATGATCCGCACCGGTTTGTTCATGTACGACCACCTGTCGCGGCGGGTGACGCTGCCGGCGTCGTTCGGTGTCGATCTCGCGCGCTCCAAGTGGGGCGCCGGACTGAAGCCGCGTTTTCGCAAGGGTTTCGTCTACGCGGATGCCCGCGTCGACGATGCGCGGCTCGTGCTCGCCAACGCGCTGGCCGCCCGCGCTCTGGGTGTCGACGTCCGCGTGCGGACGCGGTTCGCCGGCGCGACGCGCGAAGGCCGCCTCTGGCGGGCGACGATCGCCGGGCCCGACGGCACGACCACCGCGGTGACCGCGCGCGCGATCGCCAACGTCGCCGGGCCGTGGGTGAAAGTGGTCCGCGACACCGTCTGCGCCTCGCCGTCGAAGGAAAACGTGCGCCACGTGAAGGGCAGCCACATCGTCGTTCCGCGCGTGCACGGCGAAGATCATGCCTACATTCTGCAGAACGCCGACAACCGGATCGTGTTCGTCATTCCGTTCCAGGAGCGTTACTCGCTGATCGGCACCACCGACGTGCCGGTCACCGAGTTCGAGCACCCGGAGATCTCCGACGCCGAAGTCGATTACCTGCTGACCCTCGCCAACACGTACCTCGATCATCCGCTGACGAAGGCCGACGTCGTCTGGTCGTTCTCCGGCATCCGCCCGCTATACGACGACGGTGCTTCCGATCCCTCGGCGATCACCCGCGACTACGTGCTGAAGCTCGACGGCGGTGAAACCGGCGCGCCGCTTCTGTCCGTGTATGGCGGCAAGATCACGACGTATCGCAAGCTCGCCGAGCACGTGCTCGACGAGCTGAAGCCTTTCTTCCCGCAGATGAAGCCCGCGTGGACGATGGCCACGACGCTGCCCGGAGGCGACCTGCCTGCGGGCGGGCTGGACGCGTGGATCGCCGAGCTGGCGCGTCGTTATCCGGCGCTCCCGGCGGAGATCGTCGCCGGCCTCGCCCGCCGCCACGGCAGCCTGGCACCGAAGGTGCTCGGCGCGGCGCAATCGGTCGCCGATCTGGGCGAGCACTTCGGCGACGGCCTCACGGCGGCAGAAGTCCGCTACATGGTGGCGTACGAATGGGCGCGCACGGCCGACGACGTCCTGTGGCGCCGAAGCAAGTGCGGGCTCGGTCTCGACGTGGCGGCGTGCGAGCGTGTCGCCGCGTGCGTCGCGACGGCGCTCGCGGGGCGATGACCAGGCGGGACGCAACCGGGGCCGCGCATCGCCCGGCGATGGCGGGTTACCGACACCCGAGCCATGACCGGGGGGGCGTGTGAGCGCCGAGCCATCGGCGATGCGCCCACTGGCGGAAATGCCGTCGGCCACGCGAGGGGCGATCCGCGGCGTGCTCACCGACATCGACGACACGCTGTCCACGCACGGCCGGCTCACCGCCGAAGCGTACGCGGCGCTCGAGCGGCTGTCCGCCGCCGGCAAGCTCGTCATCCCGATCACCGGGCGGCCGGCCGGCTGGTGCGATCACATCGCGCGGATGTGGCCGGTCGATGCCGTCGTCGGCGAAAACGGAGCGCTCTACATGCGCTACGACCGCGTGACGCGGCGGCTCATCGCGCGCTTCGCCGTGCCGGAAGCGGAGCGGCGCGCGAACCGGGTGCGGCTCGCCGGGATCGGCGAGAAGATCCTCGCCGCCGTTCCCGGATGCGCGCTCGCTTCCGACCAGCTCTACCGCGAGGCGGACATCGCGATCGACTTCCGCGAGGACGTTCCACCGCTGCCGCGCGCGGCGGTCGACCGGATCGTCGCGCTGATGGAAGCCGAGGGACTCACCGCGAAGGTGAGCTCGATCCACGTCAACGGCTGGGTCGGCCGTTACGACAAGCTGTCGATGACGCGGACGCTGCTCGCCGAAGCCTTCGGCCTCGATCTCGATGCCGAGCGTGCGCGTTTCGTGTTCGTCGGCGATTCGCCGAACGACGCGCCGATGTTCGCGTTCTTTCCGAACGCCGTGGGTGTCGCCAATGTCCGCGTCTTCGCCGACCGGATCGCCACGCTGCCTGCGTGGGTCACGAAGAATGAGGCAGGCGCGGGTTTCGCCGAGCTGGTGGGGGCGCTGCTGGCGTAAGGGCGCGCACGCCGGTGGCGTTCAGCGCGGCGGCGCCAGCACCGCGCGGCCGGCGAAGCGAGCGTCCGTGCCGAGCGCTTCCTCGATGCGCAGCGCCTCGTTCCATTTCGCCATCCGCTCGCCGCGCGCGAACGAGCCGACCTTGAGCTGTCCGGCGTTCCAGCCGACGGCGAGATGGACGATCGACACGTCCTCGGTCTCGCCCGAGCGGGCCGACACGATCGTCGCCAACTGCGCGAGCGCGCCTGCGCGCTGCGCCGCGAGTGTCTCGGACAGCGTGCCGGCCTGGTTGGGCTTGATCAGCACCGCGTTGCACGCGCGGTCGGCGACGGCCGCGGCCACCCGTGCGGCGCTGGTCGTGAGATAGTCGTCGCCGACGACCTGCACGCGCGCGCCGGCGGCGCGCGTGAACGCGATCCAGCCTTCGCGATCATCCTCGGCGAGCGGGTCTTCGATCGACGCGATCGGGAACCGGTCGAGCCAGCCGAGCAACAGCTCGATCATCCCGTCGCGGTCGAGCGAGCGGCGGTCGAGACCGAGCGTGTACCTGCCGTTGCGCCCGAACTCCGAGGCCGCGATGTCGAGCGAAAGTGCGACGTCGTCGCCCGGCACGTAACCGGCACGTTCGATCGCGCGCACCAGCGTGGTCAGCGCCTCCTCGTTGCTGTCGAATGCGGGCCAGAAGCCGCCCTCGTCGGCAACACCGGCCAGCTTGCCGGCTTCCTGCATCAGGTCGCCGGCAACGCGGTAGACGTCCGCCGTCATCGCGAGCGCCTGGGCGAAGGATGTCGCGCCGACCGCGATGACCATCAGGTCCTGAACGTCGATGCGCCGGCCCGCATGGGCGCCACCGCCGAAGATCTGGATTTCCGGCAGCGGCAACGATACCGGCCCGTCGCCGGCGAGATAGCGCCAGAGTGGAATCGCCCGTGCCGCGGCGGCCGCGTGGGCGACGGCGAGCGACACCGCGACCGTCGCATTGCCGCCGAGCCTCGCCTTGTTCGGCGTGCCGTCGAGGTCGATCAGGGTGCGGTCGACGTCCAATTGGTCGAACGCATCGCGCCCGGCGAGCGCGCGTGCGATGGGGCCGCCGACGTTGGCGATCGCCCTGGTCACGTCCATGCCGCCATGAGCGGGGCCGCCGTCGCGCAGATCGATCGCCTCGCGTGAGCCGCGCGACGCACCGGCCGGCGCGATGGCGCGTCCGATCGCGCCGTTGGCCAGCGTGACCTCGGCTTCGACCGTGGGCCGTCCGCGCGAATCCCAGACGCGGCGTGCGCGGACGGCGGCAATCGCGCCGGCGGTCACGCGACGGCTCCCGCGGTCCATGCGGCGGCGATGTCGTGCAGCGCGGCGGCTGGCGTGCGCAGCAAGGCCCGCGCGAAAACACGGACCTCGTTGCGCCTGTCCTCGTCGGTGAGGTATTCGACCGGCGACTTGCCGTCGATGCGCGCCAGCATCAGCCCGGGCAGCAAGGCGGCCGTGCGCCTATCGAGCGCCGCGCGCGGCTCCCAGTCGACGTGCGCGAAATAGGCGTCGCCGAGGGCGTCGAACGCTTGCGCATAACGCGCACGCCAGGCCGGGCGCCACGCTCCCTTGAGCAGCAGATGATTGAGCACGAACGCGAGGTCGAATGCGGGATCGCCATACCACGCGCATTCGGCGTCGAGGATCACCGGCCCCCGCGGCCCGAGCAACAGGTTCTTCGGGCTGAAGTCGCCGTGCACCAGCACGCGTTTCGTGCTGCGCGTCGTCGCGACCAGCTGCGCGAGGCGCGGCGCGAGATCCGGATGCGCCCGGCCCGTGGCGACGAGATACGGCTCGAGCCGAATGGCGTGGAAGATGTCGTCGGTCGCGAAGCGGGCGGCGAGGTCGGTCCGGTCGGATGTTGCCGCGTGGATCCGGCCGAGGGTGTCGCCGACCGCGGCCGCCGCCGCTTCGTCGATCGTGCCGGCAAGGAGCAGCGTTTTCCACACCGGATAGGCGTCGGGCGGGAGCCACGCCATCGCGAAGGCGCCGGCTTCCCGGTCCTCGCCCAGGATCGCGGGCACCGCTGCGGGGACGATGCCCCCGGCTACGCGCATCCACTCGACCTCGTAGCGGTTGCGCTCGACCGGGGCGCGCCAGTCGGCGGCGACCTTGAGCCGGGCGAGCGCACGCTTGACGCAAATGACGCCGGACGGCATCTCGACTCGGTAGATGTCCGACGACACGCCGCCCGCGAGCGGCGTCCATTCAGTATGTATGTGGGCGCTCACTATGCCCATCCGGGAGAGGGCGCCGACAAGCTCGTCCGGGCCGCGGCCCCTCTCGGATGACCGTCGGGAAGCGGGATCGGCGGTCATCGACCGAAAATCTTCGTCGGGAACGTTACTTGCATGCTGAAGCGGACCTATCATAGCAACCCCCGTCCGTAACGCCCTGACCGGAAACGGGGCACAACGCACGGCGGGCGGTGAACGCAGAGGGGGGGCCGGCCATGATTCGATACGGATTCAACATTCGCACCCGCAGCGGGCAACGCGTGGACAACATCCACATCATGGCCGCGTCGCAGTCCGACGCCGAACGCCGACTGCGCCAGATGTACCTGCGTTGCGAGATCATCGAGTGCCGCGAGCAGTCGGTGCCGCGGCGGGTCGATACGCTCGATATTGAGGGCGTGATCGGACTGATCAGCGCCGCGCCCCTAACGCACAAAGCCGGCACTCACTAGCTCGTCGACGAGCGCCTGATAGTCCTGCGCGCCGCGGCTGCCCGGCGCGTGACGGAAGATGTCGAGCTCGACCGCCGGGCTCTCGGCGAGCTTCACGCTCTCGCGTATACGCGTCGCGCAGATCTCGTCCGGCCGCAGCGCGGCCGCCATCCGCTGTACCACCTCCTCGGCCATCCTGCGGCGCGCATCGAACCGCGTCAGCACGTAGCGCCGCGGCAGCCGCCGCTTGAACACCGGCTCGAGCGCATTGAGCGCGCGCTCGACCTGCAGCGCGCCCCGCAGCGAGAGGAAGTCGCACGACACCGGCACCACGAGCAGGTCGCAGGCGAACACCGCGTTGAGCGAAAGCACGTTGAGGAGAGGGCAGCAATCGATGACCACCGGCCCGGGAATCGCCTCGGCCTGATGGAGCGCCTGGCGCAGCCGGGTGACCACGTTGACGCCCTTGCCGAGCAGCGAGTCGATCTTGGTGAGCTCGAGGTGCGATGGACACAGGGCGACCCCGCTGCGCGTGATCTGTGCGATGTCGGCGAGCGGGCGCTGGCGCACGAAGAACGCATAGATCGAATCGTCGGCGAGCCTCGGCTGCGCACCGAAGATGTGCGACAGGTGGCCCTGCGGGTCGAGATCGATGCCGAGCGGCCGTTGGCCACGCTGCGCGATCGCCGCGAGCAGGTTGAGCGCGGTCGTGGTCTTGCCGACGCCGCCTTTCTGGTTGAACAACGCGATGATGGACATCGGGCAGAGAATACCGCAGCGCCCCGCGACAACGAAGGTCAGCGCCGCGATCTCGGCGGGGGAAAGGCGTTCGATGTCGAACCGCGCGCTCCCGGTCCTTCCGCGCACGACGCGCGCCGGTCGCGCCATCGGACGTCGCGGCAGCCGCACAGAAGCGTCGTGTTGGGCACGCCGGACCGATGCCGTATCATTCGAACACCGATGGCCGATGCCGGCCGCCACCGCGCCGCATCCCCTCTCGTCCGTGAACCCGTCCCCGCTCAAAGTCGTCGTGATGGCCGCCGGCCAGGGCAAGCGCATGCACTCCGCACTGCCCAAGGTGCTGCACCCGCTGGCCGGCAAGCCCCTCGTTCGCCATGTGCTGGATGCCGCGCGCACGTTGTCGCCCGCAGCGCTGTGCCTGGTCGTCGGCCACGGTGCCGAAAGCGTGCGCGAGGCGCTGGCGGCACCGGACATTGCATTCGTCACCCAGGACCCGCCGCGCGGCACCGGCGACGCGGTGCGGACCGCCCTCGCGGCGCTGCCGGACGACGAAGGCGTGACGCTGGTCGCCAACGGTGACTGTCCGCTCGTCCCCGCGGCCACGCTCGCCGCGGTCGCGGACCTCGCCGCGGGCGGTCGCCTCGCACTCCTCAGCGCGCGGGTGAGCGATCCCGCCGGACTGGGACGCATCGTGCGCGACGTCGGCGGCGGTGTGTGCGGCATCGTCGAGGACAAGGATGCGACCCCCGCCGAGCGGGCGATTGCCGAGATCTACACGGGGGTGCTCGCCGCGCCCACGCGCCTGTTGCGGCGGTGGGTGGCGGCGCTTACCGACGACAACGCGCAGCGCGAGTTCTACCTCACGGGCGTGATCGCGATGGCGGTCGCGGAAGGCATTCCCGTCGAGGCGCATCTGGCGGGCGACGAGCGCGATGCGCTCGGCGTCAACGATCGCGCGCAGCTCGCGGCGATCGAGCGGATCGTTCAGGAGCGCCAGGCCAACGCACTGCTCCTCGCCGGCACGTGGATCGCCGACCCGGCGCGCATCGACATCCGCGGCAACCTGACCTGCGGCCGCGATGTGCGCATCGACGTCGGCTGCGTGTTCGAGGGCGCGGTCCGCCTCGGCGACGACGTGGTCGTCGGTGCGCATTGCGTGCTGCGCGACGTCGACATCGCTCACGGCACCGAGATCGCGCCGTTCTCGCACCTCGATCACGCGAAGGTCGGCGCGAACGCCCGGATCGGACCCTACGCGCGGCTGCGGCCGGGCGCGGTCCTCGCCGACGACGTGCACATCGGCAATTTCGTCGAGGTGAAGCAGTCGGACATCGGCGTCGGCAGCAAGGCCAACCACCTCGCGTACATCGGCGACGCGACGATCGGCCGCGGCGTCAACGTCGGCGCCGGCACGATCACATGCAACTACGACGGGGCGAACAAGTACCGTACCGTGATCGAGGACGGCGCATTCATCGGCTCGGACACGCAGCTCGTGGCGCCGGTCACCGTCGGCCGCAACGCGACGCTCGGCGCCGGCACCACGCTGACCCGCGATGCGCCGCCCGATCAGCTCACGATCTCGCGCGCGAAACAGGTGTCGGTCGCAGGCTGGCAGCGGCCGGTGAAGAAACCCAAGAGCGAAGGTTGACTCCATCATGTGCGGCATCGTCGGCGCGGCGTCCAACGCCAATGTCATCCCGATCCTGATCGACGGCATCCGCCGGCTCGAGTACCGCGGCTACGACTCGACGGGTCTCGCCGTCGTGGCGGCCGACGGCGGATCGCCGAAGCTCGCGCGGCTCGTCAGCACGGCGCGGGTCGCCGACCTCGCTGCGCAGGCGGAGACGAGCAAGCTCGCCGGGACCACCGGCATCTCGCACACGCGCTGGGCGACGCACGGCGCGCCCACGGCGGCCAATGCGCATCCGCACGTATCCGGCAACGAAGTGGCCGTCGTCCACAACGGCATCATCGAGAACTTCGAGGCGCTGCGGGAAGCGCTGAAGGCGAAGGGCTACGTGTTCAACACGCAGACCGACACGGAGGTCATCGCGCACCTCGTTCATTCGCACTGGCACGGGCCGGGCGGCGGCGATCTGCTGCGCGCGGTGCAGGCCGCGGCGGCCGAATTTCACGGCGCCTATGCGATCGCGGTGATCTCCACGCGCGAGCCGGGCCGGGTGGTCGGCGCGCGCGCGGGCAGCCCGCTGGTCGTGGGCGTGGGCGACGGCGAGCACTTCCTCGGCTCGGACGCGGCGGCGCTGCTGTCGGCGACGCGCCGCGTCGCTTATCTGGAGGAAGGCGACTTCGCCGATGTCCGCCGCGAGGGCTACACGATCTACGACGCGCGCGGCGAGCGCGTCGAGCGGCCCGTCATCACCGTCGAGGCGTCGGGTGCGGCGGTCGAGCTGGGGCCGTACCGGCACTTCATGCAGAAGGAGATCTTCGAGCAGCCGCGCGCCGTGTCCGACACGCTGGAAGGGGTCGGCGGCATCGGTCCCGAGCTGTTCGGTCCCAAGGCGGCGGCTGTGCTCCCCGCCGTCGACAGCGTGCTGATCCTCGCCTGCGGCACCAGCCACTACTCGAGCCTCGTCGCGAAGCAGTGGATCGAGTCGGTGGCGCGCATCCCCTGTCAGGTCGAGATCGCCAGCGAATACCGTTATCGCGAAAGCGTACCGAACCCCGCCGCGCTGGTCGTTGTCGTGTCGCAGTCGGGCGAGACCGCCGACACGCTCGCCGCGCTGAAGCACGCGCAGTCGCTCGGTCACGCGCACACGCTGGCGATCTGCAACGTGCCGACGAGCTCGATGGTGCGTCAGACCGTGCTCACCTACCTGACCCGCGCAGGCGCCGAGATCGGCGTCGCCTCGACGAAGGCCTTCACGACGCAATTGGTTGCGCTGTTCCTGCTGGCGCTGACGCTCGCCAAGCTGCGCTCGCGGCTGACCGCCGAGGAAGAGGCGTACTGGCTGCGAGGCTTGCGCCATCTGCCGGCCGCACTGCAGGCGGCGCTCGCGCTGGAGCCGCAGGTGATCGCGTGGGCCGAGCAGTTCGCGAAGAAGCAGGACGCGTTGTTCCTCGGGCGCGGCCTCCACTACCCGATCGCGCTCGAAGGCGCGCTGAAGCTCAAGGAAATCTCCTACATCCACGCCGAGGCCTACCCGGCCGGCGAGCTCAAGCACGGGCCGCTGGCGCTGGTCGACGCATCGATGCCGGTGGTCGCGATCGCGCCCAACGACGCGCTGCTGGAGAAACTGAAGTCGAACCTGCAGGAAGTCCGCGCGCGCGGCGGCGAGCTCTACGTCGTCGCCGATCTCGACAGCAAGCTGATGCCGAGCGAGGGCGTCCACGTCATCCGGCTTCCCGAGCACGCGGGGTTGCTGTCGCCGATCGTGCACACGATCCCGCTGCAGCTACTCGCCTACCACACCGCTGTCATCCGCGGCACCGACGTCGACAAGCCGCGCAACCTGGCGAAGAGCGTGACGGTGGAGTGAGGCGAGGGCGGGGTGCCGCGCCCGCGCCGGCCGCCCGTTGTTACCGGAAAACGGGCCTCAAACTTTCGCATCACGCCGGCTACGGCAAGCCCTTCGCCGAACCGGTGGTTCACGCCTTGTTGACCAAAGTTCAGTTCTGGACTATCTTATCCAAAGAGTTCGAAACTGCACTAACGTCGAAGCCATGCCCTCTGCGGTTGCACCGAAGGAAAAGACGCCGCCCCGACGCAATTGGTCGAGCGCGGAGCTGAGCGGCCCGGCCCTGCGGACCTTCTTCCGTATTGCCGACGCTTGGAAACTCAGTTCCGGTGAAGCGCGCCGGATTCTCGGAGATCCGCCGCGCTCCACCTTTTTCCTCTGGAAGCGGGCAGGCGAAGGACAGCTTTCGCGCGACACGCTCGAGCGCGTGTCCTATGTCCTGGGGATCTACAAAGCGCTGCAGATCCTGTTCCCGCAACAGGATGCCGCCGACGCGTGGATTCGCAAGCCCAACGCGGCCCCGCTCTTCGGCGGCAAGTCGGCGCTCGACCGCATGCTTACGGGCAACGTCGCCGACCTCTACGTCGTCCGGCAATACCTCGATGCCCAACGCGGCGGCTGGAGCTAGGTGTCATGCCCGCGCCGCGTGACGCGGCGGTTACGGCCAAGCCGCTGCGCTCGGTGCACACGGTCTGGCGGCCCAGCCATCGGCTGATCCCCAGTCGCTTTCCTCCGGTCGGTCTGTTCGACCGTGTCGCCGATCCCGGGGATCTCGACGCCTTGTACGCGCTCGAGAGCCTGACCAACGACCGCGTGCGTGAGGAGGCGGGGAACTTGGGACTGGTTCCAGCGCACGAGCGTATCGCCGGTCCGGGGACGACACCCATCATGGCTGCATTCACGCATCTGAACCCCGAAGGCAGCCGGTTCTCGGATGGGTCTTACGGTGTCTACTACTGTGCCCGGACGCTGGATACGGCGTTGGCGGAAGTCCGCTATCACCAGGAGCGATTCCTGCGCCGAACCCACGAAGGACCCATTCGCCTGGAGCTGCGCCTGTACCTGAGCAATCTGGACGCCAAGCTCGTCGACGCGCGGAAGCTGCCCGAATGTCACCTGCCGGATGACTACGGACCGGGCCAGCAGCTCGGGCGCGGCCTGCGCCAAGCCGGCAAGGACGGTGTCCTCTATCGCAGCGTCCGCCACGAAGGCGGGCTGTGCGCGGCAGTGTTCCGACCGCGCGTCCTCGGCGCATGTCGCCAGTCCACGCACTACGCGTTCCATTTCGATGGCGCCAGTATCGTGGCGATCGACGAGCTGTCCACCGTCTGGACGACGGTGTAATCGTTTCGGTTGATTTCCGGCCGCGATCGCTTGCGCCGGCCGTACGGTGTTCGGCCAGGGTGCGTGCCGGTCGGATCCAGTTCGTATCGCTGCGACCGGCTGGCGGCCCGCGTCAGCCGGTCCAGTCCAAAGCGAAGCATTGCGAACGCCAGTCGCTGCCGGGCAGCGCCACGGCGGCGGAATACCCGTCGCCCGTATCGATGTCGCGCACGCCCCACCTGCCGAAGCGTGCGCCCGCGTCGACGACCACGTGCCCGTCGCCGGTTTCGCGCTCACCGAGCACCACGATGCGCTTCGGCTCGCCCGACAGGCCCGTGCCGCATCCCTTCAACACGGCTTCCTTGCGCGCCCACGTCCGATAGAAGAGCGTGTCGCGCAGTTCCGGGCGCGCGTCGGCGAGGCGCGCGCGTTCCTTGTCGGCGAAGACCATGCGCGCCAGCTCCAGCACGTCGACGTCGGGTCGGTGCGCCTCGATGTCGATGCCCACCGCGGGCCCGAGGTCGAAGGCGAGCAGCACCTTCTCGCCGGAATGCGATACGTTGAACGCGATGCTGGCGCCAGGGGTCCCGGCGGAGATTTCGGGCTTGCCGAATTTGGTGTAGGCGAACGTCAGCGCGGCGGGGGCGACGCCCGCGTAGCGCGACAGCAGAATCCTGAGGGCGCCGCGCGACACGACGTACCGTTCGCGGTCGACCTCGCGGTGAAAGGACTCCGCGCGCGCGCGTTCGTCGGTACTGAGCAGCCCGACCAGCGCAGCGGTCGTGTGCGCAGGGGCCGTTGCCGAGGCGAACCAGACGTGCGCCTCGCCCGGCGCCAACGTCGGAAGGTCCTGGAGGACGGTCTGACTGCGGGACTCGAGCAGGCGCCACATGGCGAGGTTCAATTCGTGCCCGCCGGATCACGGCCTGCGCGAATCCCATGCTCCGGATGCCGCGCGCGGTCGTTGCGAGAGGACGGTGGCCGTGAGCGTGGCCACGCTCGCGGCTTCCAAGAGCGTGCGCACACCAAGTTCGACGTCGTAGCACTCACGCAGGCGAGCGACGAGTTGCGTAGCCTGGAGCGAATCGCCGCCGAGATCGAAGAAGCTGTCGTCGACGCCGATGTCGTCGATGGCAAGCACTTCCGTGTACAACCTTGCGATCTGCATCTCGAGCGCCGTCCGCGGTGCGACGTATGGGGTTGCCAGGACCGGGCGTGCCCGGCCGGGGGGCGGTAGTGCGCGATGGTCGACCTTGCCGTTGTCACTGAGTGGCAGCTGCTCGAGCCAGACGTACGCCGATGGAAGGAGGTCGCGGGGCAGTCGCTCGGCCAGGTGCGCGCGCAGTGCGCTCACGGTGGGTGGCGGGAATGCGCACGGGACACAATATGCGAAGAGCTGCGGCTGGTCCGGGTCGTCCGCGCGAACCGTCACCGCCACGTCGCGTAGCGTCGAAAGCTCGAGCAACGCTGCCTCGATCTCCTCGACATCGACACGGTTGCCGCGGACTTTGGGCTGAAGATCCGCGCGCCCCAGATACTCGAGGCAGCCGTCGACGCCCAGACGCCCAAGATCGCCCGTACGGTAGCGCCTCGCGCCTGGCCGATCGGGCACGTCGACGAATCGGTTCGACGTCAGATCCGGCCGCCCCCGGTAGCCGAGGGCGAGATAACGGCTCTCGACGACGACCTCACCCACCGTCCCCGAAGGCACGTCTCGTCCCGTGGCGTCGACCACCGCCACGACCATGTCCTCCACCGGATAGCCGACGGGCACCACGGCGCCGACCGGAGCCTCTCGGTCGACGAAATACTGGCGCACCAGTCCGCATTCGGTCAGCCCGAGCCCGTTGACCAGCACGGCGTTCGCCGCACATCGGGCGCGATACAGCTCGACATCGCGTGGCGACGCTCGGTCTCCTTCGAGCCGGATGACGCGCAGTGAAGGGAGCGAATCCGTGGACAGCGCGATGTGGCGGAAGATCGCCGGCGTCGAGTGGTGGATCGTCAGGCGCTCCCGCTCCATCCACGCTGCAAGCCCGTTTAGGCCGTCGCGGTGAACGTCGACGGGAAAGAGGGCGGCGCCATTGAGCAGCGCGCTGAACACGTCCGACACCGTCCCGCTGCAGCTTGGCGGCCCGACGAGCGTGATCCGGTCGTCCGCGGTGATGTGCAGCGTGTTCGTGTACCGCATGACGTTGTGGAGCACGTTGCGGTGCGTATCCAGCACCCCCTTCGGCTGCCCGGTCGAGCCCGACGTGTAGTAGATGTACGCGAGCGCATCGGGAGCGACCACGGGGCGCGGCACCATCGACGCTGGCGCGCTCGCGATCCGGTCCAGATCGAGGACCCGGTCAGGATCGCCGGTCAGTGCCGTCGCGAGATCCCAGTGGGGACCGTCGGTGACGATCAGCACCGGCTGAGCATCCTCCAGCATCGTCGCCAGACGCATTGGGGGATGTGTCGGGTCGAGGGGCAGGTAATACTTGCCGGCGGACAGCACGCCCATCGTGGCGGCGACGAGTGGAATGCCCTGGTCGAAGAGGAGCGCGATTGCCTGGGCCGCCGGGCCGGTACGGGCGAGGAACGCTTCGGTGATGCGATCGACGGCGCGACCGAGTTCGCCGTAGGTGAGGGATGTTTCCCCCGCGCGGATCGCAAGCCGGTCCGGGTGACGCGCGACCTGCTCCGCGAACCGATCGGGGATCGAGCCCTCCAGCGCGATGCGGGGAAAGTGGGCGACCGTACCGTTCATGCGCGTTGACGTGCGCCCGTGCTCAGCGCCACAGCGCCCGTACCCGCGCGGCGAGATCGACCGGCGGCACGACGTCGCGGCGCGGCGCATCGCTCGCGCCGGCGGCATTTGTCGCGACCGGCCACGCGCCCGACTTCGAACAGCGACGTCAACGCGTTGGGGATGAACCGGCTGCGCGACGCATAGACGTGGCGGTCGCCGTGCGCCGCCTGCTGGTGCACGAAGAAGCGCTGCGGCACGGTGAGGGTCAGCTCCTCCTTCGCCCGCGTCATCGCCACGTACAGCAGACGCCGCTCCTCCTCGATCTCTTCCGTCGTGCCGGTGGCCATGTCGGAGGGGATGCAGCCGTCGACGACGTTCAACACGTGCACGGCCTTCCACTCCTGCCCCTTGGCCGAGTGGATCGTCGACAGGATCAGGTAATCGTCGTCGCGTCCCGGCACGCCGGCTTCGTCGCTCGTCGCCGACGGCGGGTCGAGCGCCATCTCGGTGAGGAAGCGCTCGCGGGAAGCGTACGTCGCCGCGATCTGCTGAAGCTGGACGAGGTCGCCTTCGCGCACGAAGGCGTCGTCGTAGATGCGATGGAGCTGCGGCTCGTACCAGCGCGCGACGATGTCCAGTTCCGACGGCCAATTCGATACCGGCGCGCGCAGCGCACGAAAGATCGGAAGAAAGGCTCTCCAGTCTGTCGCGGCCGCCGCCGGAACCACGAAGGCTTCCATCGCAGCCAGTGTATCCGGCGCCGCATCGAGCGCATCGAGGAGCTTCGTCGCCGTGGCCGGCCCGATGCCGGGCAGCAGCCGCACGGCGCGAAATCCGGCCAGCCGGTTGCGCGGATTGTCGGCAAAGCGCAGCACGCACAGCAGGTCCTTGACGTGCGCGGCCTCGAGGAACTTGAGACCGCCGTACTTGACGAACGGGATGTCGCGCCGGGCGAGCTCGAGCTCCAGCTGCGCGCTGTGGCTCGAGCTGCGGAACAGCACCGCCTGCGATTTCAATGCCATGCCGTTCTCGCGCTGTTCGAGCACGCGCTCGGCGACATAGCGCGCCTGGTCGGCCTCGTCGCGCACGGTGACGAGCCGCGGCTTGCGCGACGAGGCCCGCTCGGTCCACAGCTGCTTGGTGTAGCGCTCCCGTGCGAGACCGATCACCGCATTGGAAGCGTCGAGAATCGGACGCGTCGAGCGGTAGTTGCGATCCAGCGTCACCACGCGCGCCGCCGGCCGGAACTGCTGCGGAAAATCGAGGATGTTGCGCACCGTCGCCGCGCGAAACGAATAGATCGACTGCGCGTCGTCGCCGACGACGGTGACGCCGCAGCCGTCCGGCTTCATTGCCCGCAGAATCGACGCCTGGAGGCGGTTGGTGTCCTGGTACTCATCGACCAGCACGTGGTCGAAGCGCGCGCCGATCTCCCGCGCCAGCGCGGGTTCGGTCAGCATCTGCGACCAGTACAGCAGCAGGTCGTCGTAGTCGAGCACGTTCTGCGCCTGCTTCGCGCCGACGTAGGCCTCGAAGAGCTTGCGGAGCTCGGGCTCCCATTGCGCGCACCACGGGAAAGCGCTTGCCAGGATCTCACGCAGCGGCGCCTCGCTGTTGACCGCGCGCGAATAGACGGCGAGACAGGCGGACTTGGTCGGAAACCGGTTCTTCGTCGCGGAGAGCCCGAGATCGTGTCGCACCAGCGCGAGCAGGTCCTCGGCATCGCCGCGGTCGAGTATCGTGAAGGATTCGTGCAGTCCGATCCGCGCGGCGTATTCCCGCAACAGCCGTGCGCCCACGCTGTGGAATGTCCCCGTCCACCGCAGCACCGGTGTTCGCTGCGGCGACGCCGTGCCGAGAACGCGATGCAGGAACTGTCCCGCGCGGCGCTCCATTTCCGCCGCCGCGCGGCGCGAGAAGGTCAGCAGCAGGATGCGCTGCGGATCCGCGCCGCTGAAGACGAGATGCGCGACGCGGCAGGCGAGCGTGTTGGTCTTGCCCGAACCGGCCCCGGCGATGACCAGCAACGGCCCTCGCTCGTCGAGGCCGCCCGTTCCGATCCCGTGCTCGACCGCGAGCCGCTGCTGCGCGTTCAGCGAAGCGAGATGGTCGTGCGCACCATCCGGCGCAGGTTCTGCATCGGGCGACGCGGACATGGGTGTGGCAAGCGGTGAGTCCAGCATCGTGTGATCGGCGACGGAAGGCGCTCAGCAAGACAGAACGAACGTTCGACGCGAGCATAGCATGGCTCGCCGCCCCGAACGTAGGGCGGCCGCGCCCCCGGGGATATCGGCACGGGCGGGGGTGGGCGGTTCCGCGTTTGCGAACGCTACGCGCTGCTGCTCCGAGGCGGCCCCGTCGACCGGATCAATGCGCGAGACCTTGCTCCCGCGCGAGGGCGTGCTCGATCTCGCGCGCGGTGAGAAAGCGCTTGTCGGCCTCGACGCGCCGGATCAGTGTCACGACAAACGCGTTGAGCGGCGTGGGGACATGCACGGACTTGCCGATGCGGACGATTTCACCATTCAGGTAGTCGATCTCCGTCGGGCGCGCTCGGGTCACGCTCTGCCAGGTCGAGCCGCGCAGCGGCCAATGCGTTTCCAGCTTCGCGGCCTTGCGCGCCGCGACGCCGCCGGCCAGCGTGGCGGGCAGATAGGCGATCAGGCGCACGAGCGGAACGCCGGTCCCGGGCAGCGACTCGAGACGCACGCCGCTGCGTTGCGCCACCGCGAGCCCTTCGCGCATCAGGCCCACGGCCAACCGGCGCAGGAACCGGTCACGGTAGACCTGCTTGAAGCTCGCGCCGGTCAGCGCGGGCAGAACGTTGTTGAGATTGACGATGAGCTTGGTCCAGCGCGCGCCGCGGATGTTCGACGTAATCGCCGTGGGCAAGGCTTGCGCGAGGATGTGCTGGATGCGAGCGACGACGGCATCGTTCCGCCCGTTCGGTCGTCCGATGAGAAGGCCTTCCGACTGCATCAGCACGACGTGCCCCGGCACCAGGTACTCGGCGTGCAGCGACACCACGCCGCTCACGACTTGATCCGCGGGCACCACCGTGGCGGCCAGTTCCTCCGCGGAGAGGCCGTTCTGGAGCACCACGATCGGTACGTCTTCGAGCAGGGCGGCGTTCTCGCGCAGCACGCCCACGACGTCCTGCGCCTTGACGGTGAGCAGCGCGAGATCGGGCCTCGCGCTCAGCCGCTCCTCCGCATGCGGGGTCGCGTTGAATCCACCGAGAACGCCGGCGACGTCGAGACCGGCCGAGCGAATCGCCGCCACGTGTGCGGCGCGCCCGACCAGGACCACATTTTCGCCCGCACGCCAGAGCAGGCTGCCGAGAACGCTGCCGACTGCGCCGGCGCCGAGGATGGCGATCCGCGGGCGCCGGGTATCAGGCACGCACTGCGATGCGATTGACGACGTTGTCGACGGCGAAGAGCGCCCAGGCGTCGAACTCGGCGCGCCGCCGTTCCTCGTCGTTGCGCACCGACCCTTCGAGGATCACCTCGTAGTTGCGGCTGCGCGCGGTGATCTGCTCGGCGTGGACGAACGGATCCACCGCGAGCACGAGGCGCAGCGCATCGACGACCTCGTCGTCGTTGTCCTCCTCGGCCGGGACGACCGCGAGCGAGTTGACGACGTCGCGGCAGCCGGGCGTCCACCACGCGAGCACGCCGGCGAGCCGCTTGTGCGACAGGCTGATCACCGTGCCTTCGAGCGCGATGACGCCATCGTCGACCGCGACCTCGATCGCGCCGCTGCCGTCGTCCGGCACGTCGCGCAGCGTTTCGCGGCGGCCTTTTGCGAGCGCACTCAGCGCGCACGACTGCAGCTCGGGTTGCTGCAGCAGGTACGCGCACAACGAATCGCGGATCGCGCCGTCGCCGCGGTGCTCGCCCGGCTTGACGCGCAGCCGGTCGACCACGCCGCGTACGCCGTCGATCGAGCCGGCGCGTTCGAGCGCGAGCTTCTTCGCCGCGACGCTTTCCACCTCGCCTTCGAGGATCACGACATCGTCGGCGACGGCGATCTTGATCGGGCAGCGATGCAGGTTGATGCGCGGCTCGTGTTCGAGCAGGCCGCGAATCTTTCTTGCCAACCCGTCGTTCCTGGCCATGCCGGCGTTCTCCTCACGGACCGGACGCGTCGCTCCTGCGCGGTGTCGAGGCCACCGCGCGGGCGCTACTCGAAGCGAACGAAATCCTCCGCGATCGCGTCGTCCCCGAGCCGTTCGATGAGAGCGTCGATCTCCGCGAGCAGCGTCTGATCCTCGTCCGGGTCGATGGTGCCGTCACCGACCAGTCGGGCGACGAGGCCACCGGTCATCGCCTCGCGCACCCAGCCCAGCGTCGGGGCGCGATGCGCAAGCGGGTCGTTCATCACGGTTTCGATGATGCGGGACAGCGCCTCGCTCGCCTTCGCCGCGACGAAGTCGACGGCCGGCGCCTCGCCGCCGATACTCGTCGACGAGATCGTCGATCTCGCGCAACACGGAGGTACGCTCCTGCGGGTGCATCGCTTCGTCGTGGCGCTCGGCGGAGCTTACCCGATGGCGGACACGGGAGCGCACGTCGTCGAGAGTAGGCGGATCTTCCCGATCCGGGTCGTTGACCATCGTCTCGATGATGGCACAGAGCGAAGGACTCACGCGGGTGGCGACGTCGCTGGGGAATCTCATGGCAGCCTTCCTGGCGGCGGGCATCTGCAGTGCCCCGGCAATCCGCTTGCCCGGCGACCGCCGCACTCGGAATCAATATAGCGCGCCGCCGCCCGGCCAGGAATTGAGTTAGCGCAAGGCCGCGGGTTGTAGGCGCTGCGGGGGCCTGGCGTGTCACATGATGATCGCGACTGCGCGGGGGGTCACATGCGCGATTCGCAGCGGGCGGGGCGCGCTACGATAGCACTTGGACAATCGTGCAACCGGGCCCGCCGTGAAGCAACCCGCCGGACGTCGCAAGGAGGACGCTGCTGCGTCCGAGGCCGACACCCGCGTGCTCGGCGAGGCGCTGCGCCGGCACGTCGAGCACCTGGCCGGCGCGATCGGCGAGCGCCACGTGCGACGGCCGGCCGCACTCCACGCCGCCGAGCGATACATCCGCGAGGCATGGACGCGGTTGGGCTATGACGTGGTCCGCCAGCCCTACCAGGCCTGCGGCGTGGAATCGGCCAACCTCGAGATCACGATTCGAGGGCAGGCGGAGCCGTCCGCGATCGTGCTTGCCGGCGCCCATTACGACACCGTGGACGGCAGCCCCGGGGCCGACGACAACGCGAGCGGCGTGGCCGCCCTCATCGAGCTTGCCCGGATGCTGCGTGAGAAGCGCCCGGCGCAAACGATCCGGCTCGTCGCGTTCGTCAACGAGGAGCCGCCGTTCTTCTACTTCGGCGAGATGGGGAGCCGCGTCTACGCGCGCGCCGCCCGGGCGCGCGGCGACGACATCCGCCTGATGCTTTCGCTGGAGATGCTCGGCTGCTACAGCGGCACGCGCGGCAGCCAGCAATACCCGCCGCTGTTGCGCCATTTCTATCCCGATCGCGGCGACTTCATCGCGTTCGTGTCGAACCTGCGTTCGCGTGCCGCACTGCGCGCGGCGGTGCGTGCGTTCAAGGGCGGTTCGGCGTTTCCCATCGAGCGTCTGGCGAGCCCGGCGGTCGTGCCGGGCGTGTCGTGGAGCGACCAGCTCTCGTTCTGGCGCGAGGGCTATCGCGCGATCATGGTCACCGACACCGCGTTCTATCGCAATCCGCGTTACCACTGTGCGACCGACACGCCGGAGACCCTCGATTACGAACGCATGGCCCGCGTGGTCGAAGGCCTCGGGACGATGCTGGTGACGCTTGCCACGCCGACGTGACAAGACGTCTCGCGATGCTCTGGGGCGATCCGCTTGCGTCGGCGCACGAATTCCCGACCGTCCGGCGTGCTTCCGCTCCGATCGGCGACCGCCGGGTCATTGATCCTCCGCAACAAGCCTGCCGGCGCTTGCGAGTGAAATGAGAGTGCGGGCGGCGCTTCGGAAGGTATGGCGAAGGTGACGCCGGTACCGAAGTCTCGCGGGGGTGCTCGCGACGCAGGCCGCAGTTCAGCACGCAGCCGTCAATCACACGAAGGAGCTGTTCATGGCTGACCATGTTCCTCAAGTCGGTGCCCCCGATCCCGAGCTCAAGACCTCGCCGATCTTCGACGAGTACGAGGAAATCTCGCTCGATCTGGAACTCGAAGCCGGGGCCTGCTACTTCAACAACGTCGCGTATCCCATCGGACAGTACGTCACGAGCGGCAGCGAGCTCCTGCACTGCGAGGAGCGGGGCGTTTGGGTGCGCAAAGGCGAGAAGCGGCCCGCCACGCCAGCTTGACGACGTCAGCGCGTCGATGCGCGCGCGCGGTCATCGGAGGGTGGGCCTGTGCGATCGCCTTGGCGGCCGCAGGGTGGGTGCATGCCGACGCTCCGGTTCCGGCGAAGGAAAGCGGTGCGCGCGACGATCGCACGCGGCGTGTTGCCGGAACTTCGTCGACCGGACTTTGCCGAGCATCGCGGCGCGCTGGAGCGTTTGTACGCGGCGCGCGCTTACGACCCGGTCGGGTTCGTCGACGGCCGGCCGCAACCGGACGTTGCCGTCGCGCTGGAAGCGTGGCAGCCGTGGACTTTAACGCTACCTGGCTCGCGCGGCCGTGGAATTGCAGACACCGATTTTCGTCGGCGAGATGCGCTACATCGAGTTCAGCCCCTACTGGAAGGTCCCCCCTCGATTCAGAAGGACGAGCTCGTGCCGACGCTCGCGCGCAGAAAAGGGGTCAGTGCAATTCATCCGTACCAACGCGCGGATAGCGTCGCCTGACCCCCGCTGTTTCACGCCAGCTTCGCGAGGATCTTGTTCATCTCGTCCTTCGAAAAGGCGCGCAACGTCTGCGTGCGGACGTTGCCTGCCGATCCGATGGCCAGGCCCATTGCCGTCATGGAGGCATCGTCGGGCGCGTCGAATATCGCGATGAGATCGTAGCTTCCCAGCGTCCAGTAGAACTCCTTCGCGGTGACGCCGAATTTCTTCGCCGCCTCCTTCACCGCGTCCGCTCGTTTGGTGCTGTCCTTGACGTTGCGAATCCCCTGATCGGTGAAGGTGGTAAGAGCAATGTAAGTCGCCATGAGCGTCCTCCTGGTATTGCGTGGAAGGCCATTTCACATCGTGTAGCCGCGGCGGCACGGGCCTCATCGTGCGGTCGGCCGGACACACTATCCCTCCGCCTCGGCGGAGTAAACAGCGATCCGGGACTGATCGCTCGTCAACGCGCGCGCCGCAGGAGCCGCGCTAGAACTCGACCGGCGGCCCGCTCCAGGTGCCGGTTCGCGGTCGGGCGCGCGCAAGGGCGTCGGCCGCCTCGCACCAGCCCTCGCAGGCGTTGCGCCCCGGCCGTCGCCGCCACAGGTTCAGCAGTCCCTTGCACCGGGCGTAGAAGCGGAAGAAGCGCAAGATTCGTCGCCGCTCCGACGGATCCGGGGCGCGGCTGCCGCAGATGAGCTTGTCGTCGATCATGCCGCGGTCCATGAGCGTCACCGCGCCCCAGGCCTTGACCCGCGTCCGCGTGCCGAGCGCGAGACGTGGCCCGAGCACGACCGCGTCCAGCAGATCGCCTTCGAGGCCCAGATGGCTGGGGACGGAGCCGTAGTTGAACGGGCACGGCAGCGGAGACACGAAGTCGATGTGTCCGGTGGACCCGCGTTTGAGAAAGCTGCCGCGCGGGACCTCGATCAGCACGTCGACCTCGGGCGGCCCGCCCAGGGTCGAGGGGACACGCATGCATCGAACGGTCGGGTCGTCCATGTCCCGAGCCTACCCCACTCCCATGACGGCGAAGCCGGAAACGACACGGGTATTGGCGAAGGACCGTTGCCGGAGCATCATTACATCCCCGGTTGCAAGCCACGGCTTGTAGACTGCAGCCCGAGAGTCCATCGGTGTCGGGGCGCCTCGATGAATCGTGCGAATCCCGCGCGGCAGGGATGATGCAAACACTGGAAATCCGACCATGTCCCAAGTTCGCCTGAATTCGAACTTTCCGCCGCTGCGTCTGGTGCTTTCCTCCCCGGGCGAAGCAGGCGCTCACTATGACCTCGGCTTGATGTACGAGCGCGGTCAGGGTGTGCCGCAGGACGATGCCGAGGCTGCGCGGTGGTATCGCAGTGCCGCGGATCAAGGTTATGCCCTCGCCCAGTACAGCCTGGGCCGCATGTACGGCGCCGGCCAAGGCGTGGCGCAGGATCCCGTCGAGGCGGTCGAGTGGTATCGCAAGGCCGCCGATCAGGGTTACGACCGCGCCCAGTACGCGCTTGCCCGCATGTACAGCGCCGGCGAAGGCGTGCCCCGGGACCACGCCGAAGCCGCGAGGTGGTACCACCGGGCCGCACAGCAAGGTTACGCCCACGCCCAGAACGACCTGGGCGTGATGTACGAGAACGGTCAGGGCGTATCGCAGAACCATACGGAGGCGGGCAGGTGGTATCGCAAGGCCGCGGAGCAGGATCATGTGCCGGCGCAGAACAACCTTGGCTTCATGTACGAGCGCGGTCGAGGTGTGCCGCAGGACGATGCCGAAGCCGTGACGTGGTATCGCAAGGCAGCCGAGCAGGGCAATCCCGACGCGCAGCACAACCTCGGCGTCATGTACGAGCGCGGCCAGGGGGTGGCGCAGGACTATGCCGAGGCGCGCAAGTGGTTCCGCATGGCGGCCGAGCGTGGCCACGCCATCTCGCAGAACAACCTCGGCTTCCTGCACGAGCGCGGCCTCGGCGTGGCGCAGGACCATGCGCAGGCGGCGAAGTGGTATCGCAAGGCGGCCGAGCAGGGCTATGCGCAGGCCCAGAACAACCTCGGCGTCATGTGCGAAAGCGGTCAGGGTGTGGCGCAGGACCATGTCGAGGCACGCAAGTGGTTCCGCAAGGCGGCGGACCAGGGACTTGCCGTGGCGCAGTACAACCTCGGCGTCATGTGCGAGAGCGGTCAGGGTGCGCCGAAGGACTATGCGGAGGCGCGCAGGTGGTTTCGCGCGGCCGCCGATCAGGAGAACGCGAGCGCGCAGTTCAGTCTTGGGGTCCTGTATGACAAGGGCTACGGCGTGCAGCAGGACTACACCGAGGCGGTGGCGTGGTATCGCACGGCCGCCGACAAGGGCGACGCCGCGGCCCAGCTCAATCTCGGCGTCATGTACTTCTATGGCCGAGGCGTGCCGCAGGACTACGTCGAAGCCCACAAGTGGCTCAACCTCGCCGCGTCCCGGTTTCTCGGTTCGGAGGCGGAGAAGCGCGCACAAGCCATCAAGAATCGCGACATCGTGGCGAAGAAGATGACCCGATGGCGGATCGCCGAAGCGCAACGGCTCGCCCGCGAGTGGAAGCCGAAGTGATCGGCATGCACCACGAGACGGGCTCGCCCGTCGGCCGCTCCGCGCGCATCGACGCGAAGGTCATCGGATTCGGTGGCGGCGGACCGGGACACCTCGGCCGACGTCGAAGGGCTCTCTCAGCCCGCGCCGGTCACTGAACCACCTCATCGGCGCGCAGCAGCACCGATTGCGGAATCGTCAGTCCCAGGGCTCGTGCCGTCTTGAGGTTGACGACCAATTCCAGTCGCGTGGGCAGCTCGACGGGCAGATCTGCCGCGCGCGTCCCGCGCAGCAGCCGGTCCACGTAGAAGGCGAGCCGTCGGAAGGCGTCCTGCAGGTTCGGACCGTACGTTGCGATGAAGCCGGCATGTGCGAATTGCGACCATCCCGAAACGGCGAGTAGCCGTTCCGCCAGCGCGAACTCGGCGATGCTCGCCGCCCGCGCGACCATCCCGGCGTCCTGAAAGACCACGAGGCCCTGAACGCGCTCCTGGCGAATCCGCCCGAACGCCGCGTCCGCGCTCTCTCCCGGCAGAATCTGCACGTAGGAAGTTTCCAGGTTCATCCGCTGTGCCGCTTCAAGCGACGCCCGCAATTCGGCCTTCTCCCCCGGATGCTGCGGGTTCGCGACGATCGCGACCCGCCGCACCTGCGGTGCGATCTCCTTCATCACTTCGAGCCGTTTGCCGACGAGCTCCAGCGCGAGGAACGACATCCCGGTGGTGTTACCGCCTGGCCGACCGAAGCTGTCCACCATGCCCGCCACCACCGGGTCGCCGCTGAAGGCGAACACGATCGGGAGCCGCCCGGCGGTCACGCGATGCGCCAACGGTCCGACGGCGGCCTGGGCGACGATCAGCGCCACGCCCAGCGCGTGCAGCTCGTCGATGGCGCTACGCACGCGATCCGCATTCGGCTCGACGATCCGCACCTCGATGCCGACGTCGTTGCTCCCGGAATAGCCGAGCGCGTGCATTCCCTCCCGGAACGCGCCCAGCGCGGGGCCTGGCGCTGTGTACGAGATCCAGCCGATGCGCCGCGGGGAATTCGGTTGACCGCGCACGCCGACCGCGGTGCCCAACGCGGCGATACCCAGGAGAAACGACCGCCGGTTCGACATTGGATGACCCAAGGGGCGCGTAAGGCTGGAACTTGCTCGCGCGCAGAGGTGCGCGAAGAATTTGCGCCCCGAAGCGAACGATCCCGCTCGCGGCCATCGGCGAGTCACGGGGAGGGCAACGCTACCCCGCCGTCCACCGGGGGTCAAGCAAGAAAGTACGACGGTCCCTTGCCGGACCCTTGCATCGGCCATCGACTGGGGGACTAGAATTCCCGCGTTCATCGAACTCAAGTCAGGTCGGGACCGAGGAAGGATCGAGACGGGGCTTCATCGGGTGCCTCCCGTCCTTGGTCGAAGCACCAGGCCACCCACCGGAGGAGGAGCCAACGTGAAGCGGCGCATGTTTCTGGCGGCGACCCTCGCCGTCGCCACGCTGTCGCGGGGAACGTCCGCGCAGGGTGCGGCGAAGGTCGCCCGTATCGGCTGGCTCACCGCGCAGCAGGCGTCGAGTCTCACGCCCTACGTCGACGCGTTTCGCGCCAGTCTTGCCGATCTCGGTTACGTCGAGGGGCGCAATCTCGCAATCGCGTTCCGCTACGGCGACGATGCGATCGAGCGCGTACCCAAGCTGGCCGCCGAGCTGGTGCGCCTTCCCGTCGACCTCATCGTGGCGCAGGGCGCCGCCGTGTCCGCGATCAGCAAGCTCGGCCTCACCGTGCCCGTCGTCTATGTGTACAGCGGCGATCCCGTCTCGGCCGGGCTCGCCGACAGCCTTGCCCGGCCGCGCGGCAACATGACGGGCCTGACCTTCATGGCGGCCGAATTGAACTCCAAGCGTCTGGAGCTGCTGAGGGAGATCCTCCCGAGCCTGCGGCGTGTCGCGATCGTCGCCAATCCCGAACATCCCGGCGAGCACATCGAGCGCGCCTACTCCGTCGAGACGGCGCGTCGGCTGGGTCTGAGCATCGACTATTTTCCGACACCGAGCAGCGACGAACTTACCCGTGCCTTCACGTCCATGGCGAAAGACCCGCCACAGGCAATCTCCGTCTTTGCCGACGGCTTCGCCACCCAGAATCGCCAGCGCATCATCGATTTCGCCACGCGGCACGGTGCGCCGGTGATTTCCGGTTGGGCCGTCTTCGCCAAGAGCGGCGCCATCTGCACCTACGGGCCACGCCTCTCCGAGTCGTACCGACGACTGGCCTATTACGTCGACCGTGTCCTCACGGGCGCCAAGCCCGCCGACCTTCCGATCGAGCAGCCGACGAAGTTCGAGCTGGTGCTCAACCTGCGAACGGCGAGGGCTCTGGGCCTCACCCTTCCGCCGTCCCTACTCGTACGCGCCGACGAGGTGATCCAGTGAGGAAACGGATCGAACGCAAAGCCTCCGCGTGAATGGGCGGAAAGCGGAACGTGAAGCCGTCCTGATCCGGATTGGAAATCGCTGTGTCGACGATGGTCGATGACGCGGCGAGAAGTAGCGTGGCGCGAGCGGCCGGTCATGTGCGCTCGCCCAATGCCCGAACTGCTCGGGCATCGCGTCTTCCAGAATGAGCGCGCGTCGAATCCGTCCGCCATGCACAGGGCGCGATCTGACGCGAGCCAACGCATCGTCGGTGCGGCATTGTGTCGCATCAACCGCGTCCAAGGGGTCGCTGCTCGTGCGGTAGGTCAATGGCCGGCAGGCATAGCCAGCAGACGTTGACACAGATCAGACATGGTAGCCATGTAGACGGATACCGTTAGCGCATTGCGTTATCGTCCATCGATATTGTTCGCACGACCGCGGGTATAAGCGGCTTGACGTCCGCTCCGGGGTCGAAGTTCAAGCGATGAAAGATCGCAATGAATGGCGCCACGCGCCAATTCAAACTACGGTGGGCAGCCCCCATCAGGTTCATACCGGAGAATGAAAAATGTTGAAGCTGAAACGCAGCATAGTGCTAATGGGGACGCTGATTGCCTTAGGCAGCGGCGCAGCAATGGCCGCGGACCCAGAAACACAGAAACAGATTGACGACCTCAAGGCTGCCATTCCTAAGTTCGCGATTCCGATGCGCGAAGTCGGCGACCGGTTTCAGGACATGAACTTTGCCGCCAAGGGGGGCAACTGGGCGCTGGCGGCCTATATGTCGAAGTACATGAATGGCGCGATGAACCCGGCGCGGCTCACCAAGCCCGACGAATACAAGGTATGGCAGAGCTTCTACGAGAACACGTTCGCGGCGACGAACAAGGCCATCATGGCCAAGGACGCCAAGGCGTTCGAAGCCGCCTATACCGCAGTAATCAATGACTGCAACGCCTGCCACTCGGCAATGGGCTACGGATTTATCAAGGTCGTGAAGCAGGCAGCTCCGTCCGATCAGGGGATCAACTACAAGGTAAAGTCCGAGCCAGGCGACGTACCAAAGTAACGCGGCGCAGGACTGACAATCCTCCACCGAGCGCCTAAGGCGATAAGGCGCGGGTCTTGGACGCCGGGGCCGGCTCGTCCGGCCCCTTTTTTTCCTCAGCGAGAATGCGGGTGATCAACGAAGCTGGCAAGAAGGTGATGCGCGACGTGTCGCTCGCGTTTGTTCGAATCCATGTGCTTCATCACGCGGCCGAAGGGCGCATCTTTGGCCTCGAAATGATGGATGAATTGAAGCGCCACGGCCACAGCCTTAGCCCTGGCACGCTCTATCCCTTACTTCACTCGCTTGAGGCTGGGGGAGTCCTTGTCTCAAGCGGGGAAGTTGTAAACGGCAAGGTACGTAAGTATTACCGGACAACAAGGGCGGGAGACGCCCTGCTCCGCGAGCTAAGGGCGAGAATGCGCGAGCTTGTCGGGGAAGTGCTCGAATCGCATCCGGACGGGATAAAGCGAACACGCCGCAAGCCGAGTTGATCTTTACGCCGCCCGACGATGACCCGCCCGCATGGCGGGTTTTTGTTGGTGGCGAGTCGAGGTGCCGCGGCAAAGCTGGGCGCGACGCCACACCTGCCCGCTGCACCGACGATGCGTTTGCCGAGCGGCGGGGGTTTCGAGCGATGCTGCGATTGTCGCGAGAGTTGATTGACGAACCCCAGTTGAAACCATCAACAGCACGCCCCGCCGCAGCGGGGCCTGGGCCAGACAGCGGGACATACGCCCGACTTATCCTACGTCACAATCAAGCGCATCGCCGAATGATGGGTGTCACGATGGGTACTGCAGGAAACAGGCTGGATGCCCGCATGAGATCTAATGTACTGGCGGGAGGGCGGGATTAACAATGCCGGGCTTTCGGGTTCCCCGACATGGATAGCCATTTCTGGCCAAACCGCAAACTTGATGGATGGGTGTCCGCCTTGACAATGCGTGACGGCTGCTGCGGGTCGATAGCGCCGCTGACCGGCTGCTTGTAGGGTGGGATGCGGGCGTAGGTTCGCAGTTGGCCGATCGGAGATGGTGGTACCGGCATGGGAACGTGCGCCACCACCCATCCCCGCGTTGACCCCTTGTTCTCAGGGCCTCGCACGCAGTTCTTGGTACGTCGCCCTCGTACTCTGCACCAAACCCGGAGGTGCTCCCGGGGCGTGCGCGGAGTCAACGCGACGTCGCTGCCGTCGTCGACGCAGACTCAGCTCCAGCCCCCGTACAGGATCCTGGCACCTCGTACGCGGTTCAAAGTACAAGGTAGCAGGCTGAAGCGGGGGAGCCCATCGCGCCCGGTGGGGCGCGAAGTTCGACGAACTCGGACGACGTGCTTTGCGCGAGGTACGAAGAGCCAGGTTCTCCGGCGGCGCGCGTCGAGCGCGAGACCGCCGTAGGGATCGCGCAGTGATCGGCAAGCGCCGGCGCCTCGCTTTCAACTCCTCGGCGCTTTCAACCCCCTGACCCGATAGGCGATCACCGGGCGCCGGAAGCCCTTAAGCGTCAGCGCCTCCTGGGGCTCGACTTCGACGAGCGTCTCGACCCCCGCGTACACGCGCTGAGAGATCAGAATCTGTTCCCCCGGGGCCTCGCCGCACAAACGCGAGGCCAGATTGGTGACGGTCCCGATCGCGCTGTAGTCCCAGCGGCCTTCGAAGCCGATCGCGCCAATCGTCGCAAAGCCCTGCGCGATGCCGATGCCCAAGCTCAGCTCGTAGCCGCGCTTGACCCAGGACTCCGCCATACGGCCAACGCGCTCGCGAATCGCAAGCGCCATGCGCACCGCGCGCTCGGCGGGATTCGGGATCGGCACCGGATCGTTGAAAAGGACCGTTATCCCGTCGCCGGTAAAATGCTCGAGCGTGCCTTCGTATTCGAGAATCAGCTTGCCGGCGACTTGGTGGAACTCGCGCAGCACGCTCATCACCTCCTCGGGCTCCGCGACCTCGGCGAAGGCGGTGAAGCCGCGCAGGTCGAGGAACACGACCGTGATTTCGCGGCGATGGCTCTTCAGCGGGTCGTCGGTACCGCCGTTGACGATGAGCTCCGCAAGCTGCGGCGAGAAAAAGCGCCGCAGGCGGCCGACGCGCTCGAGTTCGCCGACCTGCTCGGCGACTCGCCGCTCCAGCGATGCGTTCCACTCCTTCACTTCGGCGGCAAGTGTCTCGACCGTATCGTGCAGGCGTTTGATCCGGAGCATCGAGCGCACGCGGGCGGCCAGTGCGGCCTGGTCCACCGGCTTGGACAGGTATTCGTCGCCGCCGGCCTCAAGCCCCGCGATCACGTCCTTTGAATCCGCCATCGCCGTCACCATGATGATAGGCGTGAACGGGAACGCGGCGTCGGCACGCAGGCGTCGACACACCTCGAAGCCGTCGAGCTTGGGCATCATCACGTCGAGCAGGATCAGATCGGGAGTGTGCTGCCGGGCGGCTGCCAGCCCCTCCTCGCCGTCGGCCGCCGTGACGATCTCGTAGCCTTCCGAAGCCAGGCGCGTCTGCAGGATCTTGACGTTCGCCGGGTTGTCGTCGACGATGAGGATGCGAGGAGGTGTTCTCACCGTCGAGTGTCCCAGTGGACTCGATAGTATACGGCTCGTCCGTCGATGCACAAGGGCAGAACGGCGACAGAAACGGCGTGCATTCCTCACTCGAAAATTCGTCGGCGGCGGAGCATCCGGAAATCAAGATCGAACAGCTCGCCGAGCTCGTCCAGAGTCGAACGCCGCTCCGCCTGCTGGTGCGCTGGGTGGCAGGGATCCGCGCGTCGGTCCACACCAAGCTGCTTGCCGCGTTTCTGATCGTCACGTCGGTCTTCATCGCGATGGCACTGGTGAGCCTGCAGACCATCGTCAGCGCTACGCATGACACCACGCTGCTCGACGAAGCGCATGAACTGGTCAGTCTGGCGCAGCAAGGCGAGCACGCGCTGGCCAGGCAGATGCATTTCACCGACCTGGCGCTCCTTTCGCAGGACGAGGTGGCGATCTCCAAGATCCTTCGCGAGAGCAATCGATTCAATGACATGCTCGCCAAGGTGGAAGCGGCGGGAACAGCCGACCCGGGCCTGGTCGAGCGGATACGGTCATCGCAGGACGAGGCGATGGCAGTGGTGGCCGACATGGCCAATGCGATCCGTGACGGCAAGCTCGGTTCGGTGACCGGCGCGCTGTTGCACCGCCAAGAGCGGCTCGATGATGAAATTACGGCGCGGGTTGGCCAGCTGGTCGCGACGCAGCAAGATCGAATGGCGCGACTGCGCGGCAGCGTTATGGCCGCGAACCGCAGGTCGCTGATTCTGACGAGCGCCTTCGCGGTGAGCGCAGTGATTTTCGCGCTGCTCTGCGGTTTCGTGATCTCCTGGTCATTCATCCTGCCGGTGCGCGAAGCGCAGGGCTTCCTCGACAAGGTGGCGGCGGGCAACTTTGGCGGACGCATCAACGTACCCAATCGCGACGAGTTCGGCGTGCTGGCGGAGCGGATGAACCACATGAGCCAGGAGCTGCATCGGTTCGACGCCGAGCAGCGCCGCGTGGCCGGCGAGCTCGGTCGCCTGAACCAGCAACTGGCACAGGCGAGCAAGGCAAAGTCCGAATTTCTCGCCAACATGAGCCACGAGCTGCGTACGCCGATGAACGCCATCCTCGGGTTCACGGAGATGGTTCTCGACGGGCTTTACGGCGATGTGCCGACCGACCTGAAGGAACCGCTCGCCGACATCCAGGTCAACGGCCGCCATCTGTTGCGCCTGATCAACGATGTTCTGGATCTGTCGAAAATCGAAGCTGGACGCATGCAGCTCGCACTCGGCGACTATTCGGTCCGGGAGGTCGTCGACATCGTTCACGTGTCATTGCGTTCGCTGGCCGCAGAGAAGGGTCTGGAATTCGTGATCGACGTCCCCGACGATCTTCCGGTCGCCCACGGCGATATTGGGCGCCTTACGCAGTGCCTGATGAACCTCGTCGGCAACGCCATCAAGTTCACCAAACAGGGGAGGGTCGAGATCGGCGTCGAACTCGTCGGCAGCGAACTCGTCTATCGCGTCGCGGATACCGGCATCGGCATTCCGAAGGAGGAGCTGGAGAATGTGTTTACGGAGTTCCGTCAGGTCGACGCGACCGTCACGCGCGAATTCGGGGGAACAGGGCTCGGCCTCAGCATCACCAAGAAATTCGTCGAAATGCACGGCGGCCGCATCTGGGTCGATAGCGAGATCGGCAGGGGCTGCACGTTTTTCTATGCTGTTCCGCTGCGGACCAAAGGCGATGGCGCATGAACGAAAAAACGATTCTTTACATCGAAGACAATGAGTACAACCGGAAGATCGTGCGTCAGCTTCTCAGCCGCACGTCGTACCGGCTGCTCGAAGCCGTAGACGGCGAATCCGGCGTCGCCCAGGCGCAACATGAGTTGCCGGACCTCATTCTCATGGACGTGCAATTGCCCAAGATGTCCGGCCTTGAGGCAACGCGGATCCTGAAGGCGGACCCGCGCACTGGTCACATCCCGATCATCGTGATCACTTCGTTCGCGCTGAGCGGTGACCGGGAGAAAGCGGCGGCGGCCGGGGCGACCAGCTATCTCGCGAAACCATACAGCCCGCGCGAGCTTCTGACGCTGGTTCGCGAGATTCTGCCGGAATCTTGATCCACGAATCGGAGGTGACGAGATGGTGAACGCCATTCGAATTCCGCGACGCACCCTATCCACCGTGCTGTTCGTATGCCTCGTCCTCGGCGTAGCGCGTGTGCACGCTGCCGGCGAGCAGGCCGAGCAGTTCACGCCGGAATTTCTTCATATCCATACAGGCAACGATGCAAAGCATACGCCGAAGATTGTCGCGCCCGACTCCGTCAAGCGCGGTGAATGGTTCAACGTCACGGTAAGTGTCGGCGCCGGCGGACTGCATCCCTCGCTATCCGAGCATCACGTCCGCTACATCGCGCTCTACAAGGACACCGTGGAGATTGCGCGCACGTATCTCCACCCGGTGTATTCGTCACCCACGGTGACGTTCACGATCGCCGTGGACGAGGCCGGCTCGCTGCGGGCCGTCGCCGAACCCACGCATTCCGCCGCCTGGGAAGCCGTGAAGAAGATCGACGTTCTTCCCTGAATTGCGCTGCGCGTCAGGGCAACTTCATTTCGACGGTGACGCGCCCGGCTGACTGGTCGCCGATGGTGACGCTTGCGTGGACGGTCCCCAGGCGTTCGTGCCACACCTGAAGTTTGTACTGGCCCGGCGGAAGGTTGTCGAAGGCAAACTGCCCGTCGGTGCCGGTGATCGCATAGTAGGGGTGCGCTGTCACGACGACCCAGCCCACCATCCACGAGTGGAGGTCGCAATTGATGCGCACGATCTCCGGCTTGGCGAATGTGACCGGGATCGTCCGGCTCTTGGGCTGGGTCCGATTGAACGACACGTTCAGCTTCGGCGTCGCATGAATATTGTGGAGCAGGCGGTCGTTGTTCAGAAAGTCAACGGTGCCGCCCGCAGGGACGGTCACGACCCGCGGAATGAACGCGCATCCCTTTTGATCCATCTCGACTTTGGCCGGTTGAGCCGACGCGACCGCGCCGGTCGGGGGATTGTCCAGCCACACGACGGCGTTTCTCAACTCTTTCTGCGGCGACAACAGCAAATCGCCCGCGTCCTTCTCGGTACCGCAGACATACTGGTCGATCGTCACTTCGAGTTTTTTCTGCGCCGGAACGGGACCGACGAAGACCACCTTGCCCATGATCGAAGCGCCGAGGCTGGTGCCGGGCGCGCACAGCAACCCCACCAACAGCGCGGCCAAGCGGGCGGTGAATTGCGTCCCCCTCATTCGAGGCTCCTTCCATGGTGCCGCCGGCGCCTCCCCCGCCCTGTGCAAAGCACGAGGTTTTCGGGACTCGCAATCGGCAACCGGTCGAGCGTAGTCCGGGCCGCCGCGGCGGTCAATATGGACCCGCTTCAAGTGGCACGGGAGACCGGCTCCATGTCCATCTGGATCGCGACTCCTGGCCAAAGCGAGATATGCCGACACTCGCGGCATGGATTGCACGCAAGCACCGAGCACCTGGTATCAAAGCTCGTGGCTCCCGTTACTCGGTGCGAGATACGTCGCCCTCTCCAGGCAACCGCGACCAGATGAGGCCGGCTCCAACCGGCCGTTCGAGTCAGTCTTCCATTTGCACGCCGCAACGTGAGGCAACGCGCGCAGACGAGTACCCACGAGCCACGCATCGAGCAGCCATCACATGATGGGTGAAGTCATCGAGTTCGCTGGCAATGGCACCGACAACCGCGGCCCGGGGAACAATCGGGCTGGAGGACACGGAAGTCTGCGCGTTGCTATTCGGCAGCATCGAAAATCTCGTGCGGACGATGCCCGCGCTGCAGCACAACCTCCACCAAATGATGTCCATGGAGTTCACGCCGGACCAAAGCGTGATTCCAATGCGTGGCTGCATGCATGCAGAGGAGCGCCGCGCAGTGCTCCAGTTGAACCTGGCCGACCGTTACCGTCGCCACGGCTGCAGGGCCGCGCGTCGAAACTGCTCGATCCGGCCACGTTGCAAACGGACCGTCGGCCAGCGCGACTGACACATTCAAGTTGCCTCCAAGCACCGACCGTTGACGGGCAAGACCAAACCCTCAATACTCAGGTTTGTGCGATCGATGCACCTATCCGTCGCGACCCGGAACGAGACGAGGAAGCTCCATGCCAAAGGCCTATTGGGTCAGCGCGTACCGCGCGGTGAAGGACCCTGACAAACTTGCCGCATACGCAAAGCTTGCCGGTCCTGCAATCACTGCCGGCGGAGGTCGCTTTCTGGCGCGTGGCGAGCCGGCGAAGGTTTACGAACACGGCCTGAAGCAGCGCACCGTGCTGATCGAGTTCGACAATGTCGAGCAGGCTGTTGCCACTCATGACAGCCCCGCCTACCAGGCCGCGCTGGCCGCTCTGGGCGACGGTGCCGAGCGGGAAATCCGCATCGTAGAAGGGGTCTGAGCGGCCTGAGAGTCATCGCGTCGCGAGCCGGGCATGGCGATTCCTTGCCATGCGGCAATCGCTGCCCACCCGTGGTCACCGCTTGCCCGTCGCCCCGTCGGGATCGAGGTCGGGAGCCAACGGAGTGGTTCGCGTATTCCGAGACGTTGGCGGACCGCACCAAGGCGCCGGTCCGGCTCGCAATTGCGGACCAAACATGCGTTTGACCGACGGAGATACGAGGCCGTTGAAACGTGCTTGATCCGCGCTAGGTATCACCTCCGGCGCAGTGCCGGCTGATGATCGAACGGAGATCGACAGTGGTCAGGGCGAGTCTGGCCACGAGCGGCGCAGCACCGTGCAAGGTCCGCCGTCAACTCCAATGCGGCCGGTCATCACGACTGGATGGCACTTCCGGGTTCGACCTGAAGCGGTCTGCAAGAATCGAGTGTCAATCGGTTGCCGGTGGTGCGGCACAGACTTGCTCGTAGCGATAGCGCTGCTTCAACAAGCCAACGTATTCGAAGACATCCAGCGTCTTTTCGTAGGCCGCAGGCGTGATCTCCACGTGCGGCGTCCAGCAGCCAAGCTGCTGATACGTGGCGATGCAATCGGCGAGCACGTTTTCATCGATATCGGGAAAATACGGTTTCTCCGCCTCGGCAATCTCAGTGGCCGGCGTCTCGTTCATGTAGATCCGGGTCTTCTTGTAGGCGCGCATGAACGCCTTCGCCATATCTGTTTCAAGCCAGTCACGGGTCGCCGCAAGGCTGGAAAAACCGCATGGCCCGATTTGTTTGCCAACTTGGGCCACAATATGTCCGATGCCATCCGCTTGCAGCTGCTGCGGGAACGGGCCCTGCTGCTGAACATATCGCCCTTCGCCGCGACGAAAGGCTTGGTCGATTTCGGCTGCGCCGCCGGGGCAGATTGGCTTTATCTTGCTGAAATCGATGCCTGCCTTGTAGCAGGCGTATTTGAACATGGCGATCGGCTGGCCACCGCTGAACATGACGACTTCGGCGCCTTCCAGCTTGTCCCATGTGAAGGCGGGATCCGCCTCGCGTCCGGTGAGAAAGAACCCGTCCATCTCGTTGACCTGGGCGAAATGGACTGCGGCCGGCGTCTCCCCTTTATTGAGTGATGTGAACGCCTGGCTCAGGGCCGACTGAACGACGTGAGCGGAGCCATCTTTCAAGGCCGCGAGCGCCGAGCCGCCCGGTGGCGAGATCGACCACTCCGGATCTAGACCTTCCGCTTTGAGGAATCCACCCGACATCGTCGAAATGAGTGGCGAGTAGAACGCGGAAAACAAAGTGAACTGGATTCTGATCGTGTCCACGTGGCCTTACTCCCTCATGCGCAGGCGGTTGTGAATTTCGCGGAGATCATCCTAAGCCATTGGTTAATCGCCTGCGCATGTCGGCTCATGGCTGGATCGCTACCTTCCCACCCTACGCTGCAGAGTCCGAGCCGGATCGACATCAGACACCGCTTGGCAGGCTTTCTACACTCCGCCGGTTCGTCGACCCACCACGTCGACTGGGATGTCGGCGAGTTCGCTGCTCGGACTGCGTACCTCGTACTCCGTCCTAGTATCCGGTTCGACGGACGCGTGCCAGCGGCTGGCACTGAGCTTCTCGCATCGAGTGCCGAGTGGGTTGCTTTACCGGCGGGACGGGCTCGTTAGCTGCGTCTTCTCTGGTTCGTCCGCGAGGCGACGGGTCAGCGGCGCAGACAGATCCGCTCGCCGAGCGCCTCAGTCCGGCCACAATCGGTCCTATGGCGCCCTCTTCAAATTTGCCCCAAAGCGGTCGCAACGAATCGAGCCCATTTTTTTGCGTCACAACATATCCTGTGTCGGAAAGGGGCGTTATGTCGTGTCCGGACGAGCATGTTCGCGGACTTGCCGGGGCCGCTCGCGCCGCGCTAGCGGCCCCGCCGGTTCAATCAGCGAACGTTTGCTAATATCTCGCAATGGCAGCCGACAGACCTGGTTGGGACACCGGGAAAGCGCCACCCTTGCCGTTGGCGGACAGGGCGCACATGGCTGCACCTGTAGGCCCCAGTCCCCATCAGAATCATCTGCTCGACGCCTTGCCCGCCAGCGATTTCGAGCGGCTCGCACCGCATTTCGAACTGGTAGCGATGAGGCTCGGTGATGTCCTCTATGAATCCGGGGACCAACTGCGTTACGTCTATTTCCCCACCACCTGCATTATTTCGCTGCTGTACGTGATGGAGGACGGCGCATCGGCCGAAATCGCCGTCGTGGGCAACGAAGGCATCCTCGGTATTTCGCTGTTCATGGGGGGAAACACCACGCCCAGCCGCGCCCTCGTGCAAAGCGCGGGGCACGCTTACCGACTCAAGGCCGACTTGCTCAAGAATGAGTTCGAGCGTTACGGTCCGACCATGCATCTCCTGCTGCGCTACACCCAGGCGTTGATCACCCAGATGGCCCAGACTGCGGTCTGCAATCGGCACCATTCGGTCGACCAGCAATTGTGCCGGTGGCTGTTGCTGTGCCTGGATCGTTTGGCGTCGAACGAAATCTCCATGACGCAGGAATTGATCGCCAACATGCTGGGGGTGCGCCGCGAAGGGGTCACCGAGGCTGCCGGGAAGCTGCAGGACGCCGGGTTGATTCGATACAACCGCGGCAGGATCACTGTTGTCGACCGCCCGGGCCTGGAGGCGCGGTGCTGTGAGTGCTACCAGGTGGTCAAGACGGAGTTCGATCGTCTCCTGCCTTACGTCGCCAAGTAGCCCTCCAAGCGCTTTCGCTGCGCCGTAAATCGGCCCGTGCGGCGACAGTGAAATAGCTTCGCCATGGCCTGGTGGAATCGCAGGGGCGAGACCGCACTTGCTTGCATGTCTAGTGCCGGGGCCCGGACTAGCTCCCCAATTCTCCGCTCCTCTCGTCACGCCGCGGCCGGGCATGGTGTCGGTCCCCGTGATCGGTCGCGGACCGATCGGTCACAGAATTTCTCTGTGTCTCCGTGCCCACTCCGATTCGGTGACGGCACGGATCCCAACGACCTTGCCAGTCAACGCTTTCCAAGCCGTTTGGCGTTTGCGATGACCTTGGCGTGGATGGGCTTCAGCCCGCGATGCGCGAGCTTGGTGGCGCTTTTCGAAACGTCCGCCATGCTCACTGCAGATTGTCCCAGCGCTTGCGCGAGCGCTGCTTGCCGCGCGATCAACTGGCTCGGCGTTCGGCTGCTGGCCAACGACATAAACGCTGCAGAGCTTCGCAGGATATGGCGGAAAGCCAACCCGCCCCACGGCTGGCTCATGGTCATCATGTGCGCGGCCATCGCCTGAGCGGATTGCGCGCCGGCTTCGATCTTTTCCTGTCCCATCAATGCAAATTCGCGCCGGTCGCGCGCGTTTGGGGCCGGCCCGGCCAGCGCCATGCGGCCTGTTCGGTGACCGATGACCTGCGCCGAGGCCAGCATCATCTCCAGAGTCTTCGTGGCGAGATCGCTCCATAGCATGAACGGGAGAAAGTACGAGTAGCCGAGGTAGTTGCGTTTCATTTGCGTCCTTGGTTGGGAGTCCTGGGAAGCCGTCTAGGTTGACGCAAAGAGACCAAGAGGCTCTGTGCGATGAAACACATACTCCCTGATGCGGCGGCGCCGCGTCGCATGTGACCCTTTGTCGCTATCTGCGCCCGTGGGCGCCCGCATTCAATCGTAGCGCCCATCGTGTACGCCACCGCACAGACCGACAGAAGATCGTCGCGCATAGTGTCTTCATCGCGTTGGATCATGGCGGTGGGAATGGCTGCCGTAGTCCGGATGCGCTTGCCGCGAGTGCATATGAGTTTCACTGTCTGCGATGACTTGATCAATCGAAACATCAATTGGAGACGACGATGACGAACACCACTCTGGAACTCGACCGGAACAAGACTGCGAAAGAGGATCCAGCCTCGGGTCCGCTCGGAGCGCATCCCGTGGGAACGGGGCTCGGCGCAGCGGCCGGGGGCGCCGCAGCGGGCGCACTGGCGGGAACGATGGCGGGCCCTGTGGGCACGGTGGTAGGCGCGGTGGCAGGCGCCGTGGCCGGCGGCCTGGCGGGCAAAGCGATCGCCAAATCGATCGACCCTACCGCCGAGGAAGCTTACTGGCGTGAGAACTATTCGAGCCGGCCTTATGTCACCAAGGGGTCAACCTATGACGAGTATGGCCCCGCCTATCGCTACGGCGTCGACGCCTACGGACGGTACGAAGGCCGCTCGTTCGAACAGGCGGAACCCGAGCTGATGCGCGAATGGGACCGCGCCAAAGGCACGTCCAGGTTGACGTGGGAGAACGCCAAGCACGCGGCCCGTGACGCCTGGCAGCGCCTAAGCGACTTCGTTGAACGCGCGACGCCCGGGGATTCTGATCACGACGGGAAGTAGACCGACATCCGACGGTCCCCATGGGGCAACGAACTGACGACTGAACAGGGACCACCGAGTGGACGCGCCATTGCACAGGCGCGCCGCGGATCAAGCGTCCGGTCGGTGTTGCCCTGCGATACGGTCGGGCCCGTCGGGTGCAGAAGACTCAAGGTTGTCCCGCCGTGGCTTTCGTTTCGCGCATACATGTTGAGGAGCAAGTCATGAGCATGAACAAAGGGCAAGTCAAAGGTCGAGTCAAAGAAGTGAAAGGCATGGTCAAGGAAGTCGCGGGCAAGCTCGTGGGCAACAAGAAGCTGGAAGAAAAGGGCAGGGTTGAAAAGATTCGCGGCGAGGCACAAGCCGAGGTTGGTGACGTGAAGCAAGCCGCGAAAGACGCAAAGAAGAGCGCCTGACTTCCGCCGATCACTCGCCGCGAGAAGAACAAAGGAGCAAGTCATGAGTCTTGGCACCATTCTGCTGATTGTCGTGATCCTGGCACTCATCGGCGTCTTGCCTGTCTGGCCGCACGCCAGCAGCTGGGGGTACGGTCCCAGTGGACTCGTCGGTGTCGTGCTGTTGATCCTGATCGTCCTGTTCGTGATGGGGCGCCTGTAATTCCCGCGCGGTGACGGCGGAGTGTTTCATTCAAAGGAAAACGCATGACCAACATCACTCGCAAATTGGCAACGCTCGTTGGCATTCTGTTCGTGGCGCATGGCGCTGGGTTGCGCCTCGACGGCGAAGCAGGAAGGCACCGGCGAATACGTCGACGACACCGTCATCACCACCAAGGTCAAGGCGGCCATCCTCAATGAACCGACGCTGAAGTCCGCCGAAATCAACGTCGAGACGTTCAAGGGCGTGGTTCAGCTGAGCGGATTCGTGAGCTCGCAGGCGGCCGAAAGCACGGCGGTTGCCGTGGCGCGCAAGGTCGAGGGTGTCAAGTCAGTCAAGAACGACATGCGCTTGAAGTAAGGCGGGACGCAAGTCTTCGCTAGCGCTTGCGATAACGTACGTGAGCCGTAGGGAAATAACATGTCCAAACTGATGATTGCATTGTTTATCGCCGCCGGGCTGGGTTTCGCCGGTGCCGCCGCGGCGCAGATGAACGCGCCCATGACGCCTTCGACGCCGATGTCGAAGGCGAACTACACGCAGGCGCTGAAGGACGCCGACGCGCAGTACAAGATCGATAAGGACGGGTGTGCGTCGTTCTCCGGAAACGCCAAGGACATCTGTGTCGCGGAAGCCAAGGGTAAGTACAGCGTCGCCAAGGCTGAAACGGAAGCCGGCTACAAGCACACACCGAAGGCGCGCCAAAACGCGCGTATTGCGCACGCTCAGGCGAGCTACGACGTCGCCATGGAAAGATGCGACGACCTGGCCGGCAACCGCAAGGATGTCTGCGTCAAGGAAGCAAAAGCCGAGTTGGTCAAGGGCAAGGCGGACGCCAAGGTCGACCGTGTCGCGGCCGATACGAATAAGGAGGCGGCGACGAAGCAGGCTGAAGCCCGCAAGGACGCGAGCGCAGATAAGCGCGAGGCGGAATACAAGGTTGCCATCGAGAAGTGCGACGCACTCGCGGGACCCGCGAAGGATGCATGCGTCAGCAACGCGAAGGCGCAATACGGCAAGCCCTGAGATCGAAGCGAGTCTCCCTCGCAGGTGTCTGCTGCGGGCGGCGTGAGGAATCGGGTATTCCGGCCAGCGTTTTTCCGCTGGCCGCACGCCGAATGCCACAATTTGTTCCTCATTTTTGACCTGAGGCAACGCTTTCTGTTTGCGACAAATCGATTCAAGTCTACGTTCAAACTGTGCCGCTTCGGGGAGTTCGTAGTCATGGAAGGCAACAGACCAGCCTGCTATGCAATCAACGAGGACTGCCACAAAGATCCTGGTTGCCCGTCTTTCTGCTCAGGGGTGCCGTGCTGGTCCACGAACGACGTGTCGTGCTGCCGGCGAAACGACAAGAGCCGCTGCTCCTCCTGTTCCGTCTACGTGAGCTTCATTTACTGGAAGGAAGCCGGTGAACTGCGCCCCGCACGAAGCAGGAAACTTTCCGGGACGGAGGCTTCAAGCGGATACGCGACGCCAGGAACGCAATCATTAGGCGCGAACCGTACAACGCGATCCGCGGTTGGTCTTTGACGTTAGCTGCCTGATCCGCGCACGTTTCGCAGTGCTTCCGCGCCGTGCGATTTGCGCGTCTACGGCATGCTCGCGCTCCGCGCGTGGAGCCGATGCGGGTCGCGGTGCCGAGCTAGTCGGGGTTGCAGCACGTTGCAAGCGACTGCGATGGAGCGACGGTACAAATGGAATTGACAACCTATCACTGGATCCTCATTGCCGCTTTCGTGGGCATCGTTGCGTGGGCATTCGGTCGCAAACGCAAAGCGCGTTTCGAGAAGGACGCCAGCATCCCTTTCGAAGACGGGAAGGGCTGAGGGTCGGGCGCCAATATAGCCAGGCGGGGCGGCAGAAGCTTCGACGCTGCACGGGCCGCCGGGTATCAGCTGGTTCATTCCACTCGATATTCGCTAGACAACGACCCATCGCGACTGCCGGCGATCTGGGCGGCGACAGCTATGACAACGACGCCAACAAAGACAACACTTGCAATCGCGTGGCCCGGATCATCGGCATCGGCACAGCGTCGCCGGCGGCGCATCTGCGGCGGCATGAAGTTTGACCAGGCTCATCTCCGCCACACGACGAAGCTTCGTTTGTACGCCGTCGCACATCTGCCGCGACCGTGCTCTGCGGTCAGGCAGGCTGGTACGCGCTCGTACGTGCGGAATCGCACAGACCCTCGCCTCGATTCCGGGTAACGTTTTTTTTGTGAGAGTGTGCGTCGCATATTAATTGCCATTTGTTCACGCAAAGAAGGGAAGAGACATATGATCTTCAAGCCCGCTGCTGCCGGCGCAGTTCTTGCGCTCATGTTTTCGGTCTCCGGATGTAACCAAACGGCGCCGCCCCCGAATATCGTGCCTAGCCCGCCGAGCGCGGCTACCCCGACTGCACCTCCCGCTGAGTCCCAAGCGACGACGCCATCCAGTTCGGCGAGGTCGCCAGGACCGGCAGAGGAAACCGGCCGTGAAGTCGGCGAAGCACTCGATGACGCGACCATCACGGCCAAGGTCAAGGCCGCGCTACTTCAGGCGCCCGACGTGAAAGGCTTAGACGTCAAGGTGGAGACCGACAAAGCGGTGGTCCAGCTGAGCGGGTTTGTCGCGAGCCAGGCGCAGATCGACAAGGCCGTGGAAGTGGCAAAGGGCGTGCGCGGCGTTAGGGAAGTACAGAACAAAATGAGCGTGAAGCCCGGCTAACAGTCGGAGGCCAGACCCTTCAGCCCTCGTAGGGCAAAGATGCCCGTGCCCTCGACAGGTTGGACAGGAAAACCCGCTGAACTAATCAATCATTGCAGCGTCACCAAGCGAAGTGGCAATCGCTCTACTACGGTAACGACACCGTCGCCATGATGCGCGCGACGGCTGAAGCGAGGCACTGTGCTCTGTCGCACAGACGCCGGCAGTATCTCGGGCTAGCGTGCCGCTATTCGTGTGAGTAGGGTTGTTGCTCCTATAACGAACGCCGCCCGCGTAGGCCGCGCATTCGACATGCTGCGTCGCCGCATCGATCTTCTCATGTTGCAGCCAATGGCTGCGCTCTGGAGTGCCCCTGCAATGGCCATCGAGGAACCTGCCCACACCGTGATCGAGCGCGAGGAGCCGTTCGAGGTCCGCGATTACCAGAGCTATGTCGTTGCCGAAACCTTCGTCGATGGTTCGTTCAACGCCGTCGGCAACGAGGGCTTCCAGCGACTGTTCCGCTACATTTCTGGCGACAACCGTGCTGCGGAGAAGATCACGATGACGGCGCCCGTCGAGCAGGAGGCAGCATCCGCGAAGATCGCGATGACGGCGCCGGTGGAACAGCAGCGGGCCGGCGCACGATGGCGCATCGCATTCGTGCTGCCCCCGTCATACACACTGGCGAACGCGCCACGGCCCACAGACGACCGTGTGGTGCTCGCCGAGGCTCCACCTCGCCGGATGGCTGTCGTGCGCTACCGCGGAACGTGGAGCGAGGCGCGCTATGGCAAAGAACTCGCCGTGCTGCGGAAGTTCATTAGCGAGCGCGGGCTGACGGCGGTCGGCGAGCCCGTCTTTGCGCGCTACGATCCGCCATTCAGGCCGTGGTTTCTTCGCCGCAACGAGATCCATATCCCTGTGCAGGTGCCCGCTGCGCGCTGACGCCAACCCTATCGACCGAGCAGCCACCCGTAAGCCGGTTTCCGCGGCCCATGCCATACGGGGGTGTCGACGAACTATCCCCATTTACCCATCCCCGTTCACCCCTACTCGGATTCGAACCACCATGAGCGTTTCCACAGCCGTCCGTAAGTCTCCCAATTCGTCGCTTTCCCGTCGCAAGTTGGAAGGTCGGGACTCCGGCGCGTTGCCTCGCACGTTGAAAGCGCGCAGCCGGCCCGGCGACACCACGCTGCAGCGGCACGCGTCCTTCTTCGACGACAATGGCGACCGCGCTGTCGGCGTTGCGGAGTGCACGCGTGGGCTCAAGGCCCTTGGCCTCCCGTTTGGAGTGGCAGAGGTCGCCGCGCTCGCCATCGTTGCGCCATTGAGCGTCCAGACGCGAGGCTCGTTGCTGGGGCTAAGCATTGACATCGAGAACATTCAGAAGGGCAAGCACGACAGCGACACCGGCATCCTGGACAAACGAGGCCGGTTCAACGCCAGGCGTTTCGAGAAGGTGTTCGGCGCGTGCTCCACGGTCGACCGCAATGGCGACAAGGCGTTCACCGCGACCGAACTCACCAGAATGATCAACGCGAACCGTGAGACGCTCCTTGGATCGTTGGTATCGACGGTTGAGTGGCAGGTGTTGCTCGCACTGGCAGCCGACACGAAGGCCGTCGAGCGCGGCAGGTCGGTGCCTGCCTTGAGCGTCGCCAGAATGAAGTCTTTCTACGACGGCACGCTCTTCTACCGGCTCGCGAAAGCACACGCACAGGAATAGCGAGAGGAGTGCGAGGCTCCCGAAATGTGCAGTCGAACGGGAGTCGCGCGGCGAACGAACGAAGGGAGAGTCGTCATGAAGGGCTTTGTGCAAGACATCGAGGGTATCGCCATCAAGAATACGGAGTTTCGTCAGGTTCTTTACACGGCCAAGAACTGCCAGCTTGTCGTCATGGCGTTGGAACCCAAGGGCGAGATCGGAACGGAAGTTCACAAGCTCGACCAGTTCTTTCGCGTGGAGGAGGGGACTGGCGAGGCGGTTCTCGATGGCGTTCGTACGGCGATCCGTGCGGGCTTCGCGGTGCTCGTCCCGGCAGGGACCAATCACAACATCATCAACACCGGCAATGTTCCGTTAAAGCTCTACACGCTCTACGCGCCGCCGAATCATCGGGATGCCGTAATCCACCATACCCGCGACGAGGCGGAAGCGGACACCGAACACTTTGACGGCAAAACGACGGAATAGTGAGTCGACGTGTTGTCGCGTGAATCGCAGTAGCGGCGCCATGATCGAGTTCGCTCGTTTGTGAATGAGGTGGCGGCTCGGTGTTCGACTGAACCTAAGTGGAACGTGAGAAACCCGATCCCATATCGCGAGCGACATCAAACGGCGCGCATCGGCTGGTCCAGTTGGTGCGGTGCGGAGGGCCGGCCCGACCGCCTGAAGCGATCCGCCCTTTATCCCATGGGACCAAGGTCCCGAGCGGTGACGAAATAGTCGCGGCGACGGGAGGCAGAGATGGCACGACGACTGGTGATCATCGGTGGTGACGCCGCGGGGATGTCCGCGGCAGCGCAGGCGCGGCGGATGACATCCGCTGGCGAGCTCGAGATCGTGGCCTTCGAGCGCGGGTCCCGCACCTCCTATGCCGCCTGCGGCCTCCCCTACTTAGTCGGGGGGCTCGTCGATACACCGGAGCTTCTCATCGCCCGGACCCCGGAACAACACCGGGCCAACGGCATCGACGTTCGGATCCACCACGAGGTTACCGCCATCGACACCATGGCGTCGACCGTGACGGTGCGCAACCTCGACACCGGTCGGGAAGCGGTCGAACATTACGACGAACTCCTCATGGGCACCGGCGCATCGGGCATCGCCCCTCCGTGGCCGGGCATCGACGCGGAAGGGGTGCTGCAGCTCCGGACCCTCGACGACGCGGCGGAAGTGGAACGACGACTCGACGCGGGGGCCCGACGCGCCGTGGTGGTCGGCGCCGGTTACATCGGACTCGAAGTCGCGGAAGGGCTGCTCGGACGCGGCCTCGAGGTGACGGTGGTCGAACGGCTCGACGCGCCCATGGGGGCCGTGCTGGACGCCGACATGGCTGCCCGTGTCGCGGACGCAATGCGGATCGCGGGCATCGACCTGCGGCTGGGCACCGCGGTTACCGGGTTCACCACGGTCGACGGGCGCGTCACGGCCGTGGAGACCGCGGCGGGTCCCGTCGCGACCGACATTGTGGTGATCGGGCTCGGGGTGCGCCCCAACGTAGACTTGGCTCGCGCCGCGGGCATCGGCGTGGGCGAGGCCGGCGGCATCATCGTCGACGACCACCTGCGTACCAGTACGCCGCACGTCTGGGCCGCCGGCGACTGCGTCGAGTCCCGCCATCGCATCACCGGGCGGTCGGTCGTGGTCGCCCTCGGCACGCACGCCAACAAGCAGGGTCGCGCGGCCGGCACCAACATCGCCGGCGGTGACGCAATCTTCGCCGGCGTGCTTGGCACGGCGATCACCAAATTCCGAGACCTGGAAATCGGCCGCACCGGGCTCACCGAAGCGGAGGCCGGGGCCGCGGGGTTCGACGCGGTCGGCGTGACCACCGAGGCATCGAGCCGGGCGCACTACTACCCGGGCGCGCAGCCGATGCGGATCAAGATCGTGGCCGAGCGCCGGACGGGTCGGTTGCTCGGCGCACAAATCGTTGGCGGGGAGGGCGCGGGCAAACGCATCGACGTGCTGGCCACGGCGCTGTGGAACGACATGACCGTGGAGGCGGTGGGCGGCATGGACCTCTCCTACGCCCCACCGTTCTCGCCAGTCTGGGACCCGGTGCTGTTGGCGGCGGGCAAGGCCGCGTCAAAGATCTGACCCCGATGAAGGTGCACGCTGCCGACTTGGGTGATCAGCACCAACTGGCTTCGTCGCTGCGGGGTGCCCGCAAGAGTTCTTGAATGTTCGCCTCCAGCAAGCGGAACCCGATGTTCCCGTAGAGCTTCTGGCGCCCCTCGTCCAGCACGAAGCTCGGGCTGCCTTCGATCCGCATCTTGTCGGCGTCCTGGTAGTCCGCAGCCAAGCGGGCGAATGCGCTGCCACTGTGAATGGAATCTTCGATAGCGCCGATATCCACGCCGAGGGCCTCGGCTATCTCGCATTGGACATCCCAGCGAGCAATGTCCCGATTATCGCGGAAGAACGCACGGCGGAAGGCCCACATCACTTGATTGAAAAGGCCCGGTACAGATCGACTTCCCGGCACTGCGGATTCGCGGTCCCACTGCTGGACGGCTTTCATGAAAAGATGCGCGCTGGCCGAAGTCAAAGGGCGCGTCTTCAACCAGATCTCGGGGTGGACCTCAATATGCGGAAACCTCTCCGCGACCTGCCGCAAATGCGAGTTGAATCCCGCATATCCGCCTTTGTCCTTCCAGGCCGAGGCGATCTTCCCTGCCGTATCGGCGAAGACGGAACAGAACCGATGCTCTATCCGGACGGCGTCGCCAAAGGTGTCTTTGACGGCATCGATGCGAGCTTGCGAGGCATATGCCCATAGGCACAATACGTCCGAGAAATACGTAATCTCGACCACGCTCATCCTCCGCTTATTGTGCGGCGTCACCGGGCAACACGTTTGTCGTGCGCCTTCCCGGAACGACGATACGTACCTGCTTCGGTGGGAGCGATGGCAGCGGTCGGTAGAACGAATGGAACTGCTGTACCAGCTTCACGTATTCCTGCGTTTCGGCGAACGGTGGAACCGTGTTGTCATAGCGCGTCACGGTGTTTTCGCCGGCGTTGTAGGCAGCGAGCGCGAGCACGAGGTCGTCAGCGAACAGCACCAGCAGGTCATGCAGGTGGCGCGTACCCACGCGCAGATTGATCGCAGGATCGCGCAGTTTCTGCTCGATGGAACGCGTGGCGTCGCCCACGACCCCGTAACGCTCACCGGTTTCGGGGATGATTTGCATCAGTCCAACAGCGCCCTTGACCGACACTGCGTTGGGCTGAAATGACGATTCCACGGCGATGACCGCCTTCACCAAAGCGGGATCGAGCTGCTGCAACTTCGCGTACTTTTCGATCAGAGGCTCGAACCGTCCGGCGTTCGGCTGATCCATCACACGATGGAATCTCGGTGTACGTTCGAAGGCTGCGCGCGACTGGATGTCGGCAGCGGCATCGGGCGCCGCGAAGGTCGTTCTGCCCTTGAAAAAGAGCTGGTAACGGTCGTCAAGTTTCTTGGTCGCAATGCGAGCCGCGCCTGTCTCGTCGACATAGCCCCAAATGTCGGCGCGCGCCGTCACGCTGACGCCAAACGCCAGCGCCGCCAAGCACTGCGCCATCAAGACCTGCTTCAAATGTGGTCGCACTAGTCGATAACGTCAAAGTGGGATTACGAGCTTCGGCCAATGAGCTCGTTGGGCAACTGGATCCATGCCATTTCGCACTCGCAGCGCCCAAAGCCAATTTCCGGCCCCGCTAACTCCATCATTGCAATATGCTGGTCAATTCCGTCGCGGTCTGTACGCAATCACACATGGCACGACTGCATGGGTGCGCGGTGGGATGATTCATGGCGCGACGCTCGCTGCCGCTCGAACGAAGGTTTAGTCGCCGCAGAACGGCCATCACCTGCCGCTCGGCAAGGAAAAAATACCGGACTTGAACGTCCGCTGGCGCCTGCCAAGCGGACGCTGAACGTTCCGGTTGCGGCGGCAGTGCGTAGCGCCGTCCGCTGCAACCGATTGTTAGCTGGCGGCTATCCTGCTCATTTAACCAATTCGATCTCACCGGGTCGCCAGGTCTTGTCGAACCAAGGATCCAGGGGGCCGTAAAGGCGCAGGAGGGGGAACCAACCCCCTCGGGGAATGGTCTGCGTCCAGTTCCTCTCCTTCCCGGCCGGCGCCTTGGGCGCGAAATAGAGATCCACCGAACCGTCGGGATTGACCAACGCCTCGTCGCCACCCGGGTGAGGCACTACGGGGAACTGCTGGTTGGTCTGGATCATGGAACGCAAATGGGTGTCATAAGTGGTAACCGACCAGAAGTGGTTGGCTGGGATGTTGGGAGGCAGGCGCAGCTTGTAGTCTTTGCCGCCGTCCAGCAGGTTGCCCCTGGAGTCAAACGATGCCACGGCGTATGCGAATGCCTCGCCAACCGCCTTCTATTCCATGGCCGGTGACACACCGTTGCAGCATATGCGGTAGTTGGCGAACGCGTCCCGATTGCGTACGCCCGGCTGGAACTCGAACTTGTAGCCGACGTTGAACGGGCTCCACCAGGACGGGACGGTCAGACACGAAGCACCGATCGCGTCAACCGGTGCGCACCTCGTCGGTCCAGACCTTGAAGCTCGTCAACGTGTTGGGGCCGAACGTGGTGCTGATCGCGACGTCGGCAGCGTCGCGGCCGCGCGCGATCAGCACCCTGCCGATGCGCGGCGTGTTGTTGCGCGCGTCGAAGGTGTACCAATGGCCGTCGAGGAAGGCCTCGAACCAGGCAGCGAAATCCATCGGGCCGTACGGCGGCGGCACGCCGATGTCGCCGAGGTAGCCGGTGCAGTAGCGCGCCGGGATGTTCATGCACCGGCAGAAGGCGACGGCGAGGTGCGCATAGTCGCGACAGACGCCCGTCTTGTCGTAGAAAGCCTCGAGCGCCGTCCGTGTCATGCGCGCGTGCTCGTAGCCGAAGACGATGTGTCGATGGACATAGTCGCAGATCGCCTGCACGCGGCCCCATCCCGTCGGTGCCTGCCCGAAGAGCTTCCACGCCGTCTCGGACAGCCGATCGGTTTCGCAATACCGGCTTCCGAGCAGGAAGAGCAGCGTTTCCTCGGGCAGGTCCTGCACCGGAAGCTGTTGCGCCTGCGGAACGATCACGTCGGGGGCTCCGGTGTCGTTCACGATCGCATCGGCGGAGACGCGCGTGCGGCCCTTCGGCGCGACGATGCGGGTGCACCAGTTGCCGAAGCTGTCACGATAGGCAGCGATCGGGACCGGCGGGTCGAACTTCAGGTCGTCGCGACCGACGAGATCGGACACGCGCGTGTAGTGGACGTTCAGGTTGAAGATCATCGGAGTTGGCTGCGGGCAGTCGTAGATCATTTCGAAGCCGACGCGAATTTGCATCATGGGTCTCCGGATTCGCCAGGTGGGGCGCGCGTGGCTGGCGGCGCAGGCGGTGGAAACAATTCCGACTGTGTTACCGTTACGGCATTCACCCGCACGCTCAGGCGGCACATGCCGCGCGCAATGAATCGATCAGCACGCGGCGCAGCGCCGTCCAGCGTCGGCCCGCGGCGAGGACAATGCTCTGGTTGACCTCCAGCTCGATCCCGACGTAGGCGCCGGGCGGGAAGCGCCGGCGCAAGTGCGAGGTCAGTCCGTCCCCTTTGCCGGCATAGGGGTAGTTGCGGCGTACCCGGAGCTCCGGAGCCAATGCCGCGAGCGATGCCTTCCAGCGGGCGCACAGCGCGGCCTCCCCGCGCCGACCGGGGTGATAGAGCAAGCCCACGTCGGCGCGGCGCACCTTGCCGTCCAGCTCCGGAGTGAAGCTGTGCGACGAAATGTGGATCACGCGCCGGCCGCGCGACACCGATTGCCTGACGAGACGCTCGACCTGCGCGCGATAGGGCCGGTAATGTTGTTCGACGATCTCCGCGCGGAGCGTCGCCGGCGCGCCGCGCGTCGCCGCCGAGAAGAGTTGCGGATGACCGATGCGAGCGATTGAGGTCGACGAGCGAGACGGCTGACGGTCGAGGTCACGAGCGGCGCCCCGAAGGCCCTCGGCCAGTTCCCTCGCCATGACCAGCGCACCGGGATCGTATCCGCGGTGGGAGTCGAGCAGCGCTCGTCGCCCCCGAAACAGCGGTCGATAGCGGCGCGGGTATCCGGTTGCCGCCGTGTTCACAGGTGATGAGGAAGGCGTCGACCGCCACGGCCGGTCACCAGTGCAGCTCGGGCAACTGGCGAAACACCTGCCGCGTCCCTTCGCTCCATTCCTGGCTGAGCGCCGTGAAATAGGCGTCCCCGTCGTCGAAGCGGCGCCGCATTCTGCACTTCGAGGCTGTCTCGCTCGTAGCAAATCAGATCGATCGGCATGCCCACCGACAAGTTGCTGCGCATCGTCGAATCGAACGACACCAGCACGCACTTCGTGGCGTCGGCAAGGGGCGTAGAACGCGTGATCACGCGGTCGATGATCGGCTTGCCGTACTTGGTTTCGCCGGTCTGGAAGTACGGCGTGTCGATTCCCGCTTCGATGAAGTTGCCCTCGGCATAGATCCGGAACAGCCGCAACGGCTCGCCGCTGATCTGCCCGCCGACGATGAACGAGGCATTGAAGCCGATCTCGTTCTCCTCCAGGTACTCGCCCGTCGCGCCGCTCGATATCGCGCATCGCGTCCGCGACCAGCATCGCGACGTCGAACATCGTCCGCGCGCTCCACAGGTTGGGGGTCGCGTCGCCGGCAGCGCAGCGCTGGTTCAGCACGCCGATCACGGCCTGGGTTCCGGCCAGGTTTCCGGAGCTCAACAGGACGATGACGCGGTCGCCGCGACGCTCGAACACCGTCATCTTGCAGAACTTGGCGAAGTTGTCCATGCCGGCATTCGTGCGGGAGTCCGAGGCGAAAATCATCCCCTCGTCGAGCATTACGCCTATACAGTAGGTCATGCCTCGCGTCCTCTGCTCAATCGACACCCCGCTTGGTGACGCCGTTTGCATCCGCCTAACGGCAGACGCAAATGCGCCATTCGCACACCGGATTTGCTCCTGCCCCCTGATGCTAGACGGGATGCCTGGAGTTCGACCATTCGATGTGCAGCAGAAGGGTACGCAATGTTAGCGCGTTTTCCCGATGACGTACTTTGCCGCACTTATTGATCATCATTGCGGCCTTCGCCAGCGCGCCGTCGAGCTTGCATCGAGTGCTCGAATGTCCGCAACCCGGAACCGATTGAACGATCGCTTCGCGCAATGCCGAGAGGCCGCTTGGGGTCGCCTTCAGCCGCTCGCCATAAGACGTTCGATATTTGACGAGGTCATCGATCCACCACGTCAACCCCAGTCCGAGCGAGCGACAGCCAAGAGTACCGAGAACAAAGTACTGCGAGCAACGTCCACCGTGCTGGCGAGCTTACCCAAGCTCTCCGTACGTGGTCCTTGTTGTTCAGGACTGGGCCGAGGCGTGACCTGACAGGCACGATCAGATGCGTTCGAACTACAGGCTGTTCAAAGACCGCGTTCGACCCTGTCCTGACGGTCATAGTGCTCTGAACCGGCCGTCCAAGATTGTGGAAGCAATGGGACGGACCCCTCATCATCCAATTGGCATCGACGTGCCAGACTGGAAGTGTCACCCAGCAGTCAACGGGAGAAGGAGCTCACCATGAAGCTTATTCGCGGTGGGGTCGATTTGGCAACGAGCGTCTTTCAGGTCCACGGCGTAGAGCGGACCGAGAAAGCGGTGTGGCGGCGCAAGCTGACGCGCGAGAATTGGCTCAAGGCATTGCTGGAGAAGGTAGAGCCTGGCTGCGAGACTGGCATGGAGTCCTGCGGTGGCGCGCACCACTGGGCGCGGCGACTGCAGGCGCACGGATTCAAGGTGCGGCCGGCCCTTTTGGCGACGATTGAAAGGAATGAGGTGGCCGCCACAACGCGCCTCGCTCACTGGTATCGGTTTGCGCTGGCCGTCCCACGTCGGAGCGGGACACACCCGGGCGTGAAGCCGTCGGATCACCGGTGCGATGGTCACGGGATCAGGGCAGTTGCAGGCGGCGGATCAGGACGTCGATGAGATCGTCGCCGTCCGGGGACTTGAGGCGGCTTTCAGTCAGTGTGTGGACGAGTGCGACACGGTCGAGGTCGGCATAGTTGGCACGAATGAAGACCCCGGCGATCGCGCGCTGAACGCCAACGGTGTCGGCCACGGGAAAGAGGCGCGCGAGTTCGTCGAGGCTGGCGCGATCCGAAATGTGCTGGCGAGCGAGGGTGTCGAGGGCGCGAAGCTGAGCCCCGGACCGCGGCATGTGCGCCACGCCGTTGGCGACGTCGCGGAACTCTGTCGCGTCGGTGATCGGCCGATGCCGCAGATAGACCTGCGCCATCCGCACGTCGCCGTCGCGGGGGCTGGTGAGCGCAACCAGCATCCGGGCGCGACTTTCGGGATTGCCCAGACAGGCGAACGCCGCCCCATATTTCACCATGCCCTGCCGCGACGCCGAGAGTGCGGAAGCATCGAACTCGCCATCGAATTCGCCGCTCTTGTTCACCGAGCAGATCAAATCGACTTCGCCGAAGCTCATGGTGTCGGTGGCGAGCAATTCGTTGATCATGCGTGTGATCTCGGCGTGCCGCTCCGCCGGGGTCAGCCATCCCAGCGTTTGCGCTACCTGGATCATGCGGGTACGTATCGGCGACTCCGCGCTGCGCGCAAAGGCCATGTAGCGGTCGCGCGCTGCCCGGTCGCGCGCGATCGTCGCCAAGACCTCGGCGAAGGCGGGTGATTGCCGCTCCTCGTCGGTGAGCGAGGCGAGAAATGCATCGATCCGCTCGAAGAACATCCGCACTTCCTTGATGTCGCGGCGGAGTAACCCGTGAACGAACGCTAGTTTTTGCGCGGGCGCGAGTCGCGCGTCGAAGAACCGGCACACGTCGGCTCGATAGGCGGCTTGTGGATCTGAATCGGACAGGCCGTTGGTCACGGTCATCGAGTTCGCGGCGAAGTGGCTCAAGAGTCTTTGACTGACCTGGCCACTGCCCACCCCGCTCCCGGATGCGGATTGGAAATAGCGGCTCAGCGTGGATGACGCGGCCGGCCCCAACGGGGCGATCGACGAAAAGCCGTAGATGACCGGCACGCCGGCAAAGATACGGCGCATCCGGTCGCGGTTGGTTTCGCCATGGCGCGCATTCAATGCGCTGGCGATGCGCCCGGCGTCCTGCGGCGTGCGGCCCGCTTGCACCAGGGTTCGCGCAATCTCGTCGGACGTCGTCTGCGACGCGGCCGGACTCAGCGTTTCGCATCCGAATAAATAGACTTCCTTCACGCGCGAAAACAGTCCCGGGCATGATTCGCTGCAGGAGGCACGTTCCATTTCCTCGACCGGCAGAAATTCGGTGCCGCCCACCTCGGCCGAATAGAATTCGGTCGCGCCGACCTGTGCTCCGCCGAAATGGCCCGAGATGACGAGCACGTCGCATTGAATTTTTCGCTGGCACGCGGACGCCAGCCAGTCGCGGTTTCCCGGCTCGACCAATTCGACGAACTCGTACTTGTCCTTCGGCAGGTACCGGCGAAAGGCGTCCTTTTCGTTGGCGGAATTGACGGTGATGGTGCAGACCGTGGACTTCGCGGCGGCCGCTTCAATTGCCCAGCCGGCGGTGGCCAGAGCGAATAGGACAACGAGAACTGGGAGCCGCAACATGGGAACCCTTGGCTGGACATACCGACAGGAAAGACGATATCGCGCCTGGTTGGCGATGTCGGTGCGCTGCCGCACGTCGCGAACCCCCCCCGCGGCCCCGGGAGGCAGCGGGAGCGGCGTTCTGGCGCGTCAACGTTGTTCGCGTCGTCCTTCGTGCGTCGCTTCGAAGGGAGCGGTCTCGGCTTCTGTCACCGTGCGCTCGATGATTCCGTAGGGATCGCCGGCGCGAGGCGCCGAAATGTCGGCGAGCATGTGGTTCAACGCACAGAGTGTTTTGGTCACCCAGCACACTCTGACACCGGCGGCGCCGGCTTGTTCATGGGAGCTCCAGCTGGAGCTCCATCATGGGGGCAACGTCCGCCACCGTCCGATACGGACTCGGGCAATCGTGCGGCCGATATGTGCGACGCCGAACAGACGCACTCGGCTGCTCCGGCCAAGCTGGTGAGCGCGTGCGTTCCGGACATCCGCGCCCGATCGCAACGCCGTTCCCTCCTTGAGCAACCATAAGGAATCTGGAGCAATGAACCGACTCGTCACGCATATTGTCTTTGGCATCGCAATGTTCGCCGGCAGCACGGCGATGGCCGGTATCACGTTCTACGAATCCGAGAATTTCGGCGGGCGCCAGATCGGAGGCAACGAAGCGATGCCGAATTTCCGCGCCCTCGATTTTAACGACCGCGCGCGGTCCGCGATTATCGACGGAGGCCCGTGGGAGGTTTGTGTCGGCACCAACTTCGACAACAAATGCACTGTCCTGGCCCCGGGCCGCTATCCGAACCTCGGCGAGTGGTCGCGCCGGATCAGCTCGGCGCGGCCGGCATCGTCGCCGCAGGCAAACCTGCAATCGCCGGCCGTCGTGTCGCCGCTGCCTGGCCAAGTGACATTCTATGAATCCGACAACTTCGGCGGGCGTCATTTCGCGATTCAGCAACCTCGCGGCAGGCTCGAAGGAATGCGCGGTAGCGACTGGCCGCAATCGGCCATCGTCGAAGGCGGCGCATGGGAAATCTGCGTCGATGCCGACTTCCACGGCGACTGCCGGGTCTTCGTGCCCGGCCGCTATCCGACACTCGGTGGCCTCGGCGGTCGCGTGACGTCGGCCCGGCCGGCCAACGACCCCGGCAGCGAACCACCGCGCGGACGGGTGGGTGCAGGCGCGAGCGCGACTCTGTACTCGGGGCAGAACCTGTCCGGCCGTGCGCTCGCTCTCGGCGGCCAGGGATCGCGCAACCTCGATGGCACCTTCAACGATCGCGGATCATCGCTGCGAGTTGAGCGGGGCTACTGGATCTTCTGCAGCGATGCCAACTTCCAGGGCGAATGCCGGACCTTCGGCCCAGGCGAATACCCGCACCTTCCGCCGGAACTCGACAACCGCATCTCGTCGGGCCGCCGGATTTCGGACGACTATCCGTACACCGACCAACCCAGATGGCGGTAGTCAAGCTACCCAAGGAAAACCTCGTTCGCCTGGTGCGAAACGCGCACGAACGTAGTTCGCTTTGACAGCTCGCGCAGACGCCGCGCACCAACGTATGTGCATGCTGAGCGCACGCCGCCAAGGAGCTCCTGCGCAGTTGCGTTGACCGAACCGCGGCAGGGCACGAGTATCTCCTTACCCTCGGCCGCGCGGTACTGTGCCACGCCTCCCGCGTATTTCTCCATCGCGCTCCTGCTGCTCATTCCGTAGAAGCGCTGGTACTTCTGGCCATCGCGCTCGACAACGTCGCCCACGCATTCGTCGTGGCCAGCGAACATCCCGCCCAGCATCACGAAGTCGGCACCTCCGCCGAATGCTTTGGCGACATCGCCTGGCGTCGCGCAGCCGCCGTCGGCACAGATGTGGCCTTCGAGTCCGTGCGCAGCATCCGCGCATTCGACAATCGCGGAGAGCTGCGGGTAGCCGACGCCGGTCATCTTGCGCGTGGTGCATACTGATCCCGGCCCGATACCCACCTTGACGATGTCCGCGCCCGAGAGGATCAGCTCTTCGGTCATCTCGCCCGTAACGACGTTGCCGGCCATGATGACGAGGTGCGGATAGTGCTCGCGAATCTTTGCGACCGCGCGCACGAAGCCCTCGGTATAGCCATTGGCCACGTCGATGCATACATAGCGGACCGCCGCATCGGCACCAGTCCCCGCAGCCTCCATCACGCGGCCGAACTTCTCCTCGTCCGCCGGGGCAATGCCCATCGAGTAGAACGCGGCGGATTTGCGCTCCAGACCCCTGAAGAACGCGACGAGTTCGTCCACCGCATAATGCTTGTGCAATGCCGTCGAGAGCAGAAACGCGTCCAGCGCGCGCGCCATCTCGAATGTACCGGTGGTATCCATGTTGGCGGCGATGATCGGCACGCCGTGATAATCGACCTGCGCGTGCCGGAAGCGAAACTCGCGCGATACGTCGACGTTCGAGCGTGTCGAAAGTGTGCTTCGCTTGGGGCGGATCAGCACGTCCTTGAAGTCCAACTTTATCTCGGTCTCGATGCGCATCGGAACTCCTTGCACCGGATGGCGGGCGACAAAAACGCCATATCTTGGCGGCCGCGGCGCTAAGCGATTTTACAGTAACGCGCCAGCGCGGCCGGGCGCACGCGTTCGCCATTAACGTACGACCAGCGCGAACGACGGGTCAAATCGGGTGGTGGAGCTGACAGACCGCTTCCCGGCCGCGAGCTGACCAACGTTCGAAAGGCGTTTCGCGATTCGATGTGGTCAAGCGTGATTCGCCCGAGCAGACGCTCATACAGGACTTAAATACGAAGCTCGACGAGGCGAAAGCGAGGCTGGTGGAGTTGATGACCCACGCGAAGGAGCAAGGTGAGGGCCTGTCGGACACGCGGCTGTGGAGGCGCGGCAACGTCCACTACGGCGAAGATCGGGCGCAGGGTCACGTTCGCAGCGTCCAGTTGCAACGCCGTATCGGAAAACTTGAGAAGCGACCTGCAATACGCGGTGAGCGAGATCGTGCGACCCCCGCTTTTCGATCTTTCGAACCGCCGCGAGTAATTCGGGCGCGGTTATCTCAGCGATGGGCCGCGCCGCCAGATCGGGGAACAAATTTGCCTCGAGCCGCCGCAGCACGTCCGACGCATGGTGTGGCACCCAGATATTGCACTGCTTCTCGTACCACTCCCGCGCCACCGCCTCGAAGGAGTTCTCGGCCTGATGTTTGGTCTTGCGCTTGTCCGCTTGGCGTTGGGCGGAGGGATCGTGCCCCGCCCCCAACAGTTTGCGCGCCGCATCGCGGCGCTCGCGCGCCTCGGCCAATGACGTGTCGGGGAATGTGCCAAGCGACAGAAGCTATTCCTTGCCGCTAACTCGGTATTTCAGCCGCCACCACTTACCTCCATTGGGTCTGACCAGCAAGAAAAGACCACCGCCATCGTCGATCTTGTATTGCGCAGCGCGCGGCTTCGCGTTGCGTATCGCCGTTGTTGTTAGTGGCACGGGGGTAACTTTCTGAGAATGGGGGCAACTTGCGAAAAACTACCCCCATCTGTGACGGCTGTCAACGGACGACGAAGTACCTATACGGATGCTGCTGGACAGTGCCAGTTTGATACTATTAGAGGGAAAACGAGGCAGAAACTGAGGGGAGGGCGGACTTGCGCGGACGGTCCGGGTTGGAGGCGGACTGGGGGTAACTGGCGGAGAGGGCGGGATTCGAACCCGCGTTAGGGTATTACCCTAAACACGCTTTCCAGGCGTGCGACTTAAACCGCTCATCCACCTCTCCGGGCCGCATATTCTAGCGCAGAGCAACGGGCCGGCCCGCGTTGCGTGGCGCACCTGCGCACAGCGGGCGGGCGCATGACCGACGCCCCGTGAAATGTGCTACAAAGGCGACCTCCGCACCGCGGCCGACTCGGCAAAGGATCCACCATGAAAAAGAACCTGGCCACCGTCCTGCTCCTCGTTGCGATGCTTGCGCTGCCGTCCGCCCGGGCACAGGACAAGTCTGCCGACATGACCGACCTGCAGGCGCTGCGCGCGGCCGTCCGGGCCGACAAGAAGGCGCTCGTGGCCTCAACGCTCAATCTCACTCCGGCGGAGGCGAAGAACTTCTGGCCGCTCTACGATGCCTATCAGCGCGCCCTCGACCGGTCGAACCGGCAGCGGTCCGTCGCGCTGGAGGGCGCGATCTCACGCGACCGGCCGGCGTCGGACCTCTATGCGAAGAACCTCACCAACGACTTGATCGAGGCCGACGAGATCGAAGTGAAGGCGCGGCGCACCCTCGGCAACAAGACGCTGCGAGCGCTGCCGGCGAAGAAGGCTGCGCGCTACCTGCAGCTCGAAGCGAAGATTCGCGCATACCAGTCGTACGACATCGCGACGACCTTTCCGCTGATCAAATAGATCGTCGAGGCACGCCGTCCGGTGTCCCGGCGAGCGGTCAGGTCTCCGTGCCGGCGCGCGTTGCCGGCGGCGGACGCGCGTCCGCCGCCTTGGCCGGACGCCGCGCAAAGAGCGCGGACGTGAAACCCAGCAGCGCGTACCCGGCGGCAAGCGCGTAGACCGGCGGCGGAATGCCGGGTTGCCCGGGCAGGAAGAATCGCCCGTCGGCGTGCGGCGAATGCATGAGGCCCACCGCGGTAAGCCCCGCTGCGGCGGCGCAGACCCATGCAGCCTTCGCGAATTCGTGGTCGATCACGAAGATGAGCCACGTCGCCCAGAGCATCGCGGTGACGATGAAGCCGTTGCCGAGCATCGTGACCGCCAGCAGGCTGCGTTGCGTGTCCGGCGGCAACGCGCCGACGTCGACGTGCGCGGCGCCGATCAATCCGCCGAGTTGAATGTTCACGAGATAGGCGATCACCGGGATCGACGCGAGCGCAATCGCCTTCACGTGGGCACGTTGGGTCGCAACCGTCGCCTGTTCGGCCATCTCGAGGCCGACGAACACGAGCACCGGCACGACGATCGATTCCGGCAGCAGGGCGATGAGCGCGCCGACGAGGCCGGTGGCCGCGCCGACGCCGATGAAGAGTCCGGTGGCGACGGTGTAGCCGGCGCGGCTGCCCATCTCCTTGTACGCGGGGTGGCCGATGTACGGCGTGTTCTGGATCACGCCGCCGGCGAGCGCCGCGATCAACGTCGCCCCGCCCTCGACGAGCAGGATGTCGCGGGTCGCGTAGCCGTCGCCCGCGACGGCGGCGGACGCGGTGTTGTCGATGCCGCCGATGACGGTGGCGAGCGCGACGGGGATGGCGAGCGGCAGGTAGTGAAGCGCCATCGCAAGCCCATCCACGAAGGCGAGCGACGGCAACGGCAATGCCGCGCCTGCGGCCGCCGCGGCGACCGGCAGCGGCGGCGGGGCGTAGCCGAAGAGCTGCGCAATCGTGTACGCGGCGAAGCCGGCGATCACCGAGACGACTACCGCCGGCAGCCGGCCCGGCAACTGCACCTTGCCGATCAGCGTGATCAGCACGATGCCCAGCGCGATGATGCCGCCGACGGGCTCGGCGACGATCTTGAGAAACGGGAAGAACATGATGAGGCCGACGGCGACGGCGCTAAGCGCGCCCAGGAGCGCCGTGCGGGGCAGGGCGCGGCGCACGGCATCGCCGGCGAAGGCGGCGGCGAGCTTGGCAACCCCCATGATCACCATCACCGCCATGCCGACCGCCCATGCCAGGTGCGCGTCCTTCGTGGCGACGTAGGCGGGCCCGACGACGCCGAAGCACAGCGCGAAGGTCGACGGCGTGTCGATGCCGAGCGGCATCGCACACACGTCGTGGCGGCGCTCCCTCCGCGCGAGGCGGAACGCCAGCCAGCTGTAGAGGAGGTCGCCGACGAGCACGCCGAACGCGGTGCCGGGAACCATGCGGCCGAGCACGATGTCCGCCGGCAGGTGGAACACGCCGATGAGGATGCCGGACATAGCCACCAGCAGCGCCATGTTGTCGATCGACAGCGCGAAGAAGCCGTTGACGTCGCCGCGGGTGTACCACCGGTAGCGGAACGGATGCCGGGACGAGGTGGTCACGCGCCGCCTTCGCTGGTCGCCGACGTCACGGCCGCGCCCGGCCCGCGCGAAGTGCGAGCACCGCCGCCGCGACGGTCAGCACCAGCAGCACCGGGGCCATCAGTAGCAGATCGATGCGGATGTTGCATTCGCCGGTACAAAGGATGCGCGCATGCATCGCCCATTCGTACGGCGTGTAGGCGGCCCAGGCGAGCGCCGCGGTGAGCGACAGTGCGCCGCGCCGCGCAAGCCACAGCGCGGCGAACAATGCGGCGGGAACGAGCGCGAGCCAGGGAGCGGCGATGAACGGCCAGAACATGTGACGTCAGCAAACGGAAGGAGTCGATTGCACCGGGGCGATGTGGCGCGTCCCGGCTATCGTAGGCACAACCCGGGCGCGGGGCAAACGCGTCCGCAAGGGCACGTGTACGGCCGACACGCGGCCGGGGCGTCGCCGTGCGAGCGGATGCGGTAGCATGACGGCCCGGTTCCTGCGCTCCTGCGCCCGCGCGCCGCCATGGACTTCGCCTTCATCGTCGATCCGCTGCCCGAACTCAAGGCCTACAAGGACTCGAGTGTGGCGATGATGCGTGCGCTCGTCGCCCGGGGCCATCGGGTGTACGCCCTGGGGCCCGCGGACATCTTCTGGGACATGGGTCGTACCCGGGCGCGCGTCGTGCCGCTGACGGTCCGCGTCGCCGACTACGACTGGTACGCCGAGGGCGCCCCCGAGGAGCGCGCGCTTGTCGACTTCGCCGCGGTGCTGATGCGCAAGGACCCGCCGTTCGACATGGAGTACCTTTACGCGACGTACCTCCTCGAAACCGCCGAGTGCGAGGGCGCGCGGGTGTTCAACCGGCCGCGGGCGATCCGCGACTACAACGAGAAGCTGGCGATCGCGAAATTCGCCGATTTCATCGCGCCCACGCTCGTCACGCGCGACGCCGCGCGCATCGACGCCTTCATCGATCACCACGGCGACATCATCCTGAAGCCGCTCGACGGGATGGGCGGCGCCTCGGTATTCCGCATTCGCAGCGACGATCCGAACCGCAACGTCATCGTCGAGACGGTGAGCCAGTACGGTGCGCGGACGGTGATGGCGCAGCGCTTCATCCCCGCGATCGTCGAAGGCGACAAGCGGGTGCTGGTGATTGCGGGCGAGCCGGTGCCCTTCGCATTGGCGCGCATCCCGAAGGCGGGCGAGACCCGCGGCAATCTCGCCGCCGGCGGCCGCGGCGAGGCGCGGCCGCTCACCGAGCGCGAGCGCGCGATCGCGACGGCGCTCGGGCCGACGCTGTGGGCCGACGGCCTCCTGGTCGTCGGCCTGGACGTCATCGGCGGGTGCCTGACCGAGGTCAACGTGACCAGCCCGACCTGTTTCGTCGAGATCGCGCAGCAGGCCGGTTGCGACGTCGCCGGGATGTTCGCCGACGCGCTGGTCCGGGTGGTGCAACCCTAGACCCGGCGGCGGCCCGGCCCCGGGCTGCGTGCTACCATTTTGTTCCACCCCTCGGGGCCCTCGACACGCGTCGCACGGGACACCGGCACCCGCCACCGCACCATCACGATGATCGGCATTCTCATCGTCGCCCACGACACCCTCGGCGACAGCCTGGTGCGCGCGGTCACGCATGTCCTCGGGACGCGGCCACCGCAGTTCGAGGTGCTCTCGGTCGCCGCCACCGACGACCCGATCCTGCTGCTGCCGCAGGCACGCGAACTCGTCGCACGGCTCGATACCGGCGACGGCGTGCTGATCTTCTCCGACATCTACGGTGCGACCCCGTGCAACCTCGCCTGCAAGCTCCTGAAGCCGGGAAAGGTAGAGGGTGTCGCCGGTGTCAACCTGCCGATGCTGGTGCGGGCGTTCACCTACCGCACCAAAGGCATGGACACGATGATCAAGAAGGCGATCTCGGGCGGCTGCGACGGCGTGCTGCACATCGAAGTGGATCCGGTCTATGCCCCAACGCGACGTTGAAATCATCAACAAGCTGGGCCTGCACGCGCGCGCCTCGGCCAAGCTCACGCAACTCGCCGCGAAGTACCAATGCGACGTCTCGATGGCGCGCAACAACCGCAAGGTGAATGCCAAGAGCATCATGGGCGTCATGATGCTGGCCGCCGGCAAGGGTGCTAAGGTGACGCTGGAGACCAGCGGCCCGGACGAGGACGAGGCGATGCAGGCGATCGTGGCACTCATCAACGATTACTTCGGAGAGGGCCAGTAGCGCCGGCCCGCGACCCTCCGTGCCGAGCTTCGCTCTTCACGGCATCGGCGTCTCGGGCGGCATCGCCATCGGGCGGGCGCAGCTCGTCTCGCACGCAACGCTCGAAGTGGCCCACTACGCGGTGCCCACCGCCGACGTCGCGGCCGAGGTCGTCCGCTTCGACAACGCGGTGCACGAGGTGCAGCACGAGCTCGAGACGCTGCACGCCGCGATGACCGCCGGCGACGCGCCGGCCGAGTTCGGCGCGTTCCTGGACGTCCACTGGATGATCCTCAACGACGCCACGCTGTCGGAGGTGCCGAAGAAGATCATCGCCGACCAGCGCTGCAACGCCGAGTGGGCGCTTACCCAGCAGATGAACGTGCTGGTCGAGCAGTTCGACCAGATCGAGGATGCCTACCTGCGCGAGCGCAAGGCCGACGTCGTGCAGGTCGTCGAGCGGATCCTGAAACGCCTGCTCGGCAAGCCCGGCACCGTCGCCCCGCCGGGCGCCGAGCACCACACGATACTGGTCGCCCACGACCTGTCGCCGGCCGACGTGATCCTGTTCAAGCAGCACCGTTACGCGGCGTTCCTCACCGACCTCGGCGGGGTCACGTCGCACACGGCGATCGTCGCGCGGAGCCTCGCGGTGCCCGCGGTGGTCGCCACGCACAACGGGCGGGCGCTGATCCGCGAGAACGAGCTCCTCATCGTCGACGGGACGAACAACGTCGTCATCGTCAATCCGGACCGGTCGGTGCTGACCGAGTACCGGCTGAAGCAGAGCGAGGTCGACCTCGAGCGGCAGAAGCTCAAGCGGCTGAAGTCCAAGCCGGCGACGACCATCGACGGCAAGGACGTCGAGCTGCAGGCGAACATCGAGTTGCCGGAGGACCTCGAGCAGGTGCGCGAAAGCGGCGCCACCGGCATCGGCCTCTTCCGCTCCGAGTTCCTGTTCCTCAACCGCGAGGGCCTGCCCACCGAGGACGAGCAGTTCGTGGCCTACCGGCGGGTCGCCGAGGGGATGGGCGACCTGCCGGTCACGATCCGCACCTTCGACCTGGGCGCCGACAAGCAGAAGGAGGGGCTCGACGGCCTCGCGCGGGTCGCGCCGAATCCGGCGCTGGGCCTGCGCGCGGTGCGCTTCTGCCTCGCCGAGCCCCGGCTGTTCCTCACCCAGCTGCGCGCCATCCTGCGCGCATCGCACTACGGCAAGGTCCGCATCCTCGTCCCGATGCTCGCCTCGGTGTCCGAGATCGTCCAGACGTTGGCGATGATCGAGCAGGCGAAGGAGACGCTGCGCGAGCAGGGCGTGCCGTTCGATTCGGGGATCGAGGTCGGCGGCATGATCGAGATCCCGGCGGCGGCGCTGGCGATCAATTCGTTCCTGAAGAAGCTCGACTTCGTGTCGATCGGCACCAACGACCTCATCCAGTACACGCTGGCCGTCGACCGCTCCGACGACGCCGTCTCGCATCTGTACGATCCGCTGCATCCGGCGGTGCTGAAGCTGCTGGCAATGGCGATCGGCGCCGCCAACAAGGCCGGCAAGCCCATCGCGGTCTGCGGCGAGATGGCCGGCGAGGCGCGGCTCACCCGGCTCCTGCTCGGCATGGGCTTGCGCAACTTCTCCATGCATCCGGCCCACGTGCTCAACGTCAAGCAGCGTGTGCTGACGACCGACGTCGGCGAGGCGAAGCCGATCGTCGATCGTATGCGCCGCACCGACGACCCGGCGCGCGTGTCCGCGCTGCTGGACAAGCTCAACGGCTGAGATTCTCGCGGCCGCGCCGGGAATGCCGGCGCGCGGCCGGCTGTTCGTCTGGTGAAGGTGGCGCGGGTTCCGCCGGCGGAGCGCAACTCCGCCCCCTCCGCTCGCGTGCGCCACGGCACCCATGTCATGAATCCATCAGGGTCATCGGCCTCTGTCCTGCGTGCGGTCGCCACCGCTGCGGCGGTGGTCGCTGTTCGCCGGTGGCGCCGACGCGGCCGACGTCGGCGCGCCGGCGCCCGCATTCGCGCTGCCCGATGCGCAAGGCGCGGCGATCTCGCTCGATGCGATGCGCGGCCGGGTCGTCTACGTCGATTTCTGGGCGTCGTGGTGCGCCCCGTGCAAGCGATCGTTTCCGTGGATGAACGAGCTGCAGCGTCGCTACGGCGATCTTGGCCTCACCGTCGTCGCGATCAACGTCGACAAGAAGCGTGAGGACGCGGAGCGCTTCCTGCGCCAGGTGCCGGCGACGTTCACCATCCTCTACGACGGCGCCGGCGTCGCGCCGGCCGCCTGGGACGTCAAGGCGATGCCGAGTTCGTACCTGGTCGACGCGCGCGGGACGGTCGTCGCAGTCGAGCAGGGTTTTCGCGATGACCGCACGGCGGCGATCGAGGAGCGCGTTCGCGCGCTCGTCACCAACCGCTGATCCCGCCGCTCCGGTGACCCTGGTGCCACTTGCCGCCCGTCGTTCGTGTTCGCGGGGCCTCGTGCTGTCGCTCGTGCTGTCGGTCGCCGGCTGTTCCACCTTCGCTCCGCCGCAGCCGTGGGAAAAGGGACAGCTCGCGAAGCCCGAGATGCAGTTCGACGCGGACCGGCTCGACGCGAGGAACACACAGCACGTCTATACCAGCAAGGAAGCCGCCGGCGGCGGGTATGGCGTCGGCGGGGGCGGGTGTGGCTGCAACTGAGGAACCGGGCGGGGGATCGCCGCCAAGCCCACCCGCCGCCGCGACGCCGGCGGGCGCGTTCCTGGCCGCCGCGCTCGCGTTGCCGGGAATCCTGCCCGCGCTCTGGACGCCTTCGGCGCGCGCCGAGATGGCGCCCGACGCCGGGCAGGTCGCGCTCAAGTACCTCGACTATCGCGACTGGCAGCCGGGGGCGGACCGGATGCACGTGAAGAGTCCGTCGCTGTACGTGCTGAAACCGATCGGCGACGCACTCGCCGTCGAGGGCGCGCTGGTCTACGACGGAATCTCGGGTGCTTCGCCGCGCTATCACGATGCATTGTCGGGCGCCTCGGGCATCGGAATCACCGAGTACCGGACGGCGGGCGACGTGAAGCTCACGTACTACGCCGGGCGCGTCGCGGTCGGCGTGGGTGCCGCCGTATCGTCGGAGCGCGACTATCTCGGGCGCGCGGCGTCGTTCGACCTGCGCCTGTCGACGCCGGACAACAACCGGACGTGGGCCTTCGGCATCGCCGGCAACAGCGACCGGATCAACAGCGTCAACGGGGTGGCGGAGAACCAGACGCGACACGCGGTCGAAGTGCTGCTCGGCGTGACTCAGGTGCTGTCGGCGGATGCCATCGTCCAGTCGAACCTCACTTACGCGGACGGGCACGGCTACTACTCGGATCCCTACAAGCTTCTCGACACCCGGCCCGACCACCGGCGCGTGTTCACGTGGCTCACCCGCGCCAACCAGTACCTGCCCGCGTTCGATGCGACGGTCCAGCTCTCCTACCGGCTGCTCATCGATTCCTTCGGCAGCACGTCGAACGCGCTCGAGGCGGCCTGGGTCCAGGCGCTCCCGGCGGGGTGGAGCGTGACGCCGAACCTTCGCTATTACACGCAGAGCGCGGCGGATTTCTATTACGACCCGCCGTTCCCGAGCGGTTACGTGCCCGGACAGTACTACACCGCCGATACCCGGCTTTCCGCGTTCGGGGCGCTCACGGCGGGGGTCTGGGTGATCAAGCATTTCGCCGACGGCTGGAGCGCGGACCTCAAGGTCCAGTTCTATCGCCAGAAATCCGATTGGCGCGTGGGCGGCAGCGGTAGCCCCGGCCTCGAGCCGTTCTCGGCTCGTTGGCTTCAGGTCGGCGTCGCCAAGACCTTCTAACCTGCCGGCACTACCCGCCTCCGGACGCGACCATGCCCCTGTATCGCCACAGCTTCCGCGCGATGGCGTCGGACCACGAACTCCTGCTCTTCGCTGCCGACGAAGCGAGCGCTCACCGCGCCGTCGGCGCGGCGATTGCCGACGTCGCCCGCATCGAGGCCAGGTTCTCCCGTTATCGCGACGACAGTGTCGCGACGACGATCAACCGCGCCGCCGGCGGGCGGCCGGTGGCGATCGATGCGGAAACGGCCGCACTGCTGCGCTATGCCGACGAATGTCATCGCCTGAGCGGGGGCTTGTTCGACATCACGTCAGGCGTGTTGCGACGGGTCTGGGACTTCAGGCGCACGCCGCCGCAGGTGCCCGATGCGGCGACGCGCGCCGCGGTGATCGCGCTGATCGGTTGGGGCGACGTCGAATGGAGCGAACACGCGATTCGGCTGCCGCGCGCCGGGATGGAAATCGACTTCGGTGGCATTGGCAAGGAGTATGCGGCCGACCGCGTGGCCACGATTCTCGCCGGCCACGGGATCGCGCACGCGCTGGTCAATCTCGGCGGCGACGTCCGCGCGCTCGGGCCGCGTCCCGACGGCACGCCGTGGCGGGTGGGCATCCGCCATCCGCGACGCGACGGCACGGCGATCGCCAGTGTGGACCTTGCGTCAGGCGCGCTGGCGACGAGCGGCGATTACGAACGGTTCTTCGAGCTCGACGGCCGCCGCTACTGCCACATTCTCAACCCGCGCACGGGAATGCCAAGCGCGTACTGGCAGTCGGTCAGCGTCGTCGCACCGCTCGCGGTGGCCGCGGGCAGCTGCGCGACGATCGCGATGTTGTGCGAGTCCGCCGGCGCGACCTTCCTCGACGTCCAGAACGTGAGCTGGATCGGGGTCGATGCGCTGGGCGCGCTTCAGGGCCCCGGCGCGCACCTCACGGCGAAGTCGGGACCGTCGCCTTCGTCGACCCAGCCGTTCACCACCATTAGGTCGCGGACGGCGCGCTCGGTCGTGTAGCGGTGGTTGGCTTCGGCCGGGGCGTTGAACACCCGGTAGACCGGCACCGTCCCGGCAGCGCCGATGCCCAGCGTCGGCAGCCATTCGTCCCTCACCGCCCGTTTCCCGCCCCCCAACACCGAATCAGGGTTTTCAACGGAGCGAGGACTCGCTAGACTGGTTGCTGCGCCGATTTGAGCCAGCTTGCGGGCGCGTTACAAATCCGGCTAAAGCGGAGCGGCAAGGGGGAATACCTTGACCAACCCGACTTCAGCCAACAGCTGGTCGGGTTTTTTATTGCCACTCGATACGCGGCGCATCATGCCTTCGTTCTCGGCCACCACCGGCGGCACCGATTCGGCCTTCGACGACCGGTCGAAGCGCGGCGTCTCGGTCGGGCAAGTCGTTCCCCGGCGTGCCGAGTTCGACGATCCGTTGCCGCTCGCCTGCGGGCGAACGCTTGCGCGCTACGAGCTCGCCTACGAGACCTACGGCAACCTCAACGCCGACGCGTCCAACGCGGTGCTGATCTGCCACGCGCTCAACGCGTCGCACCACGTTGCCGGGTACTACGCCGGGGCGCCCGACGACCTCGGCTGGTGGGACAACATGGTGGGACCGGGGAAGGCGGTCGACACGGATCGCTTCTTCGTCGTCGGCGTGAACAACCTCGGCAGCTGCTTCGGCTCCACCGGTCCGGCGTCGATCGATCCGGCGACGGGAAAGGTCTGGGGCGCCGATTTCCCGCTGGTGACGGTCGAGGACTGGGTCGACGCCCAGGCGCGTCTCGCCGATCGGCTGGGCATTCGTCAATGGGCGGCGGTGATGGGCGGCAGCCTGGGCGGCATGCAGGCGCTGTCGTGGGCGATCCGCTATCCCGAACGGATCCGGCATGCGCTGGTCATCGCGGCCGCACCGAACCTCTCGGCCGAGAACATCGCGTTCAACGAGGTTGCCCGGCAGGCGATCCTGACCGACCCGGATTTCCACGGCGGCGACTTCACCGCTCACGCCACCAAGCCGCGCCGCGGTCTGCGCGTCGCGCGGATGATCGGGCACATCACGTACCTCTCCGACGAGCAGATGGAGGCGAAGTTCGGGCGCAAGCTGCGCGAGGGGCTCAAGTTCTCGTTCGCGCCGGAGTTCCAGATCGAATCGTACCTGCGCCATCAGGGCGAGAAGTTCGCCGAGTACTACGACGCGAACACGTACCTTCGCATCACCAAGGCGCTCGATTACTACGATCCGGCGCTCGCCACCCAAGGCGACCTGACGGCGGCGCTCGCGCCCGCGAAATGCCGCTTCCTCGTCGTCTCGTTCAAGACCGACTGGCGCTTTCCGCCCTCGCGCTCCCGCGAGATCGTCAAGGCACTGGTCGAGCGCAGGCTCGATGTCTCCTACGCGGAGATCGACGCGCCGCACGGCCACGACGCGTTCCTGCTCGACGATCCGCAGTACCACGCGGTCGTGCGCGCGTATTTCGGGCGCATCGAGCGCGACGTGAAGTCGTACTCGACGTTCCGGCTGGGCCGCGCGCTGCGCGACGGCGTGGCCGAGCGCGAGCGGGCGACCCGCCGCGCCGACTACGCGAAGATCGCCCGCTGGGTGCCCGAGGGCGCCCGCGTGCTCGATATGGGCTGCGGCGACGGCGGCCTGCTCGCCTATCTCGCCGCCGAGCGCAACGTCAGCGGGTACGGGATCGAGATCGCCGACGCCGGCGTGCGCGCGAGCGTCGAGCACGGCATCAACGTGCTGCAGCGGGACCTCGAAGGCGGACTCGCCGATTTCGCCGACGGCTCGTTCGACGTCGTGATCCTGTCGCAGACGCTGCAGGCGATGCGGCGCATCGAGGCGATCGTCGCCGAGATGCTGCGCGTGGGACGCGACGCGATCGTCACGTTTCCCAACTTCGGCCACTGGTCGCACCGGCTGCAGATCCTGCGCGGCCGGATGCCGGTGTCGACGTCGCTGCCTTACCAGTGGTACGACACGCCGAACATCCACCTGTGCACGGTCGCCGATTTCGACGCGTTCCTCGCGCGGCGCGCCTGCAAGGTCGAGGAGAGGGTCGTGCTCGCCGGCGGGCGGACCGTCAAGCTGCTGCCGAATCTCTTCGGCGAGCTCGCGATCTATCGCTTCCGGCGCGAATGAGCGAGCCGGGCAGAGCCCAGGCCCGAAGGGCGCGTCGGCGAGCGATTGAGCGCGCCCGACGCGGCGGCGGTAGCGAAGTTCGGGCGCAGCGGAGGGCGCGAATGACGGCGAAGGCCGTCGCGACGGGCGCGTCTACAATCGCGGCATGAGCGACCCGAGCCCGACTGGCGCAACGGCAGCCCCTGCGCCGTCCGGGGCCATGGTGCCCGAACCTGCGGTGGACGCTTCGACCCCGGGAACCGGCGCCGGGCCGTCCAATCCGATCAGGGAGACCTGGCGCGAGGCGCTCCTCAACCGGCGGATGCTGATCTGCGTCTTTACCGGATTCGCCTCGGGGCTGCCACTCTACCTGCTGATCAACCTGCTGCCGGCGTGGCTGCGCTCCGAGCATGTCGATCTCAAGGCGATCGGGCTGTTCGCGCTGATCCAGCTGCCGTACACGTGGAAGTTCGTGTGGTCCCCGCTGATGGACCGCTATGCGTTCCCGCTGCTCGGGCGCCGCCGCGGCTGGATGCTGGCGACCCAGCTCGTGCTCGTGGCGGCGATCGCGGCGCTCGGCCTGCTGCAGCCCGCGTTCGACCTGTGGACGATCGCGGGTCTCGCGACCGTCGTCGCGTTCTTCAGCGCGAGCCAGGACATCGTCCTCGACGCCTACCGGCGGGAGATCCTGCCGGACCCGGAGCTCGGCCTCGGCAACGCGATCCACGTCAACGCCTACCGCATCTCCAGCCTGATCCCCGGCGCCATGTCGCTGATCCTGGCGGACCATCTGCCGTGGTCGACAGTGTTTCCGATCACGGCGCTGTTCATGCTCCCGGGCATCGCCCTCACGCTGGCCGTGTCCGAGCCGCAGCTCGCGCGACCGGGACCGAAGACGCTGCGGGAGGCCGTGGTGGCGCCGTTCCGTGAATTCATCCGGCGGGGGGGATGGTCACATGCGCTCGTCGTGCTGGGGTTCATCTTTCTCTACAAACTCGGCGACAGCATGGCCACGGCGCTCGCCACGCCCTTCTACCTCGACATGGGCTTCACCAATGTCCGATATCGGGCTCATCGCCAAGAACGCGGGGCTGTGGGCAAGCGTCATCGGCGGGATGCTCGGCGGCCTGGCGATGGTCCGGATCGGGATCAACCGCGGGCTGTGGCTGTTCGGCGTCGTGCAGCTCGTCTCGATCCTCGGCTTTGCCTGGCTGGCCTGGGAGAATCGCCCGGACAAGGCCCTGCTCGCCGGCGTGATTGCGTTCGAAGCGCTGGGTGTCGGGCTGGGGACCGCCGCCTTCGTCGCCTACATCGCCCGCGCGACCGATCCCCGCTACACGGCCACCCAGTACGCGTTGTTCACGAGCCTTGCCGCGGTGCCGCGGACCGTGGTCAACGCGTCGACCGGCTGGATCGTCGAGCAGACCGGCTGGTTCAATTTCTTTCTGCTCTGCATGCTGCTGGCGCTGCCCGGAATGGCATTACTCTTGCGTATGGCTCCCTGGAACGGGGAGGACGGCAAGCCATGAATCACCACAAGTTCAACGCGATTGCCCATCGTGACCACGACTATTGCAATCCGATCTCGGCGCCCAAGATCGAGCGCTTGCTCGAGCTCCTGCCGCTCGGCGAGACTTCCCGCGTGCTCGACCTCGGCTGTGGCCGGGCCGAGCTCGCGCTGCGGATCATCGAGAAGTTCGGCTCGACGGTGGTCGCCGTCGACCACTCGTCGTACATGCTCGATGCCGCGCGCGAGCGCGCCGAGTGGACCGGGGCGCTGGGCAAGCTGCATCTGGACGACGCCGACATCCGCGATTTCAGGGCCGATCCGGAGACCTTCCACCTCTCCGTCATGATGGGCGCCAACGGCATCGCCGGCGGCATGGCCGGCGTCTGCCATCAGTTGAAGGCATGGACCAAGGGCGGCGGCTACCTCCTGATCGGCGAGGGTTACTGGCGGGGCAAGCCGCACCCCGAGTACGCCGCGTTGCTCGGTGCCGATGCGCAGCACCTCGACCATCGCGGCAACGTCCAGGCGGGTATCGATGCGGGACTCATCCCGATGCACGCGACGACGGCGTCGGTCGACGAGTGGGACGAATACGAGTGGAAGTTCTGTCGTTCGATCGAGCGTTACGCGCGCGAGCGGCCCGACGACGCCGACGTTCCGCCGATGCTGGACCGGATCCAACGCTGGCGCGATGCCTACCTGCGTTGGGGCCGCGACACGCGCGGTTTCGCCGTCTACCTCTTCCATCGACCGGGCGCGCGTACGGGCTGATAAAGGGGTCAGATACGAATTACCCGAACGCTTTGGCGCGATTCGTTGCGCTGTTACGGCAATTCGTATCTGACCCCGATTCCGCAAGCCTCCCCTGACCCCTATTTTTCGAGCGCTTCCGACAACGCGAGCCACTCCGTCTCCAGCCGCGCGAGCTGCCAGGTGACGTCGCCCTGACGCGCGAGCTTTTCCTTGAGCGCGTCCCGGTTCGCGTCCGTATAGGCCTCCGGCGACGCCAGCCAGTCGTCGAGCGCCTTTCTTTCCACGCCGAGCTCGTCCATCGCGCGCTCGACCTTCGCCTGCTGGTCCAGCAGCGGCTTCTTCTGCGCATAGGCGCGCTGGCGTGCCTCGGCCTCCGCCCGCTTCTGCGCCTTGCGGTCCGCCGCCGGTTGCGCATCGAGCACGGCGTCCGGCGCGGGCGCCGCACTCGCCGTCGCGCGGCGACGTGCGCCGAGCACCCAGTCACGGTAGTCGTCGAGGTCGCCGTCGAAGGGGACGACCTTGCCGTCGGCGACGAGCCACAGCGCGTCCGTCGTCGCACGCAGCAGGTGCCGGTCATGGGCGACGACGACCAGTGCCCCGTCGTAGTCCTGCAGCGCTTCGGCCAGCGCTTCGCGCATTTCGATGTCGAGATGATTGGTCGGCTCGTCGAGCAGAAGCAGGTTGGGCTTCTGGCGCACGAGCAGGGCGAGCGTGAGCCGCGCCTTCTCGCCGCCGGAGAAGCGGCCGACCGGCGACGTGGCCATGTCGCCGCGAAAATCGAAGCCACCAAGGAAGTCGCGCAACTCCTGCTCGCGCACCGCCGGATCGAGCTTCGCCAGATGCCACAGCGGCGACTCCTCGGCCCGCAGCTGCTCGACCTGGTGCTGGGCGAAATAGCCGATCTTCAGGCCCTGCGCGACCAGCCGCTCGCCTTGCCGGGGCACGAGCGTTCCCGCGATCGCCTTCAGCAGCGTCGACTTGCCCGCGCCGTTCGGACCGAGCAGGCCGACCCGGTCGGCGGACAGGAGGTTCCAGTCGAGATGCGCGAGAATCGGCGGCGCGTCGCCGTAGCCAAGGGTCACGTGTTCGAGCCGGACGAGCTGCCGCGCGCCCTGGTCGACCGGGGCGAACGCGAACTCGAACGGGCTGTCGACGTGCGCCGCGGCGATGCGCTCCATCCGTTCGAGCGCCTTGATCCGGCTCTGCGCCTGCTTCGCCTTCGTCGCCTTCGCGCGGAAGCGGTCGACGAAGGCCTGCAGGTGGGCGATCTGCCGCTGCTGCTTCGCATAGCTCGTCTGCTGCAACGCGAGCTGCAGCGCGCGCTCGCGCTCGAACTGCGCATAGTTGCCGGTGTAGCTCCTGAGCTTCTGCCCGTCGACGTGGACGATGGTGTTGACCACGCCGTCGAGGAAGTCGCGGTCGTGCGTGATGAGGAAGAGCGTGCCCGGATAGCGGGCGAGCCAGTCCTCGAGCCACAGCACCGCGTCGAGATCGAGGTGGTTCGTGGGCTCGTCGAGCAGCAGGAGGTCGGAACGGCACATCAGCGCCTGCGCGAGATTGAGGCGCATCCGCCATCCGCCGGAGAAGCTCGCCACCGGGTCCTCGTGCCGTGCGGCGGGAAAGCCCAGCCCGGACAGCAGCGTCGCGGCCCGCGCGCGCGCGGCGTAACCGCCTATCGCTTCGTACCGATGATGCAGCTCGCCGAGCATTTCCCCGGCAAGTTCCGGGTCGACGGCCGCCGCCGCCTCGCTGGATCGCAGCGCCGCCTCGACTTCGCGAAGTTCGCGGTCGCCGTCCAGCACGAAGTCGATCGCCGGCGTGTCGACGGCGGGCGTTTCCTGCGCGACGTGCGCGATCGTCCACGCCGCCGGCAGCTCGACCTCGCCCGCGTCCTGGTGCAGCTCGCCCAGCAGCAGCGCGAACAGGCTCGACTTGCCGCAGCCGTTCGGCCCGACGAGGCCGACCTTGTGCCCGTCGTGGACCGTCAGGTTCGCTCCGTCGAGCAGGCGCTTGACGCCGCGGGCGAGGACGAGGTTGGTGAGGCGAAGCACGGCCTCACCTCAGCGCGTAGTCGTAGTCGACGATGAGCGGCGCATGATCGGAAAAGCGGCGGTTCTTGTAGATCTTCGCCGCCTGCACCGTTGCCGCGATGCCGGGGGTGGCGATCTGGTAGTCGATCCGCCAGCCGACGTTCTTCGCCCACGCTTGTCCGCGGTTCGACCACCAGGTGTACTGCTCGGGGCGGGGATCGACGCGGCGAAACACGTCGACGAAGCCCAGTTCGTCGAACACCCGTGAGAGCCACGCACGCTCCTCGGGCAGGAAGCCGGAATTCTTCTGGTTGCTGCGCCAGTTCTTCAGGTCGATCGGCTGGTGGGCGATGTTCCAGTCGCCGCACAGGATGATCTCCCGGCCGGCATGGCGCAGCGCGGCGAGATGGGGCAGGAACGCGTCGAGGAATCGGAATTTCGACGCCTGGCGATGCGGCCCGCTCGACCCGGAGGGAAGGTAGAGGCTGATCACGGTGAGCGCGGTGAAGTGCGCTTCGAGATAACGGCCTTCCGCGTCGAATTCCGGATTGCCGAAACCGGCCGCTATCCGGGGCGGCACCCTCGCGTAGAGGCCCACGCCGGCGTAGCCCTTCTTCGTTGCCGGAAAGAACGCGGCGGAGGATTTGCGCGGGGCCTTGAGCGCGCTCGGGATGTCGTCGTGCGTCGCCTTGATCTCCTGCAGGCAGACGACGTCCCAGGGCTCGCCGCGCGAGAGCCAATGGGCGAGACCCTTGCGTTCCGCCGAGCGGATGCCGTTGACGTTGAGGGTGATGATGCGCATGTCGTGGATGCGCGGCGCGGTGCGCGCGGGATTGGAAAAAATGGCGCGAGTTTACACGGCGGGCATTCATCGCCGACGCAGTTCGCCGCAATGCGGTCCGGCCGGGGCCGGGAGCGCGCGGTTATACTCGCCGAACAAGGAGCGGCAGGATTCGGATTGATGAACGACTTTCGGCAGGACTTTCTCGCGTTTTCATTGGCACGCGACGTGCTTCGATTCGGTGAATTCATCACCAAGGCGGGGCGCAGAACTCCTTACTTCTTCAACGCGGGATTGTTCAACGACGGCGCGAGCCTGCGTCAACTGGGCCGGTTCTACGCAACGGCCTGGCAGGCGTCGGGCGTGACCTGCGACCAGCTTTACGGACCGGCGTACAAGGGAATCACCCTGGCGGCGGCAACCGCCATTGCGCTGGCCGAGAATGGTCACAATCTGCCGTTCAGCTACAACCGCAAGGAAGCCAAGGATCACGGCGAAGGCGGCGTCATCGTCGGGGCGCCGCTCCGCGGCCGGGTGCTGATCGTCGATGACGTGATCACGGCGGGAACCTCCGTCCGCGAATCGGTCGAAGTGATCAGGGCGCACGGGGCGGACGTGGCAGGCGTGCTGATCGCGTTGGACCGGATGGAGCGCGGCCAGAGTGAGAAGTCGGCCGTGCAGGAAGTCGAGGACTCGTTCGGAATTCCTGTCGTCGCGATCGCGACGCTCGAAGACCTGATGCGGTTCATCGCGGGGCGCGGCGAACTTCAGGCGTACGCGCCTGCGGTGCAGGCGTATCGGGCCCGGTACGGCGTGTGTTGACGGGCAGGGAACGACGGGGCGCCGGTCCCGCGGTGGCGCAGGTCGGCAATGGAGACGGACGTGGCGGAGTCGGTTCGGCCGCAAGGCTTTGACAACGGGCGCTTGGCCTGGCAGTCCTTCAGGGCTGCCTTGGCGGCCCCGCTCGCCCGGGCAGCGCTGCTCGCGGTCGTGGTCGTCGCCGCCCCGGTTCCCGCGTGGGCGGCCACCTACAAGTGGACCGACGACAAGGGCGTCGTCCACTACAGCGACAAGATGCCGCCGGAGGCCGTCAACAAGGGCAGCGTGCAGCTCAACAAGCAGGGCGTGCCCATCAAGAAGACGGATCCCGCGCTCACCCCGGAACAGCGCAGGGCGCAGGAAGCCGAGGAAGCGCGACGGCGCGAGATCGCCAGGGAGGAGGCCGAACAGGCCAGACGCGATCGTGCGCTCCTTTCGTCCTATACGACCGAGGGGGAGATCGACCTCGCCAGGAATCGCGCGCTGCTGACGATCGACGGCGTGGTCCAGTCGGCGCGCGCCTACGGCGATCAGCTCGGCAAGCGCAAGCGCGAAGCCGAAAGCAAGAAGGCCTCGTACGGCAGCGGACCGGTGCCGGCGGCGCTCGAACGCGAGCTGGAGGGAATCAACCGCGAGCTCGCGCGGCAGACCGAACTGCTCGACCTCAAGAAGCGCGAGGCCGAGGTGGTCGTCGCCAAGTACGACGCCGAGAAGCAGCGCTGGCGCGAACTGATCGCGGCCAAGGGAGACGCCACCCCGCAGGCGGCGCAGAGCCTCACGCCGACAAGTGCAATCCCCGCTGCAGCGATGTCCGGCACGACGACGCCGGGCGCGGCGACCGCGAAAAAGTAGCCCCCGGACGGGCGATGGGCGTAAGGGCGGCTCCGGGCCGCCCTTTTCTGCGGGTGCCCATCGTGGACGACCGCGGCCTGCGATAATTGCGGCTTTCGTCCTTTCCGCCGCACTCCCCGATGGCCCAATACGTCTACACGATGAACCGCGTGGGCAAGATCGTCCCGCCCAAGCGCGTGATCCTCAAGGATATTTCGCTTTCGTTTTTTCCCGGTGCCAAGATCGGCGTCCTCGGCCTCAACGGGTCGGGCAAGTCGAGCCTGCTGCGTATCATGGCGGGCGAGGACAAGGAGTTCGAGGGCGAGGCAGTGCCGATGCCGAACATGCGCATCGGTTTCCTGCCGCAGGAGCCCAAGCTCGATCCGGACACGACGGTGCGCGAGTCGGTCGAGGAGGGCCTCGCCGACATCCTCGAAGCGAAACAGAAGCTCGACGAGATCTATGCGGCCTACGCGGAGCCGGAGGCCGATTTCGACCGGCTCGCCGCCGATCAGGCGAAATACGAGGCGGTCATCGCCGCGGCCGGCGCCGACTCCGAATTGCAGATGGAGATCGCCGCCGACGCGCTGCGGCTGCCGCCGTGGGACGCGAAGATCGGCAACCTGTCCGGCGGCGAAAAGCGTCGCGTCGCGCTGTGCCGGCTGCTGCTGTCCAAGCCGGACATGCTGCTGCTCGACGAGCCGACGAACCACCTCGACGCCGAGAGCGTCGACTGGCTGGAGCAGTTCCTGCAGAAGTTTCCCGGCACCGTGATCGCCGTCACCCACGATCGCTACTTCCTCGACAACGCCGCCGAGTGGATCCTCGAGCTGGATCGCGGTTACGGCATCCCCTGGAAAGGCAACTACAGCTCGTGGCTCGAGCAGAAGGAGCAGCGGCTGGAACGGGAAGCCAAGCAGGAGGGCGCGCGGATCAAGGCGATGCAGAAGGAGCTCGAGTGGGTGCGCCAGAACCCGAAGGGCCGCCAGGCGAAGAGCAAGGCGCGCATCGCCCGCTTCAACGAACTCGCCTCCTACGAGCACCAGAAGCGCAACGAGACGCAGGAGATCTTCATTCCGGTCGCGGAGCGGCTCGGCGATCAGGTCATCGAGTTCCGCAACGTGTCGAAGGGTTACGGCGACCGGCTGCTGATCGACGACCTGTCGTTTTCGGTGCCGCCCGGCGCGATCGTCGGCATCATCGGTCCCAACGGCGCGGGCAAGTCGACGCTGTTCCGGATGATCACGGGCCGCGAGAAGCCGGACACGGGTGAGATCGTCATCGGATCCACGGCGAAGCTCGCGATGGTCGACCAGTCGCGCGACGCGCTCCCCGACGACAAGACCGCGTGGGACGCGATCTCGGGCGGCCTCGACATCCTGACCGTCGGCAAGTTCGAGATGCCCTCGCGCGCGTATCTCGGCCGCTTCAACTTCAAGGGCGCCGACCAGCAGAAGATCGTCGGACAGCTCTCCGGCGGCGAGCGCGGCCGGCTGCATCTGGCGAAGACGCTGCTCACCGGCGGCAACGTGCTGCTGCTCGACGAGCCGTCCAACGACCTCGACGTCGAGACGCTGCGCGCGCTCGAGGACGCGCTGCTCGAGTTCGCCGGCAGCGTGCTCGTGATCTCGCACGATCGCTGGTTCCTGGACCGGATCGCCACGCACATCCTCGCCGCCGAGGACGACTCGAAGTGGGTGTTCTTCACCGGCAACTACCAGGAGTACGAAGCGGACAAGCGAAAGCGGCTCGGCGAGGAAGGCGCCCGCCCGCACCGGCCCCGGTACAAGCCGCTGCTGCATTAGCGGCGTTTCCCCTGCGCGACGCGGGGTTGATTCCGCCATGGGCGGCCGCATGTCCCGACCCTCGACGCGGCGCTCCGCATGACGGGGGAAATTTCGATGACTTTCCGCAATCCGATCCGACTTACCCGCGGCGTCCCGACGTCCGACGGCGCCGGCGTTCGCCTCACGCGCCTGATGGGCGGCGGCACCGACCTGCCGTCGATCGATCCGTTCCTGATGCTCGACCATTTCGACAGTCCGGAAGCGCAGGATTACATCGCCGGCTTTCCCGACCATCCGCACCGCGGCTTCGAGACCGTCACCTACATGCTCGAGGGCCGCTTGCGCCACCGCGACAACCACGGTCACGAAGGCGTGGTCGAGACCGGCGGCGTGCAGTGGATGACGGCCGGCCGCGGTCTCGTGCATTCCGAGATGCCGGAGCAGGAAGATGGCCGGATGCGCGGCTTCCAGCTCTGGGTCAACCTGCCGGCGCGGCTCAAGATGCAGGCCCCGGCGTATCAGGAACATCCGCAGGAAAGAATGCCGGTCGAGACCCGGGCCGGCGGCGTGCGGGTGAAGGTCATCGCCGGGACCACGGTGCACGGGGCGCGCGGCCCCGTGGCGACCGAAGCGACGGATGCCCGCTATTTCGACGTCGCGCTGCCCGCCGGGACCCACTTCGAGGAACCGCTGCCGCCAGGGCTCGCCGGTTTCGTCGTCGTCTACGAAGGTGCGGTGCGCTTCGCCGACGGCAGCGGCGTCGACGCCGTGGGTCTCGCCGAACTTGGCGCGGGCGACACGGTGCGCTTCGAGGCCGTCGACGCGCCCGCGCGCGCGTTGTTCATCGCGGGCAAGCCGCTGCGCGAGCCCGTGTTCTGGCACGGCCCGTTCGTGATGAACACGCGCGACGAAATCCTGCAGGCGATCGCCGACTACCAGGACGGGAAGTTCTGACGTCACGCGCCGTGGCGCGTGACGTATCCAGACGCGTGGCGGCGCGCCTCTCGGCGTCAGAACACGTCGACGAGCATCCCGATACCGCCGCCGATGAGGGCGCCGGCGGTCGTGTTCCCGGAAAGGCTGCCGATGCCGGCGCCGATCGCCGTCCCGGCGACGGTGGCGCACGCAGCCAGCGTCAACAGGCCCAGCGCGGCGAGAAGCGTAGCAAGTCTGCGTTTCATGCGGCCTCCTTCAGGCGTCGAACTCACTTGCGCGGCTCGACGATATCGGTCCAGATGACGCCCATCACCGGCGTGGCGAGCTTGGCGGGGTTCGCGGCATACCACCGGGTGACGCGGGCGGCGATGTCGTCGAGCGTCAACGCGTTCATGGCCCTGGAGGCCTTGTCGCTCGCCGGGGCCGGCGGCGTCTGGTGCTTCTTCGCGTACGCGAGCTCGAGCGAGATCATATTGGTGGCACCGATCAGGAACGCCCGGCGCTCTTCGAGCGTCGAGCGGGCCCACATTTTGCCATCGACGATCGGCGCGCCCTGTGCAGCTGCGGCGGTCGCCACCAGAAGCGCGGTCAGCGCCATGGCGGCCGCGGCTGCGCAACGGTGCCATCTCTTCATCGCCAATCTCCCTCGATCCCCGGACCCGATGCGCCAGGCCAGCATGGGCGCATCCGTCGAACACCGTCAAGCGCGATCCGGATCGTGCGGGGATGCGTTCGCCATCAGCCGCCGAGTTTGCGCTTGAGCAGCGCGCTGACCTGTGCCGGATTGGCCTTGCCTTTCGTCGCCTTCATCGCCTGACCGACGAGCGAGTTGAACGCCTTCTCCTTGCCGGCGCGGAACTCGGCAACGATGGCCTGATTCGCGGCGAGCACCTCGTCGACGATCTTCTCGATCGCGCCCTCGTCGGAGATCTGTTTCAGGCCCTTCTTCTCGATGATCGCGTCCGCGTCGCCTTCGCCGGTCCACATTGCGGCTAAGACATCCTTTGCAGATTTGTGACTGATTGTGCCTTTGAACCTATCGGTGTGCGCGATAAGTCCGGCGAGTTGATTGCGGTGAAATTGGCGATTCACGATTCTGCGTTCATGGCTGTTGAGCAGTGCGCCGAGCTCGTTAATTACCCAGTTTGCGACCGACTTGCCATTTGCCACATCGGCACCTTGCGCGCCGAAGGGCAAATTTGGAATTTCGGCAAGCGCCGCAAGAGTGTCCTCGAAGAACTTGGCAGTCTCACGTGCTGCAGTCAGTGCAATTGCATCCTCGGCAGAAGCAGATACTGCCTTTCAAATCGCGCCTTCATCGCCGCGGGCAGCTCCGGCAGCGCCGCCTTCACTTCGTCGACCCAAGCGGGCGCGATCACCAGCGGCGGGAGATCCGGATCGGGGAAGTAGCGGTAGTCCTGCGCGTCTTCCTTGCTGCGCATCGGGCGCGTCTCGTGGCGATCCGGGTCGTAGAGGCGCGTCTCCTGGACGACGGTGCCGCCGTCCTCGATCAGCTCGATCTGCCGGCGCACCTCGTAGTCGATCGCCTGCTGCATGAAGCGGAAACTGTTGAGGTTCTTGATCTCGCAGCGGGTGCCGAGCGGTTCGCCGACGCGGCGCACCGACACGTTCGCGTCGCAGCGGAAGCTTCCCTCCTGCATGTTGCCGTCGCAGATGCCGATCCACTGGACGAGCGCATGCAGCGCCTTCGCGTAGGCGACGGCCTCGTCGGAGCTGCGCAGATCGGGCTCGGACACGATCTCGAGCAGCGGCGTGCCGGCGCGGTTCAGGTCGATGCCGGTCATGCCGTGGTAGTCCTCGTGCAGGCTCTTGCCGGCGTCTTCCTCGAGATGCGCGCGGGTGAGGCGCACGGCGATCTCGCCGCGTGTGGGCGACACGATCGGAATCGCGCCACCCTGCACGACAGGAATCTCGTACTGGCTGATCTGGTAGCCCTTCGGCAGGTCGGGGTAGAAGTAGTTCTTGCGCGCGAACACGCTGCGCGGGCTGATCGTTGCGCCGACCGCCAGGCCGAAACGGATCGCCCGCTCGACGGCACCCTTGTTCAATACCGGGAGCACGCCCGGCAGCGCGATGTCCACGGCCGAGGCCTGCGTGTTCGGCGCCGCGCCGAACGCGGTGGACGCGCCGGAGAAGATCTTCGCCGCCGTCGAGAGCTGGGCGTGCGTTTCGAGGCCGATGACGACTTCCCAGCGGGCCATCACGCGAGCTCCTTCGGGGCGCGGCCGTGCCAGTCGGTCGCCTGCTGGAACCGGTGCGCGACGTTCAGGATCGTCGCCTCCGCAAAGGCGTTGCCCTGGATCTGCAGGCCGATTGGCAGGCCGTTGCGGTCGAAGCCGCAAGGGATCGACAGCGCCGGCGCGCCGGTGAGATTGGCGGCAATCGTGAAGATGTCGTTGAGGTACATCTGCACCGGGTCGTCGGTCTTGGCACCGATCCTGAATGCCGCCGTCGGCGCCGTCGGCCCCATGATCACGTCGCACTGCTCGTAGGCGCGGTGGAAATCGTCGGCGATCAGGCGACGCACCTGCTGGGCCTTGAGGTAGTACGCGTCGTAATAGCCGTGCGAAAGCACGTACGTGCCGACCAGGATGCGCCGCCGCACTTCGGCGCCGAAGCCCTCGGCGCGCGATTTCCTGTACATGTCGAGCAGGTCGTCGTACCTCGCGGCGCGATGGCCATAGCGCACGCCGTCGAAGCGGGAAAGATTCGACGACGCCTCGGCCGGCGCGATCACGTAGTACACGGGGACCGACAGGTTGACGTTGGGCAGGCTCACGTCGACCGTGGTCGCGCCCAGCTTGCGGAACTCGGCGACCGCGGCATCGATCGCGCGGCTCACGTCGGCGTCGATGCCGTCGCCGGAGTATTCCTTCGGCAGCCCGATGCGCAGGCCGGCAAGCGGCTGCGCGCCGGCGCCTTGGCGAAGCAGGCGCGCATAGTCCTCGGTCGGTCGGTCGAGTGAAGTCGAGTCACGCGCGTCGTGCCCGGCCATTGCGTTCAGCAGCAGCGCGAGATCCTCGGCCGTGCGCGCGAACGGTCCCGCCTGGTCGAGGCTCGACGCGAACGCGATGAGGCCGTAGCGGGAGCAGATGCCGTACGTCGGCTTCATTCCGCAGATGCCGGACAGCGCCGCCGGCTGGCGGATCGAGCCGCCGGTGTCGGTGCCGGTGGTGCCGGGAACGAGCCGCGCCGCGACGGCCGCCGCCGAGCCGCCGGAACTGCCGCCGGGCACATAGTCGACGTGCCACGGGTTCTTCACCGCGCCGAAGTACGAGGTTTCGTTCGACGAGCCCATCGCGAACTCGTCCATGTTCGTCTTGCCGACGAGCACCGTTCCGGCGCGCTTCAGCCCGTCGACGACGTACGCGTCGTACGGCGCCGTGAAGTTGGCCAGCATCCGCGAGCCGCAGGTGGTCTTGAGACCCGCGGTCATCAGCACGTCCTTGTGCGCGATCGGGATGCCTGTGAGCGGACCCGCCGTTCCCGTCGCGAGCGCGGCGTCGGCTGCTCGGGCCGCGGCGAGGGCGCCCTGCGCGTCGACGGTCACGAACGCGTTCAGCGCAGGGTTGAGGCGGGCGATCCGGTCGAGCACGCCTTGGGTCAGCTCGACGCTGGATACGCGCTTCGCGTGGAGCGAGGCGGAGAGTTCGGCGATGGTGGCGGTGATCATGGCGCCTAGCACCTACTCGGCGGCCTCGTCGTGCTCGCTGCGGCGCGCGGAACCGCCGCGTGTCGGCCGCATCGAACGCGCGCCGACGCGCCCTTCGGGCCTGGGCTTCGCCACGGTGCTCATTCGATCACCTTCGGCACGAGGTAGAGGCCGTCCTCGACGGCCGGCGCGACGCTCTGGTAGAGCGTGTGGCGATCCGACTCGGTCACGCGGTCCTCGCGCAGCGGCAGCGTCACGTCCTGCGCGTGCGCCATCGGCACGACGCCGGTCGTGTCGACGGCGTTCAGGGTGTTGATCATGCCGAAGATCGCATCGAGCTTGGCGCGGACCTCCTCCGCCTGGGCGGAGTCGATCTCGATCCGCGCGAGATGGGCGATGCGGTGGACGTCGGCGAGGGAGATCGTCATGGCGGTCCGGAGGACTGTCGGGTGCGCGGCGGGCCGGCCGGAAACGCTTCCGGCGGGCCCGGCCGGACGCAAATGGGCGGGGGCAAAGGTACCGCCGCCGACTTCGGAATTACCCGGTTTTCCGCGCAGAATCAGTGCAGAAGCCCAATGTCCTTAGGGTATCATATCGTCATATTTTTGCGCAGCCGCCGCTGCCGACCACCTCGCGGCGCTGTCGCCGGAGATCGATCCGGCGGCTGCTGCCCGCCATCGCAGGAATACCGCGTTCATGTTCGAGTTTTTCAAGGGTTATTTCTCCAGCGATCTGGCCATCGACCTGGGTACGGCCAACACGCTGATCTACGTGCGCGGCAAGGGCATCGTGCTGAACGAGCCCTCGGTGGTTGCGATCCGCCAGGAAGGCGGTCCCAACGGCAAGCGCGTCATCCAGGAAGTTGGCCTCGCCGCCAAGCAGATGCTCGGCCGTACGCCGGGCAACATCACGGCGATCCGGCCGATGAAGGATGGCGTCATCGCCGACTTCACCGTCACCGAGCAGATGTTGAAGCAGTTCATCAAAAAGGTCCTCGATTCGCGCCTGTTCTCGCCGTCCCCGCGGATCATCATCTGCGTGCCCTGCGGCTCGACGCAGGTCGAGCGCCGCGCGATCCGCGAGTCGGCGCTCGGCGCCGGCGCGTCGAAGGTCTACCTGATCGAGGAGCCGATGGCCGCCGCGATCGGCGCCGACATGCCGATCTCGGACGCGACCGGGTCGATGGTCGTCGACATCGGCGGCGGGACCACGGAGGTCGGCGTGATCTCGCTGGGCGGCATGGTGTACGCGGGCTCCGTGCGCGTGGGCGGCGACAAGTTCGACGAGGCGATCGTCAACTACATCCGTCGCAACTACGGCATGCTGATCGGCGAAACCACCGCCGAAGTCATCAAGAAGACGATCGGCTCGGCGTTCCCCGGTTCCGAGGTGAAAGAAATGGAAGTGAAGGGCCGCAACCTCGCCGAGGGCATTCCGCGCAGCTTCACCGTGTCGTCCAACGAGATCCTCGAGGCGCTGACCGACCCGCTCAACAGCATCGTGTCGGCGGTAAAGAGCGCGCTCGAGCGCACGCCGCCGGAACTCGGCGCCGACATCGCCGAGCGCGGGATGGTGCTCACGGGCGGTGGCGCGCTGCTGCGCGATATCGACCGCCTGCTGATGGAGGAAACCGGACTGCCGGTGATCGTCGCCGAGGATCCGCTCACCTGTGTCGTGCGCGGGTGCGGCAGGGCGCTCGAGAACATGGAAAAGCTGTCGACGATCTTCACCTCGGATTAGGTCGATCGAAGGCCGGGAGGGTCAAGCGTGGTCCACGCGCCGGGTAAAGCAGCGTCGTCCCTGCACCGGCCGAACCGTGCTCGACGCCGGGCGCCGGACGCCTGACGACGAATGCGTCACCTCGCGGCCGACACTCCCGCGTTCTTCCATCGCGGTCCGTCGCCACTCGCACGGCTGACACTCTTCGGCCTGATCTCGATCGCGGTGTTGTTCCTCGACACGCGTTACCGTTATCTCGAGCACATCCGGCAGGTCGCCGGCATCGTGCTGTATCCGCTGCAGCGCGCCGCGCAGGTGCCGGGCGAAGCGCTCGACTGGGTGGGCTCGTATTTCGTGTCGCAGCACGCGCTTGCCGAGGAAAACGCCGCGCTGCGGCGCCAGCTGGTCGACCAGGGTGCGGCCGCGCAGGCTTTCCCGGCCACGCAGCAGGAGAATGCGCGCCTGAAGGCGCTGCTCGACATCCGCGGCCATTTCGGCGCGGCCGCAACGGCGGTCGAAGTGCTCTACACCGGGCGCGATGCCTTCACGCAGAAGCTCTTCGTCGACAAGGGCAGCGACGCGGGGCTCGCCGCGGGTGAGGCGGTGATCGACGCCGAGGGCGTGGTCGGTCAGGTCACGCGCGTCTTCCCCTACATGGCGGAAGTCACGCTGATCACCGACAAGGACCAGGCGGTGCCGGTACGCGTCGAACGCAGCGGCGTGCGTTCGGTGCTGTTCGGCGCCGGCGCCGGGAGGGCCCCCGAACTGCGGTTCATGGCGCCCAATGCCGATATCCAGATCGGCGACCGGCTCGTGACCTCAGGCATCGACGGCACGTTTCCGCAGGGCCTCGCCGTCGCGCAGGTTGCGACCCTCGAGCGGGAGACGGGACAGATGTTCGCGCGGATCACCGCGCGGCCGATCGCCGGCGTCGACCGCAGCCGCCACCTGCTGGTTCTGGGGCAGGCGGCGGCGTTTCAGGCGCGACCCGAGGAGCCGCCCGAGTCCGAGGTCGCGAAGAAGCCCGGGCGCGGCAGAGGACGGCGAGGCTGACCGATGGCGTTGCCCAAGGTCCCGCCGCTCTCGCCCGCCCGGCCCGAGGAGATTCTCCGGCCGGCGCGACCGTGGTTCATCGTGCTGACGCTGCTGCTGGCGTTGTTCGGGAACCTGCTCCCGCTTTCGGGCGCGCCACTTGCACTGCGCCCCGATTTTCTTGCGCTGGTGCTGCTCTACTGGTGCATCCAGGAGCCGCGCTTCGTCGGCGTCGGGATCGCGTGGAGCGTCGGCCTCGTCATGGACGTCGGCGACGCGACGCTGTTCGGCCAGCACGCGCTCGCGTATGCGGTGCTCGCCTACGCGGCCGAGTACTTCCGCCGCCGCGTGCTGCGCTTTCCGCTGTGGCAGCAGGCGTTGCAGGTCGCGCTGCTCCTCGCGCTGTGCGCCGGGCTCGTGCTGCTCGTCCGCGTCGTCGGCGGCGCTCCGCTTCCGCGCTGGACCTACGCGGTGCCGCCGCTGTCCGGGGCGCTGCTGTGGCCGGCCCTTTCCGTCATGCTGCAGTGGCCGCAGCGGCCCGCGCGTTCGGCCGCCGCGCTCTGAGCCCGTCTTCCTGCCGCTCTGCGAACGATGGCCCGCCGCCTGCAGTTCACGTCGAGGAAGCGCGGCTATGACGCCGGCGCGGGATTCGGCTCGCGTGAACTCAAGAACCCGGAGCGGGAGCTGTTCCTGTTCCGGCGGCGCCTCGCGCTCGCCGGCGCGGTCGTGCTGCTCGCGTTCGGCGGCCTCGCCGCGCGCTTCTTCTACCTCCAGGTCATGCAGCACCGGCACTACCAGACGCTCGCCGAGACGAACCGGATCGCGATCGTGCCGATCGTGCCCAATCGCGGCGTGATCATGGACCGCAACGGCGTCGTCCTCGCCCAGAGCTACTCGGCCTACACGCTCGAGATCCAGCCGGCACGGGTGAAGAACCTCGACGAAACCATCGATGCGCTCGCGCTGGTGGTCGACGTTCAGCCGCGCGATCGCAAGCGCTTCCGCAAGCTGCTCGAGGAATCGAAGAATTTCGAGAGCCTCCCGCTGCGCACGCGGCTCACCGACGAGGAGGTCGCGCGCTTCGCGGTCAACCGCTACCGCTTCCCCGGCGTCGAGATCAAGGCCCGGCTGTTCCGCCAGTATCCGTACGGCGAGATCGCGTCGCACGTCGTCGGGTACATCGGGCGCATCAACGACCGCGACGTCGTCCGCATCGACGAGTGGGACGAGACGGCGAACTACAAGGGCTCCGACTACATCGGCAAGGTCGGCGTCGAGCTCTCGTACGAGCGCGAGCTGCACGGCACGACCGGCGTCGAGGAGGTCGAGGTGGACGCGGCCGGCCGCGCGGTGCGCACGCTTTCGCACACGGCCCCGGTCTCGGGCAACGACTTGAGACTCTCGCTGGACATCAAGCTGCAGGAAGTCGCCGAGGCCGCATTCGGCGAGCGCCGCGGCGCGCTGGTGGCGATCGAGCCCTCGACCGGCGACGTGCTGGCCTTCGTGTCCAAGCCGGGGTTCGACCCGAACCTCTTCGTCGACGGCATCGACCCGGCGAACTGGGAGATGCTCAACGAGTCGCCGGACAAGCCGCTGCTCAACCGGCCGCTGCGCGGCGCCTATCCGCCGGGCTCGACAATCAAGCCGTTCCTGGCGCTCGGCGCGCTGACGTCGGGCAAGCGCACGCCGCAGCAGGCCATCTTCGATCCCGGATTCTTCCAGATCCCCGGCGCGGCGCACCGCTTCCGCGACGACAAGCCCGGCGGGCACGGGACGGTCGACATGTACAAGTCGATTGTCGTGTCCTGCGACACGTACTACTACACGCTCGCCAACGACACCGACATCGACGACACCTGGCGGTTCATGAGCCAGCTCGGTTTCGGGCAGAAGACGGGGATCGACATCGAGGGCGAACTCACCGGCGTGCTGCCGTCGCGCGAATGGAAGCGCAACCGCTTCGCCGGCAAGAACTACCGCGACGAGCACCGCAAGTGGTACCTCGGCGACAGCATTTCGGCCGGGATCGGTCAGGGCTACAACGCGTTCACGCCGATCCAGCTCGCCCATGCGATCGCGACGGTCGCCAACGACGGCGTGGCGTTCCGGCCGCACCTCGTCAAGTTCATCAGGAACGCGCGGACCGGCGAACAGCGTCAGCTCGAGCGCGATCCCTCGGGCACGGTGCCGCTGAAGCCCGAGCACCTCGCGACGATCAAGGACGCGCTGGTCGGCGTCAACCGGGAAGGCACGGCCGCGGCGGCGTTCCGCGGCGCCGCGTACGTGAGCGCGGGCAAGACCGGCACGGCGCAGGTGTATTCGCTCAAGGGCGAGAAGTACGCCGAGCACAAGGTCGACGAGCGTTTGCGCGACCACGCCTGGTACATCGCGTACGCGCCGGCCGACAAGCCGCGCATTGCGCTGGCGGTCCTGGTCGAGAATGGCGGCTTCGGCGCACAGGCGGCGGCACCGATCGCGCGGCAGGTCTTCGATTGGTACCTGACCGGCGAGCGCAAGGCGGGGCCGGCGCCGTTGCACCCCGCCCCGGCGGGCGCCGCCGACGACGAGAGCGACTGATGGGCAGCTTCCTCGCACGGGTCTGGGAAGTGCTGACGCGGCGCATGGACAGCTTCCTGTTCGGCGTCGCGGTCGCGATCGCGCTGGTGGGACTGATCACGCTGTTCTCGGCCACGGACCTCAATCTCGCGCGCGTCACGTCGCAGGCGACGAATCTGGGGCTGGCGCTGGTGCTGATGTGGCTCGTCGCCAACGTGCCGCCGCAGACGATTGCCCGCGTCGCAGTGCCGCTGTACGCGGTGGCGATCGTGATGCTCGTCGGCGTCGCCCTGTTCGGCACCGTGGTCAACGGCTCGCGCCGCTGGCTCAACCTGGGTGTGGCGCGCTTCCAGCCCTCCGAGCTGATGAAGATCGCGCTGCCGCTGATGCTGGCGTGGTATTTCCAGAAGTTCGAGGGCCGCATCGGCTGGAAGGACTTCGCGCTCGCGGCGGCGCTGATCGCCGTGCCCGTGTGGCTCATCAAGCGGCAGCCGGATCTGGGCACGTCGCTCCTGATCGCGGCCTCGGGCTTCTACGTGCTCTACCTTGCCGGGCTGTCGTGGAAGATCTTCGTCGGGCTTGCGGCGCTGGGGTCCGCGATCACGCCGCTGGTCTGGCAGCATCTGCACGGCTACCAGCGCGAACGGATCCTGACCTTCCTCGATCCGACCCGCGATCCGCTCGGCGCCGGGTACCACTCGACGCAAGCGTCGATCGCGATCGGATCCGGGGGCGCCGTCGGCAAGGGCTGGCTCAACGGCACGCAGACGCATCTGGATTTCCTGCCCGAGCGGCACACGGACTTCATCTTCGCCGTGTTCGGCGAGGAATTCGGTCTCGTCGGCAATGTGGTGCTGCTGGTCCTGTACATGCTCCTCATCGGCCGCGGGATGATGATCACCGCCAATGCGTCGACGTTGTTCGCCCGGCTGATCGCCGGCGCGACCACGTTGATGTTCTTCACCTACGCATTCGTGAACATGGGGATGGTCAGTGGCATCCTGCCCGTGGTCGGCGTGCCGTTGCCGCTCGTGTCCTACGGGGGCACCGCGCTGATCTCGCTCTTCATCGGCCTCGGCCTGCTGATGAGCGTGCAGGCGCATCGCAAGCTGGTCAATTCCTGACGCAGCCGGGCGCCGATGCGCGTCGGGGAGGCCCTGCCGTCAGGCCGACTCGGCAAACCGCGGCGCGGCGAGGCCTTGCGCCGAGCGCCCCGCCGGGTGCTGCGCGATGATCGTGCGGACCATCTCGAGCGCGGTCTTCTCGCACGGCGGCAGTTCGGCCGGCGAGATTGCCCGCGGTGTCGTCCGCTCGCCCCAGCGAACCAGGTGCGCGCACCAGGTGAGTCCGCCACCGAACGCCGGCATCATGATCAAGGCACCGGGCTGCACGCGGCCTTCCTCGAGTGCGTCGACCAGCGCGACGGGTACCGTCGCGGCCGACATGTTGCCGTAGCGATGCACGGTGACGTACACCTTGTCCATCGGCACGCCGGCGCGCTTGGCGACGAACTCGATGATGCGCAGGTTCGCCTGGTGCGGAACGACGAGGTCGATGTCGGCGGCGACGTGCCCCGCTCTGGCCAGCACGTCGGCGGATGCATGAGTCATGCCGACGACGGCGCGCTTGAAGATTTCCTGTCCGTCGAAGTCCCATTGCGTGTCGCCGAACTCGACGCCATGATTCGCATAGGCGAGGCCGGTGCCGCGCACGCGCAGCGTCTGCCGGGCGTCGGCGAAGCAGCCGAGCTTCTCGGCAAGGAGGCCCTCGGCGCGATCGGTCGCCTGCACGACGACCGCGGCGGCGCCGTCGCCGAAGAGCACCGACACGTTGCGGTTGTGCCAGTCCATGAACGGCGAAATCACTTCGACGCCGACGACCAGCGCGTTCTTCACCACGCCGGTGCGGATCATCGCCGTCGCCGTCGACAGCCCGTACAGGAAGCTCGTGCAGGCGGTGTTGACGTCCATCGCCGCGGCATGTTCGGCACCGAGACGGTACTGCAGGCCCGACGCCGTGTTCGGAATCTGTTCGTCGTTCGAGCAGCTGCCGTAGACGATGAGCTCGACCTCCTTCGCGTCGAGGCCGGCGCACGCAAGCGCACGCATCCCGGCGACGTACGCGAGTTCGGTGCCGCTGACGTGCGAGACCCGCCGCTCGCGGATGCCGGTGCGGGTCGTGATCCACTCGTCGTCGGTGTCGAGGAATGTCGCGAGATCGGCGTTGCTGAGGACGGCGGGCGGCATGCATTTGCCCCAGCCGGTGATGGCGGCGTAGGTCATGGGACTCCCCGGGCGGGTGACGCGCGGCCGTTCTCGGGCGGGCGCGAACATGCGCGCACCCCGCGGCGCTGCTGCCCATTCTAGGGACTGTTCATCCGCAACGCGAGCCGGCGCGGGGCTCCCGGCGTGCGCTGCCTGCGGCAGGCGCGACCCGATCTCGCCGGGTCACGAAGGCACAGTCCTCACCGTGCGCCGCGCCCGCGGCGGCAGGCAAGCGCGGCGCTACTTCTTTGCCGCGCCGCCTCGCGTTTTGCCGGCAGCGGGCTTTGCCGGGGGCTCCTCTTCCTTCTTGTAGTCGCCGATCACGCCCTTGACCGGGCACACGCCAAAGATCGGACATTTCTTGCAACCGACGGCGATGGCGATTGGACACAGTGTCATGGGGTTTCTCCTGTTGGGCTGGGGTGCGCGGTATCCGATTGTGCGCCCGTTGCGAGGTCCCGGCACGGAATCGCGGAAATCAACGGGCGGCGCGCGACGCCTTCCACTTTCGCCAGACCAGCACGTACAGCGTGACGTTGATTGCAAGCAGCGCGGCGCCGAGCCAGAACTGGTCGTCGCGGGTCAGTCCGGGCGGATACACGACCGGAATGATGTAGTGCTCGATGAATCCGCCGCGATAGCCGCGCTGGCCGGCACGCAGGCGCAGCGCGTTTTCCCAGGGCGTCAGCGGGCAGATCGCGCCCGAGAACTCGATCCACGCCGCCCACAGGACGGCGGGCACGTGGACCCACGCCACCCAGTTCCGCCACAGCACGAGCGCGCCGCCGGCGGCGACGAACACCAAGAAGGCGAAATGCGCGACGACGAGCGTGTCAGCGAGAAGGCGGGCGCCCATCGCGTGCCGCGGTTGCGCTACGAGAGCGGAATGCGCTCCTTGTTCGCGGCGGCCCATTGCGCGAACGTCTGCAGCGCCGGGTTGAGGTTGCGCGCCACCGCGAGCGGGCGTGCGCCGGTGAAGTAGTCCTCGAAGTCGGCGTAGAACTGGAACATGTTGCCCAGATCGTCGGCGCCGGGAAAGCCGAAGCCGCGGTATTGCGCCGGCGTCACCGCGTTGTAGCGCACTTCCTGGCCCAGTGCCCTTCCGAGCGCGGCCGCCATCTCGCTTCCCGTGACATGCTCGCCGGCGATGCCGACGGTCTTGCCGATCATCTCGGCGCCGCCCTTGAAGATGCCGTACGCGCAGCCGCCGATGTCCTCGGCGGCGATGCCCGACAAGCGCTTCTCGCCCATCGGGAGGGTGAGCGCGAGCTTGCCGTCCGGCCCCTTCTTCGGCCCCATCCCGAAATGGATGAAGTTGTCCCAGTAGAACGACGTCAGCAGGAACGTCGTCGGCACGCCGTCGTCGGTGAAGAAGTGATTCGACTCGCCCTTGGCGTCGAAATGCGGGACCTTGTACTTGCCCATCAGCGTGGGCATCCGGTTGTCGGAAAGCGGCACCCAGCGCCGGGTATCCTCCAGCGTCGACCATATCGCGTGCCTGATGCCCGCCGCCTTCGCCGCCCGCGCCATGTTGCGTGCCTCGGCGGCTTCCCTCTCGGGCGAGAGGTGGTCCCAGAAGAAAGTCACGAAATAGGCGCCGTGCGCGCCGGCGAGCGCTTTCGCGAGGCCCGCCTCGTCATCGATGTTGGCCGCGACGACTTCGGCGCCGGCGCGGGCGAGCGCCTTGGCCTTGTCCGAATTGACGTCGCGCGTGATTGCGCGGACGGCGAAGCCGCCGCCCGGGTCGGCGAGAATGGCGCGGACGAGCCCACCGCCCTGCGCGCCGGTGGCGCCGGTCACCGCAATGATCTTCCTGTCGGCCATGCTGGACTCCGTTTCGTGGCGGCGCGGAGTGCGCAAGCGCCTGGAGGGGCGATTCTAAGCGCAGCTCGCGGGGTCGGGAAGTCGCCGTGGCACCAAGCGCATGCCGGGGTCGTGGACGACGGCTCGCCCACCGGCGTCGACGCCGACGCCGGGCACCGGATCGACGCGGCGCACCGCCCGGCCCTCGGTTCTCAGTACTCGGTGTACTTGCGCGCGCTGCCCCTGACCTGCGCGGCCGGGTATTTGATCTCGTTGCGATCCATCTTGGCCGCCGCCGCCGTGAGCAGGTCGATGTCGAGTTTGTCGGCGATGCGCACGAGGTAGACGAGGATGTCGGCGAGCTCGTCGGCCACCTGCGCGCGCTTGTCCGGAGGCAGGGCGCGGCTCTGCGCCTCGGTGAGCCACTGGAAGTGCTCGACGAGTTCCGCCGCCTCGGCGATCAGCGCCATCGCGAGGTTCTTCGGCGAGTGGAACTGGTCCCAGTCGCGTTCGGCGGCGAATCGCCGCAGGCGATCGCGCAGCGCCGAAAGGGGGGCCGCCGGAGGCGGGGATGCATTCATCGAAGGGATCGCGGGGAAAGCAACGGCGGCGAAGGATCCGGCGATTATAGGCGGCGCGCGAGGGGGCGCCTGCGATTCGCGTCAGGTCTGCCGGTAGGCGACGTCGAACGCTGCGCCGTCATCCTGCGCCAGCGTCGCGGCGAGGAAGGGCATGGCGGCGCGCACTACGGCCTCGAGATTCCACGGCGGGTTGAACACGAACACGCCGCTGCCGTGAAGGCCGAGGCGGTCTGCCGCCGGCGCGCGGACCCTGAGCCACACGTGGAGCCAGTCGCCGACGGCCAGTTGGAGCAGCTGCCCGGGCAGGCGTTCCGCCTCGCGGCGGGCGAGCTGCGGGTACCAGACCGCGTAGGTGCCGGTCGCGAAGCGCCGCAGCGCATCCTGCACTGCGGCGATCACATCGTAGTAGTCGGACGCGGTCTCGTAGGACGGGTCGATCAGCACCAGGCCCCGTCGCGACGGTGGCGGCAGCGCGGCCCTGAGGCCGGCGAACCCGTCGCCGGCGATGACCGTCACGCGCCGGCCGAGGGGAGCAGCCCAGGCCTGCAGCACGCGGCACTCCGTCGGGTGCCGCTCGTAGAGGCGCAGCCGGTCCTGCGGTCGAGAGACCTGCAGGGCGATCTGCGGGGAGCCCGGGTAGCGGCGCAGCACGCCGTCCGGGTTGAAGGCACGGACTTCCGCGACATAGTCGGCGAGCGGCGCGGGCAGGTCCGTGCGCGGAAAGAGCCGACCGATCCCCGCAGCGTGCTCGGCGTTGCGCGCGGCATAGCCTTCCTCGAGCGAGTAGCTTCCCGCACCGGCATGGGTGTCGATCACCCACAGCGGCTTGTCCTTCCGCGTCAGGTGCCGCAGCAGCGCAACGAGCACGAAATGCTTGAGCACGTCGGCATGGTTGCCGGCGTGGAAGCCGTGGCGGTAGCTCAGCACGAACGCGTCATGTGGCGCAGCGCGGGTGTCCGGTCAGCGCGGGTTCCCGCGCAGCCGGGCGGCGAGCAGCGGCGACAGCGCGAGAACGGCCATGCCGAACGGCAGCAGGCCGCCGGCGCGCACGTCGAAGTCCTCCCCGATCCTGCTCCATGCGAAACCGAAGACGAAATGTCCCAGAACGATCTCGAAGCCGATCGTCAGCGCAACCCAGAGAAGTCCGATCGCGACCTGCGTGCGCCGGTCCGGCGCCTGCAGCCAGCGCACGAGCAGCCAGACGATGCCCACGATGAGCAGCGACCCCGTGGCCACGCCGATCTGCCGGGACCGAAAGTCGCCTACCGCCGGAACGAGGTAGATCGTCCGCAGCGCGCCGTGGACGGTTTCCGCCGCCATCAGCAGCCCCCACACCGCGAGCGCGCGCAGCCAGAGCATACGCGGTTGCGACGCCAGGCGCGGCGCCATGTCGCCGCGCCGCCCCGCCGGTCACCCGTTCTGCCGGGCGAGGTGCCGTTGCAGCGCGGCGTACCGCCGTTCGGTCGTCTTGCCGAAGAGCGGGTCGTCGCGCTGCCCCGCCGCATTGTTGATCGCGGCCCAGTCCGTGGCGGTGAGCACGCGCGCGGCTGCCGGAAAGACCTCCGACTCTTCCTTCTGCACGTGGCCGCGGAATCCCGCGAGATACGCTCGCGCGGGATCCTCGACGCGGTCGCGGGCGACGACCGAGCCGTTGACGACGTCGTCGAGGACGCGCACGAGTTCCGCGCCGCTGTCGCGCAGCTCCTCGTGCTGGCGCAGAAGCTCGTCGATCGCGGCGCGCATGCCCGGCTCGCGCGCGACGATCCGCGCGAAGGCCAGATCTTCCTTCGGGTGATGGATCTGGTCCGGGTAGTGCGTCATGTAATACATGATGTCGAGCATCAGCTCGTAGTCGGGGGAATCGCCGCGGTGAAAGCTGTCGAGCTGCGTTTCGAGCAGGCCGAGCAGGCGGCCGAAATTGACGTGCTCTGCGTGCCAGTAGGCGATGCTGTCGGTCACGATGGCCTCATACGATGGGGGCGGGCGGGATGCGTCGGTGCCGATGCCCGCCACGCGGCGGCGGGACATCGGTCACGGGCACCCGCGGACGGGAGAAATTGAAGCACGCCCGCGGGCGCCGCGCAGCACGAATACACTACTTCTTGCGCTTCATCAAAGCCTCGAGGCCGGCGAACGGGCGCCAGGTCGCCGCCGTGCCCGACGCGTCCTCGCCCGGGGTCACGACCCGCCCGGCGTTGTCCATGACCCGCGCGTGCTCGTTCTCGTGGCAATAGACGCACAGCAGCTCCCAGTTGCTGCCGTCGACGGGATTGTGGTCGTGGTTGTGATCACGGTGATGGACCGTCAGCAGGTGCACCGTGGCGCGATCGAACGTCCGTGCGCAGCGCACGCAGACCCAAGGCAAGAGCGCAAGTGCGCGCGCACGATACCCTTGCTCGCGCTCCTCGCGCGCGCGCCGGGCGGCGGCGACCACGCGGTCGAGCCGGGCGTGATCGGGTTCCGGTTTCGGCATGGTCACGGGCCGGCCGATTCGGTGCGTTGGCGACGCTGCGGCCCGGCAGGGCACGGCCGCAGGGTTGGCGGGCCGATGCCGTCGGGCGGCAGGAACGCGATTAGCGACGCATGTCGTCGGCGATCCAGACCGCGAAGCCGACCGCTGTGCCAGCCCAGACCGCCGCCATCATCGGCGCCTCCGTGTAGACCTGCCACATGACCGCGTTGATGGTGCAGAGCAGGATGACCATCAACTTGAGCGCCCGATTTCCCATCCGCGCATTCTAGCCTTTCGCGCGGCGGCGGCCGCCATCACCGGCATAAGGATGACAACTTGACGTGGCCCCGGGCCATTCCGGCAGGCAATGCCGCTCAGGCGCCGCCGGTGTTCTCCCGCAGCATGTTGCAGAAGAGCAACCCCTGCTCGATCGCGTCGTCGAGTGCGACGTGCGTGTGCGGCAGGGGATCGAACCAGTGTGCAGGCATGTGCTGCTTGCCGCTCAGGCAATACGGTGTCTTCAGCATCGCCATCGCGTAGCTCTTGATGTCCAGTGCCGACACGGTGAACGGGCTCTCACCGGTGAAGCGGATCAGGTACCAGTAGACGAACAGGAAATCGAAGCTGGCGGGATAGCCGACGAAGACGGTGCGCCCGGGCAGCGTCTTCAGCCAAGCGAGGTAACGTTGCATCGCGTTCGCGGGCGGCTCGGGATTCGTCCGGCACGCCGCCCACGCCTGCGGCTGGCCGGCCCACCACGCCATGGTGCGCGGATGGGGCGCCGCGTCGGGCAGCGTCTCGAGGTTGACCGCGAAGGTGGCGATCATGCGCTTGTCGGCGGTGAACGCCGCCGACCCGAGACTGAGCATCGAATGCGGACCGGGAATCGGGCCGTCGGCCTCGATGTCGGTACTGACGTAGGTTTCCAGCAAGTCCGCGTCTCGCGATTGGCGATGGTCCCGCTCGGCTTGCGGCGGCGGGCCGACACCGGGTCGGTCGCGCGCGGCTTGCCTACACGGCGATTTCCCGCACCGTTATCCGGTGCTGCAAAGTCTGCGGGTCGAGGCCGTGGACGCGCTCGGCATCGTTGGCGGCTTGGCGGACGCGAAGGGCGGCATTGCGCAGGCGGGGGGAAATCGGCGCTGATCCATCAGTTCCTCCTTCCGGCGACCGGATCGATCCGACGCGCAAGCGTGGTCATGATGCGCCCCTCGCTGCCGCCGGTCAGCAGAGCGCGCAATCGCGACTCGACGGCATTGTCGTCCCAATCGACGGCGCCGATGGCGGCGAGCGCAATGTGGCCATCGGGCCCGACGACGAATGTCGACGGGAACACGCGCACGCCCCACGCGTCGCGCGCGCTGCCGTCGTGATCGCGCACGATGCGCAACGTGAGGCCGAGGCGCTCGGCGAACGGAAGGATCCGCGCGACGTTTTCCCGTTCGTTGACCGCGAGGATCTCGAGCCCCTGCGGTGCGAGCCGGTCGGCGAGGCGCTGCAGCGACGGCAGCTCCTCGATGCAGGGCGCGCACCAGGTCGCCCAGAAGTGGACGAGCACCGGGCGCCCGCGAAAATCGGCGAGCCGGACCACGCGGCCGTCGAGGTCCTTCAGGGCCAGCGCCGGCGTTGCACCGCCCGGCCACGGCAGGAGCTCGGACGCAGCGACCGGCGCGAGCGCGGCGTAGGCGGCGAGCGCTGCCGTGACGATCCACCTCCCGGCACGCGGCAGGCGCGCTGCGCGGGCGAGGCCTGCCGGAATCGACGTGCAGCTCATCGTGGCGAGTCAGGCCGCCGACCCGCGGCGGTCAGCCCAAAATTGTAAATGCCCGGCGTCGAGTCTGCGATCGGCGTCGCGCCGGCAGCCTTCGCGTAGAACTCGTTCGGTCCGGACCCACCGATGATCGCATAGGCGTAGCCGCGCTCGCCCATCGCGTACAGGCAGGACAGCAGCAGCGTGGTGCCGACGCCGCGGCCGCGAGCGCGCTCGACGACGCCGGTCGGCCCGAAGAAATTCCGCCGCGTGCAGTCGTGGCAGGCAAACCCGATCAGCGCGTCGTCTTCGATGGCGACAAAGCATGACGGCGGCTGGGCGGCGAACGCGATCTCGCATTCCGCCGTCCAGCCGCCGCCGAATTGCTCGCGAATCCACGCCAGCAGCAACGGCTTTTCCCATGCGTTCGGCCGGCGCACGACGACCCCCATCCCCTCGGTCCGCGCCCGTTGCGCGGCGAGCTCCGGCAAGGCGTACAGACGGACCAGCATGTCGGCCATTCGCGGGCTCCCTCCAAAGGCGACATCGTAGTGTACGGAGGCTGCGCCCGGCTCAGGGATCCGTTGCCTCACGGGAACGGCAGACCTTCGCGCGTGCCCGCCGCGTCAGGCACCGTTGTGGCGACGGCGATGGCGCGCGTCATGGCGACCGTAGCACACCAGCACCGTGGCCAGCGTGAACGCGATCGGCAGCGGCGACACCAGCAACGCCGCGAGCCAGTCCCACGTCGCCTCGGGATCGCGGCCGCGCACGCACAGCCACACCGCGAGCACCGATGCGATCGCCGCAGCCAGCGACGCGTGGCGCGTGTCGCGAAAGATCCGCTCGGAAACGATTCCGATGAGTACCGGCAGCACGACCAGGACGAACACCGGCTCCATGAACCACCCGCGACCGAAGGAGACCGATCAACGCTCGCCGCGCGCTCGCGCGGCATGGCGAGCAGCATGCGCCTTCGGGCGCGTTTCGGGAAGCCGGCCGGATGCGCCCCGAGGGCGCGAAATGAACCCGCCGGGCAGTCGCGGTCGCCTTGCCCGGCGATGCAGTCACGGCGCCTGCTTGTGCGCCGAACTTTCTGACCGCCTCGTGCTTGCTTGGTCGTGTACAAACGAGGATAAGATACCGCAGGCGCGGCGAGCCCGGGCACGACGCCACAGCCGGCGCCGCGCGTCGGCGGCAGGCTCCCCGCCGGCGGCTTTCCGCGGAGAACTGTTCACGTGCGCGACGGCGCTGGCAGGCGAAGGTCATCGTGGCAAATGGGGCCCGGTCGTCGCCGCGTGGCTGCGCCGGTCGTTGTTCGTGGCGCTCGTCCTCGCCGCGCCAGGCGCCTCGGCGACATTTCAGTCCTGGCGCATCGAGCAGATCTACTCGAATGCCGACGGCACCGTGCAGTATGTGGTGCTGCACGAATCGCAGGGGCTGGCGGGCGAGCGGTTTCTCGCCGGGCATGCGTTTACCAGCACCCACGCCGGAGTCACGCGGACGTTCACCTTTCCCGCCGACCTTCCGACCAGCTTTACGGCGAACAAGCGCCTGCTGATCGGCACTCCGGGTTTTGCGGCGCTGAACCTGATCGTGCCCGACTACGTGGTCCCCAACGGCTTCCTCGCCACCGACGGAGCCACGCTGGACTACGCCGGTGTCGATCAGATCGTCTACGCGACGCTGCCCACCGACGGCGGCACCGCGATCGGTCGCACCGGCGCCGGCGTGCCGAGCGTCGCGACCAACTTCGCGGGGGCGACCGCAGTCGTGCCGGCGCTGCCCGTCGCGCTGGTGGAGTTCTACAACGCGAACCTCGATCACTACTTCATCAGCGACCTGCAACCCGACATCGAGGCGCTCGACAGCGGGCACTTTCCGGGCTGGGCGCGGACCGGATTCTCGTTCAAGGTATTTCCGAGTCAGGCCAGCGGCGGCGCGGGCGTCAACCCGGTGTGCCGCTTCTACATTCCGCCCGACAAGGGCAACTCGCACTTCTTCTCGGCCTCGCCCGCCGAATGCGCCGCGGTCAATCAGCTGCGACTCACCGATCCCGCCTACGCGGGTTATGTCTACGAGTCGCCGAATGCGTTCTACATCGCGCTACCCAACACCGCGAATGGCGCATGCCCCGGGGGAACGACGCCGATCTACCGGCTGTGGAACGGTCGCGCCGACTCGAATCACCGCTACACGGGGGACCCCGGGATCAAGGCGACGATGATCACCAAGAGCTACGTGCCGGAAGGCTACGGCCCCAACGCGGTGATCATGTGCGCGCCCGCGCCCGGCATGGCGACATTGCAGTTCCAGAACGTCGCGGGCGCCCCGGTCGGCGCGCTTGTCCGCGACGGCGCGGGCGTCCCCTCTGCCAACTACCAGGGTTATTCGACCGGCTCCGATGCCGTGAGCGTCGGTCCGCGGCTCGCGACGGGCGAAGTGATCGCCTTTGGCGAGGAGCGTGCGGTGTCGGTGCAACCCGTCACCTGGACCACGGCGCTCGGCGACCAGACGGTGCCGGTTCCGCTCGCCGCCGGGCTCGAGGTCCCGGTGACGATCTGGGTGGTGGCGGCGCCGTTCGCGACCGCGCAGCAGACGGCGCTGACGATGTGGCAGACCGCGCAGCAGATTTTCGCGGACGAGCGTTTCGGCGTGAGCCTCGCGCCGCTCGAGATCGTCGATGCGACCGCCAATCCGAAAGCGGCCACCTGGAGCGCCTTCGTCTGCGGGACGAATCCGACCAACGCGCTCAACGTGCCCGCGATCCAGGCCGACATCGGCATGCGCGCCGGACGCATCAACGTCTATCTCGTCAGCCTGGTCGATGGTTCCACCTCGCGCGGCAACGCCTGCGCGACCGGTGGCGGCTTCGTGGCGATCGCCGCGGGCGGCGGGGCGGAACTGCTCGCGCACGAGCTGGGGCACGACTTCGCGCTCGACCACATCGACGACCTGGTGCAGAGCTTCGACGTCCGCAATGTGATGCACTCGGCGAGCAGCGTGCGGCAGTTCCTGACCGAGGGCCAGAGCTTTCGCGCGCACACGCGGCCCAACTCCGCGCTCAACGCCGTGTACGCGGTTCGCGCGGGCCAACCGACACGCTCCTGCGACCGCGACACGCCGACGATCGATTGCCCCGTCATTGACAAGCGTCTCTGGGCGGACGGTCTGTTTGGCCCCAACTGATGCCGTGCCGATGAAAGCGAACGCCACCCTCGCCTCGATTCCAGGCTTTCCGGCTGCATTTCAGCGTGCGCTGGTCGCGCTTGCACTGGCTCTGACCTGCGCCTTCGCGCACGGCCAGCCCGGTGGCGGATTGTCCCCGGAAGCGCAGGCGATCTACACGCGCTGGCTCGCGTCCACGTGCATCGTCGCCGAGGAGGGAACACTCGTCGCCGCGATGGCGGAACACGCCCGCGAGCTTGCGCCGGCTTTTCGCCGAGCCATCGCCGCGGGCCCGCCGCCCGAGGCGCTCGCGGCGGTGCGCGAATCGGCGCAGGCGCAGTACGAGCAGCGGGCGAAGTTTCCGCTTGACCGCTACCGCGTCGTCGGCGTGTCCGAGAGGGACCTCGCGAATTTCCGGCGCGTGTCGCGCCAGCAGTATGTCGACGACCAGGTGCGACGCTACGCGGCGGGCTATCGCGCCAACGCCGTGGCCGGGCTCGGCGTCGTCGGCGGCGCCGACTCCAGGGCGTTTCTGTCCCGGCTGGCCGCCAATCGTCGCGATCCGCTGGCCGCCGCTGCGCGTGAAGCGCTCAAGACCGCGCGTCAGGCGCCGGGGCCGCAACCGCGCTGAGTGGTCCCGACGCGTCGTCCCGGCCGTGGCGCCTGACCGACGGCGGCGGGACACCCGTCAGGGCATGGGCTCGCGCCCGGGTCGGGCGGCGCGAATCATCAGCACTTCTTCGGGCGGAATTCCGCGCTCGACCTGCAGCTCCGGCGGCGCCGGCGCGAAAGCAAGCCGCTTGAGCAGACGGATCGACCGCAGGTTCCTGCGCAGCGCCACCGCAAACAGCGCGTCGACGCCGTAGCGGTCGGCGAGCTCGTCGATCATCGCCGCCGTGGCCTGACACGCGAGCCCGCGCCCCCAGTACGCGCTGCCCAGCACGTACGCGATGGCGGCGCTGCCGTCGGGGCGCACCGTTGCCTGGACGAAGCCGATCAGTTCACCAGGCGGCATGCGGATGACCCAGTTGAGCCATTGCTCGCGGCCATCGGCGGATTGCCGGGTCTCGAGCTTCGCGAATCGGGTCCGCAGCGACTCGCGCGACGCCGGCGGCTGGTCCTCGTACGCATACAGCGCAGGGTCGCACAGCAGGGCGAACATCGCGTCCGCGTGACCGGCGACCTGGGGCTCGAGCGTCAGATCGCCGGCGACGAGTACGCGCATGGGTGTCGTGGAAGGAATGCGAAGGGGGCGACGCCGCCGGGCGCAGCCACGGGTATGAACGGAACAACCGCCCCAAGGTTTACCGGGTATCGTCGTCGGCTCACGCGCCGAGGAGCGATTCGTAGACGGCGAGATCGTCGTGCGAGAAACAGCAGAAGATGACCTCGGGCGGCCGCAATGACGTGGCGAGCGTTTCGCGCACCGTCGCCACCGCGACCGCCGCGGCGCGTTCGACCGGATAGCCGTACACGCCGGTGCTGATGCCCGGAAACGCCACCGACGTCAGTGCGTGTGCTTCCGCCAGTGCGAGGCTCTTCCGGTAACAGGCCGCGAGCAATCCGGCCTCGCCGTGGCCACCGCCCCGCCAGACGGGGCCGACCGTATGGATCACGTAGCGAGCCGGCAGCCGATAGCCGCGCGTGATCTTCGCCTCGCCCACGCTGCAGCCGCCGAGCAGGCGGCATTCCTGCAGCAGCTCGGGACCGGCGGCGCGGTGGATCGCCCCGTCGACCCCGCCGCCGCCCAGCAGCGACGAATTCGCCGCGTTGACGATCGCATCGACGGCGAGCGTGACGATGTCCGCGTGAACGGCGCGCAAGGTGATCACCGTGTTCTTGCGCTCGCTCAATGAGCGCGGTAGGTCGCGTGACAGGCCACGCATTGCCGGGTGACCTGTGCCAGGCCATCGACCGCCTTCCTCAGGTTGCCGTCCGCGGAGCTTTCCTGGGCGACGACTGCGAAACGGCTGGCGGCGCGATGCATGGCCGTCCCGATCTCCTGCATCGGCTTGGGCATGAACGGGGCCATGTGCGAGGCGTCGTGCGACGCCAGCGAGGACAGTCCGAGGCGCTTCTCGGCGATCTCGCCGGCGCGGTCGAACGCGCCGGCGCCGAGCGCTTCCTGGATTTCGGTGATCGCGACGAGATGGTCGCGCATGTTGGCGAGCAGGTGCTGCTGCATCGGCGCGGGCAGCTCGACGAGTGTCCGTGCGTCACCGTCGGCCGCATCGGCCGCGCTCGTCGCGAAGACGGCGGCAATTGCGCCGAGCATGACGATCCTATTCATCGGGCGTCGATCTCCTGTCGTGAATCCGGGGGCGCGCCGGACCGCCCGTCGTGGCGGGCAGCGGCGCATGTCGTGCCTGGGTCTTTGGTGTCCGCGGCGACCGTCTCGTCAGGCCGCGCCATTGTCCTGCATCGCGGGCTTGCGCGCGATCACGGTCGCAAAGGACTTGATGCGCCCGCCCGGCGCCGGAAAGTCGCGCAGCTCGGAGACCACGATATCCCAGTCGGCGAACCGCCGTTCGAGTCCCGTCCGCGCGAACAGGCAGTACCCTTCGGCGTCGAACATGTCGAGAAAGGTGGTGCCCTCGACCAGCACGTTGACGATCGCGGTGCCGCCGGGTCGAACCCGGGCCTCGAGATCCGCGAGCACCCGCAGGGCCGTCGGGCAGTCGAAGAACATCAGGAGGCCGATCGTCACGACGACGTCGAAGTCCCCGGCGACGACGTGATGGCGAAGATCGGCTTCCTCCGCCTCGATGGGCAGCCCTTCGTTCGCCGCGCGGCGCTTGAGGTCCGCGATGGCCGTGGGGCTCGCGTCCAGTGCCAGGACGCGGCAGCCGCGCCGCGCGGCCTCGACGGCGAGGTTGCCCATGCCGCAGCCGTAGTCCAGTACCGACCCACGAAGATGGGGCAGCGCGGCTTCCTCGAACGGATTGAGCCGGTAGACCGCCTCGCGCACCTGGCGCTGAAACTGGGCGTCGAAGAAATCGACACTCGGGCCGGCAATCATGGCGCGACCCTCACGCGGCGCCGGGCCGGACGCGTCGCATCCGCACCCAGCGGCGCGAACTTGCATCGGGATGCGTCACGCTATCGGCGCTCCAGCGCGAGCCGCGCGGCGAGGCCCACCAGGATCGCGCCACTCGACCGATAGACCCACACCAGCACCCGCGGCCGTGTACGCAGCCAGCCGGAGAGGACGCCCGCGAAGACGCCGACCGGCCCCTTGACCACGAACGTCAGCAGCGCGAACGCGAGCCCGAGGACGAAGACCGACAGTGTCGGATGCTGCGCCGTCGGCGCCACGAACTGCGGCAGGAACGCGAAATAGAAGATCGCCACCTTGGGATTGGACAGATTGGACAGCGCGCCGTCCCGAAACAGCTTCGGAAGCGGACGCGGCGCCTGCGCCCCGAACACGAGATCCGCGTGCTTCGTGCGCAACAGACCCACGCCGAGATACAGCAGGTAGGCCGCGCCGACGAGCTTCATTGCGACGAACAGCCACTCCGAAGCGCGCAGGATGGCACCCAGTCCGAGCGTCGCGAGCACCGTGTGGCCGACCAGGCCGGCGCTCACCCCGGCCGCGGTCACGACGCCCGCCGCCGCGCCCTGCGCCACCGAGCGCGACATGACGAGAATCATGTCCTGGCCCGGCGTCGCGATGAGCACGAGCGAAGCGATGATGAACAATATCCAGGATGCTTCGACCATGTCGGAACTCCGTGTCGGCGCCTCACGCCGTGTGTGCCGCGCGGTGCCGGATGCGGCGGACCAGCGGGACGCGGCCCAAGGTGCCGGCACAGTGCAGTCACCGGGGCACGGCCCGCGTGCGGGAGTCAGAATAAGTTGAGCGGGAACGAAACACAACGACGTCCATCCCCGGAGCGCAGGCGTCGCCCCTGCGCGGAGGCGGCGTCGGGCCATCCGATCCACGTGGGGCGGGCGGTCGGCACTGCTGGGCAGCCGCGAGGCGAGTTGTGCCATTCCCGTCGGGAACGTCGGGGCTTCCAAATTACCGTTGAGAATCCACGACGGAATGCCTAAAGTGGGCGACCCGCCATGAATACCCTGCCCGACCCCGTTGTCGTGCGCGAAGTCGGCCTGCGCGACGGCCTGCAGAGCATCGCGCGCGTGCTGCCGACGGCGCAGAAGATCGAGTGGATCCGCGCGGCGCACGCTGCAGGCCAGCGCGAGATCGAGGTGGGCTCGTTCGTCCCGCCGCGCCTCCTGCCCCAGCTGGCTGACACGGGCGAGCTCGTCGCGTTCGCAAAGACACTGCCGGGGCTCTTCGTGTCGGTGCTGGTGCCCAACCTCAAGGGCGCGGAACGCGCGCTCGAGAGTCGTGCGGACCTCATGCTGCTGCCGCTGTCGGCAAGCCACGCCCACAGCCTGGCCAACCTGCGCAAGGCGCCTGACGACGTCGTGCAGGAAATCGCCCACATCGTTGCCGCACGCGACGCCGCGGGCTCGAAGTGTCTGATCGAGGTGGGAATCAGCACCGCGTTCGGTTGCACGATCCAGGGTCGCGTAGAGCCGGCCGAGGTGCTGCGCCTCGTCCAGGCAGCGCTCGACGCCGGCGCGGACCGGGTGGGTCTTGCCGATACCGTGGGCTACGCCGATCCGGTGATGGTGCGCAATCTCGTCGACCGCGCGCTCGCCGTCGCCGGCGATCGTCTGACCTGCGGGCACTTCCACGACACCCGCGGGCTCGGCATGGCCAACGTGGTCGCCGCGTGGCAGGCGGGCATTGCGCGCTTCGACGCCTGCCTCGCCGGGATCGGGGGTTGTCCGCATGCGCCGGGCGCGAGCGGCAACGTCGCCACCGAGGATCTGGTCTACCTCTTCGCCAGCATGGGGGTGACGACCGGACAGGATTTCGACCGGCTCATTGCGCTGCGGGCAAAGGTCGAACCATGGCTCGCGGGCGAAACCCTGCACGGCTCGCTGTGGCGTGCTGGCCTCCCCAAGACGTTGCGGCCCGCGGCCGCCTGATCCGCGAGCCCGGATCGTGAACATGAACGCGCCGGCCGCGACCGCCCCGCCGCAGCCGCTCGCGGGTCTGCGCGTCGTCGAATTCACGCACATGGTGATGGGCCCGACCTGCGGTATGGTGCTCGCCGACATGGGCGCCGAGGTCATCAAGGTCGAGCCCATCGACGGCGATCGCACGCGCCGGCTGCTCGGCGCCGGGGCCGGTTTCTTCCCGATGTTCAACCGCAACAAGAAGAGCGTCGCGATCGATCTCCATCATCCGGCCGGCGTCGACGTGGCGCGCAGGCTCGCCGCGAGCGCGGACGTCGTGCTGGAGAACTTCAAGCCCGGCACGATGGGCAAGTACGGGCTCGACTACGCCGCGCTGGCGAAGGCGAATCCGCGGCTCATCTACGTGAGCCACAAAGGCTTCCTGCCCGGCCCCTACGACCACCGGACGGCGCTCGACGAAGTGGTGCAGATGATGGGCGGCCTCGCGTACATGACCGGCCGCCCCGGCGACCCGCTGCGCGCCGGCACCAGCGTCAACGACATCATGGGCGGGCTCTTCGGCGCGATCGGCGCGTTGGGGGCCCTCATCCAGCGCGGAATCACCGGCAAGGGCATGGAGGTGCAGTCGGCACTGTTCGAGAACAACGTGTTCCTGATGGGCCAGCACATGCTGCAGTTCGCGATGACCGGCAAGCATCCCGCCCCGATGCCGGCGCGCGACAATCCGTGGGCCGTCTACGACGTGTTCACGGTCAAGGACGGCGAGCAGATCTTCCTCGCCGCCGTCAGCGACGCGCAGTGGCTGACATTCTGCGATGCGCTGGGCTTCGCCGATCTCAAGGCCGACCCGGCGCTCGCCACCAACAACCTGCGCGTGAAGGTCCGCCCGACGCTGCTGGCCACGCTGCGCGAGCGCCTCGCCGACCGGTCCGCCGACGACTTGGCCGCGCTGTTCGAGAGGGTGGGGCTGCCCTTCGCGCCGATCCGCAGGCCGGAAGACCTCTACGACGATCCCCACCTCGCGGCCACCGGCGGCCTCGCCGACGTTCGCCTGCCCGACGGCGAGAAGGCGGGGCAGACGGTGAAGACCACGCTGTTCCCGATCACGATGGAAGGGCAACGGCTCGGCGTGCGTCTGCACCCGCCTCGGATGGGCGAGCACACGCGTGAGTTGCTGGGCTCCGTCGGCTACGCTGCCGACGACATCGATCGCCTGATCGCGCAGGCCGCCGTCGCCTGAAGGCGCGAATCAGGGGATGCGGCCGACCACCTGCAGGTCGTCGCCCACGGGCCGCAACACGACGATCTCGCCCGAGCCCGGAAACACGCCGGTCAGGGCGTTGATGTTCAGCTGGTGGGTGACGAGTACCAGCGACGGCCCCCCGGCCCGGGCGCGGATCAGTGCGCGCACCTCGGCGGACTGTGGCGCGTGCCGGCTTCGGTCGGCGAAGAACGAATTCAATCCCGCGAACGGCGTCACCGGTCCCAGATCGAGCAGCCGCGCCGTTTCCAGGCAGCGGCACCATTGGCTGGAATAGATCGCCACGCGCGTGACGCCGTTGGCGCGAAACCGCGCGCCCAAAGCGCGGGCCTGCTCGCGTCCTTCCGCCGACAGGTTGCGCTGCGTGGTGCAATCGTCGACCCGGAATCCGGCGGGGTCGCTCGTGCCCGGGGCCAGCGCGTGGCGCACCAGCGCGACGTGACCGCCGCTCTTCAGCGCTGCCCAGAGGTCCGCTGCTGCGTCGGCCCTTGCGATCGGCGGCGACGCGAGCAGCACGATCGTCGCTGCGGTCAGGCCGATGTGCCTCCATCGTCGTCGAAGGCCGGCGCCCGCGAATCGGGGGCCGCGATCCGAGGCTGTTCGTGCGGCGCGACGTTCGGGCATCGCTCGGGATCCTCGGGCGCCGGCCTATGCGACGCTAAGGGGCAACATCGACGGCGACACCCTGGCGCGCGCTCGCGGCGATCGCGTCCAGCGTGAGCGCGATGTCGATCGACTCCTCCGGCGTGGCGCCCGTCCAGCGGTCCCAACCGTGCGCGACGAGGTCGGCGAAGGATTCGGCTTCCGCGAGAAAGCCGTTGGCCGGCGGTGCCTCGATCGTTTCGCGCATCGTCTCCTTTCCCGCCTGCCGGCTCAGCTGAAGCAGCGGCGGCTGCGCGGCCGACGTGTCGTTGAGGTAGGTCGTTTCGATCGAACCCGTGTCCCCGCCGATGAAGGCCGCCCGATGGCGGGAAGTGGCGAAGCTGCACGCGACCTGCGCCAGCAAACCGCTCGCGAACTCGATCGACGCCACCATCGAGCGGTCGACGCCGCTCTCACCCCAGCGGGCGACGGCGTGCACGCGCGCGGGGCGTTCGCCGGCGACGGTGCGCACGAGGCTCACCGGATAGCTCCCGGCATCCATCAGCGCGCCGCCGGCGAGCGCCGGGTTCAGCCGTATGTTCGCGGGATCGCTGAGCAGAAATCCGAAGAACGCCTGCACGACCTGCACGCGGCCGATCGCGCCCGCAGCGAGCAGCTCGCGCAGCTTCAGCGTCTGCGGCTGCGCCCGGTACGGGTACGCCTCGACGAGATGGACGCCGTTCCGGCGGGCGGCGTCGAACATCGCGCGCGCCTCGGTGGCCGATGCCGCCAGCGGCTTTTCGCAAAGCACGTGCTTGCCCGCCTCGACGGCGCGGATCGACCACTCGGCGTGGAGGTTGTTGGGCAGCGGGTTGTAGACCGCGTCGATCGCCGGATCCGCGAGGAGCGCCTCGTACGTCGCATGCACCTGCGGGACTCCCGTCTCGCGGGCGAAGGTCTGCGCCCGCGCAATGTCGCGGCTTGCCACGGCCTGCAAACGGAGCTTGCGTGAAGGGCTCACGGCCGCCGCGAACTGGCGCGCGATCCTCGCGGCGCCCAGGATGCCGATGCGCAGTGTCGGTACAGAAGACGAGGTCATGGAGAACTCCCGGCACGCGTCGACCCGGCCCCGGGACGTACGCAGGCAGGCATTCTGCGGTGCCCGCCGGCGGAGTTCAACGCTCCGGGCGCGCGGGCGCGCCCGAGCCGCCCTGTCGGCCGCCGAGAGACGGGCATGGTCACCCCTTGGTCACGGCGACCACGCGTTGCAGCAACGCGGTCGCATGCTGAACGACGGGCGCCGCCAGGGCGTCCTGCTGCATGGTCGCCGTCGGCCCCTCGCCGAAGTACAGGCCATCGGACACGATGAAGGTGAGTCGGATGTTGCCCTGCGCCGGTGGCGGAGGACGTCGCCCGTCCCACGGGCCGATGCGGGCGATCACGTCGCGGGACGCCGCGAAAAGCCGTTCGACGATCGGCCCCGTGTCGGGCAGCCCCCCCTCGACGAAGGCGAGTCTGCCCGTGTGATGGATGAAACGAACGCCACCGTCCGCGAATGCGGCGAGCACGTCGAGACCGACGTCCAGCGCGACCTCGATCACCACGCCGAGGAGTTGTCGCTTCGGCACCGACTGCCCGTTGGCACGAAGCCAGGCGTACGCGAGGGCCCGCGTGCGCGCTTCGGCCGCCGTGTCGTCGGCGAGCGCGCGGACCGCGTCCGGCGCCGGTCGCTCGCCGAAGAGCAACGTCTGCCACGCGGCGGCCGCCTGTCCGTCGGCCGGCCTGAATCGCCAGGGCTCGTCGCAGAAGAGCAGGTGATAGATCTGGTTGGTCGCGGGCTCGGCATAGGGCGCGTAGGGCTCTTCCCCGACCGCCGGCGTCGATGCCGACGATGCCGGCCAGGCGACGTGCCAGGTACCGGCGGAGCATGGGTCAGTCGTAGCGAAGAGGGCGAGCCGGCGGTCTCACGCCCGGCACCCTGAGGTTCCCTTGCCGGGACCGAGCGGGCCGGCAGGAGCCGGCCGTTGCGGGCTGCCTTGCAGGTCGCCGCTCACGGCGAGGAATCCACCGAAGAGGATCGCCCGAGGCCAGCACCGCTCCACCGCGCTCGCGAGCGCGCCGCCCTGCGGCAGAACGACCGCTGACCGCAGCGTTACGTCCGCCACCGGAAGGGAAGCCAGAAGCGTCCGGACCTCTGCCTTCGTATGCCAGTGCGCGCCCCGGTAGCCGCCGCTTTTGCCGCTTCGTCCCTTCGTCAGGTGCAGCAGGCTGTGGCGATTCAGCAGGCCAAGGGCGAAGCGTTTGCGCGTGACGCGTATCAGCTCGCTCAACGCCTGGTCCTGTCGACCGACGAAGCAAAGGGCGGTCACTGAAACGGCGAAGTCGAAGCTGCGATCGGGAAACGGGAGCGCCTCTGCACGAGCGGCGACATACCGCTCTCCAGCGGTTGCATGCGTGCGGGCATAGGCCAGCGCGTCCTCGTCCGGGTCGACGCCGATGACCGTACCTCGCGTATTGCCGGCAAACCGGCGCGTGAAATGACCGGTCCCGCACCCGACGTCCAGCAAAGACGCGCCGGCTTCCGGGCGGAGCAGCGATTCGAGGAGGCGGTACTCGACGGCCCCGATCCAGCGCCCTCGCGGCGAGCCGTACCACGCTTCGTAGGCGTCAGGTTTCAAGCGGTTTGTACATGACCAATGCGTCGACGAAACCGCGAATGAACGAATGTGCAGCATGGTTCGCAGCGCGGGCAATTCCGCCGATCGGCGAGAACGGTGAACGCCGCTCGCGACATTACGGCTGTGTGGCGACAAGGTACCAGGCAAGAACGAGACCGAGTGCCCCGACGAGAAACGCCAGCACGAGCGCAAAGGCCCTGGAGTAGGCCACCGGCAAGTCGCGTTGCGGCAGCGCGGCGACAAAGCGCCGGTGCTGAACCGCCGCCACGACAATGGCCAACGAACCGGCGATGACGAACGCGACGCCCAGAGCGGCCGACCACGACGAACGGGCTGCCGATGCGGAGGCGGGAGACTGCAAGGCAAGCAACTGAAGGAACAACCCGAAGCGTGAGACGACGAAACCCAGCGCAATGATCGTAAGCCCGGTTCGAAGCCAGGCGAGCAGGGTGCGTTCAGCGGCAAAGAACACGCGCGGATCGGAATCGGAAAGGGACATGATTCGACCGGCTCACTGCAGGCGGATTTCTCCGTCGAATTCGACCTTCAGCTTCAGTCCCGCGACTTCCAGCGTCACCAATGCCGGAAAGGATTCGGTCCCCGCAATGAGCCCGTCGACGATGGCCTTCGCCACGGCCCGCTCGATCTCGCGCTGGGAGTTGACGCCGACCATCTTCAGGAATTTGCGAATGCTGAGGTTGAAGGTTTCTTCGTTCATCGGGATCTCCGATCGGTGGGTGCGGCCTGTCGGCCCAGGCGAAGGGGGCGCGCTCGACGCCGGGTCAGGCCGCAAGGAAGGGCTCGCAGCTGACCTCCGTGGTGACCGAGTTGGCGATGAAGCACTCGGAATGCGCCTCGTGGTGCATCGACTCGATTTCCGCGTTCGTCGGTCGTCGGTCTCCGACGAACGCGGCACGCGGCCGCAGCGTGACGCGAATCATGGCGAGTTTGCCGGAAGCGTTTCTGCCCATGACGCCCGACGCTTCGTCCGTGTAGCTGTCGACGCAGAACCGGCGCTTTGCCGCAATCGAGAGGAACCACAGCATGTGACAGCTCGACAGCGACGCGACAAAGGCTTCTTCGGGATCCACGGCGTCGGCCCGCGAACAAGGCAGCGGGACCACATGCGGAGACGACGATGCCGGAACCTCGACGCCGCCATCGAAGACCCACGTGTGGGCTCGGCTGTATCGGTGGTCGGTGAACGGTTGATCGCCGCGTTGCCACGAGACGGTTACGGAGTATGCGGACATGGCGGCATCCGATGCGGCCGGTTCGAGGCATGGCGTTTCCCTAGGGTACCGAAACGCCGTTGGGGCCCCGGTGGAAGGCCGGAGGCTCTCCGCCGGAGCTCACTTGCGCGTGTACATGCCGTCGAAGGCGGTGGTCCATTGGCCCTTGGCATCCGTCGATTCCCAGAACTGGCGAACGCTTCCGTCCGCGTTGGGTGTCCATGATATTCGGTGCCTCGTGACCTGCGCATCGTCTCCCGTGGTCTGCCCCTCGAGCACCATCTTTCCGTCGCGGATACCGCCTTCGAGCACGAGCAGCGTACCCGAGGTGTCGACCCAGGTCTGGTGCCAGACTTTGCGCGAGGCGTCGTAGATGTTGAGGCTTTCGCCGCTGTAGCCACGGCTGGTGGTGTATCGCTCATGAAGGACGCAACCGTCGTACTCGCGTTCGATTCGGTTGACCCCCGCCACCTTTCCCTCCGGCGTGCGAACCTGCCACTCGCCAAGCCAGAAGTCGAAGGCCCGATGCGCCGGGGTATCGCAGGGCGCAGCCCGTGCAGGCAAGGTCGTGGCGACTCCCATGCAGAAGGCAGCCGCCACCCACGGGGAACTTCTGCGAACATTCATTCGTCCTCCTCCTCCGTAGTGAGCCCAAGCCGGCTTCGGAAGCAGGTCGCCGGAGATCCCCCTGCGCTGCAGGCTAATCGACCCCAGAGGCCGGGCCCGGGCCCGGCCGTCCGGAGTCCGTCGACATTGCCGGGACGGCGGCGAAGCCGAGCCACGCGAGCCCGCGCCGTCGGGCGAGCGCGATACCCAGAACGAACGCGACAGCGCCGAACGCAAACGCGACAAGCCAGCCCGCCACGTGCGGGGAGACGACAAACATCGCCACTTCGAGCACGCGGGCCCCGGTCCGGTTCGCGGCGGCCGAGACCAGCCACACGAGGCAGAACCAGGCGAGCACGCCGCACAGCATCGAGGTGGCGGCGATCAGCAGAACTCCCAGCGGTCGCGGCATCGAACATTCCTCCCAATAATATAAGGCGGAGACCCGTTTGCGGGGGGTGTCCGGTCGAGCCCCCGGTCAGCCCCCCAAATCGTGGGAGAAGCCTCCGGCCTCGGGCACGCCATCGAAGAAATCGACGGCCCCGGTCTCGAGCGAGTACTCGGCACCCAACACGAGCAGCCCGTCACGCTGGATGAGCTGCTCGATCACTTCCGATCCGTGTCGCAGATGGCTTGCCGAGGCCCGGATGTTGGCGCGAACGGCGCTTTGCACCAGAGCCTCCGGATCGTGCCGGAGTTCGGTTGCCAGCAGCCCTTCCACGGAGGGGCGAACCCGGTCAACGATCGATTGCAGCATCCGCGACTGGCTTTTCGCGGGCCGCTGAAGTTCGTCCAGCGTCGCCAGAATGGCGCCGCACCGAGAGTGGCCCAGAACCACCACGAGCCGTGTGCCGAACCGCTCCGCCGCAAACTCGACGCTGCCGATTTGCGAGGGAGCGACGATGTTTCCGGCAACGCGGATGACGAACAGGTCGCCCAGACCCTGGTCGAAGACGATCTCCACCGGTACTCGGGAGTCGGAACATCCGAGAATGGCGGCGAACGGCTCCTGGCCGGCCGTCAACTCGCTGCGGCGCGTCTGGCTCGTGAGTGCGCCGCGGCTCCGAACGTCCGCGACGAAGCGGCGGTTGCCTTCGCGCAGGCGTTCCAGTGCTTCGCGTGCTGAGATCATCGACGGTTCGTCCGCGTTGGGTCAACGACGAAAAACAGCCGGCCGCCACCAGGACGCATAGCCCGCCGGCGGGAGGGTTCAGCGTCGGAGCGTCGTGTGCCCGGTTACTTGAGCCTAGCGGCGCGATGGCCGGATGAGCTCGCTGCGCCAAGTCGCCGGGTGGGTATCTGTCCCGAGGTGGGGCGTGGATCATGGGCCGGCGGAGTGAAGCCCTGGGCGGCGACGGCGGCCAGTTCCCGGCGCGCGACGCGCCCGACCGTCCGCGATGCGCGGCCACGTGCAGCCCGCGCGTGGCCAGGAGCGCGGCGGCCCTGCGGCGTATCAGGGCGTCGGTTGCTCGGGCGGCGTCGGGGGCGTTTCGCCGTCGGCGCCAGCAGTGGCGGTGTTGTCTTTCCGCTCGAGCTTCTTCAGGCGCTTTTCTTCCTGCTTGCGCTTTTTCTCGAGCTCTTTCTGCCGCTTCTGGAAGCTGAAGTTGGTCTTGGCCAAGGGGTCACCGGGGTCGGGGGAAATGGGGCGAAGCGCAGGCTCCGCGATGGTTGATAATACCGCGACTTCCGGCTGCCCTTCCGTTTTTCATGCCTCTCGCCCCTCGCTCGCTGCCGCTCGCACTTGCCGCCACCCTCGTTGTCGCGGCCTGCGGGACGGCGCCGACGAAGGCGCCGCCGACACCGGCGCCCCCCGCGGTTCCCCCCGCGGCGGCCCCGTCCGCCAAGTACTACAAGGACGACGGTCCCGGACAGGATATTCCGTCCAACCTGGACGCGATCCCCGACGCGGTTCCGCGCGTCGAGCCGCTGCACCGGTTCGCCAACCGGCCCTATACGGTATTCGGCCGCGAATACGTCCCGGCGACGTCGCTGCGCCCGTATCGCGAGCGCGGCATCGCGTCGTGGTACGGCCGGAAATTCCATGGCGAGAAGACGTCGAACGGCGAGACCTACGACATGTACGCGATGACCGCGGCGCACCCGACGCTGCCCCTGCCGTCGTACGCGCGGGTGACCAACACGGCGACGGGCAGCAGCGTGGTGGTGCGGGTCAACGACCGCGGCCCGTTCCTGCATGACCGCTTGATCGACCTCTCGTACGCGGCTGCGCATCGGATCGGCATCGCCCAGAAGGGCAGCGGCGAGGTCGAGGTCGAGGCGATCCTGCCCCCCGAGGCGACACGGGTCGCAGCCTCGCCGTTGCCGCCGGTGACCGCGGCGCCGACGGCCCGTCCGCCGCCCGGCGTTCCGGCGACAGAGACGGGAACACCGATGCCGGTCGCGGGCGCGGACGGCGGATTCGCCGTGCAGCTGGGCGCGTTCGCGAGCTACGCGAACGCCGCGAATTTTGTTGCGCACCTCGCGAACCAACTCGCGCCACTCGGGGTCGAAGCGAAGATCCGGCAGGTGAATGGCTTGTTCCGCGTGTTCGTCGGACCCTACGCGGCGCGCGATGATGCCCGGCGCACGGCAGATCGGCTGCGCGAGGCGCTGGGGTTGCCCTCGACGATCGCCGCGCATTGACGACGGAATCGGAGGCGATTTTCGCGGGGCGATGGGTACGCCACGCCGCGGGCGAAATTCGTCTTTGGCTTCGGTCGGGCGTCGGGCGCGCATCGCCGCGGACGTGATTTGACCCGGAGCGCAGGGGGCGTTCGTTATAATTGACAGGTGTCGCGCCGGCGTGGATCGCCGCGGCCCAAGAAACATCGAACGCGAATCGACGACACACGAACTTCTCGAGTCCTCCGTTGCAGCACCTCCTTCGCAGCCTTCGCTTCCTCCTTCCCGTTCTCGCGCTGGCGATTCTTGCCGCCGCTCCCGCCCGCGCCCAGCTGACCATCGAGATCGTCGGTGGAGCGGGGACGACGATCCCGATCGCCATCGTACCGTTCGAGGGCGAGAGCAGCTTTCCGCTGGGCATCTCCGGCATCGTCGGCGCCGACCTGCAGCGCAGCGGCCTGTTCAAGCTTGTCGACGACACCGGGATCGTGCCGCGCCCGGGTCGTCCCGAGGACGTGCGCACGGGCGACTTCCGCGCTCGGGGTGCCGACGCCGTCGTCGTCGGGTCGATGCGGCCACTCCCCGACGGCCGGGTCGAGGTCCGTTTCGGACTCGTCGACGCCGTCAAGCAGGTGCAACTCGCGGCGATGACCTACACGGTGCCGCCGGCCCAGTTCCGCGCCACGGCCCACAAGATCGCCGACGTGATCTATGAAAGGCTGACCGGCGACGCCGGCGTGTTCTCGACGCGCATCGCCTACATCACCAAGCAGGGCAACCGCTTCGAGCTCATCGTCGCCGACGCCGACGGCAACGGCCCGCAGTCGATCGTCGGCTCGAACGAGCCGCTGCTCTCGCCGGCGTGGTCGCCCGACGGCACGCGCGTCGCCTACGTCTCGCTCGAGAACAAGAAGCCGGTCATCTACATCCAGTCGCTGGCCACCGGCCGGCGCCAGGTCGTCGCCAATTTCCGCGGCAGCAACAGTGCCCCCGCCTGGTCGCCCGACGGGCGCAAGCTGATCGTCACGCTGACCAAGGACGGCGGGTCGCAGCTCTACCTCATCAACGCCGACGGCTCGGGCGTGCAGCGTCTGCTGTCGTCGCCGGGCATCGACACCGAGGCGAGCTTCGCCCCCGACGGCCAATCGGTCCTGTTCGCGTCGGATCGCGGCGGGTCGCCGCAGGTGTACCGGCTCAATCTCGCGACCAACGTCGTCGAGCGGCTCACGTTCGACGGCAATTACAACGTGTCCCCGCGCGCCACGCCCGACGGGAAGGGCTTCGTCTTCGTGCGCCGCGACGGGGGCCGCTTCATGCTGGGGATACAGGATTACGCGACGCGACAGGTGCAGATGCTGACGTCCGGCCCGCTCGACGAGAGTCCGAGCGTCGCGCCGAATTCGAAGCTCGTCATCTATGCGGCGCAGCAGGGGGGGCGTGGTATTCTGGCCGCGGTATCCGCCGACGGCCGCGTGAAGCAGCGGCTCGTCTCGCCCGCCGCTGATGTCCGCGAGCCGGCCTGGGGTCCGCTCCTGCGCTGACCCAACCTTTGAGGAGATTCACCATGCGCAAGTTGCTCTTTGCAGCGTTCGTCGTTGCCGCACTCGCCGGCTGTTCGTCCACGCCCACACAGGATGCGGCCCCGGTCGAGGATCGGGCAGCCGCCGCCGCCGGCGCGGGGACCACGGGCGCGACGACCACCGGTACGACGGGTGCGGGCGTGACGGGGAGCGCCACCGGCGCGGCCGCCGCGCGCAGTCCGCTCACGGATCCGGCGAGTCCGCTGTCCAAGCGCAGCGTCTACTTCGACTACGACCAGTTCGTCGTCAAGGATGAGTATCGCGCGCTGGTCGAGTCGCACGCGAAGTACCTGCAGGCGAACCGCAACGCGCGAATCACGATCCAGGGCAACACCGACGAGCGTGGCACGCGCGAGTACAACATCGCGCTCGGCCAGAAGCGCGCCGACGCGCTCAAGAAGCTGATGGTGCTGCTCGGTGCCAGCGAGTCGCAGATCGAAACGGTGAGCTTCGGCAAGGAGAAGCCGCATCGCGAAGGCCACGACGAGGCTTCGTGGGCCGAGAATCGCCGCGACGACATCGTTTACGCCGGCGAATGAGCGAGCGGGGCGAAGCCCAGGCCCGAAGGGCGCATCCGCGCGCGGGCGCGGCGGCCCGGGCCGTTGTCCGTGGCGCCGTCGTCGGTGCCTTCATGGTCTGCGCGGTCGCCGCGCCGGCCCGTGCCGGCGTGTTCGACGACGACGAGGCGCGCAAGCGCATCGACCAGACGAACCAGCGGCTGGCGGAGGTGCAGAAGCAGCTCGAGAATCGCGTCGCGGCGCTCGAGCTGCAGCTCAAGAATCAGGGTCTGGTCGAGCTCTTCAATACGGTCGAGCTGATGAAGGCCGACGTCGCGAAGCTGCGCGGCCAGATCGAGGTGCTGACCTACGAGATCGAGCAGTCGGGCAAGCGTCAGCGCGACCTTTACGTCGATCTCGATTCCCGGCTGCGCAAGCTCGAGTCCGGTCCGCCCGCCGCCGCGCCGGCCCCGGACGTCAATGCGGGCGCCGCGGCGAGCGGCGTCCCGCCCTCTCCGGCGTCGGCCGGCGCGCCTGCCGCGGGCGAGCAGCGCGCCTACGACGCCGCGCTCGAACAGTTCAAGAGCGGCAGCTACGCCGCCGCGATCGGCAGTTTCGGCAGTTTCGTGAAGACCTATCCGAAAAGCCCGCTCGCGCCGTCGGCGCAGTACTGGATCGGCAACGCACAGTTCGCGCAGAAGGATTTTCGCGGCGCGATCGCATCGCAGCGGCAACTGCTCGCGGCCTACCCCGACAGCGCGAAGGTTCCCGACGCGCTGCTCAACATCGCGACCAGCCAGTTCGAAATGGGTGACGGCGCCGCCTCCCGGCGCACGCTCGAGGAGCTGATCGCGAAGTACCCGCAGTCGGACGCCGCTGCCAAGGCGCGGCAGCGGCTCGCGATCCGCTAGCGCGACATCCAGCCCCGGGGACGGACCACGGTTTCCGCGCCGATTCGCCGACGATCCCTGGTCCCCGAAATCCGTCGCCGGCCCCCGTTTTCCGCGCGCCTGGTCGCGTGGCAGCGGACGCACGGTCGCCACGACCTGCCATGGCAGGGCACGCGCGACCCGTATCGGATCTGGTTGTCCGAAATCATGCTGCAGCAGACGCAGGTCGGGACCGTGATCCCGTATTACGAGCGCTTCCTCGCGCGCTTTCCGGACGTCCGCACACTCGCCGCCGCGCCGGAAGACCGCGTGCTGGAACAGTGGAGCGGCCTCGGCTATTACCGGCGCGCCCATCACCTGCACGCGGCCGCGAAGGCGGTCGTCGCCGCCCATGGCGGCGAGTTTCCGCGCGATCCCGACGCCATCGCGGCGCTGCCCGGGATCGGCCGCTCGACCGCGGCGGCGATCGCGGCGTTCGCGTACGGCGCACACGGCGCGATCCTCGACGGCAACGTGAAGCGCGTGCTCGCGCGACATCGCGGGATCGCCGGGTTTCCCGGTGCACCGAAGGTCGAGGCGAAGCTGTGGGCCGCGGCCGAGGCGCTGCTGCCGCCGCCCGGCGGCACGACCCGCATCGAGACCTACACGCAGGCGCTGATGGATCTCGGCGCTGCCGTGTGCACGCGAACGAAGCCGCGCTGCGGCGACTGCCCGGTTGCCGACGATTGCGTCGCGCGGTGCGAGGAGCGCATCACGGAACTGCCGTCGCCGCGCCCGAAGAAGCTCCTGCCACAACGCGCGCTGCGCCTGCTCGTCATCGAGCGCGCCGGCGCGATCCTGTTCGAGAAGCGGCCCGGCGCCGGCATCTGGGCGGGGCTGTGGAGTCTGCCCGAGCTCGATGTCGACACGGACATTGCCGCGCATTGTCGTGCGCGCTTCGGCGCGCAGGTCGAGCTGCGCTCGGCGCTGCCGCCGATCGAACATGCCTTCACGCATTTCCGGCTGACGCTGCATCCGCAGCGGATCGCTGCGCGCGCGTGGCCGCGCTGCGCCGAGGCGCCGGGAGTGGTCTGGCTGACCCGCGACGACGCGCTCGCGGCAGCGCTGCCCGCCCCCGTGCGCAAGCTCCTGCGCTCGCTGTGAGCGCGCGCCGCGCCGGCGCCGTTCAGTCGAACCGCGAATACGACGGCCAGTCGACCTGATGTCCGAGCGAGGCCTGTCTGCGCGCCACGGCGCGCGCGATCATCGCGTCGGGTGCGCCGATGTCCTTCAGCATGTGCTCGTTCAGGCCGGCAAGGGTGTCGAGCGTGCGGACGTCCTGGCCGGCCAGCGTGCGCCCATGCGAATGTCCGCGCAGCGCGTCGCGGGCGGCGGACAGGGATTCGGCCAGCGCGGCGGCGGGGCGGAGCAGGAACAGGATCGTCGGCGACAGTGAGGCGTTCATGGCGGGCTCCCGGGCAATTGCGGACCTTGGTAAGCCTATTCGCCCAGCATTTGCTTGGGAATCGATTTGTTCTTTCCATCCTGGGCAGCTATTCTTTCCAGCATGGCGCACCTTCCGCTCAATACGCTCCCCGCGTTTCGTGCGGTCGCCGAGTTGCAGAACCTGCGTGCTGCAGCGGAGGTGCTGCATCTGACGCACAGCGCGGTCAGCCAGCAGATTCGCGGCCTCGAGGAGCAACTCGGCTTCGCGCTGTTCGAGCGCCGCGGGCGTCGCGTCGTGCTCAATCCCGCCGGCGAGGCGCTGCTGCGCAGCGTGCGCAGCGCACTCGCGCAACTCGACGACGGTGTGCAGGCGGCGGCCGCGGCGGGCAGCGGCGCCGAGCAGCGGCTGCGCGTGACCGTGCTGCCGTCGTTCGCGCAGCGGTGGCTGCTGCCGCGCATGGGCCGCTGGCGGGAACGGCATCCGGATATCGCGCTGGAGATCGACGCCTCGCAGCAGGTCGTCGATCTGCAGCGCGAGGGCTTCCACGCCGCGGTGCGCCAGGGTCGCGGGCCGTGGCCCGGACTCGAGTCGGAACGCGTTTTCGACACGCCGCTGCCGATGATCGTCGTGGGCTCGCCGTCCGCGGCACGGCGGCTCGCCGGCGCGCAGCCGGAGGCGCTCGCGCGTGAGCCACTCCTCGGCGACAAGGACTTGTGGGAGCGCTGGTTCGCGGCGGCAGGCCTGCGGGTGAACGTGATCCCCGTCGCCGTATTCAACGACGCGGGGCTGATGCTGCAGGCGGTCGAACAGAATCTCGGCCTCGCCATCGCGCGGGAGCTTCTGGCGGCCGATGCGCTGGGCGATGGCCGGCTCGTCAAGCTCTCGCCGCTGGCGATCACCTACGAGCACGCGCAGCCCTATCACCTCGTGTACCCGCCGAGCCTGCGCGACTGGCCGCCGCTCGCCGCGCTCCGGCAGTGGCTGCGCGAGGAGCTCGAAACTTCGCGCAAGGCCCTGCACAACGCCACGGCGAGGCGTCGTGCGAAATCGCGCGCCCGCTGAGTCGACGCCGTGATGCAGGTGCTCAGCGCGCAGCGGTTGGCCAGTTGCGCAACTCCGGCGGGAGCAGCGTCTCCGCGTCCGGGTACGTGAGACGGAAAGCCTTCAGTTCCAGCGCAACGTCGTCCCGACGGCCGTCGGCGACCAGCTTGCGAATAAGCGCGACCCATTCGCCGACCGAAAGCGGCGCTCGCTCGCTTGCCTTCGCCTCGACGGCAGGATCGGTGTGACGCTGCGCCCCTTCAGTACCGGTGACGGACGTACGTCCGGTCGCTGCCTGCGGCGCCACGGCAACCGGTGCGGGGGCACCGCCAGCGCGCGCGCCGAAGGCCGAGTCGACTTGGCGCGCGGTCTCGGCAGCACGGTTCTCCTGCGACGCAGCGGCGAGTGGCGGCGGCGTGATGCTGCCGGCGGCCACCGCTGCGCGCTTCGTCTGCTCGGCCGCCGGTTCCGGTGGCGCGACCACGTCGGCCGCCGCGGGCGCGTCGCGCCGGGTCGCATCGACCGAGCCAGGAGCGGCCATCGCAACGGGCGGCGGCGTGCGAGCGTCGGGTTTGGCGGACTCCGCGGGGAACGGCTGCGGAAGGCGCGTTCCCGGTGCGGACGCGGCGGGCGGCGGTGCGGGAGTTGGCAATGCACCGCGCGGTTCGGGCGTGGCCGCAGGCATCTGCACGACGCCGCGCGCCGTCGTGCCGGCATCGTCCTTCGGCGCGCGGCCGCACGACGCCTCCTGCGCTCGCGCCTACCCGCGGCGACCTCCGACGGCATGTCCGAGACGATGACCTTTGTGGCGTCCGTACCGTCGTGTTCCCGCGGTACGAGCTGCAGCATGCCGATGGCGATCGCGCCGATCGTCGCGGCGGCGGCGAGCGGCCACCACCAGCGTTCCGGGCGCGTGGCCTCGGGCACGCTCGTCACTTCGCGCTGCGGGCCGGCGCCGACCGCGTTTCGCGCCGCCGCGCGGATCGCCGCGTCGAGGAAGGGTGGCGGCTCCTCGCGCGACGCCGCGCGCCACGCCGCATCGAAGCGTGGATCGTGCATCGCGTCGTCGTCGTGATTCGGGATCGTCATTGGAGGTCCGCGAGTTCCGTGCGCAGCTTGGCAAGCGCGTAGCGCAGGCGGCTTTTCACCGTCTCGACACCGGCGCCGGTGAGCTCGGCGATTTCGGCGAGCCCGAGCCCGCCTTCTTGGTGCAGCAGGAACGCATCGCGCTGCGCGGCGGGCAGCGCGGCGAGCGCGGCGGCGAGGCGCGCGCCGATTTCCTTCGCGCCCACGCGGACTTCGGGCTCGTCGCCGCGCGCACCCGGAATCGAGGCGAGCGGATCGCGCGGATCGTCGTCATCGCCGACGCCGGTGGCGACCAGCTCCACCGGACCGTTTGCACGCCAGTGGTCGACAAGGCGGTTGTGCGCGATCCGGTAGAGCCAGGTAGTGAATTTCGCGCTGGGCGCATAGGTGGCGCGGACGCGGATCACGTTCATCCACACGTCCTGGAACATCTCGTCGGCAATTCCCGCGTTGCCGCAGTGGCGGACGAGGTAGCGGTAGATACCGCCCCTGTGCCGCGCATACAGCGTGTCGAACGCGGCGGCATCGCCCGCGGCATAAGCAAGCATCAGGCGTTCGTCGCCGGTGACGCCGTCGAGGGCGAGCGCGGACATCGCCGTCGAGTATGCGAGCGACTCGCCATCGGCGCAATCGCCACGCGCTGCGCAGCGAGCGCCCTTGGTCATCACCGTGGGCGTCGCGCCGCGTCGAAGGTACGCGACCGCCGAGGGCGCTTGTGCCGCGGTCAGCGATTCGGCGGATCGGGCGCGAAGCGTTGCCACACCGGGAAGGGATTCGGTTGCGACGAGCGCGCGACGCGGGGCGGCGGCAGGATGCCCATCGCGACGAGGTTCTCGCGGCGGTCGTAACGGATCGCGACCGTTTCCACCGGATACGTCGTCTCGCGCTCGAAATGCACCGTCTGCGCGTACGATGTCTCGTTGCGACCGTGACCCGTGCCGAGTTGCTGCGCCGGCGCGTTGCCACCGCGCGCGGATTCGTTGAGTTTGCCGGCGCTGTCCGCACCCAGCGACTTCGGTTCGATCGGCGCTTGCGCCGGTGTGGGCGCGGCGCTTGCGGCAGGCCTATCGTCGCGGTCCTCGGCGGCGATCTTGTCGCGCGGCTGAGGACGGGAGGTCGTCGGCGGCGGGCGTTCGCGGAACAGCGCCACGCCGATGACGCCGACGTTGTCGGCTCGACCCGTGCGCGCCGCGTAGCTGTCGGCGATCTCCGCGAAGTAGAACGCCGCCGTGTGCGAAAGGCTCTTGCGCCACCCCTCGATGTCGAGGCACGCATACGGATCGAGCACGTAACCCGACTGCGAGGGCGCCGCGGTTTCGCCGCTGATGACGTTGACGCCGTCCACGCTGGTGACCGCCAGCACGCGGCCGGCGGTGGGGTTGCAGACCCGGACCGCGTACTCCTCGCCGGGCGTGCCGACGACCCAGTGCTGGCCGCTCCGGGTGTACACCGGTTGCACCCGCTGGTCGGCCCGAGTGACGATGTCGACGTTGGCGAGGCGACCGATCGCGGCAGCGGGCAAGGGGTCGAAGGCGAGGGCGGCGGCAAGAGCGCCAAGCGCGAATGTGAGCGCTGGCTTACGTGGCACGCACTGACTGTCTTGAGGGTCGGTAGTGGTACGCATCGCCGTCGGCGCCATGTCAGCCTCCAAGTCGGGAAGGGGCGGCCGGTGGGACGCGCCCGTGCACCTGCAAACGGCCGGAGGGGGACAACGGGGTTGGCGATCCACCGCCCCATCGGGATTACCCCGCGCGGGAGAAGAGACCGGGTCCGGCGCGTGCCATAATTTTCCAATGAAGGACACCGCCCAGCTATCCACCCTCGTCACCGGTCTCGCGTTTCTGCTCGCCGTCGTGTTCGGCGCCGTCGCCCAACGGGTGAGCTTCTGCACGATGGGAGCGGTTGCCGATGTCGTGAACTTCGGCGACTGGCGCCGGTTGCGGATGTGGTTCCTCGCCATCGCCGTCGCGATCGCCGGTGCCGGCGCGCTGCAGGCGGCGGGCCTCATCGACCTCACGAAATCGATCTACACGGGCGGGCGCGTGGCATGGTTGTCCGCGCTCGTCGGCGGATTTCTGTTCGGGTTCGGAATGACGCTCGCCTCCGGCTGCGGCAGCAAGACGCTGATCCGGGTGGGCGGCGGCAACCTGAAGTCGCTGGTCGTGCTGTTCTTCCTCGGCGTGTCGGCCTACATGACGCTGAAGGGTCTGTTCGCCGTCGTGCGCGCCAACGGGCTCGACCCGGTGCGCTTCGACGTCACCGGTTTCGGCGCGGCAACGTCGGACCTGCCCACGCTCGCGGCCGCACTCGGTCTGCCCGGCGGCGTGAAGCTGTGGCTGCCTTTCGTCGTCGCCGCCGCGCTCGGCGCGTGGGTGTTCGCCAGCCGCGACTTCCGCGCGTCGCGGGAGATGATCCTCGGCGGTCTCGTCATCGGCGCCGTGGTCGTCGGCGGCTGGTATGTGTCCGGCCACCTGGGGTACGTCGCCGAGGACCCCGCCACGCTCGAGGAGAAATTCGTCGCGACCAATTCCGGGCGGATGGAGTCGTTCAGCTTCGTCGCGCCGGCGGCGTACCTGCTCGAGCTGCTGCTGTTCTGGACCGACCAGTCGCGCGTGGTGTCGTTCGGCATCGCCGCCGCGCTCGGGATGATCGTCGGCGCCGGCGGAATGGCGCTCGCGACGCGCACGTTCCGCTGGGAGGGCTTCGCGTCGACGGAGGACCTCGCCAATCACATCGTCGGCGGCGTTCTGATGGGGTTCGGCGGGGTGACGGCGCTGGGCTGCACGATCGGCCAGGGACTTTCCGGCATCTCCACGCTGGCCCTGGGCTCCTTTCTCGCGCTGGCGGCGATCATCGCCGGCAGCGTGGCCGCCGTGAAATACCAGGCCTGGCGGCTGGAACGGATGGCCTGACCGCGGGGTCCGTCAACGGGCCGGCGCGGCCGGACGTTTGGAATTCATGATCATTTTCGAACTGGCGTGTACGCAGGGTCACCGTTTCGAGGGTTGGTTCGCCTCGACGGGCGATTTCGATCGTCAGCTCGAGACCGACCTCGTCCGCTGTCCGGTCTGCGACGACGCGAAGGTCGCGCGGGTCCCCTCGGCGAAGGTTCGCGGCGCCGCGAAGAAGCGGGCGGTGAAGCAAGCCGCGCCGCAGGAAGCGCCCGCCGCGGCGGAGACGACCGATGCCCTGGCCGGTCTGCCGCCGGAGCTCGTCCGCAAGCTGCGCGAGGTCGTGCGCAACACCGAAAATGTCGGCCGCCGCTTCCCCGAGGAAGCGCGCAAGATCCACTACGACGAAGCCCCGGCGCGCCCGATCCGCGGGCAAGCCTCGCACGAGGAAGCCAGGTCGCTGCAGGACGAGGGCATCGAGTTCGCGTCGTTGCCGCCTTTCCTCACTCGCGACGTGCATTGACGTAAGCGCGGCGATTCGCCGCGCGCGCTCACACGATGTCGTTTGAGGCGAGTGCCGGTGATCGGCTATAATCGCGGCCCTTTGCGCGTGGGCCGTTAGCTCAGTTGGTAGAGCAGCGG